>NZ_MDDV01000018.1 GCF_001854885.1 Ensifer sp. LCM 4579 | reverse complement strand
GTCGGGTTGACGAAGTGGGTCATGCCGAACTTCTCGCCCCAGGGCTTCTTGTCGTTGTTCAGATCGACGCCGATGATCATGTCGGCGCCGGCGAGCCTGAGCCCCTGGATGACGTTCAAACCGATGCCGCCGAGACCGAAGACGATCGCCGTCGAACCGATCTCGACCTTGGCCGTGTTGATGACGGCGCCGATGCCGGTGGTGACGCCGCAGCCGATATAGCAGATCTTGTCGAACGGGGCGTCCGGGTTGACCTTGGCGACGGCGATCTCCGGCAGCACGGTGAAGTTCGAAAAGGTCGAGCAGCCCATATAGTGGTGCAGCTTCTCGCCGTCGAGCGAGAAGCGCGAGGTGCCGTCCGGCATCAACCCTTGCCCCTGGGTGGCGCGGATGGCGGTGCAGAGATTGGTCTTGCGCGACAGGCAGGACGGGCAGGAGCGGCATTCCGGCGTGTAGAGCGGAATGACGTGATCGCCCTTCGTCACGCTGGTGACGCCGGGGCCGACATCGACGATGATGCCGGCGCCCTCATGGCCGAGGATGGCCGGAAACAGCCCCTCCGGATCGGCACCGGAGAGGGTGAAATCGTCGGTGTGGCAGATGCCGGTCGCCTTGATCTCGACGAGCACCTCGCCGGCCTTCGGGCCTTCGAGTTGCACCGTCATCACTTCCAGAGGTTTGCCGGCCTCGCTGGCAACGGCAGCGCGTACATCCATATCTCCATCCTCCCTTGAACATCATCTCTGTCCAGGACGGATCCTTTTGCAAGACCTCCAAAGGGTGGCGGTCCGCGGATAGAGATGACCTGCCAGGTACCCGAATATCACTCCGTGATCATCTCGCCTTGCTCATTGAGAAGCGGGACACCATACGAGAGCAAGAGCGCGTTGATGTCCTCCTGGTTATCCCTGATAAAGGTGTTGAGTGTCCGTTTCCATTCCTGGTCCGACGGCCGTACGCCCATCGTGATCCGATAGCTCATGCGCGAACCGCCCTTTTCCCTGGTCAAGGGCACGAGCGCCAATTCGACTGGCGACTTGCGGGCATAATGACCTGCCATCGGCCCCCAGACGGCGGCGGCGTCAATCACGCCGGCCGCGATGTCCCGGATCATCACCTCGGCCATCGACGGCGCTACCCGCGTGTCGACGACGAGCGGATAGACCTTCGCCTTCCGCATCAGATTTGCCGCCGCCATGTTGGCGGAGGGTGGCGTACCAAGGACTACGCCGATCCTCTTGTCGGCAAGCCTCGGATCGGAGAGCGTGTCCACGCCGGCGAGATCGCCATCCTTCCTGTAAAGCAGCACATAGGCGGAGCGATAATAAGCATTGGTATTCTGGACGAGTTCGTCCCCTTGCGCATAGCCCATGATGATGTCGCAGCGATTGGCGTTGAGGGTATTGCGCACAAATCCAGTGACCGAGGGAAACCACGTATAGGCGACAGAGCTTCGACCTGTGCCGGCCGCGACCATCGCGGCGAGCTTGTCCTCGAACCCCTCGCCGCTCTTGTCCGAGAAAGGCATGTTGGACGGGTCGGCGCAGACCCGCAACCTGTCCGGGTCGACCAATTCGCCGGCAGCGCCGAGCCCGGCACTCTGAGAACGGACCTGCAACGGCAGCAGCGCCACCATGATAATGGCGATTACGGCCGTCCTGTACGTCCATTGGATGCCGAGCGCCATATCATCCACCCATGCAGGACGCTTCATAGGCCGCCGCCGCTTCGGGCTTGTCGGCCTTGTTCGGCGGACGACCTCGCGGCGCAGCGCCGACAGCGCGGGCACGCAGGTAAATGTAAATGTCGTCGAGATAGCAGTAGACATTCTTGTTGTCGCCGAACGCCGGCATCACGGACTCCTTACCGGCGCTGAGATTCTTGCGACCCTCCGCGACGATCGAAAGGAATGTTCCGTAGTCGATGTTCTTCATCGATTCCGTCAAAGCCGGCGCATAGGAAGACCCGACGCCGTCTGGTCCGTGGCAGACATGACAATCGGCATGATAGCGTCGATATCCACTGAACGTGTACCAATCGACGACGCCGTTTTCGATCTTGAATGTCGGATTGCCTTCGGCATCGAAGTGTTTGCCGTCTTCCTCCGTGACGCTGGCTGCCTTTTCCTTGGTGTCCTGAGCTTGGGCCGCGCTGTTGGCAAATGCAACAAGAACCACGGCAAGCGCCGAAATGATGAAGCCTCGTGACATTCACTACCTCTCTGTCGGTCGCCACGGTCCACTCTTGTCCACTGGCGGCTTGAGATTGACACCTGAAAAGCGAGAGCCCGATGCTCCGGGCTCTCGCGTGGCTGGGAGTCTGCGGCCCGTTATCAATCCGGAAGGCCGAACACCGTCAGTTGCCCGCCAAGCGTCGTGTAGTCTGCCAATGCTGCGTAGCCACCTACCGCACCCAGTCCTGCCGTGGCGATGCTTTCGCTTTCCTCGGTCGGAGCTCTCTCACCGGCGACCGCCTGTTGCCAGGCTGCTGCACCCTCGGCTCCGAGAAGTCCTCCGGCGAGACCGATACCGGCCCAGCCGCCTATGCCCGACAGAACGGCAACGTACTGCTTGCCGTCATGCTCGAAGGTGTTGATATTGCCGATGATGCCGGAGGGCGTCTTGAACCTGTAGAGCTCGTTACCTTCCGGATCCACCGCCTTGATGTAGCCCTCGAGCGTGCCGTAGAAGATGACGTCGCCTTCCGTTGCCAGCGCACCCGACCACACCGAGAACTGCTCCGGTTTCGACCAGACGATCTCGCCCTTGGCCGCGTCCCACGCAATGAAGTTGCCCATGCCGCCGTGGCTGTTGGGCGTGGGATACATCTTCACGGTCGCGCCCACATAGGGCTGGCCGGCCGTGTAGCTTACCCTGTACGGCTCATAATCCATGCAGACATGGTTGGTCGGGACGTAGAACAGTTTCGTCTTCGGCGAATAGGCCGCCGGTTGCTGGTCTTTCGTTCCAAGCGCCGCCGGGCAGACGCCCGTGGTGTTGACGTCCTCGCCGTTATGCTCGGTCGAGTACTGGTCTACCACCTGTGGACGCCCGTACTGGTCACTGTTGGGATCCATCACGACCTCGGTCGCCCAGTTCACCGTCGGGTCGTACTTCTTGGCAACAAGAAGTTCACCCGTCGCGCGGTCGAGCGTATAGGCGAAGCCGTTCCGGTCGAAATGCACGAGCACGTCCCTCGGCTGTCCGTCGATCTCCATGTCGTCGACGAGGATCATTTCGTTGACACCGTCGTAATCCCACTCGTCATGAGGCGTCATCTGATAGGCCCACTTGGCCATACCCGTGTCGGCATCGCGCGCGAAGATCGTCATCGACCAACGGTTGTCGCCGGGTCTCTGGTTGGGGTTCCAGGTCGAGGGATTTCCAGTGCCGTAATAGATCAGGTTGAGTTCCGGATCATAGGCGTACCAGCCCCACGTCGTTCCGCCACCGGTCTTCCACTGCTCGCCTTCCCAGGTGTTCATCCCGGAGTCCTTGCCCACCGGCTTGCCGAGGTGCGTGGTCTTTTCCGGGTCGATCAATGTTTCCGAATCCGGTCCTGTCGAATAGGCTCGCCAGGCAAGCTTGCCATCGCTGAGATTGTACGCGGTAAGATGACCGCGAACTCCAAACTCGGCACCGGATATGCCGACGATCACCTTGTCCTTGACCACCATGGGTGCGGAGGTTCCGGACTCGGAGAGACTTCCGTCGATTTTCTCGCCGTTTTGGGCTTGCCAGGCGACCTCGCCGGTCTTGGCGTCGAGCGCCGTGACCATCGTGTCGGCCTGATACAGGATGATCTTGCCGTCACCATAGGCGACGCCACGGTTGACGGTGTCGCAGCACATGATCGGAATGACGTTCGGATCCTGCTTTGGTTCGTATTTCCAGAGGATCTTGCCATCGTTCTTGAGATCAAGCGCGTAGACGATATTCGGGAACGGCGTGTGCACATACATCACGTCGCCAATCACGAGTGGGCCGCCCTCATGGCCGCGCAACACGCCCGTGGAGAACGTCCACTTGACCTGAAGATTCTTCACATTGTCCTTGTTGATCTGGTCCAGTTTCGAATAGCGGGTGTTTGCATAGTCGCCCGTGGGCATAGCCCAGTTTTTTTCGTCGGCCGCAAGGGACTTCAATTCGTCGTTGGCCAACGCGTTGCCGCCAAGAACCGCCGTCAGAAGCCCAACGGCAGTCATCGGCAGGTATGCCTTTCTTCCGAGCATGCGCATGTGAAATCCTCCCGGAGCTGATATTCACTCGAGGGCTCGTCGCGAGTCCTCCGGATACCACCAAGGTCAGCCCAAGCGTGCTTGTCCTGGGAGATCCGCCTCCGTCAGTGTGTCCCGGGTTATAAGTAGGCAGAGGGTGCTGCAGTTGCCATTCTCGTGACTTGCGGCACCCTCGCCGCTCCCAAGAGACAAGCTTGAAGCTGAAAACGCAAGAAGAGTAAGCGATTAGACTGATTAATGCAAGTTAAACGCATCGACCGTTGTGCGTCGCAAAATTAGAATGTTGCCGCGCAATATGCAGCTTTGCCGACGAGGCCGAGCTTTATTATTGTCGGTCTCGCATGCTTTACTACAATAATACGGAACAATATGGATGCGTATGCGCATCCGTATCCATCGGAGATTGTACAGTGAAGACGAGAACCTTGGGCGCGGCCGCCTTGCTCGCTGTATCATATGCCACAACGGCATCGGCAATTGGAGACTACCCGACCGTTGCGGTCGCCGACTACATTTATGGCTGCATGAAAGCCAACGGCGAAACTCGCAGGGCACTCGAGAGCTGTTCCTGCTCGATCGATGTCATTGCCTCGGTCGTACCGTATGAGCGCTACGAGGCGGCCGAGACCTTCAGGAGCCTAGGTTTCGTAACGGGCGAAAGAGGAGCTCTGTTTCGGGAGAGCGCGCCGGCGAAGTCGGCAGAGGCCGAGCTGAGGCGCGCACAGGCGGAAGCGGACGTTCGCTGCTTTTGAAGTTCTAGTCTAAATCAAGATCAACCGCAGGTTCCGCAAAACTGTCCCCACGGTCTCGCGTTCAGAAGCTGCGGCAAACCTAGCGCATCGGCCCGAAAATCGTATCCGATTTTCGGAAAGCTCGATGCGCAGATTCAAAGAGTTACAGCGACCTTTGCGCGTCTGAAAGCGTCTGAAAAGACGCGCGGCGCTGTAAGGAATCTCAGCAGACACTCGTGAGCAAACCATCTGCGTAGCTGCCCGCGCCTTTTTGGCGCGATCATTCTGAGCTGGGAAACCTCTTGTGAAAATCCAGAACGAGTTCATCGAGCGCTCGCTTGTCGCGAAATTCGCGTGAGAGGCGCAGATCGAAGACACCGAGCACCTGCGCCGGACGCGGTGTCAGCACGATGATGCGGTCCGCAAGCAGGAGGGCCTCGCGCAAATTGTGAGTCACCATCAGGACGGTGGTTGGCCGAGCCGCCCATACCGTCATCAGAAGACGGCGCAATCTGTCGGCGGTCCGTTCGTCGAGCGATGCGAACGGTTCGTCGAGAAACAGAATCGGGGGTTCCGTGGCGAAAGCCCGCGCCAGGGCGGCACGGCGCGCAAGGCCAAGCGAAAGCTCCGAGGGATAGAACGACCGCATCGCGGAGAGGCCAAGGATTTCGAACAGCGAGTCGAGGTTTTTGCCCCTGAACCGCGGGGGAAGCGCGAGACGGACATTCTGCTCCACCGTCCGCCATGGAAGCAGCACCGGCTCCTGGAAGACCGCGGCAATGCGCTTGGAGCTGCCTTCCGGCAACTGGTAACGACCCGAAAATTCCCGATCGAGACCCATGAAAATTCGCAGAGTCGTGGTCTTTCCGCAGCCCGAGGGGCCAAGCAGGCAGGCAAACTCACCCTGCCGCACTTCGAAGGAAAGCCCACGCAAGACGTCGATCGTGACGCCCTCGGCAGACCGGAACGTCTTCTCGGCAATGTCGACCTTAAGCGGGGCGACGCCAGCGGGTTGCATGTCGTTCAAAGGGCTGCACCAGAACGAGTTCGATCAACAGCATGATGGCCACGAACGCCAGTGTATAGGCAAGGATGGCAGCGACATCGAATATCTGGAAGTAGAGATAGATCTGAAAGCCGACGCCGCTGGAACGGCCGAGCAACTCGACAACGAGGACGATCTTCCAGATCAGTGCGATGCCGGAGCGGGAGGCAGCCGCGAAATAGGGCTGCAACTGCGGCATCAGGACGTGGCGGAGACGGTCGAGCGGACCCAGCCGATAGACCGCCGCCATTTCGGCATATCTGAAATCGAGCGCCCTTGCGCCTTCGCGCATGGTGACGACCACATTGGGTATCTTGTTGACGGCAACGGCGCCGATCGCGGCGGCCTCCGTCAGGCCGAACCAGATATAGGCGAGTACGATGACGACAAGTGCCGGTAGATTGAGGAAGAGGACCAGCCACGGGCTGAAGAAGACATCCGCCCGCCTATGCGTACCAAGCAGGACACCGATGACCGACCCAAGGATCATGGCAACGAGATAGGCCGCCGCGACCCGCCAGAGCGTCATTGCCAGGTGATAGCCGAGATCGCCGCTCGCCGCCTCCTTGATCAGCACACGCCAGACCTCGAGCGGCGGCGGAAACGCTCGGCTCGGCCAGAACCCCGCCGCGAGACTCCAGATGAGGCAGAGCCCGGCCAGCGACAGCGCGACCGTGGCCGCGGGCAGGACGGGGCCGATACCCCGAACGAGTGTGCGTGCGCGCCGAACTGCAAGGCCTCGGTTTCCCGATCCGAATCCCGCTCTCATGTCTTCAGTGCAGCCCAGAAAGTGCCGGGGGCCATCTGCCGGGCCTCGCCGACGAGTCTCGCACCGCCCAGGTCTACAAGAACGTCGTACAGCTTGGCGGCATCGCTCTCCTCTTCGGCAATGGACCGTTTGGGAATGCCTTCCCGGTAGCGATCGCGCAGCACCTCGAGTTCCCTGCCTTCGGCTCTAATGATTGGGGCCAGGCGCCGCCATTCGGCATCGGATTCACCTAGAAGCTTCTTGGCCGCGGCACTGGCCTTGACAAAACCCATCGCCGCGTCCCGGTTTTCATCTGCCCATTTCTCATGGAACACGTATCCGAGCGCCGACACCGGTCCCGATGCTCCGAGCGCCTTGGCCGCCTCGTCGGCACCGATTAGTCGACGAAAGCCGTTGGCTTCCAGCCGTGCGCAGAAATGCCAGAAGTTCAGGACCGCGTCGAGCTCGCCGGATAGGGCCTTTTCAAAGAGCAGCGGCGGCGCCCCGAAGACGATGTCGCCCTCCCTCGCAAGGTCGATCTTGTGGTCCCGCTGCGCCAGTCCCTGGATCAGAAGCCAGCTCTTGTCGAGTGCGCCACCGGCCACGCCGACTTTCTTTCCCACAAGGTCGGGGATGCCATGAATTGGTGCGTCCTCCTTGACCATGATCGCGCCGACTGCGGTCGAGTATGGCGCAAGCGTGAGGTCTTCGCCCTCCGACCGCTGGCGCGACACCCACAACCAGTCGGAAACGATGACGTCGAGGTCGCCTGCCAGCATGGCGACATTGGTGGCGTCTTCGCCGGCGAAATAGGCCACGTCGACATCAACGCCGTTGGCCGCGTCGAACTGATGGTGCTTGATGGTGTCGAGCTCCCAGTTCACCGTGCCGAACTTCAGGACACCCACTCGGACACTGCGAGCGGAAGGATTTGCAAAGGCGTGAAGGCTCAGGGGACTTGCCGCAGCCAGCAGACCCATGCCGCAAAACGCGCGCCGCGATATGTTCATGATGCTGCCTCCCAATGGAACCCACGGCAAAGCTGAATTTCCCGGCCCGGTTGTCCGGAAATCCGTGGCTTCCAGCTGCGCCTGGTCGTCGGGTCAGGGTCGCAATCCCGATTGGCGGAAATGTAAAGGATGAGGTCCAAGGGAGCGCCTCCTGCGCGCGCATACGGCTTTGCGGCATCCCGTCGGACGCGGCAACCGGCTCTCGTAAGTGCCTCCTGAATGTCTCTCAAACGTTCTCTGTTCAAGCGGACATGCGCGACTGACGAGACGCGCGGCACCGTTGTAGAAAGCCAGTGATCAAGATACGCGGGGGCAAAACGGGCGTCAACTTCAGCCAGGCCGCCGGGCGGCAGACAAGCGCTGCAGCGCCAGCGACGCGGCAAGCAAACCGAAGCAATTGCCCATGTCAACGATCCACTGCAGATCACTTCGCTTCCAGTATTTCCGAGATCGTCCTGGCCAGCGCAAACAGGCGCTGCTCGATGAGCGTCGGCACCTCGCAGACATAGCTCAATGATCGCGCGCGCTCCTGAAAGATCCGGGTCTGAAGCGCGAGCCGATTGCTTCGGAATTCGAGCTCGTTTGGATCGGTATCGGCCTTGGCCCGCAGGGCATCGACAGCTGAAGCCTCCTGCCGCAGGAACTGCGCATTATCCCTCTGCCTGTGGGCATAGCGCGCGATGCCGGCGATGACTTCAGAGCGCTCTCGGTTCAGATGATCGAACAGACCCTGCGCGAGCATGTACATGCGCGCCTTCCGCTCGTCCTTCGGCAGGCCCTCCGCAAATTCTCTGATCTTCTGCTGCGCGTGCGGCAGCGGCACGCGCCTCGCCGCCACTTCCGCCACTAAAGCGGCAACGGCCGCATTCCTGGACCAATCGGCGGCCGACTGCGGCAGTTCGGGGCCGGTCCATACCTGGCCGAGCGAAAGCGTCGGAACCTTGCGCTGGATACATGGCCAATCCGGGTCGTCCCCCTGGGCGGCCCAAGCCGAGGGTGGCAAGATCGCAGCGACTGCCGCCGCAGGGATGATGCGCCTCAGCGATAGCCACCCCATCAGGCATTTCCTCCGATATCCTGCTTGCGGCTGAGCAATCCCTTCGACGGATCGTAGGCGAGAATCGCGCCACCAAGAAATAGTATGGTGACGGCCACCACGACCATCAGCGATTTCCAGTCAACCTGTCCATAGAGAGCGAAGCGAATCAGTTCGACCGCGTAGGTAAACGGATTCGCCAGGCAGATCTTATAGAGAAGCGGGCTTGACTCCTGAATTCGCCAAAGCGGGTAGAGCGCGGACGAGGCAAAATACATCGGGAAGATCACGAAGTTCATGATGCCCGCGAAGTTCTCCAGTTGCTTGATCACCGAGGAAAGGAGCATGCCGAGGGAGCACAGCATCATTCCGGACAGGAACAGCGCAGGCAGCATAAGCAGATAGCCGGTCCATGGTGGCTTGACGCCCCAGAACCAGGCGACGGCCAGAAAGGCATAGACTTGCATGATGGATACGGTGACGCCTGCGAGCAGCTTCGACGACAGCAGGAACCAGCGCGGGAACGGGCTGACCAGCAGCGTCCGCATGTTCCCCATCTCCCGATCATAGACCATCGAGAGTGACGACTGCATGCCGCTGAACAACAGGATCATGCCGCACAGACCGGGGGTGATGTAGACCTCGTACATCACATAGGTCTTGTAGGGCGGGATGATGGAGACGCCAAGAACCTGACGGAAGCCGGCGGCGAAGACGAAGAGCCACAGAAGCGGTCGGACCAAGGACGAGACGAAGCGCTCTCGCTGATTGAGAAAGCGAAGCCCCTCCCGGAGCAGGATACCTTTGAGGCAGACGAAATACTGACGGGCGCGGAAACCCTTTGGGCCATTGGGGCCGCCCGGGATGCGATCCGTGACAGATTGCACGGTCATCGATGCTCTCCCCCCGCCTGAACCGGAGCGACCCCGCTCAACATGGCGAATGCCGCGCCAATGTCGGTGACGCCACAGGAGCGGACGACCTCGTCGACCCTGCCATCAGCGAGCACCCTGCCGTGGTGGAGTGCGATCAGATGGTCGCCGTCTTCGACCTCGTCGATGAGATGGGTCGCCCAAAACACGCTGATACCGTCGGCAAGCACAAGCTCACGGATGGTCGAAAGAATCTCGGCGCGCGACTGAATGTCCAGCCCGACGGTCGGCTCGTCGAGCAGCAGAAGCGGCGGCCGATGCAAAAGAGCGCGCGCAATTTCGACGCGACGCATCTGCCCGCCGGAGAGGCTACGTGCCTTGTCGTGCAGCCGGTCGCCCATGTCCATCTGAGCAAGCAGCGTTTTGATCCGCGACAAGGCCTCCGTCCGCCCGATGCCGTGCAGCGATGCGTGATAGGAAAGATTTTGGCAGAGGCTGAGATCGAGATCGAGAGTACGCGCTTGAAACACGATGCCTAGCCGACGCAGCGCCTCGCCGGGCTCCCGGCTGACATCATGGCCGAAGATGCGGATCGTACCACGGCGCGTGTCGTAAAGATTACTGATCAACGAGAACAGGGTCGTCTTGCCGGCGCCGTTGAGGCCGAGCAGGACTGCAAAGCACCCCCGTGCAATCGAGAAGGAGACATCGGACAAAACCTGCTTTTGGCCATAGGCATGGCTGACCGCCGACACCGCAAGCGCGGCAGGCAAACTCGCTGCCTCATTCGCCTTGACATGCCGCATGGCGCCGTGTTCCTCCCCTACAGCGCCGCGCGTCTTATGCAAGGCGCGCAAAGGTCGCTGTAGCACTTGGTATTGCTGCATGTCTCCTTGAATCGGGTCGATTAAAGGAGACATGCAGCAGCACAATAAAGCACAACCGTCCGCCCAGCGCCTTTAGTTCGGGTGCACCACCACACCCCAGGGCAGCGCCCCGACGGTCACGGACTGCATTGCCTCATCCTTAGCAACGTCGATGAACGTGATATCGTTCGAAACGCCGTTGGTGCTGATGACCATTTTCTGGTCGGGCGTGAAGGCGAGCTGCCAGACCCGCTGTCCGACCAGCACATATTTCTCGACCTCGTAGGTTTTCGCGTTGACGACGGCCACCCGATTGGCGGGGCCGAGCGCAACATAGGCTTTCATTCCATCGGCCGTGATGCGCACGCCGACCGGCTGGATCGATTCCGCGCGCAGGCCGGGAATTTCGAACGTGATCTTGTGCTTTATCTCGTGGCTTGCACTATCGATGACGGAGACGGTGCCGCCGATCTCCGCGCTGACCCATACCTCCGAGTTGTCGGACTTGAACTCGGCGAACCGCGGCCGGGTATCGACCAGAACATTAGAGGTGATCTCGTGGGTTCCGGTGTCGATGAAATGCGCCATGTTGGTCGTTTCAGAGGTGTTGACGAGCGCCTTTCCATCCGGACTGATGCCCATCCCTTCGGGTTCGACGCCGACAGGGATTTCCGTCCGCACGCTCCTGCTTTCGAGATCGATGACGGTGACCAGATTGTCGTCCTCATTGGCCACGTAGAGCGTTTTCCCGTCAGGGGAGAGAACGAACAGCTCGGGGTCTGGTCCGGACGGCAGGGTTCCCACGATCTGGTAGCTGGCCGTATCGATGATCTGGATCGTGTCGTCGTCGCTTGCACACAGATAGATGAGCTTGCCGTCGTGCGAAATTGTGATGCCGCGCGGGCGCTGGCCGACATTGATCGTGTGGACCACCTCCATCGTGGTCGAGTCGACGACGCTCACCGTGTTGTCCCTTTCGTTGGATACGTAGACCATGTAAGCGCAGGCCGGGACACTCATGCTCGCCGCCAGGGCAGGTCCGGCGATAAGAACGGTCAGTCTTCGCAGCATCTGGCCATCTCCGTCTGGGTTATTTCAGCGCACATCGGGTCTCCGGCTGATCGATACCGAGGGTGTCTAGATCTGTGATCTGATGCAAGAAGCCTTCCTGGGGCGACGTCGACACGACGGAACGGCCATCTCCCAAAAAAATCGGCTGGCGCAATTGCCAATTCCATTTTCGGAAGGTCAGCTTCTGCCCTTTGAAAGCGGCGACCGAGAAATCACCGTCGCGAATGAACTCCGCAAGCGTTTCCGGATCCGCACTTTGCGTGCGCGTGGCGGCCTCGCCGATTATCCTCCCCGCCGTCCAGGCAGCCATGTCCTTCGATAGCATCCTTCTGCCGCTCGCCTTGGCGAAACGGTTCTGTATCTGCGTGCCGCCCCATTGCTCGCTGGCCGGATGCCAGGCGGATGGGATCAGACCGGCCGTCCCCGCCACCGGCCGCGGAACCCAGGTGCGGTACGGCACATAGGTCCCGAAGACCTCGCTCTCGTCTGCCACCAGCAGCACATCGTGTTCGGGGAACCCCTGCGTGAAGACCGGAATCTGTCGCTGAATCTGAACCACGCCGCTGTCGGTCCGCCGCGCCGTGCCGGTGTCGGTAAACTGCTTTTCCGCGACGATCTCGCCGCCGAAGCGCGTGGCCGCACGTCGGAGCGCATCCGCGAACAGCTTGTCGGGCTCATGCGAGCCGTAGACCAGCACCCATCGGCGCCACTGCTTCCAGATCAGGTATTGCGCCAGCCCGTCGGCGAGCATGGTGCGGGTCGGCGCCGTGTGGAAGACGTTCGCCCGGCACTCCTCCTCGCGCAGACGGTCGTCGGTGGCGCCCACATTGAGGATCAGGACACCCTTGTCGCGAGCAAGATCGGCGATCGACAGAAGCTGCGTCGCCGAGAGATCCGCAAGAATGTAGAAGGCCCCCCTTTGCACCAGGTCGTCGAAGGCGGGAACCACATCCGCATCCGGCTTTACCTCCGTCACGTGAAGCGTGAACTTCTGACCAAGAAAGCGACCGGTCGTGTTGTTGTCGCCGATCGCCACCTCTGCCCCCGCGACACCTTCGTCGCGCGGCGGCACGTCCAACACAGAAAGGGCAAGCTGGGGCGCATAGGCTCGAAGATAGCCCACCTTTATTTCCGTGATCTGTCCGGCTTCAGCCCCGTTGGCGGGCGCAAGCGAGGGCTCCTGCGCAACGGCGTTGGAAAGACTTGAAACCGCAACGACAAAGAAGGCAAAACGCCGGAGCGTGCAGAGCACCGCATGTCCCCCTTGTTCAAGGGAATACACCATCTTCGACGCGAATCGCATCTGTGCAGTTCCCGGTGCGGCAAGCAGCTTAACCGAGATGTCTCGGATTTCAAACGGAAATCGGAAACGGTAGTGCACGCCCATGGCGCCGCCCGGACGGGACTGGCCGGCAGCGTCCACCGCCGCACGCAATCACAGGATGTTCTGTCTGGCGCCCGGGGCTCGATGGCGATGGCGCATGTACCCCTGGCGGGACCGCCTCTCGATCGCGCCAACAATTCGTAAAATAATGAGCTCGCTTGCACGCGAATGATCAAGACGTTAGTTAATCGGACAAACGGCCCGCCGAACTTTCGTTAGAACATGATAGTGTTGTTTGGATTTGCGTCTTAAATATCCAGATACCGCATTTCATATCCACATTGCGAGAAGATATTCTCAAGCAGCGATGTTTTTGGTGGTGCTTTAATTCTTACGGAACAAGGAATGTCCCGGCGCGATCATTCGTTCGCGGCGAATGAATTCGGCGGGATTCCATCTGACCCGAAAGTAAGAGGCAAGGGCTCGGCGCCGCCGCAGAGGCTGCGGAGCCGGACGCCTCTCCAGCGAGGGCCAGAACACCTCATCCCGCCGGCAATGGAGATGGGATCGAGGTGGACAAAGTGCATTTTCACGCGGCGACGTCCTTTCGTGGCACCGGCGCGGAGGAACTTGAAGCTGCATTGTCCACACGAATTTCGCCCATAAGGGTCGAAACGCTGAGCGGCGGATCTTTGTCGTTCGACTGCGAATTCTTTTCGACGGGCACGGTATCCTTCGCCCGTTGCTCCTATGAGGGGATCTTTCAATGCACTCGGCAGGCGGAGAGCAACAAGCTTATGATCTTTCTGCCGACCCTCGGGAAGGCAGTCTTCGATCCCGGCATGCGCCAGATCCTGTCGGCACCGGGGCAGGGAACGATCATCGACGGCACGCGTAGCGCAAGCGTCCAGATCTTCGGACCACGACAGCACCTCGCGCTGTTCATCGACCATCGCAAGCTTGCCACTCATTTGACCAGGATGCTGGAACGGTCGGTCAACGGCGATCTCGAATTCCACCCCTATATCGAACTGGGGACTGGGCCCGGGCTGGCCCTCACGCAACTTGTCGAAACGGCGTGCAACGGCCTGCGCGGAGACGCCCCGCTCAGGCAATCCCCGATGGCGCTTGCCTCGATTTGCGATGCCGTCACGCACCTGATCCTGGAAGCTGCTCAGCACCGCTATTCGGATCAGCTTGCGACGGCTGCGCCCTTGCCCGCTCCGCGGCATGTGAAATGGGCGATAGACTTCATGCACGCCAACATCTCCGAACCGATCTCCATGGACGACATTGCCGCCGCGGCCAAGGTGAGCCTACGCACTTTGCAGCAGGGTTTCCGTCAATTCCGCATGACGACACCCATGGCCTATCTTCTCGAGATTCGGTTGACCGCCGCCCATCAGGACCTGATGAACGGACATGGGGTGCAGAGCATTGCCGACGTTGCCCTGAAATGGGGCTTCACGCATCTTGGCCGCTTCGCCGCGGACTACAAGAAAAGGTTCGGGGTGCTGCCCTCGCAAACTTTGCGCACTGGCAAGGGACCGGAGGCAGGCGCGTAGAATGCACCGTCAAGGGATTGCCGCCTGCCGTGAGACCGGGTTCACCGAGGCCGGCTCCTTCCTCCTCGTTTCAGTCGCCGTCGTTCAGGCGTAACGGGCTCCGCCGCAGGACTGCCGGACGACAAGCTTGCAGGGGAGCTTGCGCAGGCCGGGCTCGACGGTTCGCCCTTCCGCGAGCGAAAGCACCATCAACCCGGCCTCCCTGCCGAGTTCCTTCAGGTTCATGTCGACCGTCGTCAGCGGCGGACGGGTCTGTTGCGCCAGGATTTCCCAATTGTCGAAGCCGATGACGGCCACGTCGCCGGGCACCTTGACGCCTCGCTCCCGGAGCGCATCGATCACGCCGCGGGCAATCTGATCATTGCCGCAGAAGATGCCGTCCGGCCGTTCACCGCCGTCATCCCAGAGCCTGGCGACCGCCTCATGCCCCCAGCTCTCCGACCAGACGCCGTAGAGGATCGGCGCATTCCCGCCTGCCTCGCTGGCGAAGGCGAAGGCGCGCTCGCGCACCGACGCGAAATCCTCGGGCCCCGTGACATGCGCCAGCCTGCGACGGCCGATCTCCCTCAGCCATGCGGTTGCAAGCCCTGCCCCTTGCGCATCATCGGCCGTGAATGTCACGCTGTCGGGGGTCCCGGCCGTAAACGCATAGACAACCGGCACCGGCAGGCCGGCGAGATCGACCGGGAGAGACCTGTCGACTCGCTTGCCTGTCGCGATAATGCCGTCCACCTGCTTGTCCAGCATGGCGTCGACATGAATCTTGCCGAGCGCGGGATCATCCTCGATCGCGCAGAGAAAGACCGAAACGCCGTGATCGACCAGCGCCTCGGAAATGCCGGCCATCACCGGCAGTGTGAAGCGTCCGTATGTGTCGTTCGTCAAAAGCCCGACCGTGAACGACCGGCTGGAGAGCAACCCGCGGGCGAGCGCGTTCGGCCGAAAGCCGATCTCGCTCGCGATTCGCTTGATGCGCGCCCGCGTCTCGTCGGCCATGCGGCCATTGTCGTTCAAAGCTTTCGACGCGGTCGAAACGCTGACACCCGCCGCGCGGGCGAGATCGCGTATCGTCACGCGCCCGCTCATGCTCCGTTGCCTATTCAAGCTGACCCTCCCACCAGTTCGACATGAGAAAACCTTTTCCCATAGTGAACGTCAATATGCGAAAACCTTTTCTCATAAATTTCCGCCATTGGCGAGGAATCGCTGGAAGCGCGGGGACAAGTTGCCGCAACCCTGCGCATCAGGTCCGAAGCGCGGCGCCCGAGCGTGGCTTCGTTTCAGCCCGATATTGATCTTCAATTGCAAAAACAGGTCGTCTGCTTCAATAATCACTCGAGGCCATCAACCCATGATGGTCTCGATGATCGGAGGAACTTGCCAATGAGCAGAAACATGATCATCGGAATCGTAGTGATCGCGATTGTCATCATCGCCGTTATTTTCTTGATACCCCGGGCAAATCCGCCGACGACGGAAACGCCTCCCGCACCTACCGCGACCGAGCCTGCGCCGACGACGCCCGCACCCGCCGAGCCTGCGCCTGCGACGCCTGCACCGGCCGAGCCCGCACCCGCGACGCCAGCGCAATAAGAACGCCAATAAAGGTGCGCTCTGCAGCTTGCAGGGCGCACCTACTACATGTCTCCTCGAATCGACCTCGATTTAAGGACAAAGACATGCAGCAATTCAAAGTGCTACAGCGACCTTTTCGCGTCTAATAAGACGCGGCGCTGTAAGGACGCGTCGCGTTCAATCATATGCGGAAGACGGTTCACTGCGCGGCGATATCATCCGTCGTCGACGATAAATCGCCTCGGCTCTTTCCAGCTTTGACGAGCCCTTCACGCAGGTGTTGAAAGTCGGACTCCTGTGCGTAATGCATGCTTGCCAGAAATGAATCGATCTCGAATTCGGGAGCGAGTGCCCTGACTTTCTCCAGATGCGCCTGAGCGGCAATGTCGTCGCCGAGCCAGCCGTAGCAGGCGGCCAGGAACGCATGCTGGAGGTGGTCCATCGCGGAGAGATGCATGAAGGCTTCGACCGCCTCGCCATACTGGCGCGCAGCGAAATGCGCCTTACCGAGATGGCTCCAGAATCGCTCGGGGTGGTGCGGATTGAGCCGCATGGCTTTGCGGATCCATTCGATGCCTTCTTCGGCCCGCCCCAGCCACGTCAGCAACTCGCCCTGCTGAACCACCACCAGGTCGTAATTGGGATTGAGCGAAAGCGCACGCTCCTGGTGGTAACGGGCCGTGGTCAGCGCGTTGTTGTTCACATTCACTGCGGCGAGGATGCGATGCACGTCGGCGTCGTTGTCGTCCAGCGCCAACGCCCGGTCCAGCTCGGCAATTACTTCGTTCCAGGTTGCCTCCTTGTTCTCGCACCAGCAATGAACCCAGGCCTGGCCCAGAATGCACGCGCGCCAGGCATGCGCGTGGGCATAACCCGGATCGAGCTCGAGCGCCCTTTCGATCAGCGCCTGCGCCTGCTCATTGTCCGAAACCGTGCCCCTGTGATGCAGAACCTTGGCAGCAAGAGCGCACTCGTAAGCAGCCATGTTCGCGGGCTTCGTCCGCTCGAGCTGGTCTCGCTGCGCCGCCTCGACGCGCCCCGGCAGCGTGGCCGCGATCGCCGCCGTTACTTCGTCCTGTATCGCGAATATGTCGTCGAGCTTCCGGTCGTACTTGTCCGCCCAGATATGCGCGTCATTGGTCGCATCGATCAGCTGGACCGTGACACGGACACGATCGCCGCTCTTGCGGACGCTCCCTTCCACCAGGAACTGGGCCCCGAGTTTCTCCGCGACATCACGCAGGTTCACGGCCTTGCTTTTGTAGACGAAGCTCGAATTGCGCGAGATCACGAACAGCTCGTGTCGGCGGGACAATTCGGTGATGATGTCTTCGGTCAGTCCGTCGGCGAAGAACTCTTGATCGGGATCGCCGCTCATATTGGTGAAAGGCAGCACCACGATCGACGGTTTCGAAACGGTCCGCTTCACGGTGTCCGCATCTTCCGGCGGAGAGGGGGCACCTTCGAGGCCAACGCGGAAGAGCTGAACAGGGCGGCTGATATTCTTGAGCCTCTTTTCGCCCAGATCCTCGATTACGAGATCGAGCCGATCGGCAATCTGCGTCGCCACCGCAGCGGTGATGCAGATGCCGCCCACATCCGCGAGTTGCTCGACTCGAGCGGCAATGTTCACGCCGTCGCCGAATATGTCGTCGTCCTCGAAGATGATATCGCCGATATTGATGCCAATTCTGAACTCGATCCGCCGATCCTGAGGGACATCGGCATTGCGCCGCTTCATGCGCTGCTGGATCTCCACCGCGCATCTGACCGCATCGGTCACGCTCTGGAATTCCACGAGCATGCCATCGCCCGTTGTCTTGATGATCCGCCCCTTGTTCTTGGAAATGGCGGGATCGATCAACTCTATGCGATGGGTTCTGAGACGGGCGATCGTGCCTGCCTCGTCGGCCTCCATCAGTCGGCTGTAGCCTGACATATCGGCGGCCATGACTGCGGCTAATCTCTGTTCCATTCTCTTACCGGCAATACGAAAAGGAGTTTCTTTCCTGACCACCAGGCCGGAAGTCCAGTTGCGTAGTGCTCATGATTCTATCGCACCGCGGGACGATCGACCATCGAATTCAGGAAATTCTTGGAGACGCGCAGTTTCCGGGCAGCACTTGCGATCTCGAGCGGCTGAAGACGTTGCGGCGCGATGGTGTGAAGCCCGGGGTTAACCGGGCTCCATCGTCTTCACTTCTTTCTGAGCGTCAGCGCCGGATTATGGGCAAAGAAGTTGTGCGGCATGATGTGCACGGTCTTCCATTCCGTCGACATCACCGGCCAGTCCTCCATGCGCGGAATATGGTGGAAACCGGCCGAGAACCAGGTGACGATGTCCTGACCCATCAGGCTGCGGTCCTTCTTCACCCATTCCGCAAGCGTGTCGGAGCCATCGCTCTGCATGGCGAACTTGCCGCCGGCATAACGTTGCTCGGGATCGTAGACCGTGTTCCACACGGAATATTCGATATAGGCGTTGCGCTTCATCGGCGGGTCGTTGGCATAGTCAAAGGGGCCATAAGCGACGTTGCCGTGATGGATCATCCAGCCGGGCTCGTGGCCGAGATAACCTTCCCGCGAGGGGTTGGAAATGTGGAAGTAGCGCGGCTGCATGGCCGAAATTTTGTACCGCGCCTCCATCTCCGTGTGCGGCATCTTGTGCTCGACCGTCCACATCGACTTGCGCGGGCTCTTCGGGTCGACCTTGGCCGGGACGATGTCCATGGTCGAGAAATGGTTCACTGGCTGGTCGATGTCGAAGTCGATGCGGAAGTTGAAGTAGTGGTCGTGATTGGCGGCGACGAGATTGGGCGCGATCAGTGTGCCATAGGCGGTGTCGGCCTTGGCCGTCGGATCCTTCATCGAAGTCGAAGCGACACCCTTCACCGCATCGAGCCCGCTTGCGCCGATGTCAATGTTGATCTGGCCATTCTGCTGCAGGCGGTAGTCGATCAGATAGTCGTAATTGCCGACTTCCGAGGCGGTACGCACCACGAGCTCCGTCGCCGGACGCCCTTCGGCCGGCAGCGGCTTTTCGGGCGTCTGGGCGAAGACCTCGAAATGACGCCAGGCTGGATTACCAGTGCCGCGCTCGAAGATGCAGATCGCGTTCGGGATGACGAGTGGGTTGCCCTTGTCATCGGCGATCGTCGCAGGCAGGAAGCTTGCATTGGCCGGGCAATCGACGCCGGCCGTCAACGGAGAAAGAAAGAGGCCGAAGCCGTATTCTCCGCTGTCCATATAGGTGCGCCAGTACCAGCCCTCCGTCGGATCCATATAGGGCACGAAGACCTCTGAAAGATGCGCCTGGTAGATGACGGACCGCCAGGTGCCGCCGTCGTTCACGTCAAGATTGGAAACTACTAGGCCCGGACGCTTGTCGACCCTGAGGTTCAGCCGCCAGATGTCCCATTCGAGATGGCTGCCATCAATCTTGTAATTCGGCCCGCCTTCCTGCACGAGCGTGACGGGATTGGTTTCCGGCCGCAGCGGCACACGCTTGGCGACCTCCTCCTCCGTATAGCCCCAACCATCCTTCGGCAGGTCGATCGCGCCCGTATCTATGACTCGCAGCACTTCCTTCTTGCCGATGTCGTAGACGGCAAAAAGGCCTTCGATCGGTTTTGCATAAAAGTTGGAGCCATCAGGCACTTGGTAGCACGGCACCTTCATCAGCCGGGAGTTCTGGTATTCTTCCGTGAAGAAGTTTCCGCCGGTCAGCGGCAGGCAGAAGGCCTGCTCCGGCTTCAGCCCGCGTCGTGCCAGCCCCGCCACCATGTCGGGATGGCCGAGCGCGCCTTCCAGCGCGTTCATGAACTCGGCGAAGAGCACCATCGGCTGGCCGGAGATCTTTTCGTTGCTCACGACCGTGCCCTTGGTGATGTTGACGACCGCCTCGCTGAAGCCGTCGGCGCTGGTGAAATAGACCGTCGCCTTGCGGTCGAGGCTGTCGCCTTCCTTCCAGGCGAGCACGTCGGCCTTGGCTGGCTCCTTCAGGTCGATCAGCGGATAGAGCGTGTTGTCGTCGACGATCTTCTCGGCGCGCAGGATCTCGTTGATCTTCTGGTATTCCTCCGGGCTCAGCCCGTCGAGCGGATGGGCCGCGGCCGCGGAAGCGCCAAGGCCGAGCGCCACGGCCGTCGAGGCCAGATGTTTCGTCAGTCTCATGATCGTTCCCTCATTCTTTTGGTGTTTCATGCGAAGACCACCTGGATATCGGTGTATTCGGCAAGTCCCTCTTCCGCGAACTCGACGCCCACGCCGGACGTCTTCACGCCACCGAAAGGCGCGTTAGGCTGAATGGCGCCGTGCTTGTTGATCCAGACGCTGCCGCAGGCCATGCGGCTCGCGACCTTCTTCGCGGCCTCGATGTCGGTCGACCAGACCGAGCCGCCGAGCCCGTTCGGGCTGTCATTGGCAAGCCGGATCGCCTCCTCCACGTCGGAGTAAAGGATGATCGGCAGGGCCGGGCCGAATTGCTCCTCATCGACGAGTGCATCGCCATTGCGCAGGCCGGCGATGATGGTCGGCGAGAAGAACAATCCCTCGCCCGGCTCGCCGCCGATGAGCACCCGGCCACGGCCCTTGGCATCCGCTACGAGACGCGAAACCTTGTCGAACTGCATGCGGTTCTGGATCGGCCCGAGGATGTTCGCCTCGTCCATGCCGTTGCCGACCGGAATGTTCTGCGCATAGGCAGCGAGCGCGTCGCACACCGCATCGTGGATCGACTCGTGCACATAGAGCCGCTTCATCGCCGCGCAGGTCTGGCCGTTGTTGATGAAGGCGCCCCAGAATAGGCCCTCGGCGATCGTTTGCGGATCGGCATCCGGCAGCACGATCCCGGCGTCATTGCCACCCATTTCCAGCGTCAGGCGCTTCATCGTCGCGGCCGCGGACTGCATGACCTTCTGGCCGGTGGCGCAGGAGCCGGTGAAGACGATCTTGCGAATATCCGGATGCCCCGACATGGCGGCGCCGAGGTTGAACGCCTTGTCATCGCCCGTCACCACATTGACGACGCCCGGCGGCAGCACCTCGTTCATGATCTCCACGAGCCGCAGCGTCGAAAGCGGCGTGAAGGGCGACGGCTTGATGACGACCGTGTTGCCCGTGCGCAGCGCCGGCAGAATGTGCCAGACGGCGATCATCACGGGGAAATTCCACGGCGTGATCGAGCCGACGACGCCGAGCGGTTTGCGGTGCAGCTCCACGCGGCCCTGCTCATTGTCCTGCAGGACCTTCGCCGGCAGCGAGAGCCCGGTTGTATAGCCGGCCCAGGCGACGGCGCCGCCCACCTCCCAGCGCGAGCCGAGACCGTTCAGCGGCTTGCCCTGCTCCAGCGTGATGATCTCGGCAAGCTCCGCCGCGTGTTCCTCGATCTTCGCCGTCACCGCGGCGCAGGCTCTCTGCAAGGCCTCATCGCTCTGAGCTGACCACGAGACAAATGCCGCCTTGGCAACGGCGACGGCCGCGTTCAGTTCGGCCTCGCCCATGTTCGGCGCGCGGCCGACCTCCTTGCCCGTGGCCGGGTTGAGCACGGCAAAGCCCGAGCCGACGGGCGCCGGCTTGCCGCCGATGGTTGCCTTGAATTCCATCATTTCCGCCTCCTCCATGAAGACCCGCCTCCTCCGGCGGGGACAATTGGCGGCAGAGGATAAAGGTAGGCGAAGCGTCAGACTTGGACGGCGCCGTCCCGCCTTTTGGACAAAAGCGTCACTGGCAGCGCGCGACCGCTCCCGGCGACGGTTTGCGTGACGGCCGTTTGCGACGCTTCCCGCGCCTTATTCTGAAGAGTGGGCGAGGCGAAGGATCTGATTCAGGCATTCTTCCTCGATGCCTCGCAGTTCAGCGTGTTTCGGACGATTGGCCGCGATGAGCAACATAAGTCCCTCGATCTGAACGGCAATGAGCGCTGCGCGGATCGGGCGCATGTCTTTCGGCATGTGGGGATTGATCGCGGCCAGTTGCTTCTCGATCGACTGCCGATGGTCGCTGTACATAAGATCCATCATCTCGGACGCAAAAGAATTTTTTTGCGCCAGCGCCCAGAGGCTGAAGAAAATCGCATTTGTTCGCGGATCCTTGCAGTCTTCGATCAGGAACCGCATGGTCGCCTCGAACTGATGTAAGGCGTCGCCCTTATGGAGATCCGCCAGGCGGTCGTACTCCTGCAGGTAATTGTGCAATATGTACCGTGTGGTCGCCCGAAGCAGATCGTCATGGGTTGCGAAGTAGTGCTGCAGATTGCCTATGGTGATCTTTGCCGCGCGTGCCACGGAGCGAAGCGTCAAACCCTCGAACCCGTCGGTTACGATAATGTTTAGCGCTTCATCGAGGATCTGCCGGACGCGCTCTCGTCCCTTCGCGCTCGCGACCGCGGCGCCGAAGAAAACCCCTTCTTTCTGCTCGGGTCCGCCGGGCGCGACGAATTCACGGATACCACGGATACCGCCATCCCCCGTTCGTCCCACCGCAGCCTTCGTACTGGCGGTTTCATCCATCTGCCGATCCTTTTCAGATGTTGCTGAAAAAACCGTTGACAAAAAAAGGTCGATTGACCTAATTTACACAAAATAGGTCATACGACCGATAACACGAAAACGCAACGGGAACAACACTGGGGAGACGGTACGAGAAGAACCTCGTCCCCTTCGTGCGTCCGCCTCTGACGAACTGAACCGGCAGCAGCAGGCTGCAGCCGGAATACGCTTTCGCGCCTATGAGGCGCTTAAAACACGGGAAGAAGCCATGACCAAAGCGCAAGACAACATCATCAGCCGCCGAGGGCTTATCAAGGCGGGAGGCGGTCTCATTGCCGCGGCGCCCCTGCTCGCTTCGACGCGGCCTTCGGAAGCCCAGGATAGCGGTTTCGACGTGATCGTCATCGGAGGCGGCTTCGCCGGTTGTACCGCTGCCCGCGAACTAGGCAACGCCGGCTTGAAGACCTTGCTCCTCGAAGCAAGGCCGATTCTTGGCGGACGAACCCATACGGGCGAGTTCAACAACCATCCGACAGAGTTTGGTGGCACCTGGGTTCATTGGTGCCAGCCCCACGTATGGGCGGAAATGACCCGCTATGGGCTCGGTGTCAAGGAAAGCGCCGGCGCGGTCCCTGACAAAGCGGCATGGATGGTAGACGGCAAGGTGCGTACCGAGCCGGCAAACGTCTATCTCGAAATATTCGTAGCCGCGATGCAGAAGTTCTGTGACGTCGACGGCATGGGCGGAATGACCGTTTTCCCGCAAGCGCACGCGCCGTTTGCTACGGAAGGCTGGAAACAATACGACGGCATGACCTGCCTCGACCGCATCGCGCAGATCGATGCGACCGAAGAAGAGAAGGCGATGCTCAATTCCTGGGTCGCCATCTGCTGTCACAATGACCCGGCGCTCGCCGGATTCGTCGACATGCTGAAATGGTACTCGCTCGGCGACTTCAATGTGGGACTTCTGTGGGATCGCTGTGGTCACTACAAGATCAAGGAAGGTACTGCGGGCCTCATCAAAAAGTTAGTTGAAGATGGCAAGCCGGAAGTGAAGCTTTCGACCGCAGTCAAGAAAGTCACCCAAAATGCGGATGCAGTCTTCGTAACGGTCGAAAATGGAGAAACTTTCAAGGCGAAGCGCGTCATTTCGACAGTCCCAATGAATACCCTGAAGAACGTCGAGTTCGATCCTCCGTTGATGCCCGCCAAAATCGCGGCGTCGAAGGAAGGGCATACCGGCAAAGGTGTCAAATTCTACTTCACCATTGACAAGAACATTGGGAACTATCTCGCCTCCGCCCCCTACCCCTTCCCGATAAGCATGTTCTGGACGGAGTACGCGGAAGGAGACCACACCACGCTGGTCGCTTTCGGCGCGCCAACGGAACTTGATCTTCTCGATCCAACTGTCCTCACTCCACACGTCAATCAGTTCATTCCCGGCGCGAAAGTGCTCGATGTTGCCGGCTTTCCGTGGGCGGAGGACGAATACATCGGCGGAACTTGGTGCTTCTACCGCAAAGGTCAGTTTACCAACGCCCTCGCCGCGCTGCAGACCGAGGAAGGACTCGTCCACTTCGCAAGCGCCGACAGCGCGAACGGCTGGCGGGGCTTCATCGACGGGGCGATCGAACGCGGCAGCCATGTCGCCCACACGGTTATCAACGCCCTGAACAAGGCATAAGGGGAGGAGACCATGTCTTTTAGGAAAACGATTGCCATTGCGTTTCTAATTGGCTGCTTCGGCGCGAGCGTGGAAGCCGCCGAACCAACCGCGGAATCGATCATCGGCGAAAGGCTGCAAGCGCTTGAGAGGTACTGGAATGCGGGCGATGCAATGGGCCTCGTTGACAACCTTTATGCTCAGGACATCCTGATCGCCGGCGAGGAGCTCGCCGACCCAGCGGAGGGCCGTGCGGAAGCCAAGCCGCTGGTGCAAAGTTTGATCGCCGCCTTCCCTGAAACGCATCTCGCCATCGAACGTATCATTCCATCGGAGAACGGGCCGATTGGTGCTTGGGTGCTGTGGACGCTCCCGTCCAAGGACAAGTCATCAGCGCCAACCACCGTTCGCTCGCTCTTCCTCTGGACAAAGGAGGAAGGCGCGTGGGTAATCAAAGCCGATATGTACTCGTTCGGAAAATACTGATGCGACAGGCACACCGCATAAGAACTTCGTGGATGAGTGAAATGTGGAAGTTTCTCTTCTCCTTGGCGATCGTTTCGTCAGCGACGGCACAGCCTAGTGTCGCCGCCGACGGCGATCCCGTCGCGGGTAAGAAAGTATTCGGTCGATGCGCGGCTTGTCACCTTCTCGATCAAGAGCGCCACGCAGTCGGTCCGTACCTCCGCGGCATCGTGGGCCGACCAATCGCAAGTGTGAGTACGTTTAAATACTCCAGCGCTCTTATGAAATATGCCGAGGGCGGAAGAGTTTGGGATGAAAGCACCCTGGCAACATTCCTGCATTCTCCCAAGAAGGCTGTCCCCGGGACGAGGATGGGTTTCGCAGGCTTGAAGAACGATCGGGAAATCAGAGATCTGATTACCTATCTCAGCCGTCCGCAAGGTGGCGTGCAGTAAATCGGCCCTCACACGTGTGTGCATCAGCACTTCTCCCAAGCAAGCACACACGATTTAGCCCCGGGCACTAAGCCCGGGGCTCTTTCGAGAGTTGGTTGTGGCAAGTCGCTTAGCCCTTCCTATCACGCACCATCGGGCTGTCCTGATAAAAAGCGTCACTGGCAGCGCGCGACCGCGCCCGGCGTGGTGCCGTATTTCTTGCGGAACTCGCGGTAGAAATAGGAAAGATCGTTAAAGCCGCAGTCGAAGGCGACCGCGGTGATGCCTTCCGCCACTTGCTCCCCCTTGCGCGCGGAAAGCCGCGAGTGGGCGAGGTCCAACCGGCGATTGAGCAGCCTGTGACCGGGTGTCTCGCCCAGCGGGCGGAAATGCCGCTGCAACATGCGCTCCGAGACATTGAGGCGGGCCGCGAGTTCGCGCGGGCCGAAGGTCGGATCTGCCCGATGCCGGTCGATCATCGCCAGCGCGCGGGAAAGCAGGGTTTCGGCGCGTGCGCCGCTGACACGGTTCGAATGCAGGTAAGCGCCCAACAGACAGAGAAAGGCCTCGCCAAGCTGCGCCTGCGCGCCCTCCTCCAGCAACATTTTTGCGATGACGGCGCGCATGGCGAGCCAGAGCGGGTCGTCGCGCGAAATGGACAGGCCGCCAGCGCAGGCATTGCCGAAGCGGTGCATCATCTCCTCACGCCGAATGTGCAGCGAAACCTGGTTCGAACGCTCACCCCGATAGAAGAAATTGGAAGGTTTCACTGAATCGACAAGGAACATGTCGCCGGGTGAGAGTTCGGCCACCCGATCGCCCTGCTCCACGCAACACTGGCCGGCATCCTGCACCAGCAGGAAGAAATATTCGCCGGGATCCTGCCGGATGGAGCGGGGGCTCCGCGCAACCTCGGAGGCATCGAGCGCAACGATCGCCGTATCGAAGGGACCGACCCGCCGCGTGGTGACGTCGCCATTGACGACGCCCGTTCGCCGCATCGGCTCCAGATCAAACGAGCCGCAGACCCGCCTGATCTCCGCTTCGAGAATTTCGACCGGCACGGGCTTGTGCCCCGGCGTCATCAGCGACTGCATCCTCGGCTCCAGCAGAATGCCTCTTTCTCCAAACTATCTCACCACAGTCCGCGGCGCTTGCCCATCGGGTTCTACTCGGCAAGCGCTGAAAAGCGGCCCGCTTGCGCCGCCCGGCGCAGGGCTTCGCAGGGCGGCTCGGCAAGACCATCCGCCGCAAGCCCCTCGAGCACCGCCACGACCTCCGCGAGGCTGCGGGCCTCCGCATAGTGCATCGGTCCGCCCCGCCAGCGCGGGAACCCATAACCGTGGATTTTCACGAGATCGATGTCGGCAGCGCGCAGGGCCACACGCTCCTCCAGAATTCGCGTCGCCTCGTTGACCATCGACAGGAGGACCGCATCCGCGATCGCCGCGTCGTCCCAGACCCGCTGCGGTCGGCCGGCGGCCTCTTCGGCGATGATTTTCGCCACGGTTTCAGATGGCTTTGGCGCACGGTCGCCGGACTGGTAATCGTACCAGCCGCCGCCGGTTTTCTGGCCGAAACGCTCGATGGCGCAAAGCCGATCGGCCACAGGCGCAAAGGGCGTCTCACCACGCTCGCGCGCGGCCTTGCGCTGGAAGGCGGCGATGTCGAGGCCGCCGAGGTCCTGCGCCTCGAAAGGCCCCATCGGCAGGCCGAAGACGCGCATGGCGGCATCGACGGTCGAGGGAGTCGCGCCGGAAAGCAGCAGCCGCTCCGCCTGCGCCCGCGTCACCTTCAGGATACGGTTGCCGATGAACCCATCGCAGATGCCCGCGCGGACGGGGATTTTTCCGAGCAGGCGGGCGAGCGCAAAACCGGTCGCGAGCACGTCCGGCGCAGTCCTTTCGGCCGGCACGATCTCCAGCAACTTCATGATCTGCGCCGGGCTGAAGAAATGCAGCCCGAGGAAGCGTTCCGGATAACTCACGCCCTCGCTGATCGCGCCCGGATCGAGATAGGAGGTGTTGGTGGCCAACACCGCATCCGCCCGGCAGACCGAAGAGAGCGTTTCGAAGACGGCGCGCTTGACTGCAAGATCCTCGAAAACGGCTTCGATGACGAGATCCGTGTCGCCGAGCAGGCCGTAGTCATCGCCGCCGATGATGCCGGCCATCCGTTCATCTGCAACGGACTGCGTGATGCGGCCGCGCTTCACGGAGCCCGCGAAAATGGCCCGCACATTGACTAGCCCCCGCTCGACCGCCACCTCATCGCGCTCGATCAGCACGACCGGGAGGCCGGCATCGCGGAGCGCCGCGACGATGCCGGCGCCCATCGTCCCTCCGCCGATGACGGCGGCCGAACGAATGTCACGCGGCGTGATCCCAGCAAGCTCCGGCGGGCGCAGCGCGGCGCGCTCGGCGAAAAAGACATGGCGCAGCGCTGCCGCCTGAGCCGAGCCGCGCAGTTCGAGAAAGGTCTCGCGCTCGAATTCCATGGCGCTGGCAAAATCCGTCTCGCTCGCCTTGCGCAGGGCGGCGAGGGCCCGGAGTGGTGCTACTTCGCGCTTCGCCTTGGCGGCGACTGCCTTTTCCGCGCTTTCCCAGAAACCGGCTTCGACCGCCGGCACGACGCGGTCGGAGATCGGCGGCGGCGAGGATTTTTCAGCGACGTCGATTGCGAAGGCAATCGCACCAGTGCGAAGGTCGCCCTCAAGCACCGCATCGACCAGGCCGAGCTCCCGCGCCTTCTTGGCGCTGACCGGGCTGCCGCTCGTCACCAGATCGACGGCGGCGGCGGGGCCGATCAGCCGCGGCAGGCGAATGGTGCCGCCGGCGCCGGGGATGATGCCAAGCTTGACCTCCGGCAGGCCGAGGCTGGCGGAGGGAACCGCCACGCGCCAGGCGCAGCCGAGCGCCACTTCCAGTCCGCCTCCGAGCGCGCTGCCATGGATCGCCGCGACCCATGGCTTTTTCGCGGACTCGATGCTGGCCACCACGTCAGGCAGATGCGGCGGTTGCGGCGGCTTGCCGAATTCGCTGACATCAGCGCCGGCGATGAAGGTGCGGCCGGCGCAGATCAGCACCACGGCCTTCACCGCCGCATCCGCATCCAGCTCCGCCACCGCATTGACCAACGCCTGTCGCAGCGCCTGCGACAGGGCATTGACGGGCGGATTTTCGACGGTGACGACGGCGATGGCGTTTTCGCGGCCGATAGTGACAGTCATGGTCTCATATTCCCAGGTAAGCAGCGCGGATCCGCTCATCCGCAATCAATCCGGCGGCGGGGCCGGACATGGTGATCCGCCCCGTCTCCATGACATAGCCCCGGTCGGCGACCGAGAGCGCGCCAAAGGCGTTCTGCTCGACCAGAAGCACGGTGACGCCGAGCGCCTTCATGCTTCTCACCACGTCGAAGATCTGGGCGACGAGGATGGGGGCGAGGCCCATGCTCGGCTCGTCGAGCAACAGGCAGGAGGGGCGCGCCATCAGCGCGCGGGCAATCGCCAGCATCTGCTGCTGCCCGCCGGAAAGGCCGCCGGCCGCAAGGTTGCGCTTCTCCTTTAGAATGGGGAACATGGCGAAGGCGTCCTGCATATCGCGGTCCACCTTGTCATCGGCGAAGAGATAGGCGCCGAGACGGAGATTTTCCTCCACCGTCAGGTTCGTGAAAATCTGCCGTCCCTCGGGCGTCTGAGCGAGGCCCCGCTGCACACGGCGATGCGCCGGCACTGTGGTCATCGCCTCGCCGCGGAAGACAATGGACCCCGCCGAAACCGGTTGGATGCCGGACAGGCACTTGAGCAGCGTCGTCTTGCCTGCGCCGTTCGCGCCGATCACCGTGACGATTTCGCCGGAGGCGACATCGAGGTCGATGCCGTGCAATACCTCGATGCGGCCGTAGCGCGAGCGCAGTCCCTCAACCGTCAGCATTTTGGACCTCCGTCGCCTGGGCACCCAGATAGGCCTCGATGACACGCGGATTGCGGGCGATCGCCGCCGGTTCCCCTTCGGCGATTTTCTCGCCGTGATCGAGCACCACGATATGGTTGGAAATGCGCATGACCATTTTCATGTCATGTTCTACCAGCAGGATCGACACGCCCTCAGCCGCGACCTTGGCGATCAGATGATCGATCTCCTCCGTTTCGACGGCGTTGCAGCCGGCGGCAGGTTCGTCGAGCAGCAGGACGCGCGGTTTCAGCGCCAGCGCGCGTGCGATCTCCAGCCGCTTGAGCGCGCCATAGGAGAGCGAACCGGCCTCCTGCTCGGCGGCGCGGCCGAGGCCGACGCGCTCGAGCAGCACGCGGGCGCTTTCCTCCGACGCCTTGCTGCGGCGACGCGAGGCGGGGAGCGAGAAGAGATCGGCGAAGACCGAGCCGCGCTCATGCAGGTGATGGCCGGCAATGGCGTTTTCCAGAACGCTCATCGACTGAAAGATCTGCAAATTCTGGAACGTGCGCGACAGGCCGCGGCGAGCGAGGAGATGCGGCGGCATGCGAGTGACGTCCTCGCCCTCCAGAACGACCCGGCCGCGCCCCGGGGCGTAGACGCCGGAGATCATGTTGAAAAGCGTCGTCTTTCCGGCGCCGTTCGGGCCGATGACGGAGACGATCTCGCCGGGTTTCAACGAAAAGCCGACATCATGGACGGCGCGAAGGCCGCCGAAGTCGATCCCCAAACCCTCGATCTGAAGCAGGCTCATTCTCCCCTCCCCCGGACGCTGCGCGCGATAGAGGGCAAAAGGCCCTGGCGCATGAAGATCATGACGAGCATCATGACGAGGCCGAGCATGAGCTGTTCATACTCCTGGAAGATCGTCAGCACCTGCGGCAGCGTCGTCAGGATCACCGCACCGAGGATGGCCCCGAGCACCGACCCCGCCCCGCCGAGCACTGTCATCGTGACCATCTCGATGGAATGCATGAAGCCTGCGACATCCGGCGTGATGAACTTGTTCTGCAGCGCCAGCAGCGAGCCGGACACCGAAGCATAGACGGCCGACAGAACGAAGGCGACGAGCTTGTAATGCGCGACATCGACGCCGACGGTGCGGGCCGCGATCTCCGAACCGTGCAGAGCGCGCAGCGCCCGCCCGGTCGGGCTGTGATAGAGATTGAGCGCCAGCCACGCGCCGAGCACCAGCACGAGACCGGAGAAGGCGTACCAGAATTCCGTATTGGAGAGGTCGACGCCCACGGTCCTCAGAACGCCCCGGAGGCCCAGCTCCGGCACCGCCATACCATCCGGACCGCCGGTGAGCCGTGCCTCGTTCGACAGCACCATGGAGACGAGGATACCGAATCCTAGGCTGGCGACGGCGAGATAATAGCCCTTGAGCCGCAGGATCGGTCGGCCGACAAGGAAGGCGATTGTGGCGGAGAGAGCCGCGCCGAACACAGCGGCGAGCGCCGGATGCAGGCCGAGATGAACCGGGGCCAGCGCGCAGGCATAGGCCCCGATGCCGGCAAAACCCGCATGTCCCAGGCTGATCTGGCCGGCATAACCGATGAGGACGACAAGGCCCGTCACCGCAAGGCCATTGACGAAGATCAGCGAACCGACACGGAAATAATAGGACGACGGAAAGAAGACCGGCGCGATGGCGATGACCGCGATGAGGATGAGAAGCGTTGTTGCCTTGCTGGAGAACCGCATGGTCACACCCGATCCGTCGACTTGCGGCCAAAAAGGCCCTGCGGCATGGCGAAGAGCACCGCGAGGATGACGACAAAGGCGGCCGCATCCTTGTATTGCGAGCTGATGTAACCGGCCGTCATCGCTTCCAGAACGCCGAGCAGCAGGCCGCCGACGAGCGCTCCCTTGGGATTACCCATACCGCCGAGCATGGCGGCGGCGAAACCTTTCAGCGCCAGGGCGAGGCCGACATCGTAGCCGGTCAGCGTGATCGGCGTCACCAGCACGCCGGCGAGCGCGCCGATGGCGGCGGACATCGCGAAGGAGAGCGTCATCACATAGTTGGTGTTGATGCCGACGAGCTGGGCGGCGATGCGGTTGTTCGCCGTCGCAAGCACGGCGCGGCCGATCAGCGTGCGCGTGAAGAACAGCCAAAGACAGAAGAAGATGGCGAGCGCGCCGGCAATCACCCAGAGGCTCTGCGGCAGGATGGTCGCGCCGCCGATCAGGATCGGCTGGTCGCCGGAAAAGGCCGGGAAGCGGTGGAGCTGCTTGTCGAAAATGAGCTGCGTCGCGCCGCGAATGAAGATGGACGCGCCGATGGTGATGATGATCAGCGAGACGACGGGCGCGCCGCGGGCGGGCTCGATCGCCAGCTTGTTGAGCGCGACGCCGATCGCGGCCGTCGCGATGATGGCAATGAGCGCGGCGAGCGGCAGCGGCAGGCCGGCGGCGTGCGCAAAAAAGGTGATCATGCCGCCAAGCATGACGAATTCGCCCTGGGCGAAGTTCACGACGTCAGAGGCGTTGTAGATGATCGTGAAGCCGAGGGCGACCAACGCATAGACCGCGCCGACCGTGATCCCGGAGAGAAGAAATTGCAGGAGTTCGGGCATGGATGCCTCCGCTTCGCGCACGACGGGTTTCCGCCTACCCACGCATGATGGCGCGGGCCGGCGGACTCGATTACTCGACGATCTTCCAGCCGCCCTTTTCGATCTCAAGCATGCGGAAGGCGGATAGGTCGAGGCCGAGGTGATCCTCGGCCGTCATGGTGACGGTGCCCGTGGTGCCGACAAAACCTTTTGTCGCCTCGATCGCATCGCGGATATCCGATGGCTCGGCGCTCCCCGCGCGGACGATCGCATCGACGAGGATGCGCAACGCATCATGAGCGTAGCCGCCGAAGGTCGAGACCGGCTTGCCGGTCGCCTTCTCGTAGGCTTCCTTGTAGGCAGTAACGACTTTACGCTGCGGGTCGTTCTCCGGCAGGATTTCTGCGACGAGGAGCGCCGTGCCCGGCAGGCGCACGCCTTCGGCGGCCTCAGCGCCGGCAAGCTCGATAAAGCCATCCGAGGCGACGCCGTGCGACTGGTAGAGCGGCAGCCCGACGGCAAGCTGCGCGTAGTTGCGCGTCACGATCGCCGGCCCCTGGCCGAAGCCGGGGTTCAGCACCGCCTGAATCCCTTCCTTGCCCTTTATGTTGGTGAGCTGTGGCGTCATGTCGGCGTCGGTGGGGCCGTAGGTCTCGTCGGCGAGCACCTCGATGCCATATTCGCCGATGATTTCCAGGCACTGTTTGCGCATGGACGCTCCGAAGCCGTCCGAACCGGAGATCACGCCGATCTTGGTGATACCGGTCTTCTTCATGTCCTCGAAGATTTTCGCGCAGGCCATACGGTCCGTGTGCGGCGTCTTGAAGGTATAGGGCTTTACGGGGTCGATGATCTCGATCGCGCCCGCAAGCGAGATGAAGGGCACTTCCGCATCCTCGAAGACCGGGATGATAGCCATGGAGGTGCCGGTCGTCGTACCGCCGATCACGGCCACCACTTCGTCGTCTTCGACCAGGCGGGTGGCGAAGGTGCGCGCCTTGTTCGGGTCGCCACCGTCGTCATAGACGATCAGTTCGATCTTTTCGCCATTGACGCCGCCTGCCGCATTGATCTCCTCGACCAGCATCTTCAGCGTCTTGGCCTCCGGATCGCCAAGGAAGGCGGCGGGGCCGGTTTCGGAAAGGGTGGCGCCGATCCTGATATCGGCAAAGGCGGGCGCGGCAATGCCGAGAACGAGTGCAAGGGCCGTCGTTGTAAGCGCAAATTTCATGTCGGTTCTCCTCCCAACAAAGAAAAGGTTGAATCGAAAACTCTCCTCACGCCGCCGCAGGGCGACGCCACATCACCACGCGGAACCGGTTGGCGACGAAGGCCGCATCCGTCAGGCTGGCATTGCCCGCCGGGTTGGCACCGGTGACGTGGAAATCGCTGAAGGCGGCGCTCTGGTTGACGTAGATGCCGCCGGTCAGATTGACCGAAAGATTGACGCCGGCCGCGGCGAACCGATCAGCGGCGGTGAGGACTTGCGCCTCATCTGTCGCGTAGAGGGCTGCCGTGATCGCGCCCTTGCACTCGGCGAGCTCAGCGGCGCGATTCACGCCGTCCTGGATGTCATCGACAGCAACGACAAAGGCGACGGGGCCGAAACGCTCTTCCGCATAGGCATCCGTATCCGCCGCATCGACGGCAAGGATCAGCGGGGTCGCGGTGCGCGCATCGTCGAGACCTTCCACCGGCGCGGAGTCGCGAACGATGCGACCGAGCGAACGGGCCGTCGCGATACGGGCCAGCGTTGCCGGATTGGCGATGGCGCCGCAGACACCGGCCGCACGGGCCGGATCGGCAAGCAGGCCATCGACGGCCGCGGCAATACCGGCCGCGACGTCATCAAATGTCTTGTGGCCCTCGTCCGTCTCGATCCCGCCGCGCGGGACAAAGATATCCTGCGGGGCCGTACACATCTGGCCGGAATAGAGCGACAGCGAGAACGCGATATTGCTGCACATGCCAGCGAAATTGTCGGTGGCGCCGATGACGATGGAATTGACGCCGGCCTCTTCCGTGTAGACGCCCGCGGCGCCTGCGTTCTCGCGTACCCATGTGCCAAATGCGTTGGAGCCGGTATAATCGACGATGGCAACGGCCGGGTGCTGCACAAGGTCCTTGGTGATTTCCGAACCGGGCGCATCTGCAGCAAGCAAGACGATATCGGCCGCAAAGCCCTCTTCCACCAAAACCTGCCGGATGATCTCGACGGTGATGGCAAGCGGGAGGATCGCTGCCGGGTGCGGCTTGACGATGACGGTGTTGCCGGTGGCAAGGCTTGCGAAAAGGCCGGGATAGCTGTTCCAGGTCGGGAAGGTGTTGCAGCCGATGACAATCGAAACGCCACGCGGAACGACGCGCCAGTGCTTCTCCATGATGATCGGCTCGCCCTTGCCCTGCGGCTTCGTCCAGGTCGCCTGAGCGGGCGTGCGGGTCATTTCGGCATAGGCAAAGGCGACGGCTTCGAGGCCGCGGTCCTGCGCATGCGGGCCGCCGGCCTGGAAGGCCATGGCAAAGGCCTGCCCTGTCGTATGCATGACGGCGTTCGCCATTTCGAAGCTGCGGGCGTTGAGGCGGGCGAGAATTTCGAGGCAGACGCCGATGCGTACCTCCGGCGCAGCCGAAGCCCATGACCGGGCGGCAGCGCGCGACGCCGCGATCAGCGTCTCGACGGAGGCCGCAGGATAGGTGATGCCGAGGGCGGGCCCGTAAGGTGAGACTTCCGCACCAACCGCGCCTTCCGCCGGATGATCGGCCAGAACAAAAGGTTGGCCGAGCCGCGCCTTGTAGGCGGCAAGGCCGTCGTCCTTGGCGGTCTCGCCGTAGATTTTGCCACTCGGCACTTCCGGATAGGGGGACCAGAAATCGCGCTTGGCGACCGCTTGCAGGGCCGCATCCAGCGTCGGGCGATGGCGCTCGAAAAGTCCCGTCATTCTCATTCCTCCCAATCAGTGCTTTTATAATTGACTGACCGGTCGGTTTATGCAAGTGTTTTTTTACGGTCGCCGATTTGGGAAGGCGACAGGGAGGTACAATGTCCAATTCCGACACCGTTCTGTCGGCGCTTGCCGACGGCGTTCTGAGCCTTACGCTGAACCGTCCGGACAAGCTCAACGCCTTCAATGAAGAGATGCACCTGGCGCTGCGCGCTGGCTTCCAGCATGCCCATGCTGACGAAAACGTACGTGCAGTGCTCTTGACCGGCGCCGGCCGCGGCTTTTGCGCCGGCCAGGACCTCGGCGACCGTGACCCGAAAAAGGGCGTGCCGGACCTCGGCCAGACGATCGAGACCTTCTACAATCCGCTGCTCCGTCTGATCCGGAGCCTGGAAAAGCCGGTGATCTGCGCCGTAAACGGCGTTGCCGCGGGGGCCGGTGCCAACATCGCCTTCGCCTGCGACATCACGCTCGCCGCCCGCTCCGCCCGCTTCATCCAGGCCTTCGCCAAGATCGGCCTCGTGCCGGACTCCGGCGGCACCTGGAGCCTGCCGCGCCTCATTGGAGAAGCGCGTGCCAAAGCGTTGGCGCTGACCGCCGAGCCGCTCGACGCCGATACCGCCGCCGACTGGGGCCTGATCTGGCGCGCCGTCGATGACGACACGCTGATGGAAGAGGCGAACGCGCTCGCCAAACGGCTCGCTGCCGGCCCAACCAAGGGCCTCGGCATGACGAAGCGCGCCATCCAGGCCGCCGCCACCAATTCGCTGGACCAGCAGCTCGACCTCGAGCGCGACCTGCAACGCGAGGCCGGCCGCAGCGCCGACTATGCCGAAGGCGTTTCCGCCTTCCTCGAAAAGCGCAAAGCGGAGTTCAAGGGTCGATGAGCGTCGCCAGTCTTTCCCCGCAGGCGCTTGCCGAGGCCTGCGCCAAAGCCATGTGGGACGACGACAACGCCAGCCGCGAGCTCGGAATGGAACTCGTCTCCGTCGCGCCTGGCGAGGCGACGATCGCCATGACGATTGCCGAGAGCATGACGAACGGGCACGGCACATGCCACGGCGGCTACGTCTTCACGCTGGCGGATTCGGCCTTCGCCTTCGCCTGCAACACCTATAACCAGCGCACCGTCGCCCAGCACTGTTCGGTGACATTCATCGCACCGGCTTTCAGGGGCGACCGGCTGAAGGCGACGGCGCGGGAGGTGTCACGCCGCGGCCGGGGCGGCATCTACGATATCCGCATCACCAACCAGGAGGGCGAGCATGTCGCGGAATTCCGCGGCCACTCGCGAACAGTCAAGGGTACCCATCTGCCGGAAAAAGGCTGAGGCGATATTACCCCGCATTCTCGGAGGAGACATCCATGGAAGACCTTTCCCCCCGCCCCGGAGACCTCGAAGCGATCGAGACGGCCTCGCGCGACGAGATTTCCGGCCTCCAGTTCGAGCGCATGAAATGGTCGCTGACCCACGCCTACGAGAATTCGTCCTTCTACCGGAAACGCTTCGACGAGGCGGGCGTGCACCCCTCCGACCTGAAGACGCTGGCCGACCTCGCGAAATTCCCCTTCACCACCAAGAAGGATCTACGCGACACCTATCCCTTCGGCATGTTCGCAGTACCGCGTGAAAAACTCGCGCGCATCCACGCCTCCTCCGGCACCACCGGCAAGCCGACCGTCGTCGGCTACACCCGGAAGGACATCGACACCTGGGCGACCGTCGTTGCCCGCTCGATCCGCGCCTCGGGCGGCCGGGCCGGCGACATCGTTCATATCGCCTACGGCTACGGCCTCTTCACCGGCGGCCTCGGCGCACATTACGGCGCGGAAAAGCTCGGCTGCACGGTCGTGCCGATCTCTGGCGGCATGACCGAACGCCAGGTCACGCTGATGCAGGATTTCAAGCCGCGCATCATCATGGTGACGCCCTCCTACATGCTCTCCATTCTCGACGAGTTCCGTCGCCAGGGCATCGATCCGCGCGAAAGCTCGCTCGCCGTCGGCATTTTCGGCGCGGAGCCTTGGACGAATGCCATGCGCGAGGAAATCGAGCATGCCTTCGACATGCATGCCGTCGATATCTACGGCCTCTCGGAAGTCATGGGCCCGGGCGTCGCCAACGAATGCGTCGAGACGAAGGATGGCCTGCATATCTGGGAAGACCATTTCTACCCGGAAATCATCGACCCCGAGACCGGTGAAGTGCTGCCGGACGGCGAGCTCGGCGAGCTGGTCTTCACGACGCTCACCAAAGAAGGCCTGCCGATCATCCGCTACCGCACGCGCGACCTGACGCGACTTCTGCCCGGCACCGCCCGCTCCATGCGCCGCATGGAAAAGGTCACCGGCCGCTCCGACGACATGATGATCCTGCGCGGCGTCAACGTCTTCCCGACACAGATCGAGGAACAGATTCTCAAATGTCGCGGCCTCGCTCCACATTTCCAGATCGAACTCACGCGCGCTGGCCGTATGGACAACATGACGGTTCATGTCGAATGTACGCTGGAAGCGGCCGACGAGGATTCTCGCGCGGGATCTGCCAGGGAGCTTGCCCACCACATCAAGAGCGTGGTCGGCGTCTCCACGAAGATTCTTGTCCACCAGCCGGGGGGCGTTGCCCGCTCGGAAGGAAAGGCAAAGCGCGTGGTCGACAACCGCCCGAAAGAATGAAACGCCGGGATAGCCCGGCACCGGGTTGACCGGGTATAGGGAGGGCAAACCGCCTTCCCGGCGCGGTCGAAAATCCGGAATGAGCAGAGCAGGAACCATGGCACGCACGCGCGCAGTCGATTTCGAGGAAAAACAGCGTGGCATTCTGACAAGTGCGGCGGCGGTCTTCGCCGAGATGGGCATGGAGAAGGCCTCCATGTCGATGATTGCCTCGTATAGTGGTGTCTCCAAGGCCCTGCTCTATCACTACTATCCAAGCAAGGACGCGCTGATCTTCGACATCGTGCGTACACACCTCGCGGCGCTGGAAACCGCCATCGAGGCCGCCGACCGGCCCGACCTTCCGGCTGGGAAGCGACTACGCCTGCTGGTGAAAGCCGTGCTGAAGAATTACGAGGGACGGGACAACGAGCACAAGGTGCAGCTCAATGGCACCAGCGCACTCTCCCCGGAACAGCTTGGCGAATTGCAGGCGATCGAAAGACGGATCGTCAAGCGCTTCTCCGCCGTGATACACGAGATCAATCCCGACCTTGGCAAAGAAAGGCCGTTGCTGATGCCGGTCACGATGTCGCTCTTTGGCATGATGAACTGGGTCTATATGTGGTTTCGGCCAAACGGACCGATCACCCGCGACGAATATGCGGACATTGCCACGACACTGATCCTCGAAGGGATCAAGGCCGTCCGCTGACGTTTCCCATCAATCTCCGAGCCTCAATTATTCCAGAAGCAGCGGATCGTCTTTCAACGCGCGGATGCGCCGCCGCGTCGGGCTCGGGCGCCGTCAGCCGCCAATTACGGCTTGCGCCCGATAGGCATTAATTGCTTCCTCCAAGGCTTTCTCCTTGGCTTTCGCGGTCGTGTGTCGACCAAACACCAGGCTGCCCGCAATACCGTACCATCCATAAAACCATGGGGTAACAAGGACGAACACCACCAAAAGAGCCGGGATTTCTAAGAGAAGCAAGGCTCCTGCGCCAAAGCGGCCAAGTGCGCCAAAGTGGGCGATGCACTCGGTCATGAAAAAAATCAAACAAAGAGGCAGTGCGGCAATGAACCACCAAAAGCCGTTTAACATTCCAATCGGAATCATGGCGAATAGCGGCACCTGCATCGCCAGACGAAGTGTCCAAAGCTCACTTCGATGACGATAGTACGAGATCCGGCGCCAAAATTTTCTCATCTCAACGAAACCCCACATCGCGTTTTGCGTGCATCGCAAATCTACACTGCTTTATCAACCGACAAAGCCTTCCGCAGATGCGCGCCTGAGCGTGCGGAGTGTCATGCGCTCACTCTCTCGTTTTGGCCACCATCGTCAGGACGTCGTATCGCGCGACCGTGGCCCCGGCCTGGTTGGTCACGTTGCAATCCCATCGCACCTCGCCGTGTTCGGCATTGGCCCGCAGATTGATCTCCTTGCAGGTGAGTTGCACCTGCAACGTGTCACCCGGATTGACCGGCGTCAGGAAGCGCAGATTGTCGACGCCATAATTGGCGAGGACCGGCCCCGGCGCCGGATCGACGAAGAGGCCGGCGGCAAAGGAGACGATCAGATAGCCATGCGCCACGCGCCCGTCGAAGAACGGATTCGCCTTGGCCGCTTCCTCGTCCATATGCGCGTAGAAGGTGTCGCCGGTGAACTGTGCGAAGTGCTCAATATCCTCCAGTGTTACCCTACGTGTGCCAGTCACAAGCTGGTCGCCGATCCGAAGCTCGGCCAGCGACTTGCGGAACGGATGTTCGCCGCCCGAACGCACCTCGGCACCGGGGATCCACCGCCCGGTGACGGCCGAAAGCATCGTCGGCGTGCCCTGCACGGCGGTACGCTGCATGTAATGCTTCACGCCGCGAATGCCGCCCAGTTCCTCCCCGCCCCCCGCCCGCCCGGGCCCGCCGTGCACGAGGCCTGGCAGCGGCGAACCGTGGCCGGTGGACGATTTGGCGCTGACGCGGTTACCGATCATCACGCGACCGTGGAAGGGCGCGAGGCCGAGCACGACCTCCTCGGCGAAGGCCGGATCGTTGGTGAAGACGGAGGCGACGAGGCTGCCCTTGCCACGTCGGGCAAGATCGACCGCTTCTTCCGCCGTATCATAGGGCATGACGGTGCTGACCGGGCCGAAGGCTTCGACGTCGTGCACCGCGCGGACCGAGTCCGGCTTATCGCAATAGAGCAGAACCGGATTGAGGAAGGCGCCGGCGGAGGCATCGCCAGACAGCACGCGCGGGTTATCCGGATCGCCGGCGACGATCTCGGCGTCGGCAGCAAGGTCTCGGATGCGAGCGCGCACTTCCTCGCGCTGGTCGAGGCTGGCAAGCGGCCCCATACGGACGGCTTCGTCGGCAGGATTGCCGACGGCCGTATCGCCGAGGCGCGCGCGCAGGCTTTCAATGAGCGCTTCGCTGTAGGCGCGCGGCGCGATCACGCGGCGGATTGCCGTGCACTTCTGACCCGCCTTGACCGTCATCTCGCGGGCGACTTCCTTTACGAAGAGGTCGAATTCCTCCGTGCCGGGTGCCGCATCAAGGCCAAGCACGGCGGCGTTGAGGCTATCGGCCTCCATGGTGAAGCGCACGGAATTGCCGACGATCGCCTTATGCGTCTTCAGGCGCTGGCCGGTCACGGCGGAGCCGGTGAAGGTCACGGCATCCTGGCCCTCGACATGGTCGAGCAGGTCGCCGACCGAGCCGCAGATGAGCTGAAGAGCGCCTTCCGGCAGGATGTCCGTGTCGATGATGCGGCGAACCATGAGCTCGGTGAGATAAGCCGTCTGGCTCGCCGGCTTGACGATGGCCGGCACGCCGGCCAGCAACGTCGGCGCCAGCTTTTCCAGCATACCCCAGCAGGGGAAATTGAAGGCGTTGATATGGACAGCGACACCCTCCAGCGGGCTCAGGATATGTTGCGCGGAAAACGTGCCGTCCTTGGAGAGAGATTCCACGTCACCATCGAGCAACACGCGGGCGTTCGGTAGCTCGCGCCGGCCCTTGGACGCGTACGAAAGCAACGTGCCGATACCGCCCTCGATATCGACCCAACTATCGGCGCGGGTGGCGCCGGTTGCCGTCGAAAGAGCATAGAACTCTTCCTTCTTTTCGAGCAGCGCCTGGCCGAGCGCTTTCAGCATCGCGGCGCGCTCGTGGAAGGACATGCGCCTGAGCGCCGGACCGCCCTTTTCGCGGCCATAGGCGAGAATCGCCTTGAAATCGATGCCGGTCGAATCGATGAAGGCGACCGGTGCGCCCGTCGAGGCGTCGAGCAGCGGCACGCCGTCGCTTAACCCGGCAACCCAGGTGCCGCCCACATAGCTTTCGAGCCGGCGCGGCCGGTTTGCCATGACGCTCATGTCACTATCCTTTCAGTTCAGTCCAAGTGCAGAAAGCTGCGGGTCGACCTCTGCTCGCCATTCGGCAAGCAGGGTCTCGTTGGGCGTATGCCTGAGGCCGAAGCGCGACAGCGTCTCGAAGCGCGCCGAGCCGGAACGGCCAAAACTTTCGGCAACACGGGGATACCAGTAGGCGACGGAGGCCTTCGCCTTTGCGCGGCCCGCCTCATCCTCGACGACACGGACGACGCCGGCGAGGCCGAGTTCGGTATGGCGCGTTTCGCGCGGCAGGATGGCGCGGAAGACTTCGGCGAGCGGCTGGTAGGAAACGCGCGACAGTTCCTTCAACTGCACGACGCTCGCCCGGCCCATCAGCACGTTCATGACGACGGCATCCACCCACCCTTCCAGCGGATAGTGGAAGACGGACAGGCGCATGTCGCCGCCCTGGCGCGTCGCGCCGATGTCGGCCTCGCGAGCAAGCCGCTCCGCCCAGGGATGATGCACGGCATAACGCCCGCCATCGGCGCCGAACGTTTCCATGATCTTGAGCACCTTGCCGGCGTGGTCGGTCTTTTCCAGCACGATGCGGGCGGCGGAGATCCGCTCCTGTATGCCCGGCGCGTCGTTGATCGTGTCGGCAAAGCCGGCGGAACCAGCAAGCTCGCTGTCGATGAAGGTTGCCATCAGCCGCAGCAGTTCGCCACGATAGCGCGGCGGCACGTTAGCCGGCGACGACAGCACGCCGCCCTTCGCCAGGTAATCCTCGATCGGCATCGTATCGGACATTCTATCCTCCCCACGGCGGTTTACTGGTCGTAGCTGACGGTGATGCGGTCAGTGAGCGGATAGCACTGGCAGGTCAGTACATAGCCCTGGCGCACCTCGTAGTCCTCGAGCGCGTGGTTGGCTTCCATCTCGACCTCACCTTCGAGCACCTTGGCGCGGCAGGTGGAACAGACTCCGGCCTTGCAGGCGTATGGCGCGTCCATGGCGTTTTGGAGCGCGGCATCGAGCAGGCTCTCGCCCTGTTTCGGAAACTTGAAGGTGCGCGTCGCGCCGTCGAGCGTGACGGTCGCCTCGCAGGTCGCGCTCTGGTCGGCGCCGGCGACCTGCTCCACCTTGCGCCGCGCTCGGCCAGGCTGCGAGGAGGCGAAAAGTTCGAACTTGATCTGGTCATCGCGAAGCCCGTGTTCACGCAACGCCGCGGCGATCGCCAGCATCATCGGCTCCGGGCCGCAGATGAAGGCGGTGGCGATGGATTTCGGGTCGATCCAGCTCCTGAAGAGCGCCGCGCATTTCTCGCCGTCGATGCGGCCGGTGAAGAGGTCGATGTCCTGCGCCTCGCTTTCGAGGACATGAAGGACGGAAAGCCGACCGAGATAAAGGTTTTTCAGGTCCTCCAGCTCCTCCCGGAACATGATCGAGCTGATCTGGCGGTTGGCGTAGACCAGCGTGAAACGGGAGCGCGGCTCGCGCGACAACACGGTCTTGATGATCGAGAGCACCGGCGTGATACCGCTACCGCCGGCAAAGCCGAGATAGTGTTTTGCGACATCCGGCTCCAGCGCGGTGAAGAACGCGCCCATCGGCGGCATCGCCTCCAGCGTATCGCCGACCTTGAGGTTTTCGTTGACCCAGGTGGAGAAGCAGCCGCCGTCGACGCGCTTGATTCCGACCTTCAGCACGCCTTCGTCCTTGCCGGCGCAGATCGAATAGGAACGGCGCAGTTCCTCGTCCTCGAATTTCCGGCGGAAGGTCAGGTATTGTCCTTGGGTGAAATCGAATGCGGCGCGGTCCTCGTCGGAGGGCAGGAGCGTGACCACGACCGCATCGCGTGTCTCGCGGCGAACGTCGGTCACGGTCAGGGGATGAAAACGTGCCATGTATGGGCCCTCTCCCTAATGGGTCAGATGCACTTGAAGTAGTCGAACGGTTCCAGACACTCGGTGCAGCGATAGCTGGCCTTGCAAGGCGTCGAGCCGAACTGGCTGATCTTTTCGGTGTTCGTCGATCCGCAGCGCGGACAGGCGATCGTCAGGTTCGAGCGGCCGGAGAGCCGGTCGATGCGCTTTATCAAGACGCCATCGGCGGCCGTGCCGTCGACCGGCGGGGCGATGCCGTAGTCGCGCAGCTTTTCCCGACCCTCGGCGCTGATCCAGTCCGTCGTCCAGGCGGGCGAGAGCTGGCGCTCCAGCCGCACCTTGTCGAGACCCTTTTCCGCGAGCGCGGCCTCGATATCGAGATTGATGATGGTGGTGGCGGGGCAACCCGAATAGGTCGGCGTGATCGTCACCACCAGCGTATCATCTCGCCAGGCAATATCCCTGACGATCCCAAGGTCGGTGACAGAGATGACCGGGATCTCCGGGTCCGGCACTTGCGCCAGCCAGTGCCACACCTCATCGATCGAAGGACGGAGCGCCGGGTCCATGACCACCTCCTACCAGGTGGCGCCGGGATAGGCGCGCTGGAGGAACTGCATTTCGGCGAGAATGAAACCGAGATGCTCGGTATGAACGCCGCGCCGGCCGCCCCTGTGCATGTAGCCGTCGGCTGGCTTCTTCAGCGTGCCCTCGGTGAGCGCCTCGGCGACGATCTCGTCCCAGCCGGGCTTGAGGCTCTGCGGCGCGGGAATGATTCCGGCTTCGGCCAGCTCGGCATCCAGGGCGTCACTCATGAACATCTCGCCCGTGAAAGCCCAGAGTTCATCCAGCGACGCCTGCATGCGGCTGTGGCTTTCGGCCGTGCCATCACCGAGGCGGATGACGAGGTCGCGGCTGCGATCAAGATGGTAGGAGACCTCCTTGAAGGCCTTTTCAGCAATATCGGCGATGCGCCGGTCCGAAGAGCCCTTCAGCGCCTTCAAGAGCAGATAGTGCCAAGCGTCGAACAGGAACTGCCGCATCAGCGTCTTGCCAAAATCGCCGTTCGGGCGCTCGACCAGCAGGATGTTGCGGAACTCGTAGCCGTCGCGCAGATAGGCGAGGTCATCGGCTGAGCGGCCCTTGTCTTCCACTTCGCCGGCAAGGCCCAGCCAGAGCTGCGTCTGGCCGATCAGGTCGAGCGCAGTGTTGGCGAGCGCGATGTCTTCTTCCAGCGCCGGCGCATGGCCGCACCACTCGGAAACGCGATGGCCGAGGATCAGCGCATTGTCGCCGATGCGGGCCAGGAATTCGAAGAGGGCGGCCTGGCGGGCCGCTGGGTCAACTGCTGCGGTCGCCATCACATGTGCCCCACTTCATCCGGAATGTCGAAGAAGGTCGGGTGGCGATAGACCTTGGAGTTCGAAGGGTCGAAGAGCGGACCCTTTTCGGAAGGGGCGCTCGCTGTGATGTCGGCGGACCTCACCACCCAGATGCTGACCCCCTCGTTGCGGCGCGTATAGACGTCGCGGGCATTATTGATCGCCATTTCGGCGTCCGGCGCATGCAGGCTGCCTACATGGCGATGATTGAGGCCGTGCTGACCCCGGATGAAGACTTCCCAAAGCGGCCATTCGCTGGACATGGTTCTCTCTCCCAAACTCACTCGGCGGCGATCTTTGCAGCGGCGCGGCGGCCAGCCGCCTTTTCCGCATGGGCCGTCAGGCCGTCGCGGAACCAGGCGCCGTCGTCCCAGGCCTTTCTGCGGGCGTCGAGGCGTTCCGCATTGCAGGGGCCGTTGCCGGCGATCACGTTGAAGAACTCTTCCCAGTCCGGTTCGCCGAAATCGTAGCCGCCCTTTTCCTCGTTCCATTTGAGGTCAGGATCCGGGACGGTGAGGCCGAGATATTCGGCCTGCGGCACGGTCTGGTCGACGAACTTCTGCCTGAGCTCATCGTTGGAGTTCTGCTTGATCTTCCAGGCCATCGACTGGGCCGAGTGCACAGAGGCATCGTCCGACGGGCCGAACATCATCAAGGACGGCCACCACCAGCGGTTCAGCGCGTCCTGCACCATCGCCTTCTGGGCGGGCGTGCCCTTCACCATCTTCATCAGGATGTCGTAGCCCTGGCGCTGATGGAAACTCTCCTCCTTGCAGATCCTGACCATGGCGCGCGCATAGGGCCCGTAGGAACAACGCTGCAGCGGCACCTGGTTCATGATCGCCGCACCGTCGACCAGCCAGCCGATCGCGCCGATATCTGCCCAGGTCAGTGTCGGATAGTTGAAGATCGAGGAATATTTTGCCTTGCCGGAATGGAGCTGCTCGTACATCTCGTCGCGGCTCACCCCTAAAGTTTCGGCGGCGCAATAGAGATAGAGACCGTGGCCCGCCTCGTCCTGCACCTTGGCGAGCAGGATCGCCTTGCGCTCCAACGTCGGAGCCCGGGTAATCCAGTTACCCTCGGGAAGTTGACCGACAATCTCGGAATGGGCGTGCTGGCTGATCTGGCGAATGAGCGTCTTGCGATAGCCTTCCGGCATCCATTCCTTCGGCTCGATCTTCTGTCCCTGATCGACGCGCTCCTGGAAGGTGCGCTCCTGCGGCTCCATCTCGTCGAGGCTCTTGACGCGGGCAGCGTCCGTTTTCACCATTTGAGCATACATGGGTCCTTCTCCTCCGTCAGACGCGCTCGAGAATGATGGCGATGCCCTGGCCCACACCGATGCACATGGTGCACAGCGCATAGCGGCCGCCATGGCGATGAAGCTGATAGGTCGCGGTCGTCACCAGCCGTGCGCCGCTCATGCCGAGCGGATGGCCCATCGCGATCGCGCCGCCGTTCGGGTTCACATGGGCCGCGTCGTCCGGCAGACCGAGATCGCGCAGCACGGCAAGGGCCTGCGAGGCAAAGGCTTCATTGAGCTCGATCACGTCCATCTGACCGACCGACAAGCCGGCGCGTTCGAGCACCTTGCGCGCTGCGGGCGCCGGACCGATACCCATGACGCGCGGCTCGACGCCGGCCGCCGCCATCGCGACGATGCGCGCCCTCGGCACCAAACCTTGGGCCTTCACCGCCGCCTCGCTGGCGACCAACAGTGCCGCGGCGCCATCATTGACGCCCGAAGCATTGCCCGCCGTCACCGTGCGGTCGGGGCCGTTGACCCCTTTGAGCTTGGCAAGCTGCTCGACCGTCGTGCCCGGGCGCGGATGCTCGTCGCGATCGACGAGAACAGGGTCGCCCTTCTTTTGCTGGACGAGAACCGGAACAAGCTCCTCTCTAAAGAGGCCCTCTTGCTCAGCCGCGGCCCAGCGCGCCTGACTGCTGGCGGCGAAGGCGTCCTGATCGGCGCGACTTACGCCAAAATCCTCAGCCACATTGTCCGCCGTCTCCGGCATGGAATCAACACCGAAGGCTGCCTTCAGTTTCGGGTTCACGAAGCGCCAGCCGATGGTTGTATCGTAGACCGCGTTCGAGCGTGAGAACGCGCTTTCGGCCTTGGGCATCACGAAGGGCGCGCGGCTCATGCTCTCCACGCCACCCGCAATCACAAGATCGCAATCGCCGGCGCGGATAGCCCTCGCCGCCATGCCGACAGCGTCCATGCCCGAGCCGCAGAGGCGGTTGACCGTGGTCGCCGGCACGGTAACGGGCATGCCGGATAGAAGCACCGCCATGCGGCCGACATTGCGATTGTCCTCGCCCGCCTGGTTGGCGCAGCCGTAAATGACATCATCGACCTGCGACCAGTCGACTTGCGGGTTGCGCTCCATCAGCGCGGTCAACGGTACGGCAGCCAGGTCATCGGCTCGCACGGAAGATAGCGCGCCACCATAGCGGCCAACGGGTGTACGCACCGCATCGCAGATGAAGGCTTCGGACATGCAACTCCTCCCGTTTTGGCCGGCGACATCTTACATTAACCGACCGATCGGTTAGTTATATAGCGCAGGACATGTCACAGATCAACGGCATTTACGGATATTTTTGTGATGCATTGACGCAGGGGCTCGCCAAGCGTCGATACACAACGCCACCTTCAGGCGAATAAACGACCCGAAGCAGTTTGGTGGCGTACTCCACATTGCCTACGTCAACATCGTTGACGATCCGCTGGCCGTTCCGGTGGTTCGCTCCCATGTTGCGCGCCAGCCCGGCTGCGGCCCTTCAGCGCGATCCCTCGGGGGCTGCCTCCTCGCCGCACAGCATTGCAAGCCGGCGGGACGTCGCGTCGCAGGCCATTGGAAGCGAGCCTGTAGCGGTAATGAAGTTCCGTGCGACATGCAGGTCGGCTTGCGGCGACAGGCTGCAATAAAGCCGCGCAAACAGGCGTCGCGCCTCTGCCCCCGGCCAGCCGGGCGGAAGAACCTCGGCCGGCAGACGCGGATCGCGCAAAGCCTCCAGGCGGAACTGGTGCACGAGCAGGAGGCGGGCGGCAAGGCAGTCGGCGGGCGCCAGGGGTCCGCCCGCCTCGACGAAATCGGCGAGCGGGCCGAAGCGCTGGAGAAATCTCTTATAGGCCTCCGCGTGCGGTTCCAGGTCCCAACATTCCGCGGCAAAGGCGCCGAGTTCGCCGGTGCCTTCGGCCACGTCCGCGCGGAAGACGACAGCAGGCATAATCGAGAGAGGGAACGGCCTGACCCCGACGGCAAGCCGCGGACCGAGCCGCGCATGGCCGGATCGCTCGAGCATCTGCATACGCTCTTCCGGCGCGGACCCCACCAACTGCACGAAGTGCCAGGCCGTTTCCTCCGGTGGGCCGAACAACACCCGCGCGGCGGCCGCGAATTCGGTCCGGGCTGCCTCGGTGAGCCGATAGAAGCTGCGCCGCCCCTCCCGCTCTCCGGCGAGCCGCCCGGCCGCGACGAGACGGGAGACGGCAGTGCGGACCAGCGTCTCGCTGATGCCGACGCCGGCGCAGACTTCGATGAGATTGCCGATCCAGATGGCGCCGCCGCGCGGCTCCACGACATCGCCATAGATAGTGACGATGAAACTCGCCGCCTTCAACGGCGTCCCGTCCAGTAATGCGGCTAGCAGTACGCTACCGGCCCGAGCCGACTTGTCTTGCTGCATCCGGCCGCCCTCTCCCCGGTCCCGATCCATGCCGTCACACCGGAATGGCAGTGGAATATTTCACGCTCTTCAGCGCAAAATGGGAGGACGAATGCGCGACGGCCTCGTGCGTGAGAATGCCGCGCATCAGCAGTCGCTCGTAATCGGCGACATCCGCGACGACGACGCGCAGGAGATAATCCCAGTCCCCCGACATGGAACAGCATTCCAGCACCTCTTCGTGGCTCTCCACGAAGCGCTCGAAATTTTGCCGCGCGGCGGCATCGTGGGACTTCATCCGCACCTGGCAGAACACAGTCAAGCCTCGCCCGACCATCTGGGGATTGACGAGCCGGACGGTCCTGCCGAGCACGCCTGCCGTGTCCAGGGCCTTGATGCGCCGCCAGCAGGACGCCGGCGAGGCGCCGACGGCCTCGGCAAGTGCGGCATGGCTGATATCGGCCTGCTCCTGGAGTATCCTGAGAATTTTTCGGTCAACCACATCAAGATTGAACATACTCTTCACGATCCTCCCGAAAAGGAAATGGATTGATCAATTGCTATCGAAAAACACACAAGATTGAAACCGATTTGCACCGGCGACGGGTTATTCTTTCACTCAAGGCTTTTGGAGGAGTGAGATGATGGGCCAGCCAGCGCTGAAACACGATCGGCGGAACGCACCGGATGAGAGCATCGACTGGAAACGGGTCGTCCATCTCATGCTTCTGTCTCGCGAACTTGACGAGATGGAGGAAAAGCGTCTCGTCCCGGAAAAGAAGATCCTCTATCAGTTCTCCGCCCGCGGCCATGACCTGGCCCAGATCCTCCTGGGCCTGAACCTCACCGAACGGCACGACGCGGCCTGCGGCTATTACCGCTCGCGCCCGCTGCTTCTGTCCTTGGGCGTCGATCCCGCCGATGCGCTCGGCTCGGCTATGGCGCGCGCGGGAGGCTATTCCGACGGCCGCGACATCGGTGTCGTCTTCAACTACCCAAATCCCCACGGTGCCTCGGCTCTGCCGATGTGCGGCGGCGTCGGCTCGCAATATACGCCGACGGCCGGATGGGCGCAGGCGATCACCTATTTCAGCAAGCAGCTCAAGGCTCGCGACTACGAGCGCGCCATCGCCGTCGTCCTCGGCGGCGATGGCTCGGTGGCGTCCAATGGCTTCTGGTCGGCGCTGACCGTCGCCACGACGCAACGACTGCCGATGCTCTTCTATATCGAAGACAACGGCTTCGGCATCTCGGTTCCCTCGGACCTCCAGACACCCAAAGGCAACATCGCCGCCAATCTCGCCGCCTGGAAGAACCTGACCGTTCTCGATGGTGACGGCTGCGATCCGGAAGCGGCCGCACGGCTGACACGAGATGCGGTGGACCTGGTCCGTGACGAACGGATGCCTGTCCTCCTGCACCTCAAGGTGCCGCGACTCGAGGGGCACAGTTTCCAGGACACGCAGGCCTACAAGAGCGCGGCGCTCGTCGAAAGCGAGTGGGCGCGGGATCCCCTGCCGCGGCTGAAGGATTACCTCGTTCCGGCAGTCGTCAGCGAGGTGGAATGGAACGAGACCGCGGAGGCTGCAAAGGCGGCCGCAGAACAGGCGCGCATCGAGGCGGAGTCCCGGCCGATCGCGGACCCCGAAACCGTCATCCGCAACGTCTTCTTCGAAGGCGCGATGCAAGCCATGGGCGGCCAGCATCGTGCCGGCTACCGGGCGCCCGAGACGAGCGCCACACCCAAGAGTGACGGCCAGCGGATCAACATGGCAACGGCGATCCGGCGCACGCTCGACCACGAGATGTCGATCAACGAGCGGGTCGTACTGTTTGGCGAGGACATCGGCGTCAAGGGTGGCGTCCATGGAGTAACGCTCGGCCTGCAGGAAAAATACGGAGACGCCCGCGTTTTCGACACATCTCTTTCCGAGGAGGGCATTGTCGGCCGTGCGGTCGGCATGGCGCTTGCCGGCCTCGTTCCCGTCCCCGAGATCCAGTTCCGCAAATATGCGGAGCCGGCCATCGAACAGATCAACGACTGCGGTACGATGCGCTGGCGGACGAATAATCGTTTCGCCGCACCGATCGTGCTGCGCATGCCGGGCGGCTTCTTCAAATGCGGAGACCCCTGGCACAGCCAGACGAATGAAGTCGCCTTCGTGCATCAGCCCGGCTGGAAGGTCGCGGTGCCGTCCAATGCCGAGGACGCGGTCGGGCTCCTGCGCAGCGCATTGCGCGGCAATGACCCGGTGATTTTCTTCGAGCACCGTGCCATGCTCGACCATCCCTGGGCGCGGCGCCCCTATCCGGGCGACGCCTTCGCGCTGCCGTTCGGCAAGGCGAAATTCACACGGCAAGGCAAGGACATCACGATCGTTGCCTGGGGTGCCATGGTGCCCCGCTGCGAGGAGGCCGCGGAGGGGCTGTCAGCCGACGTGATCGATCTCAGGACGCTGATGCCCTGGGACAGCGAGGCCGTGCTTTCTTCCGTCAGGCGCACCCGCCGCTGCCTCATCGTCCATGAGGACCTGGGCACGGGCGGCTTCGGCGCGGAAATCGCCGCCACGGTCGCGGACGAAGCCTTCATCGACCTGGACGCCCCGGTTTCCCGGCTGACCATGCCGGACATTCCAAGCCCCCACAACCCGGTTCTACTCGATTGGGCGGTGCCCTCGACCGAGCGCATCCGCCAGAAAATCACGGACCTACTGGAGTATTGAGCATGGAGCAGCTCATCGACGTCAACGCCCCGCTCGAGCAGGAAGGCACAAAGGCGGTCGTGCGCAACTGGCTCAAGAAACTCGGGGAGAGCGTGAACTCGGGCGATCCGCTGGTCGAACTCGAAACAGACAAGGTGACCCAGGAAGTCGCCGCCCCGGCCGATGGCGTGCTGGCGGAAATCCTCATGGAGAACGGCGACAGCGCCACGCCGGGTGCCATCCTCGGCCGCATCGAGCCCGCCGAGACGCGATCAAGGCAGGCTGCCGTCTCCGCAACGGCCTCAACGGAAACGTCGTCCGGTACCGAAGACGAGCGGCATTTCTCGCCCGCCGTACGGCATGCGGCGCAGGCATATGGTCTCGATCCGAAGACCATTGCCGGCACCGGCCGGGACGGCCGCGTCACCCGGGCGGATATGGACCGGGTGTTTGCGGCAAAGTCGGCGCGCCGGCCAGAGCCCGGTCCGCCCGGCAGCACGGGCACGCCCCCTTCACGTCGCGTTGCGCATAGCGATATGCGCACGGCGATCGCCGCCCACATGCTGCAGTCCATGGCGACCGCACCGCATGTGACGGCCGTGTTCGAGGCCGACTTTTCGGCGGTCATGCGCCACCGCAACGAGCACAAGGCGAGGTTCGCCGCCGAGGGCGTCAATCTCACCTACACCGCCTATCTGGTTTCGGCCTCAGTCGCCGCCATGCGAGCGGTTCCGGAGGTCAACAGTCGCTGGCACGACGTTGCGCTGGAAATCTTCGAAGACGTCAATATCGGCATCGGCACCGCTCTCGGGGAGAGAGGTTTGATCGTCCCGGTGGTCCACCGGGCGCAGCACCTCTCTCTTTCCGAGATTGCCGGCAAGCTGCAGGATCTGACGGCGCGCGCTCGCGCGAATACGCTTGAACCCGCCGACGTGAGAGGCGGCACCTTCACCATCTCCAACCACGGCGTCTCCGGCTCCTTGCTGGCAGCCCCGGTTGTCATCAACCAACCGCAATCGGCGATCCTCGGCGTCGGAAAATTGGAAAAACGCGTGGTCGTTCGTGAAGCCGACGGCGTCGACACCATTCAAATCCGGCCGATGGCCTATGTGTCGTTGACCATAGATCACCGTTCGCTCGATGCGCACCAAACCAATTCCTGGCTGACGCATTTCGTTCAGGCGATCGAAAGCTGGCGCGGCTGATCTCATTCGCGTCGACGCCGGTCATTCAACCACATGGTTGACTATCTCCGAACGTCCGCCTATATTCAACCATATGGTTGAATTAGAAGCACATCGGATGAATTCCGTCTTTCATGCCCTCGGCGACGCCACGCGTCGGCGGATGCTGCGGGACCTCAGCCGTGGCGAGCGAACGGTCAGCGAACTTGCGGAACCGTTCGCGATTTCGCTCGCAGCCGCCTCGAAGCACATCAAGGTTCTCGAGAATGCCGGCTTGATCCGCCGCGAGGTGCGCGGCCGCATGCACGTGTGCAGCCTGGAACCCGGGCCACTTGCAAGCGCCCACCAGTGGCTGAGCTTCTACGAGCAATTTTGGAGCGGTCGTCTCGACCTGCTCGAACAGCTTCTCCGTGAGGAGAAGGCAGGCAAATCCCCAAGCCCCGGAAAAGGAGATGACAAATGACGGAACTCGTAACCCTGGATGCCTACGGCACGCTGATCGAGCCGACGACTTTGAAGATCCAGCGCTTTCTGCCTGCCACCATGGAGCGCGTTTGGGACTATCTTACCGAGAGCGACCTTCGCCGCCGATGGCTGGCGGCAGGTGAAATGGAGATGAAGGTCGGTGCACCATTCGAGTTCGTCTGGCGAAATGACGAACTCACAGATCCGCCGGGCGAGCGGCCGTCAGGCTTCCCCGAGGAGCACCGGATGCAGAGCCGGATCGTCGAACTCGATCCGCCGCGAAGGCTCGTCATCGCCTGGGGTGCAAACGGTGATGGTGAAGTCTCTTTCGAACTCGAGCCGCGCGGCGCGGGCGTGCTGCTCACGCTCACTCACCGCCGCCTGCCCGACCGAGCCACCATTCTCAAGGTCGCAGCCGGATGGCACATGCATCTCGACATTCTCGTTGCGCGCGCCGCCGGCACCGGGACGGAACCATTCTGGGACGGCTGGAGCCGACTGCACGGCGAATATGACGAGCGGCTGCCGGCGTGATCACCGGCATCATCTAGGGTCAGGACCTATTAAATTCGTCCATTCTGTTCCTCTCCATGGGATTGCATGGAAGAAAACAAGCGCAAGGCAAGACCTTGAGGTCTTGTCGAGCATTGTTTTCGATCAGGCGGCCCATGGACTGGAACCCGAAGGGCGAGGCGGATTTCGCGCCTGACTGCGTCGGAAAGATTTGAAAATGTTTGGCATTTCCTGCATCTCCCCTCCTAGCCAGACACGAAGTCCGCCACGCAGAATGGACGAATTTAATAGGTCCTGACCCTAGCTCAAAAGGAACATAACTTGGTCGTTACCGCCGCACACGAGAGAGGCAAATTTCAAATTTGCTTTCTTTTTGGGCATCGGCTATAGGGATTTCAGTCGATGCGAGTTTCCTCCCATCGCATCCGGGACAGCGCCTATTGGCCGCGTCCGACTTAAACCTGCCTGCGATGTGAAGTCAGCGGCAGGTTTTTTTCCGCCAGAACAAAAACGGTCGGTTGCAATCCGGGCGAACGGTGGTTTTGAGCCGAGTCGCTGCCGCGAGCGCCCTCAAGAGACGTTCGTTTCGACAAACTGAAATTCCATCGACATGCTCAAGCGACACCGACACCCGAAGATCAATTCGGCCGACTGATTTCGGCAAGCACGAAGGACAGCATTGCCGCTGCAAGGGCACATGGAACTTCCGTGCGTTCGGCGCCAGTGCGCATTTCGAGCGACGACTTGGCGGAAGCAGCCCCACACCTCTTGACGCCACACCTCCCATGCGTCAAATTTACTTCAAAATAGACCGGTCGGTTTAGAGACAGCCCGATGGCGAAACCTACCAAACAGCGGCTTCTTGAGCAGGGCATGGCCATGCTGCTACGGCATGGCTACCACGACCTGGGGATCACGGCCCTTCTCGATGCCACGGGGATTCCGAAGGGTTCCTTCTACCACTACTTCGAGAGCAAGGAGGACTTCTGCCTCCAGGCTATCGACCTCTATATGCAGGCGGTGCATGCGGGGCTCGACCAGTGCCTCGGCGACGAGAGTGTGCGGTCGCTCGCGCGCGTGCGGCGGTTTTTCGAACTGAGCGAACAGAAATATCGCGGCGAAGGCTATCTCGGCTGCCTCCTCGGCGGCCTGGGACAGGAGCTCTCGGGCGTTGGCGAAGTCTTTCGCCGCAAGGTCGAGTGGTGCTTCTCCGAGATCGCGCACCGCATCGCGGCCTGTCTTGAGGAGGCCGTTCAGCAAGGCGACCTGCCTGTCGGAACCGACACGCAGGCGATGGCGGAGTTGCTCGTCAACTGCTGGGAGGGCGCGGCCCTGCGCTCGCGTCTGCGGCGCGATCCGGCACCACTGCGGGACATGCTCGATTTTTATTTTCTATCGGCCGCCGCCTTGATGAAGGAATAATCTTCGCGCCGCCAGACGGCTGATTTCAGCGCGACCAGCCGAAGCCGAGAGTTTTAGCAAAGGGAGGACGGTATGGAAAACAAATCGCTGTTCGAGCGTCTGGGTGGTTCATCCGGTATCGCCACGCTGGTGGAGGAGATCGTCGCGAAGCACATGGAGAACCCTGTCATCCGCGCGCGGTTTCGGCCGTATCTGGAGATGCCGGAAAAGCTCGCGCAGACCAAGAAGCACCTGTGCACGTTTCTCGAGGCCGGCGGTGGCGGCCCGCAGCAGTACACGGGCCGGTCAATGCCCGATGCGCACCGGGGTATGAACATCAGCACGAACGAGTACATTGCCGCGCTCGACGACATCCTCGCAGTGCTGCGCGAACAGCACATCGACGAGCGGACGCAGCAGGAAGTGCTGGCGATCGCATACTCGCTGAAAGGCGACATCGTGCACGTCTAGTACTTTGCGCGTCTGCAAAGATGCGCGGCGGCGGCGCTTCAGGTCGCCGCCGTGCCGGCCGTGTCAACTACCTCGAAGTCGTGCGTGATTGTAGCCGTCTTGGCGAGCATCGCCGAAGCCGAGCAATATTTCTCGATCGACAAGCCAATGGCGCGCTCGACCTTGTGCCTCGCCAGATTTCGGCCCTTGACGACGAAATGCATATGGATGCGGGTGAAGACCTTCGGCTCCTGCTCTGCCCGATCCGCGTCGATCTCGACGACACAGTCCTCGATCGCCTCGCGGCCCTTTTCGAGGATGTGGACGACATCGAAGGCCGAGCAGCCGCCCGTGCCGATCAGCACCAATTCCATCGGGCTCGGGCCCGGCTTTTGCCCCTCGGCCCCAAAGGCCGTACCGAGCACGATGCTGTGGCCGCTCTCGGACTGACCGACGAATGTTCGATCCTCAACCCACTTGACGCGTGCCTTCATAGTTCTCCTCCCACCATGTGGCGCCCATCATAGTTCGGGCGCAGGTGAGAATCTGCACCCTTCAACGACTGTGCACGCTTTTTCATGATCGTGGTCGAGCGCAACTGAAGCACTGGTTACCCGATGAGCGGCATTCCCGCGGGCCGGAGCGAGCGCTTCTGCGCGGCGATGCGGAACGGCGCGTTGCCGGCGCCATAGCCGCGATACCCGTCGCGGCGTTCGACGATCTCGAAGAAGAAGCCTTCGCCGAAGGTTGGTCCATAGAGCTGGAAGAACTCGCCCTTCTCGTCGCGGTCGTAAAGAATGTTCTCCGCGCGCAGACGATCGGTGAAGTCGGGATCGAGACCGAAACGCGCTTCGATATCGTCATAATAATTGCGCGAAATCGCCAAAGGCCGGAACCCCGTCTGCTTGAGCGCCGCAGCGGTTGCAAAAATGTCCGTCGTGGCGAATGCGAGATGCTGGATGCCGGGGCCGAAACTCTCGGCGATGAAATGACCGGCGAAGGTGTTGCGGTTTTCGGCGCCGTTCATCGTCAGGCGCAACGAGCCCTGCTCGTTATCGACGACCTGGCTGCGGACCAGGCCCGATGGATCGACAATATCGACCATCGGTGATTTCGTGGTCTTGAAGATGGCGGTGTAGAAGAGCAGCCAGGACAGCATCTCTTCCGCCTTCATCGTTTGCGCCACGTGGTCGATGGCGACGAGGCCGGCCCCCGCCAGGGAAGCGTCCTCGGGGAGAGCGTCGAATTCGGCCTCCCAGATGCGCGCAGTCTCGCCGACATCATCGACGAAATAGATGAGCCCTCCGCCGACACCGCGAATGGCCGGCATGGCGACATCCGCCGGTGAGCGCCGCTGCTCGAAGGGTTCCGCACCGAGCGCCTTGGCGCGCTCGACCGCCGCCGCCGCATCGTCCACCTTCAGGCCCATTGCATAGGCGCAGGTGCCGTGGACGAGATAGGCGGAATGGGCGAAGCCCTCCTGCTCCGCATTGACGACGATGTTGATGCCACCCTTCCCCGGCGTCTGCCGCCAGAGCGTCACCGCCTTGCTTCGGTGCCGGGCGGCCGGGAAAAAGCCCATGGTGGCGAGCACGGCGCCGAGTTCTGCCGCTTCGTCGTCATCGGTTGCGAACTCGATGAATTCGACGCCGAGGACATTCGCCCGGTCCGGCATATCCGGCAGCGCCACCTTGGCTTCCGGTTCGGCCCGCTTGACCTGGTCCATGAGATAGATGAGCGCGCGGTGCCCGTCTTCGGCGATCGCCTTGGCCGATCCGCCACGGAACTGGTCGTTGAAGATTTCGAGGGAGATCGCGCCGGCATAGCCGGTGGCGACGACTGCCCGCATGAAATCTGTGACGGCAAGATCGCCTTCCCCCGGCATGTTGCGGAAATGGCGGCTCCAATAGAGCAGATCCATGTCGATCAGCGGTGCATCTGCGAGCTGCACGATGAAGATCTTGTCGCCGGGGATCGAGCGGATCGAATTGACGTCGATCTTGCGGGCAAAGGTGTGGAAGCTGTCGAGGATCAGGCCGATACTCGGATGGTCGGCGCGGCGCACGATTTCCCAGGCATCGCGGTGGTCGCTAACGTGACGCCCCCAGGCGAGCGCTTCATAGCCGACGCGCAGACCGCGCCGTGCCGCCCGCTCGCCGAGCTCGCGCAAGTCTTCGGCCGCCCGGTCGATGCCGCCGATCGCAAGCGGCGAAACATTGGAGCACACCAGCATCAGGTCCGTGCCGAGTTCCTGCATCACATCGAACTTCCGTTCGGCCCGGTCGAAGGCGCGGGACCGATGCGGCTCCGGCATGCCCTCGAAGTCACGGAACGGCTGAAACAGCGTGACCTCCAGCCCGTGATCGCGGACCATTTTCCCGACGTCGGCCGGCGATCCGTCATGGGTGAGAAAATCATTCTCGAAGATCTCGACACCATCGAAAGCTGCCGCCGCGACAGCGGCGAGTTTTTCCTGCAACGTGCCGCTGATGGAGACGGTGGCGATCGAGGTCTTCATGCCGATATCCTCGCTTCCGGCTCCGGCTCGGCCAGAACTGCGCGCAGAGCCGCGGCATCGACCTCGCTACCGGTGAAATAGCGGAAGGCGTCGATGCCCTGGTGAAAGAAGAGTTCGTAGCCGCTGATGATCGATAGGCCCGCCGCACGCGCATCGCAGAGAAATTCCGTTTCGACCGGCGTGTAGACGGCATCGAACGCCCAGCGCTGGCGACCTATCAGGGCCCTGGGAATGGCGCTTCCCGCATAGCCGACCATTCCGAGTGGCGTGCAATTGACGAGACCGTCGGCCACGACGACCGCCTCTTCGATCGAGGGAACGAGTTCGACGGGCATCTCGACGGTTGCGGCTTCAAGCGAGGAGGAGAGCGCCTCTGATTTCGCCTGATCGCGATCGAAAATCAGCAGCCGCTTGCAGCCGAGTGCTGCAAGCCCAAAGGCGACTGCCTTTCCGACACCGCCCGCCCCGGCCATGGCGACCGTTCCGGCCGTCGCACCCGGAAAGGCCTCCCGGAAGGCGCTCACAAAGCCGGTATAGTCGGTGTTGTAGCCGGAAGGCGGAACCCTGTCGAAGACCACCGTGTTGCAGGCACCGATGGCAGCGATCGCCGGATCCGGCACGTCCAACAGCGGAACCACGCGTTCCTTGTAGGGATAGGTAATATTGATCCCCCGGAAGCCTTCGCTGAGGCAGCGATCGAAAACCGTCTCGAAACCCTCGCCACGATCGGCGGGGATCAGCCGTTCATAGGTCACGTCGAGCCCGCAGAGCCTGCCGGCCGCGACATGCAGCCGCGGCGACTGCGAGCGGGTGATGTTGTCGCCGATGAGGCCGAGGCGAATGGTTGCGTCCGACATTGATTCCGCCTTGTGTTGCCCTCAGCCCCTGCCGAGGCGTGGAGACGCATGCATCTTGATCGCCTTCCACACGGGCGTTTGGCTGAGGAGGATGAGAACGATGGCGAGGAACAGGACCGCCGACAGCGGGCTCGTGATCATGCCGTAGAAGAAGGCCGGCAGACTTTCCTGTTCCGAGATGATGGCGCGGCGCCAATTGTCGTCCATGAGACGGCTCAGGATGATGCCGAGCACGACGGGGCCGACCTGATAGCCATAGAGCTTCATGAAGTAGCCGAGCACGCCGAAGCCGAGCATCCACCAGACATCCGACAGCGAGTTGTTGATCGAATAGGCTCCGACCACGCTCAGGAGCAGGATGAGCGGGAAGAGCACCCCCTTTGGGCATTCGATGATCTTCGTGAAGATCCTGATGCCGGTCAGGCCGAAGATCAGCAGAAAGATGTTGGCGAGCGTCAGGTTGCCGACCGTGAACCAGAACATGTCCGGTTTTTCGATGAGCAGCAGCGGACCCGGGTTGAGGCCGTGGATGAAGAGCGCGCCGATGATGACGGCGGTTACCGCATCGCCCGGGATGCCAAGCGTCAGCATCGGGATATAGGCACCGCCGACGGCCGCGTTGTTGGCCGATTCAGGGGCCACCAAACCTTCTTTGGCCCCCTGGCCGAAGGGCACTTCGGGATCCTTGGTCACCCTCTTAGCATGATCATAGGCCATCAGCGCGGCGATGTCGCCGCCGGTGCCCGGCAGCGCGCCGATAATGACCCCGATCGCCGAGGTTTGCAGGCTGAGCGGCAGGTATTTCTTGAGATCGGAGAAGGATGGGATGATCTTGTCCACCTTCTGCTTGACCGCGGCCAGGTGCAGGTTGTGGAGCTGCAGCAGCGCCTCGGAGACGCCGAAGAGGCCGATCATCAGCGCGACCGCGGAAATTCCGTTCATCAGTTCGACCGAACCGAAAGTGAAGCGCTGTTCCGCGGTCATCGGATCGAGGCCGACCGTGCCGAGCAGCATGCCGAGCGCGCCCGCGAAGATACCCTTGGCGAGGCTCTCGCCCGACAAGGAGCCGACGAGTAGGATACCCATGACGGCCAGCAGCATGTAGTCGCGCGGTTGGAACAGGATCGCGAATTCGCTGACGACCGGGGCACCCGCCGCCAAGACGATGATGCCGACGAAGCCGCCGAAGAACGACATGACCGTGGAAAGGCCTATGGCGTTCCCGGCTTCGCCCTTCCTTGCCATCGGATAGCCGTCGAGCGCGGTGGCGATCGCAGCCGGCGCGCCCGGTATGTTGAGCAGGATGGCGGTGCGCGAACCGCCATAGACGCCACCCATGAAGATGCCGTTCATCAGCGCCAGCGCGTGATTGACCTCCCAGCCGAAGGTGAAGGAGATCAGGATGGACACCGCCATGGTGACGGATAGTCCCGGAATGGCGCCGATATAGATGCCCGCTGCAGTGCCGACCGCCGTGAGCGCCAGCAATTCCGGCTGCAGCCAGGAAGCGAAGAGATAGGAGAGCGCGTCCATCATGGCTTATTTGCTCCCCGCAAAGAAATCACCCAGCGCCGCGAGGATCGCACGTTCGGGAATGATGCCCTCCGGCAGCACGACCTGAAAAACCAGGCGGAAGATGACATAGACGCCAGTGATCGAGGCGATGGCCAATAGAAGCGTCCGGCCGATCGGGCCCCGCTCCAGGTACCAGATCGACGCCAGCAGGAACAGGAAGGAGGCCAGCAGGAAGCCCAGCGACTTGAGCGTGATGGAGTAGGCGAGAATGAAGAGACTGAAGACCAGGACCGCCGGCGGCAGGACTTCGCTCCGGAAGCCGCTCCAGCCACCGCCTGGAGAGGCGAGCCTCAACGAGCGGAAAAGAACGACAGCCGAAGCGATGAGCATGATGGCGCTCATCGCCATCGGAAAGGCTCCGGCGGAACTCAAGGCCGAGAAGCCGGAAATCTGATAGGCCTGCCAGAACATGAACAGGCTGAAGCCGAACAGGGCGGCGTTGAAGGCGATTTCGCCCGGGCGCCTATTTGTATGCGTTTCCATGACATTCCTCCTCCCAGCCGGCGGGAGGTTTCCCGCCGGCCCTGGAGACGGCCCGGCGCAGCCGGGCCGTCCTTGATCAGGGCTTTGCGATGCCGAATTCTTCCGGCGATTTTTTTGCGATGCCGGCATCATAGACCACCCATGCGGTCGTCGACTGCCACTTCTTCAGGAAAGCATCCGCTTCGTCGCCGGAAATGTTGAGCGAGACATAGCCGCGGTCGTCGAGAAGCTTCTGGAACTCCGGGGCCTCCGCGCCGGTCTTGAAGGCCTCGACCAGCTTCGCCTTGATCTCGTCCGGCGTATCGCGCTTGACGAAAACGCCGAAGAACGGCCCCCAGGGCAGGAGCTTCTTGAACTCCGGATAGTCGGCAACGATCGGCTTCGCATCGGGCAGTACCGGGCTTGCCTCGAGATCGAAGACACCGAGGATCTTGATGCGCCCGGCCTTGACGTGTTCTGCGGCAGCGCCGAGCACGGCGGGCATGAAGTCGACCGCGCCGCCCTGCATGGCCGTCAGCGCCGGGCCGTCTCCGTCGAAGGGCACCGCCGTGACCTTGAAGTCGAGCTGGGTGGACAGCATGCCACCCACGACCGAGGGAAGACCGCCGGGGCCGGTCGAACCCATTTTCACCTTGCCGGGATTGGCTTGTACGTACTCAACGAGTTCCTTGATCGTATTGAAGGGCGCGTCATTGTTGGCGACGAGCACCGGAACGCCACGGGCGAGTACGTTCACCGGATAGAAATCGGCGTAGTCGAGGTTGGACAGCCCCATCACCTTATAAAGCTGAGGGTTTTCCGCGCTCATCAGCAGCGTGTAGCCGTCGGAGGGCTGGCTTGCGACGAACTGGGTGGCGATGGCCCCGACACCGCCGGTCTTGTTGATCATCACGATGCTGCGGCCGAGCACCTTTTCGGCATGCGGCGCGACTGAGCGCATCACGAGATCGGTGCTGCCGCCGGCACCCCATTGAATGATGCCCTGGATATCCTGTTCGGGATAGTCGGCAGCCGACGCCGAGCCGACGAAAAGCGCAAGGGCGGCGACCGCCCCCATTAGTTTACCAAGCATGTTTTCCTCCCTTTGGATGTCGGTGACCGAACACGCCGCCCATTCCTCGGATCGGCGGACGTTCTTTTCGTTGCCGTGCGGCAAGGTCCATTCATGATTGTCAAGTTTGTCGGCATAACGCAAATACCAATTTTTTTGCGATCCATGCTCTTTTGTTATGCATACGCCTGTCCATGGGCCTTGCGGATGTAGTCCTCCATCACGCGGCGCAGCATGGTGACGAAGCTCTCGGCATAGCTCGAGAGTGCGGCATCGGAACGGTAGGCCACATAGGTCTGAAAATCTGTTTTCTCGCTGATCGGGATAATGGCGAGGCCCTGATCCGTCATGTCGGCAACGGTGAAGGCGTCGATCACCGCAATGCCGAGATTCTGCTTCACCAGTGCGCAGACGGTCGTGCCGAAGCGGGCGCGGATAGAAATCCGGTAATCCAGCTTCTCCCGCTCGAAAATGTCGGCCATGATCGCGCCATAGGGGTCTTTCGGATCGATGCCGATCAGCGCGTGCTCGGAGATTTCGCGTGGCGAAATGGCGCTCCGCGAGGCGATCGGGTGGTCCTTCGAGGCGATGCACACCAGTCGACCCTTTGCCAGGGGCTCGAAGGTGATGGAAGGATGCTCGAAGAAATAGCTCATGACGACCACCTCCCCGCGCGCTAGCATGAGATAGTCGATCGCCTCCTCGATTTTCAGGATTTCGAAATTCACGAGGATATCGGGATAATGGCGCCTGAGCACCGCAACGGCATGCGGCACCATGACATTGGCGATGCTGGGCACCGAACCAAGCGCAAGCTCGACGCCGCGGCCGCGCTCGAGCTGACCGATCGAGATCTGCAGGTCCTCAACCTTGCGATGGACCTCCTGCAATTGCGTGAAGATGTCCCGAGCCTCGCTTGTCGGCACATAGCGGCCCGCCTTCTTCACGAAGAGCTTGATGCCGAGGGAGCTCTCTATGTGCTTCATCGTGCGACTGACGCCGGGCTGGGTCACGTTCATCAGCCTCGCAGCGCCCGCGATCGTCCCCGCGACCATAACAGACCGGATCACTTCGATCTGTCGTAACGTCAGCGTCATGCGAACCCTCCCCCCCCTCGCCGACTGCATGTCTGCCTCGATCGACTCCAAGGCGGCATGCAGCAATTCAAAGTGCCACAGCGCCCCTGGCTCGTGGACAGCGGCGCTGCAGGTGTCGGCAAGATGCGCGAAAACCGACCTCGGCGGAAGCGATTTCAGTGAATGGCCGCTCGCGGCCGAGATGGACGAATTTCAGGCGAAATGCGTCCGCTCGTGGGTGAGCGCACGGACTATCCCGCGCAATTCTGCAAGTCCCCGCATGCGTCCGATCAGGGGATAGCCCGGATGCGTGCCGCGACCGATGTCGCTCAGCAGCTCGTGGCCGTGGTCCGGGCGGAATGGTATGGTCCAGTCGGGTCGGCCTTCCGCGCGCCGGCGGGCCTCCTCGCCGATGAGCACCGCGACCAGAGCCACCATGTCGGTATCGCCCTCGAGATGCGCCGCCTCCTCGAACGATCCGTCCGAATCCTTTCGGACATTGCGCAGATGCGCGAAATGGATGCGGTCCGCGAAGCGCCGGGCGATCGCCGGAACGTCGTTTGCCGGATTGGCGCCGAGCGAGCCCGAGCAGAGCGTCAAGCCGTTTGCCCTCGCGTCCTGTTGGGCAAGCACCCAGGCGACGTCCTCCTCGCTCGAGACGATGCGCGGCAGGCCGAGAATGTCGCGCGGCGGATCATCCGGATGAACGCAGAGCCGCATGCCGAGCTCTTCCGCAGCGGGGACGATCTCGGCGAGGAAACGGGCGTAGTTGGCTTGCAGTTCGGCGTGGCCAATGCCCTCGTAGTGTTCGAGCGCCTGTCTCAGCCCCTCGACGTCGTAGCGGTCATAGGCGCCCGGCAGACCGGCCATGATGCCGGCGAGCAGCCTTTGCCGCGTGTTCTCATCGGAAGTCTCGTGCCAGGTTCGCGCCTTTTCCAGGACCTCCGGCGGATAGTCGGCCTCTGCGCCTCTGCGCTTCAGCATGTGAACCTCGAAGGCCGCCATTTCGTGGGCCTCGAAGCGCAGGCAGGTGCCGCCGCGGGATACCGGCGCATCGAGGCGGGTCCGGGTCCAGTCGAGAAGCGGCATGAAGTTGTAGCAGACGGTACGGATGCCGCAGGCGGCGAGATTGGCGAGCGACTGTCGATAATTGGCAAAAAACGCCGTCAGATCGCCCTCGCCGCGTTTGATGTTCTCATGAACCGGCAGGCTTTCGACCACTGCCCAATGGAGGCCGAGCCCGCTCTCGGCGATTTCGGATTGCCGCGCGCGGATCGTCTCCACCGGCCAGACCTCGCCATAGGGGATCTCATGCAAGGCGGTGACGATGCCGGAGGCGCCCGTCTGTGCGATTTCGGCAAGCTTTATCTTGTCAAAGGGACCATACCAGCGCCAACTCTCAAGCATTCGTGACGTCCTTGGTCATTTCACGGGCGCCCTTTTCGATGAGACCCCTATAGCTTTTGACAAGCGCTTCGCGGAAAGCGGCGTGCCCGGCAAGGTCGGCTGGAAATATCTTGCCGACGCCGAGCAGGGCAGAGACTTTCTCCTCGGCGCCAACTGCACCGTCGCTTAGTGCTCTAAGCTCCGCGGCAAGCGGATCGCGGACGTCGATTGGCTGGCCTTTTTCATCCAAGCCGCCGACATAACGCATCCACGCGGCAATCGCGAGGATCAGGCCTCGGGGCATGCGACCAGCGGTGAGACTTTCCATGACCGTGCCGAGGATCCGCTGCGGCAGCTTCTGCGACCCGTCCATGGCGATCTGCCAGGTGCGGTGCCGGATGGCCGGATTGGCGTATCTCTCGAACAGCGAACTGGTATAGGCGCCGAGATCGACGCCCGGCGGCGCGTGGAGCACTGGAACGATCTCATTGCTCCACAGACGCCGGACGAAGGCGGCAAAAACCGGATCGGCGACCGTGTCGCTGATCGTCTCGTGGCCGGCGAGATAGCCGAGATAGGCCAGAGACGAATGCGTGCCGTTGAGGCAACGCAGCTTCATGTGCTCATAGGGCGTGACGTCCAGGACCAGTTCCACGCCAACCGCGCCGAGGTCTGGCCGGAGGTCGTCGACGAAATTGTCCTCCACCACCCATTGGCGGAACGGCTCGTGCATGACCGGCGACAGGTCGAGCACGCCGGTCCGATCGGCGAGCCGCTCGATATCCTCGGGCTTGGTCGCCGGCACGATCCGATCGACCATGGTCGAGGGGAATGCGGCCTCCGCTTCAATCCATTCGGCGAGCCCCTGGTCGACCAGGCCGGCGAATTCAAGCACGATGCCGCGCACGACGCGGCCGTTTTCCGGCAGGTTGTCGCAGCAGAGCACGGTGAACGGCTTCGCTCCCGCGGCCCGCCGGCGTTCCAGCGCCCGGACCAGGAAGCCGATCGCGGATTTCGGCGCGCCCGGGCTGGCAAGATCATGGCGAATGTCCGGATGATCCCGGTTCAGCCGGCCCGTCGAGGGCTCGTGGCAATAGCCTTTTTCCGTGACCGTCAAGGTGACGATCCGTGTCGTCGGTACCGACAGGACGTCAAGCACCGCCTTCGGGTCCTCGGGCGCCACGAGGACATTACTGATGACCGATACGATCTGCGGCTTCTCCCCGCCCGGGCCGAGTTCGACCGCGGTATAGGCGAAATCCTGGGGACGGAGCAGGTCGCGCTGGTCCGGCCGGACCAGGCTGACGCCGACAATGCCCCAATCTCCACCCGATTTCTCCATCGCTTCGGCGATGTAGATCGCGCCGTGGGCGCGATAGAAGGCGCCGAGCCCGAGATGAACGATGCCGGTGCCGGCGCGCGGCACGTCCGGACGGCGAAGACGGGAACGATCAGCGGGCAAGCCAGCCTCCATCGACATTGAGGATTGCGCCATGGACATATTTCGCAGCCGGAGAGGCCAGGAACACCGCCGCACCGCCGATGTCGTCGGGTTCGCCCCAGCGACCGGCGGGAATTCGCTCCAGAATGGATTTGTTGCGAGCCTCGTCGGCGCGCAGCGCCCCGGTGTTGTTGGTGGCGATATAGCCAGGAGCGATGGCGTTGACGTTGATGCCCTTGGCGGCCCACTCGTTGGCGAGCAGCTTTGTCAGGCCGGCCACGCCGCTCTTCGACGCAGTGTAGGAGGGGACACGAATGCCGCCCTGAAACGACAGCATCGAGGCAATATTGATGATCCTGCCCCCGCCGCCGCGCTGAAACACCGCGCGCGCAAAGGCCTGGCAGAGGAAGAAGACCGCTTTCAGGTTGACGTTCATGACGTCGTCCCAGTCGGCCTCTGAAAAGTCGATCGAGTCCGCCCGCCGGATGATGCCTGCATTGTTGACGAGAATGTCGACCGGGGCGTTTTCGGCAAAGACGGTTTGCCCGGCGATCGGGTCGGACAAGTCGAGGGAAAGGCCGGAGGCCTTGCCGCTGGCCTCGGTGATCAGACCCAGCGTCTCCTCGACCGAGGACCGGCCGGCGCAGATCACCTCCGCGCCGGCCTTGGCGAGCGAAAGGGCGATCGCCCGGCCAATGCCGGTGTTGGCACCGGTGACCAGAGCGCGTCTGCCTTGCAGCGAGAAGATGTCGCTCACTTCAGCGTCTCCATGGAAACCATTTCGACGTCCTTATAGTCGACGTTGTCGCCGGCCATCGCCCAGATAAAGGTATAGGAACCTGTCCCTGCTCCCGAATGGATCGACCAGGGCGGCGAGATTGCCCCCTCTTCGTTCGTGAGCACCAGATGGCGCGTTTCCTCCGGCTCGCCCATCATGTGGAAGACCCGCTGCTTGTCGGCGAGATCGAAATAGAGATAAGCCTCCATACGGCGATCATGGACATGGGCGGGCATCGTGTTCCAGACGGAGCCGTTCTTCAGCTTGGTCATGCCGACGACGAGCTGGCAGGATTGCATCACTTCGGGATGCACGAACTGGTAAATTGTGCGCTCGTTCGAGGTCTCCTGTGCGCCAAGCGAAATGCTGGCGGCGTCGTCGATCTTGATGAGCCGCGACGGATAGGTCTGGTGCGCGGGCGCGGAGAGGATATAGAAGCGGCCGTCGCCGGAAAAGCTGACCGGGCCGGATCCCATGCCGAGATAGAGCATGTCGCCCTTGGCCATCCTGTATTCCGTTCCGGCCGTGACGCTGCCCTCGGCACCGATATTGACGACGACCAGTTCACGCCTGTCGAGGATCGAGGCGGTGCCGCATGGCTTGACGTGATCGAGCTCGAGACGCTTGCCCGCCGGAACCGCACCGCCGACGATCATGCGATCGTAGTGGGTGTAGATGAGATTGATCTCGCCTTCCCGGAAAATGCCGCCGACGTGGAAGTTCTCGCGCAATTCTTTCGTATCGAAGGCCCGGGCGGTTTTCGGGTCGATCGCATGGCGGATTTCGACGTTCAGCATATCTGTCTCCTGTTACTCAAAGAAAATCATCGCGACGCGGCGTGAAAGTATCGATCAGCACGCCCTCTTCCAATGCACGGCAACCATGCGTCGCCGAAGACGGGATGACAAAGCTGTCGCCGCCCCTGACCAGGACGACCTCGTCTCCGATTGTGAATTCGAAGAGGCCCGACTTCACATAGGTCGCCTGCACGTGCGGATGGTTATGGAGCGCGCCTGCCCCATCCTTCGCGAACCGGAACTCGACGACCATGAGCTCGGGGCTCTCGGCGAGAACGCGGCGGGTGACGCCGTTGCCGGCGTCTACCGAGGGATAGGTGCGAACGAAGGAGCGGGTCATGATCGTTTCCTAATGGAACAGCGCGGGCAGCCAGAGCGAGAGCGCCGGCACATAGGTGACCAGGAGCAGCGCGAAGACCGCAGCGCCATAGAAGGGCCAGATCGTCTGCAACGCCTGCGATATCGGTATCCGCCCGACGGCGCAGCCGACGAAGAGCACGGCTCCGACCGGTGGCGTGCAGAGGCCGATGCCCAGGTTCAGGATCAGGATCACCCCGAAATGGACCGGGTCGACGCCAAAGGCGGTTGCGACCGGCAGGAAGATCGGCGTGGTGATGACGATCAGCGGCGACATGTCCATGAAGGTGCCGAGGATCAGGAGGACGATGTTCAGCAGCAGGAGAATGACGAGCGGGTTATCGGAGACGCCCTGCAACAGCGCAACCATCGCCGTCGGCACTTTGAGATAGGCGAGAAGCCAGCCGAAAGAAGCCGCACAGCCGATCACCATCAATACCATCGCCGTCGTGCGCACCGCCGCGAAGGTCGCCTCCTTGAAATCCGCCCAGCTCAGCGTGCGATAGACGAGCAAGGTCACCAGCAGCGCGTAAACCACGGCGATATTGGAGGATTCCGAGGCCGTGAAGACACCGGAGCGAACACCCCCGAAGATGATCGCGACCAGGATGAGGCCGGGGACTGCCGAGACGAACAATTGCCCCATTGCCCGCAGGCCGGGAAACGCTTCCGTCGGATAGCCGCGCCGCTTCGCGACGATCCAGGCGGCGAGCATCAGGCAGAGCGCCAGCAGGAGGCCCGGGATAATGCCGGCCGTGAACAGGTCGGCGATGGAAATCCTCCCGCCGGCGGAGATCGAATAGATGATCATGTTGTGCGACGGCGGGATCATCAGGGCGATGATCGATCCGACCACCGTGATGTTGACCGCGTAGTCGACGCCGTAGCCGCGCGCCTTCATCTGCGGCACCATCAGGCCGCCGACGGCAGAGGCATCGGCGGCGGCCGAACCGGACACGCCACCGAACATGACCGACGCCAGAATGTTAACCTGGCCGAGCCCTCCGCGAAGGTGGCCGACCAGCGAACCGGCAAGCGCCACGAGCCGGCGTGCGATATCGCCGCGCACCATCAGGTCGCCGGCATAGATGAAGAACGGGATCGCCATCAGCGCGAAGACCGATACGCCGGAATTGAGGCGCTGGAACACGATAACCGGCGGCAGGCCGAGATAAAGCACGGTCGCGAAGCTGGAGACGCCGAGGCAGAAGGCGACGGGCGTGCCGATGAGCAGCAGAAAGGCGAATGTGCCGAACAGGATCCAGAGTTCCATTAGTCAGTGCTCCTGCTCCGCTTCGCCGAAGCGGGCGGTGTGAAGGCCTGCCGCGCGCCGGGCGATGCGCTCGAGGGAAAAGAGAACGACCAGCACGCCGCCGGCCACGATCGGAAGAAAGTCGAAGGCGCCGGATATGCCGAGGCCCGGCATTTTGTTGCCCGCCGTCTTCATCGCCAGTTGCGCGCCATATAGGATCATGCCGCCGCCGAAAGCGGCCACGACGATGTCCGAGAGCGTGTGCAGCGTCTCCTTGCCCCGCTGCGGCAACACGTGCAGCAGGATGTCGAAGGAGAGATGATAGCCTTCCCGGATGCCGACGGCAGCGCCGAGAAAGATGAACCATCCCATGATCATCACCGACGCGGGCTCGCTCCAGGCCAGGCTGTCGTTCAGGACGTAGCGCCAGAAGACCTGTGCGGCGATGAAAACGGTCATCAGGACGAGGCCGGTGCCGGCGATCCAGAGCGCGGCCGCGGAAAGGGAGCCCATAAGACGGGCGACGCTCTTCATAGTATTTTGCAAGGCAGTATCTCCGCCGGGGAAGAGGTTCGCGGCGCGTGCCGCGGGCTGGGTTCTACAGTTGACGCTGGTGCCGTTTTTCACCCCCCTCTGCCCTGCCGGGCATCTCCCCCACAAGGGGGGAGATTGGACGGCATCGACCCTCTCGCCATCTCGCAAGCGCCGCAGAATGGGCGAGGCTTTCAAGCCTTGCCGATCTCCCCCCTTGTGGGGGAGATGCCCGGCAGGGCAGAGGGGGGTAGCCTGTGGCGCCAGAGCTCAATCGCGGCTGGAATACTAGTTCAGCTCACTGTGTTTCCTGGATGCGCTTCACCATGTCCTTCAGCTTCTCGGACTTGACGTATTTTTCGTAGACCGGCTTCATCGCCTCGATGAACGGCCCCTTGTCGATGTCGGAGACGACTTCGACACCGGCCTCGCGAATCTTGTCTTCCGACTTCTTCTCCTGCGCCGCCCAGAGTTCGCGCATGTAGGGCACCGAGGCCTTGGCAGCCTCGCGCACCGCAGCCTGGTCTTCCGGCGAGAGGCCGTCCCAGGTCTTCTTGGACATGACGAGCACTTCCGGAACGATCAGGTGCTGGTCGAGCGTATAATGCTTGGCGACTTCGAAGTGGCCGGAGCTGTCATAGGAGGGCCAGTTGTTTTCCGCGCCGTCGATCACGCCCGTCTGGATCGAAGAGTACACTTCGCCATAGGGCATCGGCGTGGCATTGGCGCCAAGCGCGCCGACCATGTCGACGAACATGTCCGACTGCATCACGCGGAACTTCATGCCCTTGAGATCGTCGATGGATTTGACGGGCTTTTGGGAATTGTAGAAGCTGCGCGAGCCGCCGTCGTAGAAGGCGAGACCGATGAGGTCATGCGCTTCGAATGCCGCAAGGATTTCCTCGCCGATCGGCCCGTCCATCACCTTGTGCATGTGCTCGACCGAGCGGAAGATGTAGGGGAGCGAGGGAACCTGCGTTTCCTCGATGAGGTTGTTGAACGGTCCGAGCGAGACGCGGTTCATGTCGATCACGCCGAACTGCGTCTGTTCGATCGTGTCCTTTTCTTCGCCGAGCTGCGCGGAATGGAAGACCTCGATGCCGAGACGGCCGCCGGTCTTTTCCTCCAGCAGCTTGCCCATCTGTTTGACCGCTTCGACGGTCGGATAGCCGTCCGGATGCGTATCGGACGACCGCAGGACCCGATCGGCGGCCGCAGCCGAAACCGAAGCAAGCGCCACGGCGGCGGATGCCAGCAGGGCCATGCTCATTTTCTTCATAAACGTCATTTCAATTCCTCCCTTTTTAAGATGCGGCTGCTTTCACAGCCGGTAGGCTTGTTTCGCAAGCCGATAGGCGAGGTCGGTGGCGACCTCGCCGGCCTCGTCCTCATCGAGCCGACCGTCGGCGACGAGAGTTGCGAGATAGGCGCAATCGACCCGTCGGGCGACGTCGTGTCTGGCCGGGATCGAGCAGAAGGCGCGGGTGTCGTCGTTGAAGCCGACGGTGTTGTAGAAGCCGGCGGTTTCGGTCGTGAGTTCCCGATAGCGGCGCATGCCTTCGGCGCTGTCGAAGAACCACCAGGCCGGACCGAGCTTCAGCGCCGGATAGGCACCGGCAAGCGGTGCAAGCTCGCGCGAATAGCTGGTCTCGTCGAGCGTGAAGGCGATGACGGTCAGTTCCGGCCGCATGCCGACCGCGTCGAGCAGCGGTTTCAGGGCCCGCACGTAGTCCGTGCGCGTGGGGATGTCGAAACCCTTGTCGCGTCCATGCCGGCGCATCACTTCTATGGAATGGTTGCGCCAGGAACCCGGATGGATCTGCAGGACCAATCCGTCTTCAAGACTCATGCGCGCCATTTCCGTGAGCATGTGACCCCGGAAGGCATCGGCCTCCTCGGGACTTAAGCGCCCGGCGAGCGCTTTCGCAAACAGCGACGCCGCCTCGGCTTCGCTCAGGTTTTCCGTGCGCGCGGTCGCATGCCCATGGTCGGAGCTCGTCGCGCCATAGCTCTTGAAGAACGCGCGCCGGATTCGGTGGGCCTCGAGATAACCGTTCCAACTCGTCGCGTCGGTTCCCGCGAGTTCGCCGAACCGCTCGACATTCTCGCGGAAATTTTCGAATTCCGGGTCGACGACGCTGTCGGGACGGTAGGCGGTCACGACACGCCCCTTCCAGCCCGAGCGGCGGATCATKTCGTGCCATCGAAGATCATCGAGTGCGCTTTCGGTAGTCGCGATCACCTCGATGTTGAAGCGGTCGAAAAGGGCGCGCGGCCTGAATTCCGGCTTCGCCAGGCACTCCGAGATATGGTCGTAATAGTGGTCGGCGGTCTTTGCCGAAAGGCGCTCCTTCAGTCCGAAAACCACTTCGAATGAATGATCGAGCCAGAGCCGGCTCGGCGTCCCCCGGAAGAGATGATAGTTCCGGGCGAAGAGCCGCCAGATCTTGCGGCCATCCGTCTCCGTCGGCCCGCCATCGACGCGCGGCACGCCGAGATCCGTGAGCGCGATGCCCTGAGAGCAGAGCATGCGGAAGACGTAGTGGTCCGGCGTGACGAAGAGCTTGGCGGGGTCGGGAAAGGGCTCGTCCAGCGCATACCATTTCGGATCGGTGTGGCCGTGTGGACTGACGATCGGGAGACTGCAAACTCTTTCGTAGAGCATTCTGGCGATGCCCCGCGCCCGTGATTCCAGCGGAAAGAGCCTATCCTCGTCCAGCAATGCGATGGCCTCCCAACCATTTGCCGGCTACGATCCGGCGGTTACATATTGCAATCGGCTAGTCATCTAATATGTTAGTATGCAGAACGAGTCAACGGAGGTTTTCATGGCCGATCAGGTTCAGATCAGGGCAGTCGAACTGAGCCGCGCTCCGTCGGTGACGGAACAGGTCTTCGAGCACCTCTATCACCAGGTGATCGAACTGGACCTGCCGCCGGGCACCAGGCTTTCGGAGGTGGAAGTCGCCAAGCAGCTCGGCGTTTCCCGCCAGCCGGTGCGCGACGCTTTCTATCGGCTGTCGCAGCTCGGATTTCTGCTGATCCGGCCGCAGCGGGCGACGGTGGTCACGCATATTTCCGAAAAGGAGGTGATGCAGGCCCGCTTCATCCGCACCGCGCTCGAGATGGAAACGGTGCGCGCCGCCGCGGAGTGCCTGACGGATGCGCAACTCGACCGGCTCGACGCCCTTCTCGAGGAGCAGGATGCGGCCATCGCGGCGGGCGACAAGGTCCTCTTCCACTCGCTCGACGACAGCTTCCACAAGCAGATCTGCGATCTTTCCGGACATGAATTTGCCTGGGCTTTGATCCGCGACAGCAAGGCGCATATGGACCGGGTGCGCTATCTCAGCCTTTCCTTCGGCGCCCAGAGCGCCCTCGACGATCATAAGGTGATCATGACGGCGCTTCGCGAACACGATGGCGACAAGGCCGCGGGCGCGATGCGCGTCCACCTGTCGCGCATCAAGTCCATCATCGGCCGCATCCGCGAGAGCCACGGCTCGTTCTTCGCGAATGACGAGCGCTGATCGTTTCGCTCACCCTCCGGCATAGACCACCTTCGGCAGCCAGAGGACGATCGCGGGAAATGCGATGCAGAGAGCGACGCCGATCGCCTGCAGAACGATGAAGGGTGCGGCCGCCCGGAAGATCGTCGCCATCGAAATGTGCGGCGGTGCGACGCTTTTCAGGTAAAACAGCGAATAGCCGAAAGGCGGACTGAGGAAGGCCATCTGCATGTTGACCATGAAAATGACCCCGTACCAGAGCGGCACATCGGCGGGTGCGATGCCGGGAAAGCCGAACAAGCCCTCGAACTGCAGCGATCTGAGGATCGGCAGAAAGATCGGCACCGTCAACAGCAGGATGCCGACCCAATCGAGGAACATGCCGAGCCCGAATAGAATGACCATCATCAAGAGCAGCACGCCGTAAGGCGGCAGGCCGGTGCCGAGGATCGTATCGGTGACGAAGGTCTGGCCGCCTTTAAGGATGAAGAAGCCGACGAACATGGTGGCGCCGAAGAAGATCCACATCACCATGGCGGTCGCCTTCAGCGTGGTGACCGCCGCGTCCCGGATCGTCTGCCAGGTGAGCCTGCGATGCGTTGCGCAGACGATGAAGGCACCGAAGGTGCCGATGCCGGCGGCCTCGACCGGCGTTGCGATGCCGACGAAGATGACGCCGAGCACGGTGATGATGAGCAGGATCGGCATCAGCGTGCCGCGAAGCAGCCGGAGCTTCTCCATGAAGCCGACGCGCTCGCCTGGGGGCACCGGCGGCCCCAGCGCCGGGTTGATGTAGCAGCGCAGCGTCACATAGGCGACATACATGCCCGACAGCAGCAATCCGGGGAACACCGAGCCGATCAGGAGCTCTCCCAGCGACTGTTGGGCGACGACGGCATAGACGATCGCCATCACGGAGGGCGGTATGAGAATGCCGAGCGTGCCGCCGGCGAGCAGCGCCCCGCAGGCAAGCGCCGGATCGTAATTGCGGCGCAGCATCGCGGGCAGCGCGATCATGCCCATGGTCACCTCGGCAGCCCCGACCACGCCGACCATGGCGGCAAGCATTGTGCAGGAGATGACCGTCGCCGAGGCGAGCCCGCCCTTCAGGCCGCCCAGCCATTTGTAGATCACCTCGAACAGTTCCTCGATGATCCCGGCCTTCTCGAGGATCGCCGCCATGAAGATGAACAGAGGCACCGCGGATAGCTGGTAGTCCGTCATGAAGGGGAAGACCCGCGACGGCAGCATGTTGAGCATTGCCGCATTGCCGAACAGCCAGAGAAACAGGACCGCGAGGCTGCCGGTGCAGAAGGCCATGGGCAGCCCGAGCAGCAGGAGCACGCCGAGCCCCCCAAACATCAGGAGGCTCAGCCATTCTATCGGGAGATCAAGGCCCATCGTCAGTCGACCTTTCCCGCCACCACCGTGGCGATGTCGCGCAGCAGCCGGGAAAAACCTTGCAGCAGGAGGAGCGCCGCGCCGATCGGGATCGAGAGCTTGACCGGCCAGTATTGAACCCCCCATTCGGTGAAGGAGCGCTCGCCAACCGCCATCGCGTCACTTGCGAAGCGCCAGCCGGTCACGAGCATGGTCCCGACGAACAGGAAGAAGAAGGCCGAGGTGATGACATCGCAGATCGCGCGGCCGCGGTCCGAAAGGCGGCTGTAGACGATATCGACCCGGACGTGCGACTCGTCGCGATAGGCATAGGCGCCGGCGAGCATGTATTGTATGCCGAACATGAGAAACATGCTCTCGTGCACCCAATTAGTCGGCGAATTGAACACGTAGCGGCCGACCACTTCGTAGTAATAGGCGAAGACGGCGAGCACCGACCAGTAGGCGACGAGTTCACCCGTTACCTGCACCAGCCGGTCTATTGGCCGGAGCAGCGGCAGCGGCGGTTTGACCGGTGAACTGGGCACGGCCTGCGTCAGAGGCTCCGGTGCCGCGGYGGGGGCAGCCGCCTCGCGCTCGCGTCTTCGCCGGACCAGACCGGGCATCAGAAATGCATCGCCGAGAAGCAGCAGGCCGAGCAGAATTCCCGCGATCCGGGCGTTGCGATTGGAACGCTCGAGCCCGGCGACGGCCGCGCTCAGTTCGGCGCGTGTGGTCTGCGCAGCCGCATCGGCTTCGGCGAGCCGGTCGGCCGCCCCTTCCCGGTTCCTTGCGACGTCGGCCGTTGCGCGCGTGACCAGCCGCTCGGCCCGCTGGGCTTCGGAGCGCGCCAAGGACAGCGCTTCGCGCTCCACCCGCACCTCGGCGCTGGTCCAAAGAACTGCCAGGAAGAAGGGAATGAACAGCAGCCCCCACGCGCTCCTCAGATAGAAGCGGTGCATCCCGAGAAAGCCGGCGAAGACCAGGAACAGATAGGCGAGAAACAGGTTCGGCCGGCCGGCTTCGCGCCGCCCGCGCTCGCGATAGACCAGGAAGGCCGCGATCAGCGGAAAAACCACGAGGCTTGCCCAATAGAGCCAGTGCGGCATGATAAAGGTGAGCGACGGCATCAAACGACCCCACAGGGAACCAGAGAGCACCCGCCCCCAACGGGGGCGGGCGGATCAGCCTCGGAGCCGGACGAGGGAAAATGCGTGCCGCCTTCCTCCCGCTCCCAGCTTCAACTCATCTGCATTAGCGACGTCCAACGATATCAGGTCGACCAGAGCTCCTGCCTGGCCGGGTAACGGGCTGCCTAGAGGTCGACCGACAGGCCCTGATACATGTCGGGCGTGACATAACCGAGGGTCGGGTTTTCCATCATCTCGAGCTGGAGCTTGAAGATGCGGGCTGCGTCCTTGTCCTTGTTCGCCCATTCGAACCAGATCGGCACGGCGATTTCCTGGAAGCGCTGCAGATCGTCCTGCCCGAGCCGGTTGATCTCGATGCCGGCGTCGGTGAACTTCTGCCAGGCCTCCATATCGGCCTTCTGGATCGCCCCGAAGTGAATGTTGGAATAGACCTCGATTTCATCCTCGACGAATTGTTTCAGCTTGTCGGGCAGGTTGTTCCAGACATTCATGTTGACGGCGAAGTCCATGAGGTCGACCGGCTGGTAGAGCGACATCAAGCCTGGCGGTCCCATCGAGATGTATTTGGTCACCTGCTGGAAGCCGAGTGCCCAGTTGACCGCCGGACCGGTATAGTCGGCCGCATCGATCGTGCCCTTCTCCAGCGCAGAGAAAACCTCGCCGCCGGGAAGCAGCGTCGTCTTTGCTCCGGCCTTGGCGAAAGTCTCCGCGATCATGCCGCCCGGAACGCGCAGCTTCAGGTCCCTGAAATCGTCGATCGAGCGGATCGGCGTCTTCGAATGGATGATGTTGGGGCCGTGGTGAATCCTGTCGACGTAATAGAGCCCCTGCGCCGCATAGATATCGCGCGCCGCCTGCAGACCGCCCTTCGAATAGAAGAAGATGTCCCATTCATGCGGGTAACGCAGACCCATGGTGTAGGAACTCAGAAAGGCCGTCGCCGGCAATTTGCCGGCCCAGTACAAGGAAAACGAATTCATCGCTTCGAGGACACCGTTCTTGACGCCGTCGAAGAGCTCGAAATCGCCGACGATATCCTTGGCCTTGAAGGGCTGGAACTCGAGTTCGCCGCCGGTCTTTTCCTTGATGCTGCCGCACCAGCTCTGGAAGGTTTCCAGGCCGACGCCGGCCGGCCATGAGGTCTGCACTTTCCAGACGATCGTATCGGCCGCTCCGGCCTTGCGCACCCAGGGTGCGGCCAGAAGGGTGGCGGCAGATCCCGCTACAAGTCCGCTCGTTTTCAGGAAAAACCGCCGGGATGGCGCTTTTGCTTCGCGCATTTTCTCCTCCCTGCTTGTATTACAGCGCCGCGCGTCTTTTCAGACGCGCAAAGGTCGCTGTAACTCTTTTAATCTGCGCATCGAGCTTTCCGAAAATCGGGTACGATTTTCGGGCCGATGCGCTAGGCACGGATTGCCATGCCATGGCCGCCATTTAACCATATTTCCCGGCCTCGCGCCATTTGCAGTCGAATCCGCCGCCCGTGCACGCGCGGCGCTGGAACGCCCGGACGCTGATCCTGCCGGACAGGGTCTCAGTAATCCTTGGTGACGACCGTCTCCGCCGCTTCGCGGATCGTCTGCATCAGGATCGAGAGCGGCAGCGACTGGATGGCGTCGGTGCGCATGGTGAAGCCGACAGGCCCCCGGGTCTCGCTGGTATCGATCGGCAGGATCTGAAGCGCGCCGTCCTCGACGTCGGCGGCGACGACGCCGTTCGAGATGATCCAGATGGCGTCGCTCTGACGCACGAAGGCGCGGCCGAAGGCATCGGACACCGTCTCGATCTGGTTCGGCAGCCCGGCAATGCCGTTGGCAATGAGGAAGCGCTCGACAAAGGGACGGATGATCGAGGCCCGGGTCGGCATCAGCACCGGATAGTCGCCGAGATGCGCGAAGATCGACTCTCCGCCGGAGAGCAGCGGATGGCCGGCGCGCACGGCGAAGACCACCTGTTCGGAGAAGAGATGCTCGAAGGAAAAGCCGGTCATCTTGTCGGGTGCGGCAAGCCTGCCCACCACGAGATCCAGGTCGCCGACACGCAATTGCTCCAGGAGCACCGCGTTCTCGCCGGTGACGATCTTGATCCGGGCGCCGGTGTTCTCCTTCAGGAAGAGCGTCATGGCGTGGGGCATCACGCGCGTCGACACGGTCGGCAGCGCGCCGACGCGGAGCGGCGGCAGATCGCCGACGCGCTCGTGCGAGACGGAATCGAGCCCCTGCCTCAAAGCCGTCAGGGCCGCCCCGGCATGGCGCAGGAACACCTCGCCGTAACGGGTGATCTTGATGCCGCGCCCCTCGCGCACAATGACGGCGACGCCCAGCACGTCCTCGAGTTCGCGGATGGTCTTGGTGACGGCGGGCTGCGTGACATGCAGAAGCTCGGCCGCCTTCACGACGCTCTTCTGGCGGGCGACCTCGACAAATGTCTGCAGATGGCGAAACTTGATCCGAGTATCGATCATGGACCACCCATAACCCTGGGGTTAATTGAGGACGACGAAATATCATTTTACCTAACCAGTTGAAATAATCATTTTGGAGAGGGAGGAGATACGCCGTGCAATTTGCCCACATCGACGACATTGCGATCCATTACCGGTTGATCGGCGCCGTCACGGACAAGCCGGTGATCGTCTTCATCAATTCGCTCGGGACGGATTTTCGCATCTGGCGCGACGTCACGCTGTCGCTTGCCTCCGATCACACGATCCTTCTCTATGACAAGCGCGGCCACGGCCTTTCCGATATCGGCGAGGGCCCCTATTCGATCGAGGAGCTTGCCACCGACCTTGCCGGCCTCCTCGACCGGCTCGCCGTCGGACAAGCGATCATCTGCGGGCTTTCGGTCGGCGGCCTGATCGCGCAGGCGCTTTGTCAGCGCCGCCCCGAACTGGCGCGGGCGCTCGTGCTTTCCAACACCGCCCACAGGATCGGCACGGCCGAGATGTGGGACGAACGCATCGCCGCGGTCGAGGCAAAGGGGCTTGCGGCGATCGCCGACGGCGTGCTCGAGCGCTGGTTCACGCCGGCCTTCCGCCGGCCGGAAAACGTGGCCTTCGCCGGCTATCGCAACATGCTGGTGCGCCAGCCGGTGGCGGGCTATGTGGGCACCTGCGCGGCGATCCGCGACGCCGACTATACCGACGCGGCCGGGAAGATCGCCGTGCCGGTTCTCTGCATTGCCGGCGACCAGGACGGCTCGACGCCGCCCGATCTGGTGCGCACCACCGCCGGGCTCATTCCCGGCGCCCGCTTCGAGATCATCCGCGACGCCGGGCATATCCCCTGCATCGAGCAGCCGGAGGCGCTGCTTGCGGTGCTGCGCGGCTTTCTGGAATCTGTGCTGACTGGAGAGAAATCCCATGAGTGACGGCCAAGCACCTTCCGATCGCCATCGTCAGGGCATGGCGACGCGCCGCGCCGTTCTCGGCGATGCGCATGTCGATCGGGCAGAGGCGGCGGCGACGGATTTCGACCGGCCCTTCCAGGAGCTGATCACCGAAGCGGCCTGGGGTCATGTGTGGTCGCGGCCGGGCTTAACGAAGCGCGAGCGCTCGATCGTCACGATCGCGCTGCTTGCCGCCCTCGGCCAAGACGAGGAAGTGGCCATGCATGTGCGCGCCACCGCCAATACCGGCGCCAGCCGCGAGGACATTTGCGAGGCGCTGCTGCATGTGGCGATCTATGCGGGCGTGCCGGCGGCCAACCACGCCATCAAGATCGCCAAGAGGACGTTTGCCGAGATGAACGCCGAGAGGGCGGTTTAGGGAGGGAAAAGCGAACATGTCCAACCGTGACAACGGCCGACCCGAAACGGGCGCCTTCTTCCCGCGCGACCGCGGCTGGCATCCGCCGGCCTTCACCCCTAGCTACAAGACCTCGGTGCTGCGCTCGCCGCAGAAGGCTCTGCTATCGCTCGACGGCACGATCTCCGAGATCACCGGTCCGGTCTTCGGCCATTCGATGCTCGGCGAGCTCGACAACGACCTGATCCATAATTTCGCGAAACCCGGCGAAAGCGCCATCGGCGAGCGCATCATCGTGCATGGACGCGTGCTGGACGAGCGCGGCCGCGCGGTTCCGGGCGCGCTGCTCGAATTCTGGCAGGCGAATGCGGGGGGGCGTTACCGCCACAAGAAGGAAAGCTATCTGGCAGCGCTCGATCCGAATTTCGGCGGCTGCGGCCGCACGATCACCGACGAAAACGGCTATTATTGCTTCCGCACCATCAAGCCGGGGCCCTATCCCTGGCCGAACGGCGTCAACGACTGGCGGCCGGCGCATATCCATTTCTCGATCTTCGGGCACGGCTTTGCCCAGCGGCTGATCACCCAGATGTATTTCGAGGGCGATCCGATGATCTGGAAGTGCCCGATCGTCGGCACGATCCCGGACCGGCGGGCGATCGAGCAGCTGATCGCGCCGCTCGACTGGGCCAATACGATCCCGATGGACGCACGGGCCTACAAGTTCGACATCGTGCTGCGCGGCCGCCGCTCGACCTTCTTCGAGAACCGGCCAGAAGGCAATTGAGGGGGACACCGATGGTACAGGATCTTGGCTACCTCAAGGAAACCGCATCGCAGACGGCGGGTCCCTATGTGCATATCGGGCTCACGCCGAACTTCTGCGGCATCCCGGGCATCTACGAGAGCGATCTCGGCTCGGCGATGGTGAATGACAAGACGCGCGGCGAACGCGTCACCGTGACCGGCCGGGTGATCGACGGCGCGGGCGTGCCGCTCAAGGACGCGCTGGTCGAGATCTGGCAGGCGGATGCCGCCGGGCTCTACAATTCGCCCTCGGAACGCCGCGGCACGGCGGACCCGAACTTCACCGGCTGGGGCCGCTGCCCGACCGGCGCCGAGGACGGCGTCTTCACCTTCAAGACCGTCAAACCGGGCCGGGTGCCGGTGAGCGACGGCCGTTTGATGGCTCCGCATATTACCTTCTGGATCGTCGCCCGCGGCATCAATCTCGGCCTGCACACGCGCATGTATTTCCCGGACGAGCCGGCGGCCAATGCCGAGGACCCGCTGCTTTGCCGGATCGAGCATCGCCACCGCGCCGAAACGCTTGTCGCCGGCGGCACGGCGCCTAATTATCTCTTCGACATTCATCTCCAGGGCGAGAAGGAAACGGTCTTCCTGGATATTTGATCCTTCCCTGGCACGTCGTGCCGTGATCTCCGTCCACCCGCGTGGCCGGAGGACGTGAAAGCTGGAGACGTGCCATGACCTATTCGGCCTTCGACCATCCCTATCTTTCCGGCCTCCTCGGCGACGAGGCGGTGGCGGCGGAGTTTTCCGTGGCCGCCGACATCCGCGCCATGCTCTCCTTCGAGGCGGCGCTGGCGCGGGCCGAGGCGCGGCATGCCATAATACCGGAGGCCGCGGCCGATCGCATTACCGCCGCCTGCCGGGGCTTTTCCCCCGATGTCGCGGCCCTGCGGCGGGCGACGGCGATCGATGGGGTCGTGGTGCCGGAGCTCGTCCGGCAATTGCGTCGCGCCGTCGGCGAAGAGGCGGCCGAGTACGTTCATTTCGGCGCCACCAGCCAGGACGTGATCGACACCAGCCTGATGCTGCGCCTGAAGGCGATCGCCGGGCTCTTCTCCGGCCGGCTCGGCGCCGTGGTATCGGCGCTCGAGGACTGCGGGCAACAATGGGGGCCGCGGCCGCTCACCGCCCGCACCCGCATGCAGGCGGCCATTCCGATCACCGTTGCCGATCGCCTGCATTCCTGGCTCGAACCGCTGCTCGACCAGCAGGACCGGCTCGATGCCATGGAGGCGAGCGTATTTGCCGTGCAGTTCGGCGGCGCGGCCGGCACGCTCGACAAGCTCGGGGACAAGGCCGATGCGGTGCGCGAAACGCTCGCGGAGGAGCTTTCCCTCATCGACTGGCCGCAATGGCACAGCCAGCGCTCGGCCATCGCCGATTTCGTTCACCTCTTGTCGCTCGTCACCGGCAGCCTCGGCAAGTTCGGCCAGGACGTGGCGCTGATGGCGCAGGCCGGCGACGAAATCGTGCTTTCCGGCGGCGGCGCCTCCTCGGCCATGCCGCACAAGGAGAATCCGGTCGCCGCCGAGGTGCTGGTGAGCCTCGCGCGCTTCAACGCGACCCAGGTTTCCGGCATTCATCATGCGCTGGTGCACGAGCAGGAGCGCTCCGGAGCGGCCTGGACGCTCGAATGGCTGCTGTTGCCGCAGATCGTCGGCGCGACGGCGGCGTCGCTCCGGCTCGGTCTCGAGCTTGCGGGCAATATCCGCCGGCTCGGAAGCGTGTGATACGACCTGTCCTCAAGCCTGCCCGCCCTCATGCCTGGATAAGGAAGGCGACCGGAAAACCGCCGAAGATCTCGCCGATCGGCAGCCGGCGCCGCGCCGCAATCAGCTTTCCGGTCAGCAGGTTCTGGAACTGCCTGGGCTCGCCCTCTTCGGGCCAGACCAGCGCGGTGTCGCGCCATAGTTCCGGCCGGACGTGGAGCCTCGTCTCATCCAGGCGGCCGAGGACGAGCCGCGGCACGACGGTGATCGCGCATTCCTCGGCCCTTTGGCGCAGGAAGGCGGCCGCGTGGCGGGCGGCGGGTCCCTCCACCGCGACGGGACGGTAATCGCCCCGCCTCATCAGATCTGCTCCGATTTGCCGCCGATAGCGAAGGCATTCGGCGATCAGCCATTGCTTGCAATCCTCGAAATTGCCTTTCGTCGGGCTTCGCGGCTGTTCAGCCGAAAGGGAAACCGGCGTGAACGGCCGGCGATTGTCGGGATCGACGAGGGAGAGATCGAGGCGCTCACTGCCCTGGTATATGTCCGGAATTCCCGGCGCGGTCAGCTTCACCAGGGTCTGCGAGAGGCTGTTGACCAGCCCGGCCCGAATGAAGGGCCGTGCAACCCTCTCGAAATCGTCGAGGAAGATCCGGTTGCGCCAATCGAGAACCGCCGCCAGAAACGCCGTGACCGCCGCTTCATAATGTTGGTCCGGCTCCTCCCAGTTCGTCCTGAGCTTCGCCTCCCGGGCGGCCTTGACGGCGAAGGCCTGCATGCGCTCGCGAAGCGCCGGAAGCGAACCTTGGCCGATAAGCTCGACCGGCCAGGCGCCGAGAATGCTCTGGTAAAGAAACTGCTCCATCGCGGCTTCCGGAGTTACGCCCGAAGGCAAGCAATGGATCGCTGCCGCATTCATCTCATGCCAGCGGGCAACGGCAGTTGCCCAGAGGTCCGGCGCCTCGCCGATCGCGTGGAGCCGGGCGCGCGCATCTTCGCCGCGCTTGGTGTCATGGGTGGATGTCGCCGAGAGCCCCTTCGGCATTTCGCTCGCGCGACGGAGCATCATCGCATGGAAGCGGCGCACGCCGCCCGGCCGCCAACGGGGATCCGCGCCCACCTCGTTTGCCGCCAGATAGTCGCCGCGCCGATAGAAATAGGTGTCCTCCACGGCCTTGGCCATGACGGCGCCGCTCAACTGCTGGAACCGCGTCCGGAATTCTCCTTGCGCCGCCCCGTCCCCGAGCAGCGCGGCGGCAACGTCCTCGATCTCCGCCTGCACGGCCGGGGCCGCGTCCGAAGCCCTGGCGGCGATTTCTTCGATGATCCGACGGTCGCGCGCCGTTGCGCCGCGGTCCGTAACATAGGTCCGGTAGACGGGAAGCGCCGCGATCAGTTGGCGAACGGCCTCGGCGGTGCGGCCGCCCGCGCTCTCCTCCTCCACGAGCCGCGCCAGCCGCGTCACCTCCGCATGGAAGTTATGGCGGAGCAGCATCAGCTTGCATTCGCGGATCGCGGCTGCCGCTTGCGCTCCGCTCGTCCCGTTCCAGAGATCGGAAGCCTCTTCCTCGGCGAGCAGTTCCGCGAGCGCCGATATGAATTCGTAGCCGGTGGCGCCCTCGACCGGCCATTCCGGCGGCAGGGGTTCTTCCGCCTCGAGGATCTTCTCGACGACGATGAAGGTCCGGTTGCCGACCGCGTGCCGCAGCCGATCGAGATATTGTTCGGGATCGGCAAGGCCATCGATATGGTCGACCCGGAGCCCATCGACGAGCCCTTCCCGGACGAGGGTGAGCACCAGCCGATGCGTATCCGCGAAGACGGACGGGTCCTCGACGCGCAGGCCGACGAGCCCGGCGATCTCGAAGAACCGGCGATAGCTCAAATGGTCGCGTGCGCTTCTCCAGTCCATCAGCCGCCACGGCTGCAGCGCGTGCAAGGCTTGCATGCGCTGACGGTCGGTGGAGACCCTTGCGAGCTGCGTGTCCAGTGCGGCCATCAGCGCCGGCGTCTGCAGAAGCGACGCAAGCCGGGAATGAAACCGGTCCGCCTCCCGGGGCTCCGCGGCCGCGGCGATGGCGGCGATTTTTGCGACCGTCGGCTCCGCGCCTTCGAGCACCAGTCCGTAGCTTTCCGGATGAAGCGGGTAAAGCGCGCCGGAATAGTCGAGGGCGAGACAGTTGCGGCCCCGATCGAAGGCGACCCGGACGGCGCCGGCTTCAAGCTCCTCCTCGAAGCACCGGCCGAGGAATGGCAGCGTCAAGGGCTGATGCCAGTCGATGTCGAAATGACCGGCATGGGCACTGGCGCGGCCCCATTCGATGACGCTGTGCCACCAGCCATTCTGAAGATGCGCCGCCATATGGTTCGGCACGATGTCGAGGATGATGCCGAGCCCCTGCGCCTTAAGCGCCGCGACAAGGCTGCGGAAACCTTCTTCGCCGCCGAGAGCCGGATCGATCTCGTTATAGTCGACCACGTCGTAGCCATGCGTCGAGCCCTCGACGGCGGTGAAGACGGGCGATGCGTAGAGATGGGAAATGCCGAGCGACACGAAATGCGGGATCAACTCCACGGCTTTGGCGAAGTCCATCCCGTTGCGGAACTGCAGCCGGTAGGTTGCGTCGGGCACATGCATCACGGCTTGGTTGGCCTCCCCCGGCTCAACACCATGGCTGGCATATTGTTCCGGGAAAGCACCGCCCGCCGCCTCCGCGGCGGCGTCCGGGTCGCGGTTCACCCGAAGAGATCAGGCCGAGGGAATGTTCCGGTCGAGCTTTGTCGTGGCCTCTCCGGGCGAGGATATGGTATCAGGTAGAATACGGACGGTCAGGAACCAAGTATCCTATTCATGGCACTCAGCATCAAAGATCCCGAGACCGAGCGACTGGCACGCACGCTTGCCGAACGCACCGGGGAATCGATCACGCTCGCCACCCGCCGTGCGTTGGAAGAACGTCTGCGTCGCTTCGGTTCAGACGCCCCCCAGGCTGCCTTGCTGGAGGATATGGCAGCCAGCCGTCGGCGCTGGAGTGCGCTGCCCGTTCTTGATGACCGTTCCGCCGACGAGATCATCGGCTACGACGAGAACGGGTTGCCCAGCTGATGGTGATCGATACATTGTCGCGATCGCACTCTATGAACCGGAAGCGGCCCCATTTGAGCGCCGCATCGCCGCCGATCCTGTCCGCCTGATTTCGGCCGCCACCCTGCTCGAGACTGCAAGGGTGATCGAAACGCGTCTCGGCGAAGCCGGCGGCAGCGAGTTGGACCTGTGGCTGCACAAGGTGGGCGTTGAAATCGTGCCCGCCGAAGCGGAGCATGCCGACCAGGCGCGCCGCGCCTGACGACGTTTTGGCAAAGGCCGACATCCGGCCGGACTGAACTTCGACGATTGCTTTCCTATACACTCGCAGTGAGCGGTGAACCGCTGCTCTACAAGGGCAACGATTTCTCGCAAACTGACATACGGGCGGCATGAGGGCCATGACGTTGGAGGGGAAGCGTCCTCGAGCGAGCACTGGCTCCTTACCGTAGGCCTCCTCCTCCACTTCCGTCATCCTCGTCCTCGGGTTTAACCCTGAGTTCAATCCAGGTTTAACCCGAGGAGAGGGGGCGATTGCCGGACGATGCGTAGGCCTCAATCTCGTGGAGAATCAGACCGTTACAGCCGCTTCTTCGGCCTGATCGCGAGGGCGACGATGCGCCACCTGTGCCATCTCCAACCCGTTACCATCTCTTCTCCGCTTCATTGGCTTGCCTGCGACATAGACTTCGGCGACGCAGCGGTCGTCGCCCATCGTCTGCAGGATGAAGAGCTCTTCGGCGAGTGAGGACGCGACCTGCATCCTCAGTTCCATTGCGGATTTCGCGCGGCTGTCGAGCACGACGATGTCCGCGTCCGCGCCGACATGCAGCGAGCCGATCCGATGCTCCAGACCAAGGGCCCGCGCGTTGCCGAGCGTCATCATATAGAAGGAATGGAGGGGCGAGAGCCGCTGGCCTTGCAGATGCAAGATCTTGTAGGCCTCGTCCATGGTCTCCAGCATCGAAAAGCTGGTGCCTGCACCGACATCGGTTGCCACCGCATAGCGGCCGCCGAGCCGGTCGAAGCGGTCGCGATCGAAGAGGCCGCTGCCGAGGAAGAGGTTGGAAGTCGGGCAGAAGACCCCGACGGCGCCCGTCTCGGCGAGCACGGATATTTCCCTATCGCTCAGATAGATGCAATGGCCGAGCAATGTCTTGCGGCCAAGAAGGTCATAGCGGGCATAGATGTCGGTATAGTCGCGCGCCGCCGGGTAGAGCGAGGTGGCGAAGGCGATCTCATCCTTGTTTTCCGAAAGATGCGTCTGGACGTAGCAGGCCGGGTGCTCGGCGACGAGCGCCCGGGCCATCTCCATCTGTTCCGGGGTCGAGGTGATCGCAAATCGCGGGCTGATCGCACAATGCGCACGGCCGCGGCCGTGCCACTTGCCGATCAGCCGTTTCGTTTCGTCGTAGCTTCGTTGCGGCGTGTCGCGCAGCGCCTCGGGGGCGTTGCGATCCATCATCACCTTGCCGCCGATCATCAGCATGTTGCGCTCTTCCGCCGCCGCGAAAAAGGCGTCGACGCTTTCCGGATGCACCGAGCAATAGGCAACGGCGGCGGTCGTGCCGTTGGAAATCAGCTCATCCATGAACCGGCCGGCGATGAAGGCCGCGTGTTTGGCTTCCCTGAATTTCTGCTCCTCGACAAAGATATAGGTGTTCAGCCACTCCAGAAGCTGGGCTCCATAGGAGGCGATCGCCTGGGTCTGGGGAAAATGGAGATGCGTATCGATGAGGCCGGACAGGACGAGGTGCGGACGATGATCGATGAGCTGCACGTGCTCTCCGGCCGCGGCCGCCACGTCGCCGTAAGGCCCGACGGCGGTAATCTTGCCGCCGCTGACGAGAACCGCGCCATCCTCGTAAAAGCGATAGGACTCGCTGTCCTCCATGCCCTGGGGCTCCCGGACGAAAGTCAGCACCCGGCCGCGGATCAAGAGGTCGTTCATTGGATTTTTCCTTCCTTCACGGCGGTCTCGTACCAGGAGGCGAGCAATTGCCGTTCTTCATCGCTGACGCCGGTGACATTGGCGGGCGGCATTGCCCGCGATCGCCCCGCCTGCAGATAGATCTCGCGAGCATGCGCTATGATGTCACCGTCGGTCTCGAGGACGACGCCCTTCGGCGGAACGATCAGTCCCTCCCAGCCAGGCTCGCGCGCATGGCACATGGCACAGCGGCCAAGCACCGTGTCGCGTACTTTGGAGAAGTCCGCCGTCGCGACCACCGCCTGTTCCCTGGTCGAGGCCCTCGCCTCCCCACCCTCAGAGAGAACCCTGGGAACGGTCGAAAGCCACATGATGACGATGAACAGGAGGGCCGTGACGAGCCATGTCCAGGTCGGGCTGCCCTGGCGGGCGTGGCGGGTGTTGAACCAGTGGCGAATGGTGACGCCCATCAGGAAGACCAACGAGGCGATGGTCCAGTTGTATTCGGTGCCGAAGGCCAGCGGATAATGGTTCGACAGCATCAGGAACAGGACTGGCAGCGTCAGGTAGTTGTTGTGCGTCGAGCGCTGCTTCGCCTGTTTACCGAGTGCAGGATCCGGCGCTCGACCGGCGATCAGGTCGGAAACCACCTTCTTCTGGTTGGGAATGATGATGAAGAACACGTTGGCAGACATGATCGTGGCCGTAAAGGCGCCGAGATGCAGGTAGGCGGCGCGGCCGGTGAAGAGCTGGGTGTATCCCCAGGCGACGGCGACGAGCACGAAATAGAGCAGCACCATCAGCCGCGTATTGTCCCTGCCGAGCGGCGAACGACAGATCGCGTCATAGGCAAGCCAGCCGAAGGCAAGCGAGGCGAGCGAAATGGTGATCGCGGCCGGCTTCGAGACGTCGAGCACGCTCGGATCGATCAGATAGAGGTCGGCGCCGGCGTAATAGACGAGGGCCAGCATGCCGAAACCGGACAACCAGGTGACGTAGGACTCCCATTTGAACCAGGTGAGGTGCTCGGGCATGTTATCCGGCGCCACCAGATATTTCTGAATGTGATAGAAGCCGCCGCCATGCACCTGCCACTCCTCGCCATAGGCGCCGACAGGCATACCCGAACGCTGCCTCAGGCCCAGATCGAGGGCCACGAAATAAAAGGACGAGCCGATCCAGGCGATGCCGGTGATGACATGCAGCCACCTTACGGCAAATGTCAGCCAGTCCCAGGCAATGGCATATTCGTACATGCGGGATCTCCCATTTCTCCAAGGCGCATCGCGTTCAACGCGTTCACGTGACGCGCTTTGGATTTTTTGTTTTGTGCATGTCGTCGTCCCAAACCGCTGCCCAGGTTTGAGCGACATGCATTGGGGCGCATTATGTGTCATTGCTTGAGCGAGCGGGAACGTCCAAGGGATGACCAACTCTTTCAAAAAAAACTATAAAATGGAGATGGTGCCGGTACGGTAATTTCAGCTCCTAAGAACCTGAGGCGGAGCATGTCCTATCTCGATAATGTGCGCGTTTTCGTGCGCGTGGTGGAACTTGGAACGCTATCGGCCGCCGGTCGCGACCAGCGCGTGACGCCCGCGGTTGCGAGCAACAGAATCAAGGAGTTGGAGCGGCAATTGGGAGTTCGCCTCTTCAACCGCACGACCCGCAAGCTGACGCCGACGGAACATGGCCGCGTCTTCTATGACGGCGCCGTCAAGATCCTCGAGGCTGTCGATGAGGCCGAAAGCGCCGTCGCCGATCTTTCCCGCAATCCCAAGGGCGCGCTTCGCATCACCGCACCGCTCGGCATGGGGCGGCGCCTGATCGCCTCCGGCATCCCCGAGTTCCATGACAAGTATCCGGATATCGAGGTGCGGCTGCGTCTTTCGGACCGCAATGTCGACATCCTGGCGGAGGGCGTCGACGTCGCCTTCCGGCTCGGCATCCTCGAAGACTCAAACCTGCGCATGCGCGGGATCATGAATTGCGACCGGGTGCTCTGCGGCTCGCCCGGTTATTTCGAGAAGCGCGGCGTGCCGGCGACGCCGGACGAACTCATCACCGGGCGCCACGATTGCCTGCTGCTGCGCTATCCCGGCTCCAAGGAATATTACTGGACGCTGCAGACGCCGGAGGGCGTACGCAAATTCGAGGTGGCCGGCCCTTATGATTCCGACGACGGCGACGTGCTCACCGAATGGGCGCTCGACGGGCGCGGCATCATCAACAAGCCGCTCTTCGAGGTGAAGCACCATATCGACGAGGGCAGGCTGCTGCCGATCCTAAAAGACACCCCACCGCTCGGCGCCCAGCTCGCCGCGATTTATCCGCACAAACGCTTCCAGGACCCGAAGGTCCGACTGATCATCGACTTCATGGCCGAACGCTGTCAGCGACTGATCGGCAAGATTCTCGCCCAGCCGGCGACGGAGCGGGTGCAGGAGCCCGTGGAATAGTCGGCGCTATACGCGCGACAATACCAGCCGCAGCCCGGCAAAGCCAAAGCATATGGCCAGCAGCCCCTCGATCCAGCGCCTCGCCCGGCGGTACAGGCGAACCATCGGTGCGGTCGAGAAAATGATCGCATAGCCGCCGAAGATGGCGACGCTCAGCACCGCACAGCCGCCGAGGATCGCGGCGAGCGTCTGCCATGACGAATCCGGTCCAAGCCCAAGAGTGACAAGGGCAATCCAGCCAAGGATCGATTTCGGATTGCTGAGATGCATGAGCAACCCGCGCCTATAGAGCTCCGCCCCGGTCAGGACGGCACCGTTCGCTCCCGCCTGCGCAGCATCTGCCTCTGAGGCGAACGCGGATTTGCCGGCCTTGAAGGCGAGATAGAGGAGATATAGACCGCCCAGAATCTTGAGAACCACCAGGGTTTCCGCATAACGGGTCATGACTGCGGAAACGCCTGTCGCAGCCATCGCCCCCCAGAAGAGCGATCCGCTGACGACGCCGGCGGCAAGCATGAGGGCTGCGCGCCTTCCGCTATGCATCGCCACCCCCATGATCCGCATTGTGCTGGGACCGGGGCTTCCGGCCGCGATCACGTAGGCGGTATAGACGATCAGGAGATGGTGGAATTCGGTCGACAATTCGAAAACCTGTTCCGTGTTGTTTGCTGCAGATCGATCGATGAGGAGCGCTGTCTCTATCTTTGCCGTCGCCATCGCTTTCACGCAAGCGCCGCGGAAAAGAAGGGCAGCTACATCTTCGCCAGCAGGCTCAAGGCAATCGACCACATCGTCAGAGCGATGATCGTTTCCAGAATTCGCCACGCTGCCGGCTTGGAGAACACCGGCCTCAGCCAGCTTGCGCCGTAACCGAGCGCAAAGAAGAACAGGAATGAGCCGGTCGCGGCGCCCGCCGCGAAGGAGGCCCCGTATCCTGGAGACCGGGTCGAGATGCTACCAAGCAGGACGACCGTATCGAGATAGACGTGCGGATTGAGCCAAGTGAGAGCAAGGCAGGTGAAAAGGGTCGTCCGAAGGTTCGATGAGCCCGCCTCCTGCACCCTCAACGCTCCCGACGCGTGAAAGGCTGAGTGAAGGCTTTTGGCGCCGTACCAGACCAGAAAGGCCGCGCCGCCATAGCGCATGATCGGGTCGAGCCAGGGCAGCAGCGCCGCGATCTGCTGGAAACTGGTCACACCCAGCGTGATCAGCACGGCGTCGGACAGGGCACAGGCGAGGCAGACGGCAAATACATGCTCGTTGCGAAGCCCCTGGCGCAGCACGAACGCGTTCTGCGCGCCGATTGCGACGATCAGACTGAGCCCCATCACAAGGCCCGTGCCGTAAACCGGAAAACTCATGCCTCAAAGCTCCTGAACTGTGATGGGCTTTTCCGCTATCGCAGCTAAGGAATTCAGGCTAGTTAATGCTACTAACTCCAATTAAGCAAAACTAATCCATGCTCGATTATTCAGCGCTCCGTGCCGTCTTCGCGGTCGTGCAAACCGGCAGCTTCGAGAAAGCCGCGGGCCTGCTCAATGTGACGCCTTCGGCGGTTTCGCAGCGAGTGAAGCAGTTCGAGGAACGCCTCGGCATCGTGCTGATCGCGAGGGGCAGTCCCTGCACCGCCACCGAGAAGGGGGAATGGCTCTGCCGGCACATGGAAAATGTCGGAATGCTCGAAGCCGAACTGTTCAATCATCTGCCCGCGCTTGTCGATCCGACGGAACCGGAACCGCGGGTGACGCTGCATATTGCAACGAATGCCGACAGTCTCGGCACATGGTTCCTGACAGCCATGACACGCTTCGCCAACCGCTCCCCCTATCTCTTGAACATCGCGGTCGACGACCAGGACCATACCGCCGAGTGGCTGCGGCGAGGACAGGTCATCGCTGCCGTCACCAGTCTGGAAAAGCCGGTTCAGGGCTGCCGGCGCGTGTCACTCGGAGCCCTGCGCTATCACGCCACCGCGAGCCCCGATTTCGTCGCCCGCCATTTTCCGCAGGGCGTCACGAAGGAGGCAATCGGCAAGGCGCCCTTGTTGACGTTCAACCAAAAGGACAGGCTTCAAAACCGGTGGATGAACCAGGTGTTCGCGGAAGACTTCAACCCTCCCACCCATTGGCTTCCTTCGACGCAAGGCTTCGTCGAGGCAAGTCTTTCCGGCATGGGCTGGGGCATGAACCCGGCACTCCTCGTCGGCGAGCATCTGGCGACCGGGCGATTGATCGAGCTGATCCCCGATACGCCGCTCGACGTTCCTCTCTACTGGCAGATGAACCGCCTCGCCGCTGACCGGCTCGTGGACCTGACACGCGAGGTCACGGCGGTGGCCACGCATCACCTGTTGGCGTGATACGCTGCCAAGGGCGGGAATGACGTCGGGCGGGCGAGAGATTGCGTCGGCCGGCCGCACGTCACAACGACGTCGACATTGTCGAAATAATTTCGCGCAGAGCATCTTGACCCTGCCATCGTTGGAAAGTCCATATTGGCTTAAGTCGGATCAACGGAGACTTCCAGATGCATCTTTTCAACATCCCCGACATGACCTGCGGGCACTGCGCCGCGGCGGTGGAGAGGGCAGCAAAAGCCATCGATCCTGATGCCGAAGTCGTAGTGAATCTCGAGGCGAAGACGGCTTCCATCGACTCTGAGGTTGGTTCAGGCACGTTCATTGCAGCGATTAGCGACGCTGGCTATCATGCGTCTTTCAAGAATTCCTGCTGCGGCTCGGTGGCGTGACCGTCGGCGGCCGTTTGATCAAGATCAAGGCGCAGCCTGCAACCACTACGCAATGTGCTTGAAAGCACGAAGGGTCGAGCGAAACATGATCGCCGCCAGCCGGACCGTCCTGAAACGCGCGAGAGAATTGCTGGCCATCCTGGCCGCAATCATGTTTCTGTTCACGCCGATGGCTGAGGCCGGCCTCGTCAAGTGTGAGCCACACATCGTTAGCAGCGAAGATTCCGTCTCTCCGCAAGGCGATCCGGCACGTCATGCTGACTTCGAGCCTGGAGACCAGAAGGCGTGCTGCAAGAGCGCCTGTAGCCTATGCAACGCGCTCTTCCCGGCACCAGTCCTTTTCGCAATCGCCCTGAAGCCCGACGGTCACCGAGAGCTCGACCCGCACCGCACCATAGCCGGCATCAACTCGCGACCCGCCATTGGCCCTCCTCGATCTGCCTGATGAAACGCGGCCGCCATTCGAACGGCGGCCCTTCGATGGTCGCATCTCAGGGACGCGGCCTTTGCCGGCAACGGCCGGCGCAGAACGAGAGGTCAAACAGATGAAACGTCGTGAATTCTTGGGCGGGCTGATGTCAGGCGTCGCAGTCGCCGCCTCAGGCGCTCTGCTTTTTCCCACCGCCGCATGGCCGGAGACGATACGCGGCAATAAGGGACTCGCTGCCCGGCCCGGGCCTACGTCCCTATCAATAAAGAAGCGCGTGTTAGAGGTAAACGGGAGAGCCGCAGAGGTCTTCGGGCTCGTTCAACCGGACGGCACCGTCGGCCTGACGCTCGACGCGGACACGCTGTTCGACGTCGTCCTGTCGAATGAAGGCGGTGAGCCGACGCTCATCCATTGGCACGGGCTTGCCCCGCCGTGGGATATGGACGGCGTGCCGGATAACCCGGCCGCACTTCTGGAGCCAAAGAAATCAAGGCGCTACACATTTCCGGTCGGCCCCGGCGGCACCCATTGGATGCACGCCCATACGCTCCAGGAACAGAAACTGCTTGCCGCGCCCCTGATCGTGCAAACCGCCGAAGACAAGAAGCGCGACGAGCAGGACGTGGTCATTCTTCTTCATGACTTCTCCTTCACACCGGCCGAGGAACTGCTGGCCACGCTGAAAAGTTCGGCAGGCGGGCACGCAATGGATCACAATGCGATGTCCGGCATGGCAGCCAATATGCACGGAGGCCACATGTCCGGCATGGCGACGCCGGGCATGGTCCCCATGGACCTGAACGACATCGAGTACGACGCCTATCTCGCCAATGACCGCACGCTCGATGATCCGGAAGTGGTTGCGGTCGAAAATGGAGGCCGCGTTCGCCTGCGCATTATCAACGGGGCGACGGCGACCGCCTTCACGATTGATACGGGTGCGCTGACCGGGGAGTTGATCGCCGTCGATGGGCAATTGATCCGGCCGGTTTCCGCAACGCGCTTTCCGATCTCCATGGGGCAACGGCTGGATGTCCGCCTCGAACTCCCCAAGGCCGCCATGGCCAGTCCGGTTCTTGCATTGCGAGAAGGGTCGGATCATCGCACCGGCATCATCCTTGCTCCGTCCGGAGCCAGGGTGGGCAAGCTCGCAACCCGCGGCGTAGAAGTCGGTCCGATCATTGGCCTGGATCTCGAACAGCAATTGGCAGCCACCGCATCGATTGCCGCGCGTCGGGTTGACAGGCGTTTCGAATTGACCCTGACGGGCGGCATGAGCGGCTACGAATGGGGGATCGACGGCGCCGATAGTCTCTATGTCCGAGAAGGAGAAAGGGTCGAGATCGTCATGCGAAACATGTCGATGATGGCCCACCCCATGCATTTGCATGGGCATCACTTCCAGGTTTCCGCCATTGATGGGAGGGCTTTCCCGGGTGCGTTGCGCGATACGGTCCTCGTGCCGCCAATGGGAAGCGCGACCTTCGCCTTCGACGCCAACAATCCGGGGCGTTGGCCGCTGCACTGCCATCACCTCTATCACATGGCATCGGGAATGATGTCCTTCGTCGCCTATACATAACGGAGACTTGGCGCGCCCGGCAAAGACGCGACCTGTTGGTCCGGAGATGCCGGGCGCACACTTCGTGGTCGGCGAATACCATTATGGAGACATTTCCCAATGGAAGAGCATGAGCATCATCACCGACCTGAGGATCACCGGCACGATCACCACCATGGACATGTGAAACCCTCTCGCGACGAAGACGAAGGGGACGCGCAGCAGCAGGGCGTGGTTTACACCTGCCCGATGCATCCGCAGGTACGACAGATCGGTCCCGGAAACTGCCCGATCTGCGGCATGGCGCTTGAACCGGAGACCATATCCGCCGAAACGGGCTCCAGCCCGGAACTCGCCGATATGCGGCGGCGGTTCTGGATCGGGCTGGTTCTGACGCTCCCCGTGCTGGCGATTGAGATGGGCGGTCACCTCACCAATCTTCACATGCTGTTAGGTCCCCAGGTGTCAAATTGGCTGCAGCTTGTCTTCGCGACCCCGGTCGTCCTTTGGGCGGGTGCTCCCTTCTTCGAGAGGGCCTGGCAGTCGATCCTCACCCGGCACCTGAACATGTTCACCCTGATCGCCATGGGCACAGGCGTCGCCTGGACCTACAGCGTGGTCGCAACGGTTGCCCCGGGTCTGTTTCCGGCGACGTTCCGATCCGATGAGGGGGCCGTTGCGGTCTACTTCGAGGCAGCGGCCGTCATCACGGTGCTTGTGCTGCTTGGGCAGGTCCTTGAACTGCAGGCGCGGGAGCAGACCGGAGGCGCGATCCGTGCTCTCCTGGACCTCGCACCGAAGACCGCCCGTCGCATCGGCAGCAATGGCGCCGACGAGGACGTGCCGCTGGAAGCCGTTGCCGTCGGCGACCGGCTGCGCGTCCGCCCGGGCGAGAAGGTCCCGGTCGACGGTACCCTCGTGGAAGGCCGCAGCTCGGTCGATGAATCGATGGTCACCGGAGAGTCGATGCCGGTTACCAAGGAGGTTGGCGCGACACTGATCGGCGGCACCATGAGCCGGACGGGCGGCTTCATCATGAAAGCAGGAAAGGTCGGCCGCGACACCATGCTGTCGCAGATCGTCCGCATGGTCGCCGAGGCTCAGCGCTCTCGCGCCCCGATTCAACGCCTCGCCGACGAAGTGTCGGGCTGGTTCGTGCCCGCCGTCATCCTCGTAGCCATCATTGCCTTCGCGACATGGATGGCGGTCGGCCCGGAACCTCGCTTCACGCACGGACTCGTCGCCGCAGTCGCGGTGCTCATAATCGCCTGTCCCTGCGCGCTCGGCCTCGCGACCCCGATGTCCATCATGGTCGGCGTCGGCAAGGGTGCAAGCCTAGGCGTGCTGATCAAGAACGCAGAGGCGCTGGAACGCTTCGAAAAGGTCGACACGCTGGTGGTCGACAAGACCGGCACCCTGACCGAGGGCAAGCCCAAGGTGACCTCTATCGTCGCCGTGGATGAGATTTCGGAAAATGAGCTCCTTCGGCTGGCCGGGACGCTCGAACGGTCGAGCGAACATCCCCTCGCGGCGGCCATCGTCGAGGCGGCCGGGGAACGCGGCGTGGCGCTCGCCACGGCAGAGAACTTCGACAGCCCCGTGGGCAAGGGAGTGACCGGGACAGTGGAGGGCCGCAGCCTCATCATCGGCAGCCACCGGATCATGTCCGAGGAAAAGGTGGACGTCTCGGCCCTCTCGCGAGAAGCGGAAGAACTGCGGCGTGAAGGCGCGACAGTCATCTTCGCCGCCATCGACGGTCGTCTGGCCGGACTGTTCGCAATAGCCGATCCGATCAAGGCGACGACGCCCGCCGCAGTGGACGCATTGCTGAAGGACGGCGTGCGGGTGGTAATGCTCACCGGAGATAACCAAACCACCGCCAATGCCGTCGCCCGGAAGCTCGGTATCAGGGAGGTCGAGGCGGAGGTCTTGCCGGAACACAAGAGCGAGATCGTCGCGCGCCTGCGCAATGACGGCAGGATTGTCGCCATGGCGGGCGACGGCGTCAACGACGCCCCGGCGCTTGCCGCCGCCGACGTCGGGATTGCCATGGGAACGGGGACAGACGTGGCAATCGAGAGCGCTGGCGTGACGCTGCTCAAGGGCGATCTGCAGGGCATTGCGCGAGCGCGGCAGCTCAGTCACGCGACGATGCGGAACATCCGTCAAAATCTGTTCTTCGCCTTCATCTACAACGCGGCTGGCGTCCCGGTTGCGGCGGGCGTGCTCTATCCCGCCCTCGGACTGTTACTGTCGCCGATCATCGCGGCAGCCGCCATGGCGCTCTCGTCAGTCAGCGTGATCGGCAATGCTCTCAGGTTGCGGAGTGCTCAGATATGACTTGATACCAACCTGCACCGATATCGACCGATTGCGTGGGACCGGCTGCGGATCCGGTGAGGAGCACACCGCAAAGCGATGCTCGTGCGCCTCCACTCTGGCCCTACAACTCCACTGCTAAGAGATGGCAAAACAAACGCCACTGTCGGCCAGCCGCCCCACTGACCCGCTGACCTCCAACACTGGGTGGTTTCTGCTGTTCCGGCGCAGGTCGTGGCGAGGATAGGTCCTCCTGCCCCCCGGCTTCGTCCTGTTTGCGCAGGCACAAAGACGCCCGCGCCACTCTTCTGCACAAGACGTGTCGAGTTCAGGGGCGCTCGCGAGCCGTTTCAGCGAGCCAAGGACAGCCCTGGCAGTCAACACCAGACAAGGAGGAGACCATGATGGGAATAGGCCTCGACGACACGGTGGCAGTGATCGCAGCAGAGGTGCCCGGAGCCGCGGAACTCTTCCGGGGCCATGACATCAGCTTCTGTTGCGGCGGCAACGTCCGGCTCTCGGAAGCCGCCGTCAAGGCGGGTCTCGCTCCGTCGGCGCTGCTTGCAGAGCTTGAAGCCCTCGCGAATTCTGCAAGACGAGATGCGCCGGAAGAAACATTGGATCTCATCGAACATATTCTCGACAGATACCACCAGACGCACCGCGCGGAGCTCGCCTGGCTCATCCCGCTCGCCCAGAAGGTGGAGCGAGTGCACGGAGACCACCCTGCGGCCCCGATCGGCCTCTCCCAGGCGCTTGAGCGCCTGCGGGACGAACTCGAGAGCCACATGATGAAGGAAGAACAGGTCCTGTTCCCGATGATGCGGCGCGGCGGCAGCCCGGTGATCGGCCATCCGATCGCGCAGATGCGCCGCGAGCATGAGGAGGAGGCAGAGCATCTCCGGACGATCGAGCATGTGACGCATGGACTTTCGCTGCCGCCCGGCGCCTGCGGCTCGTGGACCGCGCTCTACACGGGACTGCGCAAGTTCACCGACGACCTGGTGATGCACATGCATCTCGAGAACTCGGTCTTGTTCGCCCGTTTCGAAACTCAGTCCCAGGCGGTCGTTTGACGCACAAGTTGGCCGATTGGAGATCCATCTGGCGGGCGCCATATCGACCGCTGTTCTTTCTCGCGGGGCTATGGGCGCTTGTCTCGCCCATGGTCTGGCTTCTCCCCGAGCAATATGCGCCGGAGAGGGTCACGTGGCACAGCCGCGAGCTCCTTTTCGGCATGGCCGGTGCAGCAGCAGGCGGCTATCTCCTGACGGCCCTGCCAGCCTGGACGAAGCGGGGTCCCGTCACCTCGGCCGTCACCTTGGTGGCCACCTGCCTGTGGTGCGCCGCCCGCCTGACTGGCGCGCTCACAGGGCATCTGCCCTTTATTGCGGCCGCGATCGGAGTCTCCGCCTATTTCGTATTCCTGACGGGGGTGTTGACGCATGGCGTCGTGGCCTCCCGTGCGTGGGATCGGTGCTGGGCTCCCCTTGGAACATGTGCTCTCGGCATAAGCGCCATAGCCAATATCGGCAAGGGCCCGGGTCCGACGCCGACGGTTTATGCCTTGCTGGTCGTTTTGATAGGCGGACGCGCGGTACCCGCCTTGACTCGGTCATGGTTGGATCGGAAGGCGCGTGGGAGGCCCTTATATGATCGGCGAAAGATGTCGCACCTGGCGATCGCGGGTATTCTTGCCGCGACCTTTCTCGATCGCGCTTGGCCGACAATATCGTCAGGGTTCGTGCTGGTGTTTTCGGGCGCTCTGCTTTTGTTGCAAATGATGGGATGGCAGAGCCTCAGAACGGCCCGCTACCCAGCCCTGTTCATCCTGCATGTCGCTTTCGCCTGGATGCCGGCGGCGCTCGTGCTGAGCGGCCTTTCAGCGATTTTTCCCAGCCGGGTTCCACCGGATGTCGCCCTGCACGCGCTGACCATCGCTGCGATGGGGACAATGATGGCCGCCTTCATGATGCGGCCGGCCATGGACCGCCACGGAGAGACCCTGATCCTGAGCAGGTCCATGGCTTGTGCATTCTCGCTTGTGTCGCTCTCGGCGCTGCTGCGTGTCTTCGGTGCTTGGATAGGCCAGACGTATTTTGATCCCGTCGCTGCTGCCGCCATCTGCTGGATAGCGGCTTGGGCGCTCTTCCTGACGGACTATATCCCTGCGATGATCGGTCCGGTGCCCAGACCGGTGTTCAGCGCGGCGATCAATAGGATCTGATGGCTCGTGTCGCTGAAGGCGAGACGCGCGGTGCAGCACGGGAGCTGTAGGTGTCGAGCAGGTCAAGGCCGCGAAATATCCCAAGAAAGGCCCAGGAACGGGTCGAGGCCGCACCGGCAAGCTTTGACCCTGGCAGAATGGCCCTGACCGCCCAGGTCGGGGCCACTCTTCGTGACCGGCGGATGACGATGTCCAGGCATGCCGGCATTTTCGCCCCTATCCGGCTTCAGGTGGAATATAGCGGACGAGCGCCAACGATCGAATTTTGTTCACCGTCCCTCTTGGCAAGCGCACACTGGACTTTGACGGTGCACTCCCGCAGAATCTGATCAGTCTTTCACCCCAGCAATCGATTTGCTCCGAACGGTTGGAGCATCCATGGAACGCAAGCTCACTGCCATTCTTGCCGCTGACGTAGTCGGATTCAGCCGCCTCGTCGGGATGGATGAGGCCGGGACATTGGCCGACCTCCGGGCCCACCGAGACAATCTTATTGATCCGAAGATCGCCGAGCATGGCGGGCACATTGTCAAAACGATCGGCGACGGCCTTCTGGTCGTATTTTCAAGTGTGGTTGCAGCGGTGGAATGCGCAGCAGCGATACAACGCGGCATGGTTGAGCGCAATCGCGACGTTCCCGGGCACGGCACGATTGAATTCCGCATCGGCGTCAATCTGGGAGAGGTTGTGGTCGAGGGCACAGACATTTTTGGCGATGGCGTAAACATAGCATCGCGGCTGGAAAGCATCGCCGAGCCCGGGATGATCTGTGTTTCCGGCTCTGTTTTCAGCGAGGTGAAGAACCGCGTCAAACTGCGATTCGAGGACCTCGGAGCGCAAACACTGAAGAATATCGTCGACCCGGTCCACGTCTATCGGATCGTGCCAGCGGCTGGTGGGCCAGAGCCACGGCATATCCCCTGGGCGACCGAGAACATGCCCATTCCGAAGAAGCCCTCCATTGTCGTTTTGCCCTTCGCCAATTTCACCGGAGAACCGGATCACGACTACTTGGCAGACGGACTCCGGCTCAACATTCAGGCGGCGCTCATTCATGCTTCCGGCCTGTTCCTGATTGGCGCTGCAACTTGCAATAGATATCGCAATACTGATGTGACGGCCGAGCAGGCAGGACGTGAATTGGGCGTCCGCTACGTCCTTCGGGGGGCTGTGCAAAAGTCGGGCCAGCGCATACGCGCCATGCTGGAGCTGACCGATGTCGTGGCGCGGCAGATCGTTTGGGCCGAGCGCTACGATCGTCTGGTGGATGACGCCTTTGCCATGCAGGACGAAATCACGGCCGAGGTTCTGAAGGCGCTCGACGTGAAGCTCGCGAGCGGCGAGAAATGGCTGCTCCACAACACGATCAGCAATCTTGAAGCGCTCGATCCCTTCTATCGCGGGCTCAGTCTTTTCTACGCCGGGTCGAGAGAAGCTAACGCCGCGGCGCGGGAGATGTTCGAAACGGTCTTCCGCCTCCAGCCCGATTCGCCGGTGGGGCCTGCCTATCTGTGCTTCACTTTCTGGGTGGACGCGTTCAGGGGATGGGCGACGTCAAAGGAGCAATCGCTCGCACAAGCGGCACTGTGGGCAGATAAAGCCGTCAAGCTGCGGGGATCCAACGGCCTTGCGCATATTGTCCTGGCATCCATTCATCTCTTGAATCGTCATCACGAGGAAGCGCTTGCGACATGTTACAAGGCTGTCGAGCTGCGCCCGAACTGCCCGACTGCGAACAGTTATCTGGCAAACATACTCTGCTACTGCGGCCGGCCTTCAGAAGCGATCGCAAAGGTCCAGGAGGCGATGCGCATCACCCCCGTCTTTCCATCGTGGTATATGACATTGCTCGCAGTGGCTTACCGGGACACCGGCGAAATCGCAAAATCGATCTCCGCAGCCGAACACAGCCGTAAGCTGAGCCCGGACGACTACGACGCTCTCGTGGTTCTGTGCAGCGACTACAGTCTACTGGGTCAACATCAGCAGGCCGGAAAATTGGCTCAGGAGATCGTTGCCATCGAGCCTAAATTTTCACTTGGCAGGTATGCCGAGAGCCAGCCTTACAAAGACGAGGAAGCCCTGGCCCGTTTGATCGAGAGCCTACGGGCGGCAGGACTGCCACAATAGTCGGCAAGTGGTTGTTCAGGCCACCACAGCGCATGACCGGGTCGGGCCAGGGGTCGGATCCTGGCTTGTCTGACGCGTCCTTGAACGAGGGAATTGCGAGGCGTCGAAGACCAGCCCGGAGGCATGTTGGCCAGAATTTAGGGGGAAGAATTTCGCCATGGCGCCTCCTTGTGATCGCGGCAGGGGACGCCCATCAAGACTCTCGATCAGTTTCTATGGACCGCAAAGATTCAGCCTTTGATCCCAATCAACGACGCAAGAAAGTGTTGAGCGTAAGCTTACGCCACTGAGGACGGTTCGATGCGCAATCTCGAGGAAACGAGCACCGGTGCGTTGCCGCGTTCCGCTGTCGGAACGATCCTGACGGAGGCTCGGCGAACGCCTCTTTTCGTGCTCATTGTCTTCGTGCCCGTAGTTATTCTCCTGGAGCAGATATCGCCGGAGGCGCACACATGGCTGTTCCTCCTGTCGATTGTGGCGATCGTGCCGCTCGCGGCAATGCTCAGCCGCGCGACCGAGTCGGTGGCTGCGAGGACCGGTGATGCGGTCGGAGGCTTGCTTAACGCCACGCTTGGTAATCTCACCGAGCTCGTAATCTCGCTCGCTGCCCTGCAGGCCGGGCAATACCTGCTGGTCAAGGCGTCGATTGCAGGCGCTATCGTCACCAATACCCTCTTCATGCTGGGCGGCGCCTTCCTCGTCGGTGGGCTGAAACACCACGTGCAGGAATTCAACAGGGTGAACGCGCGTTTTCAGGCGAGCCTGTTGTTCCTGGCGACGATCGCAATCCTGGTTCCTTCACTCGTCAGCGAAGCGGATCAGGCGCCGACCGGCGCCTTCTCGCAGCAGCTGAGCCTGGGGCTGGCAGTGCTCCTTATCGCCGTCTATGCACTGGGGATGTTGTTCTCCCTGAGGACGCACCGAGAACTCTTTGCCAGTGTGGCGCACGGCGAGGACGCTGAGACATCGTGGCCGCTTTCCGTGGGCGTAGCCGTGCTGATCGTCGTCACGCTCCTCGTCGCGATGGTCAGCGAGATATTCGTCGGCTCGGTGCAGGTGGCCGCGCAGCATCTCGGGATGACGCCCGCCTTCGTCGGCTTCATCGTCGTCGCCCTGGTGGGAGGAGCAGCCGAGATGACCAGCGCCTTCTCGGCGGCACGCGCCAATCGCCTCGACTTGAGCGTCGGCATCGCACTGGGCAGCGCGGCGCAAATCGCTCTCTTCGTTGCACCTGTGCTGGTGCTGCTCAGCTATTTCATAGGTCCGGAACCGATGTCCCTGCAGTTCTGGCCGGGCGCGATGATGCTGATTGCGACAATGGCTGCAACGCTTTTGTCCAATGGCGGGCACGCAGCATGGTATGCAGGTGTCATGGCGCTGGCGGTCTATGCCATCTTCGGGTTCACCCTGTTTATCCTGCCGCCCGGAGCGGGCCAATGAACTCTATCCCGACCGACGGAGGCGCAAGGCTCCAGTTCGGCGGCTTGCTCAACCGGCTACTGGCACAGGTTCTGCAAGGCCCTGTAATTGACGATCTCGACGCCGCGAGTGCCCTGCAAACGAATGATGCTGCCGCTTTTCAGCTTGGTAAGCGCGCGTGATACGGTCTCGATCGTGAGTCCCAGGTAATCCGCGATGTCGATGCGGGGCATGAACAGATCGAACTTGCAGGTGCCACCAGCGCGGTTTGACATTTCGAGAAGAAATGCGGCCACACGCTCGATCGCGCTTTGGCGGCCAATCACCAATTGGTGCTCCTGCGCCGATGAGTAGTTTTCGAGTACGACCGGCACCAATCCCTGCCAGATAAATCGGGTTTCCTGAAGGCTGATGCTCTTTATGCCGGTGGCGCCTATCGCTTCGGCCGAGGAGCGGCGAAAGTCCTCATTCTGCAGACCGAACCAGTTTCCAACGAGATGAAAGTCGAGAATCTGTCGCCGTCCGTTGGCAAGCACTCGATAGACACGCACGGCGCCGAACTCCACCCGGTAGACCTGGCCGGCCCTTTCGCCGTCGCAGTAAATGTTTTGCCCGTCAACGAAGTTGCTGATCGGCTTCGAGTCGACGATGCCGAGTGCGGCCGACGTCACGAGAACAGGGTTCATTCGCCCCTGTGAGGGCTCGAATGCAGGCATGTTCATGACTTGACTCCCATCGCTGCGCCTCCGGCTCTCCTTCCATCGTCGATCGGCTTGCGAGGCGCATCGTGCGCCTATCCGAGTGCTTGCTCGATCTCCGCGGCAAGGCTCTCAACCAGCCCCTTGAACTCGGCGCGGCGCTCCTCGCGAATATGCGGCGGGAGTTGATCGGCACAGGCGAGGGCGTACTCGGCGGCAGCGAAATCCTCGCACATCCCTCTGAAACTCTCGTCGCGCATCAGTCGCTCCTTGATCTGTAATGAGTATTCCGGAAATCGGCGCAACGCCGCCGACAGGCCGTCTTCCTCTTCTGCCCCCCCAGACCGTGTGCGCATCCCATCCTCCCCACGGGTCGAGAATGAAGATATTTATAATGTATAGATTGCACCGGGCAGGCAGCGGGACGTAAAATACGGAAGCTTACAGTAGCGCGTAAACTGCATGCGACTCTTGCGGCCATGGGGGCGCCGACATGACAATCGCAAGTGAGAAGCGTCTCAGCCCGGGAGGGACGCCGCCGACCGCTACGGAGATCCGAGCTCAACTCGATCGCATTCGGTCGAGCGCTGAATTCGACGCGCCGGAGCGCGCTCGGAATTTCCTGGCCTATGTCATCGAAGAGACCATCGCCGGCCGTGCCGATCGCATCAAGGCGTACTCCATCGCAACCGAAGTCTTCGGCAGGGATGCATCGTTCGATGCGCAGATGGATCCGGTGGTGCGCATCGAGGCCGGTCGCGTTCGTCGCGCCCTCGAGCGCTATTATCTGGTTGCGGGCCAAGCCGACCAGCTGGTGATAACGATACCCAAAGGCGGCTACGTTCCGGCGTTCGCCTGGCGCACCCAAGCGACCGCGGAAGTATCCGCTCCATCGCAAAGCCAAATCCCGCGCCACCTGTTCAGACGCGGCTGGTCTTCGTGGACATGGCTCGGCGCAGCCGCGTTGACCCTGATCGCCGGTCTGGCCTTCTCCATGCTCGAGCTCGGAAAGATGGTGGGAGGCGAAGGCCAGCCGACTATTCCGAGGCTTCTCGTGATGCCGTTTGAGGATTTATCCGGCACACCGCAATCAAAAATGATCACGCGAGGGTTTGCCGATGAAGTCATCGGCAAGGTCGCGAAGTTCCGTGAAATCGTCGTGCTTACCGATGCAAGCTCAGCGCAGCCAGGCAGCGGACGGGATAACCCACCGCTTTACGCCCTGCAGGGAAGCGTACGGCTCGAGGGGGGCCGGTTCCGCCTCGGTGTGCGCGTCGTTCGCAGCGACGACGGCTCCGTCCTATGGGCAAATACCTATGACGAGAATCTGGATCCTCTCACGATTCTTGACCTGCAGGCAAATGCCGCTGCCGCGATTGCTACCGCCATTGCTCAGCCATATGGGATAATTTTTCAAGCGGATGCCTCGCATGTCTCGCAGACGGTTCCCAACGACTGGAATGCATATGCCTGCACCTTGGCCTACTACGGGTATCGTGCCGAACTCAACCCGCAAGCCCATTCCACTGTCGAAAGCTGTCTGGAAAGAACGACCGAGCAGTTTCCAAAATATGCGACCGCCTGGGCGCTCCTTGCCCTCACCTACATTGACCAGCTCCGCTTTCGATATGGATCCGATCGGTCGTCACCCCATGCACTTGACCTGGCGATGAATGCGGCAAGACGGGCGGTGGAACTCGACCCGCAGAATGTGCGCGGCCTCCAGGCCGAGATGCTTGCCCGCTACTTCCGGGGTGAGGTGGAAACAGCGCTGGCCGTGGGAAAACGCGCCCTTTCGATCAATCCCAATGACACGGAATTATCTGCCGAATACGGCTTCCGTCTGGCTCTGTCCGGTCAATGGAATGCCGGCTGCGAACTGATATCCTGTCCAACCGAAAGATGGGTGACAGATTGAACCGGATACATGGGTTACAGTTCCGGTGCGGTTGACGCCGCAGCAAGGGCCCCGGTACCGGGG
>NZ_MDDV01000017.1 GCF_001854885.1 Ensifer sp. LCM 4579 | reverse complement strand
CCCTCGGCGAGCGCGAAGCTCACGAACTGCCCGCTGGAAAGCGTCAGCGCCTTGGTGACGCCGCCCGCCGTGACATCCACGGAGGTCACGCCGTCGGCGCCCGCCGTCAGCGTCCAGCCGCCATCGAGGCTCTGGCCCTCGACGACTTCCGACGCCGCTGCCGTGACGCCGATCACCGGCACGTCGTCGACGATGTCGATGCGCAATGTCGCCGAGCCACTCGCTCCGCTGCTATCGGTGACCGTGAGGTCGAAGACATCACGGTCCTGTTCGATATTCGCGCCGTTACCTCCCTCGGAACTTGTGATTGATTTCGTCAATTCGTAGACGTACTCCACCACGCCTGTGGAGGCATTGTACGAGGTAACCGTCAACGTACCATACTGACCAGCGATCGTCTGTCCGACGAGATTGCCGATGGCGAAAGTCTGTCCATTGATGGTCAGGCTGGCTATGTCGTCGAGACCATCAGGATCGGAGAGGACAAAGACACCCGTAACCGTTGCGCTACCGTCGCCCGCACGCGATCCATCTGTAAGGCCTGCTTCATCGACCTGTCTGTCGCTCACGCCGATGCTGCCGGTACTGCCGCCGTCAGGATCGGGAGAAATGGAAGGCCGCTCGTTTTCAAGCTCAGCGAATAGGCGGAGCTCCTGCTGTTCAAGCTCGGGAAACTGCAAGGCGGTCGGCGGCAAGAGATCGATCGCCGGCCCCGCATCGCCAATGTCGCCGGAAGCTTCGGAGAAATCGCCGCCGCTGCTCTGACCGGAAACCACGCTGATGGTTCCGTCGGGCCCCGCGGCGACGTTGATGCCATTGCCTTCGAGGACAGCCACCAGCGTTTCGCGCGGGATCTCCGCATCGCCGATTACGAAGGTGGGGATATTCAGAGCCGCATTTTCAATTCTGATTTCGGCCCCGCCGGGCTGTTCCAGCACGATGTCGTTACCGACGACCTTGATGTTTTCAAGCGAGATGCCGGCCGGGAGCCGCACGACGTTGTTCGCATCCGCCTTGACGCTCTCGGGCATCTCGGCAACGGGTGCGGCTCCGCTGTCATCGGCCGGCCCGCCGGTAGCCGGATCCAGGAGTTGCGGCTCAGACGGATCGGCCGCTTGCGCGACGAGGCGCCCGCCCTTTGCGACGAGATCGTCATGCGCTGCCTCGTTGTCTGCCGTCAGAGCGTCTGCAGCGGCTGAAAGAGAGAAACCTTCGGTTGCCATGGATACGTCCCCCAAGAATTAAATGAACGTAATCACAAGGTCCTTTTGAAAGCAATTCTTAGGCGAACGTTCGACCGGCGCTTGATATATCATAGTATGCTGCTTTTGATGATTTCTTTCTCGAATGACACCAACGCATATTCACATATGCCATTTTGACCGCGCATCAGGCCGATAAGAGCAACACAGATCGGTGATCGCATCCCCGCAGCACTTCAGATTAATAGTAATCTCATAGCGCTCCTGGATTTTTCCTGGTCAACCAGTAGATTTTTACGGATGCAGGAGCTGCGATAACAATATAAACATTGCCTAAAATTTTATTCAAATTGCACGGTTGAGTATTACCTTGTGTATTCCTTGCTGCTTTACGTGAGTTTTTCTTTTTGTCCCTATGGTATTGCCAATCAACCGTGAGGTGTGGCGATGGGCGGAAAGAACTGGACAGGCATCAAGACTTATACGAAGGCGCTCGTTTTGGCGGCCGGCCTGATGAGTCCATGCACAGCCTCCGCCGGGCAGCCTGGTTCCGCCTATCTGGGACCGTTGCAATACAGCCTCGGGGCGCCGATCGCCGCCGCCGTCACTGCCGTCGAATTCTGGCACGCGAAAGCCTCGGCCGCGCTCGCAGCGGCTGAACGGCACGATATTGCCGTCCTCGCCTCGGCCCCGCCTCGCCGCAAGCCGGCGATGGCTCAGGACGGCGCCGCCGTCTTCCAATCGGTGGCCTTCCGCGTGTCCTCGATACCGGCGGCGGAGAAATGGCGCGCGGTCTATCCCCGCATTACGGAAGCCGATCTCGAGTCCTGTGACACGCCCCGGCAATGCGAGGCAAGTGCGATCCTCCGCAAGGCGATAGCGAACGCCGCCGGATCGGGCTTCCATCAGAAGCTGAACGGCATCAACCGCACAGTGAACTGGCTGGTGCACTACGAACCGGATGCGCAGAACTACGACAAAAGAGATTACTGGGCGTCTCCCGCCGAGATTCTCGCACGTGGCAAGGGCGACTGCGAGGACTACGCCATCCTCAAAATGGCTGCCCTCAAGGAGCTCGGCCTGCCGCCACGGTCAATGTCGATCGTCGTCCTTCGCGACACACGGCGAAATCTCTATCACGCCGTGCTCTCCGTCATGACGAGCCAAGGCTATTTCATCCTGGACAACCTGAGCAACGAGGTAAGGCTCGACAGCTCGCTTCCCGAGTACCAGCCGCTTTTCTCGGTGAGCGCGGACCGCACCTGGATCCACGGCATCAGGACCGGCAGCGACAAGATCGCCTCGGCGACCCCGCTCTTACTCGACGTGATGCCGGGCGAAGGAACGTTGCGGTAAACTGCGGGCCGCCGATCACGCCAGGATGAAACCGAGAATGACATCCTGGCCGAGCAAGGATGCGAGCGCGGCATTCAGGCGGCCACGGGTGACATGCTCGTTGATTCCGATCGTAAAGCCGGCCGATTGCGGTTCACCAGGGGAGGCTTTCAGCCGTCCGACCAGTTCGGCGAACTGCACGTCGAAGGCCAGTCGCAGGCCTTGCGCCGGCGGAGAAGCCTGGAACCCGAGAAAGCGCGACTGCACAAAGGTGAGAAAGGCCGGATTGAAAGCGAGGATGCGCCTGTTCGCCGCGAGCGCGAATGCCGGCGACGGACACGCGTGCACCTGGCCGGTGACGACCGAAAGGCTACTGCGCTCCCGGGCGTCAGCCAGTTGCTCGCGCAGGTATTTCGCCGCCACATAGCGCAGCCTCGCCGTCAGATTGCCCCCTTCATCCAACGTCTGCTCGCATTCGGCAACGATGTCGGCAAGCTTCACCCGCCTCACGGCGGCCAAGTCCGAAAGAACCGACCAGAAAATCGTCTCGAGCTTGATGCCGCGCCGCTGCCCGCCGACCGTGACGACGCGAAAGCGCAGCGCGCTCAAGTCCTCAATAGACGTAGTCGACTGATCATCCCCCATGCGCTAGCGCTCCCGCAGCGCTTCCTCACGCGCCTTGTTGATGGGTTTCATCAGATAGGTAAGAATCGTCTTCTTTCCTGTCATGATGTCGACCGAGGCGATCATTCCCGGCATGATCGCATACTTGCGACCATCCTTCTCGAGCGCCGCCTCGTCGGTCTTCACGCGCACCAGGTAATAGGTTTCGCCTGTATTCGGGTCGACCAAGCTGTCCGCGCCGATGGTCTCGACTTCGCCGCCAAGACCGCCATAGATCGAGAAGTCGTAGGCCGAGATCTTGATCAGGGCCGGCTGGCCGGGGCGGACGAAGGCGACGTCGCGCGGTGAGAGCCGCGCTTCGACGAGCAGCGTTTCGGACGTCGGCACGACGCCGCCGATCACCGCACCGGGGGTCACATAGGCGCCGACCGTGTTCACGTCCAGAGTGTTGATGATCCCGTCGACCGGCGATCGGATGTCGGTGTTGGCAACCCGGCTGCTCGCGCCCCGGATCGTCTCATCTATCACGGAGAGCTGGGAGAGCGCCTCGGTCTTTTCGGCGAGCGCCTCCTGCCTGAGCTGCAGCGACAGTTCCGTCACCTGCAACTCGGCTTCCCGCACCGCCGCCTCCAGTCGCCCGATCGATTCCTTGGCCAAGGCGAGCTGGCCGCGCGTATCCGTCAACTCCTTCTCGACCCTCAATAATTCCGTCTGAGCGACCAGCTTGCGCTGCACCATCGGCGCCAGCAGGTCCCGTTCGCGCTCGGTCACCTGCAGGTTTTCGGTGAGCCGCGCGATATTTGCCTGCGCTTCGGCAAGCTCCTTCTGCCGCTGACCGCGACGAGCCTGCATGACCGAGAGCTTATTGTTGAAATTGCCGGCCTTGGCGCGCAGCAACTGCTCCTCGTTCGCACATACGCCCGGCGCTGTTTTGGCGATGTCGTCCGGGCACTGGTAGTCGGCGTCGTAGGCACCCGACTCCTCGAGTTCCAGGCGCGCTATCTGCGCGCGCAGCGAGCGCGCCTTGGCTTCCAATTCCCCCAGCGACGATCCGGTGACCGTGTCGTCCAATCTTAAAATGAGATCGCCGCGCCGAACGACCTGGCCGACCTGGACCGCGATTTCCTGGACGATGCCCGGCTCGCTCGACTGAATGATTCGCGTCTTCGAGACGGGGATGACCTTTCCCTCACCACGGGCGATCTCATCCACTTCGGCGATTGCTGCCCAGGCCACGAAAGTGGTCATGAGCAGAGCGATCACGAGCAGTCCCGCACGCGCGGCCAATGGCGGCTTTTCGGTCAATCCGGCGTTCATGCGCTCGCCCCTGAGGCAGGGCTGGTCGCTCCACCTCGCTTCTGCAACTGCTCGATCACCTGCGACTTGGGTCCATCGGCAACGATGCGTCCCTGATCAAGGACCAGGAGCCGATCGACGAGATGGAGCATGCTATGGCGGTGCGTGGAGATCAAGACGGTCACATCCCCGCCGAAGACGGTGGAGAGTCGGTTGATCAGGTCCCGTTCACTGGCCAGATCCATGGCGCCGGATGGCTCGTCCAGGAAAACGATCTTCGGTTTGCGTAGGAGCAGGCGCGCAATGGCGACCGCCTGGCGCTGCCCGCCGGAAAGCTGCGAGCCACGTTCGCCGACCGGCATGTCATAGCCGCGCGGGTGATATGACACGAATTCGTCTACGCCCGCAAGCTTGGCCGCCTTGACCATGTCTTCGTCACTCGCGGTCGGATTGGCCATCAGGAGATTGTCCTTGACGGTGCCGGAAAACAGGTCCGAGCTTTGCGAGACGAAAGAGACGGCCGAGCGAACCACCGACGGGTGGAATTGCCGGATGTCGACGCCGTCGAGCAATATACGGCCTCCACTCGGGGCATAGAGCCCGGCCAGCAGCCGGCCGATGGTTGTCTTGCCGGAGCCGATCCGGCCAATGATGCCGACCCGCTCACCCGCCTTGATGCTCACGTTCATGCCATGGATCACCTTGTGGTCGCTGCCGGGATAGGCGAAATCCACATTGGCAAGAGTTATGCTTCCGTCGCGAATGTCGCGATTGACGAAGCCGACCGTGTTCGGCCGGTCTTCGGGCTGCTCCATGACGGAATTCAATATTCTCAAGGACAGAAGCGCCTGGCGAAGCCGCGCAAGCGTCAAAGCGATCTGTCCGAGCGGCGCGACCGCCCGGCCGGCGAGCATGCTGGCGCCGATGATCGCACCGGTGGAGATGTTGCCCAAGGTGAATTCATAGGCCCCCGACACCACGATGCAGACGGTGACGAGCTGCTGCACGAATTGCGTGGCATGCGAGGCCCAGGACGAAATGTGCTTGATCTGCTCGGACGTGTTTGAAGAGTGCTTTCCGAGCTCGTTCCACCGGCGAAGCAGCAACTTCTCCGAATGCAGCGTCTTGACGGTCTCGATCGCGCTGATCGTTTCCACGAGCATGGCCTGGCGCTGGGCGGATTCGTTCGAGGCCGCGGCAACGCGGTTACCGATCTTGCGTTGCGCCACATAACCGATGAGCACGCTGCAGACGAAGGCGATTGCCGGGATGAGTGCCAGCCATCCGGCGATCGCATAGACGGCGGCTATGAAGACGAAGGCAAAAAGGCTGTCGATAAGGGTGCTGACCGTATTCGAGGTGAAGAATTCTCGCACGAACTCGAACTGCATGACGCGGTTGGCGTATTCGCCAGTCGATTGCGGACGTGAGGCGAGCGTCGCATGCAGGATCTTCTCGAAAAGCAGGTAGGAAAGCTTCAGGTCCGCCTTGCGTCCCGCAAAGTCGATCAGCGCAGCGCGCACCGTCTTCAACAGAAAATCGAAAAGAATGGCGACGCCGATGCCGAGCGCCAGCACCCAAAGGGTCGAGATCGCCTTGTTGGGGAGGATGCGGTCATAGACGTTCATCGTGAACAGGGGCGTCGCCAAGGCGAGCACATTGATGAAGAACGCCGCGAGCGCGACTTGCGCATAGGCCTGCCAGAATGGCTTGACGGTCGCGGTCAGCCAATGCCGCCGGTCGATGTCCCGTGCCTCTCCCACCCCCGGAACGGCAGTCGTATTCAGATAGGTCGCCGAAAACGAGACGGCATAGGCGACATCATCCAGACGCAAATCGGCGAAACGGAGGAGCTCGCTATCGGCAGACGACGAATTCGAAAAGCTCAGCGCTCCACCGGGGCTCTCCTCCAGGATCGCAACCGAGCGGCCGTCGCGGAAGACGAGGAGAAGCGGGAGGTTGAAATTGCGGCCGGCGCAAGCGCGTCGGGTGACGAGCTCCGCCTCGAGGCCGGCGCGTTCCGCGAGACGGGACACGTCCTCGAAACTGGGCGAGCGCGCGTCGAATGGCACGTCCGAAAAAAGCACAGTTTCCGACGACGGCCGGTTCAAGAAGATGCAGATCTCCTTGAACGCGGTCGTGAAGCCGGTCAGTACCGGTCCGGTTTTTGCTCGCGTGTCAACGCTTTGCATAAGAATGACCGATCAGGCGCCTTGGCAAAGGGCATTATTTCTGCCGGATTGGCGCAAGCAGATCCAAAGGCAGATCGTTCGTTTGCCGGGAGGGCACGCGCCGGTAAGTCTCGGTCGCGGGGGGCGCAGGGACATTGAACTCGTTGCGCGCATAGGCATCGACCTGGGCCGGCGCCTTGATGTTCATCGTCGCAAGAAGCTGGCCGGTGGCCGCAAGCAGGCGGTATTCCGAGAACAATGCGGCGTATTGCGCCGTCTTCGCCAGGACATTCGAATTGAAGCGTGCGTTCTGCGCCCCGAGCACGTCCAGCAGCGAACGCTGGCCGACCGCAAGCTGCTCGCGATAGGAGGAGACCAGTCGGTCGTTCACCTGTGCCTGCGCTCTCAGCGTGCGGGACAGGTCGGATTGAGTGGCGCGCCGCTCCCAGGAAATGCGTACGGCCTCTTCGACTTCGCGGTGCGCCTGATGGAAGACCAGCCGCTGCTCGCTCGCGCGGCGCATCTGCTCCTGCTCGTTGGCGATGTCGATGCCGCCGCGATAGAGATTCCACCTCGCAACGATCCGCGCCTGAGCATCCCAGGTGTTGCCTGTCGAGCCATCGATATCGTTGCCGGTGCGAACCCGCCCCTCGGCGACAATCTCAGGCAGCATGTCCGATTTCGCCGCCTTGACCTGCGAATCCGCGACATTGATATCGGCGTCCGCCGCCTTGATGCGCGGGTTGTTCGTGCGTGCGATGCCAATCGCTGTCTCCAGCGTTCTCGGCAAGGCGGGCGCGACCGATTTCGGCATGGACGGGTTCGTGAGCGGCTGACCGACGAGGCGATTGAAGCTGATCTGAGCCGTGTCCAGCGCTTCTTGCGCCTCGAGCAGCCGCGCCTTCGCCGAGAGCAGCCGTTCGTCGACCTGTTGGAGATCGGCCTGGGTCAGTCTTCCGCCCGAAATCAGCGAATCGATGTCGGAGCGGATCGACTGATGCGCAGCGACGTTGCGGCGCGCTTCCTCGACGATCTGCTGCTGAAGAATGTATTCGAAATATTCGCGAACGATCTGCAGGCCGATCGTTTCCGACCGTTCCAGGACTCGAAATGAAGCGCTGTCGACACGCGCCGCCTGCCGCTCCAGCTCGGCACGGCGACCGCCGCCATCGAACAGTTTCTGCGTGATGGTGATGCCGACGTCCGAAGGATAAAGCGGATCGTTTTCGATGGAAGCGGCCCGCCGGCTGCTATCTTCCAAGTGACGGGCGCCGGTCGAAGCTTCCAGATCCACGCTCGGCAGGTAGAGCCCGCGCGCCTGCCGCAGTTCGAACTCGATCGCCTCACGATTTTCAATTGATTGGCCGATCTCGGGGTTCGCTTCCATTGCGACCTGCAAGGCTTCCCGCAATGTCATGGCCTGCGTCGGACCGCTGGCGAAAAAAGTCGATGCGAGCAGAATGGAAAACAAGCTGCCCTTGAGAATCTTACCCCGTTTCAATCAATCCCCCTGGCAGCGAGAACGCCGCAATCCAAATCGTCGGGCAGTTAAAAAATCAAAAACAGCCCAGATAATACATCGCGGTAAAAAGAGGGATATCGATTTCAGGACGCACGACGCATTCTCGCGGTTTTCGCCGCCGCTTGTTGCAAAAATAGAACAACCGTGCCCTGCATCCAGGCGCAAATTCGCCTTGCCTGCAAGAGTGCGCTCAGGCGGATGGCAGTCGCGCCAGTTCCGGGGGCGAGGCGGATTTTTCTGCAATGACAACGGTTTGCGAGGCGGCCAATCGGTGCAGTCTCTCCAGGTCGATGCTTCCCTCGAACAGGACGCCCCCTACGCTCAGGGCCAGGTCGACGGTCTTGCCGTCCGCTGCGAAATGCGACGCTGCCAAGGCCTTGGACAGGCGGACGCAGACTTCGTTGGCGTCCGACTCACTGGCGCCCGACAGCAGGACGTCGAAGCTCGCCGGTCCCGTCCGGGCAACGATATCCTCACGACGAATGGAGGTGCTGATGGTCGAGGCCACGAACTGCAAAAGTTCGTCGCTCCATTGCGGGCCAAAACCCGCGGCCATCTCGTCGAGGTTATTGACGCGCACGTGAATGAGGGCCCCTTGAAACGGATCACCTGAGCGCCTGCGCCGGCGTTCCAGACCGTCGACGTGCTGGACAAGGCCGCGTGCGGTTATGCAACCCGTGGTGCTGTCGCGGGAGACGACATGGTTCACCTGATTGCGAAATCGTTCGGCGCGGCGGGATTGAACAGCCGCAAGCACGATGAGGGGGGTCCCCAAGAGCAAAGAGACAAGGCCCGCCGCCGCCACTGCGGCAATGTGGGGGCTATCGGCGAGCGCCACCAGGCTCAGATAGGTCAGCAATTGAGCAAGGACCGCAAATCCTGCGATGCCGCCTAGAGCATAGCGCACCACCCGCCAGTCCTTCTGCGCTTTGAACGGCATTTCCCGCTGCACGATTCCATGCTCCCGATTCGTTGACGTCGACCGGTTTAGCGCACTCTTATGCATATTCCCTTGCGCGGATACCTACAAATTTATGGGTTCGGCAGAATGCATTCGAAAAAGGAACGGGTTAGCATTGCCGCTAGCCTTAGCCTTAGCCTAGCGCTAGGCGCCAAAGACCACCGCTCCACCGACCAACCCCGCACCGGCCGCGGTCATCAGGAGCCTCTCTCCGGGGGCGAAGGCTCGCGCCCGATGCGCCACGGAAAGCGAGAGCGGTATTGTTGCGGCCGACGAATTGCCGTGCTCCTCGATCGTCCGCACCGTCCTCGACAAGTCTATGCCGAGCTGATTGCAGACCGCGTCGAATATCCGGACATTCGCCTGATGCGGCACGAACCGGCTGACGTCCACCGGGCGCAGGCCTGCGGCGGCGAGAGCGCGGGCTGAAGAGAGGGTCATCATCTCCACGGCCCGGGAAAACACCTCCCGGCCATCGCGCATGGTCATGAGGAACTCTTCGGCAGCGATCTCCGGTGAAAACGGTCGGCTGCTGCCGCCTGCGGCGATCGAGATCAGGTCGTAGCCGCTTCCATCGCAGGCAAGGTCGACGCCGATGACGCCCGTCTCCGGATCGCCGGAAGGAGCAACCACCACGGCGCCGGCGGCGTCGGCGAAGAGAACCGCACTCGCCCTTTCCGCCGGATTGATCCGGCGACTCAATATATTCGCGGCGACGACGAGCACGGGCCTGCCCTGCGCGCGCACGAAACCATCGGCAAGCGTCAGCGCGTAAAGGAAGCCCGAGCAGGCGCCGGCAAGGTCGATGGCGCCGGAGCGGGTGAGTCCGAGTCGGTGCGCAAGCAGCGGCGCCGAGGGCGGCAGAAGATGGTCGGGCGTCGACGTCGCGAGGAGCGTAAGAGCGATATCGCTCCGCGCAATGTCGGCGTCGGAAAGCGCGGCTTCGCCGGCCTCGGCGGCGAGACCGGTGAGTGTCTCCCCCTCCCCGACCCAATAGCGGGTCCGGATGCCGGTCCGGCGTTCGATCCAGCCCGGCTCGAGGCCCAGCTTTGCTTCGATTTCGCAATTGTCGACGCGTCGTGCCGGCAGGGCATGGCCGAAGCCTGCGAGGCGCGATGACCGGACGATCCTCACAACTGCCCCTTTGCGAAGGCCGAGGCCGCTTCGTCTATCGCGTCATAGGCCCGGTCCAGATCGGTTTCCGTGACGCAATAGGGCGGCATCAGGTAAACGACGTTGCCGAGAGGGCGGATGAGCAACTGAAGCTTGCGAAAGAATACCCGCAGACGAGGGCCGACATCGGAGAGATAGCCGCCCGTCGGCACATCGAGTTCGAGGACGGCGATCGTGCCGGCCTGGCGGATGTCGCGAAAGCGTGGATCGGCTTCGAAACGCTGCAAACGCCGGCGTTGGCTGCCGGCAAGTGCCGCGATGCGTTCTGCGACCGGCTCGGTCTTCCATATCCCGAGATTGGCGAGTGCAGCCGCGCAGGCAATGGGATTGGCGGTATAGGAACTCGAGTGAAAGAAAGTCCGACGGCGATCACGCGAAAGATGCGCGTCGAATATCGGCGCGGAACAAAGAGTGGCCGCCAGCGGCAGCGCACCGCCTGTGAGGCCTTTCGACGTGCAAAGGATATCCGGCACGATCCCCGCCTGCTCGCAGGCGAAACGCGTGCAGGTCCGGCCCCAGCCGGTCATCACCTCGTCGGCGATCAGCAGGGTGCCGTGCCGCTCGGCTATGCGCTTCAATTCGGCAAGTGTCGCGGCGGCATAGACCTTCATACCGCCGGCACCAAGAATTAGCGGTTCAATGAGCAACGCCGCGACCTCGCCGGAGGCGCAATGGGCCTCGAAGGCGTCGAGCGTTTGCTGCTCACGGCCGACGTCCGGAAAGGGCAATCTGTCGACGGCGAAGAGGAGCGGCGCGTAGGCGGCATTGAAAACGCCGCGCTCGCCCGCCGACATCGTTCCGATCGTATCGCCATGGTAGCCGTGCTCCAGCACGCAGATGCGGCTGCGGGGCCTGCCGGTGTTGTGGAAATAACCGAGCGCCATCTTCAGCGCGACTTCCACTGCCGTCGAGCCGCTGTCGGAATAGAATACGTGCTTCAGCCCGGCGGGCGCGATCTCGATCAGGCCTTTCGCGAGTTCCTCCGCCGGTTCGTGGGTATATTCGGCAAAGATGATCTGGTCGTAAGCCTCCGACGCGCGCCGGATCGCTTCCATGATCGCCGGGTGGCAGTGGCCATGGGTGATGACCCACCAGGAGGAGATGGCGTCCAGTATCCGCGCACCGTCCTCGTCCACCAGATAGGCGCCCCCGGTGCCGACGATGCGCTTCATCGCCGGCTCGAGTGCGTGCTGGGTGAAGGGATGCCAGACGGGAGAATTGCTCATGCCGGCATTTCGCGGAATTGTTTGATATCGAAATAGTCGTTGAAGGCTCGCCGCAATGCGTTGGGCGTCAACGGCTCGAGCCGCGGCAGCCGTCCGAGCACGCGGACCTGACCGAGTTCGGCAATGATGGCCTCGGTTTCCGCCTGCCGGTCGCCGATGAAAGCAACGCCGAGCACCGGGATCAAGCGGCGGCGCAGGGCCTCGAGCGACAGCAGGGTGTGGTTGATCGTACCCAGTTCGGTGCGGGCGCAGAGGATGACGGGCAGTTGCCAGCGCTCGAACAGATCGGCGAGGAGCAGTCGTTCCGTGAGCGGCACCAGGAGCCCGCCGGCCCCTTCGATCACTAGCGGCGCGTCGACCGCAGGCGGAGAGAGGCTCTCGGTCCGGATCGTGACGCCATCGAGCCGTGCGGCAAGATGCGGCGAGGCCGGTGTGGCGAGCCTGTAGGCTTCCGGCAGAATACGCTCCGGCGCAATCCGGCCCAGTCGACGGACGCTCTCGCTGTCGGTTTCGCCATCGAGACCGGATTGCACCGGTTTCCAGTAGAAGCCCGAGACGGCGTCCGTGAGCGCGGCCGAAAAGACTGTCTTGCCGATACCCGTATCCGTCCCGGTGACGACGAGGCGCAGCGTCATGGGCGCTCCTCCGCCATGACGGCCTTCAGCCTGTCCAGCATGCCGGCGATCGCCGTTCGCCCGACATTCAGGGTGATCGCGATCCTGAGGCGCGCCGTGCCCTCCGGAACGGTCGGCGGACGGATCGCGCGGAGGTCGAAGCCTTCCGCCTGCATGCGTGCCGCGATCCGCAGCGCCCGCGCGTTGTCGCCGATCATCACCGGCAGGATCTGCGATCCGCTGCCTTCCATGCCGAGGGTGGTGGCGAGCGCCTCGTTCGCGAAGCGGCTCAGGCCGTCGAGGTCTGCGCGTCGATCGGGCTCGTCGGCGACGATCTTCAATGCCTCGCGAACGGCGGCGGCCGTCAGGGGCGACGGCGCGGTCGAATAGATGAAACCGCGGGCGCGATTGACGATATAGTCGCAAAGCACTCGGCTCGCGCCAAGCAACGCGCCGGAGACGCCGAGCGCCTTGCCGCAGGTATGCAGCGTCACGATGTTTTCTCGGCCCTCGAGCGCCGTCGAAAGGCCGCGGCCGCCTGCACCGTGGACACCGGTTGCGTGCGCCTCGTCTATCACCAGAAAGCCGTCGTGCCGGTCCGCAAGTGCGGCCAGCGCTGTGAGCGGGGCGCGATCGCCGTCCATGGAATAGAGGCTTTCGACGGCGATCCACGGGTGGCCCCGGCCCCCTGCGTGACGCCATCTGCCGATGGCGTCCGCAAAAGCGTCGACGTCATTGTGCCGCGCCGCAAGCGCGTCGGCCTTGCTGGCGGCAATCCCCTCATGGGCGCTTGCATGGATCAGCGCATCGTGAACGATAAGGTCGCCCCGCTGCGGCAGCACGGAGAAGAGGGCCGCATTGGCCGCATAGCCGCTGCCGAAGAAAAGCACCCGCTCGGCGCGGAAGAATGCCGCCGCCTCCGCCTCCAGCGCCTCATGTTCGGCATGATTGCCGCGCAGCAGCCGCGATCCGCCGGCGCCGACTGGCACGCCCCTCTCGATCGCCGCGGTCATCGCAGCCTTGAGGCGCGGGGAATCGGCGAGCGCCAGGTAATCATTCGACGTGAAATCGATGCCGCCCGTGGGCGCGAGCATGCGGCGCCGTCCCTTGCGCATGAGCCCTGCCAGGGTCTTTTCGTAGCGGTCGAGCGCGTCCACGCTCATTCGGCGGGTTCCGGTTGCGCGGGCGCCATGTCCATGGGCTTCAGCCCCAAGCGGCGAAACAGGGCCGCATCGTGATCCTCCCCGGGATTGTCTGCGGTCAGCAGCGTCTCACCGACAAAGATCGAATTGGCCCCGGCAAGAAAACAGAGCGCCTGCATCTCGTCGCTCATCCCGGTCCGTCCTGCCGACAGGCGGACATGGCTTTCCGGCATCAGGATCCGGGCAAGCGCGACCGTACGTACGAAGTCGATCGGATCGACTGGCGGCGCGTCCGCAAGCTTCGAGCCGGGGATCGGAATCAGCATGTTGATCGGTACGCTTTCGGGCGGGCTCTGCAGGTTGGCAAGCGTGACCAGCATCGAGATGCGATCGTCGGCAGTCTCCCCCATTCCGAGGATGCCGCCGGCGCAAACCTTGATCCCGGCCTCACGCACGTTTGCAAGCGTCTCCAGGCGGTCGGCGAAGGTCCTCGTGGTGATGATCTCGCCGTAGAAGCGCTCCGACGTGTCGACATTGTGATTGTAGTAATCGAGGCCTGCGTCGGCGAGCCGCTCCGATTGCGCCGGCGTCAGCATGCCGAGCGTCATGCAGGTCTCCATGCCGAGCGCCTTCACGCCGCGCACCATGGCGGCGATCGACTCCATGTCGCGGTCTTTCGGGCTGCGCCAGGCGGCGCCCATGCAGTAGCGCGTCGCCCCGCCTTCCTTGGCCTTGCGCGCCTCGGCAACGACGCGTTCGACCTCCATCAGTTTCGAGGCCTTCAGTCCGGTCGGGTAATGCGCCGACTGGCTGCAATAGCCGCAATCCTCCGCGCATCCCCCGGTCTTGATGGAGAGCAGCCGGCTCATTTGCACGGCGTTCGGATCGAAATGCGCGCGATGGACGGATTGGGCCTGGAACAGCAGGTCGCTGAAGGGCGAGTTATAGATTTTTTTCGCATCTGCGAGCGCCCACCGTTCCACGTCGGCGTTGCGTGACGGCAAATCCCCCATTTCCGCCATGCGCATATCCGTCATTCTGCCGCTCCCCTCGATCGTCATAGATACTGATTCCTAATTATCTATAATTTTCTTCGAGGACAACCGGGTACGAAGCGAGCCGGCGAGACTTGCGCAGACTGTGCCGTAACGCGACTTCTGGGACGAAGGGTGCGGCTTGACGCTTCCCGGCGATACAGCGCCGCGCGTCTTTTCAGACGCGCAAAGGTCGCTGTAACGCTTTGAATCTGCGCATCGAGCTTTCCGAAAATCGGGTACGATCTTCGGGCCGATGCGCTAGCCGTCCCGTCGGACCCGGGTTCTTGCCGAGCCGTAGCCGCTGAACTACGCTCTCGCCGAAACTTTGGCGTCGACCGTGGAACGCACGCGCTGAAATGGTCGGCCGGGCAATACAGGCATGAAGACTGGGCAGGACGGACCGTCAGACTCCGATCCGCAGCGGCCGTGCGGTTTCCGCAGACTGGAGCCGCCGAAGTTCGCCGACATTGCTATGGGTCTGTTCGATCCGCTTCCCATCGCCGTCGAACAAGTGCAATTGCGCCGGGTCTATCGCCAGTCCGACGACGTCACCGCTCCGCAACGCGCCGCGACCATTTTCGACGACCGTCAGTTCCGGTTGCGTGGCCGAAGTGACATAGGTCGTCGAGCCGGTGGACTCGACGCTGTCGATCGGAACGTTGAAGTCGCCCTCACCGGCCGGCACCATCCTGATGTGTTCCGGGCGGATCCCGACGGTGACCGCCGTACCCGGCGCGAGCCCCTCGCCGAGCGCGAGCCGGCCGAAATCGAGGACTGCATGCCTTCCGTCTTCGGCGACCTTGGCCGGGAGGAAGTTCATTGCCGGCGAGCCGATAAAGCCCGCCACGAAGCGGTTGGCCGGCCGGTCATATAGGTCAAGGGGCCGACCTTGCTGCTCGATCACGCCGTCGCGCATCACGACGACATGGTCGGCCATGGTCATAGCCTCGATCTGATCGTGGGTGACGTAAACCGAAGTGGCGCGCAATCGCTCGTGCAGCGCGCGAATTTCCTTGCGCATGTGCACGCGAAGCGCTGCATCAAGGTTTGAAAGCGGCTCGTCGAAGAGGAACGCCTTCGGATGACGGATGATGGCGCGACTCATCGCGACCCGCTGCCTCTGGCCGCCCGAAAGTTCGCGCGGGTACCGCTGCATCAAGTCGGTAAGGCCCGTGATCGCCGCCACCTCTTCCGCGGTCTTGCGCGCTTCCGCCCTGCTCACGCCGCGGATCCGCAGGCTGTAAGTCAGGTTCTCTTCCACCGTCATGTGCGGGTACAGCGCATAGGACTGGAAGACCATCGCGACGTCGCGTTTGCGCGGTGGAACATCATTCATGCTATCGCCGGCAATCTTCATTTCTCCGGTCGTGATCTTCTCCAGGCCGGCAAGCGAGCGCAGCAGCGTGGACTTTCCACAGCCCGAAGGCCCGACGAGCGCAACGAAGCTTCCCTTTTCGATCGCAAGATCGATGTTCTTGAGGGCGTGGTAGGCTCCATAGAACTTGTTGACGCTGTTGAGTTCGATCTGAAGGGTCATTTGAGGGCTCCCGAAGTGAGGCCGGCAACGATGCGGCGCTGCAAGAGAACGAAGGCGGCGAGAACGGGCGTCACATAGATCGTGGCGTAGGCCATGATGTTGTTCCATTCGTTGGTGTTCGGCCCCATGAAGGTGTTCAGACCTACACTCGCGGGCTGCAGTTCCACCGCTTGGATCATCGACTTCGAGTAGACGAATTCGCCGAACGCCTGCATGAAGATCAGGATGGCGCTGACGAGAATGCCGTTTCGGGCAAGCGGCAGGACGATGTTGAAGAAGGCACCGATGCGCGAATTGCCGTCGACGAGAGCCGCCTCCTCGAGTTCCATCGGCACGCTCATGAAGGCTGCACGCACGAGCACCACGAAGAAAGGCATGCTCTTTGCCGCGATCGCCAGGACGACGGCGAACCGCGGCGTCTCCAGGAGACCGATCTGCGAGAAACCGACGAAGATCGGCGTGATCATCAAGGAGGCGGGCAGAACCTGCAACATCAGGATCAGGAACAGGCCGACATCGACCCAGACGTTGCGATAGCGTGCGAGCACATAGGCGCAGCCGACCCCGAGCACCGCGATGAGCGACACGGCACCCACGGCGATCACCAGCGAGTTCCACAGATAGCGCCCCATGTTGCGGCTTTCCCACACATGGGCGTAGATGCTCCACTGTGGATCGCTCGGCAGGAATTTCGGCGGCGTCGCAAACATCGCGGAGCCGGTCTTCAGTGCCGTGACGTACATCCAGTAGAGCGGGAAGAGGTAGATGGCCGCAAGCACGAGCGCGACGCCCAGCAGCAGCCGATTGCGGATTTGCTCATTCATCCTCGCACCTCGTGGCGGGTGGAGCGGACATAGACGACGGAAGCGAGCATCACGAAGACGATCATGATGACCGATATCGTCGCGCCCTTGGCGAAGTCGTACTGCCGGAACGAAAGATCCCAGGCCCAATATTGGGTGACGTTGGAGGAGTTGTTGGGGCCGCCCGAGGTGATGCCGGCGAAAAGATCGAATTGCTGCAGAGTGAAGATCAGGCCGAGCGCAACAATGGCACCGATCGTCGAGCGCATCATCGGCAGCGTGATCGTGAAGAAGCGCTGAAGCATGGTGGCTCCATCGAGTTCGGCAGCCTCATAGAGGTCTTTCGGGATGCCCGACAGCCCGACCGAAAGCAGGATCATGTTGAAGGATGTGCCGAGCCAGATATTGGCGATGATCACTGCCCAGAGCGAATAGTTCGGGTCGGAGCGCCAGAAGATATTGGCATTGATGATGGCCATCTCGCGCAGGAAAAAGTTGAGGACGCCGAAATCGCCTGACAGAATCCAGTTCCAGATAGCGCCGACGACGAGCCCCGGCATAACCCATGAGACGAGAAAAAGCCCGCGCAGCCAGGATGCGCCGGGGAAATTCGTCCAGAAGAACAGCGCGAGCCCGAAACCGATGACGAATTGCCCCACAATCGAGGCACTGACGAATAGCGCCGTATTGAAAAGGATGGGACCGGTCTCCGGCTGCGAAAAGAGATCGACATAGTTCTTGAAGCCGACGAAGGGACGGGCGAAGCTGCCCAGGCTGAACATGTCGACTTCCTGGAAGCTCATCACGACGTTGTAGACGAGCGGCAGGCCGGACAGCACGAACAGGAAGGCAAGTGGCAACAGGACGAGTCCGATGTCGAAGCCTTTGCCGTCCGTCACGCTGGATAGGATCTTCTTCATATTCACCTCTCGCGCCCCGCAGGGCGACCCCCGGCCGGAGCCGGAGATCGTGCCTCGGGAGGAAAATCCGGGCGGACCGATCGACGACGATCCGCCGGTGGCTACCTGCTGTCGCTCTACGCGTCTGTGTCAGACCGCGCAAAGGTCCCTGCAATTCTCTGAATCTGCGCGTCGCGCTTTCCGAGGATCGGGTGCGATCTTCGGCCGAAGCGCTCGGCGGCAGTTCATCTCAGCCGAGAACTCCCTTGATCTTCTCGGCGGCCTGCTCCAGCGCGTCCTTGGAACTCATCTGGCCCGTCAGAGCCGCCTGGATGGCATCCTGGATGGCCTTCGAGATCTTCGGCCATTGCGGATGCGGGCCGCGGGGCTTGGCGTATTTCAGTTGCTCCAGGAACACCTTGAGCGCCGCGTCCTTCAGCGGTTCGCCAGTCGACGGAATGGCAATGTCGGATCGGGCGGGCAACTGACCGAAATCCTTGAACATCCTCTTATCCTGCGAAACGAAGTATTCGAGGACCTTGAACGCTTCTTCCGGATGCCTGGTGCTGGAGAACACGGCCCAATTGAAATCGCCCATCGCCGAGGATCGTTCAGCGCCGATTTCCGGCACCGGCAGCAGTGCCACGCCCCAGTCGAACTTCGCCTCCTGCATCATCCGGTCGAGTTCCCACGGGCCGGAAATCGCCATCGCGGCATTTCCGGAATTGAAGGTTCCGGTCGAATCCCATTGGCCGCGCGTCAGACTGTCGGGAGAGGCGAGCTTCTCGTCGATGATGGTTTTCCAGATGTCGAGTGCCTTGACCACACCCTCGGCGTTGATGTTGTCGTAGCCGCCACCTGCCATCTGCGCCCATGGCAAGAACTGGAACGTCCCCTCCTCGTTCGCCTTGGCGGAAAAGGCGAGGCCGTAGACATTCGCCGCCGGGTCGGTCAGCTTGCGCGCGGCATCCACCAGCTCGGCCCAGGTCTGCGGCGGTTTTTCCGGGTCCAGCCCTTTCGCCTTGAACATATCCTTGTTGTAGTAGAGCGCGATCGTATTGGTGGCCTTGGGAATGCCGTAGAGTTTCCCTTCCCAGGTCACGGATGCCAGAGGCCCTGGAAAATAATTCTCCGGCTTGACGACGGAGGACGCGGCAATCATGTCGGTCAGATCGAGAAATGCGCCGCGCGAGGAAAATAGCGCGTGCTCGGGATTGTCGACGGCGATGATGTCGGGCGCCTGGCCGGTCGAATAGGCGCGCATTGCCTCGCTGACCACATCGTCGAACTGGATCTGGCGATATTCGACTTTAATTCCCGTATCGAGCTTGTTGAAATCGTTGATCAGATTTGGCGCCGGCTGAATGTCCCGATCCAGCGACCAGACCGTGATGGTAACATCCTCCGCATGCACGGAAAGAGCCGGCAGGGAGATACTGGCGAGGGCGATCACCCCCAGCATGGCACGTCTGCGAATACCCATGAATTCCTCCTCTCGTGTTGTCCGGCGGGCAGCGTTCCTCCATGCCGACCGCCGGATTGGGGTCAGGCCGGAAGATCGATGAAGTCGCCTCCCCGGCAGCTCTTGAGATAATTGAGCGCGCGGACCTGGCCCGTCATCTCCAGCGCGTCGCGATAGACCGGATCGTGCCAGCCTTCGATGTCGATCGAGCCGGTCCAGCCGGCGAGCCTCAATTCGGAAATGATGTCGGTCCAGTTGCTGTCGCCGAAGCCCGGCGTGCGCATGAATACGAATTGTTCCTTGCCGAAGATCCCGTGCTCACGAATGACGTCCCAGCGGATGGTGGCATCCTTGCCGTGCACATGGAAAATCCTGTGCGTCCATTTGCGTATCTGCGGAAGCGGGTCGATGAGATAAACCATCTGGTGGCACGGCTCCCATTCGATGCCGATGTGCTCGTCCGGGGTTTCGTTGAAAATCAGTTCCCACGCATCCGGATTGTGGGCGATGTTCCAGTCGCCGGCCGCCCAGTTTCCGTCCATGGCACAGTTCTCGAAGGCGATCTTCACGCCTCTATCGGCGGCTCGCGCCGCAAGCTCGCGCCAGACCTTGCGGTAGCGCGGCAGGCTCTCGGGCAGAGGACGGTTGCGGATTCTGCCGGTGAAACCGGCAACGCAGGTCGCGCCGAAGTGATGGGCATTGTCGATGCATGCTTTCCACCCCTCGAGCGTCTCGAGATCGATCTCCGTCTCCTCGAGCGGATTGCCGAACATGCCGATCGTCGAAATCGTGATGTCGCGCTCGCCGATTGCCTCTCGGCAGCGTTTTCCGAGTTCGGCTAGATCCTGGCCACCGGTGGTTTGCCAGAAGAACGGCTGGAAACTTTCAAAGCCCAGATCGGCGATCTCGGCAATCCGCCTGGCCGCCTCTCCCTTGGTGGCGCTGACCATGGTGCCGATGCGGATGGAGTTGGCGGGATTGTTCATCGATGGCCTCATTCGATTGTGACGCGCTGCCGGCTCCGGGCGCTCTCGATCGCCGCAAATGCCATGGCCAGGCTTTTGATGTTGTCGTCGCCTGCCGTTTCCGGCTTTCCGCCCTCGTGAATTGCCGCAACGAAGTCGGCAATGACACTGGCATGTCCCTGTGTCCGGCGGTGATCGGCAGCCGCCGGCACTTCGATCGGCGCGAGCTCGCGCAGGAAACCCTCGGTGCCCGCGACCTTCTTGGCCCGGAAATGATCGGCGCCATCCCAGAGCAGCGTGCCGCGGGTGCCGATGATGCGCCATTCGCTTTCCCAACTCGTGTTCGCACCTTCCGCGCACCAGGAGCCGCGATAGGTGAAGGTCACGTCGCCCTCTAGTTCGAAGATGGCCGTGGCGGCCGCGCCATGCGCGTACCAGGAGCCGCGCGGATTCTCCTCGTGGCAATAGACGGCGATTGGCTTCCTGTCCGCGAGGAACCGGGCGGCGTCGAACGTGTGGATCGCCATATCCAGGAGCAGCACATGCTCCATCTCCTCGCGGAAACCGCCGAAATGCGCACCGATGAAGAAATCGCAATGGATCCCTGTGACATCGCCAATCGCACCGCTTTCGATGAAGCTGCGGATGCGGCGTATGCCCGGGACGAAGCGGCGGTTCTGAACGATGGCGTGAAGCTTACCGGCCTCCGCGGCCATCCGCACCATTTCGCGGCCGTCTTCAAGCGAGGTCGCCATCGGCTTTTCGCTGAGCACGTGGCACCCGTGCCGCAGTCCGGCGGCGACGACCTCCAGCCGTGCCGAGGGAACAACGATGTCGAAGAGAATGTCGGGCCGCGTTTGGGCGAGCACTGCCTCTAGGTCGGAACCGATCACGACATCACGGAGGCTGAACTCGCCGGCGAACCTCCGGGCGGCGTCAAGGTTCATGTCGACGAGACCGACGATCCCGATCGCCGTCTGTAGTCCGGGGTCCGCGGTGATGGCCCTGACCCAGCCTTTGGCCATAGCTCCGCACCCGCACAGAACTGTGCGCAAGATCACGCTTCTCCTCCACTAACCTACGATTTTCGCCTTGTTTCGCCGTCCGTAAACGTTTACGGAACTATGAGCAGTTTCCGAAACATGTCAATAGGGATTTCGGAAACCGGCGAGACCGGAGGAGGATGTAATCTGCATGAAGGGAATTCGACACCTGGCGGATCATCTGGACATCTCGATCGGAACCGTTTCGCGCGCGCTCAACGGTCGCCCCGATGTGAAGGAAGAAACGCGCAACCGCGTGCTGGAGGCAGCCCGGAAATTAGGCTACGTCCCCAACCAGTCGGGCCGCAGCCTGAGACAGGGCACGACCAACATCATCGGCTTCATGATTCAGACCGGAACGGAGATCAACGGACAGGGCGACACCTTCTTCATGAGCGTCTTCGACGGTGTCCAGGAGGTCTTTGCAAGGCACAAGCTCGACCTTGTCGCGCTACTCTGCTCTTCGCAGGAGGATCCGGCGGAATATCTGCGCCGCGCCGTTGCGCGCGGTTTTGCCGACGGACTCATACTCTCTGCAACGCAGCGCCAAGACGCCCGCGTCCAGTTGCTGGCCGAACGCAACATCCCCTTCGTCACGCTCGGCCGAACCCTGACCGACGCCGGCCAGCCCTGGCTGGACCTCGATTTCGAGGGCATGGCACAAGCCTCGATCGATCGGCTTGTTGCGCGCGGACACCGCCGCATAGCGATCACAAGGCCCCACGACGACGCCAATCTTGGTTATATCTTTGTCGAGCGATGCCGCGAGGCCCTCGCCGCGCACGGACTGACGCTCGAGGAGAATCTCGTATTCCGTTCGACCCCGAATGAAGCCGGCGGTTACCGGATCGGCCGTGATCTTCTCGCGCTGGAAGAGCGCCCGACAGCCATCGTCCTGATAAACGAAACGATCGCAATCGGCTTCTACAGGGCGCTCTCGGAGGCTGGCGTCAGAGCGGGAAGCGACATTGCCGTGATCGGCCGGCACAGTCCGCATGCGCATTTTCTTTCGCCATCGCTTACCTGTTTCCGCCTGTCGCTGCATGACCTCGGCATAGCGCTGGCCGAGACCTTGCTCTCAAGCATGCCGGCTTTCGCGCATCATTATCCGGATGCGCCGGTCAATCGCCTGTGGCCGATGGAACTGGTGGACGGCGAAAGCGATGCTTTTCGGGCGCACAAGTCCTGAGCTCCGTAGAACCCGGGCCTGCAGGCGACACTCGGATCGCGGCGGGACGTCAATTCGCCTGAATCAGAATATAACGGCGATTGGTGGATCATTTTCGCTGATCCTGCGATTAATATGTCGAACGCTGTCGGTTCTGACCCTGTCTCTCGTTGGAGAATTGGCGATCGTTCCCATCGATCACCGGCACTACACAGTCATAGCATGTCGAAAGTGATCGATTACAAGAGGTCAGAGCGGGGCCGGACGAGAATTGCGTCCCATGATGCCCCCGCTGCGGAAGGAGATCACGATGCGGATTTTCTTTGCGCTGGTCGGATTGTCAGCAGCCACCGTCGCCTACGGCCATGACGCGCCCTCCGGCTGGACATACCCCTATTCATGTTGCTCGAATTTCGACTGCCGTCACGTCAGCTATACGGCGATAAGCGAACGGCCCCAAGGTTATATCATCAATGCCACCGGCGAAGTGGTTCCCTATGCGGACAGGAGAGTGCGCATATCGCCGGACGGTGAATATCACTGGTGCTCGGCTGCCGGCGACGACCACGGCAGGACGATTTGCCTGTTCGTACCTCCAAGAGCCTACTGAGAATGAAGGCGGGCGAATGTTAAACCGGTTGCTATCGGCGTAAACTCCAAGCGCGCACAAGTCGCAGGAGCACATTGATGGCTTGGTCCTTCAAAATCGGAACGATCGGTGGCACCGCGATCCGCGTGCATGTGACCTTCGCGATCCTGCTTGCCTGGATATGGCTGATGCACTATCGCATCGGCGGCACCCCTGCGGCCATTGCAGGCATTGCTTTCGTGCTGGCGATCTTCGTCTGCGTCGTTTTGCATGAATTCGGCCATATTGCCGTTGCCCGTCACTTCGGCGTCAAAACACCGGACATCACGCTGCTGCCCATCGGCGGCGTCGCGCGCCTGGAGCGCATGCCGGAAGAACCGAAGGAGGAGTTCCTGATCGCCATTGCCGGCCCACTCGTCAACGTGGCGATCGCCGGCATTCTTCTTCTGCTGCTCGGCACGACCGTGGGCATGGAACAGATCCAGGAAATCGAGGACCCGCAGCTTGGTTTTCTGGCACGGCTCGCCGGGGTCAATGTCTTTCTGGTCCTTTTCAATCTGATCCCGGCCTTCCCAATGGACGGCGGCCGTGTGCTGCGTGCCGCGCTCGCCTCGCGCATGAGTTGGTCCCGCGCGACCCAGGTCGCCGCCACCATCGGCCAGGGCCTTGCCTTCGTCTTCGGCTTCGTCGGCCTCTTCTACAACCCGCTGCTGATATTCATCGGCATTTTCGTCTACTTGGCCGCGACTGCGGAGGCTCAGAACGCGCAGATCCGCGATCTTTCCGACAGCGTCCTGGTCGGCGATGTGATGATCACGGAATTTGCAAGGCTCGAACGGTCGGCAAGCATCGACGAGGCGATCGAGAGCCTGATGGCGACGACGCAGCGCGAATTCCCCGTGGTCGACGGCGCTGGCCATTTCGTGGGGCTGCTCACACGCGACGACATCATCCGGACCCTGAAAGAGAACGGCGCGGCCACACCGGTCGTCCAGGCGATGCGCCAGGACGTGCCGACCGTCCATTTCCGCAAGCGTCTCGAGGAGAGCCTGCGATTGATGCAGCAGGCGAACTCGCCAGCCGTTGCAGTCGTTGACAGCCAAAACCACCTCGTCGGCCTGATGACGCATGAGAATATCGGGGAGATGATGATGGTGCGCGCCGCCGCGGCAGGCGGCTTCCGCTTTGGCCATCTGCGCCGGAGCAAGCCCGACGCACGGGTCTGAAACACCAGGCAGCGAACTGCAGCAGATGGATTGGACCGCCCTTCGCGACCGGTGGAACTCTCGCGCGCGGTTCGGTCGGGTTTTGGCCTGGTCAGCCTCGTGCTGCTTGTGACGGCCGTTGCTCTCTATGCCCGGTCGCGAGGCAGGCGGGGCGTAATACCAAGTCTCGATGCTAGGAGACGATAGGATGGCCTCCGGCCGGCTTCTCGGGCTGTCTGGCGTCGTCGAGACCCTTGAACGATGCAATAGCATCGTCCTGCGAGCCTCTCCTAGCCAGACAGCCCGATCGAGCCGGTCCTATCGGTTCCTAGCATCGAGACTTGGTATAAGCAGCGCAATACCGAGAAAGACGAAACCCAAGACCTTTAGCGCAGCTACGACCATATGGCCGATCTCCCACTGCAAGCGCACGGCGTCGAAGTCTCCCGGTACGGGGCCGGGTTGCCAGGTGGCCAATTCCGAGTTGGCCGGGGCCACGATGGCGAACCAAGCCATCAGCCCGGCCGCCATCAAAGCGGCGCCGGCCAAGCAAAATCGGAAAGCCAGCTTTTCATTCGACAGAAGATAAGCGAGAAAAAACGCGACCAATATGGCTGCCACGTCCAGGGGCCCGCCGACTATTGCGAAAAGTGCGAACTGACCGTTGAAAACCGTCGTCTCCCGCCAGAGCTCCGGAGACCAGCGCGTCAACCGGGGCAGCGCCTCGAGCACGTGCGCAAAGGACGGCCCGAGGCTCAGTGCCGTGAGCAGCAGGGTCGCGAGGCCGGTAAGGTAGAGAACCATGATCGCTCCATTGTCGGATATCTTTGCGTGCCTGTAACCACAGCTACCCGCAGTTGTTCCAGAAGGATGCTCCTTCCTACCGTGGCGGGCGTTCCTCGGTGTGATGCGCTGCGGCGAACACAGGCGAACACGACGTCTTCACACAAACTTGTTGACGCGCTTTTCTTTCAGCCTCAAATCCGGCCGCGGACTTCGGCATACTGGCCGCAGTAAAGGGAATGGTTCGTGTGAAGTGAAGACTGTCGGCGTCCTGTCATTCGTGCTCCTGCTGCTCGTCTCACCCGAGCCAAGCCGCGCGCTTGAGCCGCCCCGCTCCGGTCAACCGGTCTTCGACCGTGCCGTCGAATTGGTGCTCGACAATTTCTACGACCCGTCCGCCCTCGAGCGGTTTGGCGCAGCGGTTCGGCGGGAAATCCAGGATGCGGACGAACCGCTGACGGAAAACAGCCCGGTGGCGCGCGTCGACGCCGCAATCGACGCCGTATTGGGGAGTCTCGGCGTATCGCACACCGCCCGCTTCACGAACGATACGATCGACTATTACGAGCTTTCCGAGATCTTCCGCTTCGCGATCCGCAACGATATCAGGCGCCTGTTTCCGCCGAACGGCGATGTCAGCTATGCCGGCATCGGCATGGTGACGCGGCTCGAAGAGGGTGCACGGTTCGTCAGCGATGTCTATGACGGTGGCCCGGCAGACCGCGCCGGCATCCGGCTCGGCGACGAGATACTACTTGTCGACGGGGCCCCGTATCGGGAGATCGACTCATTCAAGAACAGAGTTGGAGAGAGCGTCGAGATCGCCCTGCGCCGCGACCGTGATGCACCACCCTTCACCGTCTCCGTGCCGGTGGAGCGCCTGCGGCCGCTGGAGTCGTTCGCCAAGGCGATCGAAGAGAGCATAGAGGTGAAGCTGCGCGAGGGGCGCCGCATTGGCTATCTGCGCCTCTGGACGCTCTCCACCTCCGAGGGACTTGAGATTGCCGCCCGCGCACTTACCACCGGACGCCTCAAGGATGCCGACGGCGTCGTCGTCGACCTGCGCGGGCGCTGGGGCGGCGGGCCGCCGGACGCGGCCGAACTCTTCGTCGGCGGCGTACCCAACTTCCGGCTGATCGCGCGCAGCGGGAAAGAAACGGTAGCCAATGCCCTCTGGCGCCGGCCGGTCGTCGCGATCATCGATGATGGCGCGAGAAGCGGTCTCGAGCTCTTCGCCTATGCACTGAAAACAAACGGCATACCACTCGTCGGAACGCGCACGGCCGGGGCGCTGCTTGCGGGGCGTGCCTTTATCCTTCCCGACGACAGCCTTCTCGAAATAGCGGTGTCTGACGCTGTGATCGAGAACGGCCTGCGGCTCGAAGGGCGCGGGGTCGAGCCCGATATTCCCGTGCCATTCAGCCTGCCTTATGCCAATGGGCGCGACCCACAACTCGATGCGGCCATGGAAGAGATGCAGCGAATCCTTGCCAAGGGTTAAGTTTCTCTTTTGCGGAACCTGCTTGGGTTCTAGTCTCTAGTCATTCTGACGAAGATTTCGGATCCGGTCGAAGAGGACGGCGAGGATTGTGGCGCCGCCGATGAACGTGCCCTGCCAGAACGCGCTGATTCCGAGCAGGCCAAGGCTGTTTCGGATCACTTCGATCAGCGCGGCGCCGATCAGGGCTCCGGAGGCGGTACCGACGCCGCCGGCAAGATTGGCGCCGCCGATAACTGCCGCGGCAATGACCTGAAGCTCCATGCCGGCCCCGATATTGGTCGTGACGGCGCCGAGCCAGCCGGTTTGGATGATCCCGGCGACGCCGGCTGCGATCGCGGAGACCATGTAGACCGTCACCTTGATCCGATTGACCGGCACGCCGGTCAGCCGTGCGGCCTGCTCATTGCCGCCTATCGCAAACACATAGCGACCAAACCGGGTCCAGCGCAGCACGAAACCGGTGAGCACGGCCAGAACAATCATGTAGATCACGGGGTTGGCTATGCCGAAGAACCAGGCCCCGCCTCCGATCGACAGAAGCAGGTCGTGATCCGGGCCGAACTGGAAAACCACCGTGTTGTTCGACACTACCATGGCCAGGCTGCGGGCAATGGACAGCATGCCGAGAGTGACCACAAAGGGCGGGAACCCGAGATAGGCGATCAAGACGCCATTGAATGCGCCGATAAGCATTGCCGTCCCGATGGAGACGGCGATGCCCACTTCGAGGCTGTAGCCTGCATTCATGGTGACGGCGAGCACCATGCTGCACAGGCAGAGCACCGATCCGACCGAGAGGTCGATACCACCGGTGATGATCACCAATGTCATGCCGAGCGCGATAATGGCGACGAAGGTGAAGTTGCGGGTGATGTTGTAGAGATTTCGCGATGTCGCAAAAGTGTCGGTCGCAAATGAAAGGAAAATGCAGGCTGCAATGACGGCTATCAAAACCCAGAACGTCTGGCTCGACAATATCGAGCCGAGCCACGACTGCTGCCTCTGGCCGACTGCCCGATCCAAGGTGATGGCCATGGACTCCCTTCGCTTTCTTCTATGCCGGCCTCTATATCGGCTTAGCCCACGCTCTTTCTGTCACGCCCTTTCGAGTGCTCCGGTGATCAGCCCAGTAACCTCTTCCGGCGAACTGGCAGCAATCGGCTTGTCCGCCACCTTTCTGCCGCGACGCATCACGATGACGCGGTCCGCGACCGCAAAGACATCCGGCATGCGATGGCTGATCAGCACGACCGCGATGCCGCTGTCACGCAGGTGACGGATCAGGTTCAGGACTTCGGCGACCTGTCGGACGGAAATCGCCGCCGTCGGCTCGTCCATAAGCACGATCTTGGCCTCCGAGAGCATCGTGCGCGCGATCGCCACCGCTTGCCGCTGCCCGCCGGACATTTGTTTGACGAGATCGCGCGGCCGGGTCTCCGACTTCAGTTCCTTGAAAATTTCGCCGGCGCGCCGATACATAGCCTTGTAGTCGAGGATGCTCATTGGCCCGATCCCTCGGCGCAGTTCACGACCGAGGAAGACATTTGCCGCCGCAGTAAGGTTGTCGCAGAGCGCGAGATCCTGATAGACGATTTCGATTCCGTGCTGACGGGCTTCGACCGGACGATGAAGCACGAGTTCAACGCCATTCATGCGCATAGTGCCATGACTCGGCCGGAAGTTGCCGGCGATCATTTTGACAAGCGTGGATTTCCCGGCGCCGTTGTCCCCCATAAGCCCCACGACTTCGCCCGGCTGAAGCGTCAGCGAAACGTCGCTCACCGCCTGAATGGCGCCGAAGTGTTTGGAAATATCGGCAAGTTCGAGGACCGCCACCGCCGTCCAGCCTCCCAGAACCAGAACGTGCACGTCGCAGCCGTCACGTCTCCTCCCAACGGCCACGAACCCATTTACGCAAATGCATGCGATAGCGTCAATCAATTGTCCTACAAATTGAATTGCATCCGCGGCATTTTACATATTGTAATATAAATAGCCGTTGACGCGCCAAGAAAGCGGATATTAGCTATCAGCGGGAGGTCGGCATGCTGATCCTCGTCACCGGAGCAACGGGCAAGGTCGGGCGGCACTTCATCGCGGCGCTGCTTGACGATCCGCGTTTTCTCGAGGCCCGCATCCGTGCGCTCTGCCACAACCGGCTGCTTGCCGAAACCGAACGCGTCGAGGTGGCACGCGGCTCGATCGCCGACCGCGCTTCGGTTGCCCAAGCTCTCGAAGATGTCACGCATGTCGTGCATCTCGCCACATGCAAGGAACTTCCCGACCAAGTCATGGATGTGACGGTAAAGGGGCTGTTCTGGCTCCTGGAGCAATTCCGTGCGAGCGCGACCGCCAGCCAATTCATTCTTATCGGCGGCGACGCCGGTATCGGCCACTTTTACTACCGCCATGAGGGGCCGATCACCGAAGCTGCAGCGCACCGCGCCTATCCGGGCTGCTATGCCCTTTCGAAAGTGCTCGAGGAAGTCATGCTCGAGCAATACGGCATCCAATATGGCGTGAACGGCTGCTGCCTGCGCGCGCCATGGATCATGGAGAAGGACGACTTCAAATATACCCTGTCCTTCGGCGACGACGTGTTCGGCGGTCCCGTATGGAAGGACCTCGTTCCCGAGGCAGACGCGAAGCGTTATGCGGAGGACGGCACTGTGCCGCTGCTCCGAGACGCCGACGGCCGTCCGCTGAAGCGCAATTTCGTGCATGTCGAGGACCTCGTGTCGGCGATACTCTTGGCGATCGACAATCCCCGTGCGGTGCGTCAGCTCTTCAACATCTCAATGGACCGGCCGGTCGATTACGGCGAGGTCGCGGCCTATCTTGCCCGCACGCGCGGCCTCCGTTCCGTCGACATACCGAGCCGGTTCCATTCCAACTGGATGGACAACAGCAAGGCCAAATACCTGCTGGGTTGGCAGCCCGGCTATGATTTCGAGAAGCTCATCGACTCGGCCTGGCAGTACGAGCGTACAGCGGATGATCGGCGCATCGTCTGGTATCCGGGTTGATTTCGTCGCGGACATTGGAGGTCCGCTTGTCAAAGGGAGGAGAGAATGAGGAAGGCATTATTGCTTGCCGCAGCGGTCCTTGCGCTGAGCGCGGGAACGGCTCTGGCCCAGAAGAAACAGCTTGTCATCGTCGTGAAGGGCCTGGACAACCCGTTCTTCGAGGCAATCAACCAGGGTTGTCAGAAGTGGAACAGCGAAAATCAGGATTCCGAATATGAGTGCTTCTACACCGGACCTGCATCGACATCGGACGAAGCGGGCGAAGCGCAAATCGTTCAGGACATGCTGAGCAAGCCCGATACGGCCGCGATCGCCATTTCGCCGTCAAATGCCAAGCTGATCGCCCAGACCCTGAAGACCGCCAATCCGACAGTACCTGTCATGACGGTCGACGCCGACCTCGCCCCCGAAGATTCGGCGCTGCGCCAGACCTATCTCGGCACCGATAACTATCTGATGGGCTATCGCATCGGCGAGTACATAAAGAAGGCAAAACCGGACGGCGGCAAGATCTGCACGATCGAAGGCAATCCGGGCGCCGACAACATTCTGCGCCGGGCTCAGGGCATGCGGGATGCCCTTACCGGCCAGAAGGACCTGACTGAGCTCAAGGGCGAAGGCGGATGGACGGAAGTGGCGGGCTGCCCGGTCTTCACCAATGACGATGGGGCGAAGGGCGTGCAGGCGATGACCGATATACTGGCCGCCAATCCCGACCTCGATGCCTTCGGCATCATGGGTGGATGGCCTCTGTTCGGCGCTCCGCAGCCCTACCGCGATCTGTTCAGACCGATGGCCGACAAGATCGCCAACAACGAATTCGTCATCGGTGCGGCCGATACGATCGGTGAGGAGGTCGCCATCGCCAAGGAGGGGCTGGTAACCGCTCTCGTCGGCCAGCGGCCGTTCGAAATGGGCTACAAGGCCCCGCAGGTCATGCTGGACCTGATCGCCGGCAAACCCGTCGAGGATCCGGTCTACACCGGCCTCGACGAATGCACCAAGGACACGGCCGACACCTGCATCCAGAAGTGAATAGAGTTGCGGCCAGCGCATCGGACTGAAAATCGAACCCGATTTTCAGGCCGATGCGCAGTTGCGAAGCCGTAGAGTCGGCGGCGTCGACGCCGCCGGTCGTTCCGCCGCTCAGATATGCCAATCAGCGTCGAGCGAATAGGCCCTGATGTAATCGATCTTCATTTCGGACCCGTCGGCGAGCCCGTCGCTCGGCGCGCCGGCGATGCCTCCGACGGCCAGATTGACGATCATATACATCGGATCGTGCATGTCCGAAGGTGTCTCGGCGCGGGCAATCGCTGCGTCGTCGAAATACCAGACGATCTCCTCCTTGGTCCAAAGCACCCCGTATTTATGGAAGCCGCTGGTGTCGGTCACTTTCACGGCATTTGCGACGCTGGTCTGGGAGCCGGTTTCATTGGAATGAACGCTGCCTATGATGGTATTCGGATCCTGCCCGCGCATTTCCACGATATCGAGTTCCGGCGGCCAGGAGCCGTCGGCGGGCAGGAGCCAGAAGGCCGGCCAGACGCCCTGGTCATCCGGCATGTCGGCCCGGATCTCGAAATAGCCGTAGGTCTGTGCGAAGGACGAGTGCGTCGTCAGCATGCCCGACGTGTAGTCATAGCCATCGATTTCGGTCTGGATTGCCTCGGAAGCCGGCTTTGCGGTGATCGTCAGCACCCCGTCCTTGATCGAAAACGGATTGGCGGACGCCGTCGGTTGGTAGCTCGGATTGATATACCATTGCAGTTCGCCGTTGCCCGTAAGCGTCGCACCCTTTTCGGGAGCCCACCAGAACTTGGGGTCCCAGACGCCGCTCGTGCCGTCGTGCAGTTGCAGCGTATCAAAGTCGTCGGAAAAGGTCTGCGCCAGCACGGAGCGGTCGAGGCTCAACCGGAACTGGCTCGCCTGCAACTGATCGGCAGTCGTGTTCCTGAACAGCAGACTCTCGTCGTCCGCGAGACTAAGCCGAAGATCCGTGCCCTCCTGGGCCACATTGGCGAGAACCTGCTGGAAGGATGTAAATCCGTAGCCGTCGAGGCGGACGATGTCGTCGAAGTTGAAATCCGTGATCAGGTCGCTTCCGTTCCCCCGGGCAACGACGAAGATGTCGGCACCTCCCCCACCGATCAAGACGTCGTCGCCGGCGCCGCCGTCGATCGTCTGGCGGCTTGAGCCGCCTTTGACGATGTTGTCCAGGTCGTTGCCGAAGGCGAAGCGATTGTCGCCGGTGACGGTCAGGTTCTCGAAATTTTCCGCCAAGGCGTAGCTCATCCAGGTGCTGATCGTATCGACGCCCTCACCCGGCGCCTCATAGGCGCGGTTTATCGAGGAATAGAGATAATAGATGTCGTCGCCCTTGCCGCCGACCATGGTGACGTTCACGGAGCTGTCGCCCCACATCGAGTCGTTGCCAGCCGTTCCGTAGAGCATGGGACCGGATCCGGTGGCGGAAAACCATGCCGTGGAGCTGCCGCTGTAATAGAGCGGTTTACCTACGGCGTTCAGCTCAAATCTGCTCATTCAGATCGTCTCCCGTTTGAGGTTGGATTTGCCCCCGCGCTCCTGTAACAGCCTTTCCGTTTCAACCTGGCGTCGGATTTGGTTAAATCTATTGCAGCCCTGTGTTGCTACTATGGCATGAAGCCGCTTTACGTCTTTTGGGGCAATCCGGAACAAAGCTGATGTCGGCCGCGTTCACCCGTGTTACGGGGCGCTCGGAGGGAACTATGAGCAGCGCGGATATACTGCCCTCGTGCTTGATGGCCGACGCGGGGGTGCTTGCCTCACCAGACTTTCGGACGGCGTTGGATGCGCTTCCGGTCGCCGTCTACATGACGGACGCAGACGGATATGTCACCTATTTCAACCGCGCAGCGGCCGACCTTGCCGGGCGGGAACCGACGGTGGGAAAAGACCGCTGGTGCGTGTGTTGGCAGCTGCAGCGGCCCGACGGGACGGCGCTGCCGCACGATCAGTGCCCAATGGCCATAGCGTTGAAGACGGGCCAGCCTCTCAGGGGAAAGGAGTTGCTCGCCGTCCGTCCGAACGGGACGACCGCCCTGGTTCTCCCTTATCCGACACCTACCTTCAACGAGGCCGGGGTGCTCTCGGGTGCCGTCAATCTCCTTGTCGACATCACCGAGCGCAGAAGTGCGGAAAGGGACTCCCGTTATCTCGCCGCAATCGTCGAATCCTCGGATGACGGCATCGTTGCCAAGGATCTGAACGGCACGATCACAAGCTGGAACCTGGGGGCCGAGCGGCTGTTCGGATACACCGCCGATGAAGTGGTGGGCAAGTCGATCACCATTCTCATGCCGCCCGGCTATCAGGACGAAGAGCCGAGAATTCTCAGCCGCATCCGCAGCGGCGAGCGCATCGACCATTACGAGACTTTGCGCCGGCGGAAGGACGGGACCCTCGTCAACATCTCCCTTACGGTTTCGCCCGTGCGAGATGCTGACGGCCGCGTCATCGGGGCGTCGAAGATTGCTCGGGACATCACCGAACATAAGCGCGCAACGGAAGCATTGGCGGCGCGCCTGCGCGAACAGGCCTCCCTTTACAGCCTCGCGGAAAGGCAGCAACGCGCGCAGGACATCAAAGAAGTCTATGAGGCGTCGCTGGACGCCATCCAAAGTGCCCTCTCCTGCGAGCGGGCGTCCATACTGCTGTTCGACAAATCCGAGACGATGCGTTTCGTCGCGTGGCGCGGCCTCTCGGATCAATATCGGCAGGCGGTAGACGGGCATTCTCCCTGGACCGCCGACGAAAAGGATCCAGAGCCGATATTCATCGAAGACATTGCCAGGGCGGACATCGCCCGGGAACTGAGACGGGTCGTCGAGGCGGAAGGCATACACGCGCTCGGCTTCATCCCGCTCGTCGCCGGAGACCGGCTCATCGGCAAATTCATGACCTATTACGACCTGCCGCATGCCTTCGCAGACAGTGAAATCAGCGTGGCGATGACCATAGCCCGGCAACTCGGCTTCAGCATACAGCGCCTCCGCGCCGAAGAGGCGAGGCAACGCGCGGAGGAGCAGTCCCGCCGCAAAGAGGCAATGGAGAGAGAGCGCGCCGCAGAATTGATGGCCATCATGCAGGCCGTGCCCGCTTTGATCTGGATCACCCGCTCACCGGATTGTGCGGAAATCAGCGGCAACCGTGCGGCCTACGAGCTCCTGCGGCGGCCTCCCGGAAGCAATCTGTCGCTGTCCGCGCCAGCCGGCGTGCGGCCAGACAATTTCCAAGTGTTCTCGCAGGGGCGGCTACTGGCAGCCGATGAACTACCCGTTCAACGGGCTGCGCGGGGCGAAGAGGTCCCCAATTTCGAAGAAGAAGTCCGCTTCGAAGACGGTTCGATGCGCCACATTTTCGGAAACGCGACACCGTTGCGCGATGCCGCCGGCGCGGTGGTCGGCGCCGTGGCAGCATCGGTGGACATAACCGAACGCAAGGTGGCGGAAGGGGCGCTGCAGGAGAGCGAGCGACGGCTTCAGATCGCACTGGAGGCGGGGCGAATGGGGGCCTGGGAATGGGATACGGGCACCGGTCAAGTGATATGGTCACCCGGGCTGGAGTCCCTTCATCATCTCGAGCCGGGGACATTCGGCGGAACACTTGCCGATTTCAAACGGGATATTCATCCGGCCGATCTCCCTCTCGTCGAGTTGGAGATCGCCAAGGCCCTGAAAACCCATGAAAACTATCACGTTATTTACCGGGTCAAACTTCCTGAAGGATCGATCCGATGGATGGAAGCCTTTGGGCAGTTTTCGCTGCCGGGGACGGGGCGTGCCCCGAAGCTGGCCGGTGTCTGCATGGACATCACCGAGCGCAAGGAGGCAGAATCCCAGCGCAGCCTTCTTGTCGCCGAACTCAGCCACCGGGTGAAGAACACCCTTGCGATCGTCAGTTCGATCGCGCGTCAATCCTTCTCTACAAACCCGGACCTGCGCGAGGCGCGCGATTCGTTCAGTGCACGCATACGGGCGTTGGCGCAAACACACACCCGTCTCGCCGAAGCGAGCTGGTCCGGGGTTTCGCTTGAAACGGTCCTTTCCGACGAACTGTCCCCCTACAGCGACGCGAGCGGAAGCAACGTCTCGCTTTCCGGACCAGAGACAATGTTGCCGCCCAAATATGCGCTGACACTCGGAATGGCCGCGCATGAGCTTGCCACCAATGCGGCCAAGCACGGTGCGCTCTCTGTGAAGAGCGGCAAAGTCGCAATCGCGTGGTGCGTCGACCCTGAAGCGAGACGACTTCATGTCTCGTGGCAGGAGACCGGCGGCCCGCCCGTTCCGGAACCGAAACAAAACGGCTTCGGCCGGCTGTTGTTGGAGCGGGTGGTGACTTCGGATCTTGGCGGTGAAGTGCGGCTTGAATTCGCCCGGGAGGGTCTGAGATGCACCATCGACGTTCCCCATCCCAGGAAGGCCTGAGATGAACCCAACCGGTCAATATCGCGTTTTCGTCGCGGAGGATGAATTTCTCGTTGCATTGCAGATCGAGGAGGACCTCGTCGCCGCCGGCTACGCTGTCATCGGCCCCTTCACAACCCTCAGCGCCTCGATCGCAGCCTCACGAACAGAACTTTTCGAGGTCGCTACGCTGGACCTCAACCTGCGCGGCGAGCTCGGCTATCCATTGGTCGACGAGTTGATCGAGCGGCATGTGCCGGTTCTGCTGCTGACCGGCTATGCCGTGTCGGATCTCCCGGAGCGATACAGGACGCTGCCCTGCCTGACGAAACCCTTCGATGCCACTGCGCTGATCCGAAGCATCCGGAACCTGCTTTCAACACAATGAAACCTCGCCAAACCCGCAAGCGCCGCGCGTCTTATCAGACGCGCGGCGCTGTGGCGCATTGAATTGCTGCATGTCTCCTTAAACCGAGGTCGGTTTCAGGAGACATGCAGTAGCGGCTGTCGGCAAATCCCTCTTGTCGGACTGGACTGGCAGCCGGCCGGCTCGGCCTTCTACACCTCGCCCGGCAGCAAGTGCGAAATCGGTACTTGAAGAGCAGTCGCAACGCGCTTCAGTTTCGCCGGATCGCTGTCGCCGCCGCTTTCGATGTCGCTGATCTCGACGCTGGTAAGACCACAGGTGACGGCAAGGTCCTCGATACTGTAGCCGACTGCCTCACGGGCGGCCCTCACGCGGGCGGCAATATCGCTGGCGAGCAAGATCGGGGCCTGTTCTTCGCCAAGGGTGGGGGAAATGGACATAAATGTCTCCTTCTCGTGGCATCAAAAATTCTTTCGAATCTGCTTTGGAGTGTGGGTGACAGGCGCCGTTAACGCGGCGGTAACGTTTTATGTCATGACCGTAACATCGACAAGCCGAAATGACACGCTTCGTCCATCAAACACCTGCGGGATCGCGACGGACCGCGCAATGCTGCGGGTAGGCAGATGTGATCTACACGCCGCGCTTGTTCCCCCAAAGAAGGACGTGCAACTGCGGCAGAACGCGGGCATCGAACCATCTGTCTTCCGTGACGCGCTCGACCAGCCAGCGCATGCGCTCCGTCACGCCCTCGATGTCGATCGGCGCATCGTGTTCCTCGGGTGGCGGCGGCGTGTGGTTGCCGGGCTGGAGATAGACGGGCAGATGCGGATAGCGTGCCGCGGCATTCCGCGCATAGGAATAATCTGCCTCGCCGAAGATCACGATCTTGAGAATAGTCTGCGGCTTGCCCCCGCTCGCTTCAAGGCAGGCGTCGAACGCGTCCCAATCCGTCTCCATTCCGCTCGATGGCGGTTTGGGACTGAGCACCAGGACGTCGAGATCGGCGAACCAGTCGCGTGCGATCGAACCCTGCGTCTCCAGGGCGAAGCGATAGCCCTGTGCATGGCCGCAGTTGATCAGGTCTCCAAGCGGCTGAATCGCCGGATTGCCGCCCGACAAGGAAACCATGACCGGCGTGCCGCCGGAAAGCGCCGTGACCTCCTGCCAAACCTCCTCCGTAGACATAGGGCGCCACTCGTCACGGTAGCGGCTGTCGACGGCGTGAAGGCTGTCGCACCAGGAACAACGGTAGTCGCAGCCGCCGGTCCTGACGAATACGGTCGGCAGTCCGATCAGCGCGCCCTCGCCCTGGATGGTCGGCCCGAAGATCTCGCTGACGCGGATTTCGGCCGGTCGTGCACCGATCATGGCCTGTATTCCGCCCAGGTCTTCGCCGTCTCGCTGACGCGTACGGCGGCCGTTTCCGGAAATCGCGCCTTGCACCATTCGAAGAAATGCTGCGCCAGGCACTCCGCAGTCACTCGGTCGTGGCCAAGCACGTCATTCAAGTGACGGTGGTCGAAGGCTTCATCGATGTAGCGCTTCAACGGCGACAATTCGTGATAGTCGCGCACGAATCCATGCTCGTTGAGTGTCTCCGCCGAAAGCTCGACCTCGACGATGTAATTATGCCCGTGCAGCCGCGCGCATTGATGTTCGGGCGGCAGGCTCTTCAGCTGGTGCGAGGCGGAGAAGTGGAATTCCTTGGTGATGCGGAACATCATTTCACCTCCTCTGCAGCAAAGGCGCCGATAGCCTTGACCCAGAACTCCGTATCCTCATAGTCCGTCGGGTCGGCAATGCCGGCCAGGTGAAAAGCCTCGCGCCGCTCGACGCAGGTGCCGCATCGGCCGCAATGGCGCGCACCGCCCTTGTAGCAGGACCAGGTTTCGGCAAAGGGCGTGTTGTGCTTCGCGCCGTCGGCGACGATGTCGGCCTTCGAGACATTGACATAGGGTGCATAAAGCCTCACCTCCGCATATCCCTCGAGCGCATGGTCCTGCATCGACTGGAAGGCATTGATGAAGTCTGGGCGACAGTCCGGATAGATGAAATGATCCCCGCCGTGGACCGCGGTCGCCACTGCCTCGGCCTTGCGGGCGGCGGCGACGCCGAAAGCGATCGCAAGCATGATGGCGTTGCGGTTCGGCACGACAGTCGTCTTCATCGTCTCTTCCGCATAATGCCCATCCGGCACCTCGACGTCGTCGGTCAGGGCCGAACCGGTGAGATGCCGGCCGATTTCGCTTATGTCGATGAGCTGATGCGGCACCCCGAGACGCCTGGCGCAAGCGGCGGCGAAATCCAGTTCCTTGCGGTGCCGCTGGCCGTAATCGAAGGAGACGAGCCCAACAAGCTCGTGTTCCGCGGCGACCTTGTGGGCGAGCGAAACGGAATCCAATCCGCCGGAGCAGATCACTATGGTTTTCATAACAGGTGTCCTTGTTTTGACCGGGTAGGCTGCGACCGGAGTGTTACCTGTCCGGCTTTTAGGCCAAAGGGGACGGATTGTGAATGGCGAATATGTAGGAAGACACAAAGTTTGTCCGATGGCCAACAAGGCGGAATAAGCATACCCCACGGCATCGAAGGAGCGGGATACTTCGCGGATATGATCTACCGGTTGCCCCGCCTGCGCTTCTGTTTCAGACGCAAGACGCCGAAGAGAATCGACGGGGTCCCAAGCCCCACGGCTGCGAAATTCCGTTCAATCATCATCCGGTTCCTGCATCCACTGCGGAATGTCTCGTTTGGCATGAAGTACACGCCAAACGTCGACATGATTTGGCCGGTTATGAAAAAAGATCAGATAGGGATATCGCTTCAGCGGAACGCTCCGCAGATCAGGCAATCCCAACTCGTATGCATACCGCAACGATCCGGCCTCCGGATGGCTTGCGATCAAATCGTAAGCAGCTTGAAGTGCGTCGATAAAGCCAAGAGCCACGTCGGATCCAGCTTCATGAGCATAGTAATCGACGGATGCCTCGACATCACTTCGAGCAAGCTCTCGGGGAACAATCGTTTTGCTATTCACTTGCTGCGGCGGCCCGCGCCCGTTCGCGAAGACTGCTGAAATAATGCTCGTCAACCGGTTCGGTCTGTGCGGACGATGCTCCGTCAAGCAAAAGCCTGCGCAGAACAAGTCGGTCCTGATCTCGACGGATCAGTTCGCGGATATACTCGCTGCTCGTTCCGTAGCCCCGCCCCGCAACCTGCTCATCGACGAAGCTCTTCAAATGGTCCGGTAGAGAAATGTTCATCGTGCCCATACGAGGGACCATAACTGCATTGGCAAAAATTGGCAAGAATGGATCACTTAGCCTTTCAACTCCTGCATCGACGGCGCGATCGCGGAGTCTGCCTCCACGCAGTCCACATAGCCGCTGAGCGTCGGAAAGCGGCCAAAGGCCCTCTGAAACCCCTCGAATTATCACAAAGCGTTACGAGTGCGGAGCGCGCATAAAAACCCGATATCCGGGTAAATCGCGTCGGCACTTTCACGATGTGTTCGAAATTCGCCGCTATTCATTGCGAGGCGTACAGGCCTACATGCGTTTCAGACGTGATCAACCGAGGTTACCCGTGCAGAACAACACCATCCTTGTCGTCGGCGGCGCCGGCTATATTGGCTCCCATACATGTCTCCGCCTTTCCGAGAAGGGCTACCAGCCCGTCGTCTACGACAACCTCTCCAACGGTCATGAAGAGTTCGTCCGCTGGGGGGTGCTGGAGAAAGGCGACATCCGCGATCGTCCGCGTCTCGACGAGGTGATCGCACGCCACAAGCCGCGGGCCATCCTGCACTTTGCCGCCATGATCGAGGTCGGCGAGTCCGTTAAGGATCCGGTCTCCTTCTACGATAACAACGTCATCGGCACGTTGACGCTATTGTCGGCGACGCTCGCGGCAGACATCGACGCTTTCGTCTTCTCCTCCACCTGCGCCACTTACGGCCTTCCCGACAGCGTCCCGATGGATGAGTCGCACAAGCAGGCGCCGATCAATCCCTATGGCCGCACGAAATGGATCTGCGAACAGGCAATGAAGGATTACGGCCTGTATAAAGGGCTTCGGTCCGTCATCCTGCGCTATTTCAACGCTGCCGGTGCCGATTTCGAGGGCCGGATCGGCGAATGGCATGAACCGGAGACCCATGCGATCCCACTGGCGATCGATGCGGCCCTCGGCCGGCGTGCCGGCTTCAAGGTTTTCGGGACCGATTACGACACGCGTGACGGCACCTGCGTGCGCGACTATATCCACGTGCTCGACCTTGCGGATGCCCATGTCCGTGCCGTCGACTACCTGCTCGAAGGTGGCGAAAGCGTCGAATTGAACCTTGGAACCGGCACGGGCACGACGGTCAAGGAACTGGTTGGAGCAATCGAGAAGGTTGCGCAGCGCCCGTTCAATGTCGGTTACGCCGGCCGCCGCGAGGGCGATTCCACGACGCTCGTCGCCAACAACGACAAGGCCCGCCGCGTGCTCGGGTGGGAACCGCAATATGATCTGGCGGCGATCACCGAGTCGGCCTGGAACTGGCATTCGCGAAAGAACGGCTAAGCAGGTTCCCACCTCCTGCGGCGTCAACCGCGCCTATTCGGCGGTACCGCCTGCCAGACCTGGGGCAGGCGGCGGCGTCCGGTCGCGCTGCAACAGGGGGCGCTCGAGCAGCAGATAGCCGACAATGCCGACGAGCGTTCCCGCGACAGTCGCTATCAACATCGAGATCTTCGAATGGAGGCCGAACAGAGTGCCCGCCTTCGCCACGACGGATATCGCAAAGGTGTGCCAGAGATAGATCGAATAGGAGGCGTTGCCAAGAAGGTTCAGTATCCTGATAGTCGGCACTCGCCCGTGGGCCTCGAACGAAAGCGCGCCGAGAACGAGAAGCACGGAAAGCGGACCCGTCAAGCGTTCATCGAATGGCAGGCGCAGGCCCGCAATCAGCGCAAAGCCGCCGAACGAAGTGACGACAAGTCCGACTCCGGCGGCAAGCGGCGGCAATCTCCCATCCAGCCAGAATGCACCGATGAGCATCCCGGCGACGAACTCGAGGACGAGCGGGCGGGTATAGGTGAGCAAAAGAGGATTTTCGCCGGTGAGGGATAAACCCGCGACGACCAGCACCAGGAAGAACCCCGCTACCGCCGGCAAACGCCAGAACCGCGGCAGGACGAGCGAGGCCGCAAAGACCGCGTAGAAGAACATTTCGTAATTCAGCGTCCAGCCCTGCACGAGAACGGGCCAGATCTCACCGGTGCTCGGCGCGCGCGCGGGAACGAAAAGCAGGGACGCAACGACGTGTTCGGCCGTGAGGACCAGGTTCGGGAAAAGACCCACCAGACCGCCCGCGACCATGACCGCCGTCGCAAGCCAGTAGATCGGCAAGATGCGCCGCGCGCGATCGGCGAGGAATTTGACCGGCGTGACCGGCCGCCGCGCGCTGATGACCCACATGATGAAGCCGCTGATGACGAAGAAGACGTCGACGCCCGCCGCACCGATCACGAAGTGATGGCCGGTCTTCTCGGCCGCGTGGAAGGCGACCACCGCAAGCGCCGCCAAGGCCCGCAAGTACTGGATTGCCTGGATCGTCCTCATACTTCGCGCCTCTCGCGCCTTCAGGCCGTCCAGCGGCGCCCGTAGGCGGGCTGTTCCTTCTCGCCGGGCCAAGTCCAGGCCGTGGCGGGGCGCTTGCTTGCCAGCGTCAGTTTGCCCGCCGTGAAATACATGAGGAAGGATCCGACGTGGTACGGATTGAGGATGTCGATCTCCACGAAGGAGCGGATGAGGAGCAGCACCGCGACGCCGAAGAGCACCATGGCTTCCGGGTCACGGTGCGCCGAAAGCACGCGCTTCAACTGCCCGACGACGGCGGCAAGCAGTACGAGACTCAAGAGCACGAGTCCGACCAGTCCCGTTTCGACGGCCGTCTCGATATAGGTGTTGTGGAAATGGAAGCCGCTGCGGGCAGTGATGTAGAATTCCTCCCACAGCCGTTCGGCCTCGGCAAAGCCTTGCACCCAATAGGCCTGATAACCCATGCCGAAGAGGGGGGCGGTCTTCGCCGCATCGATGCCCTGCTGCCACAGATAGGTGCGGCCGGTCAGCGTCGAATCCTTGCCGAAGGCACCGAGAACCAGATCGAAGGCGCCGCTGGAGATCAAGGCGAATGCAGCCACTCCAGCGAACGCGGCAATCCCCAGGAACAGGCCTTTGCGGCTGGCTGGCCTCAGCGCCGTTATCGCTCGCATGGAAAGGCAAAGCCCGAGGATCGCAGCCGTGGTCAGGACCGAGGTCGCCGACTGCGAGGCGAAGAGCGAATAGGCGGAAATCGCTCCGGTGACCGCGGCGGCCGCCCGCCACAGGCCCCCGTCACCCAGGATGAATACCGCGGCAAATGCGAAATAGATGCCGAGCGACGCGTAGAAGCCCAACTGGTTCTTCGAGGCGAAGGCGCCGACGAAACTATAGGTGCCGTCAAGCGGATCATAGTGATAGATGCCGAACAGCAGTGAATAGACGAGCACAATGGCAACGCCGGCCATCATGCCGCGGGAAAGGGTGCGGATGTCGATCACCCGCATGGCGATCAAGGCACAGACGATTTGGCTCAGATATTGTACGCCTGTCCGCAGCGTGACACCCGGCGCGGCCGACCAGAACATCGAAAGGCAGGCGAACACGGCGAAGGCGAAGATCCAGAGAAACTTGCCGTAATTGCCGAGAACCTTTTTGTAGTCGACGAGGACGAGCGGAAGCCATAGGCCGTAATAGAGCAGAATCGAAATCTGCCCAAACCGGGTCGAATAGGCGAAGACGAAGAGCGAAAGGGCGACGGCTGCAGTCCCATAAAGCCTGTTCGCCCCCGGGGTGATGAGGCTCGCCTTCGAGATCCTCATCCCAACGCTCACTGCATCGCCACCAGTGAATTGACCTTGACGACATCACCCGGCAGCACCTGGGTAGTCTCGTTCGCAGCGATCTCGGTGGGCTTTCCGTCCTTTTCCCGGATGATCGTGTAGGTGATGTTTGCGGCCTGCGCCGACAGGTGTGCCGCCTCTGCCGATTGCGTCAGCGCCTCCGTCATCAGATCGCGGCTGGTTCCGAGCTTCAGCGTCAATGTGTCGAGTTCGGCTTCGGTATTCTGCAGTTCCTGTGCAAGCTGCGCATCCCAATCGTCGCGCAGATTGGTTTCGTCCTGCGCCGCCTTGCTCATTTCCTGCTTCGCCTTGAGCGACGCCGTGTCGATGTCGAGCAGCGAAGACTGCACATCGGCAACCCTTTGCTCGAGCGAGAGCTTGCGTTGAGCAAGTGCCAATCCCTTGTCCGCCAGGCTGTCGACATTATCCCGATCCTGTGTGACCAGCTCGAGCTGGTGCTGTTGCGTCTGGGACTTCTTGGCGAGCGATTCGATCTCGCTTTGCAGCAACGACTTGAGGTCGCCAAGGGCGGCGAGTTGCCGCTGCTGTCGCTTGTCGCGCGATTGCATCAGCGCCGTTTCGCTCGAAAGCAGCTTGTCGACGCCGGGAAAATTCTTCAATTGCTCAGGAAGCGCGATCTCATCCTGCTTGCCGATTTCGGCGAGAAGTCTCGCGCGTCGGATGAGCAGCCGGTTGCGCTCGGCGATCTGCACGGCGGACTCGCCCGCCGCGTTGATATAGTCGCGTGCGAAACGCTGACCATTGTCGGCGCGCCGCAACCCGCCGCCAAGGCTGATCGCCTTGAGCACCGTCATATTCGGCGCATAGGGATATTCGCCTGGGTTTTGCACCTCGCCGTAAAGATAGACGGGGCGGTATTGCGCCATCTCGACCGAGGCTGATGGGCGATCCCTGAGACCGAAAAGCTTCTGTATCTTGTCGCCGATATCTTCGGCGAGCTCCGCCGTCGTCCTGCCGGAGGCCGGCAGGTCACCGACGAAAGGCAGTGAAAGATTGCCCGAAGCACCCACCGTGTATTCGCCGCTGACGGCCGACCAGTCACGCACGGCACCTTCGGCGGTCTGCCATTCGGCAACGCGGACACGCAACTTGTCCATAACTCCAAGTTGATATTCCTCGGCCCGCACGACGCTCGCGCCGCAAACGACCACTGCCACGATAGCGAGACGGACCCACTTGAAGAGCGTGCGGTGTGAGTCAGGTTTCGCTGCAATTCTGATGGAAGGCATTTTTTGGATTTCCCATTACTCCACATGATTCCGGCGGCTCGGCCAGCGCCAAGTCTCAATAGCTGCCGCGGCTGAAGCAGACGGCAGGGATCGTCTTGAACACAATGACGAGATCGGTGAGCAGCGACCAGTTCTCGACATAGTGCGTGTCGAACGCCACGCGGGCGGCATAGGACACGTCGTTCCGGCCACTGATCTGCCAGAGGCCCGTCAGGCCCGGTCGCGAGCGCAGATAATAAACCGCAGCCGCGTCATAGAGCTCGAGTTCGTCTTCCACAACCGGCCGCGGGCCGACGAGGCTCATCTCGCCGCGAATCACATTGATCAATTGCGGCAATTCATCAAGACTGAGCTTGCGCAGCACGCTGCCGAGAACCGTCACGCGCGGATCATGCTGAAGCTTTCGGGTCACACGCCATTCCTCGTAGGCGGCGGGATTCGCCCTGAAATACTCCTGCAGCACGCGGTCGCCGTCTTCCCTCATCGTGCGGAACTTCAGGCATCTGAAGGTCTGGCCGTTGTGACCGATCCGGCGATGTCCATAAAATGTGCTTCCGCCATCCGATAGCTTTACCAAAGCCATGAGAAGCACGAAAAGCGGGCTGAGGGCGACAAGCCCCAGGGAAGCAATCAGTATGTCGAAACTCCGTTTGGATATCCCCCCAATCGGCCGGGCTGCGCCCATGTCCGGGGAGATGAAAAATGGCGAACTGGCCGAGCGTGTCGCGGACTTCATAGAGTTGACTCCATTTACGTTTGGCGATTGTCGGTCCCGGGGGACGGGAGCCATCTAAAACGAGTGTATGGTGAGAATTTGTTTTTTGAAGGCCCGAATATGGCACCGGCCAGGCACCGCGCGCCGAGGCGTTTCAGGGGTGGTCAGGCCCGAGAACATCGCCCAAATCAAACTTTAGTAAACTTAAATATTCGACCAGATCTTCTCGTCACGAACTTGACACAAGAAAGCACTGATCGGCTCTCTTACTTATTTTAGCTCCCGCTTTGTACTTTCGACAGCGGATTTTCACTCGGATTCGAATGGAGAGGCCGTGGCGGAGTTTGACGGAATGCAATTTTGAAGAGAATTGGTGCAATGCAACATGATTTTGCGGCGCACATTTCTCCGTGACGCTGCCCATGATTGTAACAAAAGTTGATCGGGGTAGGCAGACCGCCCGTCGCCGAAAAAACGCTGCAACCGGAAGGCCTTGACGCCTTCCCCCTGGATTTTAGGGGCGGGCGGGCGGGCCAACTGGCCGCGGACGGCTTCCCCGATACGATATGCATATAGATCTGGCGGACACATCGCTGATTGCATTCAGGTGCGGGCGCAAGGATTTATCTAATTGATTTGGCCTCATAAAGCCGATGGAAAGATTTGCGGCATAAAATGGGCGCAGGATAGCTTTTTGCGTGTTGAAGAGACAAGCCACCACTAATATAGTGTAGAGTGGGAATAGAGGCAGATGACGGTTGCATCCGAGAGCGGGAGAGTAGGATAGCCGAATGTTCGCACCACGTTTTTTTGTGAGCATGCTCGGCGCGCTGGTGGCGTTCGCCATCGCGACCTATTACCTAACCGGCTCGTTCGCTTCCACGGCGGTTCAGACGCTGATCTGTGCCGTGCTCATCCAGGTCGGGTACTTTATTGGCGTGCTTTTTCTCGTCTGGAAGGAGGCTCGCGAGCGTCGCAAGCTTTCCCCTACCAAACAGGCAGCAGCCACCGAGGCGGCGACTGAGGAAAAGCAGTCCGCCAAGTTTTCCCTGCGCAGGGTTGGCCGTCCGCGGCATTTCAATTCCTGACCGGGGACTGCGGGCTTCCCGAATCACTTGGCAGCAAAAAAATTTGGTGCCTGACGCGATTGCGTCATGATCGGCCGGCATGGTCTCGCTTGCCCGTCGAGCGACGTTGCACCGCCGCGTTCAATGACCACTGGAGGCCCTATATGACCGCAGCCGCGCCGACGAATGTCTGCGTTATCATTGCCGCCAGGAACGCCGCCGATACGATTGGGAGAGCCATCGGGTCCGCCCTCGCCGAGCCGGAAGCGGCCGAAATCGTCGTGATCGACGACGGCTCTGCCGACGGCACCATCGCTGCGGCGCGCGCTGCCGACGACGGTAGCGGTCGCCTTGTCGTCGTCCGTTTTGAAGAGAACCGCGGACCGGCCGCCGCGCGAAACCATGCAATTGCGATCTCGCAGTCGCCGTTACTGGCGGTGCTCGATGCGGACGACTTCTTCCTGCCCGGGCGGCTGCGGCGGTTGCTGGCGCAGGACGATTGGGATTTCATCGCCGACAACATCGCCTTCGTAGACGCAGAGCAGGTGGCGAATATCCGCAGCAAGATTCGGCGGTTTGCGGCCACCCCTCGCCCTCTCGACCTCATCGGCTTCGTCGACGGCAACATATCCCGGCGGGGCGTCCGCCGAGGCGAAATCGGGTTTTTAAAGCCGCTGATGCGGCGATCCTTCCTCGATGAGCATCGGCTTCGCTACAACGAGACCCTGCGCCTCGGGGAGGACTACGAACTCTACGCACGGGCACTTGCGCGCGGCGCCAGCTACAAAATCATTCACAGCTGCGGCTATGCCGCGCTGGTTCGAGGGAATTCGCTCAGCGGCCGCCACAGGACCATCGACCTGAAGCGCCTCTACGAGGCCGATCGGAACATCCTTTCCGAGCAGAACCTGACCAGCGACGAAAAAGCCGCTTTCAGGCGGCACGAGCGCCATGTCCGCGCCCGCTACGAACTCAGGCATTTCCTTGATCTCAAGAAGCAAGGCGGTCTCGCGAGCGCACTCGTCTATGCCTTCTCCCATCCGGCCGCACTCCCGGCGATCGCGGGCGGAATCCTTGCCGACAAGACAGAGCGTTTTCGCCCTGCCCGCTCGCCGGCGCCGGTCGCCCTCGGTGGCGCCGGCGAGGTGCGCTATCTGCTGCAAGGGCCAGCAACCGAGCGGGCGGAATAACGCGCCTCAGAAAATCACCTCGCCAGGCCCGAAGATGTGCAGCGCAACATAAACCCTAAGTTTTAGGGGATGCGCCGCGCAGCCGCCATGCCTTACCCTTATCGCCGACAGCAACGACTCGCGGGGATGTCGCATGATGCGCATGGGGATGGCTGCAAAGACCTTCGGCAACAGGGCCCTCTCCCTTCCCCGAGCATCAGTGCCGGCATGCGGCCGCCTTGGATCTTGCGCCATACTGACGAGGACGATGGTTGCGTTGGCGCTGTTGAGTGCCACGGGCAATGCTGATGCGTCGGAACCGATCGTTGGCGACGCCATCGTGATCGACGGTGATACGATCGAAATCGCCGGGGAACGCATTCAGTTGAGCGGCGTCGACGCGCCGGAGGGCTGGCAGGTCTGCCTCGACGAAACGGGAGCGGATTACCAGTGCGGAAAGGTTTCCGCGCGGGCCCTGAACATCTTTCTATCCGCCTCCCGCCCGACACGCTGTGAGATCGTCACGCGTGACCGCTATGGCCGCTTCCTTGCGATCTGCTTTCGCGCAGACGGCGAGGACGTCAATCGGTGGCTGGTCGAGACCGGCAATGCGTTGGAGCGGGCAAACCACAGCCAGGGCCTCTATACCGCGGCACAAGCCATGGCCCAATCGGCCGGCATCGGCATTTGGCGCGGACAGTCTCAAGGCGGGCGCACGGAGCGAATCACCGGAGAGGACTTCGTGAACCGAAGACGCGCAGTGACCGCAGAGCAGTGACCGGGAAGCAAGGCCACTCTTCAGCGGCGTCACGCCTCGAGAGGCCCGCGGATATGTCTGCGGCGAAGAAGCACAGAAGATAACGAACGCGAATCATTCGGCGCTTAAGGATCTGTAATTGCTCACATAAAAATCGGCCCGCCTTTGGACGGCGGGCCCGCTCTCGTGATGAAAACTTTAAAGTATGCAAGCAATATGAACGCACTTCTGACGATTTTCCAGTACCATTTTAGGGGCAATCGCGAGCGCCATTGCACCCGTAGGGTAGCGCCGCGGCACTCTTCCCATTCCTTCTGGGGTTGTGAACCGCCTCACCCGCACGCGAATCAACCACCCCTCAATCCTGCCCAGACATTGCCGCATTCCACGGTCCGCACCCCGGAAAGAGTTTCCAAGCTCGACATGCTCGGTAGCGCCGGGGCGGCGATCCCGCGTCCCGCTGCTCCGTGTCATCACGCTCAGAGTTCCGGCCGGCACAACTGCCGCAACATGCGACGAAACGGGGATTTGGCAGGGCTGGGGAGTTCGGCGGTCCCCTGCGATTTCCCGGCCCTCGCACCGACCCGGCGCCATGCTGCAGGGGTTTGCATCCGGTTTTCCGCCGTGATGCCATATTTTTTCTCCGCAAGTGCCCTAGCTTACGGGCTGCGGGCTCAAGTCTGCTCTGTTGAAACGGCCGCCGCTGCGGCACTGCCCAATGGGGGAGTGACTGAAATCGTGATCGAAGCGAATGTTCTTCGCGGTGCATCGCACAACCCGCAGACAAGCCTCCGCCCGGGAGCGTCCTTCCCGGCGACGTTCCATTCGAAGCAACCGAAGGGCGATCGCGCCGACCCGAGCCGTGGTGCCGTTCGCAGCAGAAAGGTAACGCGACATGAAAATCGACCGTCTTAGGCGTCTCTATTGCCTTGCTCTCGCCGCGACATTCTCAGTCGTCGGCATCGGACATATTGCCGTGGCCCAGGAGGGCGCCAACGGCACGTCCTTCCTCGACGACTTCGATCGGCTCGACAACAAGTTCTGGTTTATCTCGGACGGTTGGAACAACGGTTCGTTTCAAAATTGCACCTGGTCCAAGAAGCAGGTGAAGGTGGTGAACGGAGTGCTGCAATTGACCTTCGAGGAGCGCAGGGAAGGGGACCGCAATTATGTCTGCGGCGAGATCCAGACGCGCAAGCGTTATGGCTACGGCACCTATGAAGCCAGGATCAAGGCGGCGGACGGATCGGGGCTGAACTCAGCCTTCTTCACCTATATAGGCCCCACCAACAAGAAGCCGCATGACGAAATCGACTTCGAGGTGCTCGGCAAGAACACTGCGAAGGTGCAGGTCAATCAATATGTGTCGGCCAAGGGCGGCAACGAATTCCTCGCCGATGTACCGGGTGGTGCCAACCAAGGCTTCAACGACTACGCCTTCGTCTGGGAGAAGGACCGGCTTCGCTACTACGTCAATGGCGAACTGGTGCACGAAGTGAACGATCCCGCCAAGATTCCAGTGAACGCCCAGATGATCTTCTTCAGCCTGTGGGGAACCGACACACTGACCGATTGGATGGGGGCATTTGCCTACAAGGAGCCGACGAAGCTCGAGGTTGACCGGGTTGCCTTCACGGCCGCCGGCGACGAGTGCCAGTTCGCCGAATCGGTGGCCTGCCGGCTGGACTGAACAGTAAAGGGGTAAACCACTGATTGCTGAGCAGATGCAACGTTATGTTGCAGCGCACAAAAAACTGGACTAAGCTCGCCCCCGGGCTGGGCAGGAAAACGGAAGTTTTTCATGCTGCAGATACTATATTTGGCACAGGACCTTGCCGACCCTGCCGTGCGGCGCAGGACCCTTGCGCTCGTCGGCGGTGGGGCAAGCGTCACGCTGGCGGGTTTTCGCCGCAGCGACAATCCGCTCGCGGCGATCGAGGGCGTGGTGGCGATTGCCCTCGGAAAAACTGCTGACGGTCGTTTCCTGCAGAGGATCGGCGCCGTAGCTGGCGCATGCCTGTCGCTCAAGCGCAAACTTCGCCACCTTCGCAAGCCCGACGTGATCATCGCCCGCAATCTTGAAATGCTCGCCGTTGCAAGGCGGGCCGCGGCACTCTTCGGCGGCGACGTTCCGATCGTCTACGAATGCCTCGATATTCACCGGCTCATGCTGCGCGACGACATGATCGGACGGGCCTTGCGCGCCGCCGAAGGCAGTCTTGGGCGTGACGCGCGCTTGCTGATCACCAGTTCGCCTGCGTTCCTCGAACATTATTTCCGTCCTCTGTCGCACCTCGAAGCAATGCCGATGCTCATCGAGAACAAGGTGCTCGAAATCTGCGACGTGAAAGAAGCAGCGCATGAGACGGGGACCTATCCCCCGCGCGCCACACCATGGAAAATCGGCTGGTTCGGCGCGCTGCGCTGCAGCAAATCGCTCGCACTTCTCGCCGAATTTTCCAGAAAGATGGAGGGTCGATTCGAAATCGTCCTGCGCGGCCGCCCCGCCCGTTCCGAGTTCGACGATTTCGAGGGATTCGTTCGTCAGGAGCCGTTCATGCGCTTCGGCGGCGCCTATCGCAACCCGGAGGACCTCCCCGAGATCTATGGCGGCGTGCATTTCACCTGGGCCATCGATTTTTTCGAGGAAGGCCAAAACTCTGCCTGGCTTCTGCCGAACCGTCTCTATGAGGGTTGCCGCTACGGGCGAGTACCGATTGCTATGCGGGGAACCGAAACCGCCCGGTTCCTATCGGCACGCAATATCGGTTTCGTTCTTGAGCAAGCCAGTGCCGACGGCCTCGCCGCCCTTGTCGGCGCAATGACGCCGGATCGCTTCGCCTGTGCCGCTGCGCGCATCGAGCAGTGCCACGTAACAACCTGGGTTTTCAACCGCGCCGACTGCGAGGCGCTGGTGCAGCGGCTGGCGGCGCTCACGCACGAACCGCATGCATTCGCACCGACCCCGGCAATGACGGCGCCCCGACACAATGCCCGACACAATGAAAGTGGAATGCCATGACCCCGGCCCGTTCGACATCGAGCCTCATCGTCATCCCATGCCTCAATGAGGCCATGCACATAGAGGCTCTCGTCGAGAAGCTTCGTCCTTGCCTCGATCCGCTGAATGCGAGGATTGTCGTAGCCGACGGGGGCAGTACCGACGGCACGCGCGAGATCACCCGTGACCTTGCCGCGGACGAGTCGCGCCTGCTTTTTCTGGACAATCCGCAACGCATCCAGAGCGCCGCGATCAACCGTGCGGTCACCGAGTTCGGCACCGGCGCCGATTTTCTGATCCGCATCGATGCGCACGCCACCTATCCGGACGACTATTGCGTGCGCCTCGTGGAAGAAGCGATCGCCGTGGGGGCCGACTCGGTCGTCGTTGCGATGGAGACCGTCGGCCACAGCATCTTCCAGAAAGCGACGGCTGTCGCGCAGAACTCCAAGCTCGGCAATGGCGGCTCGAAGCACCGGATCGGGGCGGCAGGCCACTGGGTCGAGCATGGACACCACGCGCTAATGCGTATCGATGCCTTCCGGGCAATCGGCGGCTATGACGAAAGCTTCAGCCACAACGAGGATGCGGAATTCGACTACCGCTTGCGAAAGGCCGGCTACCGCATCTGGATGACCGACAAGACGAGCATGGTCTATTATCCGCGCACCAGGATCGGGCCGCTCTTCCGCCAATATTTCGGCTATGGCCGCGGCCGCGCGAGGAATTTCCTGAAACACCGCGCCATGCCCGGAGTGCGGCAGATGCTGCCGATGGCGGTGGCGCCCGTCGCCGTCGGCGCGTTTCTCGCCATCATCAACTGGGCCGCCATCATTCCCTTGGGCGTTTGGGCGGCGGCATGCCTCGGCTATGGCGTGTGGATCGCGCTTGGTCAGCGAAATCCCTACGGGCCGCTTGCGGCGGTTTCGGCTATGGTCATGCATATCGCCTGGTCCGCCGGCTTCTGGCGGGAGCTTCTCTCATTCCGGGACCGGGCGACACGATGAGCGAGCAACTCCGGATCGACATCGGCATCTGTACGTTCCGCCGGCCGGAACTCGCGGAAACGCTTCGCTCTCTCGCGGCGATGAAGCAGCCATCGGCCGCGCTGGTGGCCGTCATCGTCGCCGACAACGATGTGACGCCGAGCGCACGGGCGCTCGTCGAAGCCCTTCGACCTGGGCTGCCTTTTGCAATCACCTACCTCCACTGTCCGGCATCGAACATTTCGATCGCCCGCAATGCCTGCCTCGACAACAGCACCGCAGATTTTCTCGCTTTCATCGACGACGACGAGACCGCTTCGCCGGAATGGCTCACGCGGCTCCTGGAGGCCGCCCGCTTTACGGGTGCCGATGCCGTGCTTGGCCCCGTCAGGGCGCATTATGCACGATCGGCGCCGATCTGGATGCGCCGCGGCGATTTCCATTCGACGCTGCCGGTCTGGGTTGGGGGAGATATCCGCACAGGCTACACTTGCAACGCCCTGCTCAAGCTCAAGGCACCCTCGCTCGATGGCCGTCGTTTCAAACTTGCGCTCGGCAGAAGCGGCGGCGAGGACACGGACTTCTTCACCGGCATGCGCCGGTCTGGCGGAAGAATCGCCTTCGCGCCGGAGGCGTGGGTCCATGAGCCGGTTCCGGAAGCGCGAGCCTCGGTCTCCTGGCTGGCGAAACGGCGCTTCCGTTCGGGGCAGACACATGGCCGGCTACTCTCCGAAGAAGCACATGGCCTCGGTCAGCTTCGCAATCTGGCGCTTGCAGCCGCGAAATTCAGCTATTGCGTGCTCGCGGCCGCGGTCACCTTTCCAGCACCGGTTCAGCGCTATCGCTACGCCTTGCGCGGCCTTCTCCATGCCGGCGTCGTGAGCGGCCTTCTTGGGCATAAGGCAATCGAGCAGTATGGGGTTCGGGAGGCGCCGTCGCGATGAACAAAGCGAGCCTCGACAGCCCGGACGTGACCTTCGTCGTCGCTGCTTTCAATGCCGCCGACACGATCAGCCGCGCCGTCGACAGCGCCCTTGCCCAGGAGGGCGTCTCCACGGAGGTGATCGTCGTCGACGATTGCTCGTCCGACGCGACCGCTGCCGTCGTCGCAGCGATGCAGCACCCTCGGCTACGGCTGATCGCCCTCGAGCGCAACCGTGGACCTGGCGGTGCACGCAATGCCGGTCTGGCCGCGGCGCGCGGCCGGTGGATCGCCATTCTCGATGCAGACGATACGGTGGAGCCGTGGCGGCTGAGGCGGATGATCGACCGCGCCGAGGCGGCTCAGGCGCCGGTCGTGGTCGACAATCTCGATGTGGTCTCCCTCGACGGCTGCAGCGTCAGAATGTTCCCGGAAGCGGCGCTTGCGGAACTCGGGGAGCTCACGCTCCCCGCCTTCATCGAGTCGAATGTGATTTTCCGCTCGGAACACAATTTCGGCTATATGAAGCCGGTCTTCGAGCGCAGGTTTCTCGAGGCGCATGGCCTGCGGTTCGACGAGGTCCTGCGCATCGGCGAAGACTATATCTTACTCGCCTCCGCGCTTGCCTGCGGCGGGCGCTGCGCCGTGGAGCCCTCCGCCGGTTACGCCTATCATATCCGCGAAGGTTCGATCTCGCGCGTCTTGAGGATCGAGCATATAGACGCGATGATGGCCGCCGACGAAATCTTCCTCAGCCGCTACGCGCTCGATCCCCTCTCCCAAAGGATGCAGCTGAAGCGCAAACGCGGCTTCCGCCAGGCGCGTTCGTTTCTCGTCCTCGTCGATCAATTGAAGAAGAGATCATTGGCCGGCGCGCTGAGGACCGCGCTCGCCGACCCACTTGCGCTTCGGCATCTAAGCATGCCGATCGCCGCCCGGTTGCGCCGCCTGACGGCGCGGCCGAAACATCCCGCCGCCATGACGGCGGCGGCCGAACGATCCCCCTTGGGCTAAATTCCCATACGAGCAAAGGATGATACCATGGACCGTATCAGGACCGTCAGGAAAGCAGTGATCCCCGTGGCCGGAAGCGGAACGCGATTCCTTCCCGCCACGAAGGCTGTGCCGAAGGAGATGTTGACCATCGTCGATCGGCCCGTGGTACAATACGCCGTCGACGAAGCGCGCGAAGCCGGAATCGAGCACGTCGTCTTCGTCACCAGCCGAAACAAGCAGGCGATCGAGGATCATTTCGACGACACTCCGGAGCTCATTTCCTCACTCTCGCGCTCGGGCAAGGAGGCGCAGATCTCCGAGTTGGAGGCCATGCTGCCGAAGGCAGGATCCGTCAGTTTCACCCGCCAGCAGGCGCCTCTCGGCCTCGGCCATGCGGTCTGGTGTGCCCGCGATCTCATCGGCGACGAGCCGTTCGCGCTGTTGCTGCCGGACATGGTCTCCTTCGGCCGGCGCGGCTGCATGGCCGGGCTCATGGAGCTTTACCGCGAAGTCGGCGGCAATGTCGTCGGCGTCGAGCAATGCACGCCCGAAGACGCCTCCAAATACGGCATCGTCGGCAAGGGTGATGCTGTGCGGCACGGCTTCGCCGTGAGCGAAATGGTCGAGAAGCCGGCGCCCGGCAAAGCGCCCTCCAACTACTATCTCAACGGCCGCTATATCCTGCAACCGGAGATATTCTCGATCCTGGCGCACCAGCCGCGTGGCGCCGGCAACGAGATCCAATTGACGGACGGCATGCTCAAGCTTTCGGCCGAGCAAGCCTTCCACGCTCATCCCTATGAAGGCCGCACCTTCGATTGCGGCTCCAAGCAGGGCTTCATCGAGGCCAACGTCACCTTCGCGCTTGCTCGAGCGGATATCGGCGAAACCGTGTTCCAGTCTGTTCGCGAAATCGTCCTGTCTCACGAAAGCCGCACCCGCGCGGCATAAGAAGATTCCCCGGTGGTCGGTCACGGCCACCGGAAGAGGACCGGAGAAGAATATGAACAGAGCGGCCCCGATGAAACAGAAAAGCGTGCCATTGAGCATCATACCCCGCGACGACCAGCCGGACGGCTTTATCGATCTCGATCGGCTTTTTGCCGCCGTCATTCGCCGGGCGCGGTTGGTGGTGGGCTTCATGGTGCTCTTCATCATGCTCGGAGTCGCCTATCTCCTCTTCACGACGCCGCTCTATACCTCGATGACGAGCATCCTTCTCGACGATGACCTGTCGAAATATGCCGAGGAGGAGAGAACACCCACGAACAGCCAGTTGCTCGACAACCAGATAGCAAGCGCCGTGGAAATCCTGAAGTCCGGCGAACTGGCGCTGCGCGTGGTGGACGCGCTGAACCTTTCGGAGAACGAGACGATCCTCAATCCACCGCGTTCGCCGGTCGCAATCGTCATGGGCTGGGTGAAGTCGGCAACCGGTATCTTTTCGAGTGGACCGGCTGTCTCGGAAGAGGCTGCGCGCAACGGACGTCGGCTGCAGGCGGCCGCACTCCTGCAGCAGGCACTGAATGTCGAGCGCGTGTCACGAAGCTCGGTGGTGGCGCTCACCTACCGCTCCAGCGATCCGCGTCTGGCGGCTACGGTGACCCGGGCCTATGCCGACGCCTATCTCACGGATCAGTTGAACGCCAATTTCGAAGCGACGGAGCGGGCGACAGTCTGGCTGCAGGAGCGGCTCGATGACCTGAGACAGCGTTCGCAGACGGCGGCCCTCGAAGTCGAACGTTTCCGCAGCGAAAAGGGGCTCACGGCCGCCCGCGGCGAACTGATGTCCGAGCAACAGCTCGCCGATCTCAACGGTCAGCTCATCGTCGCACAGGCGGACACGGCGAGCGCCTCGGCACGCTACAACCAGTACAAATCTATTGTCGATCAGGGACCGGAGGGCGCGGTCAAGAACGCCACCATCTCCCCAAAAGAGGGCGACAATTCGGTGATAAAGGAGCTCCGCACCCGCTATCTCGCCATTGGCAAGCGCGAACGCGAAGTCTCCGAAAATTTCGGGGAGGACCATCCCCAGGCCGTCTCGCTGCGCCGAGAGCGCGAGGACATCGCGCGGCAGATCTATCAGGAACTGCAGCAGCTGACGGCCAGCTACCGGAACGAATATGAAGTCGCCCGCTCGCGCGAGGCATCCCTGCGCGAGAGCATCGAAGGTATTGCCGGCAAGAATTCCGACTCCAGCCAAGCGCTCGTGCAATTGCGCGGGCTGGAACAGAAAGCTGCGGCGCTGAAGTCGCTCTACGAGTCCTATCTTGGCCGCTACGAGCAGGCGACACAGCAGCGCTCCTTCCCGATCGCCAAGGCTCGCGTCATTTCCGAGGCCGGTGTTCCGGTTGGACCCTCGAGCCCGAAGAAGACGATGACGCTCGCGCTTTCGGCGGTGCTCGGACTTCTGGTCGGCGGTGCCTATGCGGCATTTCTGGAATTCCGCGAACGGACGTTCCGCACGGAAGGTGACGTACGCTCGGCCCTCGGCCACCGATCGCTCGGTTACCTGCCCCTGGTCGGGTCCCGGCACAAGAAAGCGTCGGAGCTCGTGCGGGCGCGATTCGGCTCCGACCGCCCGCCACAGGAATCGGAGGAGACTTCTCTGCCATTCCCGCGACTCTCGCGCCTCGTCATCGAAGCGCCACGCTCGGCCTTCGCGGAGACCTTCCGGAATGCAAAACTCGCCTGCGATCACATGTTGCCCGGCAACGAGAGCCGGGTGATCGCAATCGCCTCCGCGCTGCCCGACGAGGGCAAATCGGTCGTGGCGGCAAACTTTGCGGCGCTTCTCGCCGCAAGCGGCAAGAGAACCTTGCTGATCGACGCGGATATCCGCAAGCCCGGCCTGACCCGGTTGATCACGCCTGCGCCGCGTGGAGGGCTGTTCGAAGTGCTGACGGGCGAGGCCACTTGGCCCGCAGGCATCAAGGTGGATCAGCGCTCCAAGCTCGCAATCCTGCCCGCAGGCGGCGGCACATCGAACGAAAGGCGACATCAGAGCAATGAATTGCTCGCATCGCCTGCCATGGCGGGGCTGATCGAGAACGCCCGCAATTCCTTCGACTATGTCGTCGTCGACCTCGCGGCCCTCGCCCCGGTGGTCGATGCGAAGGCCTTCGCGCCACTCGCCGACGGCGTTCTCTTCGTCGTCGAATGGGGCAGGACACCGACAAGGCTCGTGCGTGATCTCCTCAATTCCGAGCCGCAGATCGACGCCAAGGTTCTCGGCGTCATTCTCAACAAGACCGATATGAAGGAGCTGCAGAAATACAGCGACTTCGACGGTGCGGAGAAATATCGGCACCGTTACGGCAAATACTACATCGAACCGGATGTACCCGAGGCACGCTACACGGCCGCCTGACCCGCGAATCCTTCGGCGACCTCCGCCTCAAGTCTGTTTGTTTCGAGGAGACGTGCATCCGTGAAGGCGGCGTCATCGCCGCCTTTTATTCCTTCTCTTCGAGCGCCAGGTGTGGCCTGCCGTTCGAATGCATCGGCAGAGACGTCAAAGCCCTGCAGCCGTTTGACGACTTGGCCCTTGCGCGCGTGGCGCGCTCATGGATAACGCGGAGGCGGTAAGAGAAACCGGCAACGGTTTCCTGGTTCAGGAGCGCCGTGCGATCGATTCAATTGGACTTGCGGTCGAGGCCGACGATCCAAGCCGCAACCATGAGGACGATCGCCGCCATCAGGGCGCCGAACGCCAGAAGGTAAAACAGGAAATATTCGATCAGCCGGGGCGCGAACAGGAGCGCACGCCACAACAGGCTTGGCGACTGCCGCCAGTCCGGCAGTTCGTCACGATTGAAAGCCTCCAGTCGACGAGCAAGAAAGTGCATATCGCCAGAACCCGCTGTCTTTCGTTAACCATAGACGATAGACTTTTTAAGCTCAACCATGGCAACAGCACGGCAGCAGGCCGCCGATTCGTCCCAATTGCGGTTAAGAGCTCCACCAACGGTGGAAATGGTGCACCGGTCCGCGCCCCTGGCCGACCTTCAGGTCATCGGCGGCGGAAATTGCTCCATGCAGATAATGCTTGGCTGCGCGGACCGCTTCGGCGAGCGACTGCCCCGACGCGAGGCCCGCGGCGATCGCAGCTGAAAGCGTGCAGCCGGTACCATGATCATTGTGCGTCTCTATGCGTGGCGCCGGCAGACGCAGCAAGGTTTGGCCGTCGAGGAAAAAGTCCGTCGCGTCGCCACCGGCCAAGTGCCCTCCTTTGACCAGCACGGAACGGGCTCCAGTCTTCAAGAGCGCCTCGGCCTGGCGCACCATCTCCTCTTCGCACTCGGCGGTCGGACGGCCGGTCAGAAGTGCCGCTTCGGCCAGGTTCGGAGTCGCGACAAGTGCCAGCGGCAGCAGGTCTTCGATGAGTGCTGCGATCGCCCCCGGGCGCAGCAGACGATCGCCGGAGGTTGCAACCATCACCGGGTCGACGACCGCAAGCCTGCCATAGCGGCGCAGACCACCGGCAATGACGGCAATTGTCTCCTGTCGCGACACCATGCCGATCTTCACCGCCTTCACGTCCAGGTCGCTAAAAACCGCTTCCATCTGTGCCGCCACCATGCGCGCCGAGACGTCCTCCACCGCGGCGACACCCCTGGTGTTCTGCGCGGTGATCGCCGTGACGACGCTTGCACCGTAAACCCCGAGCGCCGAGAAGGTCTTGAGATCGGCCTGGATGCCGGCACCGCCGCCCGAATCCGATCCGGCAATGGTGAGCGCCACCGGCGCATTGGGGCGAGGAGGCATCATCGATCGAACTCCCGACAAAACGTCACGGAGATCCGGCGAGGCGAAGAATTGGCTTGGCTTGCCGATGGCGACCCATTCCGTTCCTACGCCGGCATGACCCGGATCAGGTTCAAGGGTCCGGCTCACCACCGTCTCAGCGCCGCCCGGCGCTCCCCTCGGAATGGCGGCATTCTATGCGCCAGCGGCCCCGGGGTGTCAACGCAATGCGGCCGAGGCACCTGGCCTACGAGCCGGCCGGCGTGAAGCCGGACGATCTGTCTCATTGCCGGGAGCGACGACGCGTTTCGGTCTCGAAAACTTTGCCGTTTGCGCTATTCTTGCGCAATTCCTCCGGCACGAAAGGAGCACATCATGGCCCTGCGCATCAACGACACTGCCCCCGATTTCACGGCCGATACCACGCATGGAACGATTAATTTCCACGAATGGATCGGCGACGGATGGGCGGTCCTCTTCTCCCACCCGAAGAATTTCACGCCCGTATGCACCACCGAACTCGGCGCCATGGCGGGAGTGGAAAGCGAATTCCGCAAACGCGGCGTCAAGATCATCGGCATCTCCGTCGATCCGGTCGAGAGCCATGCCAAGTGGAAGAGCGACATCAAGCTCGCGACCGGCTTTGACGTCGAATATCCGCTGATCGGCGATCGCGATCTCAAGGTTGCCAAGCTTTACGACATGCTGCCGGCCGACGCCGGGGACACTTCCGAGGGCCGCACGCCTGCCGACAATGCGACGGTGCGATCGGTCTACGTCATCGGCCCGGACAAGAAGATCAAGCTGATGCTGAGCTATCCGATGACGACCGGCCGCAATTTCGATGAGATCCTGCGAGCGATCGATTCGATCCAGCTCACCGCCAAGCATCAGGTGGCAACGCCCGCCAACTGGAAACAGGGCGAGGATGTCATCATCACGGCCGCGGTGTCGAACGAGGATGCCGTCCAGCGCTTCGGCTCCTTCGAGACGGTCCTGCCCTATCTCAGGAAGACCAAGCAGCCGACGGCTTGAGACCGCTGGCCAACCGGGCACAGGTCCCATCTTTCGCCACGAAACCACGCGTTTCGTGGCGGTCTTTTTTGAGCCGCGCGATACGTTCCTGCGGATGCACGAGCGCGGAGGATTTCATCAGTCGACTTCCAGCGTGTCGATGATGTCGGCGAGGACGCCGTGCAGTGCGTCACGATAGCCGGTACGGGCGGAAGGCCCATCTTGTTCGGAGGTCATCACGACGGTCAGCTTCAAATCCGGCACGATATAGAGCATCTGGCCGCCGTAGCCCCAGGCGAAATGCACCTCTTCGCCGCCGATCTGCCGGGTAAACCAGCCGTAGCCATAGGCATCGCCGGAAAAGCGCGAATTCGTGTGTTGCTGCCAGGAGAGGTCGATCCACTCGTCCGGGATGATCTGGCGCCCCTCCGCCGTCCGGCCGCGATTGCGGTAGAGTTCACCGAAGGCAAGCAGAGAGCGGGCGGTCATGGCCATCTCGTTTCCGCCGAGATAGATCCCCTGCGGATCGCGCGACCAGGCGTCGATGCGGAACCCATCGACCGAACCGAGCCACTCGCGCGCAAGGGCCAGGGTCGACTTGCCGCCAACCTTCGTCAGGATCGCCGACAGGAGATGCGTCGACGCCGTCGAATAGAGCATCCGCCCTCCCGGCTCGGCGTCGAACGGCTGCGCAAGCGCGAAACGAACCCAATTGCGGCTTGAAACCCAGCGACCATAGTTCGGGCCGGACAGCCGGCCCAATCCCGCCTGCATCGACAACAGATTGCCGATCGTGATGTCGCCGATGCGCGGGTCGGCCGGGGAAGGCAGATCCGACTTGAGAATGGGGGCGATCTTCTGCTCCGGTCCCGTGAGAAGACCTTTGTCGATCGCGATGCCGACGAGCGCCGAGACGATCGATTTCGAAGCCGACTTGATATTGGTCGATTCCGATGGCCGATGGCCACGATAGCCCTCTTCCGCGACCACTTCGCCGTCCTGGGCGACGATGATCGTCTTCAGGGACTTGAGATCGTCCCGGCCCGCGAGGCTCTTGAGAAGACCCGGCACAGCGGAGGTCTGCTGCGCGATCACTGGCGAAAGGCAGACCAGAAGCGATAGAATAACGGCCACGAACCTGATCATGCCCACGACCTAGAGCCAAAGCGCTGCACAGTCATGCGGTGGGCGCCTGGCTCACGACAATTTGAGCGATTACCCGACCTGGCGACCTAAAAAGCGCGCTTGCAGGCGACTTGCGCAGGGTCAAGGCGCCGGAAGGCGCCTCGCATATTCTTGTCCACCGCAAAGGAGAAAACTTGAGGCCGAACCGCTTTTCCAAACTGATTTCGCAGGGAGAGGAATTGGGCAGGCGCCTTCTCCTCGCGCTGATCGCTTCGGCGCTGCTGACGGGCGGCGCCGCCTGGTTCGCCGGCCGGCCCGAGGTCGGCGCAGTCGCCTGGGCTGCGGGCACCGCAGTTGTGCTGGCGAGCCTCATCACCGAGATCGCGATCAGCCTCGGCAAAAGGGAATTCGGGCTCGACATCATCGCCGCACTCGCGATGGCGGGCGCGCTTCTCCTTGGAGAATACCTGACCGGCAGCATCGTCGCGCTAATGTTCACGGGCGGGCAGGCGTTGGAGGACTTCGCGCAGCGGCGGGCGCGGCGCGAGCTTACTGCTCTGCTCGATCGGGCGCCGCGCACCGCCATGCGCTTTGCGCAAGGGCAATGGGAGGAGGTGCCCGTCGGCGCGCTGGCAGCCGGCAATCGCATCCTGGTGCGTGCAGGAGAGGTGGTGGCGGTGGACGGAAATGTGGAGGACGGCAATGTCGCCGTCATCGACGAGTCGGCTCTGACCGGAGAGGCCCTGCCAGTCCGCCGGCGGTCCGGCGAACCGGTGCTGAGCGGCACGACGAATGCCGGCGATGCCTTCCAAATGACTGCATCGCACACGGCAGCCGAGAGCACCTACGCCGCGATTGCGAGACTGGTCGAGGCGGCAAAGGCCGCCAAGGCACCGATGGCGCGCCTCGCGGACCGCTACGCGCTTGTATTTCTGTCCATCACGCTGCTGCTTGCCGGCGGGGCCTGGGCGGCATCCGGGGACGCGATCCGGGCGCTCGCCGTCCTCGTTGTCGCCACGCCCTGCCCGTTGATCCTTGCCGTGCCGGTGGCGATCATCTCGGGCGTGTCGCGCTGCGCCGGCAAGGGCGTACTCGTGAAAGGTGGCGGCGCCCTGGAGATGCTTGCCAATACGAAAACGGTGATTCTGGACAAGACGGGCACGATCACCGACGGCCGGGCCGGGCTGATCGATGCGAGATGCCGCGGCGACCTCGATCCGATCGAGGTACTGCGCCTTGCAGCGTCGCTGGACCAGGGCTCCCACCATGTCATCGCCCGGGCGCTCGTCGCGGCGGCGCGCGAACGCGGACTTGAACTCTCCACACTCTCCGGTTCGCGCGAAACGGCGGGAGCCGGAGTGACAGGCTGCGTAGAAGGTCACGAGATCGCTGTCGGAGGCTGGGACTTCGTGAGCGCGCGTGTCGAGGCGAGCGGCTTTTCTCGAGAGATCCGGGAATGGATCGCAAGAGACGGTTTCGTCGCCGTTCTCGTGGCCGTGGACAGGTCCTTGGCAGGCGCGTTCCTGTTGGCGGACGAGGTCAGGCCCGAGGCGGGCTCGGTACTCCGGCATCTGCGCGAGGCTGGGGCCCGGCGTATCGTGCTCGCTACCGGCGATCGCGCGGAGATGGCCGATATCCTCGCATCCTTCCTCCACGTCGACAGTGTGATGGCCGAATTGACCCCGGAGGACAAGACCCGGATCGTCGAGGCCGAAAAGGCCGCGGGGAGACCGGTCATGATGGTGGGCGACGGCGTGAACGACGCGCCGGCGCTCGCCGCCGCCGATATCGGGGTGGCGATGAGTGCGCGCGGCGCCGCTGCGTCCTCCGAAGCGGCCGACGTCGTCATTCTCGTGGACAGGCTCGACCGCCTCGTCAGCGCGATCCGGATCGCCCGGCGCTCGCACCGCATCGCCCTTCAGAGCGTCTATGCCGGCATGGGCCTGTCTATTGCCGGCATGATCGCCGCGGCACTCGGCTACCTGGCCCCGGTCCAAGGCGCTCTCTTGCAGGAACTCATCGACGTGGTGGCGATCCTCAATGCCTTGCGCGCCCTTGCAGGGCCGGTGCAGGGCTGGAGAAAACGACCGCGACTGCCGCATGCGGAGCTCCTGCGTTTGGAAGAGGAGCATCGTGGCTTGATCGACGTTGTCGACGAAATCCGCCACACGGCCGAACGAGTCGGGCATTTGCCGGGACCTGAATTCCGCCGGCAGCTTGCGGATTTAGACGTGTTGCTCAGGCAACGTCTCCTTCAGCACGAGCGGCAGGACGACGAAGAGCTTTATCCGAGGCTGCGTGGAAGCGCGGATACGCCGGATGCGCTTGCGGGCATGAGTCGGACGCATATGGAGATCCGGCGGCGGGTACACAGCCTGGCTTCGCTTCGCAAGACACTCGGCGAGGACGGGCCAAGCCCCACGCAACGCTACGAAATCCAGCGGCTGCTGCACGGCCTCGAAGCGATCACACGGCTGCATTTCGCCCAGGAGCAGGAAATCTATCGGATGCTCGAGGACGGCTGAGAGGAATGCGCCCGCGGATGGTACAACAGACCGTTCGCCTTCCATCGCAGGCGATCAAGAACGCCCTGCCTCGGCTTCGTAGATGGCGAACACATCGTCGCGTCTGCAAAGCTCAGTGCCGGGCGTCATCGCAGCGGCCGCACCCGCGGCCACCCCGAAGCGGAACGCATCTTCCATCGGTCTGCCCTGCATCAGGAACCAGACCACCGCCCCGACGAAGCTGTCGCCGGCCCCGACGGCGGATTGGACGACGACGTGTTTCGACGGCACGCGCAGGATTCCGTTCGGACCGGCGAGCCAGGCACCCTCGCGCCCCATGGTGACCGCGACATATTCGGCGGCGCCATTCTTCACCAGCGTCGCCGCCGCTTCGCCGACGCCGTGTTCGTTGAGACGGCGGCCGACCAGCGTCTCCAACTCGCCGATGCTCGGCTTCACCAGCAGAATGGGAGCCCTGCCCAAGGTCTCCCGCAAGATCGATCCCGGACAATCCAAGAGAACCTTGGCGCCGTTTGCAGCCGCCGCTTCGGCCATCCGCGCGTAGGTGTCTTCCGGCGCCCCTCGAGGCAGGCTGCCGCTCGCGACGACGAAGTCGCCGTCGAAGCGCTTGACGATCTCCAGGGCATCCGCAAGGTTCTCCCTCGACACTTCCGGCCCTTCGGGAACAAAGCGATACTCGAAGCCGCTCTCCTTCTCCTGCACCATAAAGGCAATTCTCGTGGATTCGGCGATCGGCACGACGTGCAGATCGATCGGCAGCTTCCTCAGCCAGTCCTCGAGCATTGCACCCGTTGCGCCACCGGTGAGGATCAGGAGTTCGGGTCGCCCGCCGAGTTCGGCAATGACTCGCGCCACGTTCACGCCGCCACCGCCGGCCTGGCGGCGCTCGTTGCGCGTCCGCATCTTGCGGGTCGGCTGCACGCGGTCGACTTCGCTCGAGACGTCGATGGTCGGGTTCAGCGCGATCGCCAGTGCGGACTTCGGTCTGGTTTCCGTCATCGAATGTCCTCAACTCGATACAACGCGAAGCCTGTTCTTGACGCAACCGACACCGCCAATCTCGGCCACGACCCGGGCTGCCTCGCGCTTTGCCTCGCTCTCGACCTCGCCCCATAGGCAGACGATACCATCCTCGACGGTGACGTCTATGTTCTCCCGATCAAGTCCGAGATCGCTTGTCAGCCGCGTGAGAACCGCGCGCCGCTTCGCCTGGTCCCCGGTCGCCGCCACATCCGGCACGGATGTGGCCACCGCCCTCAGGATGTCGCTACGCGTGACGATGCCGACGACTCCGTCGCCTTGCATGACAGGGACACGGTTGACTTCATTGGCCGCCATGATGGCGGCGACGCGGTCAAGCGGCGTGTCCCCGTCGACCGTGATGAGCTTCCGCGTCATGACATCGCCGACCCGCCAGCTGTGGCTCTTGGTGAAACTCTCTGCAGGGACATGCAGTTTTTCCGTCGAACTCCTCCACGCCGCCGCCCCCAGTTCGGCGCGTCGCAGGAGGTCACCCTCCGACAGGACGCCAAGTAGCTTGCCTTCATCGTCTCGAACGAGCAGACCGCTAATGTGGTTTTCGAGCATGATGCGCGCGGCATGGCTGATGCTGTGCTCGGGGCTTATGCTGATGACTCCACGGGTCATGAAATCCTTTGCCTGCATCATTTTGCAACTCCCGCGCCAGATCGACGTTTCCAGTATAGTCGCCCTGAGCAAATCAGGATTGACGCGGGTCAATCGCGAGGTTCGGCTGCCCATGCGCCATTGACCACGGTCAAGGAACGCGTGGGACCTCTGTATAATGGTATTGCCCATGCGCATCTTTGCACTGAACGGAACGAGACCTCTCGGACAGGAAATCGCCGCGAACGCCGGGGTTGCCCTGGCGGCGCACGAGGAACGCGATTTCGAGGATGGCGAACACAAGGCGCGTCCGCTCGTCAGCGTGCGGGGGGAGGATGTCTTCGTCATCCATGCGCTCAACGGCAACAGGGATGGTTCGGCCAATGACAAGCTCCTGAAGCTGCTTTTCTTCATTGCCGCCTGCCGCGAAAACGGCGCCTCGCGGGTTACCGCTGTCGTCCCGTACCTTGCCTATGCGCGCAAGGACCGGCAAACCAAGGCGCGTGATCCCGTGACGACGGGCTATGTGGCTGAACTCTTCGAGGCCGTCGGCACCGATCAGCTCGTGGCATTCGACGTACACAACATCGCGGCCTTTCAGAACGCTTTCCGCTGCCGCACCTTACATCTGAGTGCAAAGGGTATGTTCGCCTCACATATCTCGCAAAAGGTCCCCGAAGGGCCGGTTGCGATTTTCTCTCCCGACAGCGGTGGCGTTAAGCGCGCGCAACTGCTGAAGGAGGCGTATGAACGCGCTTCCGGCAAGGCTGCGCTGTTCGGCCTTCTCGAAAAGCGCCGCAGCCGAGGCATTGTTTCCGGCGAACTCTTTGCCGGAGAGGTCGAGAACGCGAACGTCTTCATCGTGGACGATATGATCAGCACCGGCGGCACGATGTTGAGGGCTGCTGAAGCGTGTCGGCAGCGGGGTGCCAAGGCCGTTTACGCCGTTGTGACGCACGGGCTCTTCGGCAAGGGCGCCGAGGCGGCCCTCGCGCATCCCGCGATCGAAAGGACCATCGTGACCGATTCCGTGGCTCCCTTCCCGCTTGAGCGAGACATCCTTCAATCCTCTGTCGAGGTGATCCCAAGCGCTCCGCTTTTTGCCGAGGCGATACTCCGGCTCGCCGATGGCGGCTCGATCTCCGCGCTTCTAGGCGACGATGAGTAATACCAAATCTCGATGATAGGAAGCGATAGGATGGCCTATGGCTCATTGTGGGCTAGCCGCGGTGCGCGGAGCGATGCTATTGCATCGTCCTGCGCGCCTCTCCTAGCCAGACAGCCCGATCGAGCCGGTCCTATCGGTTCCTATCATCGAGACTTGGTATAACATGCGTTGCCGCGCGGCATTGAGATAGGCAAGCGCCAAAGGCCGCCACTTCTCCGGTTTGCGTACCGGGTGCTCCAGCAGGTGAACGAGACAAAGCCTTGCCCTCAGCAAGGCACGAAATCCGCCGTAAAGAGCGATCAGGCGATCGTCCGGTCGTTCGCCAAGGACTTTGTCGAGCGCGGACAGAAGCAGTGGCGTGATCCAACCGGCTCCCAGCACCTCGCATTCGAGCCCCAGATAGTTCATCTCGTCATAGGGATCGATGATCCGCATAGCGCGATTGAACTCGAGACAGTCGATGACCTGGGGCGGGTCGATGAGGCAGACATGCTCCGGTCTAAGGTCCCCATGCCCTTCGACGATCCGACCTTGCGCTATGCGCGCCTCTATCAGGCTGCGCATGTCACTGAGCCCCGCGCCGACCCATGCGATCAGCGGTTCGATTCCGGCTGTCGCCAGATCGAATTCCGGGCGCAGGAGCATCTCCCGGTTGATCTCATGTTCTTCGAGGAGATGTCGGATATACGCCGGGCCGCCGGCGATTTCCGGGGTGCGGTCACGATAGAAGTGGGCAAGCCGGTCGGCAATGCCGGCAATCTCGTCGGGCGCAATCCGGCTCGCCCCAATGCGAGCGTCCAGCATCTCGTCGGTCGGAAGCCGCCGCATCTCGACGAGCCAATCGGCAACCCGCTCAGCCTGTTTGAATGTCAGATAGCCGTCTTCGCTGCAGTAAAGCGGTCTAACGGCAAGATAGGTATCTTGGGCCAGCCGCCGGTTCAGCCGGAGTTCCTCGTTACAATAGAATTCTCGTGCTGCGATCGTGCTGAAATCCAGATAGGCTCGCTTTACCGGCTTTTTCAGCTTCAGCACCCAGCGATCGGCGATGAAAACCCAGGACATATGGGTTTCCTTCGCCATGATCCTGCCCGGAGGGTCGGGATAGGACGCCGGGTCGGCGAGGAATTGCACTTTGGCGCCCAGTGCCGTCATCGCTCCAGTCCTGCTTCCCATGGCTCAACGCTCGGCACGCCACATCGTTCACTCGCCATCGGCACCTCAAGCGGACATGAGGCGATGCAGAGTTCCTTCCTTGAGCAGCGAACGGGTCACGCCTCCCAATAGCCATTCGCGAAACCTGGTGTGTCCATAGGCTCCGGATACGATGAGATCCGCTCCATTCTGCCTGGAAATGTCCGCCAAGGACTCGCCATCCTGGCGATCGCCGGGACTGAAGACTTCCGCACGGGCTCTTGCTCCGTGGTTGACCAGGTATCGGACCACATCGGCGGCACTGGCCCTCGCCAAATCCTGCTCGCGGTCGGCAATCGTGGCAACGAGGACTTCGCGCGCATGGACGAGGAATGGCATCGCATCCACGACTGCGCGTCTCGCCTCGCGGGCATCCTTCCACGCGACGACGACGCTGTTGGCCCGTAATGGTTCGAGATCGTCCCGCGGGATGAGAACCGGCCGGCCGGCGGAGTGAATCAGCTCACCGAGATCGACGGCGTCACGGCCGTCGTATTCGCCACTTCCACGGCCCAGTACGGCAACGACGAGATCCGCCGCCCGTGCGGCGATGGCCAGTTCCCGAGTCGGATCGCCCACCGCGGTGCGGAGTGAACCGCCGCCTTCCCGCTCACTGTCGGCCTCGAACTCGGCCTTGAGCGCCTCCAGCCGCCGCTCGATCTCCCTCGTCTCGAGGCGAAGGAACTCGTCATCCATGATCACGCCCGGTGGCGGCGCGGTGATCGGATGGACATCGCCCGCGGCGAAGCCGATCAGATTCGCGTCGAAGCGGGAGGCGAGCTCACGGGCGAACTTCAACTGCGGTGCTGCGCCGTCGTGGATGCCAAGGTGTACCAGTATTGTGTTGTAGATCATCGCAGTGACCTCAATTCTTCGTCACTCGCGAGAATAAGTCATCGACCGCCCCACCCGCCTTGACCGGCGTCAAGCGATCGGCCGCGAGGCGATCGCATGCCACTTTGATGCGCGTCAAAGCGCCGTTTTTACCCTGCGCTTAAATACATTACAGCGCCTTGCGTCTCTTCAGAGGCGCAAAAATCGCTGTCACTCTTTGAGCCTGCGCATCGAGCTTCCCGAAGATCGGGTACGATTCTCAAGCCGATGCGCTAGGGAACGGAACTTGGGAACATGGCTCACAAGCAAGTGCTTTTCCATTCTGCGGCCCGAGAGAAGATCTTGAGGGGCACCACGCAACTGGCGGATGCGGTACGCGTCACGCTCGGCCCCCGCTCGAAGGCGGTCCTGATCGAAAGAAAGTGGGGAACCCCGATCGTCTGCAATGACGGCGTGACCATCGCCAAGGAGTTCGACCTCAAGGATCCGGAAGAAAATCTTGGGGCCCGGATGCTGCGGCAGGCAGCGGAAAAGACCGGGGAAATCGTTGGCGACGGGACGACCACATCGACCATCCTCGCTCAGGCGATCTTCGCCGATGGCCTGAGAAACGTCGTCGCGGGTGCGAGCGCCATCGACATCAAGCACGGACTCGACCGGGCCCTGAAACGTGCCATCGCCGAACTGAAGAAGAATTCCCGTCCCGTTTCGGAAAAGCGCGAGAAGGAACAGGTCGCGACGATCTCCGCCCATAATGACAGGCAGATCGGCGCGCTGGTCGGCGAGGCAATGGAAAAGGTCGGAGACGACGGCGTGATCAGCGTCGAGGAATCGAAGTCGACCGAGACCATTCTCGATGTGGTCGAGGGCATGCAGTTCGATCGCGGTTACATCTCACCCTATTTCGTCACCGACGCCGAGCGAATGGAGGTCGTGCTCGACGGAGCGGCGGTCCTCCTCTTCGACCGCAAGATCAACTCCCTCAAAGACTGCGTGCAATTGCTGGAGACCGTCGCAAAATCCGGAACACCGCTGCTGATCATCGCCGAAGATGTCGAGACGGAAGCGCTGGCGACGCTCATCGTCAACCAGATGCGCGGAACGCTCAGGAATTGCGCGGCCAAAGCGCCGGGCTTCGGAGACCGCCGCAAGGCGCTGCTGCAGGACATCGCCATTCTCACGGGCGGCCAGCTCATCTCGGAGGAGCTGGGCGTAACTCTTGAAACCGTCACTTTCGAGCAGCTCGGCCGCGCCGAGCGGGTCGTCGTCACGAAAGAGACAACGACGATCATCGGCGGGGCCGGAGACAAGAAGGCGATCAGCGCGCGGGCCGAGCAGATACGGCGAGAAATAGCGGCGACCACCAGCAGCTACGATCGCGAGAAGCTCGAAGAGCGACTGGCCAAGCTTTCAGGCGGCGTCGCCGTGATCAAGGTGGGTGCTGCGACCGAGGCGGAGCTGAAGTCGAAGAAGGAAGCGCTCGACGATGCAATCAGCGCGACCAAGGCCGCCGTGGCCGAAGGCATCCTGCCCGGTGGGGGACTTGCTTTGCTGCGCTGCATCCGGGCTGTCGAGGAAGAAGAAAAGGCCTGCGAGGGAGACGAGCGCACAGGCGTGCAGATCCTCAGGCGGGCGCTGGAGTTGCCAGCCCGGCAGATCGCCGAAAATTCGTCGACCGACGGTGGTGTAGTGGTCGCCAAGATGCTGGAGGGCAATGGTAATTTCGGCTTTGACGCGGGCCGGAAAGTCTATGTCGACCTGGTCTCCGCCGGCATCATCGATCCCACGAAGGTCATCCGCGTTGCGCTCGAAAACGCGGTTTCCGTCGCGAGCGTGCTGCTGCTGACCGAGGCAACGATGACCGAAATCCCCGAAGCGCCGAAGGAAGGCTTGTCCGAGGCCGCGATGCAGGCTTAGTCGTTGCTCCAACAGGCTTGAAAGAAATTGGCCGCGCCGGCGCGGCACGCGTCGCGACGTGAAGGATGGCTTTCGCGATGGGCCTTACCCTCCCGCTTTCGCCTTCTCCGCCGCTGCCACGGCCCCCTTCACCGCGACGAAGCTGTCAGGCGTTACCGACACGGAATCGATGCCGCATTCGACCAGGAAGGCCGCGAAGTCGGGGTGGTCGCTCGGCGCCTGGCCGCACAGGCCGATCTTCGCGCCGGCCCTTCTGGCATCGGTGATGACCTTGGAAATCATCCATTTCACCGCCTCGTCCTGCTCGTTGAAGGAGGCGGCGAGATCTTCGGAGTCGCGGTCGATCCCGAGCGTCAGTTGCGTCAGATCGTTGGAGCCGATCGAAAAGCCGTCGAAAGAGCGCGCAAAGGCGGTCGCCAGGACGACGTTCGAGGGTATCTCGCACATGACATAGACCTCCAGGCCCTCGACGCCCCGCACGAGGCCGTTTTCGGCCATGACGGCAAGCACCTTTTCTGCCTCGCCTACCGAGCGGCAGAACGGGATCATGACGACGACGTTCCGGAAGCCCATCGTCTCGCGCAGCCGCTTGATCGCCCGGCATTCGAGTGCGAAGCCGTCGCGGTATTTCGGCGAATAGTAGCGCGACGCGCCGCGGAAGCCGATCATCGGATTTTCTTCTTGCGGCTCGAACTCCGCCCCACCGCAAAGGCCGGCATATTCGTTGGTCTTGAAATCGCTCATGCGCACGATGATCGGGTTGGGATAGGCGACAGCGGCGAGCCGTGCGAGCCCCTGTGCGAGTTGGTCGACGAAAAAATCGGTCCTCTCCGGATAGCCCGCTGTCAGAGCGGCAATCCTTTCCTGCGCCAGTCGGTCCTTCAGACGCTCGAAGTGCACGAGTGCCATGGGGTGGACCTGGATCGCATTGCTGATCACGAATTCCATGCGTGCCAAACCGATCCCGTCGGCGGGAAGCCTCCACCAGCGCGAGGCGGATTGCGGATCGGCGAGGTTGAGCATCACCTTTGTGTGCGTCTCGGGTATATCCGCGAGGCTGATCGTCTCCGCCTTGAACTCGGCACGTCCCTCGTAGATGAAGCCCTCGTCACCTTCGGCACAGGAGACCGTCACAACGGTCCCGGGGCGCAATGCCTCCGTCGCATTCTCCGCTCCGACGATTGCCGGGACGCCGAGCTCCCGGCTGACGATCGCGGCATGGGAAGTGCGGCCCCCATGGTCGGTGACGATGGCCGAAGCACGCTTCATCACCGGGACCCAATCGGGATCGGTGGTCTTCGTGACGAGGATAGCGCCATCGACGAACTTGCTGATGTCTTCGGGACGGTCGATCAGGCACACCGGCCCTGCCGCAATGGCATTGCCGATCGCCAATCCCTTTGCCAGGAGGCGGCCCTTCTTGCCGAGATGATACGTCGGGAGCAGCCCGGAGGCCGCTCTCGCCTGCACCGTTTCGGGCCGCGCCTGCACGATGTACATCCTGTCGCGGCGGCCGTCCTTCGCCCATTCGATATCCATCGGGCAGCCGTAATGCTCCTCAATCGCCCCCGCCCAGCGCGCGAGCGTCAAGATCTCCTCGTCGCTCAAGACGAGGCTCGCCTGTTCCTCTGCCGACGTCGGGACGCCGCGCGTCGGCGCGTCGGAGTCGCCATAGATCAATTTGTTGGCCTTGGTACCGCGCCTCTTCTGGATGATCGGCGCAAGCGCCGCATCGGTGAGCAGCGGTTTGAAGACGCGGTATTCGTCAGGATCGACAACGCCCTTGACGACATATTCGCCGAGCCCCCAAGCGGCGTTGATCAGCACGACCTTGTCGAAGCCGGTCTCGGTTTCGATCGAAAACATGACGCCGGCGCCGCCGAGATCGGAACGAACCATCTGCTGAACGCCCACGGACAATGCCACTTTCATGTGGTCGAAGCCGTTCGTCTTGCGGTAGCTGATGGCGCGATCGGTAAAGAGCGAAGCATAGCAGCGCCGGCAGGCATCCATCAGGGCGCCCTCGCCAACGACATTGAGGAAGCTCTCCTGCTGCCCGGCAAAGCTCGCCGTCGGCAGATCTTCCGCAGTGGCGCTCGAACGAACGGCAACCGAAGCGACCCCGATGTCGAGCTTTCGCGAGAGTTCGCGATAGGCGGCAATGATCTCTTCTTCGATGTCGGTGGGCCAGCGTCCGGCAAGGATGATCTTGCGGATCGCGGCGCCCGTTTCGGCAAGAGACGCCTTGCCGCTCTCGCAGTTCCGAAGCAGAGCGACGATCGGCGCCCGCAGACCGTTTGCGTCAATGAAGCGCCAATACGCCTCGGCAGTGGTCGCAAAGCCGGTCGGCACCTCGATGCCGCGGGAAGACAGCGCGGCAATCATCTCTCCAAGAGAGGCGTTCTTGCCTCCGACCCTGGCGATGTCGTGTCGGTGCACATTCTCGAACCAGATGACTGATGCGCCCATCCGTCTCTCCCACTTTGGCACAACGACAATAGTCCTGCTCGGCCGACGCGACGTTGATGTCCATCAAAGCGGGAAGGTTCTCCCGGCGCTAACCGGCCTGAGGCCGATCTGCCCGAAAGCGGGCGTGCGAAGTTGCATCGGCGTTTGACGCTGATCAATGAGGCGATCCAAGGACGGCAGTTAAATCGTCCTAGCTGGCAGCCAAGTGATGGAACACATGGCAAAGGCGGCCGGTTTGGCTTGGCGTTCTCATCGGACCGCGGCCAAAGCTCACACTCTATGGAGGACCAGTCATGGCTGAGAAAGCAACGAAACTTCCCGTCAAGACGGAAGAGAAAGCGGTCAAGCACGGCGCAGAATCATGGCTTCCGTTTGAAGGCCTTCGCTCCGAGATCGACCGCCTGTTCGACGAGTTTACCCCGTCGCTCTGGCGCCGCCCCTTCGGGTCCGCGCTTATGCAGCGCATGCCGCGCCTTTCGGAATGGGCTATGGCCCCGGCCGTTGACGTCGCGGAGACGGAGAAGGCTTACGAGATCACCGCCGAATTGCCCGGCATCGAGGAGAAGGACATCGAGGTAAAGATCTCGAACGGGAGCCTGACGATCAAGGGTGAGAAGCAGGAGACGAAGGAAGAGAAGGGCAAGGAGTACTTCCTTTCCGAGCGCCGTTATGGATCGTTTCAGCGCACCTTCCAAGTGCCGGAGGGCGTCGACGCCGAGAAGATTGAGGCAGCCTTCGCAAAGGGGGTGCTGACAATCACACTGCCGAAGAGCGAGGACGCGCAAAAGAAGGAGCGCAAGGTCACTGTGAAAGCCGCCTAGCGCATGTGTTTCTGTTGGCGAAACGCATCCGCGCGGACGCGTTTCGCCGCCACTTACTAGAGGAGGGAACCTATGTCGTTCAGGACGATACTCGAGGTCATCGGCGCCTCGCACGGCGACGAGGACCTGCGGATCGCCGCCGATCTCTGCGGTCAGGCGGGCGCGCATCTAAGTGTGCTCGTTGCGGCCTGGGCGCCGGAACCGATGGGGCGCTATCCGACGATGACCCCGGCATGGGTGGAGCAACGCGACCGAAGCGTACAGGCGCTGAAGGAGCGCGTCAGGCAGGCACGCGACCTGCTCGGTCGGCGCGAAATCTCCTACGATGTCGACAGCGTCTATTCGGAAGTTGCGGCAGCTGACTACGATATAGGCGAACGGTCGATCTACTGCGATCTTCTCCTGGTTGGCCCCGATGCCTTTGCCGATGCAGATCTGAAGCGACAGGTTGTCGGCGGCGGGCTGCTTCAGTCCGGTCGCCCGCTCTTGCTCATCCCGCCCGACACAAAGCCGACGCTGCAGCCTAAGACCGTGCTGCTGGCTTGGGATTCACGGGCGCAATCCGCGCGGGCTGCGCGGGAAGCGCTGGAGATGATGACCAAGGCCGATTCCGTTCACGTCACCATGGTCGATCCAACGGCATCACTCAGGGGGAGCGGCGATGAACCCGGCGCGGATGTTGCCGCCTATCTCGCCCGACACGGCATCAATGTGGCGGTCGATGCATTGCCGAGCGGCGGAAAGATGGTGGCGCAGGTTCTCCAGCAACACGCGGTCGATGTGTCCGCCGATATCATCGTGATGGGCGCCTATGGCCACTCCCGATTGCGTGAATTCATCTTCGGCGGCGTAACCCGATCGATGCTCGATGAAACGAAACTCCCCGTCTTGATGGCGCGGTGAGCGCCGAGAAACAAAGAACCTCTTGAAATCTCCCATTTCAAAGATGGGGCGCTATCTCTCTGCACGACACCCGGATGCGAATTCGTGCACTGCAGCGCCGCGCGTCCAAACAGACGCATGTCTTTGTCCTTGAACCCAAGGTCAATTCAAGGAGGCATGCAGAGCCGCGATGCCTTGCCAATCACGGAGTATCGGTGGAGAACGAGACACCGGCCATAGCCCTTGAGGCGCGCGATCTCACCAAGACCTATCGCATGGGAACGGTGGAGGTCCATGCGTTGCGCGGCGTCGACGTCGAGCTCCGCGAAGGCGAGTTGATGGTGCTGCTTGGGCCCTCCGGAAGCGGCAAGTCGACCCTCCTCAACATTCTCGGCGGCCTCGATACGCCGACAAGCGGCACGGTCCTGTTTCGCGACCGTGCCCTCTTGCTCGGCAGGGAGCGCGCGATGAACCTCTACCGGCGCAACCATGTGGGTTTCGTCTTCCAGTTCTACAATCTCATTCCGAGCCTCACCGCGCGCGAAAATGTCGCGCTGGTGACGGAGATCGCCAGAGATCCGATGCCGCCGAGCGAAGCGCTGACGATGGTCGGCCTCGCCGACCGGATGGATCATTTTCCGGCACAGCTCTCCGGCGGCGAGCAGCAGAGAGTCGCCATCGCCAGGGCCATCGCCAAGCGGCCCGACCTGCTGCTTTGCGACGAACCTACGGGCGCACTTGACAGCAAGACAGGAATTCTCGTGCTCGATGCGATCCTCAGGATCAATCGGGAGCTCGGAACAACCACGGCGCTCATCACCCACAATGCGGTGATTGCCGAGATTGCCAATCGCGTGCTCTACTTCGCCGACGGGCGCATCGTCGAGACGCGGCGAAACACCGTTCAGCGCGCGCCAGCCGAACTCTCCTGGTAGTATCATGAGCAGTCTCGACCGAAAACTCCTCCGTGGCCTTTGGCAGTTGAAGGCCCAGGTCCTGGCGATCGCTCTCGTGATCGCTTCAGGCACGGCGTTGCTCATCATGGCGCTGACCACCATTGAAGCGCTCGAAGAGACCACCACCGCCTATTACGAGCGGACCCGCTTCGCCGACGTCTTCGCCCGGGCGAAACGCGCTCCCGAGTCTCTCGGACGCGATATCGCCGAAATGCCAGGCGTGCGACTGGCCGAGACGCGTATCGTCGACGGCGCCATCCTCGACATGCGAGGCTATTCCGAACCGGTCGTCGCCCAACTGATTTCGCTCCCCGAGCACGGGCCGCAGCTCCTGAACGCGCTGGTGATCCGCTCCGGACGTCTTGTCGACCCGAACCGGCCGGACGAGGTCGTCGTCAGCGAGCCCTTCGCCGATGCGCTTGGATTGAAGCCCGGCGACACTTTCGACGCGATCCTCAGAGGAAACAAGCGCAGGCTCCAGGTGGTCGGCACTGCGCTCAGCCCGGAATTCGTCTATGCCATCGCCCCGGGTGGGCTCATGCCGGACGACGAGCGTTTCGGCGTTCTATGGATGGGAAGAGATGCACTGGCGGCCGCCTTCGACCTCCGATCTGCCTTCAACAGCGTGACCGTGAGCCTTCTGCCGGGCGCGGACCCAAGGGACGTCACCCGGCGTCTCGACAGTCTGCTGGCCCCCTTCGGCGGCATCGGTGCTTATGGCCGCGCCGACCAGACTTCGAACTGGTTCCTCCAGAGCGAGATCGCTCAGCAGAAGAACATGTCGAAGATCATGCCGACCATCTTCCTTGCGGTCGCTGCCTTCCTGACGAACATGGTGATGGCGCGTCTGATCGAGACCGAACGCCGGGAAATCGGTCTCCTGAAGGCCTTCGGCTACGGCAATCTGGCGATTGGCTGGCATTACGCCAAGATGGTCCTCGCCATCGGAGCGCTCGGCATCCTGATCGGCTCCTTGCTCGGCGCCTGGCTCGGCCATTGGAATACCGAGCTCTATACGCAGTTCTATCGCTTTCCCTTCCTTCTCTACCGCCCAAGCCCCGACGGTTTCGTGATCGCCGGTGCGATCAGCCTTGCCGCCGCGCTGGCAGGCAGCCTCTTCGCTGTGCGTCGCGCCGTGCGCCTGCCGCCGGCAGAGGCAATGCTGCCGCCCTCTCCGCCGATCTATCGGCGCAGCTGGGCGTCGCGAACTGCGCTGGCGGGTGCCTTGGACGAACCGTCGCGGATGATCCTGCGGCGCATAATCCGCTGGCCGGTGCGGGCATTCCTGGCAAGCCTCGGCCTCGCCATGTCCATCTCCGTGCTGATCATGGCGCTGCAGTGGGTGGACGCCATCGACTCCCTCGTCGAAACCGTCTTCGAACGCGGGCAGCATCAGGACGCATCCGTAGCCTTTGGCGACCTGCAGCCGATCGACACGGTCAGGGGCTTCGAGAACCTGCCCGGAGTGCTGGCTGCAGAGCCTTACCGGTATGTTTCGACGCGCATCGCTCACGGGCACCTCGTCGAGCGACAAGGCATTATCGGCGTGCCGCAGGGCGCCATCCTGAGCCCGGTTTTCGACAACGAGCGCGGCCGCATCGAGGTCCCTCCCGACGGGCTCGTTTTTTCGCGCAAGCTTGCCGAACTACTCGAGGTTGAAACCGGCGACACCGTCGCCGTTGAAATGCTGCAAGGGCATCAGCGGCGCGTGAACCTGCCGGTGGCGCAGATTTTCGATACCTATATCGGCACGCCCGTCTATATGGACATGGCCGCGCTCAACCGGCTGGCCGGTGACGGTCGGGTCGTCAGCGGGCTGCACATCCGTGTCGATGAGCCGAGCCGCTCGGCCTTGCTGACGCGGCTGAAGGATATCCCCAATGTGGCGGCGGTACTCTTCCGGCAGGCCGCCATCGACACCTTCTACAAGACCATGGGCGAAACCATCTTCATCTTCATCGGCTTCTTCGTCACTTTTTCGCTGACGCTCTCCGTCGGCGTCACCTACAATTCGATCCGCATCGCACTTTCCGAGCGGGCGCGCGAGCTCGCGACGCTCCGCGTCCTTGGCTTCAGCCGTTGGGAGATTTCCTACATTCTTCTTGGCGAGGTCGGCATCCTGACCTGGATATCCATCCCGCTCGGCGGTGTCATCGGCTTCAGTCTGGCCTGGTACATGACGAGCGCTTTCGAGACGGAACTTTATCGCGTTCCGCTCGTGCTTCGTGACGCCACCTATGGCAAGGCCGCTCTGATCGCCCTTGCGGCCGCGCTGACCTGCGCCGCTATCGTGCGCCGCCGTCTCGACCGGCTGGACCTGATAGCGGTGCTGAAAACGAGGGAGTAGTCTTTGAGCGTGGCAAGACGCAGGTTGGTGATCTGGGGTAGCTTGCTGGGCGTGCTGGCAGCCGCCATCGCCTACGCATTGAGGCCGCAGCCGATCCCGGTCGACCTCGCGACAGCCGCTATCGGCATGCTGCGCGTCACGATAGACGAGGAAGGAGAAACGCGGGTACGCGATGTCTATACACTGCACGCCCCGCTGCGCGGCCAGTTGCACCGGATCACGGTGGACCCGGGCGATGTCGTCGAAGCCGGGAAGACGCAACTGGCGCAGATTGAGCCGGCCGCGCCCGCTTTCCTCGATGCGCGGACGGAAGCGGAGCAACAGGCGGCCGTCGAAGCGGCCCGCGCGGCCTATAATCTCGCCGAGGCCGAACTCAACAAGGCCAAGGCCGACCTGACCTTTGCGGAGAGCGAGCGCACACGCGCCCGTCGGTTGATCCAGCGCAACACGATCTCGCAGCGGGCGCTCGACGACGCCGAGCGCGCGTCCAGTGTCGCTCAAGCCAATCTTGCGACGGCCGAAGCGGCACTCAACGTCAGGCGCCACGAACTCCAGCAGGCCCAGTCGCGCCTCCTCTCCCGTCAGGAGATGAGGACCCGCGGCGGAACCTGCGAATGCGTCCCGGTGACGGCTCCGGTCGACGGCGTCGTGCTGCGAGTCATGCGCCGCAGCGAAGGCGTCATCGATGCCGGTACGCCCCTGATCGAGATCGGTGATCCCAGGGATCTGGAAATCGTCGCCAACATGCTTTCGGAGGACGCAGTCAAGATCAAGCCCGGACAAGGCGCCATCGTCACCGGATGGGGCGGTCCGGATCTGCAGGCGACCGTGCGGCGTATCGAGCCCTTTGCCGAGACCGAGATATCGGCGCTCGGCATCGAAGAACAGCGCGTGGACGTGATACTCGACTTTGCCGGACCGCCGGACAGCTGGAGTCCGCTCGGCCACGGCTATCGCGTCGACGTCCAGGTTATCCTTTTCGAAGGCAACGTGCTCCAGCTGCCGCTGGGAGCCCTGTTTCGGCAAGGAGCAGACTGGGCCGTGTTCGTCGTAGAGGGGCAGAGGGCTGAACTGCGGCCTGTCGAAATCGGCCACAGAAACAGCCTTTCGGTGGAAATTCGCGAGGGGCTGCAGCAGGGAGAGAGGGTCATCCTCTATCCAAGCGACCGCATCAAGGCCGGCGTCTCCGTGATCGCGCGCTGAGAAGCCTGGATCTTGGGCCGCTTCATGCCTCCTCCATCAGCGCCCGCCGCAATCTGCGCAGCACCACGCCGCGCGCCTTGTCGTCGGCGGCCTTCGCCAGTTCGTCCTGAAGATCGAGGACAAGCGATTGGAAGTCGTTGTGCCAATCCGTGTGACCCGCCCGATACGGATCGATGCGCGGAGGAGTGGCGTCAGATATTTCAACCGACCCTTCTGCACCCAGGCGGAACGCCGCATCGAGACGAGGCCGGATCAGCCGCTCTTCCGGCAGGAACTTGGATAGGCGCTGCCGGAGGGCTTCGAGCGCATCCTCCTCGCCGTGGACCAGAAAGACGCCGCCGCGAATGGGTTGCCGGGCTCGCACCCAGTCGGCGAGTTCCACCCCGTCGGCATGGCCGCTGTAGATGTCGAGCGTTCGGATACGGGCCCGCACCCGAATATCGTCTCCCTGGATGCGAACCACGGAAGCGCCGTCTTCGAGAAAACGGCCGAGCGTCCCAGCCGCCTGGTAGCCGACCAAAAGCACGGTGCCCTCGTCCCGCCACAGCCAGTTCTTCAGCCTGTGGCGTATGCGGCCGGCCTCGCACATGCCGCTTGCGGCGATGACGATGTGAAAGCCCCGCATGAGGTCGAGCGCCTTCGACTGTTCGACCGTTTCGGTAAAACGCACGTTCCTGGCCTCGATGGCCCGGACAAGTGCGTCGCCGTTCTCCAGCTCGCGCGCATGCCTGCGGAAGATTTCGCTTGCCTGCGTCGCAAGCGGTGAATCGATGATGATCGGGCATCTCGTGATCGCGCCTGTGTCCATGAGATGGACGAGATCGGTCAGAAGCTCCTGTGTGCGCTCCACGGCAAAGGACGGGATGATCAGCGCACCATTGGGATGGGTCGCCGCCATGACCTCGGCGCGCAGAATGTTTCGCCTCGTCGCATCCGACGCCTGCTCACGCTCGACGTCGCCATAGGTGCTCTCGCAGACGACATAGTGCCAACCGCTTGGCGCCGTGGCGTCGAACTGAAGCAGCTTATGACGCGGACCGATGTCTCCTGAAAAGAGCAGCCGCAACGGCGAAGGCGCCGCGCCGACCTCCATTTCTACGGAGGCCGAGCCAAGCAGATGCCCGGCATTCCAGAACCGGAACCGGATTCCCGCCGCGGCCTCCTGCCACGCCCCGAGCGGCACTGGACGGAACAGGGTGATGGCGATCGCGGCGTCGTGCGCGGCGTAGATGGGCGTCACCGCATCGCGCCCCCGGCGCAGGCTGCGGCGATTACGCTGGTCGACCTCACTTTCCTGGATATGTGCGGAATCGGGCAGCATGACCGTACACAGGTCCCGCGTCGCGGGCGTTGCGAAGATCGGGCCGTCATAGCCGAGCTTGACGAGCTTCGGGAGAAGGCCGGAATGATCGATATGCGCATGCGTCAGGATGACGGCATCGATTTTTGAGGGATCGAAGGGGAACGAGCGATAGTTCAGCTCCTTTTCCGTCTTCGCCCCCTGGAAGAGCCCGCAGTCGACGAGAATTCTTGCGGGCCCGAATTCCAAAAGCTGGCAGGAGCCCGTGACGGTTCCGGCAGCGCCATGAAAGCGGATGATCGGTTCAGCGGGCATTGATACGAATCCTTTCGCGAGGCGGCCTCTTCCAAAGAATGCACGCCTGTGCGGCAGACGACTTGATACGCATCAAACCTTGTGCGGTCGACCTGCAGCGCTCTGAGTGCGAGATATTGGAATTTGCAGAAGCGCCGCGCCGCCGCGGGAATTCAGCCCGCGATCGTCGCGATGAGGATCGACTTGATCGTATGCATGCGGTTTTCCGCCTGGTCGAAGACGATCGAGGCTTTCGATTGGAAGACGGCGTCCGACACCTCCATGCACTCAATGCCGAATTGCTTGGCAATCCGCGCCCCGACCTCGCTATTGCGGTCGTGGCAGGCGGGTAAACAGTGCATGAACTTCGTATGGGGATTTTCGGTGGCCTCCATCACGTTCGCCCTGACGCCGAAGGGCGCGAGCAGCCTGATACGCTCGGCCCAGCCCGTCTCCTCCTCGCCGAGCCACGGCGCGGTGTAGATGAAGTCGGCGCCCAGAACGCCAGCCCCGACGTGCTCCAGCACCGTGAACCGGCCACCATGCGCTCGCGCCTCCGACGTCACCTGCACGATGAAGGATTTCGCGGGCCAGAAGATCGGCGGCGAGACGATGCGCAGGTCCACTCCGAGCTTGGCGGCACCGATCGCCAGCGATCGCGCGACATTGCCGCGACCATCGCCGAGGTAAGCCACCACCACTTGCGACAGCGGCTTTTCACTGAACTCATGCATGGTCAGGAAATCGCCGAGCGCATGCGTCGGGTGTGATTCGTCGGTCAGGCCGTTATAGACCGGCACGCCCGCATGCGCCGCCAATTCGTCGACCGCATCTTGCGAGCGACCGCGATATTCGATCGCGTCGTAGAGTCTTCCGAGCACGCGGGCCGTATCCCTGATCGATTCCCTGCGGCCCAGGTGGCTGCCGGAAGGACCCCAATAGGTGACATGGGCGCCCTGGTCATGGGCAGCCACTTCAAAGCCGGTGCGGGTACGCGTCGACTCCTTTTCGAAGATAAGGGCGATGTTCCTGCGGCTCAGCCGCGGGATCTCATTGCCGCTTCTCTTCTCCGTCTTGAGATCGGCGGCAAGCCGCAGCAGAAAGCGAAGCTCGTCGGGCGTGAACTCCTCGAGCGTCAAGACACTGCGGCCACGAAGACTGATGGGCATGACATGCTCCCTTCCGCGAACCGCATTGGACGGCAGTTCACGCTCGCCCACCTTGATGCGTGTCAAACTCGAAAGGCGACTGCGGCCGTTTGACGGACATCAATGACCGTCCGGCATACAAGCCGGACCATTGACGCCCACTCGGCCAAGCGGAAAACGCGGGGGGGGGAAGCGAGAATGGCCAAAGCCTATTCGGTCGGCCCAATTCAGCGCCATCAGGTCGATCGCGCCTTTCGCCTGATGGAGGTAGTCGGCTACGAACTTGATTTGACCAAGTGGCGCGAGTTCTGCGCGGCAGCCTTTGCTCGACAGCCGATATCGCCCTATGCGCAGGAGATAGTGACGGTAGAGAATGCCCGCGGTTACATCGCCGGCCTCGGCATCGCCCACGTAGCGCACGATCCCTTGTACGGACGACTTCTCGACGTACCTGTCTTCCTCGTCATCAGTGCCGGAGACACGCCGGGTGTCTCCGATGCGCTTCTCGAATATCTGATGGCGGCGGCACGCAACAGGCGCTGCAGCTTGATGCGCATCGCCGCGACAGAACCTGACAGCTGGCCCGAACGGCCGGGGAGACCGCAGCGGCCGGATCGCGGCACCTTCATTCCCGTACAGTGACCTCGCTGATGCAGGACGCCTGAAAAGGCCTACGCGTCTTGCCGGCTTATCCGCGCGCTGAAGACGTAACCGACGCCCCTGACCGACTTGATGAGTGCCGGCTTGCTCGGGTCCTGTTCGATCTTGCGGCGAAGACGTGCGATCTGCGCATCGATGGTCCGGTCGAAGGCCTCAAGGTTTCGGCCACGGGTGAGATCCATCAGCAATTCCCGCTGGAGGACGCGGCCGGCATGCTTCACGAGCACGCAGAGCATATCGAATTCGCCCGTTGTCAGGAGGATTTCCTCGCCGTCGTCGGACAGCAACTGCCGACGCCCGACGTCGAGACGCCATCCCTCGAAACTGTAGATTTCCGATTGCGGTTCGCCGCTGACCGCCGCCGGCGGTTGCCGGCGCCTGAGCGCACTTCTCAATCTAGCCAGCACCTCGCGAAGGTGAAACGGTTTGGCGATGTAGTCGTCGGCGCCGATCTCCAGGCCGACGATCCGGTCGACCACGTCGTTGCGCCCGGTCAGCATGATGATCGGAATGTCCGAGCGTGCCCTTATGTCACGCGCCAATGCCAGCCCGTCCTCACCCGGCAGAACGAGATCGAGCAGGATGATGTCGATCATCTGGGTCTCAAGGCAATTGCGCATCTCCCGGCCGTCTCCCGCCAGGCTGATGCGGTAGCCCTCATCCTCGAAGTAGCGTGCGAGCATCTGCCGAATTCTCGGATCGTCGTCGACGACGAGAATGTGCTCCGGCGACTTCTGTGAATTGACCATGCTCCTCGAACCGCTCCTGTTCATCAAAAAGCGCAGTTACAAATTGTTACAATATCGCACGAAGTGTAGCACGCCAGTCGTCGCACGGTCACCGGCCACTGCGCAAACTCCTCCCATCAAATCCACAGGAGGATGCCATGAGCCTTCAAGTTGTCGCCATCCGGGATGCTCGCGAAGCACCCATCCCGCTCTCGCAGCCGGGCCTTTCCTCCCTGTTCGACCGGCAACCGCTGGAAAGGTTCGACGCAGGCAGCGCCGTTTTCTGGGAAGGCGACGACGCCGCGCATCTCTTCCAGGTCACCGCCGGAATACTTCGTGCGGTGCGATTGCTCAGCGACGGCCGCCGCATCATCGTCGGGTTCCTGCGTCCCGGCGATCTGCTCGGCGTCTCGCTCAAGGATCGGTATCTCTATACGGTCGAGGCAATCACGCCGGTCGCGCTTCGCCGCCTCTCGCGCCGTCGCTTCGAAGAAGAGATCAGGCGCCAGCCGCAACTGAGGGATCAGCTCTTCTCCAGATTATGTGACGAAATGACCGCGGCCCAGGACCAGACCGTGCTTCTGTCGCGCAGGAGCGCCGACGAAAAAGTCGCCAATTTCCTGCTCATGATGTCTCGTGACGAGTTCGGGAACTGCACCCGCATCGTCGATATTCCGATGACGCGCCTCGACATGGCCGATTACCTGGGTATGACGATCGAAACCGTTTCCCGCACCATAACAAAATTGACGAACAGCGGTATCATCACAGCCACCGGACGGCGATCGATGATGGTCCTGAAAATGGATGCCCTTCGCTCGCTGGCCGATGGCGACAATGGTGAAACTGGTTGCTGCCAACGGGTGCGCGATATGCCACCGCATAGAGACGGTCTGACGGTATGGAAAAGCGCGTAAGCAACATCGTGGATGCCCTCGACGGGGCGAATGTCATCGTCCACGGAGCCGACGGCAAGATCACCCATTGGAGCAGGGGCTGTGAAGAACTCTACGGCTGGTCGCGCGGCGAAGCCCGGGGTAAATGCGTCCATGACCTGCTGGCAACGACATTCCCGAAAGAAATCGAGGAAATCCGCAGCCATCTCAACGCACACGGGGCCTGGGCAGGTGTGCTCGAGCACAGACACAAGGACGGCACAACCATCTTCGTCGCGAGCCGCTGGATCCTTCTTGCCTCGGAGGATGGCGGTCGCGGCGCCATCGTCCAGACCGATAGCGACATCACCAATCTGAGACAAACACAGGCGGACCTTGCGGCCCGCGAGGCGCATCTGCGATCAATCCTCGACACGGTGCCCGAAGCAATGGTCGTGATCGACGAAAAGGGCAGGATCAACTCCTTCAGCGCCGCGGCCGAGCGGCTCTTCGGATACAAGGAATATTCGGTTCTCGGTCGGAATGTCAGCATGCTGATGCCGCAGCCGGACCGGGATGCGCATGACGCCTATATCGCCAATTACCTGCATACGGGCGAAAGGCGGATCATCGGCATCGGCCGCGTCGTCACCGGCCAGCGCAAGGACGGCACCACCTTTCCGATGGAGCTTTCCGTCGGCGAGGCGATCTCCGGGGGCAAGCGGATTTTCACAGGCTTCATTCGCGATCTCACAAGTCGCCAACGCATCGAGGAAGAGCTTCGTCAGGCGCAAAAGATGGAGGCCGTCGGGCAATTGACGGGCGGCCTCGCCCATGATTTCAACAATCTTCTGACTGTGATCACCGGCAATCTGGAAATGATCGAGGCCCGGCTCGAGGACGAGAAGCTCCTGTCGCTCTTGAGCGAAGCCCAGGCGGCGGCTGACAGCGGCGCGAAGCTGACGGGACAATTGCTTGCCTTCGGCCGACGCCAGCCGCTCAATCCGAAGCTCGTCGACGTCGGCGAGCTGGTTTCGAACTTCTCCAACCTCCTCACGAGAACATTGGGCGAAACGATCGAGCTCCGCACCATGGTGACCGGCGCCGGCAATCTGGCGCTCGTCGACGTCTCCCAGCTTCAGAACACGTTGCTCAACCTGGCGCTGAACGCCCGCGACGCCATGTCCGGTGGTGGCCGGTTGACCGTCGAAATCTCGACGACGGTTCTCGATCGAGACTATGTGCTCATGTATCCTGAAGTCCGGATGGGCCGCTACGTCCTCATCACTGTGACCGACACCGGTACCGGCATGAGCGAAGAGATCAAGCGCCACGCTTTCGAACCCTTCTTCACAACCAAGGGCACCGGTGCCGGCACGGGACTGGGGCTGAGCATGGTCTATGGCTTCGTCAAGCAATCCGGCGGCCATATCCAGCTTTACAGCGAGCACGGCCAGGGTACGAGCGTACGCATCTTCCTTCACGCGGCGCGGGGCGAAGAGGAACTGCTCGAGCCGAAGGCAAGCGGGGAAATTGCTCCCGAGCCAATTGCGAGGGGCCACGAGACGATCCTGGTGGTGGAAGATGATCCGCGGGTTCGGCGCGTCGTCGTCGCTCGATTGGAGGATGCCGGCTACAGGGTTATCGAAGCCGAGGCCGCAGGGAAGGCGCTGGAACTGCTTTCCGAGCACCCGGAAGTCGCGCTTGTCTTCACGGATGTGATCATGCCGGGCGGTATGAATGGCGGCGAGCTGGCGCAGCATGTGCGCGCCCTGCGGCCCGACGTGAAGATGCTTTTCACCTCCGGCTATGCCGAGCCGAGCGTAATCGGCAAGGAATTGTCAGACCCCGGAAGCTGGCTGCGCAAACCCTATACGGCGAAGGAACTCGCCCGACGCCTCCGCAATCTGCTCGATTGAGAGCGCTTGCCCGCGAACGCGCCGAAGTTTGCGCATGATCAACGCGCTTGCTCGAAAGCGCCTTAACGTCCTCGGTGAAAAACCGGAGAGCGCGGCATGACCATTCGAAACCTTCATCATGCAATAGACCCGAAATCGCTTGCGGTGATCGGCGCATCCCGCCGTCAGGGTTCGCTCGGGCGCGTGGTCATCGAGAATGTCCTGGCGATGGGGTTCGGGGGAGACATCTGGCCTGTGAACCCGAAATACGGCGAGGTCGCCGGGCTTCGCTGCTATGCACGCGTTGCCCACATTCCCGGGGTTCCCGACCTCGCGGTCATCGTCACGCCGCCGCAAACCATACCCGGTCTCATCCGTGAACTCGGCGAGCAGGGTACCCGCGCCGCGGTGGTGATCACGGCCGGCCTTTCCGAAGAGAACGGCTTCCGGCAGGCGATGCTGGATGCCGCAAAACCCAATCTCTTCCGCATTATCGGCCCCAACACGGTGGGCCTCATCGTGCCTGCCGCGAAGCTCAATGCGAGTTTCGCGCATCTCCAGCCGCAGGCGGGCGACATCGCGTTGCTCTCGCAGTCCGGCGCCATCGCGACTTCGCTGATTGATTGGGCCGCCGACAACAATGTCGGTTTTTCGCAGATCGTCTCGCTCGGCGACATGGCGGACGTCGACGCCGCCGATTGCCTTGATCTATTGGCGGGCGACCCGAAGACCCGGGCGATCGTGATGTATCTCGAAGCCGTGCCGAATCCCCGCAAATTCCTCTCGGCCGCCCGTGCTGCTGCGCGGCTGAAGCCGGTCGTCGCCATCAAATCCGGACGCCATGCCGAGGCCGCGAAGGCCGCGGCCACGCATACCGGCGCTCTATCCGGCGCCGACCGGGTGGTCGACGCGGCATTGCGCCGCGCCGGCGTGCTAAGGATCGAGAGCCTTGGCGAACTGTTCAACGCAACGGAAACGATCGGTCGCTTCGCGCCACTGAAACGTACCCGTGCCGCGATCGTTACCAATGGCGGCGGAGCCGGCGTGCTTGCCGTCGACCGCTTGATGGATTTCGGCTGCAAGCTGGCGGAGCTCTCGGCCGGGACCATCCGGGCCCTGGACGAGGTGCTGCCCGCCAACTGGTCGCGGGCTAATCCGGTGGATATCATTGGCGATGCATCGCCCGAGCGCTACCGGGCAGCGACGGAAATCGTAGCTCGCGACCCGGCGACCGACATCCTCATCGTCATGAACTGCCCGACCGGGCTCGCCTCGCCCCTGGAGGCGGCGTACGCCGTCGCTTCGCTGTCGCAGTCCGGGACGATCGCCGGCAAGCCCGTCCTGACCTGCTGGCTCGGCAGCCGAACCGCCAGAGACGGCCGCCAGGCCCTGCAGGAGGCGAAGCTTGCAAGCTACGACACACCGGCCGACGTCGCGCTGGCCGCCTCCTACCTGGCAAACTGGTCGCGGGCACAGGAGTCGCTGCTCCGTGTTCCCCCGAGCCGCGCCGGCGACACAGCCGTCCACGACAGCAAGGCGGTAATGGCCATCTTCCAGCGCGTGGCGTCGGAGGGGCGACGGATCCTGAACGAACCCGAGGCAAAGGCGGTCATTGCCGCCTATGGCATCGCGACGCCGGCGACCCTCGTCGTGGCATCGCCGGAGGAGACGCAAAACGCCGCCGCCAAACTCCTCGGCAATTCGGCCAAGGTCGTCGTCAAGCTGCTGTCGAAGGCGGTCAGCCACAAGTCCGACGTCGGCGGCGTCGTGCTCGACATCGCGACCGCGGCCGCTGCGCGAAAAGCGGCGGAAGCGATCGCGGCGCGGCTCAAGACGCATGATCCTAATGCCGTCATAGAGGGGTTCGCCGTGCAGCCGATGATCGAGCGCAGGCGCGCTTGGGAATTGATCCTCGGGACGAGCCGCGACCCGGTCTTCGGTCCGATCATCATGTTTGGATCAGGCGGCGTCTCGGTGGAAGTCGTTGCGGATACGGCGGTCGCCCTGCCGCCGCTCGACGATGTGCTCGCCGACGATCTCATCGAACGCACGCGTATTGGCCGCCTGCTCGCCGGCTTCCGCGATCAGCCGCCGGCGCATCGCCCGGCGATCTTGAGCGCGCTCTGCGCACTCTCGCAAATGATCGTCGATTTCCCCGCCATCGTCTCGATGGACATCAACCCCTTGCTGGCGGACGAGGAAGGCGCGATCGCGCTTGACGCCCGCATCGAAATCGACCCGCAGGCGGCAGCCGTGCCGGGCCCCAATCGCGCTCTCGCGATCCGCCCCTATCCCGCCGGCTGGGAACGAGAGGTCGTGCTCGGGGCGAGAGCTTACCGCATTCGCCCAATCAGGCCGGCCGACGCGGCCCTCTATCCGACCTTCTTCGCCAGGACGGCGCCGGACGACATTCGCTTGCGCTTCCTGGCGCCGCGCAAGAGCTTCCCGCACCAGATGCTGGTGCGGCTGACGCAGATCGACTACGAGCGCGAGATGGCCTTCATAGCGCTTGAGAAGGAAAGCGGAGATCTGGCCGGCATCGCAAGGCTCTATGCCGATCCCGACCACGAGACGGCGGAGTACGGCCTGCTCGTGCGAACCGACCTGCAGGGACAGGGTCTCGGCTGGGCGCTGCTCTCGCACTTGCGGGACTATGCCGCGGCCGACGGGCTCCAACGCATGGAGGGGATCATGCTGAGCGAAAACAGCAAGATGCTGCACATGTGCCGCGAACTCGGCTTCTCCATCCGCCAGCATCCCGAAGATCCTCGCCTGCAGGTCGCGTCGCTGGACCTGAATTCCGGTTCGGCCGGCGGCTGAGATCAGACCTTCCCGTCAGCATTCAAGCCGAGAATATCGCGCACGATCTTGCTCGCCTCCCGATCGGCATCCACCCTTTGCCAGGTGACGTCATCCCTGGCGGCGGCGAGCTGCCGCGTCAAAACCTCAAGATCCGCGTCGGAAGGACTGATCTTGCGTGATGCGACGCGCCGGCGAAGCAGCGGGGCATTCGCATCGAGCCAGATGGCAGTGTACGGCTTGCCGGCCTCCCGCGCCACGGCTTCGATGCGGGCGCGGTTCGGCGCCCTGTCGAACACGGCGTTGGCGACGACCGAGGCGCCGGCGCGCAAGAGGGCCAGGGTCCGATCCGCCATCTCGCCATAAACTCTTTCCGAGACTTCCGGGAGATAGGCTGCAGGTGGGAGCCTTTCCTCCGCCGAAACGCCGTGCAGGGCTTTGCGGATGCGATCGCTTTCGACGACCCGTGCTCCCGGCGGTGCACCGACCTCCGCAGCCAGCATATCCGCGACAGTCGTCTTGCCGGAACCGCTGAAGCCGCCGATCACGATCAGCCGCGCCGGCACGGTCTCGATCAAGGATCGGGCGAGCTCGAAATAGGACCGAGCCTCCGCTGCCAGTTCGCTCGAGCGCGCCTCGCTTTCCTCGAGCTGCGTGGCCGTGACATGGGCCCTGACCGCGGCGCGGATCGCCATGAGGTAGGGCAAGAGCACGAAGCCGTCTTCGTCCTTCGTTTCGTCGAGATACCGGTTCGCGATCAGGTTGGCGAATTCCGGAAAACCGCGATGCCAGAGGTCCATCAGCAGGAAGGCGAGGTCGTAGAGGGTATCGACCGTGGCGATCTGATCGTTGAACTCGATGCAGTCGAAGAGCCGTGGCTCACCATCGATCAGGCAGATATTGCGCAGGTGCAAATCGCCGTGACAACGCCTGACCTTGCCGGCGGCTTCGCGCGCATCGAGCAGAGGCGCATGAACCGCAAGCTTCTCTTCGAACGTCCGGTTGAAGTCGCGAAGCTCCTCGTCCCCGAAGACCCGGCTCGTCTGAAAGCCGGCGGCGTTGATGCGCAGCACGCCGGCAATGTTGGCAGAGCCTGATCCCTGGTGGATGACCGGAGCCGCCTGGTGGAAGCGGGCAATCATCCGCGCCGCTCGGGTCATCAGCTCGGCCGTCAGCCGGCCTTCCACGGCCATGCGATCGAGCAGTACGCCCTGGTCGAAACGAACCATCTCGACGACGGCATCGACAAGCTCATCCCCGTCATCGAAGCGCAGCTTGCCGTCCTTGCCGCGCATGACCCGGCGAACGCCGATGTAGAGCCCGGGCGCCGTGGCCGCATTCAGCGCAACCTCCTTTTCGCAGGCTTCGAGCCTTAACCCAGGCGTTGAGAAATCGACATAGGGCAGCTTCACGGCGCGCTTCATCTTCAAGGCGCGCTCGCCGCTAAGAAAGATATGGGAAATATGCGTTTCGATCCGCTCGACCGCTTCCGATCCTTGGCGCTCTTCGAGAAACGCGATCGCCTCCGACTGATCCTCTGCCAACATGCTTTCCCTTTCTCCACGTGGAGAGACGACGCGGCCAGCGCCTCGGCGTCCAGCATGAGCTTCATCAGGTAGCGCCTCCTTGATGCTAATCAACGAATCAACGAGCGCCGCAGGATGTCGATGGAAGCAGTGCCTAATCTTCTACGGGTACGAACAGACCGAGCTTGATGTCCTTCAGAACGACGTTCGTGTGTATCCGCTTGATTTGCGGGTTTTGCGCCATGATGGTGGCAGTGATCTCGTCGTACTGGCCGACATCCTGCGCCGTGATAATGGCAACCAGGTCGACCGAACCGGTGACGTAATAGACCTGCTGTATGTGGTCCTGCTTTTCCGCCCAGACGCGGAATTTCGCCAGCGCATCATAGTTTTCCCGCTCGATCTCCATGCCGGCGATGAACGTCATCGAGTTGCCGGCAACCTTGCGGTCGACGAGCGCGATCTCGGCCGTTATCACCTTCTCTTCGCGCAGCCGTTTCAGCCGCCGCTGGACCGCGGAAGCGGAAAGGCCTACCTGATCTGCAATCGCCTCCGCCTTGAGCTGGCAATCGCGTTGCACGATCTCGAGAATGCTTCGGTCGAACTGATCCAATGTATCCGGCATGTGCTCCCGCCTCCAGCTTGCTTTGCGACGCAGGTCGAAGTGCATCAATGGTCCGCGCGGCATTGCCGCATTATAGACGCTTTGTGCGCGCGAACTCCGCATTGAACAAGGCAATTGCGCGGATTTTCTGCACAAGGTCACGCTATGTTCAGGAGAAAACGCTCAAGAAGCCCCGGGGAACGACAGGAATGATTGAGAAGGCAGTCCCCGCCCTGCGCGTGGAGGACGTCCACAAGAGCTACGGCAGTCATGACGTCTTGCGCGGCATTTCGCTGAAGGCGCAACGGGGCGACGTCATCTCGATCATCGGATCGTCCGGAGCCGGCAAGAGCACTTTTCTAAGGTGCATCAATTTCCTCGAGATTCCGGATCGCGGCCGCTTCGTCATCAATGGCGAAGAGGTGGAAATGCGATCCCGCGCCGACGGACGGACGCATCCGGCAAATTGGAGGCAGATCGAACGCCTGCGCACCGGTCTCGGCATGGTCTTCCAAAGCTTCAATCTCTGGGCCCATATGACGGTGCTCCAAAATGTGATCGAGGCGCCGGTCCATGTCTTGAAAATGGGGCGCCGGCAGGCGACCGAGCGGGCCGAGGCACTGCTCGCCAAGGTCGGCCTTTACGACAAACGGCACGCCTATCCGGCCTTCCTGTCCGGCGGGCAACAACAGCGCGCAGCCATTGCCCGAGCCCTTTGCGTCGAGCCGGAGGTGATGCTTTTCGATGAGCCGACCTCGGCGCTCGATCCGGAATTGGTCGGTGAGGTCCTGAAGGTCATACGCGAACTTGCCGAAGAGGGCCGCACGATGCTGCTTGTCACCCACGAGATGAAATTTGCGCGCGATGTTTCCAGCCACGTCATGTTCTTGCATCAGGGCCGCGTGGAGGAACAAGGCCCGCCGGCACAGATATTCGGGGCTCCAATCAGCGCCCGTTGTCGGGAGTTCACCGGCGCCCTGTCGGCATGAGATTGCCGTTTCTGCAACACGTCGCCCCAGAGACACAACTGAAAGAGGAACACGAATGAAATTGCTTTCCATCCTGCTCACAGGCGCGGCGCTCGCCGCATCGACCCTCAACGCCGGTGCGGAAGTACGCTTCGGCGTCATGAACGAGGCCTATCCGCCCTTCTTCACCAAGGACGCTTCCGGCAAGTGGGTTGGCTGGGAAATCGAACTGATGGACGCGGTCTGCGCGGAGATGAAGGAGCAATGCTCGATCGTCGACATGTCCTGGGACGGCCTCATCCCGGGGCTCGAGACGAAGAAATTCGACGTGATCTGGTCCTCCATGTCGATCACCGACGAGCGCAAGAAGACCATCGATTTCACCGACAAATACTACAACACCCCAAGCAAGCTGATCGGCGCCAAGGATGCGGCGGCGGGCGCGACGGCTGATGACGTTGCGGACAAGACCATCGGTATCCAGGTTTCGACGATCCAGTCCGAATATTTCAAGACGTATTTCGCCGAGAAGGCGTCGGAGAAGACCTATTCGACGCTCGACGAAGCCTTCCAGGATCTTGCGGCCGGCCGGATCGACTATGTGTTCGGCGATGCGATCCCGCTTGCCGAGTTCCTGAAATCCGACTTCGGCAAGGATTGCTGCGCTGACATGGGCGACGTGGCGGACGATCCGGCCATTCTCGGCGTGGGCATTGGCGGCGGCGTGCGGAAGGAAGACACGGCCCTCCGCGACAAGCTCAATGCGGCCATTGCCGCCGTTCGAGCGAGCGGCAAATACGATGAACTCTCCAAGAAGTATTTCGATTTCGATCCCTACGGAAAGTGATTGCCGCTCGTGCGGCGGTTGGGCGCAGGTCCGGCCGCCAACCAGGGAATGGCCCGTTTCCTACAGCGCCTTGCATCCTTCAGGACACACAAAGGATGCTGTAACTCTTTGAACCTACGCATCATGCTTTACGAAAATCCGGTCCGATTTTCAGGTCGATGCGCGAAATTCCCGCCGAGCCAGATTATTCCGATGTCGTCAGCGCTTTCCCTCTTGGAACTGCTAGCCCCCTATCCGCCTGGCTGGGGCGGCGTTCTCCTTGCCGGCGCTTTGTCAACCCTCGCCATCTCCCTCGGCGCCTATGGTATCGGCATCCTGATCGGCCTCGCCGGCGCACTCGGAAAGCTGGCCGGCGGGCGCCCGCTGGTGATCGCCCTTGATCTCTACACGACGGCCGTCCGGGCGATCCCGGAACTGATCCTGATCGTCGGGCTCTATTACGCCGGCACAGACGGCATCAATCGCGTGCTGCTTGCCGCGGGCCTTCCGCCCATCGAAATTAATGGTTTCGTTGCGGCCGTCGCGGTGCTCGGCATCGTCCAGGGCGCCTATATGACGGAAGTGCTCCGCGGTGCCATTCTCGCCGTTCCCGTCGACCAGATCGAGGCGGCGAAGGCCTTCGGCATGCGTCCGTCGCTGCGCTTTCGCCGCATCGTGCTGCCGGCGCTGATCCCCAACGCCCTGCCCGGCCTTGCCAATCTCTGGATGTCCGTGACCAAGGACAGCGCCCTGATCGCGGTCGTCGGCTATCAGGAATTGGCGCTCGCAACGCGGCTCGCGGCCGGCAATACCAAGCACTATTTCCTGTTCTTTTTCGCCGCCGCGCTGCTCTATCTGGCGATTTCGTTCCTATCCAATGTGATATTCGGCGCGCTGGAAGGGCACTTCCGACGCGGTCAGCCGAAGAATGCGTGAGGCGGGCCGATGAATTTCTCCTGGGTCTCCACCTACTGGTCACTCCTGGCCGCCGGCGCGGTGCAAACCGTGCTCCTGCTCGTCATATCCGTCGTCTTCGGGTTCATTCTCGCAATCGGTCTGGCGCTCGCGCAGATCAACGGTCCGCGTGGCCTGAAATGGCTTGCCCGCGGCTACTGCACCTGCCTGCGGGGCACGCCGCTGCTTATTCAGCTCTGGCTGCTCTATTACGGAGTCGGCTCTCTGCTGCCGCTGGTTCCCGGACTGCGGTCCAGCTTTCTCTGGCCGGTCCTGCGCGAAGGTTTCTTCTTCGCTGCCGTGAGTTTCACACTCAACTATGCGGCTTATGAAGCGGAAGTACTGCGCGGCGCCCTGCTCGCCGTGCCGAAGGGGGAACTCGAGGCGGCAAGGGCCTTCGGCATGTCACCGGCACAGGTGCTGCGGCGCATATGGCTCCCGCGCGCCATCCGCATTGCGCTGCCTACCATCACCGGCGAGGTCGTGCTGCAACTGAAGGCGACGCCGCTTGCCTTCACCGTGACTGTGATGGACCTCTATGCGGTCGCCTACAAGGTCCGCCAGGATACGCTGCTGGTCTATGAGCCCCTTATGGTCGTCACCGTCTTTTACGTTTTCCTGACGCTCCTTGTCACCCGCGCCTTCAAAGTCGTCGAGGCCCAGGTACCCGTTCGACGTTAGTTATTCGACGGAAGAGCGCCGGAACCCCGCGTGATGACGGGCGAAGACGGGTTTTTACGACGAAGATCTCTGCGCTTTGCGCGTATTTCCTGCAGCAACCGTGGGGATTTCGCCGCCGATCGCACCATCACTCGCATAGAGTCGCATCCCATCACATCAATGGAAGAGGCCCGAATGTCCGCCAAGACATCGCTATCCATCGCCACGATCGACACGGCCGCCCCGCAGAGCTCCGGTCTGCGCGCCGAGACACTGGCGCTTGACGGCGGCCTGGTGATCGATCCGGCGACGCATGCCATCGCGCCCAACATTTCCATGTCGGTCAACAATGTGCTCTCTCCGGGCGACGGCGCCTTTTCGGCCGAGGGCGTATCCGACCTGACGGCGTTGCCTTATCTATACGCGCGATGGACGAACCCCACCGTGCGCCAGCTCGAACAGCGCATGGCCGCAATCGAGGGAACGGAGGAAGCGCTGGCCACCGCAACCGGCGTCGCAGCAATCGCCGGAACCTTCCTCACGCTCTTGAAGAAGGGCGACCATCTGATCGTCAGCGACGTTTGCTATGCCGGCGCCAACGAGCTCGCGCGGCGCATCCTGCCGGACTACGGCGTCGACGTGACGGCGGTGAACATGTCGCGCATCGAGGATGTCGCCGCCGCCTTCCGGCCCAATACCCGGCTCGTCCACTGCGAGAGCCCCTGCAATCCGATCCTGCGGCTGACGGACATTACCGCAGTGGCGGATCTCGCCCGTGACAAGGGAGCTTTTCTCTCGATCGATTCCACTCTCGCGACGCCGGTCGCGACCCGGCCAGCATCGCTTGGCGCGGATCTCGTCATCCACTCCTTGACGAAATTGATCAACGGCCATGGCGATGCTCTTGGTGGCATCGTTTGCGGCAACAAGGCGGTGGTCGAGAAAATCCGCTCCCGTGCCGGTGTCTATCTCGGCGCGTCTCTGTCGGCACAGAACGCCTGGTTGATCCTTCGCGGCATCGACACGCTCTTTCCGCGGATCCGCACCATATCGCAATCGGCGGAACGGCTGGCGGAGTTCCTCTCCACCCATCCGGTGGTTCGCGCCGTCACCTATCCGGGTCTCGATAGCCACCCGCAACACGCGCTGGCCAAGCACCAGATGCGGGTCTTCGGCGGCATGATTACGTTCCAGACCGCCACTCCGCACCATGTCGCCGCGCGGCTCGCGAAGAAACTGAAGGTCGCCCATTACGCCTTCTCGCTTGGCCATCAGCGCAGCATCGTCGTGTTTCTCGATACCGACGAGATGATGAGGTCGACCTACCGTCTCGAGGGGGAAGGACTCCGCGACTATCGCTCCTTTGCCGGCGACGGCGTCTTCCGCGTTTCGGTGGGGCTTGAAGCCGTCGAGGACCTCATCGAGGACTTCGACCAGGCACTGCGACCGTGATCATTCGACAACCAATAGGCTTAGAACAGAAAGATCGTGCATCACATGAAGAACATACGTGTCCTGGACGGCGGCATGAGCCGGGAACTGATCCGCTTGGGCGCCGAATTGCGGCAACCGGAGTGGTCGGCCCTGGCACTGATCGAAACGCCCGATATCGTGCGGCAGGTGCATGAGGAGTTCATCGCAGCCGGCGCCGACGTCATCACCACCAACAGCTATGCGCTTGTTCCCTTCCATATCGGCGAGGAGCGCTTTCGCTCGGAGGGACCGGCGCTGATCGATCTTTCGGGCAGGCTCGCGCGGGCGGCGGCGGACGCCGAAAGCCGACGCAAGGTCCTCGTTGCGGGCTCCCTGCCGCCGATCTTCGGCTCCTATGAACCCGAACGCTTCGATGGATCGCGAGTGCAGGACTACCTCGCCGTCCTGGTCGAGAACCTCGCACCCCATGTCGATGTCTGGCTCGGGGAGACATTGAGCTTGATCGCCGAGGGGGATGCCGTTCGCGTCGCCGTTGAAAAGACCGGCAAGCCTTTCTGGATCTCCTTCACCCTCGCCGACGAGGTCACGGCGATCAACGGCGACGAACCGCGGCTGCGATCCGGGGAGCCCGTGGCGCGGGCGGCAACCTGGGCAGCCGGCTCCGGTGCCAGCGCCCTGCTCTTCAATTGCAGCCGTCCCGAGGTGATGAGCAAAGCGATCGAGGTCGCCACGGCCGTTCTACGCGAGAATGGCGCATCGACCGAGGTCGGCGTCTATGCCAATGCCCTGGAGGGCGATCAGGAGGACGGTGCGGCGAACGCGACGCTGCACGACACTCGCGATGATCTGTCCGCCGACAGTTATTCCCGCTTTGCCTGCCAATGGGCGGAGGCAGGCGCGACCCTCATCGGCGGCTGCTGCGGGATTGGGGCGCAGCATGTCCACCGATTGGCGTCGGCCCTGAAGCGAGGCCAGATCTTCGCTTCTACTCGCGAAGGAGCGCTTACGACCGCCCGGCGAAGAAATTCATGACATCCGTATCTGTCAATTGCTCGAAATCGCTATAGAAATAGCCGATGGCGCCGAACATTCGCGGCTGAAGCGGGCATATCACTTCGTCCGCTTCCCTCTTCAGTTCGGCAACGGCGTCCGGTGGAGCAACCGGAACGGCGACCACGATTTTCGCCGGCCCCTTGGACTTGAGCCCGATTACAGCCGCTTTGACCGTCGCCCCCGTCGCGATCCCATCGTCGACGACGATGACGACACGCCCCGCGATCTCCGCTGGCGGGCGGCCGGCGAAATAAAGGCGACGCCGTCGCTCTATTTCGGCGAGTTCCCTTTGATAGATGCTCTCGAATTCGGCGTCCGTCACGCCGGCAAGACGGATCGTCTCGTCATTGCGCACGACCGCCGGCCTGTCGCCGTCTATCACTGCTCCCATTGCAAGCTCCGGCTGCCACGGCACGCCAATCTTGCGCACGAGCAGGAGGTCGAGCGGCGCGTTGAGATGAGCCGCCACTTCTGACGCCACCGGGACGCCGCCGCGCGGCAGCGCGAGCACGACGACGTCCTGCCCACGATAGTGATCGAGCGCCTTTGCCAGTTGTTGTCCCGCTTCCCGACGGTCCGAATAACGCACCGCGCCGCCCTCCGCTATCTGTCCTTGCCGTTGCGATCGCAATGGCTTTCGAACCAATCCGCCGCTGCTTCGATAACCGCATCGAGTGCACCTGGTTCCGAGAACAGATGCGTCGCGCCCGGGATGATCTCCAGTCTCTTGGGGCCCGCAATCTTTGCCAAGGCCGCCTGGTTCAACCGAAGGACATCCTCGTCGTCCCCTCCAACGACGAGCAGCGTCGGCGTGCGGACGTCTTCGAGCACCGCCGCTGCCAAGTCCGGTCGTCCGCCACGCGAGACCACCGCAAATACTAGATCGCCAAGTTCCGCCGCCGCCACGAGAGCGGCGGCCGCGCCGGTGCTCGCTCCGAAGAGTCCGATTGCCAGGTTTCGGGTGTCGGATGCCGTCGCAACCCAGGTGCATGCGTCGACAAGACGATCGGCCAGAAGACGAATATCGAAGACATTGGCGCGGTTCTCCGCTTCCCGCCCGCTCAGGAGGTCGAAAAGCAGCGTAGCGAAGCCCCGTCTCCGCAAGGCCTCCGCGACATAGGTGTTTCGTGGGCTTTGGCGGCTCGATCCGCTGCCATGCGCAAACACGATCACGCCGCGCGGGCTCTCCGGCAGGCGGAGAAACCCCGGCAACCGGTGGGGCGGGATCTCGACTTCGACAACGTCGGTTCGCTCTGGGGCCATGGATCATCGATCCTCGGTGTCATATTGGCCTCGATCCGCATATCATAACAGGAAAATGGTGCCATTTGGGGTCGGAAACGGTCGCTATAAACACGGCCAATGACGCCGTTCAAAGCGACCTCGTCAAGCGCGCCGCAGATCGCTATTATTCGGCGTCCTGCCGATAGCTTCGGACGCCGGCGGGACATTCGGCCACGCGTGCGGGCTATTCGCCTGCGCGTGCGCCAGACGAGACATTGCGCAAGTCAGGAAGGCGATGCGACGATGATCGAGTTCAAGATGCCGACGCTTGCGGCAGAGATCGAGGCCGCTACCCTCATCGAGTGGTTCAAGCAACCCGGCGACCACATCAAGCGGGGCGATGTGATTGCTCTCGCTGAGACGCAGGCGGGCGCCATAGAGATCGAAGCCTTCGACGAGGGCGTCATCGGAGAGCAGCGTGTGCAGCCGGGGCGGCAGATCGAAGTCGGAACCGTTCTGGCAACGATTTTCAGCTCCGAGGAAGCCGATCGCCCCCTGCGTGCCGCTAAAGCAAGAGGCGCGGTCCCGGGGCATCCTTACGAGCGGCGCAGGTCCGCAAGACCGCCCACGGTGCGGCCACGCCCGGCAGAGCGCACGCCCGCCGGATGCCAGGACGCCGGTGGCATGCTTACGATAAACGGATCTCCCTCTGCATGGCTCCTCGCGAACGGCGCCGGCGACCCGGCCGAGTTCCCATTCGACCATGCCCGGGAGTTGCGAATGTCGAAGCGCGGCGGGTGGTCCGCGCGCGAAGACCTGCGCAAGGCGAACGGTGCCGCCATGCTGCGGTCGCATCGCGAAATCCCGCATTACTGGGTTTCTCATGCCATCGACGCCACGCCGCTTCTCGACTGGGTGGAGGCCGAGAACGCCGGCCGGCAGGGCGAGAACCGGCTCCTCTACCTGGCGCCGCTGATGAAGGCGGTGGCACTCGCGCTGAAGGATGTCCCGGATCTGAACGGTCATTACGGCGAGAGAGGCTTCCTGCCATCATCCGCCGTCCATATGGGACTTGCGACGCCGCTGCGCGGCGGCGGCCTGGTCGCACCGGCGATCCGCGACACGGCCGCAAGGAGCGTCGACGAATTGATGCTTGCTATTGCCGCGCTTGCGCCTCGCGCCAGGCTTGGTCGGCTGCGCGGGTCGGAGATGACGGACGCGACCATCGTCCTGAACAATCTGGCTGCCGGGAACGCCGACGGCATCTTTCCGCTGATCCACCCGCCCCAGGTCGCGATCATCGCCTGCGGCGCGGCCGCGCCGCGCCCCTGGGCAATCGCCGACACCGTCTGTGTCCGGCAGGTAATCCAGGTGACGGTTGCCGGCGATCACAGGGTCAGCCACACGCTGAGGGCGGCCGAGTTTCTCTCCCGCCTGTCAGAACTGCTTTCGAAGCCGGAAGCCCTCTGAGCGTTCTGGGCGCTCGGCGGTCCACGGCTTTTTGACCGGAATCATTGAATTCCGCCAGCGCGGCGCGAGACTCTCGAGAATGGAGGAGAGTATCATGACCAAGCACATTCTTGTCGCCACCGATGGGTCGGACAAGTCCGGCGAGGCCGTAACGATGGCAGCGCATCTCGCCAAGGCCCTTGATGCGCGGCTCACGGTTCTTCACGTCATTCTGCATGGCCTGAGAGCGGAAGAAGCAAATCGTCTTGCCGATGCGGAGCATCTGGTTCGCCGCGTATCTGCCTATACCCTGCCTCAACTCGGGCGTGTTCCCGCATCGATGAACGAGTTCTTCCAGGAGTCGCGGGGCGATATCCCGCAAGCGGTATCGGTCCTTGGCGACCATATCGCCCGGGACGCTGCCGAAAATGCCCGGGCTCTTGGCGCCGGTACCGTCGACACCCGCGTCGAGCCCGGCGACTATGCCGAGACGATACTCGCCGTGGCCGATGAAATCGGCGCCGACCTGATCGTTGTCGGCAGCCGAGGGCTTGGCCGTTTGCGGGGGTTGCTCGTTGGAAGCGTATCGCAAAAGGTGGTCCAATACGCCCCCTGCTCGGTCGTGGTTGTTCGCTGAACGGATACAGCGCCGCGGCTACTGCATGTCTCCTTTAATCGACCTCGATTTAAGGACAAGACATGCAGCAATTCAAAGTGCTACAGCGACCTTTGCGCGTCTGATAAGACGCGCGGCGCTGTAGGCGCAGGCGATGTCGTTACCCACTGCGAAACAGCTTCGTCCGCCGCGGAGACGGACGATAATCTCGGCCGGCAATTCCGGCGCCCGCCCGACAACACCGCCGCAACCGATGTTGCGGGCGCACCCTGGTGACGACGGAAATCTATGATGCGACGGAATGGCCCGAATTCATTCAACTCGCATCCGCAACCTGCCGACTTTCGCTTGAAAACTCATGCACGAGGTTCCGGCTTTGCCAGGCCGCCAAGATCGGGTTCGCCGCAACGGCTGAGGATCGCGCCGCGAACCGCATCGCGCAATTGCAGCACGGCCTCGAAACTCGTTCCAGACGGCGCAACCGCGTCGGCAATTTCGACGCTGATTGCACCGTGCCTCGGAAACCATTGCTCGCCTCGAAGCACGGTTCGCGTTCCCCGTATGATGCCGGGCAGGATCGCCAATCCAGCGGCCGCCGCCACCTTGAACGCCCCCAGATAGAAGCCGGTGAGCCCAGGCCTGCGGGTGAACGTGCCTTCCGGGAAGACGACGAGGACGCGCCCCTTTCGAGCCAAACTCGCCAATCTGCTGGCATCTTCCAGACTTTCCGACACGTCGTAGCGCTCGACGAATGGAATTTGGAGACGGCGCAACAGCGGGCCGGCGAGGAGATGCCCGGCAAGCTCCCTCTTGGCGACGATCGCCGGCTCGCCGGGCAGGATCGCCGCAAGCACGAATGCGTCAAAGTAACTCGAGTGATTGAAGGCAAGCATTGCCCCTTGCCTCGGAACGCGTTCGACGCCGCTGGCGGCAAGCGGAACCCCCATGATCGCAAGGGCTGCGCGGCATATCCATCGAACGGCATGCCAGCGCCAGGACAGACGGGGAAGCACGAGGACGGCGACCGCGCCGGCCGACAGTGCGACGCCGAGTACCGCCCACCACCAGACCGCGAAGAGGAATTCCTTTAGCCGCCGCGCCAGCCGTCGCATTTGCGCGCCGATGCCGAGCATCATCAGGCTCGACAGTTGCAACGGAAGGGGCCGGTTCTCCGACCCGATGCGCCCGCTTTCATAGAGCACCTTCGCGGCGCTGCGGCGGATCTTGCCGCTCGATGTCTTAGGTACGGACCGCGGCGGTACCAGAACCACCTCGTCGGCGGGGCTGCCGACGATGTCGGTCGTGGCCGCGATCACGCGCTCCTGCATGGATGCGCTCGCATCCGGGTCGGTTTCCGCGGTTTCCGCAATGACAACCACCCGCTCGGTGCCCGTCGTCCTATCGGCCTGACCAAAGACGGCGACCCCTCCCTTGCGGACGCCGGGAACGGCCGCTACGGCCGCCTCAATCTCCTGCGGATAGAGGTGACGCCCGGCACGGATGATAATGTCCTTGACGCGTCCGGTGATGAAGACGTCGCCTCCGGCCATATAGGCGCGGTCGCCACTGTCGAGCCAATCGTCGTGAAATAGCGCGCGTGTTTTCTCTTCGTCACGGAAATAACCGGCCGTCGCGGAGGGTCCACGAAATTGAAGTTGGCCTTCCCTCCTTTCGCCGAGCTCGCGGCCCGCATCGTCGACGATGCGAATTTCGTGGCGCGGCAGGGGCTGACCGCAGGCGACGATTTCAACCGGCGCCGAATCTTCCGCGCTGGCGATTTCGGCGATGCCATGCGTGCTCAATGCCCGCCGGTTGACCCGATCGATCAGCGGCGGGCGTCCGAGCGGCGGAAAGGCAAGGCCGACCGAACTTTCCGCAAGTCCGTAGACCGGGGCCAAGGCCCGGGCAGACAGGCCGAAACGCCCGAAGCGTTCGCTGAAGCGGCGCAGAGTAGCGGCGCTCACGGGCTCGGCCCCATTAGCGATCATCCGCACGGAGCTGAGGTCGAGGCCCTCGAGCAGGGGGTCCGAAAGCTTGTTGAGACAAATCTCGAACCCGAAATTCGGCGATGCCGACAAGGTCGCCCGATAGTTGTGCATCGCCCACAGCCAGCTTTCCGGCCTGGTGAGAAAGTTCAAGGGCGACATCGCATAGAGCGGGGCGCCGTAATAGAGACAGCCCAGCCATGCGCCGATCAGCCCCATATCGTGATAGAGCGGCAACCAGCTGACAAACACGTCCTTCGAGCCAGCCTGCATGGCCTCGCCCATCGCCCGAATGTTCGCGAGCAGGTTGGCGTGGCTCAGCACGACGCCCTTCGGGTCTCCGGTGCTTCCGGACGTATATTGGATGAGCGCGGTCGCGCCCGGATCGGCCGGACCGGGCAATTCTCTCTCGGACGCCGCACTCTCCCTATCCACCACGCAATCGACCGCCTTCAGCGGCTCCACCACCGCCTTGAGCAGGCCGGCAAGCCGCCTGCCCTCCGGCACGGTGATGAGCAGGCGAGCGCCGGCATTGCCGAGAATTCCGGCTTGGCGTCGCACATGCTCTTCGAGTTGCGATAGGCGCGTCGGAGGATAGATCGGCACCGGCACAGCGCCGGCGTAGAGAATGCCAAAAAAGGCCACGAAGAAATCGGCGCTGGTCGGAAGCATCAAGGCGACCCGATCACCCGGCGCAACGCCGCGGAGGACGATGGCAGCGGCGACCCGGCGCGCCCGCGCGGCGAGCTCGCCATAGGAGAGGGTGTCGAGCGTGGTGGTCTCGTCTTCCAACAGGGTCAGGTGCAAGCGGTCGCCATGCCGCTTCTCGTGCCACTCGAGCGCTTCCACGAGCGTGCGAGCCTCGCTCGCGGCCGGAACGGTCGGCAGAGCCGACGCCGTACTCTTGCGGATGACGGCGCGCTTTCCCGCTGGCCGCGCCCGTCCCAACGCCCGACCGAGATCGGAGACCGTCTCGGCTTCGGACATGGCGTTGGCGGGCAATCTCACCTGGAAGGCGCGTTCGATCCGCAAGGTCAGTTCCGTGCGGCCGAGACTGTCGATGCCGAGGTCGCGTTCGATCCGGCTCGAGGGCGCGATCTCGATGGCGTCGGCCCTTTGCGAGTGCAGTTCGCGTACGAACTCCGTCACGATCGCAATCAGGTCGCGAGCATGCGAATCCTGCCCGTCGACTGCGGCAGGTGAACTCGGCTGCCCAGTTTCCTTCGACATGAATAAGTACCATAGCGCATTGCGACGCGATCGTCTTCACAAGGCGTCGCGGTTCGAACGTCACTACTCTGATCCGGGCCGTCCGCACGACGGATCAAAACCCGTTCCCGAAGGTGGGAGGCGGCGTGAATCCCGAGAAACCCAGTATCGGTTCGTCGCAACGCGGATCGAATTTCCAGGGCGGCTGCCGACGTAAGCAGGTCGGGTCGGTCTGGTAGGCATAGCCTGACAGGCTGACATATCGACTGCTCTCCATGCATCCTGCCGTGACCGCGCATGCAAGAACTGCTGTGAGAAAGGTCTTCATGACGGGCCCTTTCGAACACGAGCCGCATCTGTCTGAGGACATGCCGATTGTCGCCGATCCGATGCCCGCCTTGTGCGATCGAACCAACGAGAGGAAAGGCGACAAGACCGTCCCTTTGGCGGGCAGCGATATTATACGGATTTCATTGCATCCCGCTCTAACCCTTAGGAGTCGGCAAGGCTCATGATTTTGGGCTATATTGCTAAGCGCGCGGCCAGACGAGACCTATCCGGCCGTCGTCTTGCCGCTCCACACTAGTGGAGAAGGGCCGGCTTTCGCGTTCCAGCGTCACCACAAGCCACTCGATGTCCTGCGGCGTCGGATAGACGAGCCGGAACCGACGCGCCTGGAGCGGAACGATCTCAAGCTCCAGCAGATCGCCGGACACGGGATCGATGCGAACGAAATACATCGGTCGCAGATCTCCCCTGAACTCCGCATAGCCCGCAATTCCTTCATAGTCGTTGATGAAGTCGCCGCAGCCGTAGAGGATCAGCCGGTTGCGATAGACCTCGATCGGCCTGGGATGATGCGAAGAGTGTCCGTAGACGATCGAGACGTCAGCCTCATCGATGAGCGCATGTGCAAATTTCCGCTCGGCCGCGGACACTTCATAGCCCCAATTAGGTCCCCAGTGGAGCGACAGGATCGCGACGTCGCCCGGCCGTTTCACGCCCACGATCTGGTCCGCGACCTCATGCGCCCGCGCTGGGGCGAGGTCCGGCAGAAAATTTACCCCCGCCCTCCGCGGTGCGGCTGCCCAGCCCCGAGGCGTCCCGCTGGTCGGCGTCGTCAATGCAAAAACGAGGACGCGACCATCGCCACCGGCATCGAGCACCGCTGCCGCTTCGGCCGCGGCCTGGTCGCGCCCGGCACCGACCGTGCCAATCTGCAAATCGTGCAACACCGACAATGTCTCATGGAGGCCGGCAAGTCCCCAGTCCAACATGTGATTGTTCGCCAACACACAGCAGTCGATGCCGGCGGCCACGAGACAGGAAGCGTTTTGCGGGCTCATCCGGTAGTTGATGCCCTTGGCAGCGTAGTCGATACTGTGGGTGATCGCCGTCTCGAGATTGATAATTCGGAAGCGCGGTTGCGCGCGCTCGAATTCATCGAGCGCCACGCCCCAGATGTAGGAAGGCTCGACCGGCCGGGATATCCGGCCATGCGCTAACTCCGCAAGACGAACATAGTCGAAGGCAGAGCTGAGATAAGTCTCATATATGGCCGGGCCGCATGGTGCAGGCAGCACTTGGTCGATCCCGCGCCCGGTCATGACGTCGCCGCACAGAAAAAGGCAGATGCCACACACCTCGCGGCTCGCCGCTGGTCGGCGCTGTCTGGTCGCGCTCATGCTGACGGACCTCCGCGCGCCATTCTACGCAAACGGCTGGCAGAGGGAAAGCGAGCCATCGCTACTGCATGTTTCCTTGAATCGACCTCGATTCAAGGGCGAAGAACCGGAACGGCGGTTCGCTCCGTTCGCCGACATTCGACAACTCGGTCGAAGCCGGTATTTCGGCTGTGACGTGCTACGATTTCGATGCCATAACCACCGAACCGGCGACCGACCGAGAGCACGCAGTTCGCCGCCAATCACTTCTATATTGAGACCGTAACGATGTCGGCACAGCGAACCGGAATGAAGCTTTCATACATTGGCAACGACGCCGATGAGATCGCGGACATTCTCGCACGCTGCGTAGGGCCGGTGAACGTCCACATGCCCCGCAAGGCGGATCTCTCATACAGCTACGAATTCATTGCCGCGGGTTGCGCGGCCTTCAGCCGAGTGCAATCTCACGGTCGTTTCCGCCTCGGTCAGAAAGACGAGGTCCCGAAGCTTTTGGTGCTGCTTCCCCTGGACGGGTCAGCCTCTATCGATGTCGGGAGAAGAACCCTCCATTCCGCACCTGGTAAAGGCGCAGTGCTCGACGGCAACAGGTTAACTCAGGTTCAATTGGACGGGGCCCGTCGACATTTTTCCATTATTTTTGATCAAAGCGACCTCATTCGTCACATCAGCACCGTCCTGGAGCGTCCCGTTCAGGGCTCTTTGGACTTCAAATCCGAATTCGACCTCGAAGCCGGCAGCGGTCTGATATTCTTCAGACTGGCGCAGGTCATGGCCCAAAGCCTGGGCCCGGATGCCATCGTCGAGGACATGCCTCACACCCTCGAGCATCTTTCGAAGACCCTCATCTGCCTGCTCGTCGATACGCTGCCGCATCGCTTTTCACAATCAATGAGCCAGGGCGAATGGCTGCCTTCCCCGAGGCACGTGAAGCGTGCCATCGACTTCATGCATGCCAATCTATCGAGCGCACACACCATGACGCAGATCTCCGAAGCGGCGGGCATAGGCGTCCGTTCCCTGCAAGAGGGCTTCAGGCGCTTCAAAGGAAAATCGCCGACAAGCTATCTGACGCAATTGCGGATGGAGGCCGTGCACCGGGAGCTGACGGAAGCCAAACTCGATGTCCCCATTTCCGAGATCGCTCGGAAATGGGGCTTCCGCCACATGGGACGATTCTCGAGCGACTACCGAAAGAACTACGGCCATCCGCCGTCACAGGCAAGGAAAGAAGGGTCGAGGTCATAGTATAGGCGTCCCGCCACGGTGCGCGCTATGGACGCATGTCTCCTTCAATCGACCTCGATTCAAGGACATGGGCAAGCAGCAATTCAAAGTGCTACACCTTCGCGCGTCTGATAAGACGCGCGGCGCCGGCGGGATCACGTGCGGTCACGGGTAGCCGGCGTCGCCGGCAAACAGGTCGTTCAGCTTGTAGGCCACCTCGGTCCGGTTCGATGCCTTCAGCTTCTTCATGATGTTACGAATGTGAACCTTGACCGTGCTCTCCCGAAGGTTGAGCTCATAGGCGATGATCTTGTTGGCCTTGCCCTTGCGCAAAGCCTGCACGACTTCCGCCTGGCGCAGGGTGAACATGCCAGCGAGCGGCGCCGGCTCCGGCTTCCCCGTCTCGATCAGATGGCGCACGGCAAGAATGCTGCTCGCCGGAACAAATGTCCCCCCGGCTATCGCCAGCCCGATTGCTTCAATGCAGACCTCAACGCCGACCGACGTGGGGATGTAGCCCCGGGCGCCGGATTCGAGCACCTTCAAAATCTGGGTGATATCGTCATTGTCCGACAGCACCACGACCGGAATGGGATGAAATTCCGAGGCGAGCTTGGAAATGTCCGTGCTTATCTCGGTGACCTTCCGCGCCCCGATATTGAGGAGGACGGCTCCAGTCGGTGGGCAACGATCCTTTTTTTCGCGCCATTCTTCGATCGAGCCGAACGCGATCACGTCCATGCCCAGGCCGTGATTGGTCAGTGTCCTCGCGAGGCATTCGCGGTCGAGAGCCCTGCTATCGAGCACAATGAGGGCTCGTTTGCCGACCTTGTCCTGAACCCCGCCCTCTGCATCCTCTCTCGATACGCCTTGCACTCCCGACGGGTCCCGCGCAAATACCGAAACCTTCTCGAACGTCGATACCGATGAAGCCATCACATAGTCCCTCTTGTCAAAATGGTCGCCACTGCGAAAAAAGAAATCAATAATTCATGACTAACAGGCGCGTCTTGCACGACGAATACTCATGATAATTCTTTTTCATTAACACCTTTGAGTGAGGCTCCAGGTTATTATCCGAGCAATCGACAACAGAACGATGGTAAACTGGCAAAATTACAGTCGATAGTCTAATAGGTCTTCACCAAAAAATGAAGTGGCCTCCGCAAATATCGCTGCAGGCCGAAAACATCGTATCGTCACATCCTCCCGACGCGCCCGGTGAGGCTACCGAAGGCAGCAACACACAATCCGGCTGCCTCGGCGCGGCCGGTCCGCCACGACACCTGAGCGCGAGCATCGACATGCGGGCACACCGGGACTCCGGCGGGCGCGATGCAATCATGCATCGCCTACGTCAAGAGTGTAGGGAAATACCACCAAGGACCATACATCCGAGGTACAGAAGAGAATGGAGTTGAACTCCAAAATTACATAGAAACGATATTTTATACCTTTCTTAACGTCCCAATTTGGTCGTTCTATGACGCGATTAATCATAGTACCGTTCGAATCTTGGTTTTGAATTGCTTACGGATCCAATCGGTACGCAAGTCGGAGCTCCAGGACAGAGCAAACACAAAAGCGAGGTGCTTGAGGGCAGGACGATGAACTCATCAGGCACAGGGGATGGAAACGAATATCCGGCATCTGTTCGCCCTCTGAGATTGCGGGCCGCAGATGCATTTTCGAAGACCGGCGCCAGCGGTCGGCCGCCGGACCGGCCGCTCGTCATCATCGACAACCGCGAACTCAGGCGCGAGTGTCTGGCGCAGAACATCTCCGCTGCGAAGCCGGAGCGCGATGTGCTCACCTATGCTTCGGCGGAGGAATGGGAAAGGCATCGGCAAAACGGCCCGCCTCCCTGCGCAGTGCTTTTGAACGTCGCGGAACGACAGCTCGAAAACCCCGACGTGGAAAACGAGGTCCGCAATCTCGTCGCCGAACTTGCGCCTGCACCTGTAATCCTGCTGACCGACACCGACGAACTCACTCAGGTCGTCAAGGCACTGGAATTTGGTGCGAAGGGCTACATCCCTTCCTCTGTCAGCATCGATGTCTGTCTCGAGGCGATCCTGCTCTCCATGGCAGGCGGCATCTTTGTCCCGGCCAGCAGCATCTTTGCGATGCGTCACCTGTTCGAACCGGGCGGCATGGCCGCACGACCCTATGCCGGCATACTGACCGATCGCCAGGTCGAGGTTGCGGAGGCCTTGCGCCGCGGAAAGGCGAACAAGATGATCGCCCATGAACTCAATCTGCGCGAAAGCACGGTCAAGGTGCATATCCGCAATATCATGAAGAGGATCAATGCGAGCAACAGGACCGAGGTCGCCTACAAGATCAACGACCTCTTCCCCGATCGTCAGGCGACGCAGGAGCCCCCCGACATCGCGTTATCAAAGGGGAACGGCTCCCGAAATCAACATTAGGTCGCGCCGCGCGTTCGTCGCGCCGACAGGCGCATACTTTCGCTCTTCCGCGGCGCCAATTCGTCAAACGCGGAGCTTTTGCGGATCCGTAGAAGCTGCGAGAAAGCAGAGCGGTCTCGCTCATGCGACGGGAACCCCGGTCCAGGCGCGCCTCCCCAAAAGGCTCGGCGCGCGAGTCTCACTCAAGCATGATGCGTCAACTGCAGTTCCAGCGCGGCAGCGGGAGGGCCCGGCACCGCGCGGTCGCCCGCGTCGCCGAAGAGAGTCGGACGAGTTAGTCACTCTACGCCAACCAGGCTCCTGATTTCGGTGAGCTTCTCCATGCAGCCCTGCTCGTCACCGGCTTCCGCCAGTTTGCGCGCTTCCGCCATAAGCTCAGCCGGCCTTTCGCCGACGTCAACGTCGCGCAACACCTCCTCCTGGTGCGGTGAGATCGCTTCCTGGGTGTTGGTGGATCCGGTTGTTTCACTTCCAACGGGCTGCTCCTGTTGCCCGGCAAGGACTTCTTCCTGATGCTGCGTGGCGGGCATGCCCGACTCGGTGCCGCTGACGCCTGTTTCCGCGGAAACAACGGTTTGCTCGATTTTCTTGAGTTCATCGCTGCAGTCCGCAAATGCCGGCATCGCCAGCAGAAGGGGCAGGACGGCAGCTGCTGTGAGATGTTTGATCATTTTTTCCTGTGCTCCCTGTTTTACGCCCGCCCACAAAACAAAGCTCTACGCGAAGTGTTCCGCATAGTCGGCCGATTCAACGGGTGTTTGTCAGCAATGATGAACACGCAAAGCATGGTTGAGCGGCGCAAGCGCATCGGCCCGAATATCGGGCCCGATTTCGGACAGCTCAATGCGCAGATTAAAAAGTAGCGACCTTTGCCTGCGGTCTGAAAAGACGCGCGGCGCTATAGCGCTCAGCGCCGCCGGCGTCGCACTCGGCGGCCACCCTGTCGGTGCCTCGGGGGAGCGCACCGACAGGGTCGCACGGGCTGCGTCTTTCGATATCAGCTCGGAAGCGCCCCCGTCTTCTTCGCAGTCCAGGTGGCGACATAATCCATCAGAGCTGGCGACAGGCAGTCATAGGGCTCCAATCCGAGTTCCCTCAGTCGTCCCCGGATGCCGTCCATGCGGCTGGGGTCGACGCCTGACTCGATGATGGAGGACACGAAGGCCGCAAAGCCGGGCGGAGCCCAGCCCGACTCCTGGAAGCGCTCGGGATGAATGAAATCGAGCCCTTGAAAGGCGTGCTCTCGCTCCACCGGTCCATACATATGAACGCCGCATTCCCTGCAGGCGTGCCGCTGGATCAGTGCGGACGGATCGACCACTTGCAGCTTGTCGCCGTTCTCGAGCACGGTCACCTTGTCATGCGGGACGACGGCGACAATGGAGAAGGTGGCGCCCTCGGGCTTCCAGCACTTGGTGCAGCCGCAGGCATGGTTATGGGCAATCTGTCCCTCGATTCTCACCTTGACCGGCCTGTCCGTGCAGTCGCAGACAAGGGTACCCCCCTGAAAGTCGGAGCGTCCCTGTTTGACGCCGCTGTCAACAGCCGGATGAATGCGAATTGAACTTTCCATTGCGTATCCTCCCTGTTGTGCCTCAGCCCTCTCGAAAACCGCGAGGCTTCGGCTTGTTCGACTGCCCGGCGGTTGCGCTCAGTAGACAACGACGCTTCTGATGCTTGTCCCGGAATGCATCAGTTCGAAGCCCCTGTTGATGTCATCGAGGGGCATCGTGTGGGTGATCATCGGATCGATCTCGATCTTTCCCTCCATGTACCAGTCGACGATCTTCGGCACGTCGGTGCGGCCGCGCGCGCCGCCAAAGGCGGTGCCCATCCAGGTGCGGCCGGTGACGAGCTGGAACGGCCGCGTCGMKATCTCCTGGCCGGCCCCGGCCACCCCGATGATCACCGACTTGCCCCAGCCGCGATGCGAGGCYTCSAGCGCCTGGCGCATCACCTTCACGTTGCCGGTGCAGTCGAAGGTGTAGTCGGCGCCGCCGATCTGGTCGGCRCCGCGCTTCGTCAKRTTGACGAGATAGGSCACGATGTCCTCGCCGACCTCSGTCGGGTTGACGAAGTGGGTCATGCCGAACTTCTCGCCCCAGGGCTTCTTGTCGTTGTTCAGATCGACGCCGATGATCATGTCGGCGCCGGCGAGCCTGAGCCCCTGGATGACGTTCAAACCGATGCCGCCGAGACCGAAGACGATCGCCGTCGAACCGATCTCGACCTTGGCCGTGTTGATGACGGCGCCGATGCCGGTGGTGACGCCGCAGCCGATATAGCAGATCTTGTCGAACGGGGCGTCCGGGT
>NZ_MDDV01000016.1 GCF_001854885.1 Ensifer sp. LCM 4579 | reverse complement strand
TCGGCGCCAGCCAATCTGGCGCAACCCTCGAACGGAGAATGCCGCAGGAGAGACCACAGGCCCAGTCAGCTCACTCCGCGATCATGAGGTCTAGGGGCGTTGGTTCCTAATTTGTTCATGGACTTCGAAAAGCATGGTTTTGGAGATATTGCTGAAGCTGCACGGTAAGATGGGATGCTTAGGGGTACCAGATTCTCTTCAAAAGATAGGTTCAACTTGGAAGCGGTGGGATTTACATCTACATGCACCGGGAACGAAGCTGGATGCGGCGAGCAGTGGGCGATAGGCCCGACCGAGCTACTGCGCATGGAAACGCGTAAGATGGTGACGACCACCGAGTCGCTTGAGGGACGCCGATGAAGATGAAACGACTTGAGAAGATGCGGGTGGGCGGCACCAGCAACAAGATGCAGTTGAGTATCCCTTCTCCAAAGACGCCGGATGGTAGGGTTTATCGGTATTCACCCAACGTCGACGCCCATCCCAGGCACTTCGTGTTGGGCGACCGAGTCGCTGCCTTCGTTACCGATCCGGACAAGGTTGGGCGGATGAAGCATGCCCCCGGCACTCCGGGCACCGTCTGCCCCTATAGCGGCTTCAGGGCGGACGATGCAGAGTTCGTTCATCCGGATGATCGCAAGGCAGCCATCAAGGTGGTGGAACATGCTGCGCTCCAGGACATGCAGGACGCGATCTCGGGCATGCTGGCTGGTGTCGCGCGAGGTAGCAAGTCGCTTACCTACAAACCTGGCCCGCGACGGAAGCGGCCGCGCCCGCGGTTTGGCCGCCGCGACCTTATGCGCCTGTTGATTTGCGACTGCTGCGGGCGAGACTACGGGGTTTTTGCGATCGCCCTTTTCTGCCCGGATTGCGGAGCGCCCAACTTGGCGCTGCATTTCGCTCGCGAAGTCGACTTGGTTGGGCAGCAGGTACAACTGGCGGAAGCTTTGGGGAAAGATCGCCAAGAGTTAGCCTACCGATTGCTTGGAAATGCTCACGAGGACGTGCTCACCGCCTTCGAGGCGACTCTCAAGGTCGCGTACGCCCATCGCATTCAGAATCGGCCTTCCGGGGCTGGGCCGGTCAAACCGGCTGGCAACGACTTCCAGAACATCGACAAGGGCCGTAAGCGCTTCGGCGAGTTCTCGTTCGATCCTTTCGCCGAGCTCAACGCGCAGGAGCTGGCAGTGCTTTCTCTTAACATCCAGAAAAGGCACTTGATTGGGCACAATCTCGGTGTGGTGGATGCGAAATTCGTGCAGCACGCCAAGGAGGCGAAGTTAGGCGAGACTGTAGAGTTGGTGGCCGCCGATGTCCGGTCCTTCGCCGCGCTCTGCTGCAAGGTCGTCCGGCGTATCGACGACATGCTGGCGGGCTTGCCCCTGCCGTCTCCGGCGGTACAGGATGAAGAGGATGCGATGATTTCACCTACTGAGACCATTGGCGATCTGAGCCCGGAAGGCACGGCCGTGGGCAAATGGATCTGCATGACATCTGCCGATGGCCTGCCCGGGCACGTGGACGAGGATTCCCTGGTTAAGGCTTTCCCGAGCCTCTCGACGAATCAACTAGCCGAGGCGACCGCCGACCTCGCCGAGGACGGCTACGTGAGCCTGACTCACCTCATATCACAACGATTGCCCCGGGTGCATGTCCGAGAGGATCTATTCCTGACATTCGACCCACATTGCATGGGAAGCGATCCCGTCGCCGATGCGCTGCAACTTATCCCGCTCATCCTATCAAAGGATTCGGTGGACGTGCCCGCTTTGCATGCCGAGAGCGGCATGCCGCTGCGCCGGTTCAATCCCGCCGTCGGGCTAATCCTTTCGAAGATTGGCGAGGGTCGGGTCTCCGGCACCTGGATCCAGGGATATCCAACACCATACTTTTTGGTGGTCGATTCCGATCGCGTCGCGATCAAGCGCTTGGCACGGCAGCTTGAAGGCTGACGCTGGTGCCAAGCCTCGTCCTCATTCAACGGCCGCTGCCGCTATCCATCGGCTTTCGGCGCTGTCTCCAGACAGACTCCAAGAAAGCTGCCTTTTAAGGCCGTCAAATCTGCCCCCTAGGTTGGCGTCTCCAGCTTCATTAGAAAGTTCCAGGTCTTGGAAGCTGTCGGTCTGCTACCGGCCCCGCCCACGACGTTCGACGTGGTGCCGCCAATCTATCTCTGGGATGAAGGCGATCCACCGATCAAATGCCGCTGTGCATTTGATCGTCACAAAGTGCATGACTAGCTGTTTCAACGGGACGGCATGTGGAGGCTCACAGCTGGAGTGCCTTCGAGTCGAGGGCATCAGAACAGGCGCTAAAACCAAAGGAGCCACCTCGACAAAAGACGAGCCACAAGGCCTCCGGTGAATGCCCTTCATCCAGTTGGTAATTTCGCCTTGGGTCTCGGGCGCTAGGTGTCATAGGCATGTCATCTTCCGGTGATGTTTATCCTGGGCCTAAGTTCGCCACAATGGTGGCGCGGCTCGTGCCTGGGTAAACGATGCTGATTTTGTTCGTCTCCGTCGGTCTCTTCCTCGCCATCAATGCCCTGAGCCTGGTGATTGCGGGCTGCCGTATCTGGCCTCGTATAGGCCCTAAGCCTCAGACCCTGCAGCGGCCTCCTGTCTCAGTCGTGGTTCCGCTCTGCGGCATCGAGGAGTTTTCCCAAGAAACGCTCGACAGCGCGTTCCGCCTGGATTGGCCCGACTACGAGATCATCTTCTGCGTGGCTGACGCAAAGGATCCCGTGATCCCGTTGATCGGGGAAGTGCGTCAGCGCCACCCGACGATCCCGGCAACAATTCTTGTCGGTGACGACCTGATCAGCAAATCCCAAGCTGAACAACTGCGTGAAAGGCTGGAATGCGGCTTCGCATGGTTGGGTGGTTCTCGCCGACTCTAACGTTCTTATGCCAACCGATTATCTCGTCCGCCTGATGGCAGCGTGGCAGCCGACAACTGGGCTAGTATGCTCGACGCCACTCGGCTCACGCCCATCTGGGTTTTGGGCGGAGGTTGAATGTGCGTTCCTCAATGCTCACCAGGCGCGCTGGCAGTATGCCGTCGAAGCCCTTGGTTTCGGGTTTGCCCAGGGCAAAAGCATGCTCTGGCGTAAGAGCATGCTGGATGCCCACGGCGGCATAAAGGCACTCGCGTCGGAAATTGCCGAGGATGCGGCCGCAACGAAACTCGTGAGAAGCCTCGGCTTGAAAGTGCACCTCGTTGCCTCGCCATTCGAACAGCCACTTGGCACCAGGTCGTTTCGGGAGATTTGGGCTCGACAGTGCCGTTGGGCGAGGTTGCGGCGCGTGACCTTTCCTCACTTCTTCGTCCCGGAAATCCTGGCTGGCCTAGTGCCGCCACTTCTGTTGTCGGTGCTCGCCGCTGTCGTTGCAGGTCACAGTGTGCTCGCCATGGCCGGCTTTGTAGTAAGCGTCGCGTACTTGCCGGAACTCGTTCTCGTGTACCGGAAGAACTGGTACATTTCCCGATGGTCGCTCCTCGCCATGATTACGCGCGACGCGTTGCTCCCGATAATATGGGTTCGGAGTTGGCTTGCGGGCAGCGCACATTGGCGAGGCAATAGAATGTTGATCGGCTCGCATGAGTCCCGGCTTGAAACAAGCGCGCTCGTGAGCACCACTTAAACTCCGGCACCAGTGGGTAGAAAGCTGCTGATTGAAAAGCAGATATTGTAGCTCTGATGCGACATTCTCGCGACACCGCGTTGTTCGCGAGCGCCTGTTGCGGTCGCCGGACCGCAACATTGCCGTAGTCGGCTAACTCCCATTTTTCTCCCGCCGCACTGCTCGATCGAGTTAGCGAGCGCGTGCCGGAACTCCTTCATCTTTATCCCTCCGATCATCAAGAAATTGCCGCGCGCATAGCGGACATGGCTGACCTTCCAGCTGAGCGTCATGCTATTGGCGATGGAGTGAGCGAGCTGATTAAAGCTCTGTACGGTCACCTCGATCCTGCTATAGTTATGCTGACGCCAACTTTCGTCTATATCAAAACGAGCTGAAGCGGCGGAGTCTCCAGGTAAACATCAGGCACATGCGCTGGCGGGTCTAACTCCTGTCTCCAAATCCTCGGCAGGCGCTGATGTATTGGCCGGATCTACGGGTGCCGGCGCTTCGTTTTGGATGCCTCGATTCGCCTTCGTCCCCGGGACCGGGCGATCGCTGCTCAAATCGTCTGCGCGAAAGAACGCCCTCATTCGAGGACAGAAGAACAAGATCAATCCCACGGCAACGAACAGAACCAAAACCATCAAAGTGGCGCCGTGCAACACCGAATAGATGCTGGCGGAGAACGCGCTTTGAGCGGCCGACAGCACCGCTATTTGCTCGTCAGGCTTGAGCTTGGCAACTGCAATTAGTGTTTGATCCATTCCGTCCCTGGCGTTCACCGGCAAGGTTATAGAAGGTGGTAACATGAGGACTCGATCATAAATTCGAGCCATTGCGCTGCCTGCGACAGCGATACCAAGCGTTCCACCCAGCTCATATGAGATCGCTTCGAGCGAGGCTGCAGCCCCGGCCCGGTCTTGGGAAGCGCAGCTCAAAATAGCTGTCGAAGCGATCGACATGACCGCGCCGATGCCTAAGCCAAGCATAGAAAGGGTCGTCAGTTCAGCTAAGGCACCGGATCGAAAGCCTACATAGGTAAATAGGCTCGCCCCTAGTGTTGCAAGCCCAAGGCTGATGGCGAGCAGTCGCTCCATGCCAAGTCTACTCATCATAGGGCCGATCAAAAAACTGGCCACGAGCGATGCTCCCGCAATCGGTAAGATCTGCACTCCCGTCAATGAGGGGGAGAGTCCACGAATCAGTTGAAGTTCCTGGCTTAGCGCATACTGCAAAGCAGCGAACGCAAAACCCATCACGAAAGCGACGAAAGCGCCGAGCGAAACTAGCGGTGCTCGAAACATGTAGAAATTGATCAATGGCGCTGCTGTTGATCTCGCGCGCTTTAAAAGAAGCACGATGATCGCTGCTCCCACCGTCGCAGAGCCGATAAACATTGGCCAATCGGCGTTTGGCTTGAACGCGCTTTTGAGCGCGAAGAGCAGCGCTATCAGGCCTGCTGTCAAAAGAACCGACGCCACAACATCCCACGGCCGGCAGGGGTTGCTCGGGAAACGTGGAATCCAGCGAAGTGACAAGGTTATGGAAATCAGTATAAGCGGCACGTTAATCAGAAAGACGGCGCCCCACCAGAAATTTTCGAGCAGCAGTCCACCGATGACCGGTCCAATAGCCGCTGCACCTGACCATATCGCGCCGCAGATTCCAATCGCGGTCGCTTGTTGTTCCTTCTTTGTGAACACAGTACGGACGACAGACAGAGCTGCGGGCAGAATGGCGGCAGCTCCAATGCCAAGGAAACCGCGAGCGGCTATGAGCATTGAAGGCGTGAACGAAAAAGCAGCGATCAGCGAAGCGATGCAAAAAACAAAGAGCCCGCTGCACAGCATCTTTCGATGGCCAATCCTGTCGGACAGTGCGCCGAACCCAGGCAGCAGTCCTGCCATGAGAAGCGAATATGCATTGACCATCCAAAGCTTTTCGGATGTCGACGCGCCCAGCTGCATCGAAAGATGGGGTAGAGCGACGTTGAGGACGGTCATATCGATGCCGATAAGGGCAAGCGCGCCGGAAAGAGCAGCAAAGCAGAGCCAGGGCCGGCATGTCATGAGATGATCCGGAAAATCAGTGCTGCTCAACGTGTTGGGGCAGGCCTCTAATGGCGCTTCCGGGGGAATGTGTCTAGCTGGCTGTTGCCGGAGCGCCATTCGTAATTTCCTGCACTTTCTGCACGATTTCGGAAGGGATGCCAGGGACATGGCCGAGCTCTCGCGCCGATCCCTCAACTATGGGCAGCAGATCTTCGAACCGGCTGAAAATGTATTTGGCCCCCGCTTCCTTGAGGCATACATCGTGGCTAGGGCTGCAGTGACTTCCTCCTAAGAAGCCAAGCGCCGTCATGCCCGCGGCCTTAGCTGCCGTCACGCCTGCGATGCTGTCTTCCACGACAAAGGTGTCGGCGGGCGCGACCCCCATTTTCTCAGCTGCATAGAGAAAAATATCCGGTGCAGGTTTGCCGTTTCGCACCAGTACCGTCGAGAAGATATACGGATAGAACAACTCAAACAGCTCTGTCTTTGCCAAGGCAAGCCCGAGCCTGTTTGGTGCAGAGCTCGAGGCCACGCAGCAGGGTATCCGCAGCGCGCGAATCGTCTCGCGCGCACTGGGTATCGCAGCAAGTTCTGACAGATATAATTGCCGAACCCGTTCGTCGACGCGCTCGGAAAAATCCTTCGGCAAAGGCATTCCCAGCTCCTCTTCGATTGAACGATACATATCCTTGGCTGGAACGCCTGCGAATTTGTGCACCGCTTCTGCGACCGTGATCGGACGTCCGACGCGGGTTATTTCAGCGGCTTCAGCAGCGCTAACGATAAGCTCACTGTCGACAAGCACGCCATCGCAATCGAAGATGACCAGCTTCGGTCTCGTTTCCATCAGTGCTACTCCAAGACGCCTTCGTCGGCCGCGACAATTATGCCAAGGTTGGCCAGGGCAATAGCGGATTAATAATCCAATTGCAATGGAGTATATGGAGTAACTCGTTACATGTCGGCTGTTGTCGGAGCCTCGCTCTTGCCGTACTCGGAGATGGCGATCGCTAGCGCTTCGGCTATGAAGACGGCGCGCGGCAAAGCAATCATCTGCCCACTGAGGCCGGGTTGAGGCAGTCGCGCCATTTGCAAGACGACATTTGACACTTTGGCGATGCTGGACTTCGGATGGCAGGTGACCGCCACCGAGAAGGCGCCAATGTGATGAGCTTTTCGCAGGAATTCGACTGTATCAGGCGAGGCGCCTGATTGCGAAACGCCGATAGCGGCATCTACTTTGGTCATTGCCTCCGCCGCTTCGTGCGCATAGCCGACATTGGCAAAAATGCGAGCGTTTACGCCGATCCGGCGCAACCGATGGAACAGAACTTCGGCGGCAAGTCCGGAGTCACCGGAGCCATAGATGTTGACGTGGCGGGCTTTCGACAGGTAAGGCGCGGTGGAAGCCAGCACCTCGGGCTGCACCAGTTGTCGCGTATTCAATACAGAACGCGAGATCAGCGAGACGGTCTCGTCGAGCGAGTCGACGGTTGAGCCTGCGCCTCTCTCCAAGTCGGCGACGCCCTGTCCGATCTCAGTTGCAAGGGCGAGCTTGAAGTCGGTGAACCCTTTGAAGCCAAGCTCGCGGCACAGTCGAAATATTGTCGCCTGGCCGCTTTGAGACGCGGCGCTCAGTTCCCCAAGAGACTGGCGGACAGCCTTCTTGGGATTTTCAAGGATGTACTGTGCAACCCTGGCCAGTGCATTGGGATAGTCCAACGCGGTCTCCACTTTCAGTAGAACCGGCGTATGCGTCTTCTCTGCTTTCGAGGAACGCCGCGGGTGGTCGCCGTGCATGGCCATATTCAATCTCCGAAATAGTCGAGGTTCCGTTCTGCGCTCACGCGATCGCCATACCTCCTCATAAGGGTAGAACTCTCAGTCGTCTAACATTGCAGATAGCCCTGGAGGATTTTTGCCCGGCCTTCGCTAGCAGGAGACCAACATATAGGGCGAATAAGCGGCATTCGATGCGCTGCCATCAGTCATCGATCTTGCTCGCTTGGGGTGGAGCGATTTGCCAGTTCCATCGTGGAAAAATAATCCATCAATTGTCATAGAAGTGATACGAAACTCCACTAAGGACAAATCGTCAGGGAGGAGAACGATGACAGGATCTGCAGTTCGTCTATCAAAGATCGCTAAATGGTTTGGTGCGAGCCCGGTACTGCGAGACGTGGATTTGGCCATTGGCGCCGGCGAGTTCATGACGCTTGTCGGACCGTCGGGCTGCGGTAAGTCGACACTGCTCAAAATTCTCGCCGGTCTCGACCAGCCGGATGCAGGATCAATCGAGATCGGCGGCGAAGTCGTAAATCGGCTACGTCCCAGCCAACGCGACATAGCCATGGTGTTTCAGTCCTATGCACTTTATCCGCATATGCGGGTCCGGGACAACCTCGCAATGCCGTTGATCATGGCGAATCTGCCATTCGTCGCGCGAATGCCTGTGATCGGTCATCTTATTCCGGGAATGAACGCCAAGCGCCGGCAGATCGGCTCGACAATCGGGGAGGTGGCGAAGTTGCTTGGGATCGAGGCGCTCCTCAAGCGGAAGCCAAGCGAGTTGTCGGGGGGCCAGCGGCAGCGTGTTGCGCTCGGACGCGCGATGGTCCGTCAACCCGGCGTCTTTCTGATGGATGAACCGCTCTCCAATCTCGATGCGGCCCTGAGAACGCAGGTTCGGACCGAACTGGTCGAGCTGCAAAGACGCCTGAATGCGACCTTCCTCTACGTCACCCATGACCAGGTTGAAGCCATGACAATGTCCGGAAGGATCGCCGTGATGATGGACGGCGCGGTCGTGCAGGTCGCAACACCGGCGGAGATCTATGCCGCGCCTGTAGACATCCGTGTGGCGCGTTTCATCGGCTCACCGCCGATCAACATCCTTCCAGCGGAGATCGGCGAGCGGGGCGACGTTTGCCTCTTTGGCGGAAGCCAGAAACTGCGGACGGGCTTGCCTCCGGGCGAGCGGATTCAGATAGGCATACGCCCGGAAGATGTGACTGTGGTCGCTCAGACCCAACCGGTTGGCGCGTCTTCTCTAATGCACGCGCGCATACGTCTGATCGAGAACCTCGGAAACGAGGTCATCATTCATCTTACACTCGCTGGAGACAGCCAGGTTCCTGTGACGGCGCGGTTGCCGCAACGGGAATGGGCGAAGGTCCGCGCGAGCGGCAGCGATGCTGATTTCGTCCGGGTAGGACTGTGGCCAGAGCGCTTTCTCGTGTTCGATGGCGCCGGGCGGCTCGCTCGATCTGAAAAGATCCGGGACGCCGCGCGGCTTGAGGCGGTGTCATGAGCTCGTTTGCGACTTCCGACGCCTCCAGCGAAGATCGCCGAGTGCGACAAAAAGCCGACGGGATTAACCCGGCCTATTTCTTTGCACTGCCGGCCGCCACGCTGCTTGCCATTGTTGTTCTTGCTCCGATAGCCATCGTCATTGCATTGAGCTTCTCGGACTACAGCCTTGGAGCAACCAACTGGTCGCTGGTGGGAATGAGCAACTATGCCAGTCTTGCCCATGATCGCGGCTTCCTGAATGCTCTGTCAAATACGGCTATCTATGTCTGCGTCGTCGTCTCCGTGTCGGTACTGCTTGGTCTGCTCTTGGCAATCCTAGTCCATGGCACCGGTAGCATGCGGCGGGTTTACGAGGTCATCTTCTTTTTGCCAGTCGCCAGCACGCTCGTTGCGCTTGGACTTGTCTGGAAGTTCATGCTGCACAGCCGTATCGGCCCGGTCAACGAACTGATCGCCGCGCTGGGCCTCCAGCGCGTCGACTTCTTCAACAACCCGTCGAACGCGATCTTCGCGCTCGCCGCGATCGGTGTCTGGCACCTCGTCGGCTTCAATATGATCCTGTTTCTGGCCGGGCTCACCGGAATCCCGCGAGATCTTTATCAGGCCGCCGCAGTCGATGGCGCCGACGGTTTCTGGGACCGGCTGTTTCGCGTGACATGGCCAATGCTTGGGCCCACGACGATATTCGTGACCATCACCTCTACAATTACCGCCTTCCAGGTCTTCGACACCGTCGCCGTCATCACGCATGGCGGGCCTGCCGGGTCGACCGATGTGATCCTCTACCAGCTTTACCAGGCAAGCTTCCAGTATTTCGAGACGGGATATGCTTCGGCGCTGACGGTCGTCTTCCTGATCATCATGATGGCGATTTCGGCTGTGCAGATCTTCGCCGCAAGGGGAGTGCACTACTCATGATATCCCCCAAGCATGACGTGTCTCTCGATAAACCTGCTGCGCTTTCCCTCACGCCGACTTTTGCAGCCGCGATGAAACACGGTTTGTTGCTGCTGTTCGCCGCAATCACCCTTCTTCCGTTCGTCTGGATGATCCTTGCCACCGTGAAAGATCCTGCGGACATCTTTTCGGACCCGTTTTCGCTCGACCCGGCGACGCTGCACGCTGCCGATAACTTCGGCAAGGCGTTGAGCGCCGCGCCGATGGGCCTGTTCATGCTCAACAGCCTGATCGTGGTCGCTGGAATTTTGAGCGTGCAGCTCGTCACTTCCATTGGCGCGGCCTATGCGCTCGCGCAGATGAAGTTCCGCGGACAGGCGCTGATGTTCGGGCTTATCTTGTTTGCGCTCTGCATCCCGGTTCAGGTCCCCGCACTTCCCATGTACATCGCGCTTGCGAAGCTCGGGCTGCTCAACAGCTATTTCGCGCTGATGTTTCCCTGGTTCTTTTCGGCTTTCGCGATTTTCCTGTTCCGCCAGCAGTTCCGCACCTTTCCGCAGGAGATCATCAACGCCGCCAGGATCGACGGTTTCACGGAAATCGAGATCGTGCTCCGTCTTATCGTTCCGAGCGCTCTGCCAGCAATCGCGGCATTTTCCGTCTTTTCCGTCACCGCCCACTGGAACGATCTCTATTGGCCGCTGATCGTCGTCAACGTGACCGACAGGATGACTGCCCCGCTCGGCCTTTTGAACTTCCAGTCGGCCGAAGGTGTCAGCTACGGACCGCTCATGGCCGCCGCTACCATCATCACCTTGCCGCTAATCTGCGTGTTTTTTCTGGCGCGGCGGTATTTTGTCGAAGGGGTGACGATGACCGGAGTTAAGTGATTCCCCAACTCCCACCGGACGCAGAACGTCCGGCCGTGGCACCCGTGGCGCAACCGCCACCATCAAGAAAAGCATGCACTGCTCCTATCAACTCAGCGAAAGGAATATCGCGATGAGACAGACACTGGCTTGCCTGTTGGCTGCCGGCTTCACGGCCGCCGCCGGCTTCAGCGCCGTTCCGGCGCGCGCGGAGACTACTCTTGAGGTCGTACATGCCTATGGAGCATTCCGCGAGCGCTTCTACCAACCGCTCGCCGATGCCTTCATGAAGGAACATCCGGACATCAAGATCAAATTCCGCGCGCCGGCGACCGATTATTATGAGGGGCATCTGGCTGTTGCCCGCGAGGCGATGACCGGTCAGACGCCGGACATCTTTTTCGCAGGCATGAACCTTCTGCCTGACCTCGTCGCGACGCTGGCTCCGCGCAAGCAGATCGCCGACATGAAGCCTTTCCTCGACAACGAAGGTGAGGCTTGGATCAACGAGAACTATGACGCGAACGTGCTCGATCTTGGCCGCATCGACGGGCACCAATGGGGCCTGCCGTTCAACGCGTCCACGCCGATCTCGTACTTCAACGCCGACCTCATGAAAAAGGCGGACCTCGATACCCGGGATCTACCCAAGACCTGGGACGAGTTCATTGAAGCGGCCAAGAAGATCAAGCAGGCCAATAGTGACGTCGATGGGATGCAGATCAACCTCGCGCTCGGCGACTGGTTCTGGCAGGCCATGGTCTACAGCTATGGCGGCACGATGATGAGCCCGGACCGGACCAAGGTCACCTATGGTGATGAGGCGGGCCTGAAGGCGGCAACGACTGTTCGACGCCTGGTCGACGAGGTCGGCATGCCCTGGATCGACGAGGATGCGGGCATGGCGCAGTTCGCGGCCGGCAAGCTCGGCATCTTCATCGGTTCGACTGGTGACATCCGAACCATGGGCGATGCGATCGGCGGCAAATTCAAGCTGGTCACCGGCACTTTCCCGATGGGAGCCGAAGACGGCCACGTTCCGACCGGTGGCAACTTCGCTACGATCCTGACGCAGGATCCTGAAAAGCAGAAGGCGGCCTGGGAGTTCGTGAAGTTCTTGACCAGCCCTGCCGGCCAGAAGGTCACCGTGCTGGGTTCCGGCTACATGCCAACCAATAAGCAGGCCTTGAAGAACGAATATCTCGGCGAGTTCTACGCGTCGAATCCCGATTGGAAGACGAGCCTCACACAGTGGCCCATTGCTGTGGCGTGGTTCGGCTATCCGAACGTCAAGAGCATCAAGGTCTGGAAGGCACAGTCCGAGATCCTATTCCGCATCGGAAACGGGGAGGTCTCGCCGGCCGAGGGACTCAAGGAGATGGTCCAATCGACCGAAGCCATCATTAACGAATAGGCCAGAATGGAGGGGCGACTGCCCCTTCTGGTTCGTCAATTTCTCCTTCCAAGGTCAATAACAATGCTGAAAGTTATCCACATCACCGACACGCATGTTGCGCCTTTTGGTCAACCCGTCGTTGGGCTTGATCCTTGCGCCCGCCTGTCCGCGGTGGTCACGGCAGTCAATCGGTATCACAGTGACGCGGCGTTTTGCGTCATCACAGGCGATCTGACCGACCGAGGGCAGATTCCAGCTTACGAAGCCCTCGCGACAATACTGGCCGAACTGCGTGTTCCTTATCGCTTGCTCTTAGGTAATCACGATAATCGAGACAACTTCCGGCAAGTATTTCAAAATGAATCGATCGATCGATTTGGATTTGTTCAGTCCACAACTGAGTTAGGTGACTTTCGCCTCATCTTTCTCGACACTCTCGACGATGACCATCCTGGCTGGGGTCGTATGTGCACCAAGCGCATTCAGTGGCTGCATGAAGTGTTCGAAGACAACGGGCCGCGACGATCGGTAATATTCATGCATCACCCTCCGTTTTCGGTCGGGGTGCCGATCTTCGACGACATCTTACTCAACGATCCGCATCCTTTCCTTTCGAAAATCCGCGCTGAAAAGTCGATCATGCACATCGCCTTTGGTCATCTTCACCTGACGACAAGCGGTGTTTGGCACGGGATTCCTTTTAGCTGCAATCGGGGCGTCTCGCACCGTATTGCGTTGAGCTTTAAGCCAGGGATCACCGAATTTATCGAATCGGAGCCGACATATGACATTATGACAATTTCCGAGGCTGGCGTACTCGTGCATCACACCGCTCCAGTAGAGGATGACGACATCATCGCTCGCGAGTATCCTACGGACGATGGGATCGGGCTCATCGAATTCGCGCGCCGCTGAACCAAAACCGACTGAAGGTTTTCCAATGTGCCCTAAGGACGCGGCTCCGGCGACATCAGTTACTCCGCCGGAGCTATTTTTAATTGCACGGACCGTCAACTGCTGCTCGAGACGAACTGTAGACGGCTGAGATCTCACTCGACTCGTAAGCTCCATCTCGCCTTCGTGACCGGTATCGCTCCGAGCGAACTGTAGAACGCGCTTGCTGTTTCGTTAGACAAGATAGTCTGCCACTGGATCTCTTGACACCCTTGTCCTCGTGCAAACTCTCGCAACGCCATTAGCATTGACCGGCCGATACCCATGCGTCGAATGATGGGCTTGAGGTAAATACAGTCTAGCAACACGTATGGCTGTGCGGACCACGTCGAAATAGAGATCGAGGCGGTCATGTATCCTTTCAGCGCTGCGCCCAAGTGTCGATCTTCGCTGCAGACCCAGCCATATAGCTGTGGAGGCGAGCCAAAAAACGCAGAATTCCAACGCATGACCTGGTCGTTTTCATGGATGGTGGACCCTTCGTATGCGGCGTGCTCGACGCAAAGCGGAAGAAGCTGGGCGAGGTCGTTGGGAATCACGGGGCGAAGTTCCAGTGCCCCATCCCACATTTGCGGAAGAACGGTGACCATGGGCTAGCGAGTATGCATTGTGTTTTTGAGATATTCGGCGAGCCGAAGGGAAAGTGCGCACACTGTTAACGTCGGATTTGCCGCTGCTCCTGTCGGAAAAACCGCGCTGCCGGCAACAAATAGATTCTTGTGGGAATGTGCCATGCAATTCGCATCTACTACCGACGTCTTGGGGTGGTTTCCCATGACAGTGGTGCCCATGATATGACTGCCTCCGGCATCCGACGCTGTTCTGTCGTCTTGCATATGAATGGCGAACGCCGTTTGCTTGCAGCGTAATGCGCGAAAGATCTCTCGATGAAGGCGTGCTGCGGCCGCGATCCCATCGCGGCTGTATTTGTCGAGCCGGAAATGAATTTCCGGACGAGGCAAGCCAAGGCGGTCTTTCTCCGACGAGAGCGTAATCAAGTTAGACGGGTCTGGAAGCATTTCGATAACGCTCTGCAGTGCAAATTGTCGAAGACCTATGCTGTGGACCGCATTGAACAAATGCTCACCGATAAGACCCTGCTGGTCGATTAACCCAATTAACGTGCCTCCGACCGCAGCGGAGGATAAAGCTCCATCACCGTACGGGGCGCCATTAACGTTGCGCCAGCCGTCATTGCGCAGCGCGGTCCGAAATGCTGCCCGATCTCTCCGAAATGGACCGTCGCGAAGAATCTCTATTCCCGATGTGGATTGTGGTCCTCTGTAAGCAAAAATCGGATCAGGAACGACGGCCCAGGAGTGCTTCTCAGCATGATCCATAAGATTGCATCCGACCAGACCACTTTCATTCGCCAGGCCAGCGGCATGTTGATGGTTGGACTGCATCAGCAACTTCGGGGTCTCTATCCCGTTCGCAGCCAACACGAATATGCGGGCTTGGAGGCTTCCGGTCGAACCGTCGCTGTCCACGAACCAAGCGGTAGTTATCCGGCCGTCGTTGGACGAGTCCAGTTTCGAGACAACCGCGCCCGCAAGCAGTTCCGCTCCGCGCAACAATGCGCGTCGTAAATGCACTAAGGGATCGTATTTTGCGCCTACTGGGCAAAGTGGCACGCAGGACGAATAGCCTTCACAAAGTGGCCGGCCGTTATACCCGTCGATTGAGTTACGCGCTTGAGGAGTAGGGACAATACGGATTTCCTTGGACGCAAATTGCAAGCCCTTGATCCGAGCAATTGCGTATTGATCAGTGTAGCTCTGCGGAATAGCTGGCATGGGAAAGGGCTTACTTCTCGATGAATTCAAGGAGAGGTCGGCTTCCGGGCTGCCCGCTACGCCAATTGCTTCTTCAGCCATGCAGTACCATGGCTCCAAGTCAGCATAAGAGATAGGCCAGTCTTGCCCGCGACCATACGTCGTCCGCATGCGAAAGTCGTTCGGGCACATACGCAACGCTGTCCCCAGCCAAGCGAGGCCTGTTCCACCAGCAAGCCGCAGATATTGGCCTTCGAAACGGTCGGGTCCAGTAGCTCCTTGGATGAAGTATTCGGATTTATGTTCCCTATCTTGTGGGGGAAGGAGGTCCGCATATGGGGCGAAGATCTCGGCTTCATCCGAGTTGGCAAATGTCTCCCGTCGCCCTTGCCTGACGTGCCTCTCGTCTTCCACTGGCAAGCCAGCTTCGATTAGCACAACATCCATGCCCGCTTCAGCCAATGAACTTGCGATCAGTGAGCCTGCGAATCCAGATCCGATTATCGCAACGTCGCGGAGGTCAGTGCTCATCCCGCCGCTCGTTTCGCTGGTCGGTCCGAGCACGGTCTCGCGGCCTTTCGGCCCAATCGCCAAACTCACCATCACCGCGGGTCATAGGGGAATGAACCCCGAGCGCCTTCCAAACGAGCGCGTCCTCATGCTGCCTCCAACCGCAACGCTTCCAGTGTCCGTTGATGCGAATCGACCCCAAATAGCACAGATAGAGGATCTGCTTGAGCGTTTCGGCGAACTCTCCATTGCTCCGAAGGGCTTGGCAGCGAAACGCAACGTCCCCATCAGCGCATTCTGCGCGTAGTATTCTGTATGCGCTGAGTAGTCGATCAATATCACCCACGACAGCTCTTTCTGCTCTTAAAGTGGATAGATTGAGGGCGAGAAGCTGAGTGTCAAAGTCGTCGAAGCCGGTAAGGTCGCAGACTAGCATGCTGAACAGGGCAATTTCCGATTCCGATGGCGAAGTGGTTACGCTCATGTAGCGGTTCTCCCATCGAGTCTCTTGAGATCGGGAATTTCGCAGAGACATGCTCGGAAGGCATCGAGGAAATCGTCGACGTGAAGTTTTGTCATTGATGTCGAGATACTCCCCCAGAAAGGGGCCGCTACATAGAACCCGCGTTCAAGCATGCCGGCATGCAGCCGTCGCAGGGCCTCGCTCTCCGCGACATCATGATAGGCTTCGCGATATGACAATGGTCGGGCCTGCTTTGCATGGAATCGAAACAGCGATCCGGCCCCTTGCACTGTAATAGCTATGCCCGCCTGGGAAGCAGACTCCTCCGCTTGTTGACGGAGGTAGTTACCAAGTTCATCGATCCGCTCAATCTCGGACACCGTCAACGCGGCGAGGGCAGCGCGACCGGCGGCCATCGTAAGTGCGTTTGCTGAAAACGTTCCACCTTGAGGTACTGGGGCACTATCCTGCGGAGCGAAAGCTTCCATAGTCGCTGAGCGCCCGCCTACTACGCCGATAGGTAATCCGCCCCCTACCACCTTGCCCAATGTCACGAGATCAGGCTCGAGCCCTCTCGCTGCAGAAGCACCGTGGTAGCCAAGTCGAAAGCACACAACCTCGTCGCTGATCAACAAAATCCCATGCTGTCGCGCAGTGTCTTGTAGCATGGCCAGATAGTCGGGATTGAGCGGGATCATGCCCGCGGCGCAGGGAAGCACATCGACAATGATGCAGGCGAGGTCGGAACGATGCTGCTCAATAATTGTCCTTGATCGTTCGGTGTAGTTGAGTGGCAAAACGACGACTTCCTCGCATACATTTGGGGGCGTGTTGGAATACGGTGGATTTGAGTTCGGGAAGTCAGCTCCCCAATTTTCGGGGCAGTTGCGTGCGCTCACCTCAGCCCAATCGTAAGTACCATGAAAAGCTCCCTCGAGCTTTGCTAGACGAGTACGGTTCGTCATGGCTCTCGCCGCTTTTATCGCGAACATTACTGCTTCGGTCCCACTGTTCAAGAAGCGAACACGCTCAATGGCAGGAATACGCTCGCAAATCGCCTGTGCGAGATCGATGTCAGCTACCGTTGGATTGCCAAAACAAGTGCCGCGCTCCAGTTGAGAAGCAATAGCTGCGACGGTTTCCGGGTGCCGATGACCGTGAATCAATGTCGAAAAATTGCTGTGAAAATCAACATAGCTGTTTCCGTCGGCATCTTGTATGCGTGCGCCCTCTCCCGCGTGCGCGTAGATGGACAGACCATCGTTTCTCTTACCAATTGGGACTGTTCCTACCGAAACTCTGGTAACGCCGGCCGGATATAGGCCCCGAGCGCGCTCGGTGAGTGCCCGAGACTGGCTGAAACGACTACGGGGCTGTTCGTGACCTTTACGGATTTGCAGAAGCCTATATGTCGCTGTCCTAGTCTGTTGCGCTCCCTTAACTAGTATGGATGCTTCAAGCCGGTTTTCGCGTACGATCTCTGAAAGGATGTCATCGCGGGCGTAGCTGCCGAAACCCATGATTATCCGGCCATCGTTCGTAAGCCAGTCAGGCCCCTCTGATAAGAACCTCCGTAGCAAAGTATATCCGGCGTCGATTATCCCGCATTCAAGATCATTTTCATATTCAAAGCCGGCGGGGACGAACTGGCTGGGGAAATTCCAGAAAATAATATCAAATTGTCGCTTGGGCCGCACATTAGAGAAAACGTCGCTTTCGACAGCTTTAAGATTAGAGATGTTGTTGCGGACTGCATTCTCAATCGTGTTGGCGACTGCGCGGGCGTTTATATCAACGGACGTCACAGATCTGGCCCCCGCTCTCGCGAGGTGCAGGCCAGGCAGGCCAAATCCGCAGCCGATTTCTAGGACATCTAGTCCTTGAACCGGGAGGAAATTCTCAGTCGCCCATCGCCAGCCACCGAACTCTTCTGGAGGAAAAACTCCTTCATGCACAACCAAGTCTAACCCAAACTCGGTCATCAGGAACGGAAAACTACGTTTTTGGCTTGAAGCCAGAGTCTCTCTGATTCCTTCTACAGTCATCATTTGAGGTCTCCCTGTGGCCAGGTACACGAGCTTCGTGTCATGGTTGGCGTTCTCAATTCCAACGCGGCGAGCTGAGATTTGAGGAAGGCGATGTCAAGCTCGGTGTCGATGCAAGATTCCTTGCGGAGAAGGCAAAGAAGATCCTCTCGGTGCTTGGCGAGGCGATCGTGTTTGTACATCTCAATTTTGCGTGCCACGATGGCCGTATAGTTGGCGCGCACACCGATGGTCGGATCAGAAATCAGCGGCATTGGCCGCTCCGACTCTAGAACCCAGTTGATTTTTACGGTTCCTTGCGCATGGGCAAAGGTTCTTTCGAGTTCGCCGGACGAAACCTTTGACTCAATTGCCACGAACCCCAATCGTGTCAGAACATTGGTGTCCTGCCCGATCGCATGTTCAAAAGCCCCTTGTCGAAGGTGATGGATATCAATGTCGTTCGGGATTCGCTCTAGGAGATGAGCGATGACGCTGCTGCCTGCGAGCCAACTCTCTTCTGACCGATTAGGCGCCATCGCCGTGAGCGCGCTGCATAATACACGCGATTTCATGCTCCCTCCCATGCGGGCGACGCGTGGATGAGTGAGTTCCAGCAAGGCATGGCGAGAAGGCCCGCCTCGAGCAGAAGGCGGTCCCAGGCTGAAAGTCCGCCCACTCTGTTGAGGAGGTCTTTCAGGCTGGCAACATCGCCTGCGAGAAATCCTTGGACTGTTTCCAGCATGCCGCAGCTCACGGCGAGCGCTTCCGCCTGCTCGAACGCAGCGCGTGCGTTCGCGACAGCATCGTCGCCTATGTTATAGATGTCGGAATGAGGTGCTTGGGTGTTCCCCAAGCTTGCAAGCAGCACGCGGAATGACGAGTGTGAAATCCGGCCGGAATTGAGCGCCTTCCAACTGGCCTCACCCGTCCCGGTGGAGTGAGCGCGAAGAATTCTGAGTTCCTCGCGCATCAAGCTCTCGCTGTCGCTCACGTGGACGAGGTTCGTGACTGGATTATCGCAGTAAAAGCGACTGCGAATGGTTCCTTTGGCAGAGTGGGCAGGCTGGGCCTTGCCCTTCAGATTTTGAAGGTGTGATAAAGCTTTATCCCCGATCCACAGTGTTGCACACACCGGGCGCATGTCGAAAAGGTCCAGCACGAGCGGCCAGTGTTTCGCGTGGGTTGATCCCGTCAGGGAGTAGAATGCTTCAATGGAACTGCGACTGTGGACGGCAAAGAATCGTTTACCAGGCTCCAGCCTTCCTTCACGGGCGATAAATTGATCAAGTTCGCTGGTCAGGCCGGATCTTGCGACCTCGGGTCCATACACGGTTAAGCCCACTGACGCCATTTACGCTGCTCCCCTCCCAGTCTGCACCGGCTGGTCCTGCTGTGAGGGGTTCCTGATAAGGGTGCCGGTTACTTTGCGTCCTTCAAGCCAATCACCCAATCGCTGCGGAAATGCGCCATTCAGCACGGCACCCGAGAGACCTCGTTGTGCCATAAAGTGAGCCGCACATGCGTCGATCGACGTGTGACCGAGGCGCGCCAACTCATCAGAAGCAACTTCGGACATCAGCGCTGCAGCTTGATCTGTTCTGCCGTTCCGGTAGACGCCATCAACGTCTGTCAGGATCGCGAGTTTCTCGGTATTTGTCAGCCATGCAACCCAGGCGGCGATGGAATCGGAAGTGATATCCCAGCTCCACTCAACCGGGTCGAGTGCAAAAAGGATCCGAGAAGGTAGCAACACGGGAATCTTACCTTCCTTGATAAGCAACCGGCACTCGCCTAGGGTCGAGCACGCAGCTAGGTTCGATGAGAACGCTGGATCGGTAATCATGTATCCCGTCTGGTCCTGTGCGAGCGCACATGCATGATGTGCGGTAAACGCCGCGAGACGATGTGCTGCGTCGACCGCCTCTATGACCTTGTCCGGAGGACCGCCTCCGGGGACAACCAAGATTCGGTGACCGGAACTACGGACGTGCTCAAGTCCAGCGAGAACCGTTCTGCACGTCTCCAGGTTGCGCATGAGACTTCCGCCGAACTTCACCACTGCGGAAATGCCATAAGGTGGAAACCCTTTCAAAGCTGGTTCCATCTTTCTCTTGCCCTTGAATCTCCTATGCGGCTGTCCCAACCTCACGCACCCCTTCCGAGGATTTTAGGAAGGGCACTCCAGATCTTGTGAAAGGCGTCAGCGTAGAGTTTCATAATTTCGCCGTCGTTCGGCGGAGCGATCTCCGAAACGCAGAACATTGTGTCCAAAAGCCTCATGGTGTTCGGAAAATCGGCTGCATTCCATCTTCCGCACACTGCGGGTAAGTATTCGAATACAGGTCGCGTGAGCCAAACCAAAACCGGTACACCCTCTGCCCGAAGCAGCTCAACTATGAAATCTCTGCCAGCAGAGCCCTGGGAAAAGCCCAACATTTCTGGTTCGAGCCGCAGAGGAAAATTAAGCATTGATTGGTTATGGTCCGTAGGATCGAATAGAGGCGACAGCCCGGGAAGATCCCTGATCATCTGCCATAGAGTCGTCGCATTACTTCTCCGCTTCTGGAGTTGCTTGTCTAAGCTCTTGATGCGCGATCCTGCTATCGCCGCAGAGAAAACGTTCGGCCGATAGTTGTAGCCCTGGGAGTAAGGTGAAAATATTCGCGCTCCACTCCGAGATGAACTTGTCAATGAAACATGGTCGACATGCTCGATGAGGCTAAGGTCCTTCGTGAGAACGAAACCTAGTTCTCCCGCTCCAAGATGTTTGGCGCCATTTCCGGACAACGCGAGGGCGTCGCTCTCAAGGTACTCACCATCAACGATATCCTTGACGGCACCGATTGACTGGCACACGTCATCGATGATTGCTATCCCTCGGCTCCGGGCTGCAGCCCGCGTTCTCGGGGCGAGAATATTGTTGCCAAATAGGTGTGTAACAAGGACCGCCGCCACATCCGATCCCATAGTGTCGGCTGCTGCTTCGTCGCCAATACCAGCAAGCGTTAGATCAACGTCGACGAATCTCGGCTCTAGGCCGCTGATTGAGATCGGGCCAACCGCCCCTGGCCAGTTGAGCGCTGCAGTAACGACGTGGTGGCCTCGATCTTTGTAGTAATCGATTTCAACGTGTATTGCCGCAGTGCCGCTGCCGACCGCCCGGGTTGTCCAGTTTCCCGCCCAGTTCGTGAAACGCCGCTCAAGCTCAGTAACAACCGAATGATTGACCCGATGATAGCTGCCGCTATCCACAACTGCGCCAAGGGCCTTCAGGTGCTTCCTTTTTGCGGCCGGCCACGGCGTAATCTGTCCCGGAGCGACGACAGGGTCTCCGCCGAAAAGTGCGACAGATGCTCCAGCTCGTTCCTTAGCCCTTGAGCACGCATTCAAGCCCAAACCGACATACTTGTTCATTCAGCCCCTCCATTAGATCACACGCCCCCGGGCCGACATTGCTCTCGAGGCAAGTTGGTCAACCGGTTGCCGAGGGCGTCGGCCATCTGGAGGCCGTCCAGCTGGGCCGTCGCGACAGGAACGTAGGGCCAGCCAGGAATTGATATCACCGGCAGTTTCCAGGCCCATAATTCGTCTCATCCCCGCCGCCCCTTTCTCGTCTTCGACGAACAAATTGCACAAGGCATGCCAAAGGCGCAGAGTTTGCGCCCGGAAAAATATTGTGCAGGTTATGCAATGGCTTCAATGAGATGTGGCAGGACGCAAAGCGGCACAGCGCCGTGTCGCGGATTGCAGAAAACCCACAGGAGGTGTCGGATGCCGAACAGTCGTCAGGGGAATGGCGGGTGAACGTGTGAACAGGAATGGCATGCGGAACTCCTATTGGGGGCTTAACGAAAATGTCATAACCGTCAGTCGGTGCGCACATGGCGCCGCTCGACCTGTCGTCTTCGAAGAGCGGATGGCAACGGCAATGGAACCACGACGCACGTGTTTGATGCAGCGTGCGCCTTTCGGTCTCGTAAAGCTAGGCGACTTCCTTCTCGAGCAGCTCCAGCAAGAACTAGAAGGGAACGTCTGATTAGCGTCCGGACGCCGGTGTGATTATGGGGCGCGAATCTCCATCTTGGCCGAGACATGATCCCGAGACCGGATACGTTGACGCAGATTGAGCAGAGCCATCTGCACATCACCCTTGCAGACGGGGCGGGCCATACCTCACGGTGATTGGAGGTGGATCATGGCAGGAGCTACTATTCGTCGGATCTTCGCAATCGGGTTGCGTTTGTGGAGGCGGGGCATTCCCGGCGTGCTGCAGCAGGGTCAGTGAAAGTTTTGCAGTCAAGCTGATGCAGCGTGTGGCGCGGCAGGGGACGGTGGCGCCGGCGCCCGCACGCGCAGCGATCGGTGCTGAGCAGCGCGTCGGGACTGACCTGCGCCAGCCGAGGATGCGGCTCGAACCGCATCGCCTCGTCCCCGTCGACGAGACTTCGGTGAACGCCAAGATGGTACTGCTTGTGTTACGCCTCACAACGGCATCTCAGCCATCGCAGCGGACGGTTTCATTTCGGAAGGATCCCGCTCCCCTGCTGATTTTGCTGGAAGCGTGTAGGGGAGTGCCCGTACGCGGTTCAGCATCCCACCTACCAGATTATAAACACTACATTCTAAAGACGCCATAATGTGGTGTCTCGATGGGAGCATTGAGCGAAGCACTCACGGCGATTGCGAGCGCGGTTCTGGTGTCGACAGGATCAAGAATTCCGTCGTCCCAGATTTCAGACGTTGCGTAGTAAGCGCTAGATCGCTTCCTATATTCTTCCAAAATCGACTGTCTCGTGGCCCCGTAACCCTGCGCTGATAAGGGCGTATCATCGACCGCCAGTTGCTTTGCCTTAACGTCGGTAAGCACTCGCGTCGCTTGATCGGCACCCATGGCGGAAATCTGAGCCTGCGGCCATGTGAACAGAAAACGTGGATCGAAAGCGCGCCCTGCCATGGCGAAGGTCCCCGCACCGTGAGAGTGGTTGCAAATGACCGTGAATTTGGGCACCGCTGCTCCAGACACGGCCATGAGTAGCTTGGCGCCGTTTTTGGTAATGCCACGCCGCTCGTATTCGCTGCCGACCATGAACCCCGTGATGTTCTGCAGGAATAACAGGGGCGTCCGATTCATATCGCACAATTGGATGAAGTGAGCGCCCTTCAGCGCACTATCGTCGAACAGCACGCCATTGTTCGCCAGAACACCGATTTGGTATCCATGAAGGCGCGCGAATCCGCACACCAGAGATCGGCCGTAGCGCGGCTGGTATTCATGGAACCTGCTGCCATCGACCAGGCGCGCGAGAATCTCCCGCATATCGAAGTGTACTCGAGGGTCTCTTGGAATTATGCCGTATAGTTCCGACGCATCATAGGCGGGCGGCTCCGGAGCGACTCGATCGATCGAGGCCTTCTCGGGACGTTTGAAACGGGCAACTATGTCGCGGGCAATCGCGATCGCGTGCATCTCTGAGTCCGCGAGATGGTCGGCCGTTCCCGATACGCTGGTTTGCATGTCAGCACCGCCGAGCTCGTCGACAGATACGTGCTGGCCAGTCGCAACTTGCACGACCGATGGGCCGCCCAGAAATATCGCTCCGCTTCCCTGGACGATAACGTTGTACTCGCTAAGCGCAGGAACGTAGGCCCCTCCTGCAATGCACTGTCCCATCACAAGAGCGACCTGGGGCACGCCCATCTTCGAGAGAATGGATTGGTTGCGGAATATTCTGCCCGCGTGGTGACGATCCGCGAAGAACTCCGCCTGCAGAGGCAGAAATCCACCGCCGCAGTCGCAAAGATGAACGACGGGCAGACGATTTTCGATTGCTATATCCAAGGATCGGACGATCTTCTTGACCGACAACGGATACCATGCACCACCCTTAACGCTCGAGTCATCAGCGTGAACAATCACCTCGCGTCCCGCGACGATGCCGATGCCGACGACCTGTGCTGCGCTTGGCACCTCTCCGTCGTAAGCCTCGTTCGCAGCCAGTGTCGAAAGTTCGAGGAAAGGAGTTGCTGGATCGAGCAGAGCCTCGACCCGTTCACGAACAAAAAGCTTGTTTTGTCGCCGTAGGCGCTCGCGATCGCGCTCGGGACGCTCTAAACGGACCGCACGCTGGCGCTCCTTTAATTCGGCCGCAAGTCTTCTGTTGTGGAGCTCGTTGAGGCGAAATTCTCGCGAGTTCACATCAATGAGAGAAGCGAGGCGCTGCATCTCAATGGCCTTCCTCTGTGATCGTAACTAGTACCGCGCCATGCTCGAAGCTCTCGCCTTCGTTAAAGTGAATTCGGTCGACCACCCCGTCCTGTGGGGAGCGTATGACGCTTTCCAGCTTCATGCTCTCGATCACCATCAGCGCGGTGCCTGCGGAAATCTGGTCGCCGGGCGAAACCGACGTTTTAACGACGACGCCTGGCATAGGCGCGCGCGCCACGAGAAGACCTGCATCCTTTTTCACGAGAGCGTGGGCTGATAATGGGTCTCGGTAGCGCAGAATGCGCGTTCTGCCGCGCATATGCAGATGAATTGTGTCACCATCGATGGCGAACCTGACCGGCTCGGTTGCGCCCGCTATGGTAAGAAGGCCGCAGCCGTCGCCCTGATGGGAGAGGTCGAGTGATGCAAGTACTTCATCGCCGAAATGGAGGCGATATCCCTGCTGCCAGCGTGAAAGCCACAACTGATAATCTACACCTTCAAGCTCGAAAACGTGGTTCACGCGTTTCTCCAGCCGCCCAGAGAGGCGTGAAGCTCAGGTACGGCATCTGCCGAATCTCGGACCGGTCGCGTCAGGAGAGCGGCGGCTGCCAGGAAGGTCGACAAGTCGGACGCGGAGTCGCCAGCGGTCAGCTGCGGATGTTCGTCGAGATATCCAGTATGGACCTGTCCCTTTAGAAATTGCTCGTCGGCAAGGACGCGCGCGAGAAAGCTCGCGTTTGTTTCGCAGCCGAGGAGGACGAGCTCCCGCATGGCGCGTTCGACCTTTAGCGCAGCGTCATTACGCGTGCTCGAATGTACGATCACCTTTGCCAACAGGGAATCGAAGGCTGTCGTTATCTGCTGACCTTGCGAGATGCCACTGTCGATCCGTAGGCCTGGACCGCTGGGATAGTCGAGCACCAGTACCTTCCCGGTCGTGGGGGCAAAGCCGCGTTCAGGAGCTTCGGCATACACCCTCGCTTCGATTGCGTGTCCTCTCGACACGATAGCTGGCTGTGAAAATCTAAGCTCGTAGCCTCCGGCGACATAGAGCTGTTCGGCAACAATATCGATGCCAGTGATCATTTCGGTGACGGGATGCTCCACCTGCAGGCGCGTATTCATCTCGAGGAAATAGAACTCTCCTCCATGAACGATGAATTCCACAGTGCCGGCATTTCGATAGTTAGCGGCGCGGGCGATGCCCACGGCAGTTTCGCAGATTCTCTCGCGCAACCCCGGGGAAAGCGTCGACGCGGGCGCCTCCTCGATGACCTTCTGAAATCTGCGCTGGACCGAGCATTCCCGCTCGAACAAATGAACGACGTTTCCGAAGGAGTCGCCGAGCACCTGCACTTCGATATGCCGTGGCTTTTCGATATATCGTTCGATGTAGAGCCGACCATCCCCGAAGTAGCGCTGCGCCTCACTGCGCGCCTCCGCAATGGCATCTTCCAAGGTATCCAGGTCGCGGACGATCCGCATGCCCTTGCCGCCGCCGCCGGCCGATGCTTTTACCAGCAAAGGCCCTCCAATGGATCGCGCCCTCTGGATGAACGAGACCGGGTCATCTTCTTCGATCGCTGAAGGCACGACCGGAAATCCGTTCTGCTGAACGAAGTTGCGGGCCCGGATCTTGTCGCCCATCAAGTCGATGCTCTCAGGAGTAGGCCCGACGAAGGCGAACCCAGACTCGACCACCGCCCGCGCGAACTCTGCATTTTCTGCAAGGAATCCATAGCCCGGGTGAATCGCCCCGACGTTCGCCTCGCGGGCGGCAGCGAGGATTTGCGCGGCATCAAGATAGGCCGCGACTGGCGTGCGACCGCTTACGGCAATCGCCATGTCGGCCATTGAGACCGCCGGCGCTCCGGCATCCAGATCGTGGTAGACAACTGCGGAGCGCAGTTCCAGCTCGCGCAGGGTCTTGATGATGCGTACGGCTATCTCGCCTCTATTGGCGATCAGTACTGTATCAAAGGGTAATTTTCGCATTCGCCTATTTGTCTAGCTTAGGGCTGAGATTAGATTTCCGGGCCCTTTGTAGTGCTCTCAATGTCCGTATAATGGCCTGCAAATCTCCCATGGATCGGGTTCGAAATTCATCCCGCGTTGTCACAATCTCCTTGTGGTCGATCCTTTGATGGCAGGGGTAGCTTCATCCGCAGCATACCGAAGCCGGCCGGCGATCGCTGAGCAGCGGCAATCCCTCAATAGCGTAAGCAACGAGCCCACTTGGGCGCGACACTTGCGGTTCGTGTAATGCCCTCTCTGGTGGGCAGGTGGACGGCAGAGACGGAGCGCGCCTGTTCCATGGGCGCCATTTCGCATGCGTATTTCACTTGCGCCTGTTGGCATGAACCTTCTCTCCATCGGGCCGGCACCCGAGACATATCGAACGAGTCGAATACCGATCCCACCCCTGATTTCACTCCACCATCACCACTTCGGGACATTGAAGCTATTTAGTATAACCTCAGCGAATTCCGGCATCCGCGTCGTGAAGAAAGTCGTGCGTGGACTAATAGCCGAAAACATGTTGCGCTTTACACCAATGTCTTAGTAGTTTCGTCTGAAATTGAGTCGTTTTCTGCCATCGGCAACAAACTAAGGTCTGATCATCGGTGTATAAGCTCAATGATACTATCCTATACTTGTAAACCAACTGCGGAAGCTACACTGGAAGACACTGTAAGGCCACACTTATTGTGTCGCGTGACACTTTTTTGGGTATCTGCATGCTGATGAAATCACCTTGGGAGCCTTGGATCGCACCCGGCGATGAGCCCGTGTACCAGCGCCTGGCGGCCGCAATCGCCGAGGATCTGGTCAATGGCAAAATCGCTCCCGGATCCCGCCTGCCGGCGCAGAGGGACCTGAGCTACCGACTGGGAGTGGGGCTAGGCACCGTGACAAAGGCCTACGGGCTCTTGGCGCGCCAAGGCCTTGCCTCATCGTTCCACGGACGCGGAATGTTCGTGACGAGCAAAATCCTGACGACCAGAAAAATGGTCGATCTGAGCTTAAATGTGCCTCCGAACGTCATCTCGGAGAAACTGCTGAGCGGGACGTTGGCCTCGCTTGCCACTACCATTGACGCTGACACCTACAGAGCGTGCACCTTCCCAAAGGGAACCCTCGATCAACGTATGGCGGTTGCGGGATGGCTTCAGCACTATTGCGCCTCGGCCGACGCCGAACGCATGATCTTTTGCAATGGCGGTCAACATGCTCTTTCGACGGTGCTGACCGCACTGGTCGCTCCGGACATTTGCTTAGCAACTGACGAGTTGCCGTTTCCCGGGCTCGTGAGGATTTCACATTTGCTCGGCATTGAGCTGGTCGGAATTGACACTGATCCAGAGGGCCTTCTCCCAGAAGCCCTCGAGCGGATCGCATGCGAGGTCGCTTCGAGGAAGAAGCGCCTCGTGCTGTTCACTAACCCAACCGCGCAGAATCCAACCGGCAGGACGATGTCGCGGTCACGGATCAAGGACATTGCCGTCATTTGCCAGCGCCGAGACATATTGATAATCGAAGACGACGTGTACGCATCCTTCGCTGCGCATGATCGCATTTGCTTTCTCGATCTAGCGCCTGAACGAACCTACTACATAAACAGCTTCGCGACGCTGTTCACACCGGGGCTGCGCCTTGGTGTGCTGATTGCTCCATCTCATCAGCTGGACAACTTAGTGCGCGTGCTCCGCGCCCAAGGTGCAACTGACTCTCCAATATCCAGGCTTATCGTACACAAATGGATAGCGGATGGGGTGGCATCACATATCTCGAGAACCACAAGCGCGGAAGCGGCTGTTCGCAACAAGGTAGCAGCTTCAATCTTCTCCTCGATAAGCGATGCGTGGATCGGCAGCGGCTTCCACATGTTTCTGTCGATGCGCCACTCTGCGGCATTCGCACTCGCTAGCGCAGCCCGCGAACGCGGGATAATGGTCACCGATCCCGCAGTCTCTCTGTCGGACGGAAATGATCAAAGCGGCATTCGCCTTTGCCTGGGTGGGCCTACGCGCCTCGAACTTAGCGCAGCATTAAGGGAGATTGCCACCCTTCAAGTTCAACTGGGGCAGGGGACGAAGGCGACGGCAAAAGACCTCGGGGACAACATGAATGCTTAAAGTGGGTCCGAACAAAAAGGGCGTTTGCATGCTTAAGCCTCCTTTTGTTTCTCTCCCGATTGCCTGGCTGGCCACAAACGTCTTGTGTTCGAATCTGGCATGTCAATTGAGCGTACCAACAGCTTGCTTTGCGGGAGTTGAAGACAACCTCGCCGAGCTGAAGAACCACCCGTGCCTCAATCGCTCGCAAGGGTTGTGTGGCCTTAACCGCGCAGAAAAAGTCTCATGCGGCTCCAGACAGAAGGGATAGGTGACAATGGATCTCTGCACACTGATCGACCGCAATGCGGCGTTTTCTCCAAACAAGCCCGCAATTCACTTCGACGGCGAGACCTTGAGCTACGCCACTTTGCGCCGACGCATCGAGCAAGCCGCGCGCGCCCTGAACAAAGAGCTAGGAGTCACTAAAGGCGACCGCGTCGCCATCCTCAGCCTCAACCGGCCCGAGTATCTAATTCTTCTCTATGCCTGTGCGCGTCTTGGCGCGATTATGCTCCCTTTGAATTGGCGCCTCGCGGCGGCTGAGCAGATCTTCATTTTGTCCAATGCCGAAGCAAAGGTATTGGTCATCGAGCAGGCGTTTAACAGCCTTCTGCCGCATCTGGCACACACACTGCCTGACACCTCAGTCGTCGGTCTGGATTTCACGCCGCCTGGCGGGAGCACATGGAGTAAACTGTTAGACCAAGGCAGCGGCGATAGCCGCAACTCACATGCTGACTTGAGCTGCCCGCTTCTGATCATCTACACTTCCGGCACTACCGGGCGGCCGAAAGGCGCGGTCCTCCGACAAGAAGCATTGCTCTGGAACGGGGTGATGAGTCAGCACATGCATGCTCTGACGTCGGAAGATCATGTGTTGTCGGTATTGCCGTTCTTTCACGTGGGCGGGCTTAACATTCAGACCACTCCGGCTTTGCACCATGGTGCGACGGTCACTATCCATTCCCGATTTGCGGCAGACGCGACACTTGCTGCATTTGAGCGTGATCGGCCAACGCTGACGGCATTGGTACCGACGGCCATCCAGGCATTGACCGACCACGCCGCATGGTTGACCGCCGACCTGTCTTCCTTGAAGGCTGTTTCAACCGGCTCGACAATCGTGTCTCAGGACCTGATCGAACGCGTTACCGCGCGAGGGGTACCGGTCCTGCAGGTCTATGGCTCCACAGAAACTTGCCCCATCGCCATCTACACGAGGTTTGGAGGTGATCTCTCGCGCCGCGAGTCTACTGGCCTAACGGGGCTATGCTGTGAGGCGATGATCATCGATAACACCGGCAAGGAGTTGCCGGCGGGTGCCCTCGGCGAAATCGCAGTGCGTGGCCCGAATGTCTTCTGTGAATACTGGGGCGATCAACAAGCGACCCGCGAGGCATTGCGCGACGGCTGGTATCGCACTGGCGACATCGGGCAAAGCGATGCCGACGGCCATTTTTGGGTCCGCGATCGCAAAAAGAACCTTATAATTTCCGGCGGAGAAAACATCTATCCGGCCGAGGTCGAGCGTGTGCTCGGAGAGCACCCCGATGTCGCGGAATGCGCCGTAGTCGGTCGCCCGGACTCCCGCTGGGGCGAAGTGCCGGTTGCCTATGTGGTCAGGCGGGCAGGGGCACGGATCGAAGCGGAAGCACTGGCAGCGCATGTGCAGTCGCAGGTCGCGCGCTTCAAGGTCCCGCGGGAGTTCATTTTCACGAGAGAACTGCCGCGAACAGCGTTGGGCAAAATACAGCACGCGATTTTGAAAGAGCGTGAAGCGCGATCGAGCGAGCAAGAAGGCAGCAATTGATGATCGGGGCGTCAAGGGAACTGGGCTTCCTTTCCGGTTGGCAGTGCACTGCCATTCAACATGCGCCAAACCGGGTGCTGAAGGATGAGCATCGGCAGTTCTCAAAGGCTTGCCGGACTGCTCGATCGCATCCAGGGCGCAGGCGAGGGCTTCCAGCGGTGGAAAACGCCCAGGAGCCTGTCGGCAAAAATGGCTTCCGAAGCGATCGATCTAGCAATAATTTGAGCCTTGGCCGAGAAGATGGTCTTCGGCTCGTTAGGGATTTTGCCGCCAAGGTAAATCTTCCGATCAGGATCATCAGGGGTGACGACCTTGATGAGGCTGACCAGGTGCGCCGAGTCAAAGCCGGCGCCCGCGACTACGTCACCAAGCCCTTCGGGTCGAAAGGCTCTTGTGGACACAATGATCCTCAGTTCATGTTGGGGAGATATTCGCTGGCCGCACGTCACGGTGCCCGGCCGAACGGCGTTGAAGGTACAGGACTGCAGCGGGATTGCAGTCCACGTTTTTCGAGGTAGGAACACTATGAAATCACCGCGGAAATTTCTTGTTCAATTGTCGTCGCGGCGACCGGCGAAAGTGCACGAGAATTCGATTGGGCATGACGCTGATCCCGAGGGTCGCGAAAGCGAAGCGGAAAACAAGTCGGCACTTCCGTCCGATAATCCAACAGAAGCTTCCAGCACACCTGATCAGGATGCAGACGGCCCGATTGATCAAGTGTCGATGTTGTCGGATAAGCCGACAAGCGATCCCAATCTCACGCAGGCAATCAGCCAGCCGATTGACATTCAAGAGGCTAAAACCCCTGCGCCCAGTGAAACCAATCATTCGGGTGCCGGGGGGAAGGCACTGGGGCCGAAAGGCGAGAAAAGCAAAAAGCCCCAAGAAAAATCGCGAATCGCGCGCCGAGAACGTCCGAAGAGAGCCCGCACCCAAGTGGTTCCGCGAAGCGCTGTCGCCACAAATGAAGCGCAAAGCGTACAACCCTCGTCTTCCGGGGATCCTTTCTTCAACGAAGTGGCAAACCTCGACGCGGAAATCAAAGAGCTGCGACGACGGCTGGCTCAGAAACTTTATCTGCAGAACGATCAGCTCAAAAAGATGCTTGAGCGTTTCGACGTTTCGTGAGCCGGCGTCAACGACGCCGGACGGAGATGCTGTAGGACGTCGTTCACCGGCAACTCTGCGGCGCCCCTCGAAACGAAAAGCAGGTGGTGTATTAGCAGGTCGGCTACCGAGAGGTGCTAGGTCACGGCACCGGATTCATGTGCTGCCATCTTGACCTATGGGCCTAGCCAACGTTTGTGTCCTGGACTTCTGCGGCATGGCCGTACGGCGGGTGTGCTCTCTAGATGAAGGTGCCCTGCGGCATACGCGACACCGTTCGCGCTCGCGCCGAACCTGCGCCAAACTTGATGGGTCACCACGGTCGTTAAATTGGGGCATAGTGGCAGGCAGGCGCCGTTTATCTCAGGTGAGAGCTGCGACCCTTTCACCGTGCATCGTCAGGCTCCAGGCACAAGCCAAACATCAACATCCGTAAAGCAGGATCCGGTGGTTGTGTTGACTCTGTGGAGCACTCAGCCGAAAACAGGCGATGACTAAAGGAGCGAGTTGCTAATAGCTGACGAGAGTAATGCGGGACCAGTTGCTGCGGCTGTAGCGACGGACGCAGAAGTGAAAACACCAACGGCTAAGAAGCGGAGGTCGCCAAGGTCGATTGCTGCCTGGCGCTTGGTCGCGGCGGCTTCGATCAGCCGCTTCGGGAGTCCGTCGTTAACGGCTTTGGTCATGCCGCCCATCGCCTCAACCTCCTCGATCAGAACCATGCCTTTTCCGCGAGTTCATCCGTGAGACTTTCGACGTAGTAGGATCCGGCAAGCGGATCGACCACCTTGGTGACACCGGTCTCGTGCTGCAGGATTAACTGGGTGTTGCAAGCGATGCGGGCGGAAAAAACTCCGTGGGGAGCCGCGATCGCCTCGTCGAAGGAGTTGGTGTGCAGCGATTGCGTGCCGCCGAGCACCGCCGACATCGCGTCGGGGCGGTGCGGATGATGTTGTTGTAGGGGTCCTGCTCCTGCAGCGACACGCCCGACGTCTGGCAATGGATGCGCAGCATCAGAGAAGACGGCTTCGTGGGCATGAATTCCGACGCTTCGGCTGTCGAGAAACCCGCATATTGCCGGATCGTCCGAGGCCGGCCAGCATACATGGTCGCGCGCGGACCCCGCACGAAGGGCTCAAAGCCGGGCAGGGACGAAAGATGCGTGATGCCGTCGAGATCGTCGCCGGTATAGAGCAGCTTTCCGCGATCCCCTCCGGCGGTTCCCGGAGAAGCTTTTCAGGGGAGGCCTTCAGTTCACTCTCGGCGAGACCTTCCAGTCCTTGATGGTCTTGCTGCTCATCACTCGGACTCCATGATGACTTCGTCGACCGCGAGCGACTGGCCCGGCCCAGCCTTGACCGACTTCACCAGCGCTCCACGCTCGGCCTTCAGCACGTTTTCCATCTTCATCGCTTCCACGGTGGCCAGCGCCTGACCGGCTTCGACCGCGTCACCGGCCCGGACCAGCACCTGCGGGGCACCCTGGATGAATTCGCGACGACAAGAGCCGGCGTGCCAAGCGGACTACCGTGCCATTGAGCCTGCGCAGATCAGTTCCGTGAGCTGAATTCATGGAGGAGTTCTTCAAAGCTTTCATCATTGGCGTCGGAATCTTGAGTTGCGTAGATCCGCTTGGCAAATCCCATCCATTCGCCAATAGCATGATTGCAGTGTCTTGCCAGATCGTTAGGATTTCCGCTATCGAACACGGCAGCCAAATCACGAATCTCCTTAAGTTGAAGGCGCGTCGACAGCACCCAATCGAACTCTACAATGCTGTAGGAACTACGACAGGAACGGTAGTAGCATTCCTCCCACAGCCGCCTAAACTCGCACGATGATATAGCGTCGAATATGATCTTCTGTATCCTGATCCCGATTGTAGCATAATGCTGAACGTCACGCTTTTGACTGCGAGCGACCGCAACTTTTTCAAGGTCAGATATCCGCTGTTTCGCCCTTGGAAAGCATGAGGGATCGACCATTTCGCTCATTAGGAGCGCCATGTGCTTTCGAATTCCAAGCAGCTCCAAAGCCCGCTCGTTATTAACCTCAGTTACGACTGTGCCCACCCCGTTTAGGGATTTAACCAATCCAAAAAGTGCAAGCCGTTGGAGCACCTGTCGTATCGGCGTGCGACTCACGCCGAACTCCTCTGCCAGTGCCGCTTCACTCAACGTTTGTGACGGCAAGTATCGCAGACTACACAGCCGAAGCAGCAACGTGTTTGAAATATCAAGCGTACTGACCCGCCGGCTTTCCAGGCTCTTCAGGGTCAAGTGTTTACCGCCAAACGACGGCTCCTTCCATTGGCCGGGCAACGTCACGCCTGGTATCCTCGATACTCTCAAGCTTGCGGATTATCATACGAATGCTCCTCGTATGCTCCTCGTATGTTGCGTGCATGCTCCAATGTAGCCAAGGATGCTACCGTGCGACAACTACCTAAGCTGGTAGTAACGTAAGCTCTATTTTTGGGCACCCCGCGATGTTGACGGATCGCCTTCGCATCGAGTGCGGCATTTGGCTGATCAGGCAGTTTTTGGCGAAGCTGAACGGCACTAGGTCGTCAATATCAGCATCGACAGCGCGTAGCGGCAATTCGTTAAGGAGGTATCGCAAATAGCCTCTCACGTTCCCAGTGTAGGCGAGAGGCGATCGGCTGCTTGGCAGCGGTCGCGAAAGCAGTCGAGTCGGCTGAAGCTGCACAGGGCTGGCAGGTGGGGCCAGAGACGACAGTTGATCAGAACCTCATCCGCGGGTTGGGTACCGCCTTCCGTGTCGTCGTCTCGGGGCCGTCCTCGTCTAGAGCGCGGGCGTCGGGCGCATGGGCTCGGCCACACAGCTAGCGACGGGAGTTTCCCACCGTGGCCCCGCCTCCAGCGCTGTGCAGCGGACTGGGTCGACACCGCTATGACGGTGCAATGTCTCGGCCGATGGCCCACAGAAAGGCGGCCATTTCGCGCGCGATCGCGGCCACGACGACCGGCGGCTTCTTGCCGGCAGCACTGAGACGACGAAAGCGGGCGCAAAGTCGGGTCTGCGAACATCGCGCACGGGCTGGGCCAACCCCTCGAGGCGGACCTCAGAGCCTCGCTGACCTGGCGGGGATAGCGGTAAGTCCAGGCCGCTTCGACCAAGGCGCGGCGGGCGCGTCGATTGCCGGCAAGTAAGACTCGACCGGCGGGCCGTCGCGCCGGTCGAGCGCTCTCCCGGAACCAGGCCGGGGAAGGCCATCAGCTGCAGGGGCGTCCAGAAGCGGCGTACATCTCCAATCTCGGCCGCTAAGATCACTGCGACCAGAAACGAGGCGCCACGCATCACCCAATACGCCTCGTATGCTCGAAGCTCTGGCGGGTGAGCCAGCGCCTGTGCGCCCAACGTCTAATGACCGCCGCCCTCCAGATCCGCCCAAGGCGCAGAAGGAACGAGAGGAGTTGCTGGTGTTTGCCGCGCAGGTCGTCTGCCGCGGTTTCGCGGGCTCGGACCAGATCGCGAACAGCCTCGTGGACTACGTCCGGCACCCATACTCCGGTCAGTTCGCCCGCTCGATGCAGCCGCGCCAGTGTGACCGCGTCCCGTCGGTTCGTCTTCATCCGCTCGCCCGAGCGCTGTGGGATCATGGCCATCGCAACCATCATGCAGTCGAGGCCTAGCTCGCAGACCTGACGCCGTCGGCCCGGCCTGCCGTGCTGTGACGAGCGGAACGGCGCACGCAGGCCAAGCCTGCTGATCGTCGACATCGGTTATCTGCCCGTAATTGCCGGCGGCGGTAATTTGTTCTTCCAGTTGGTCAACGCCCGCTACGGACGCGGCGCAGTGATCCTCACCTCAAGTCGTGGACTTGCCGAATGGGGCGATGTTTTCGGCGATCCTGTCGTCGCCACCGCGCTGCTCGACAGGCTTCTGCACCTTGCCATTGTCGTGCAGTTCGAGGGATCAAGTTATTGACTGCGTCAGCATGCCGAGGTCATGCCGGAGCATGTCCGCTCGAAGGTGCTGATCACTCCTTCAGCCTTCACCCCTTCGCCGAAACCCTGGGCTGTCCGCCGAAAAACGACCATCTCGTCCATGACGACCCCGTGGGCATCAGGTCCGCGAGCGTTGTGAAGTAGACGCTCTTCCCGGCCTTGACCGTCTCGACCCGGGAGCGGTGGCCAAGTGGCTTTGCCCCGGTGGAGTGGTTTGAAGCCAGGCGGATCAACTCGTGCATCATATCAATGATCTGGTCGAGCTGCGACCGGAAAATGTCTTGCTCTCTTGTCTCGCACCGTTCGGTTGGTCTGGACATCCAGCGACTCCCGTTTGTCACCCCAAATGCGGTGAATCAGACTTCAGTCGAGAGCGAAACCGAATTCGATATCACAAGGAAACAGATCCAAGACCGGTCGTTTCTTGCGATAGCAATTGCTATGCCGCGCCAAATCTCATCAAAATATCAACCCTTCTGAATTCTTCACACCCGACGACCGAGCCGCGGATAGCGAGGCTGACAAGTGCCGGTTTAGAACACTTATCAACAGCCGATTTCTAGACGCCTGAGACAGCCGACACCGACCTTATACAGCTTACAGGCCTGCACCGCCAGAACACCATCAGGCGATGGACTGGAGAGTCATCCGGCAGATGGTTGTGATATCGTACACAGGCAGTCCTGTCGTGCGTCGGATCATCGGCGTGGCCGGCGGAAATAACGTGCATGAGAACAGAAGCGCCGCGATTTCCGGATTTGCGGCGCGGAGACGCGCGACGCAGGCAGCGATCTCAGTCTCGATATCAGCAATATCGGTCGGTTGTGGCGGGCACATTGCTTCATTCTCGACCAACTTTCCGCCTTCGAGGCCGCCGATGACGATTCTCATCCGCTCAGTCGGGTCACTGAGGCGAAGCAAATCTTCTCCAAAAGCTCGCGTATCAAGGGTTATGACACCGAGCTTTGTCCTCGGGGGCAACTGGCGGAGCAGCATAGGTACCAAGAGCAGACTCGACGTCACTACCGGGACATTTACTGCCGCGGCCAGCGCCGCCTGATGCCGAATAGCAGCGCCACAATACGAGCTAATTGCGACCGCGCCTCGCTCTACCAGCCGCTGAGTTGCCGCAACGTATGCCGGCTCGAGCGCAGGATCGCCGCGCATTACCACGTCCGCCCAAGCTCCCTCGACGGTTTCCGAGATCACAGGCAAGTCGAAAGTAGCCGAACTCATCATCGAGCCCTGCGGCGGCGGTGTCACACCTGACGGCGACCCATATTCAAGGTCTAGGATTCCAAGATATCTCCCGGTCTGCAACGCCATTCTGGCCTCCAAAGCTTCTGCGCGTCCGAAAACCGCGACGCCTTCATCATTCTCCGCTCGCTTCCCGCAAGAAAATCACACGGCAAACTCTAACCAAGACGTCCAGTTGGAAGATCAGATCACGACTTTTAGGGCGGCTAATGTGCACAAGGGTATCATTCTAAAAGCCTTCCTAGAGCACTGCAGTCGTCATCAAGCTTCGCTGGCTGCGCTCTTATTTACCGGGAGTGTTTTTCGCAATTCTTTCCGACACAATAGCTGAAAACAAACTCACCGTTAATATCAAAGCTTGATTTGATAGCTCCGACGTCGATGTAGTTCTCAGAGGCTTTGATTCTAGCGCCCGGAAGAAGCTGCGCTCTACGGTCGATCACATCGCTTAGCTTGTGGCCATGGAGCTTTAGCGAAGCTTCGAGTCTTGTCCACTCAACTAGAAAGTCTCTTTTACTTGTAAAGGCTCTGCCAAAAAGATCAATAGAAAGCTCTTGCGGTTCAATCACGCGATCCAATCGCTCGCAGTCGCAGCCGACGAGAGAATTTCTCGAAGCGATGCAACCCGCCAGGCCCCTTGTATGTGTTATGCTGAACTGGAAGGAATCCTCTGAGGAGGCGAACTGTGGTTTCCCCGAGCCTGGTTCGTAGACAATATGCATCCCGGTCACATCATAGCTGAGGGCTCTTCCGGCGTGATGCAGAGCCGCTCTACCCGCGATGAACTCTGCTCGCGCTTGGGAGCTATGAAGACCTGCAAGCCGACTTTTATCGGCCGCTCCTAGAAAATCATCGTATGGGCAGTCCACGATTGCATCCCAGCGTTCGAGCGCGATGACCACTGTTCCCAACCGCAAAAGAGCGGGAACAGGAATGTCTAACGATGGAAAAGAGTAATTCATAACTGAAGCTAGGAACCTGAATGGAGGATTTACAACTACCAGCGTAGGTAGTTCTCGCACGATGACGTCCTTGGCTACGTTGGAGCATGCACGCGACATATGAGGAGCATTCGTATGATAATCCGCAAGCTTGAGAGTATCGAGGGTACCAGGCGTGACGTTGCCTGGGGCAATGGAAGGAGCCGTCGTTTCTTAGTCAAGGCCGATGGAGTTCCCTATTCGCTGACCGACACCATCGTAAAGGCCGGGACTTCATCCTTGCTGCAGTACCGCCATCACGTCGAAACCTGCTACTGTATCGCCGGCAAGGGGCGCATTCGCAACGACATCACCGGTGAAGAGCATGCTATCGTCCCCGGCACGATGTATGCACTCGACAAGAACGACGCCCACCACCTTATCGCCGACGAGGAAGACCTCCGTCTGGTCTGTATTTTCTTTCCCGCTCTGAACGGCGACGAAGTCCACGACCTAGCGTCTAAGGAGCTCTCGTCAACCTACTGACAGCAGAAGGACGGGACACCATGACAAATGCGACCGAGACCGGACATATGCTGTTTGCCGCACGCACCGTGTCTCAGGAGTTCATAGAGTGCGCACATAAATTTCCCCAGAGGATTGCAGTTCAGTGCGGCGACGAGCGCATGACGTACAGGGAGCTATTGGGTCATGCCTTGCACGTTTCGCAAAAGCTTGTAACGCACGGGGTTTGCGTCGGTGACATCATCTTGATGAATCCTTCTCGTCACCTCGATTCCGTAATCATCATTCTCGGGGTTATGCTTAGCGGAGCAACGGTATGTCCGCTCGACATGGTAGCGAGCGAGACGAGAATCCGGAACATCTTAGCGGCGTCCCGGGCAAAACGCATCGTTCTTACAGACAACACCCCCGTCGCTGCGGAAGTGTTGCGGCTCCTGCAGTCCTTCTGCATTGACACGATTCTTGTGGAGCGACGATTGGGCGACGAGATTTCCAACGTTGAAAACCTCTCAACCCCTGAAGCGGGCTGCTACCTACTTTTCACCTCTGGGACGACAGGAACACCCAAGGGCGTGCTCATGCCAAACCGTGGGCTTGCCAACCTGATTCAATGGGACATCCGTTTCAGGGGATGTGAACCTGGCACGGTTCATTTGCAATTCGCCTCCTTCAATTTCGACGTTGCATTTCATGAACTGTTTTCTGCTATCAGTTCAGGAGGAACGGCCGTTTTAGCGATGGGGGAGCAGCGGCAGGATGCTGAGCTGCTCTTGAAGCTGCTCTCATCATGTCGCGTCGAAAAGGCATATCTGCCCTACAGTGTGCTCAATCAGTTGGCCTTGGCGGCCTCCGCATTTGCTAAGCCGCTTTACCTCAAAGACGTCACCACGGCCGGAGAGCCGCTAAAGATCACTGGGGAAATCAGATCACTATTTAATCGCCTCGGCGCCGCCCTCTACAACAACTATGGCTCGACTGAGGTGCAAGACGTGACGTCTCTGCGGCTCGCCGGAGACCCTGAAGAATGGCCGGATCTGCCATCGATCGGCGTTCCCATAGCGGGTATGGAGGTGGGCGTGCTCACCTCCAAGGGGGTCACGTCGGAACCGGGCTCTGAGGGTCCAATTGTTGTCAAGGGGTGTCAGGTCGCGTTAGGCTACATGCAGTCTGGGGCCGACGATCTATTGCCCCTCCCTTCCGCCTCAACAGGTGCAGCAGACGAGTACCTAACAGGGGATCTCGGCATCATCCTTCCTGACGGCAGCATCGCCATCGCTGGGCGGGCCGACCGGGAGGTCAAAATCCGCGGCAAGCGAGTCGATGTCGCAGCGGTTGAGGCGACCATAGAGCGTTCTCGATACGTTAACCAAGCTGCCGTCGTCGCAGTCGAGATCAGTGGGCGATCCGAACTAGTGGCCTTCGTAACGTCGGCAGAAGACCCGAAGAGTGATGTGCTCGAGGAGGATATCAGAACCCTGATTACTGACGCCTTGGATGCGACAGCGGTTCCATACCGGACCTGCACACTCTCGGCGTTTCCCGAAACGTCAACAGGCAAGATTGACCGTGGCGTGCTCCAGTCAATGGCGGCCTCCGCCGTGAGAGCACCGGCTCGTGTTAGCGGCCAAGGGAATAACGTCCAGCGGCGCGGGTCAGACATCTGGAATGAAGTCCTTCCCGGAGGGAACGGTCGGAGCTTCAGAGCGGCAGGCGGCGACTCGCTGAGCGCGATGCAACTTATAACACGTTTGAAGCAGGAATTGCAGGTCGATGTTTCCGTGGCCGATATCACCGATGAGACCACACTGGAATCGATCCTAAAGACTGCGAAGCTCCGCGCCACTCTCGGCGAAAACGAAGCGGCTTTTGCAGCTTCTTTGACGCGAAATGCAGTCGCGATCATCGGTATGGCTGGACGCTTCCCAGGCGCCGACTCCGTTGATGCACTGTGGAAAGGTCTCATCAATAATCAAATCTTCCTTTCCGAATCCAAGAACGACCCGCCCGCGCTATCCATATGTGAGAACTTTGTGAGGACGGGTGGTTTCCTTGAGCACCACGATCATTTCGACGCCGAATTCTTCGGCATCAGTGATCGCGAAGCTGCGCTGATGGATCCGCAGCAACGCATTTTCCTTGAGTGTTCTTGGCATGCCCTGGAAAATGCAGGTTACGCCCCGACGGCGGTTCCTTACCGGACCGGTGTGTATTCGGCGAGTGGCGCGAGCACATATCTGATCAACAATATCTTGCCATCAGTGATGGATGAATGCGATGGCCCCTTTTTGAGCCATCGGCTCATTCGGAATGTCGGCGAAATTTTTATCGAGCAGGGCAACTCTCCAGAGCACGTTTCGATGAGGGTGTCGAACAAACTCAATCTGACGGGTCCCAGTCTCGCGGTAGGTTCCGCCTGTTCAGGTGGGTTGGTCGCTATTCATCATGCTGTACAGGCAATCCGCTTAGGAGAAGCCGACATGGCGTTAGCCGGCGGCGTTTCAGTTTCAACGCCGCAGCATGTAGGCTACTTCGCGCACGAAGGTGTAATCCTGTCACCAACTGGTTGCTGCAGACCCTTCGATGCGGCCGCCGACGGATCAGTATTCGGGAACGGGTGCGCGGTTCTCGTCCTCAAAGATTATGATCTCGCGGCTCGGGATGGCGATCAGATCATCGCCATTATTGTAGGGTCAGCGGTCAATAACGACGGTGCGCGCAAACTGAGTTATACCGGACCGAGCGTGGAGGGGCAAATCGATGTCATCAACGCAGCTCTGGCAGATGCCGGTCTCACCGCATCCGACATCGACTACATCGAGGCCCATGGGACAGGTACACCCGTCGGGGACTCGATTGAGATCACAGCTCTGGCGGCAACATATGGCGCAACTGCGACCGCTGAAAACTGCCTTGTCGGATCCCTGAAGGCGAATATTGGACATCTTGACGAAGCGGCAGGTGCGGCAGGCCTTCTGAAAACGGCTCTATGTCTTCACAGGGGCAGGATTCCAGCCATACCCACGTTCCGAACCCCAAATGAGCGCATGCCGCTGCGGGGAACCCGTCTGAGAATTGCCTGTGGGCAGGCCCAGGATTGGAATTATCGATCGGAAAGACCCAGGCGAGCAGCAATCAGTTCCTTGGGGATAGGAGGGACGAATTGCCACATGATCCTCGAGGGTGGAGACGCTCGTGTAGGAAGGGCGCAGGTAGCTTGCGCTCCTCAACAAGATGAACTCTTCGTACTGTCGGCCGGTAGCTCCGAGCAGTTGGTGACTCTGTGCCGGGAGGTCTACGAACTCCTCGCTGCCTCTGGAAAAGATCTCCGCTTGCGGGATGTATGCATGACCTACTGCGTGGGGCGTCGCCCGGAACGGTTCCGGGTTGGTTGGACGGTGTCCAGCAAGGCTGAATTGTCCCAACTGCTCAACGATGTCGTTGTGGGGGCATCATCCCCCTCCGACAGTTTAGCCCCCAAGAAAATTGCTGGTCTCTTCACTGGTCAGGGCTGCCAGTGGACAGGAATGGGGAAAGAGCTTTTTGCCGCGTTTCCTGCCTTCAGAGAGTCGATGGAAGATTGCTTCGAGTGCATACGGAGCAGTCATGGGATCGACCTCAAACAGGTGATCGAGGAAACACCCGATCGAGATCCAAGGCTGAATCGCACCGAGTTCACGCAACCGGCGATCTTCGCGTTCGAATACGCAATGACCCGGCTTCTTCGTTCTTTTGGGGTGCAGTTTGAGGAGGTAGCGGGTCATAGCTTCGGGGAGATTGCGGCGCTGGTCGCCGCCGGTGTGCTATCCTTAGAAGATGCCTGCTTTCTTGTTTCTGAGCGGGGACGACTTTCAGCGGAACTTCCATCCGGAATGGGCGCAATGGCTGTGGCCACGGGGAACGCGGAAGATGTTGCGCTTCTCGTGTCCGAGTTGGGCGGTGGTGTTACCGTCGCGGCATTCAACTCACCGAACGCAGTCGTATTATCCGGTCAGGCTGACCTGGTGGCAAAACTCGCCGACACTGGAGAGGTCTCGGGCTGTACGTTCACTCTACTGCCAATATCGCATGCCTTCCACTCAGAGCATATGCGCCCCATCGTTGATAAATACAGGTCCGTAATCGCAAATCTGCGCTTTTCCGACCCAATCATCCCTGTAGTCTCCTCGGTAAGAGGAGCACCTCTTCAAGGAAATCACGATTGGGTCAACTATCTCACGGACCAACTCGTGGGACCTGTTCGCTTCCATGATGTGCTTCAGTATATGCTTGAAGATAGTTCAAAGCTATTTGTCGAGCTCGGACCGAAGCCTATGCTTCTCGGGCTCGGCATGGAAGTTGACCCGGAAGAGGGTAGAGCCTGGATTGCTTCTTGCCGTAGCTCTGACGAGTTGGGAACGTTCCTCAGAGCCCTCGCCGAACTGTTTAAACTTGGCATCGATCTCGAATTCGGCCACCTCGCCCATCGCGGCGCGTGGCGCCGTGTCGCTCTGCCGATCTATCCGTTCAGCAGGACTCAGTATCTCTGTGCTCCGCCGCTTGCCGCGACAAAACGAGCATCAGATGGCACATCTCCTCTCGGCGATGATCATAAGGCTGTCGCTTGCCCCACAGACAATGCTTTTTTTCAACGATCTCCAGACTGGGGCGGCGCGGAACCTTCGAACAACGCAGCGGCTATTTCTCAACCGTTGAACATCAAACCGTCGATAGGTCCTGCTTCAGAGAAATCCAAGGCTATTCGTAGAACCCGCACGCCATCCGGAGAGTATCACGGCTATCAGGTTGAAGAGGATGTTCTGCGGGACGTGATCGATCGGATTGCCGCGCTTCTTGGTAAACGAAGTGATTCTACCGTGGGTCCGGACCTCAAGTGGAATGATCTTGGTCTGGATTCGCTGCTTCTCATCGAGTTGCGAAACGACTTGAGAAAGCGTTACGGCACATCTGTCTCAATGACAATGCTTATGAAGTGTCAGACACCGCGCAGTCTCGCAAATGAGATTTATGAGGTTGCTAGTCTTGCTCCATCCGGTACGAAAGCGCGCGCACCTGAGAATGCTCGGCTTCTCCTTATACCTGGTATAACGGGAGAACAAATGGACTTCGCAGAACTTATTCCACTGCTAGGTGATATCTCCACCGAAGTCCTTGAGTACCCAGAGGGCATTAACCCTTGGCGAAGTGCCCCTAAGCCGGCGGATGTTATCTCCTCTATCACCAACCGTGCAAAGAAGGTGACAGGTGACAGTAAAGTGGTTTTGCTTGGCTATTCCTTTGGAGGCAAAGTGGCAAGCGAGGTCGGCCTCGGGCTTCACCGACTAGGTGTCGACGTCAGCCGTGTGGTCGTTATAGATGCTCCCCCAGATGCTTTCTTGCCCGTGGCGCCCGAGGGATCAATTAGCCGACCGCTGGGTCGAAAGGAATTCGGAATGATGTTGAAAAAAGATCCTGCGAAGGCGTTTAGCATGCTGGATCTTGCATGTCATAGCAATAGACTTGAGGCAAGTTTTAGGGCTACCGCTTCAATCTACTGGACAAACGCTTTAATCGCCTCACAATTTGAGGCAAGCAGGACACCCATTCCTCTAACGCTCATACGGGCACGAGTCGCGGGAGCGTTTGATAGCCTGTTGGTCGGCGAAAGTTTATCTGCCGCTGATCCGACATGGGGTTGGAACAAAGCTGCAAGCTTCGTGGATGTTCATATCGTTGATGGGGATCATTTCAGTATCATGCAGCATGATAGGGTCTCTCAAATAGCTGATGTTGTAAAACGCCAATTTCCCGCCAAATCTTGAGAGTTGTGCAGGGATCCTTCATTGGGGTCAGAACAAGAGCTATGTAAATTCCTGCGCCAGGGTCCGACCAAGCATGAACCGAGTTTATTCATGCCTCTCGATTTTCGCGGCGTGGCGTGTGATCCCAGTGATAACCGTGGCAGCAGGATAGCTGCTGCATGCAGCGAGCTCGGCAACATTCAACGGCAGCGGCGTTGTGTGCGGAGTTGAGCGGCCAAGCGCAAGGTTCTCGAAGCTTTTGGACATTCCGGCTGATGAAGAAAGCCTGATGCGGCACTAAAGGAAAACACCATGACCAAAGTGGCAATTGTGACAGGATCGGCAACGGGTATGGGGGCGACTTGTGCCATCGACCTCGCTGCGCGGGGCTGGAACGTCACGATAAACTATAGCCGAAGTAAGAAGGAAGCCGACGAGACTTATGCCAAAGTCAAAGCTCAAGGTGTTGAAGCCATCGTCGTACAAGCCGACGTGGGGCAGGATGCAGAGTGCCGCAAACTGGCCGCCGAGACCCTGAGCGAATGGGGACGCATCGACGGCCTTATCAATAACGCTGCCACCACAAAGTTCCAAAAAGCTGGCGACCTTGAAGACGTCACACCGGAGGATTTCGACCGCATGTTTCGCGTGAACGCTACAGGCGCTTTCATGATGAGCCGTGCGGTGTTTCCGGCCATGAGCAAACAATGGGAGGAAAGCAAAGAACGCGGTGCGATCGTGAATGTGTCTAGCAATGCCACCCTTACCGGCAACGGCAGCTCACTGCCCTATGTACTATCTAAGGGCGCGCTAAATACTCTTACCCCCATGCTTGCACGCTGGCTGAGCCCCGCCGTTCGCGTGAACACCATTTGCCCCGGCTTCATCCAGACCCGTTGGATACTAAATGGCGTCGGCGATAGTGACTACAACAAGATGAAAGACGACGAGGAACAGCGTACGCCTCTACGCCAGGCAGGCACACCGGAACAGATGTCCGAGGCTGCGCTGTTCTTTCTGACGGAAGCGTCAAATATTACTGGTCAGATCATTGTTGTTGATGCCGGCGACCATCTTGGATTGCTGCCTAGTCTAGTGCGCGGCGACAAACGGTAAATTCTCTGACTTTATCGGGCTGATTGCACTTTTCTGCGGGCAGAGGCCCGGCGGCATCAGGTACAATTTAGGAGGGAACGATTGCTTCTAAAAGCGAACCCGCTAGCGCCAGATCGATGAAAGCTTAACTCATGGGYTCGGGCTTCGATGGGCATGCATGGGCCGCTTCGCCGCGGTTCATTTGGGAGTTGGTGATCGCGGCTTGGGATCATTCATGGATTCTTTCGGAAGTGTCGAGTGGCGTGCTCCTTATGTCACGGAAGCGCTTCTTCCAGATTGGACGCTGAATTGCGCGAACGAATTCTACAACAAGCCCAGGAAGTGATTGATGGCAGTACCATAAGAGCGAAACAACACGATCATGGGACTGCTCAAGTTGCGAGAAGAGTGCCGCATCGATGCATCGAAAAGATCGGAGGGGCGCTGTAGCTTATCCAAAAACAGAATAACCATGGTTTCTATTTGTTTGCCTAACCTGCTCTATCGGCTTTTAGCCATGAGCAGCCTTTCGCTCCGGTAGACTTTGACCGGATATCCTGTTGGCATACGCAAGGGTATGGACATGAATAACAGACAACCTACAACGAAGCTGGGGCGTCTTTTTGCCCAACTCCGAGCGGCATCTTCCTCTGGCAACTCGCGTGAATGCCTCGAAACAATGTTGGGGAGGACACAGCAGGTGGATGGACTACGTTCAGAATCGAGATTCGGTGATCTTACCTTGACAATCGATGAACCGGTCAACTGGGGCGGAACGGGAACAGCGCCCAATCCCGCCGAGGCGATGTTGGCTGCGCTTGGCGCCAGCATCGAAGTGACGATCAGGTGCTATGCCGATTTTTTGGGAATTCAGGTGAAGTCACTCGGCGTGGAGTTATCGGCAGAGATGAACAGTCAGGGGTTTTTCGGACTGGATGCAAGTGTTCGAGCGGGCTTTCCCGTGATCTCCGCGACTGTGAAGATTGCCAGTGAGGAAGAGCCGGAAGCCATCTCGAAGCTATTGGAGATCGCAGGGCGTTGCTGCCCAGTGCTCGACAATGTCAGGCATCCTACCGAGGTGGCGCTGTCCTTCGATCTCGTAAAGCCCAGTGAAGATTGACCAAGTTCGGTGGCACACGCGACCTGGTTAAGCGGAGCCGACGTGGATTGTAGGGTGCCATTGAAGGTCATCATGCCGTGAGACGAAAGGAACGGCATCATGAGTATCGCCGTCGTTACGCGGCACATCTCGCCTTCGAAATGTTGTGCCTCACGGGTGCCGCGTCTCGCGATCGGCGCTGGCGGCCAGAAGGGCGGTGGGAGGCCATCCAACTTGAGGAACTAGCGGCTTGCTCGATACGCGCTCACCGACAGATCGTCAAATATAAAGCCCTAATCGCTCAATTCCACTTCGGAATCTATGGAGGCGCAGGCAGACCAGTAACATTTAAGGTTATCGAAGCACGAACTGCGCTAGCCCTTCCGGCTCTAAAGAGCCAACTAGTGATAGAACACTACAGGCGCGGCCGCTTGCCATACCGCGTCGCTTGAAGCTCTAGGCTTAAGACCATGCACGCGATTGGCACTCCGATGTTGGAATGTGCGGTCAATCGCGCACACTGAACTCCTGGAGGAGTTCCTTAAAGCTTTGGTCATTGCTGTCAGTAGTTTGAGCCGCGTGAATCCTCTTGGCAAACACGATCCATTCGCCGATAGCGCGGTTGCAGAGTTGCGCTAGTTCCTTGGGGTCACCGCTATCGAAGACGGCCACCAAATCGCTGATTTCTTCAAGCTGAAGCCTTGTGGACAGCATCCAGTCCGATTCAACTATGCTGTAGGAAATGCGGCAGGAGCGATAGTAGCATTCTTCCCACAGACGTCTGTACTCTACGGACGATATCGTATCGAGTATAATCTTCTGTATTCTTATCCCGATCGTTGCAAATTGCTGAATGTCGCGCTCCTGACTGCAAGCGGCGGCGACGGTTCCCAGTTCAGACATTCTTTCTTTCGCCCTCGGAAAACGTGAGGGATCGACCATTTCACTCATGAGAAGCGCCAGGTGCTTCCGAATTCCAAATAACTCCAACGCACGCTCGTTGTGCACCTCGGTTACGACTGTCCCCACACCGTTGCGAGATTCGACCAATCCAAAAAGCGCAAGCTGTTGGAGCACTTGACGTATCGGTGTGCGGCTTACGCCAAACTCTTCAGCCAATGCCGCTTCACTCAACGTTTGTGACGGCAAATACCTTAGGCTGCAGAGCCGAAGCAGCAATGTGTTTGAGATCTCGAGCATGCTGGCCCGTCGGCTTTCCGGGGTCTTCAGGTTCTTGCTATCGTTCTTCAACATTTCGTCCCTTCGTCTAAGCGCATTCTCGTCAAGCGCGTGCGTAGCACCGGCGCCCTCGAAGTTCATGTGCAAAAAATAGCTGTACACAGCCGCTGCATACCGCTATCATCTCAGAAAAATAACAGGGGTTCAATCGTTTTTCCAATGAAAGCCGTAACTCGTCCTGCTCTCGCAGTCTCAGATATCCGCAAGTCCTTCGCGCCGATCGAGGTTCTAAAGGGCGTGTCGTTCGCAGTGGCCCCAGGAAAGGTAGTCAGCATCATCGGGGCGTCGGGATCTGGAAAGAGCACGCTCCTTCAGTGCCTGAACTTCCTGGAGAAGCCGACGTCCGGCAAAGCGCCGCTCGGTGACGAGGTTTTCGAGAGGACGGAATTCGCCAGCGCAAGCCGGCGCTCTCGCGCAAGGCTGACGGGTTTGCGCCGCCGGATGAGAATGGTTTTTCAGTCGTTCAATCTCGGGCCCCAACGAAGCGCATTAGAGAACGCAATGGAAGGACCTATCCACGCACTTGGGCGCAGCCAGGCGGAAGTTGAAAGCAAAGCCTTGGAATTGCTTGCGATCGCATCCCGCCGAATTGTCCGGGAGGTCAGCAAACCAACCTCCGCGCTCGATCCTGAGTTCGTGGGTGGCGTATCGAAGTCATTTCCAACAGCGTGATGGACGGCCCAAGTCTTCGGGACCGCGCCGCTATCCCGTGAGACCGACTGTGACCACGGCGAAGCAATCGGCGCTCCACTGAAAACAACGACCGGTGGCGGTCGACGACATGCCGCCCTCCAACATGAAAAAAGGGACAACCACAGATGGACAAGCCAATCAGTGACTTCGCTCCCACTGATGCAAACCGCGTCCCCAGATATGCGGATGTTGCAACGTTCATGCGCGCCAAGGCGATTCCGCTTGAACAGGTCGGCGATATCGACGTCGGCATCGTCGGCGTTCCATTCGACCTCGGCACGGTCTATCGGATGGGAAGCCGCCACGGGCCCGCCAGCATCCGAGAGCAATCACGGACCATCAAGCCGGTCAATTTCCACACCAAGACCGCTGCGTATGACATCGCGAAGATCGCTGATCTGGGTGACACGCCGGTTCACCCCCTGAGCCTCGACATGAGCTTCGAGATCATCACGGATTGGTTCAACCAGATTCGTGATCACGGCGTTCGCCCGCTGGTTCTAGGCGGCGACCATACACTCTCGCTTCCGGTGCTGCGCGGACTCGCTCGTGACAGGGCAGTCGGCATGATCCAGTTTGATGCCCATAGCGACACCAGCGACGAAATCCGCGGCTCGAAGCTGAACCATGCGACACCCTTCCGTCGCGCCGTTGAGGAGGGTCTGCTCGACCCCAGACGAGTCATTCAGATCGGACTCCGTGGATCGGCATATTCGGCGGATGATTACACCTGGGCGCGGAGCGTCGGGATGACTTTGATCACGATGGACGACTTTGAAGAAAAAGGTCGCGCCACGGTCATCGAAGAGGCGCGATCAGTGGTGGGCGATCTGCCCACCTATATTACCTTCGACATTGACGGGTTGGACGCCAGCTTTTGCCCCGGCACTGGTGTTCCCGAGCCTGGCGGCTTCTCAATGCGCGATGCCATGGTGATCCTCCGTGGCCTGCAGGGAATTGATGTTATTGGTGCTGACGTCGTCGAAGTTTCGCCCCCGCTCGACATTGCGGACCTGACGGCCCGAAACGCCGCCTTTCTTGGCTTCGAACTCCTGTGCCTTTTGGCGTCGGCGTCTCGAGATAAACGACAATAGCGAAGACTGCCGGCAGGGAGCTACGCCTGCCGGCAATTCTGCATGAGGACGGGCTCTGTATCTGCTGCTGGCAGGTAGTTGGGGCAGCGCGGCGAGGATGCATAACCGCGTTCGCATACGGGTGAACTCAATGTCGATAGATATGCCATTCGGGCGGTCGGATACGATCGTCAACCTCGCAAAGGCACGCGGGTCGGGTGCCCTCCGATTCACAGATCTGGCTATGCGGGCTATCGATCGGGCCGAGGCACTCAAGCAGGCGGGCAGCCATGCGCTTACAAGGATCTGGCGAGAGGACTCCCTGGCTGCTGCTCGTCACGAAGACCGATTGCACGATGAAGGGGTGCCTTCGACGTCATTGCTGGCAGGCATGCCCATCGTGGTGAAGGACAATTTCGATGTCCGAGGCGATGTCACGCAAGCCGGATCGGGATCGTTGGCCAATTCGCTGCCGGCCCAACGAGACGCCGAGAGCGTTGGAAATTTGAGGGCTGCTGGAGCAATCATAGTTGGCAAGTCCAACATGTCGGAGTTCGCATGCGACAATACCGGCGCAAACCGAGTGTTTGGTATGCCGCGCAATCCCTTGGACCCATCCCGTATATGTGGGGGATCGTCGTCGGGCGCTGCTGCCGCTGTAGCTGATGGGTCGATGGTGGCAGCGCTCGGTTCGGACACGGGCGGCTCGATACGCCAGCCGGCCGCCCTCTGCGGCCTGGTTGGCTTCAAACCCTCGGAAAGCCGAGTTTCGACGAGGGGCGTCCTGCCGCTCTCAACTACGCTCGACACGGTCGGGCCGATCGCCCGCTCCGTCGAGTGCTGCGGGATCATGGACGCGGTTCTTAGCGCGACACCATGGCGGCCGCTCCCCCGATACCCGCTCCACGGTGTTTCCTTGGGAGTACTTCAGGATCTTGTTCTCGACGAGTTGGATAGACCAGTCGCTGCTGCCTTTGAAAACGCTCTGCGCATTCTGAAAGACGCCGGCGCCACGGTCACGGAGTTTTCCTGGGCCGAGCTTCAGCGGCCCGACTGGCGCGACGTGTTCCCCGTTATCACACATAGCGACATTCACGCGCGCCACGGGCGGTTTGCCGAAGAGAACGCAGACTTAATCGAGCCCGGCGTATTGCGTGTCATCATGCACGGCAAGACAGTTTCTCCTCAGGATCGTGCCGACGCCGTGGCGTTCCGGAACAGGGTTTCCGAAGAGGCGCACGACATCATCTCGCGGTTCCATGTCGTGGTGATGCCAACGGTCCCTTTGGTCGCACCTCTAGTTTCATCTCTTTCCGATCCCGAACAGGCAAAGAAGATTGAGTTCATGATCGGCCGAAACAACGAGCCGGCAAACTTCTTCGATTGCTGCGCAGTGACGGTTCCATGCCAGGCCACTGGAGACCTTCCGGTCGGCTTCTTGATGATGGCCAAGAATGGCGACGATCGGCGTGTTCTCACCGTGGCGAGCGCGGTTGAGGAAGTGTTCAAAACGCGGGAGCTTGGATGAGCAGGCTTCCGCCAACCAACCTATGAGAGGCAAAACAGTGGTTCAGGGAACTGAGAATTTGCGCTTTGCTGAGAATGGCCTGCCCGAGGGTGAACTGCTCAAGGATCTGGAGGAACAGCGAAAAGACGACTTCGTGTGGAACGATCCGCACAACATGAAGGCGGCATACTGGGCGGGTGATGACGTCTTCAGGATCGGGCGGGAAACCTACGCGGCATATCACGGCGACAACCTGCTCTATGGGAAGCTGCTCTACCCAAGCCTGCTGGAAATGTCGGCTGATGTCGTCGCCATGGCCCTCGAGATACTTGGGGCACCTGACGGCGCGGGAGGAACGATTACCACCGGCGGCACCGAAAGCATCATCCTTGCGGTGAAAACCGCTCGCGAATGGGCGGGGAACGAGCGGCCTACCAAGTCAGTCCCGGAAATTGTTGTCGGCTACACGTGCCATCCCGCCTTTAACAAAGCCGCTGATCTGATGGGTCTGAAGGTTGTGCGCCTTCCCCCGACGTCCTCTTACCGCGTGGACGTCGGGATTATGCGAGAGCACATCACCGAAAACACAATCATGATCGTTGGATCGGCGCCAGCCTATCCGGTTGGATGCATCGACCCAATCTCGGAACTGGCTGAACTGGCTCGCGCCCATAATCTCTGGCTGCACGTGGACGCATGCGTCGGCGGGTTTTTCCTGCCCTTCGCAAAGGAAGTTGAAGAGATCCCTCCTTTCGACCTCTCGGTCAAAGGCGTTCGATCCATGTCAGCCGATCTCCACAAGTACGGCTACACAAGCCGTGGCGCGTCGCTAGTTCTTCTGTCGGACAAGCAGCACGAGGAGCATCAACGTTTCGTGCTCGAAGATTGGCCCACGGGTCAATTCACAACGCCAACGATTGCTGGGTCTCGTCCGGGCGGCGCGGTCGCATCTGCGTGGGCAGTTATGAAGTACTTGGGCCGCTCGGGATACCGGGAGAGAACCCGGAAAATAATCGAAGCGCGCCGCGCGATTATTTCGGCAGTGCGGCAATTGGATGAGGTCTGCGTGCTAGGCGAGCCTCTCGCCGGGATTGTTGGGATCGGGGGCACTGCAGGGACCGACATGAAGGTAGTCCGCCAAGGCCTTATCGACAGAAACTGGCGGTTTGCTCCGCTGGAAAATCCGATCGGTATCAATATCCTACTCAACTACAAACACGGGGATGCGGTTGATACCTTCATTGGCGATCTGAAAAGCGCGATCCACGACTCAAAAGCGGGGAAGGGGCCAACGAAGTTCACTGAGGATGGTTACGGTGGATGATATTACCTCTAGCTGGGTCTTCCTCTCGGCCGTCCGGGGCGACCGAGTTTGTCAGGGTCGGCCCGAATGCGAGCCGGATGAATACCGAGCGCCTTCCGGTCAACTCGAAGTGCTGCTAGGTGGCCATTCACCGCTAAGCCAGCGCAATAGAGGCCCGCAAAGCCGTCGATCAGTTTGTTGCCGTGAGCTTGGTGAAGATGGCGCCGAGCAAGATGAGCAAGGTGTTCTATGGCATGTCCGGTTCGGACGCCAGCGAGACCCAGGCCAAGCTCGTCTGGTACTACAACAACCTGCGTGGCAAGCCGACGAAGAAGAAGATCATCTTTAGAATCCACAAGGCCATGGAGCTCCTTGAACGGGCCATCGGGACATTTAAGAGAACCAGCGTCGAAGGGGCCAGGCCAACGCTGCACGGTGCGAAGCCAACCTGAAGAACAGCACGGCATTCGCAACGGAGCTCGTGACCTCGATCGGCTACGAGGCGGCCGCCGAACTTTTAAAAGCGAGATTGGCCAGCTGACGTCGAAACGCGGCCATGCGCAATTCTTTTCTCCCCGCCCTCCCAGGGCAGCTTGGCTGTCGTCGAACATTTTTCGACGGCAGCCTCTTTTTGTAGCATATCGAAAATTTGCGTGGTCGGGCCGTAAATTCCGGCAGACTGCGTCTAGTGGCGAATCCTGCCACCATATCAGGGGAGAACACGATGGATATCGACGGCAAAAGGAGACCGCCGACTGAAGCGTCGGCCCGTGCAGCACGTTGCGCCTGACAATGACACCGCGCGCAGCCATAATGATGGTGATTGCCCGTCTGAATAGCCGCCGGTTAGTTATCAGCGAGGGCGGCGGCAACGTCCTTTCTGCACTTTCTTTAGCGCTCTCTTTTTGGAGGCGTGTCCTCAAACAACGCCAGGATCTTCCCGATTGATGCATCGGCATCGGCCTGCCGGATCTGTCGGCTGCGAGGCCGGGATAATAACACTTCTAGCCGCGAACCGCGCGCCGGTGTGGACGCGGTGTTGAGCGATGCGGAGCAAGCGCCGCCGCGGTGATTTCGCCCGCTCCTAGGCATTTCCCCGCGGCCGCACGGCACGCCATAAAATCGCATCTTGTTATAAGAGTCTTTCGCGAAAATTCTGGGATAGCGCGCGGTTTCTCCGCGGCGAAAACGATGACGGTGCAGCGCGTCGATGATCGAGTCCCGTTCCTCCCCCAATGTCCCCAGCGCCCTGTCCCTCCGCCGATGCGGAAACTGCATGTCGATCACGACCGGCGAACGAGCCTGTCCTATACGATTGGCGAAGCATGAGCAGCATCGACCATCGCGGCCGCTCAGCAATAGGAGAGGGCAGGGTAGGAGTATCAGCATACAATATGCGACGAGGGCGGGGACTGCAGAGCCACCGCCGCCTGGCCTATGTGAACTGCTTGGCCTCGTCTATATCCACGATGCCACAGGTAAGCTTTTGCATCTGCGGTTTGCCGGATCGGAGAACACGTTCGACTATCTGCATGCGACAAGGCCTATCTGCAGCAATGGGGAAAGCCGATGCCCTTCTACAGCGACAAGCACGGTGTCTTCCGCTCCACCCATGCGTCGGAGAAAGACTGGACAAGCGCCCTGACGCAATTCGGCCGGGCGCTTTACGAGCTCAACATCGACATCACTGCGCCGACACTCCGCAGGCCAAGGGCCGGGTGGAACGGGCCAATCAAACGCTTCACGATCGTCCCGTCAAGGAACTGCGGCTTCGCAGTGTCGATATGATCGAGGCAGCCAATGTTTATGCGCTTGATTACATTTCGGATTTCAATGGCCGTTGCAGCAAGCAATCACGCAATCCGAAGGACATGCACCAGCCGCTGGCCGACCACGGGAAGCTCGATGGCGGTCATATGCCGCAGGGAGGTTCGGACCCTGTCGCAATCCTTGACCCTACGCTACGACGAGGTGCTGTTATTCTCGAACTGATCGAGATTTCCAGGCCGCTGGCGGGCAAGAAAGTCGTCTGTGATTAGCCGGACGGGCGGCTTAAGATCTTGCACGAGAGCTTTACCCTGCCCTACAGAACCTTCGACACGTTGCGATCGGTGCATCGTGCGGCGGTCGTCGACAACAAGCGGTTGGACGACATGCTGTCGATCGTCGCGGTGATGCAGGCCGGGCGAGAACAGCAGGGCAACTGGATCGGACTTCGCCGCACCTTCTAGGCAGATCATATGTTCGGCATTCGTGATGGCAGCCAGAGCAACGGCTATCAGAAGCGCGGCCGCAAGCCAGGCCGGCGGACGGATTTCAACGATCTGGAAGTGATTGCCAAAAGGCAGAAGGCGCTGGCCCTAATGGAAGGGGCGGAGTGAATGGAGCGACACGATCTCAAAGCTAAAGCCGAAGAGGTGTCACTCACCCGCCCCCGCTCCTTCCTTTCAACGCGGCGCAGCCGGTCGGATCGGGAGCTGACCGGCTGAGCCAGTGTCGCGTTTCTAACTGGCTGGTACCGTCGCAGCCCTAATCAGCTTTGACAAGCCCCTCGTCTTTCTAAGCCGCTGTCACTGCGGCCTCATGCGCCCTGAGGCGTCCACTCCCATATACATAGTTGCATCAGTCTGGGTAGCCGCGAAACGAAGCGGTTGTCCCTCGATCGTGGCAAGGCAGTCAACGCACGCATCATAGAAGCAGCGCTCATCGCAGTAGAACGCACCTCCAGCAATGTGCGGGGTTGTCAGCACGTTTGGATGGAAGCGGAATGGCGCGTCATGGGGTACCGGCTCAGTGCTGAACACGTCGACTGCGGCCCGAAGCCGACGGCTGTTCACTGCCTCCCACAGCGCCGGCTCATCAACCACCGCCATACGGCTCACGAGTATGAAGAGGCCGCCGATGGGAAGGGCATTGAAGACTTCCTTGCCGATTGAGTGTAGCGTCGATATGAGGGGAGGAATGCCTACGACGAAGATTTCTGAAGCGGCTGCCAGTTCCTCAAGCGAACCCGTGTAAGTCAGTCCCAACCGCTCCGCGCCGGATTTGTCAAGCATTGGATCATAGACAGCAGTTGGGCATCCGAACCCGCTAATCAACTGATGATAGCGCCTGTTGATACTGCCGTAGCCAGCGAGACCAATCTTCTTGCCAGTAAGATCGCCATACACGTATCCAAAAGCATCCCACGAAGTTTGTGGCCAGCCGCCTGCTCGCATAAGTGTGATCGCTGCTGGGATGTCTCGTAACAGGTTGAGAGTTTGGGCTAAAGCAAATTCCGCGACGGTGGGTGTCATCGAGCGGGAAGTGTCGATCAAAGCAATTCCGCGCTCCGCTAGTGCGTCAATTGAAACGAAGTTGGTAAAGCGGTTATCGAAAGTCCCACCAATAGCCTTCAAGTGAGGTGCACGATCAAGTAGCTCGCGATCCAAGAAAATGTCCGGCACACACCAGGGAGCTATTAGAAGGAGATCTGCACCAGGTAGGGCCGAATACAGTTCATCTCGCCATGTCGGATTGTCCAGCGATATCGTTTTTGTGACGCCTTTTGACTGTAACAGCGCAGCGCCGCGTTCAATCAAGCCCAGTTTATGCGGATGGTCGGAGAGTATGATACAGTTCAATTCTTGTGCTATCATTTGATTTGAGTCCTGACTTGCCGATAACGTTCGCGATGGGAGGGTGGCTGAATTGGGCTTTATTTGATTTCCTCGAATGTAAACCTTTCCGTTGCACTTGCGGCAATTCAAGTGGCAAAGACCTGCGCGTTGGGTAAAAATGGGCAAACATCTTCGGGTACAAAACACAGGGACGCGCAGACAGTGTCTTACCCCGACCTGCTGCTCTGGCGCGAGCGTGTGCCCTTCGGCGCGATCGAGAACCTCAAGAGCATCTCCTGGCAGCAGGTCACCATAGACGAGGTTGCAAATCAAACTGGCACAGTGCTGATGTCGGTGCACCGTGAGACCGGGCGTGTCGCGGTAGGTTCAAAACTGCTGAGCGTAGCACCTTTGGTCAGCGTAGCCCCTGGCGGCTCGCGCCAACGAGACTTGGTGGGTCCTGGTCGCGGAAGCACTTCATGATCGTGGCTCATGCCGCTGTCGCCATAGATGGCGGTGAATGGCGATGGATGACATTCGCGTACCATGTGGATGATCGAGCAACAGGTTTGATGGGTCGAGCACATGCTTTGCATGCGGATCAACAAGCCATCGACGCGATCTGATCGCGCGGATGCGCTGTTCGCCCGTTTCAGCATTCAGCGCTGCGGCACTCGCGGTCAGGTGGGAGAGTGCGGTATGCGTGCCGGCTCACTCCGTGTCCTCGTCAAAGTCTGTAACCGGCACGGAATGTTCACCTCTTATCTGCGTCCAATCCTGGCTCTGACCCAGATTCCATGCACTGTCATGTAGCGGCAATCAGTCGGCCTTGAAGAAGACCAATCTTTTCGTGAGTGCCAGCGCCTAGGCATTTTTCCGCGGCTGTAATGGCAGGCCATAGAATCGCATCTTATTATAAAGAGTCTTTCGCGAAATTCCGAGATAGCGCGCGGTTTCTCCGCGGCGAAAACGATGACGGTGCAGCGCGTCGATGATCCAGTCCCGTTCCTCCCCCAGATGCGGCCGCGGCGCGTCCGCCTCGTCTAACGGTGGCAGATGCTCAGCCTTGACCCGGTCGCCTTCGCAGCGGATGGCGGCCGTCTCGAGCACCGAACGTAGCTCGCGGATATTTCCGGGCCAGCCATAGGTCATGAGAACGCGATAGGCTGAGTGATCCACCGACAGTTTGCGGCTGCGACGATCCTTTCTGAGCGCCTGGAGGAAGTGCTCGGCAAGGAGAGGAAGGTCTTCCAGACGATCGCGCAGGTTGGGCAGGAAGACGTGTCCGGGGGCGAGGCGCGACTCGAGCGAGGCGATGAGTTGTCCGCTTGAGCCGAGCTCGGCGAGCGACCGCGTCGAAGTGACGATCAGGCGGCCCTCGAACCGACCTCTTTCGTTATCATCAAGTCGCCTGTAGACACCGGTTTCGATGACCTCCACCAGCCGTTCCTGGGCGTCGACGCAAAGACCTTCGACATTCTCGATCAACAGGGTTGCGTTGGGTTGGTACTGGAGTAGCCCAAGAATCTTGCGTCCACCCTCACCGGCGGCCGAGCCGAAGAGCGTCTCTCCGCTCGCGTTCGCTGTGCTCGCGCTGATCAGCTTGCTGCCGACGCGTCTGGCCGCTTCATGGATGGCGCGTGCGAGGAGCTTCTTGCCCGTTCCGACTTCCCCGGTAATCAGGACCGGCAGGGGAGAGGCAGCAAGCTTCTCGATCCGCTGCTTGATCTGCTGGATCGACGGCGACCGGCCGACGATCGCATATTCGCGTTGCACATGTTCGAGCTGGCGCTCCAGTTCATCGATCCGCCTCTGCAAGGTGCCGACGGATTTGAAGGCCGATGTGATCTGCTCCATCGATGCCTCGAGCGGCACCCGGTCGATGGTGGAGCCGCCGACATATCCGTCGGCCTTGGATACCGCCGAGACTTCGTACATCTGGTCCGGGCTGACGATGGGGCCGCCCTCCAGCACGCAGAGTGTCTCTTCCGATATCGTCCGGATGTGCCGGAAGGCGATCTTGGCGTATTCTGCAGCTTGCGCGAGGCTCAGTCCGGCGCGGCTTCCGACCGTCCCTCCGACGTTCCAGCCGAGATTGAGATTGATGATATCGACGCCGGCGTGAGCGGCCTGCTGCGCTTCTGTCACCGTGCGCACGTAAGCGAGTGTTGCCATGCCCCTCTGCTGTGCAGCCCGGAGCATGTCGAGTTCACGCTGGAACCCCAGTCCTGCAGCCTCGATGTCGGCGCGAAAGCGACCGTCGAGGAAGATAGAGGTCGGGAAGTTGACGATTGCGCCGAATCCGGCATTGGCAATTCGCTCGAGTTCCGTCTCTATGGAGCAGCGAGGATTGAAGGCGCTAGCGCCAAAGAAGACCGGGACCTTGGCAAGCGGGAGGATTTCCGATCGGGCGAAATCCAAAACGAAGTCGTTGCTGTTGCGCAAGGCGAGGAGCGAGAAGATTGATGGCGCGCCCATGCTGCGCAACCGCCCGGCATTCAGGGCGAGGATGAAGTCAGCGCCACCGCGAGAGGCTGCTTGGGCGGCCATTCCTGTGCCGATAGCGGCGCCGACAAGTGTGGAATTGGGTTTGCTGACGGTCACCCGGAGTGCCGCAACAATCTCCGCTCGCGCGCGTTCGCGAGCGGAGATGATAGGTCGAAAACCCTGTGGACGAAGGATCGGATCAGCCATGATTGGGCCAATCTACACCTTATTGAGGCTTGGTCTAATGGCTGTTCCTAAAAGACTGGAGGAATTCCTGCACTTTCACGGGCTCGTCGCGCCGAGCGCTTTCTATGGCAGAGAAAACCAGTGCAACAGACTGAAGATTGTCTTCCACGTTCGTTGCCATGGCAGGTCCGCCGCCCAGCCATTGGCAGAAATGCTCGATCAAAAGTGAATTCTGCCACTTCGTGCCGCGAAGTGCCGATACGTGCTGCCCCTTTCCGTGTTGGCTGGTCTGCCGAATCCAACTCTTGTGCCGGTGGAACACCTCAACTTCCCTGTTGTCGAGAATCGCCGTGCCAGATTCCGCTTCCACACGAAAATATTCTCTCCCCCAGTCGTTGAGGCCAGTTGCTTGTGTGCACGAGCCTTCGTAGACGCCTCTGGCGCCGTTGGCGAAGTCCATCGTCACGATAACGTCTGTGTCGCCCTCATACTCGGCCCATTCAGGCTTCCAAGTTCGGGCATAGATAGATGTGCAGGGTGCCCCGGCGAGATCGGCCATGATGTCGAGGTGATGCACGGCACCCTCGATCAGCATCGGATGAACCATCTCGTGGCGGAAGCGCCCCCAAGAATCGTAGGCTCGGAAGTCTCCTAAAAACCGGCAAGAAACGGTATTAATCCGCCCGAGAACGCTCTCGCGGACAAGCGCTCTGAGTGTCGACTTGTCCTGGTCGAACCGGTGGCTCATTGTGACGCCCATCTTGAGGCCTGCCGCCTTCACCTTGTCGGCGATACGAACAGACGCCTCCATGGTGTCGGCGATCGGTTTTTCTGACAGGATGTGCATGCTGCGCGACAGCGCTAGGTCGACAATACCCTCGTGCAGCGCGGGCGGAATGACGATCGTGCAGAAGTCGGCGTTCACTGCCTGGAACGCTTGGGCGGCCGAGGTAAAGCATTGCTCCGCCTTCAGGGCCAGATGCTTGCGGCCGATTTCCAGCGCGGTGACATCGATATCCACCAGGCCGACCACTTCGATCGTCCCGTCCGCGACGTTCGGCGGCAGGAACGTGTTACACCAGTACTCGCCGAAGCCGCCGGCTCCTATCTGCAGGACCTTATACGTCATGAATTTTACCTCCGGATAAGCAGAACTTTGGCATTGGTCAGACCCGCTCCCGACGGACGTCGGCAGGGCCGTGCGTATGCTCCCACAAATGACCGAAGCGCTTCTTGCCCTCAAGCGTTGTCTCGAAATAAGCACCCTTCACGCTGGTCAGGACCTGAGGAAGGTCGTGGTGGTGACCCATGCCGATTGGGACACAATCGCCCACTTCGACGTCGAAGGAGTGCGACCCAACGACGACCGTCCCTGCTCCCTCGACGATCACCCAGTATTCGTCGCAGTCATGATAGTGAGAGTCAAAGGCTGTTGACTTTGGATAACTGACAGGGTCTCCCTTTGCCCAAGGCGGCGTACTCGGAGTGAGTTCGAAGATGCCGCATCCGCCAAGTTCGTTGCCCCATGTTCCGTAAAAGACGAGCACTTGTGCGGTACGGCCGCCGGCATCCGCGGCGAAGGGACCGCTGGCCTTATCCATGTCGAGAAACTGGCCTTCGCTCAGCACTTGCGCTCCTTTCGCGTTAGTCACGCGGCACGAACCGCGCGTGACCAGCAAGCGCTGTCTCTCGGCAGTGACCGGGAGCGGCAGGGCCTCGGTGGAGAGTTCGAAGAACTCAAACCCGGTGAGTTCGCACCAGCTTGGCGGTTGCTCTCCACTTCTGAAGACTGACATTTTTCTTATCTTCCTTTCCTATCAGGCCGCCGTCTTCCGGCGGATTGCCTTGAAGGCGAGCGTTTGGGATTTAATGGCTTCTTCGGTCGGAATCCGTTCCATGCTGCTTGCTCCGTAGAAGCCGTGGCATCCGTTGCAAGAATTAAGGACGAGGCGAGCGTCTTCCGGATTGGCGATCGGACCACCGTGGCAGAAGATGATGATGTCTTCGCGGATTGCGCGCGCGGCTTCAATGCACTCGTTGATCAGAAGGACGCAGTCCTCCATGGTTTTGCCCGACCTCGCGCCGATCGCACCGCCCGTCGTCAGCCCCATGTGGCAGACGAGAATGTCGGCGCCGGCCTTCGCCATCGAGACAGCATCTTCGGGGCTAAACACATAGGGCGTGGTCAGGAGATCAAGCCTGTGCGCCGCGGCAATCATTTCAACTTCCTGGGCATAGCTCATCCCGGTCTCTTCGAGGTTTTGTCGGAAGAGCCCATCGATCAGACCGACGGTCGGAAAGTTCTGAACGCCGGCAAAGCCGATCTCCTTCAACTCACGCAGGAAGGTCGGCATGACGACAAAGGGATCGGTACCGTTGACGCCAGCGAGCACCGGCGTGTGCTTGACTACCGGAAGAACCTCACTCGCCATCTCGACGACGATCTGGTTGGCGTTGCCATAGGCGAGAAGCCCGGCAAGCGAGCCACGGCCGGCCATGCGATAGCGGCCGGAATTATAGATCACGATGAGATCGATATTGCCCGCTTCCTCGCTCTTTGCGGAAAGGCCTGTTCCGGCGCCGCCGCCGATGATCGGTTCGCCGACGCGGATTTTCTGTTGAAATCGGTCGATCAGTTGCGCACGAGTGGGACGCTCGACAAAGGTATCAGTGCTCACGAAGGGCCTCTTTGAAGTTGGTGACGAGGAGTTCCGCAAATTGCGGATCGTTGATGTGAAGGGGGACGCGGATCAGCTGCCGCTTGGCCGTGCGGCGGAGCGTGCGCTCGAGCACTGCGAACAACGCGTCATCCGCTTCGGGATCGTGGAAGGGCTGGCCGGGCGCGTCGATCGCCGAGACGCCGAGCTCGGGGATCAGGAAGCGGACCGGCCCCTCGCAGAGGTTCAGCCGCTCACCGATCCATTCGCCAATCCTATTGCATTCCTCCGCGGTCGTGCGCATCAGCGTGACCTGGGGATTATGGACATGAAGGCGCCGGGAGCGGAACTGGCTGGGAACTGTATCCATCGCCCCAAAATTGACCATGTCGAGCGCGCCGCAGGAGCCGACATAGGGAAGTCTGGTGCGCGCGAAGGCGCCGAAACGATCAGCCGTGCAGGGGAAGACGCCGCCAACAAGATAATCGCAGACTTCTGTGGTGGATACATCGATGCCACCGACAAGCAGGCGGGAGTCGGCAAGCTTCTCAAACGACTGCCCCCCCGTTCCAGTCGCATGGAATACCAGGCAGTCGAAGTCTGTCTCAAGCGCCCGCGTGACCGCCTGGACGCACGGAGTGGTGACCCCGAACATCGTCAGACCGATGGCCGGCCTCTCGTCAGTGGCGGCGCTGACCTTGCTGAGCACCATACCGGCTATCGAATGGGCGGCATTGGCAAGCACCACCCGCGAGATCCGGTTGAGGCCGGATACGTCCGTGACCGAATACATCATGCTCATGTCGGTTGGACCAACATAGGGAGCAACATTGCCTGAGGCGACGGTCGAGACGAGCACCTTCGGAGTGCCGATCGGTAGCGCGCGCATGGCTGGCGCGATCAGCGCCGTGCCGCCCGTCCCACCGGCGCCAATGATGCCATCAACGTCAGTGCGTGTTCGGATGTACTCCACCAGTGCCTCGGACATCGCGGCAACAGCCTTGCCGCGGTCCCTGAGATCCTCAGGTTTCCCGGGATTCGGATGAAAACGCGCGACCTCATACGGCTGGACGTCGACATCGGCGGCTTCGCTGTGGAATTCCGACACCGAGACATCGACCAGAACGGCGTCACAGCCCGTCGCGCGAATAAGGTCGCAGAGATAGCGCAGTTCGCTACCCTTGGTATCGTAGGTCCCGACCACATAGACTCTGTTCATCGTTCTCCTCCCGGCTTCCGCCGGCCTCCTCGTTCTCCAAAAGCCTTGTCTTCGCCGGCGGAGCAAATCAATTGTCAGGGTTCGCCGAGTTGGGTAAGATTGGGTAGGTCTCTCACAACGGTGTCCAATGACCTTGCCCTCCAACCTCCGCCCCATCCCGATCATTACCGATCTCGTCGCCTCCGATGCACCGCCACAATCCGTGGCGCTCTATTGCCCGGCTTGTGAGGGCCTTGAGCAAAGCGCCTTTGACAGCCTCGTCCTGCTTCCAATCCATGATGCCAATGGTCGCCTCCTGTCGGGCCTCGGCAGCAACGTTTCCTGGCCGAGCGAGATGTTCGCGGGCGTGCTCGCGCTCGATCCATTCCGCCGCCACGCGGACATCTTCCAGGCACTTGACAACGCCGGCTGCCATGGGGTCGTCAACTTCCCGAGCGTGACTGCGATCGATGGCGAAATGCGCGTGAACCTAGAGGACTTCGGACACGGTGCAAAATCCGAACTCGCCCTTCTGCGTGCTGCGGTCGCCGAGGGATTCAGTGCTCTCGCCGTCGTCGACAGCTTCGGGATGGGGCAAGAAGCAATCGCCATTGGCGTGCACGGATTGGTCGCGGCGCGTCATGCCAATGAAGCTATGATTGCCGAGCTTGCCGAACTGGCACGAGAAACAAAGCTGGGGCTGTTCCGTCTCCCCGACGACATTGCCCACAACTGATCACCTCGTGATCCGGGCGCCCGTTCCCGGGTAAAAGAGGATGCGAGGATGCCTCTTGAGTGTGAGCCTTATCTGCTTCCCTGACCGGACATTGACCTGACCCTCAAGACGGCGACGATGTCACGTCTACGCAGACCCCGTCTCCGAGCCAATTGCCTCAACCACAATTACGTCCTCCGCAATGGCGCTGTCACCGAGCTATGAGTTTTCGGAACGAGTCCCGTAGGACTCTCAAGCGTGCGGTTCATAGTTTTCAGGTGCAAATTCAGATTCAAAAAAAACACTGTACACAGCAGCTGCATACCGCTATCATCCGAAAAAAATAACTGGGGTTCAACTGTTTTCCAATGGAAGCTATTTCTCATCCTGCCCTCGCAGTGTCAGAAATCCGGAAGTCCTTCGGCCCGCTCGAGGTCCTGAAAGGCGTGTCATTCACCGCCCAGGAAGGTGAAGTGATCAGCATCATCGGCGCTTCAGGATCTGGAAAGAGCACGCTCCTTCGGTGCCTCAACTTTTTGGAGAAGCCCACGTCCGGGAAAGTATCGCTCGGCGATGAGGTATTCGACGCGGCAGATTTCGCCAACGCAAGCCGTCGTTCTCGAGCAAGACTTATGGGATTGCGCCGTAGGATGGGGATGGTTTTTCAGTCTTTCAATCTTTGGCCGCACCGAAGCGCATTAGAGAATGTGATGGAAGGACCAATCCACGTACTGGGCCGCAGCAGGGCCGAAGCTGAGGCTCGTGCCGTGGAACTGCTTGCAAGAGTGGGATTGTTGCAGCGGGCACATGCCTATCCCGCCGCCTTGTCTGGAGGGCAGCAGCAGCGCGTGGCGATCGCCCGAATGTTGGCGACGGAGCCCGAAGTCCTGCTTTTCGATGAGCCAACTTCCGCGCTCGACCCAGAGCTAGTCGGCGAGGTGCTCGCTGTCATGAAATCGCTCGCGCAAGAGGGGCGCACAATGCTGGTCGTTACCCACGAAATTGCATTCGCTCGTGACGTTGCTGACAGGGTGATTTTCATGAACCGGGGGCAGATTGAGCAAATGGGCCCTCCTGAAGAGGTCCTTGCCGGTGACGCGCGTTCAGAAAGTCTCCGGAGTTTCCTTGCTCGATTTGAGCGGAATGAAAATCGAGCCTGACGCTCGATAGCGCGCTGCCAACGCAAATTGGCAAAATGATCTCGATAAAAGAGGGAACAAAGAAATGGGAAGACTATCTTGCAAGATCGTGCTTGCCGCCGTGGGTCTGGCAGCAATTCTGTATGGGCAAGCAAGTGCTGAAGAACCTGTCGTCGTCGGGTTTGATGCATTGAACCCACCCTACGCTTCTGTAGCAAGCGATGGCCAACTTCAGGGCTTTGATGTCGATATGATCAATGCGATTTGCACCGTTGAGAAGCTGAAATGCGAACTCCGGAATATTCCATGGGATGGTATCTTCGCGGCGCTCGATTCCGGCAAAATCGATGTTGTCGCGGCGGCGCTCAATATTAGTGAGGAACGGAAAAAGAAATACGCAATGCCTGGACCCTATCTCAATAGTCCGTTCGCCTACATGGCAAACGCTTCCTCCACGCTCGACGGCACGAAGGACGGGCTCTCAGGCAAAACGATCGGAACCGTCGCAGCATCGCTGCTCGAGCGGTACCTCAATGAGAGAATGGGCAAAACCATACAGATCGCCCCGTACGACAGTATGGATGCGGCAGTCTTAGATCTTGACTCAGGACGCGTTGATGCGGTTTTCAGTGAATTGGCCACATTGCAGGCGGCCTACGTGAATGCAAAGCCCGGTGCCTATAAAATTATTGGAGAGCCAATCAACGATCCGGCTTATTCCAGCTTGGGAAAGGGCTTGGCGATCCGCGCTGATGATAAAACTTTGTCCTCTGCTTTCGATAAAGGCTTGGCGGCCATTATCGCCGATGGCACTCACGCGCGACTTACCAAAAAATGGTTCGGCGTCGAGATGCCTGCCAAATGAAATAGTACTTGGGGTACACAGGTATGCTCGCTACTCTCCCTTTCCTTGGTTACATCCTTGAAGGCCTGACAATTACCATAGGCGCAACGCTCGTTGGCTTTGCGGGTGCGATGCTGATCGGTGCTACTCTCGCGACGTTAATCTCGGGGTCAAACGCGTTCCTGAATACCGCCGCGACTGGTTACGTCACGGTGTTCCGTGCACTTCCGGAACTGCTTTTTGTCTTCATCGTGTACTACGGATTAGATATCGCAATGCGCGCCTTCGCGGCGCGCATTGGGCTCTCGTCGTTAGAAATCTCCCCTTTCGTTGCAGTAGCAATTGCTCTGGCCGTGCAGTTCGGAGCGTATTGCGCAGAGATTTTTGGTGATGCCAGGAGAGCAATTCCAGTTGGATTGATCGAGGCTGGAGAGGCAATCGGACTTTCAGATTCACGAGTTAGGACTCGAATTGTACTTCCGCTCATGTTCATCAACGCTACTCCAGCATTGGGCAATATTTTCCTGGTGGTTCTGAAAGTGTCTGCCCTCGCTTCCGTTATTGGGCTTGAGGAAGTGACAAGGCGCGCAAAGGTCGTCGCGGGGGCAACAAAAGAGCCGTTCGGTGCCTTCGCAGTGGCGGCAGCTTGTTTCCTGGTCGTAACGGCGATCGCAACCGCCCTGCAACACTACCTTGAGCGACGGGCGAATTTTGGACGGAGTGCCGTAAAGTCATGATGACTGAAATTCTTCTTTCGCCCGACCTTTGGCATGCAATGCTTCGCGGAGTACGCGTTACACTTCTGCTGACGGTTCTTTCTGTTATTTTCGGTTTGATCGGAGGAATAGTCCTTGCGCTGATGATGCACTTTGGAGGATTTACAGCGCGGTGGTTTGCACGAGCATACGTGTTCTTCTTTCGCGGTGTACCCCTCCTTATATTGCTGTACTTCCTGTACTTCGGCGTTCCCCAAGTTTCACTGCTACGCAACGGGCCGCTTTGGACGTACCTTTTTAGCTCGCCATTTATGACATGTTTGTTGGCGTTTAGCCTGAACAACGCGGCATACTTAGGCGAAGTTGTCAGAGGTGGCATTGTCGCGGTTAAGGTCGGCGAAATCGAAGCGGGGCATGCCCTTGGGCTATCCAGCCGCAAGGTTCTCCAACGCATCGTGCTGCCACTGGGTTTGCGCAACTGCATCGCAGGCATCGGCAACGAGATAATCTTCACTATCAAAGGATCGGCAATAGCGAGTATTATCACCGTTCGCGACGTGTTCAGCGAGGCTCAGCGGTTTGGCGTCGTCTATTCCGATAACTTCACACCTCTCATTGCGGCCGGTGTTGTGTATGTGGTCCTGGTTCAGGTTGTGGAATGGGGAACAAAACGTCTGCGGTCCTATTTGCGCGGCACTGCAAAGTCTGAATCTGGCATTCATCTGAGCGTTGCCAATCCGGAAGTCTCGTCACCGCACAAAGCTCCCCAAGTCACTGAGTTGTAAGCCAAGAAGAAGTTCGTTTCCACAGCTCCCGCAATTGCCGATTGTCCGCGCGCATATGGCGAGACTTCAACTCGGAAAGAAAAACTGACCTGCCACTGAGAGTTTCCTCCAGAAGAGATTAGAGTCCAGTCCTTTGAGGACGGACGAATGAAAAAGCAGAGATTTACGGAAGAGCAGATTATTGCAGTGCTGAAGGAGCAGGAGGCAGGTGCGAAGACGGCTGAGCTTTGCCGCAAGCACGGTATTTCAGAGGCGACGTTCTACAACGGGAAAGCCAAATACGGCGGCATGGACGTGTCCGAAGCGAAGCGGCTACAAGCGCTCGAAGAGGAGAATGCCGAGCTGAGAAGCTGCTGGCCGAGCAGATGCCGGATGTGGCCGCGCTCCGCGAGCTTTTATCAAAAAATGTATGTCCGCCCCGTCCGCGCAAGGTTTCGTGACGCCGTGGGTGACGATTTCAGTTGCATAAATGTATCCGGCCTCTCGCGAGTGGACTGCTGTTGCAGCCAAGCCAAGATGAGATCCGCACACGCCGTTCCCAATAAATGGTTGGGGTGCGGTAATTCAGGCCAAAGGCGATTATCTGTAGATTCGCCACCTGTCTCTCTCCTCGGAGACAAGCTTGTAAATGGAACTGTTGTCCAACACGGGTTTGCCCCACAATCCATCTCTTTTCGTGATGACGAGAGTTTTACAGAGATACTTTTCCTTCATAACTCTGAGTTGATCTTCAGTGGCGTTGCCTTCAAATACGCTGACGAAGAAATTATAAACGACGGATGCTTGTTCTGGTGTGAGTTGAGCGGCATAGGAGCGGATAAGTAGAAGAGATGTTGCACAATTACGTCTTTGTGACAGTATCGCCCAGGAAATATTCCCCGGATAAAACGTCACGTTTGCGAAATCAAGTGGGTTATTAGCGACTGCTTCATTCGGCGGTGTTACTTGACGGACAGCTTCCCACATTTCAGGAGATGCTTTGAAAGCTCTGCCCCACTCTGTTTCAGGTCCTTGAACTCGAAATTGGAAGGCGGAGGAGTAAACAAATCGAGCGCCAGCTAAAATTGATGGGGTCAACAATAGGACTGCAGTTGTGGTTGTTAGTCGCCCAACCAGCGATTTCCTGCCGATATTTGTAGAAAACAGTGCAGCGGTCAGCGCCGTCATTATAAGTAGAGAGGGGATGATTATATCCCAACCCAGATCATTATAAAGAAGCACGCTGTGCAGAAACTGGGCGCAAAATATTGGTGCTAGAACGGAGGCAATTATTGCTTTGTCGATACGTGCCACATCCATGATGTCGTTGCGTAACGTTGAGCAACTCCAAATGACAAAACCTACAAATATTGTCCCAAAATCGAGGGTAACCAGCACTAGCCAATAGCCTACCAAATCAAGGAATCGGCTCGCGCCGTTAAACACGGGAAAGACCCAGAATTCCAATGGACTTCTAGCGTATAGTAAAATAATCTGCTCCCGCACCAACACTCCCGCACAGAGCAACGTGGCGGCAACAGCGACTGAAAGTGAAATGGCAACTTCCAGCATCCGATTGGCTTTTAGAAGATGCGAAATCGACAGGAAACCTACAATGGGCAGTATCAAAAGTAGCGCAAAGCCGCCCGCCCATGTGGAACTGCCGTAAGCAGACGCGAGCAACGCACCCATAAATACCGCCAAGTGCCGATCGCGTGCGTGGCTATGATATAGAAGTTGCGTATACGCCATTACTGCAACCAGAGTCACGGTGCCGGAGAATACGTGCTGGGGAGTCCATGTGGCCGCAAAAATCCACGTTTGGTGAAATTGCATTTCTTGAAAATGCGAGTGCCGTACCATCCACGTGTCAAGCCAATTTCCCGAGACAAATTGGACGATTGGCTTAAGAGAACCAATAAGCAAGAGCGGGAGTACCCACCAAGCGGCGTTTGCACATCTGCTCCGTGCCACCGCCAGCCATGCTACGACAAACGTCGAGAACAACGCCGTCATGCCGGTAAGAGCAATGTCGGCCTCCCATCCGCTTGCGCCCGTAACAATAGATAAACACGCGGCTATGAAGTACCAGACGTAGTGATAAATAAGAGTTTTTGGGCTTCCCGCTTCGGAATAGTATGGATTGCTGGGAGGCAGACCATTTTGAGCTATCTCGTTTATGATGGCTATTTTGCCATGGTCCCAGATTGGGTGCCCGAGGCTGGCGCTCTCACCGTAATACTGTGGGATAATCGCGAAGGTGGGCAAAAAACAGAGAAGAAAAGCAACAGCTAGCCAAGCAAGGCCAGGACTGGTCGGCGAGCGCAAGAGCGGGTCGACGGAGTCGTTCGATAACCAGAATGCGAGAGCGGACAAGGCTAGCACCACCACGTACAGATTGACCGCATTTAGCGATAATAGATGAAAGATGGAAACGCCCGCTGCGCCAAATGTTCCAAGTCCGATAACCGGCGCTATAAGCAAACGCATCCTAAGATTGCTATCGAAATACTTAGAAATAGGCAGGCCTAAAGCATACCCTATGACGCCTGAGGCAACAGCGCTTGAAATGATGGAAGAGAGTTTTACGAACAAGGGCGCACTCCAGCTTTGGTTTGCCTTGATCAAATTGCCTGGCAGTGTGTTAGACAGCATTTAATCGAAAGACGCTTGCGTTCGCGCAAGGTAATTTTGGGATTACAACCGAGCACTTTCTCGCTTTAGTAGATCAAAAACCAAAGGCACCTGACGGTCGAGGCCGTCCGAATCAAGCTCTTTCATCTATTCCCCCAAAACGATATCGAGTTTGTGTAGCCTCACTCGCCATCAAAGGAATGTAGCGTCAAAGTAGCATCAAAACTCGTGCCAAACCGTGCAGAACGTGCCTCACAAGAGACTTTCTGCATATTATTCAATGACGTGCATTATTCCTCGGCAGGAATCCTGTTGATGGAAACCCGCTCTGATTCCAGACAAAATCAACGGCAATGTTGATTGTTCGACATTTTACCGGGAATGGCGCATGCGTCACCGTAACGCGGTGGGACGATCGGCACCCGCAACTGCCGGCCTGCCGCGATCCGCAGCTTCTTCGATTTTTCGTTGCCACCATATCGGGCCATGGCCGCGCCCGCGGCAGCCTGGCGGTAATGCGCAGAATGCCGCCGCAGCAGGGACAGACGGACGGATCGAAGGCGGTGCGCTGGCGCCCGGGCCGACGGCCCTCGGGCCGGTGGCGGTGCGGCGGGACGTCGGCCAGCAACCGTCTGATGCCTGCGAGCCGGTCGCAAATTGTGCTGCAGAGGGACGGGATGTCGTCCGGGACCTACTTTCCGCCGCCGGTGCGTGCCGTCTCCATTCCGATAGCGCGCTCTTTACGGCGCTCGAGGGCACGATCCGTCCAACCGACAAGCGGCAACTGATCCGCGTCCCCCTTCACATAAACGATCCGCAATTTGCGGAACTCCTAGTCACCAACTTCAAAGAGGCCCTTCGTGAGCACTGATACCCTTGTCAAACGTCCCACCCGTGCGCAACTGATCGACCATTTTCAACAGAAGATCCGCGCTGGCGAACCAATCATCGGCGGCGGCGCCGGAACAGGCCTTGATGCGAAAAGCAAGGAAACGGGCAAATATCGACCTCATCGTGATCTATAATTCCGGCCGCTACCGCAGGGCCGGCCGTGGCTCGCTTGCCGGCCTTCTCGCCTGTCCGTCTTCAGAAGTGGAGAGCAACCGCCGGGCTGGTGCGAGATCATCGGGTTCGAGTTCATTGACTGTCCGATCAACGTTTGCCGATCCCGATCACTGCCGAAAAGCAGCGGTTGCTCGTCACGCGCGGATCATGCCGCTTCACGAGCGCGAAGGGAGCGCAAGTGCTGTCCGGAGGCGGACCTGGACAGGGCAAACGGTCGCCTTACGGCGGTTGCAGGCGATGGCACGGCGCAGATCCCCATCTTTTACGGGAAGTGGGGTAGTGAGTTGGGCGGATGCGGTGTTTCCCGCTCGCACCAGACACGCCAGTCGCCGTGAGAGGGACGCCTGTCAGCTATTCCAAGTTTACCAACTTCGACTCCCATTATCACGACCGCGACGAATACTGGGTGATCATTGAGGGAGCAGGGACGGTCGTCGTCGGATCGCGCAGCTTCGAGGGCGAGGTTTACCGTTCCACTAAATTGTAGAGTCCTCGACATACTGTCGGACGCGAGACGCAGCCTTACGAGATTGACCGTGTTGCTATGAAACGATTTTCTCACTTGGCACGAGAAATGCTTAGCTATCCACGAACGTGCTTCGACACCGTCGGCTCGCGAGCCCGAAGCCATAGGGAATTCTTCGGTCAGCAGTGACCATTGGCTACAACGCCGAAATGGGGAGCGGAACATGGACAAGTCTTGCATATCCGTCGTACTTGGCACTGGTCGCTTCCGGTTGCGCCGCGGGCTCTCCTCACGCGTCTGGAGGTTGGCCTGCTGCGCGCCGCTCTTGCCTTCGGCATTTTTCGACGTCGGGCTGTCCAATCCATCCGGTTCGGATCCACACCTTAAGACGGCTCCGCAAGCCGAAAACTGTCAACGGTGCTCTTGAGATCCTGTTGTTTGTGTAGGTACGGATAATGTACACAGCTCTAGTTACCGGCGGCTCGGGGTATTTTGGGGAATTATTGAGCAAGCAATTGCTCAGACAAGGAACCTATGTTCGCGTGTTCGACCTGAACCCCCCCGGCTTCAGTCATCCAAATCTAGAATTTTTCAAGGGCACGATTCTGGACCGCAACGCCGTCAAACAGGCAGTCTCCGGCGTGAACAAGGTTTTTCACAATGCTGCCCAAAACCCTCTGGCCAAGGATGTAGACTTGTTCTGGTCCGTCAACAAGGATGGCACGCAGATCATTGCTGACGAAACGGCTGCGGCAGGAGTCGAGAAGTTGATATACACTTCGTCCAGTGCGGTTTTTGGCGCGCCAAAATCGAACCCCGTGACAGAGAGTACTGAACCGAAGCCGGGTGAAGAGTACGGACGCGCAAAACTCGCAGGGGAAATAATTTGTAAGAGAGCTGTGCAACGCCATGGCCTAGATGTGGCGATTGTTCGCCCGCGAACTATTCTTGGACATGGGCGCCTTGGTACTGTCCATGTCCTGTTTAATTGGATTGAACGGGGCCTCGATGTTCCAGTGCTGGCTGGCGGGCATAACAAATTTCAGTTCGTTCACTCGGATGATCTGGCCTCGGCATGCATTGCAGCGTCGAAAGTACGAGGCTTTGCCACATACAATATCGGTGCTGCAGAGTTTGGTACGATGCGGGAACTTCTGCAGGTGGTGATCGACTATGCCGGAACCGCAAGCAAAATCAAATCCATACCGATGGGACCGACTGTCCTAGCCGCGACCCTGGCTAGTGCGTTCGGTCTCTCCCCTTTGGGCCCCTACCATTTGTTGACATATGGGCGATCAATGTATTTCGATATATCAAAAGCGCAAAAGGAACTTGGTTACGCGCCGAAATATTCGAATTCCCAGATGATTATTGAATCGTATGATTGGTACCAAGCTAATAAGGCGTCTCTAAGTAAGGGCGGAAGATCGCATCATAAGTCGCCGGTCAAACAGCAGTTGCTGGCATTGGTTCCCTACTTATTGCGAATGGTCCCAGCATGAATGCGCCACCAATGATCCTGGTTCTTGCTGCAGGCCTGAATTCCTGCATTGGCAACCTATTGCTGAAATGGAGCCGGGCTTCACTGCCTGCCCACGCCGGACTCGTAGATACGTTTCTCTCCCTCGGCTTTGTAGGGGGGCTCGCATTTTATGGCTTCAACGTCGTATTGTTCGCAAAGGCACTAGACTCGATGGAGGTCTCAGTCGCTTATCCCATTTTGGCAGGTTCCGGATTCGCGATGCTGATGGTTGCGTCATATTATGTTTTTGGGGAACCGCTCCGACTGCACAAATGGATCGGCCTCGCCCTTATCGTGGCGGGCATTATTTTTCTGGCGCGAGGAGGCTGAGTTGGCGTGCGATCGAGTGATCGTGGCAACGATAATGCCTTTATGGCCATTACTGGACGTTGATGAAAAGGCAGCTGTGACAACAGAAGTCGTACGAAGCGTCACGCGTGCCATTGCAACTGCCCCATTTCATATTCGTTTGGCGGTCAAAAGCGTTTCGATGATCATAGGCCTCTGCATTGTGTTGATTTCAGCAGGTGCAGGCGATCCCTTGGCACGCACCTTCCGCGTAGACAGATTTTATGGTCTCCTTCAAAAAATGCCTGGTCCCACCGGTTCTGTCATACGCCTTTATCGTTCGATGACGCTGCTTGCATTTTATGAGCAGGCGCCAGTAGCCGCAAAGCTATTGGCTGCACAGCCTGCCCACAACTCAAAGGTTTAAATATGAAAGGCAGGTTTCGTCGGAACATTGAACTCGAAGCGGATGCGGTGATTATCGGCTCCGGTGCGGGCGGTGCAAGCGTTGCAGATGTACTTACAGCTGCCGGTTTGTCTGTGATCATGCTTGAAGAAGGTAGGCATGTTCCCTCATCAACGGCTTCTCCCGTCGCAAGTGAGGCATTCGCGGCAGCCTGGCGCAGCGGCGGATTAACCGCCGCGATCGGCCGCCCCCCGATTGCTTATGCGGAAGGCTGCTGCGTTGGGGGAGGAACGGAAATCAATAGCGCCATTGCCCAGCGAGCCGATAGCGACCTCCTTGATCGGTGGCGCAAGCTTTACAAGATCGAAAATTTTACGCCGGACGAACTGGCGCAATACTATCAGCGCGCGGAGACAACGGTAAATGCAAGCCTGACCCCCAGTCCGCTCGGACGTCCCACCGACATTCTGCGGCTGGGTGGCGAAGCGCTCGGCTGGAAAGTGTCGGAGCTGCAACGGGGGCAGCGTGGCTGCAAAGGCGTCAATCGGTGTTCTCTTGTTTGTCCGAACGGCGCCAAGCAGTCCATGGCGGTGACCCTTCTCCCGAAGGCGGTAGACCGAGGCATGCGGCTGTTTGCGCGAACGCGTGTACACAAGATCTGCGTTGAGAAAGGACGTGCCACAGTAGTTGTTGCCCATTCCCGGGACCCAGCCGGACAAGCCGTGCACATGCGTGTAAGAGCCCGACTGGTGTTTGTCTGCGCAGGAGCAATTCATACACCAGCGCTTTTGCGCCGCTCTAGCCTGCGTAAGCGCATTGGCGATACGCTCCGCATTCATCCGACGATCAGAGCGACGGCACTGTTTGATGAACCTGTTGATGCGCATCAGTCTCGCCTTCCGCTGGCAGCCATTACCGAATTCATGCCGGAGCAGCGCATCGGGGGGTCGGTGTTCACGCCCGCAGTCTTTGGCCTCTCGCTTGCCGAAGACTGGACCAATCGCGGCGAACTGATGCAGGCTTGGCGTTTTTGCGGCTCGTATTATGGCATGATACGGCCTCGCGGGGTGGGCTCGGTGAGACCTCTTCCCGGTATTAATGAGCCGCTTGTCAGTTTCAAACTCGCCCCTGAGGACTGGATCGCTTTGGGCCAGGTTCTCACCCTCGTCGGCCGGGCCATGTTTGCGGCCGATGCCCGCAAGGTACTCCCAAGCATATCTGGCCATGAGGGCTGGACAAGCCCTGATGAGGTCGATGAATTCTGGAACAAACCTCTGCCCAAAGGGTCGACTAACCTGATGACCATACACCTGTTTTCCACCTGCCCACCCGGCGAGCATAGGGACGCTTGCGCCGTCGACAGTTACGGACGGGTGCGAGGCCTCGAAAACCTCTTTGTCGCCGATGGCAGCCTCATTCCTGAGGCGCCCGGCGTCAATCCCCAGATGACGATCATGGCTCTGGCATTCCGGGTAGCGGAAGCGGCACTGAGTCATTCTGCTCAAGAACGCGCCCGATCAGCCGCAAGAGAGAGGCAGTGAAGCCAGCATGAAGAATGCCGACAATCCCAGTCAAAGGAGCATTATCGATAATGTTAAAGGGTAGAAAAAATGAAAAAGGGAAACGCCTGCGGCGCCGAAGAACCGGCCGTTCTCGTCTACGCCATTAATCTGGAAGACGCTCTTTGCGAGGTCGATACCAACTGTGGCAAGCTCAGACATGGATGGCTCCTCTGCTCGGGACGACAACATCCCAACTATGGCGCAAGGCGAGCCGGGAGCAGGAGCCATCCACACCATCAATCGAAAAGCTCTTCGCCAAGATCAAGCACTGGCTGGGTCAGGGCCAAGCCAGATCAAGGGAGGCGGTGCATCGCGAACTGCGGACAATCCTCGACGCGTCACCACGCAAGAATGCGCAGCTTACCTCAAGGAGGCCGGATATGAACGGACTTAAAAACATCGCGCTCGCACTGACGGGCTCGGAATTCTTCTGTAGGCCTTGACTAGAATGCCTGACCGTTCTTAAGGCACCAATCGACCGAAAGTCGCATGCCTTCGCGCAACGCAATTTTCGGCGCGTAACCGAGCACTTTTCTAGCTTTGGTGATGTCGCAGGCGATTGTCTTGTTCAGTTCCGACAGCACATGAATTTTCTGGTGATAGATGCCGGCATACTGGAGAGTGGCATCAGCGATCCTTGCGATGTCGCCTACGATGTCCGGCAGATGGAACGTGTTGGGCTTGACCGCCATGCCGAAATCTTCGCGCAGGACCATGCTAACGACCTCCACAATTTCGTTCATGGTGTAGGGCGTCTCGTCTGCAAGCCAAAAAATATCTCCCGCCGCCCGCTCGTGAACGGCCGCAAGAAGGATGCCCTGTGTCAGATTGTCAGTGTAGCCCATGGAGCGGCGGTTCCGCCCTGATCCAACAATCGGAAACTTGCCATCCTTGACCATCTTGAAAAAAAGCGTTTGCCTTGGAGGCTGGTTGGGACCGTAAAACCAAGGTGCGCGGACGATGACAATCTCCATCGGACTGTCAGCAGCCATTTCCGCGCGGAGTGCCTTTTCCATCAGCATTTTCGAGCGGCCGTATCCCGCATGGGGGCTATAGGGGCTTTCCTCCGTGAATCTGTGGTCCGAATGAGGATTGAAACCGACCGGCGAATTCGACGACATGATGACCACGCGTCGCACACCTGCCTTTTGCGCTGCCGTAACCAGGTTGATCGTCCCCTGTGTGTTGATCGCTTCAAACTCGGCAACTTTTTTGGGATGAATGACGCCTGCCATGTGGATCAAAACGGCGCCCTCGGCGCCGGACACAAACGCTCGGATGGATTGCATCTCCCGAATGTCGCCCGTCACGATCTCCAGGCCCTGCTCGCGCAGCTGCGATACGTCTTCCCCCGTGGGCACGAGTGCCCTTACCCGGAAGTCGCCTCTTGCGAGAAGTCCTGCGTCCGGCAACCCAGTCGTCAATGCGGCGGCCACCCGCCCGCCCAACCAGCCGGCAGCTCCTGTCAGGAGTACTAGGGGCGCGCTCAAAGTTACAGGGCGTGTCCATTGCATATTGGCGATCGCCTCCTCTTACATAGCCATCACAAACGCCAACGCGATGATGGCACCGATAAACCAGCTGGTCTTGTCGTTGAGCGCGAAGAAGATAGGGTCTTCGTGCAATTCCATGCGATGACTGAGGAGCCATATCCTTTGCAGCCATATGAACACGGCGAGGGGCGCAACATAGAGCCATGCTGGATTGTGATACAGTTGCGTCACTCTGGGCTCGAGTGCGAGGAACAGCAGCATGATGACGATCGAAGTTGAGGCGGAAGCAAGGCCATAGCCCAAGGTGAGCGGCCAATCGTCAGGCAAGTATCCGCGCCCTCTGATGATGTCCTTCCCTTGTGAGCACGCCCGCATTGTTTCCACGTGACGCTTTGCCAGAGCCAGCGAAACGAAGAACATCGCTGAAAACGACAAAAGCCAAGGGGATAATGCCAGACCGTTCAGCACCTGGCCCATGACAATCCTTAAGGTGAATAACGACCCAATGACCGTCACATCGAGTAACGCATCACGCTTTAAGCGGAATGAATAGGCCAGTGTCAGCCCTAGATAGACAGAAACAACCAGTGCGAATTGAGGGTGCAAAAATAGCGCCATGGCAATGCCCGCAGCCAGCATCAACAAACTCGCCAGAAAGCCGCTTATCACACTGATTCGGCCTGCAGCGATCGCCCGGAAGCGTTTGGTCGCATGCGCCCGGTCCGCCTCCAGATCAGACAGATCGTTGATGATATAGGTTGCGGAAACAATCAGTCCGAAAGCAAGAAAACCGGTGGCCGTTTTCAGCACGGCATGGAAGTCGTTGATAATACGGCCGAGAAACAGGGGCACGAAGATCAGCACGTTTTTCGACCACTGGTGTATCCTGAGTTCAGAGACCCAATCCTTCACCGGATGTCTTTTTTCAGGATCGACCGTCCTAACCTCGATGCCGGCCTCGCGGAGTTGGCTTTCGAACTGCACTCCGTTTCCAACCAGAACGGCTCCGGAAGCCGCCTCCCAGATCGGCAGGTCGGCGGCACTGTCGCCCGCATAGATGAATCCCTCGGGAAAGCGCTCCTGAAGCCATTGCAGCTTGCGGCGACTCCTCAGGTTCGATGAGCCATCACTGCCCTTGGCACCGTCGAAACCGCCAAGATAAGAAATGATGTCATTTGCTATGCTCTGATCAGCTGCCGTAACGAGATAAGTTTCACGCCCGGCAGCTTTCGCGCGGCGTATCAGTTCTAACATCTGTTCACGGTAGGGAAGCGCCTCCGGCTCAATCGAACGAACGTTCGCCAGAGCTTCCTTCAGGGCCGCGCGCCCTTTGAGCCAGTTTGGAATGGTGCGAATCAGCTGCTGCGGGGAATGGAAGAAGGCATCAAAGAGATTCTCATGAAGACTGTCTGATTTTATCAGCGTGCCATCCAAGTCACAAATCAAAGGCAACTGACGATCAAAGCAGTCCAGATCAAGCACCTTCATTTCATTCTGCCGCGGGTTCATCAGAAGCACCCTCCAGCCGGGCGCCCCGAAAGGGGTCCAAAGTGAGGCGGGCGTATTTTGGGGAGATGGTGAGCCTGATACGCGCTTTCTCGAATGTGAGCTGACGAGGACATGTTGTTTTTTGCCTCTCTCCGTCGACCGCTAGGCCATCCATCCCCAAAGGGTTCGGTATCTCCAGACGCATGCGACAGAGGAGCATCAAAATCTGTGCCAGCTTGCAAAAAAGTATCGGAAGAAACTTTCTGCAAATTGTTCAATGACGTGCATGCGTGGCGGCAGGAATTTCAGCTGGCGGGTGCTGTGTCGCGGACACGACAGAATGGAAAGCAGGTGTCTCTTGTTTGACGTTCAAAAGAACGGCGGCCACATACAGTGATCACGACGGCACGAGGCAGGCCAGAGGATGGATATGAGCAGGCGCTGCTGCCACTCGACAGCGTTGGCAATCATCATTCGGCCTTGGAGCGAGCACGGCTGGAAACAAGAGGGACATCTTCCTTGGTATCCCGCCAACTGTCTGGCGGCATCATCCATCGAGCGTTTGTTTGGGCCGCATAGGCTGAGCGGGGAGGGAACCGTTTTTCTTTTTGACAAACCTCTCGGCGGCCGTGCTTCGATACTTGCGGGCATCGCGGCAACGGCCACAGGGTGCCGACCGGGAAACTCAGTTGCCTCTCTCATTCAACAGAGCACGGGTAGGCCAATATCACATCCGGACATACCAAATCTCCATCGTTAACGACGAAACCGCCGAGATGACTATTGAAATCTCCGAGATTTATGGTAGCTGTGAGGGGAGGCGCGGCTGGGGATTTCAGATTGAATTTGGTTGAAGAGAATGCTGATGCCCGCGAATTAGCGGTGCGGGACTACTTTGCAAGACATCTGGCGCGAATGCGTCCGCTCGAGCAACTGGCAAAGCGAGAACAGGGTTACGTTGCCTCCCGGCTGAGGGCTGACATGCGTACTGTCGACATGCAGGAGACGATTCGTGAATGGGAATTCAAGCTCCATGCGGATTACAGCGTCCTAGGGCAAATATTAACTTATGTAGCGCTGGCCCGAAAGGAACTCGATTTTCGAGTCGTCCGAGGTGTCGTCGCGGCTTTCACTTTTTCTGACGAGGTGGCGCTAGCGAACGAGGTGATGAACCTCAATATCGAATTGGTCACGCTCCCAGAATGGATGCGCGGTGCCGGCAAAGTGACCGGACACTCGACTGGCGTGAGCCTTCCCAGAATTCCCCAAATTGCACAACCAGAGTGAGAAACGATAATGCAAATACCTAATCTGACACCGCAGATCATCCACACCGACTCGATCCCTCACGATCCAGACTATGGAGGCTTGCGGATCCTCAGAGTTCAGAATGATCCGCAGGCTCTTAAGGCAATGCAGACTGGCGCATATGAGTTCCAATCGCCCGCGGCTGGCTACAGCAACGTCAATGGCATCCTTTCGCGCAAGGGCTTCATCGGAAAGGGCGGCCAGTCGCGCGTTGCCGTCACCTTGAACATATCGCTGCAGACTTTCGTCGACCTCGTGAAATACGATCCCTCCAACCCTCCGCCACAAGATTACAATGCGCTCGGCATGAAGGAGATGCACGATCGCACGCAGAGTGACTTCAAAGGTCAAAAGGCTGCGAACAAGGTCGATTTCAGGGACTATTTGTTGGAGGGCATTCGCGGTGACCGCGCGCTTTTCTTGCCCACGATTTCCGGCTGGCAGTCCTCGAAGGTATTCGACAAGACGGTCTTTGTGGTCTTGGATGAAACGAACCCGCACGGTCTTTACGGATTGGTCTACCTTCCCAAGGCGCCAATAATGCAGGCAGATGGTCAGACCCAGACCGCGGCCCTTTTTTCGGTCGCGAATTCCAAGGACGCGATCGACGCCGGAGCGCTCAACGACATGATCGTCAGCTTGGAAGTCGAACTCAATGTGGACGAGAGAAAGGCGGGCCAAAGCTTTGCTGATCGGAACGGGCGAGGTTCGAAAAAGAATAAGAACCTCGTTATCAGCTTGGACACGTCTTCTGCTCTCAGCGAATTGCGGTTGCAGGCTCAATCAGGAACGGTCTTCGAGGACCGCTTGGCCACCGGTCGCAACACGAGCACGAGCGAAACCGCAACAAAATACATTGTCGACTTGAGCACCATGGAGCAGATGCTGCTCAATGTCACCAGTCAGGGCCGTATCAAGCCAGAACATTTCAAGCGCTTTCACGTGCCTTATTTCCTTCCTTTTGCCAGCGACTTTTTGCACATGCTGGGGGAACAATTCGCCGAGCAATGGCTGGAGAATACGCCTGCGAACAGCGATCCCTTCCGCCGTATCTACGTCCACGGTTGGCCTTTCGCCTTGAAGGCTATCGCGCTTGCTTATTTCCGTGCCCGAGTCGATGAGATCGGGCCACTGGCGGCGGCAATCAATGTTCAAGACGCAAGCAAAACCGTCGACGAGGCATTTAAATTTGAGGCGGAAAGGCAGAAGGCCACCTGGGAGCTAAAGCCCTCGGTTTCGATTGAGGAACTGCGCGACCGACTGTCGAAGATCAAGTGGGAGCGCTATCGGACGCACTGGATCGGCCTGACCGGCGCAAAGATCAAGGATGGGAAGACCCGTCGCATGGCTTTGAAAAGCACTGGCGGCCAAGAAATGGCGGTTGGGCAGGCGCAAAACACGGCTTCCATCATCAATGCCGTGGCGGATAAAATTCTGTCTGACAAATGGACCGACCTCACGCAGACCGCCAATGCCTGATGGTGTAATGAGCCGGACAGCATAGGCGCGGAGTAGTAGTTCGCGCCTATTTTTCTTTTTCGCATGTCTGCGTGACCCAAGCTCGAACCTCGTCCAGCGAGTACAGCCCGACTTTCCTTTTGCCGGTCACAGTGTCCTCAACATCCCAATAAGTATGAAAAGGACCGCGTGTGAAGCTACGGCCCGGTTTACGAATTATAATAAACCGCCCCCTATCGGCCTGATAACCATCGGTCGTGCGGTTCAACTTCACTTTCTTTGCTGGTGCTTCGCTCATCACTGTTGATGCCTCATATCGTGTACATGTTATGACCATGACCGAATATCATGTACACGATATGTGGTCAATAACATGTACACGAAAAAAGAGGCGGTATTGACTCCATTGGGGTTGCGTGCGATCCGGCTATCCATGGGCCGCAAAAAGATGTTTTCTGAAAATATCAATCTTACCTTGCCGGAGGGCGCGAAGGCTCGAATGGACGCACACCTGCGAAAGGGCGAGGACAGGCTCAGCTTTATCCGCACTGCGATCGACGCAGAGATAGCGCGGCGGGAGGGTTCGCCTCCTGACGAGGATCAGTCCTCTAAAGCATAGGACGAGGCAGCGGTAGAGCCTCAGGCGCGCGCAAGAATCGCATTCGCGGCGTCTTCGAACGTATTCGCTTCCTGCGTTGTCGGAGCGGCAGCGCCGGTCTCCCAGATCGGCCGAAACTTACCTTGAATATGAATGGTTCGAAGGCCGGCTTCAGCGGCCGGTTTAATGTCACGGGTTATTTGATCGCCAATCATATAAACAGGGCCATTGGAACCGAAGAGACGTCTTAACCGCACGAACAGTTCTTTTCGCTTCGGCGCATCGATAACGCGGTCGATATACCTGGTAATTTTGTTTGCTTGAAGCAGCTTTCCAACGCGGTCGCGCCCGCCTTCCGTGACGAGAACGAGGACGGCGTTGGCATGGTGTAATCGTTCCAGCCCCGTATGCACTCCTGGTAAAAGTCTTGGCGTCACGCCCAGATCTGAAAGATATTGCTTTTCGATCTCTTCGGCAACTTCCTTCGCCAGGGGAATTGTAGAAGGATCGTTCCAGGTTTTTCGGGCGGCAAGGCCCGGATCATCCCCGAGCAGCCTATGGCAGAGCGCTGCAATCAGCAAACGAGCAGGATATCGAAGACCGAGGTGATGGCGCGAGGCCAACTCCTGATCGATCTCTCGTACATACGCCAGCCGATCCTCTCCCGCCATGTCAATGCCTGTTGCAGTGATGACGTTTGCCAGTAGCCGAAGCTGTGCTGCCGCGAACACCCCATCAGTATCCCACAGAGTGTTATCAGCATCGAGGCAAACGACCGGCGCCGCGTGGTCGCGGCGCGTCCTATTTGCAGTGCTGGCTAGCGATGGTTGCGGCATCTCTTTGACCTGCGGCACAGTCGATGGTGACTGCCGTTCGAATCACACCATTAGAATCCTTTTGTGGCGGCGTTACAAAGATAAACGTGATGCTGAGGGCAAGAAGCCACAAGATCAGTGCTTTGATTGCCCAGGACTGCAGTTGCTGCGCAGGTTCGAGATAGCGCAGCTTGTCGGCAACCTTGGTCGCGACCAGATAGGCTTCGGTAATGTAGTTTTTGAGGTAATTTAGCTGCAGATCATCTCTCAGCTTGGTTGGGTCAGTTGATAGGAAGGCCTTACTCCAATCTTCCGGTGCAACCTCCGCGATCGGCTTGAAAAATACATACGATTTAGGCTTGCCCTTCTCACTTACTACCCGAGGATATCGAAAGCGCGCACGGATTGCATGGAACGTCACCAGCGCGCCTGATGCAGCTAATAGCCCAAACGCCGCAAACAGCAGGTACGATAAAGGTACGAACGCCGTCTTGTAGGTCGACGTGTCATCAAGGGACAAGCCATTCAGGAAGAATTGCAGCGGGTAGGTATCGGAGAAGCGGTTGAAAAGGACGCCTGAAAAGGCGCTTAGGAAGGTGATAATCGTTAGCAGCCTGGTCGCCTTGCCGTCCTGGTAGTCTGTTAACGCTTTAACCTCGTCGAGAGACTGACGAGCGAGTTTTAACGGTGCTTCGAGAGCGTCGTCGCCAGCCGGGACCTTCAAATTGGAAAGCTCGCGACTCGCGCGTTCCAGAACTAAACCTGTTTCAAGATGCTTGACAACACCGTCTTGCGAAACCTGCGGGTAATGTTCGAACGGATACCCGCGTAGCGCATGCCAGATTGCTTGAACAGGTCCGACTGGATCCTCAGAATTGCCTTTGGTCATGCAGGATATAGCCCCCGTTTCCGGTCATGTTTGCGAAGCAAGAACAAGAAGGGAAGGCTGGCGAAAACCATAATGGCTTTTCCCAGGACCTGGCCCGCCAGGAAGTCGAACGAACCGAATGCGAGCCAAAGAAACATGGCGCTATCGACGATCAATCCGACCACGCTGCTGCAGAGGGCCGCCACAATCAATCCTTTGCGCTGCAACGGCGTGAAAACAAAGAGATCGGCCAGTTCGGAAGCAAGAAATGCTGAAGCAGAGGCGACCGCAAGGCTCGGTGCCGCGAATGTGCTGGACAGTATTGCGCCGATCAGGATTGCTCCAACAGACCACAAGAACCCAAGGCGCCTTTGCACCAGATCGCGCAGAACCAGCGCCAAGCCAACGAGAAGCACACCGCTTGGAGCGGTTAATCCAAAACCGACGGGTATCAGGCAAGGCCCGTTCGGTACACAGAACGTTCCAATATTCCCGATCATGAAGTTCGCGGCAGGGATGCAGGCAGTGAATGCAAGCAGAAAAACGACGCCTTCAATGCGGCGTGTGTGATCTGGATCAGCCATTGGAAATCCCCGTTCCGCCCGCGTCGTCGGCGATGAATTTGCTGTAGCCTTTTCCGCGCAGTTCACATGCGGGGCACACGCCGCATCCGAAGCCCCAGTCATGCCGTTGGCCGCGCTCACCGCGGTAGCATGTATGCGTGTCTTCAACGATCACGTCGACGAGCGGCTGTCCGCCAAGGCACTTTGCAAGCTGCCAGGTCGCGGCTTTGTCGATCCACATGAGAGGCGTCTCCAGAACGAAGCGACTCTCCATTCCGAGATTGAGAGCAACTTGAAGCGCCTTGATCGTATCGTCACGGCAATCGGGATAGCCGGAGAAATCGGTCTCGCACATACCGCCAACGACGTGCTTCAGCCCGCGACGATAAGCAAGAGTGGCCGCAAACGTCAGAAATATCAGATTGCGGCCGGGCACGAACGTGTTTGGCAATCCGGTGCTCGCCATCTCGATTTCGATGTGCTGGGTCAAAGCCGTATCCGAGATCTCACCGAGCGCCGAAAGGGAGATCGTGTGGTCGTCCCCGAGACGGTTTAGCCAATTGCGATTAATCGTGACAAGTTCGGTCCGCAGCTTGGCTCTGCAGTCCAATTCCACTCTATGCCGTTGGCCGTAGTCGAAGCCAACGGTCTCCACGCACTGGAAGCGATCGAGTGCCCACGCCAGGCATGTGGTGGAGTCCTGGCCACCGGAGAAAAGGACCAGTGCGCCCTCCTGACGTTCAGTCGCCATCGTATTCCGCCCAGCAAAAAGGAGTTTCAAAGACCTTGACCGATGATAACTGCGCCAGGAGAGGTTTTGCGCGCTCCCAGATCCAAATGGCGATGTTTTCAGCTGTCGGATTTTCGAGCCCGTCGATGTCATTCAAGGTGTGGTGGTCCAACTGCTCCAGGAGCGGCTTGAAGGCGCGTTCAACGTCGAAAAAGTCGATCACGAACCCGGTGTGTGGGTCGACCTTTCCTGAGAGCTGGACATCCACCCGATAAGAGTGGCCGTGCATCCGGTGGCATTTATGGGTGCTCGGAACGTTCGGCAATCGATGTGCCGCTTCAAACGTAAAGGCTTGCGTGATCTTCATGGAATACCAATCATCTTGTGGGTCTGGAGGCTGAGGCGCCATGGCGGGTTGTTGAGACAATAAGCGGCAATCGTTGCCGTGTTCTCCTGTCGCCGGGGCCCGTCCATCGGCTGAAGCCAGTGGTGGTCAAAGGCGAGATTGGTGAACCGGTCGGGGTCAGCGCCAACCTGTGGATAGACGAGCTTCAACTCGTTTCCGTGCCGCTGTTTCAGTTCGGAGCCCGCCTTTGGGCTGACGCAGATCCAGTCCAGTCCGACCGGAGCCTCCATCGTCCCGTTGGTCTCAACGGCTATCTGAAACCCGGCGGCGTGAGCAGCCTCGATCAATGGCGTATCGAGTTGCAGCAGCGGTTCGCCCCCGGTGAACACCACGAAGCGTCCTCGCGTTTCAGGTCCCCACGTTTTACTTACGGCATCAGCAAGCATTGCAGCATTCGCAAACTTGCCGCCACCCGTGCCGTCGGTTCCAAAAAAATCAGTGTCGCAGAACTTGCAGATCGACCTCTCTCGATCCTCCTCCCGACCAGACCATAGGTTACATCCCGCGAAACGGCAAAAAACCGCTGCTCGCCCAGCTTGGGCGCCTTCTCCCTGGAGGGTTTTGAACAGTTCCTTCACTGCATAGGTCATAATGCCTCCGACGAACCGTCCGGCGGTTCAGTGAGGGCTGCTCGACGCGCTTTCGCATCGGCGCGTACGATCGTAATCAGATACTGGGCCAGGCTGACAATGTCGCGATTGACGTTTTGCACTGATTTCCAATGACGATGATCATCCGGACCGAACTCCCATTCTCCCGACGTCCACGCTGTCCTGCCGACCAGGCATGCCAGGCCTTTCGAGAATTCCTGCCACGTTCGGGCGCCATCGAGCAGGGCCAGGACCTCCATGACGTAGCCCAGCGCCATGATGCCGGCACCATGAACAAGGCGGGACGTCTTGGGCGTGTGGTTCTTCCAGTCATCTTTGAAGACATACTTCACAGCGGCATAGAACTGCTCGATCACCTGGAAGCAGAGATCCTCCCCATTCGGCTCACGGATCATTTCCCGCATTACGCCGTCGGTCACCGAATTCATGACGACGCGCTGAATGGCGGTATCACGAATGATGCCGGCAGGATTGGTGTGCTGGTGAATCATTCCCTTGAGGGACGAATTTCCATCAAAGTTCAGCCGCGCTGCAAGTTCGGCCGCGAAGGCGCGATCGCCAAGACGTCTGGGCAGGCCGCCGACGGTTGGAAGAAGCTCGTAGATCAGCGACTTCGGCAAGGGGCGCGTGTTGTTGATCAACACGAACTGCCGGCGAAGCTCGGCGTCGTCTTCGCAGATGACACCGGAGATGAATACCTGGAAATCCTTGTCCGGTAGTTGCGAAAGGGCAGTCAGTCGTTGTTGACCATCGACGACGAAACCTGGAGGACCGTCGTCCGAGGAAATCTTGACCATGCAGCGCCCGAACTCGTCCGCCTCCTCGATCATGATACCAGATGTAAAGGCGACGACGATCGGGTTGGGCAAGATTGCCTCCGACTTTTCTAAATAGTCCCGGATCTCACGGATATGCCCTGCGATCTGCGGGCGCTGAAAACCGCTCAGGCGGCCGCCGCCGTCGCGGGCAACGCGCTCGATCAAGGCAAATTGTTGGAGCTCAGAGGCAAGGGCTGCAAACGACACCACTGTGTGTTGATCGCTCTGCCGCGCCCTGATCGCTGGAAATCTGAATATCGTCATCAAATTCACTTCTGCATGGTAGATTGCGGACGAGGCCTTCGTAGACCCCGAGATTATGAATGCCGCGTCGCTTGTTCCGATTGCTTGCCCTGAAGATCACAACCTCGATGGAGAGCGATGTGCAGATGGGGCATCCGCACATCTTCCACGGTTTGTCAGTGAGCGTGCGCCTGTAGCGGCTCCGTAGTTCCTCGACAGCCTTTACCCCCGGAAGATCGCCAATGGGCGCTCCCATCAATGCTGGGGCCGCGTACGCGAGCACGGCGTCAAGAGTTTCCTCCAATTCGACCTCTCCGCGATCATAGGCCCGGAGCGAATTTAGAGCGTGGTGCTCCATGGAAACCAACTGTTCCTGGTTCAACGCGCCTTGCTTCGCCAATCGCTGCAGCTTCGGGTTCTCAAGCGCCTGCGGGACACGAATAGCCGTGTAGTAGGTCAACGCCCCACTTGACGTGGGGAGATAGTAGTTCGACTTCGCGTCCTTGAAGGCGCGAATAAGCGGCGAGGTGGTGTCGAAACTCGTGATGTTGAAGGGTTGAAACGTCTCGATCTCGTCGGCCTTCGCAAATCCGAGTACGTGAAGGCGAATGTTCGACGGGATCACATCGCGGATGGCGCGAAGGCACGCTTTGATTTGCGTCGCCTTCAGTGGAACCGTGCCGCCGAGGGCTAGATACCCATATCCCATGGCAACCAGCCTGCGCGCCGCTTCGGCCATGCTTCCCGGAGACCATCCCTGGATGACGCCAAGTGCCGTGAACCGGCGCGACATGTGCGCGGTGGCCTTCAGGAATTCAGCGGCGTTTTCCAACGTGATGTCGAAGCGGCGGCGGGCGTCATCCGTGCCGCCGTCGAACCCGCAAAGGCTTTCGTCAAAGTCGAAGATGATGTGGTCAACCGAGCAGCCGTGGGTGAATCGGCCGTCGTCATAGAATTCGGCAGTGTCCTCCGGCGTATAAGGTGGGCGGTCCTCCTTATGGTAAGTGAAAGCGCCGCAGTCGCCGAAGATAGGCAGATTCGTGAACGCCGGCTTATCAAGTCGCAGAAACTCGCGTGCCCCTACTCGGCGAAAGCGCATCGCCTGGGCTTCAGTGTACTTGCCCCCAATTGCTGCTCCACCGACAATGCCGCGAGAGACAAGCATGCCGTCATAAGGCGCGTAGCCCATGATCTCGTGCGGATAGACGTCGTCCCAATAAGGGACCCGCGCCTCGGCGTATCGGTCCCGAAGAAAGTCATAACCGGGATCCACGTGGTCGAGGCTGTCGGCGAAAATGAACTTCATCGGCTTGGCCTCGACAGCTTGCGGTCGAGTTGGATCAGATGGTCGGCAAGTTTGGAAATATGCTGCGGCGTGCCTTGTATCTCGTTCCAAGCCCAGCCGAGATCGCCCCACACGCCCTCGGTCCAGCAGCAATGCGGTGCCAAGCGTTTTAAGGACTCGCGAATTTCGGCATCGGGCATTTCGGAACTGTCTGCGCGCAGCATGATCTGATCCATCAGTGCCCCCATGGCCTTGATCCCGGCGGAATGCATGAGACGGCTTTCTGTCGGGACTTTGCCCCAGGCCTCAGGAAATGTGTCTCGAACCGCCGACCAGTAGAGCGCGAGGGTCTCGTACATGGCGTCAGGGTTTGCTGTCTCGGGCGAGTGCTTATACTGGCTGAGCGCTCCCAACGGTGGGCGTAGGTTCTGTTTGATCGCGGAAATCAATGCCGTGTCGCTGACCACACTGGCGTCATCGCCCGTATCTGAGGCGCGTTTGATCAATCTGTAGAATGGCGACTTCGGCTGCCTGTTCAGGAGGTTGCATAATTCGCTAGGCAGACGGTTCACCGCCAAATCCTTCGGAAGAAGCGAACCGACCTCAGGCAGCAACTCATTGATCAAACGAACATCCAGCGCTTTCACCTTGTTGACCAGGATGAACTGCTCTCTGTGGATTTGCAGATCCCTGGAGACGAACCCCACCACAGGTACCGGAAACCGGCTATTCTGTGCTTTGGCCAAAGCGAGCGAGCGCTGCTGGCCGTCGACGATCCAGGCGGCCCGATCGCCCTCGCTTCGAAACGGAATGGTCAGAGTGCCAGACAAGCCAACTTCGACAAGACCGTTTGGCTTCGGCCCGCGCGAGGGTTCGAAGTGGATCTCCGGCGAAAGGGCAAGGGTGATGGCGTTCGGGAACAGCACCGGGCCGCTATCGAGAAACTCGACGATGGAATTGACGTGATTGCGGATCTCCTTGCGCTGAAAGCCCTTCAGCTCCTTTTCATCCCTGTGGATGCGGCTGATGTCGGCAATACGAGTCAGGTCAGAGCCATAGAGAAAGAAGGCGTAGACATCGATGCCGTCGCCCTGCTGTGTCTTCACCGCGCGAACAACGAGGTTATCTTCAATAGTCATGTTGACATCTCCTCGTTCCGGACCTCAGAGGCCAGGCGGGAAAAGCGCTTTTGCTCACAAGCAATGGCCAGTTCATCTCGAAGAACGCGGAGAAGCCTCGTCGACAGTCCGCCTGTACGATCCCAGTGCTGGCGCAGAAGAGCTTTGATTTCTGCATCAGAACGACGAGCACCAGGACGGACATCGGGACGGCCCCAATGTTGTAGTAACTCTTCAACGTGTTTTGCCTGTTTCGCAACTGGCGCCGTCGGATGTTGGTCCATGACAGTTTTGGTAAAATGGTGAACCGCCCGCGAGACGAAATCGATCTTTGTTCCCCGAATTGGACTGTGCGGGTCATTCAGCCGGTCATCGTAAGGCAGGGTCTGAACCGCGAGACGCGCTGACAGCATAGAAACGTCCGGTCCGACGAAAATCCGCAGACGATCGATGGTCTCCTCCGGCAAGTCTGAAAGAATTGGCGCAAGCATTTTCAAGTACGCTGTCCCGACGGCGATCAGGATCAGCCCATCCGCCGAGCGAAGTGTCTCCCGTACTGCATTTTGATCGACAAGTGTTCCCCACCATTCCGCCTCCGAGGCGGAAGGTGTGATGCGATCCAAGATACAGTCCGACGTCCCCCTTGAAACGGTGAGGTTGTATGACGGAACGGGCTGCTGAGCCGTCAAAAATCCGAGCCCCGCAGACGCGACGTAAAGCTGCGCTCCGATTTCGCTGGCTGCCGCGGTCGCCTCGGAAAAAGAGCGCCCGCAGTAGAGATCTCCAGCGGAAGCGACTTGCGGGGCCGCCAATACCCTAGCTTTCCATTCCTCACTCACATCTTGGAGGCTGCCACACGGAAGCGCGCGCGCGGAGAGGGCGAAACTGTGATCGTATCGCTTTCGATTCGTGCACGCAGTAAGGATCAAATGCATCATCGTAAACTAATGTGCGTTGCCGCCATCTATTGCAGGGCTCAATCTAGGCTCATGGAATAACTGCAGTGACACAAAAACGTCAACCCAAAAACTGCAGACCGCCTTTATTCCTGCTACGGAAACTGCGGAACTGTCACATCACCGCACAAGAGAACTAATATGGACCGTACTTGGCTTTCCGCAGTTGTCGTCAAGCTGGAACAATGGCGTGCATTTAATCCCGCAATTGGCTGGCTGCTGGTGACGGTGGTTCTTGCCGTTCATGCGACGCTTGCGTTTGTCCTGAGCGATCCCGGTTGGATCTCGGCAGGCGGAGCGCTCATCATCATTCTTGGCGCCTTGACTATAGCCCGCCCGCTCATCCGGCAGGGTGATCGAAAGGTGCTGGCGAGCGCAAGGACAATCCCGCGTCAGGTGAAGGAGGTCGAAACCCGCGTCGTTCTCCTCAACCCTGAGGAAGATAACCAGCGCTTCCAAGACGCTCGCGCGGAATATCAACACGGTCCCGCCATTGCTATAGTGGGCACGCTGATGAATGGCTACGGCTCGCTTCTCTTGGCTCCCTTTGTCGCGACCCAGGCTGGCGCAAGCGCTATTGGCCGGTTTCCGGCCACGGGCGACTGTTATAGCGCTCGCAAGAGACTCTGAAGTCACAGGCAACGCAGGTGGCTTCATCCTGGCTGTCGGCAGGCCAGGTTTGGCGAATATGATTGCTCGTGCGTTCGTCGACTACTCTGTCTTCAATCGCGCGAACCACGCGGTCGATCGCCGCTGTTGCAGCAAACATCGATGCTTGTGTGACCGGAATTATCCTGATCGCCCGTCTCATCTTGAATTCGTCGGACAGATTGACTTGCCGACCGGGTTCCCAGGCATTGATTTGATAGTAGTCCGGCGTGCCGTTGGCGGGAACAACATCGGTCCGACCGCGACGCATCTCGCGTTTAAGGTTTGAGAGTTCGTTCGTGCCCGGCGCAAGTTCGCTAATATAGACAAGAATCCCGGCCGCGACAGGCCTTGCCTCCGGTTGCTGCGATCTCAGCCAGGCGTAGGTTTGCACCTGCCATTCGCCCAACTGCCAATCACTTCGTTCGTCCGTGTCGACGGGTGGGCGGCGCGATCCCTTGTAGTCGATAATGATCTCGTATTCGCCGTTAAGGTCCGGCTGCGCCGCGACAATGGCCGCTTTCAGCGGGTTGCCCTCTGGCTGATCATCGAGTTGCGTATGGCCGAGCACGTCGATGATCCCTTCTAGGATGTAGCGGGTGGCGCGCTCAACATTCGGATTTTGACCCGGCAGAAGGAAACGAGTGCCGATCACCTTTCGCTCGGCAACATCCACCAAGGGAAAAAGGTGCGGGCCAAGCTGATTGATTGCTGCCTCGGCGCGCTCATAAGCCGATATCCGCGCGTCGGAACTGCGGGCGAACTTGCCCTGGTGGGCAAGCGCCTGCTCGATCGGCCAGCCAATCACGCGCAGGTCGAGCGGGGGCAGGCCCACCGGTTCGTCGGGACGTTCCCCTTCTTGGGGGATCGTACAGTGAAGCGGGAACGGCAGCGATTGGTGTTCCTGCCAAAGCCGATACGTTCGTTCCATCATCCCGTGCAGAAATTCTCCATACCAGAGTTGCACGGGTCGGGAGGGCGGAAGGGAGGAGCCGTTGTAATAGCGATAGCTGCGTTGACAGCGCGAAAATGACAGGACGTCACCGGTAAGGCTGTAATCCGGAATGATGCGGTCCGGACGTTTGATCGGCAGTTCCATTCGTTCCTCACACGAAAAGCAGGTTCGGCGGGCTGACCATTGCCGGTAGCCGGCGGCCGGTCGGTTGCGGTGACTGATCGCGCCACGCCCAACTCTCGTCCTGACGCCACCCAAGCGCGACATTCTTGATGTTGCTGGTCCACTTGAGGGCCTTGTCGCATCCCACCAGCATCAGCACGCTTTGCGGCCGGCTGAAAGCGACATAGTAGAGGCGGATCAAGTCGTCGAAACTTCTGTCCAGGCCATTGCGCTGCGTGCGCAGAGCGCCGAGGTCAGGCGTGAAGGGTGCCAGCAAGTCCTCGATCATCGCCGTGGAGGAGGGCTGTTCTGGGAACCGCCGAAAGCGGTTCTTCTGATGATTCGTCGTAAAGTCAGTACCAACGTCGACGATCACGAGTGGAAACTCGAGACCCTTAGCCTGGTGGATTGTCATCACGTTCAACCGATCACGGGGAACACTCGGCATGATCTCCTCGTCGACGTCGATCACGTTTTCGGCGAGCGGCGTCAATACGTCCCGAATAATCGCCTCTATGCTGAGGCGGCCGTGATCGTCTGGGGAGCCCGGATTTTGCGGTCGCACGAGCCTGCCGCGGTAGGCGGAGAAGCCGGCAGCCTGTCCGGCGGCGCGCGACAGCGCTTCCAGATAGACTTGGCCCTCTGGATCGATCTCGAAGTAATCGAGCCACGGGATCAAGCCATAGATAACGTCGAGGAACGGCCAGTCCCGGCTCGATGCTTTATCGCCGGTTCCGCGCAGACAATAGTCGCGCCACTCAGACATCTCTTGCGCCAGGCTTCGGCCGTAGACTGGCGGAGGACTTGTTTGCAGAAACTGTCGTGCTGCCGCCACCCATCGGTCCATGAAGAACTTGGCGACATTAGTGATCGCCATCGAGGAGTAGAGGCTTCCGCCCGGCCGCTCAGGCGGATCGATTGAGAGGAGCACCAGCCCTAGAAGTTGTTCGACATGCTCGATGTCGCGCAGCGATCTCCCACGCGGGTTGAACATCTGCATGCCGCGGGTTGCCATGGCGTTGCGCAGATGATGGGTGAAACGCGCTTTGGGCGGATTGCCAAAATACGGTTTTTGCATTTCCAGCACGCTGGAGGCGAGCAAAACCGCATCGCCCAAATCGCCGGCTTCGCGGTTCCCCCGCAAGCCGTCGATCAGTCGGCCTTGAGGGTCGCGATAGCCTTCGCCACGGAACACGGCTTCGATGAAGTCGGTCAGATCGTTGGCGAGGATCTGCGAATTGGGCCGGAACATCGCCAGAACTGGTACCTGACCTTGGCCATTGTTCGCGCGGATGACGGGCTTGGGCGGCTGGATGCGGGCCGGTCCGAAGTTCGGGTCGGTGCGAACAAAGGCGTTGAAGAAGGCGATGATCTCGTCCGTCGAACGGTAATTTTCGACGAGATAAAGCGGACCTGCTGGGGCTCTGCCCAGCCGGTTACGACATCGGTCGATAAAAGCACGGAACAGTTCAATCGTCGCGCCGCGAAATCGATAAAGGCTCTGGTCATCGTCGCCGACGACCGTAAATGACGCCTCGCACGCCTGGACCAGTTCAAAATAAATCGCCTCCTGCAAGGCGTTCGTATCCTGATATTCGTCGACGAGAACCGCCCTGATATCAGCAAGCAAAATTGGTATCAGGCGGGCTCGAAGCCGCTCGAACAAGGCCTCTTCCAGCCCGGAGAAATCGAGCAAGTTGTTCTCGCGCAGATACCGACGATATGTCGAGTCAATCTCCCTGACGATCCGGTGAGCCTCCGGTTGGTCGGCAGCGCCAAAACTCTCCACGTCCACCCGATCCTGGATAAAGCGGTCGATGATCGGCACCAAGGTGTTGGCCGCTTCAGCCAACGTGGTGGGCGGGTCGTCATCCAACGTGAAGGGTGACAGAAATGCGCCGAGAACGGCTTGATTGTTCCGATAGCTTGCGCCGAGCCCGCCGCGTCTCTGCAGGATGACGCTGGCGGCGAAGCTCTCCAATGTGACGAGCGGAGGTTCGTCCGCGTGCCGGTCGGATCCAAGAGCCTCCTGGCAGACGCTGTCGAGTGTTCCGGTGACCACGCGATTGATGTCCACATGATCCAGGAATTCACGATCGGCTTGTGAAATCGGCTCTGTTCTGGCCTGTTCGAACAAGGCCTCACCCCATTCGATCAGTCGGCTGCGTATCTCCCGCGCCGCCTTGACGGTGAACGTAGTAATCAGGATCTGCTCGGGACGCAGATGATCGACAAGGATGTGCCGCAGCACGCGAAGCACCAGAACCGTGGTCTTGCCGCTTCCCGGACCAGCAACGATCATTGTGGGAGTTGTGGGGTCTGCCTCGAGACAGACTCGCTGCTCCGAGTTCGGCAGCCTTCCGATGGCGCCTGTCCGCGCCACGATACGCAAGAATTCTTCGTATGTCACAATGGGCCCACTACCAAAGGAGCGATGCTCCCGCACAAGTGAAAGTGCATCACACATGCGGTGATTCTGCAACGATGGTTCACGGCGTCCGCAGCAACCCACAACCGTCGAAGACGCCAGTATCTTGCCCAAAGCGCGATGAATACTGGGTGATCATCGAAGGGGCGGGCACAGTCGACGTTGGCTCGCGCAGCTTCCAGGTTGACGCCGGCGATTGCGTCGCCATCGGCATGGGCCACCATCATGATCTTCCCGAAGTATGATCCGACGTGAAGGGCGCATATTTCGAGACGACGCTCGAGGGCAGGAAGCGCTTCGGTCATCTCTGGGAGCACACGCACGGGCCTGCAGATGTGCGTCCCGACCGGGTCTGATCCGTATGCGCCAGTCCTGCCTACGTGGAGGTAACATCAATGACGTATAAGGTCCTGCATATCGGCGCCGGCGGCTTCGGAGAGCGTTGATGCGTCACGTTCCTGCCGCCGAACGTTGGGACCGGACGATCGAGGTGGTAGGGCTCGTGGACATCGTGCCAAAGCGCTCGAAATCGGCCGCAAGCATCTCGGCTTGAAGAGCGAACAGTGCTTCACCTCGGCCGTGCAAGCCTTCCAAATGGTGGATGCCGACTTTTGCACCATCGTCATTCCGCCAGCTCTGCACGAGAGGATCGTCGACCTGGCCCTTGCGCGCGGCATGCACATCTATCCGAGAAGCCGATCGCCGACACCATGGAGGCCTCCGTCCGCATCGCTGAGAAAGGGAGAAAGGCCGGCCTTTAATACATCGGCTTTCAAATCCGTCGGCACCTTGCAAAACCGAATTGATGAATTGGAACGCCAGCCCGAGCATGTGCAGCGCGAATACTCGATCGTCGGCCGGTCACCTTCCATCCAGCAAATCAAGCAACGGATCGAAAAGCTTGCCGCTTCTGCTTTGCCGGTTCTGATTACCGGGGAAGCCGGAACCGGCAAAAAGCTTCTGGCACGAGGCATTCATGAAGCTGCTAGACGTTCCTGCAGCGAGCTCATCAGCTCCGAAGACACAAGTCGAGAATCGCTTTTTGGCTTCGCCCCGAGCGAAGGCGGGAGGAAGGTACTTGGGCTGCTCCAGTACCATAGCAAAGCAACCCCGCTGATCGAGAACGTCGAATGCCTGTGCGTCGACGCCCAGGAACGTCTGATAGAAGTCATTGAGACCGGGAATTACAGGCGCCTGGGCGACAACGAGAGAGGGCGGTTTGTAGGCCGCCTGATCCTGACATCGACGCGACCGCTCTCTGAGTTGGGCTCAAGCGGGCTGCTGATGCCTTTGCTGGAGTCGCGTCTCGCGCCCCGGTCACGTCTTTCTTCCCAATCTGCGGGATCGCCTCGAAGACCTTCCATTCCTTTGCGAACACTTCCTACAAGCGCTCCGAAAGGATCAACGCCGCCGGAAGCTATCGGTGGACCACTCGGCCTACCGAGCGCTGATGACTTATGGCTGGCCAGAAAACATCCGCGAGTTCAGATCCGTGCTCGAAACGGCCGCCATCCGCTGCGAAGGCGACTGGATCAAGGCCGGGCATTGCCGCCGCTCGGCGACGTGAACGCGGAGGCGCCGCGTCCGGGGGATGAGCGGGAATGGATCCTCGATGCGCTTCAGCGCCATCGCTTTCGCCGCGGTGAAGCCGCCCGATATCTCGTGATATCTCGAAAGACCCTGTACAACAACAAAATGCGAGCGTACGGTCTCCCGTTGCAGCAAAGAGAAAGGAGCTAAGTGTGGGCGCAAAGCTTTAGACTACGCTTGTTCAGCGACGGCAGCGCCGCTGGCTGCCGTGTCGTCACCGCCCGCACAGTATCTCCGGTCAAGGCGAACTACAGCCCTGCGATCCGATGATATCTTATCGCATAAGGCCGCGAACTGGATGACGATGTTCACTGTGAGACCATCGGTCCGCCAGTCATGCCTTGGGGTGCCGCCGAATTGGCGGACCACCGTGGCTTCCATCAACGCGCTGGCGAAGCCTTTCGCCGGGGGAAGGAGGGATATCTGAGTCCCACCGCGCTCGTTCCTTGTGATGACAGGGTGTTCGCCTTCGGTCCGCCAGACAAAGTCCACGCCGCCACGTCGCCGCAAAAGGCCGCCGTATTTGGCGGCATTGGTCGCCCGCTCGTGGACTACGAGCGCGAGCCCGTTGATCGCCTGCTCTCCGCACCGAATAGTTGGCCCGTCGAAAGAGAACCTACGACCCCGTTCAAGCGCCGGGGCCCGTGCGGTTCGACGATCATACCCAGCAGTTCGGCTAGACCGGAGGCGACCACTCAACGTGGTTGAACGATCATCTACCGAAAGAGTGCGCCGTGGCGAGCGCGCGCACCCGACCGGACAGCATCGCGACCATATCATCCTTGTTGTTTGTGCTGCGGGAGTTCCTCCGAATCAGGCTATCGACGAAGCTGGCAAGCTCCTACATCGTAGCCGCGTGGCCTTAGTGGAAATGTTCGATTCTGTCGGCAACGATCCAGAGTGTCCCGAGTGGTTCAGTCCGTCCGATGTAAATCGAAACGAGCACCTCCGGCAGCGAGGACGCAAGAGCGATCCTGCGAGCTGCACAGACGCCCAGGACGGTGCCAAATGACAGAAGGCAACCGAGCCCTAGCAAGAGCGACCGGTCTATGACGACGTAGCCCTACCGCGCCGGCAATACTCTGAGTTAAATCAGCAGAACGCGAACGGTCAAAGACTGGCGGGCTGGAGAACTCGGTTCCTGGTCCACTGCAGCATGCTCCGCAAAGCGCTATTTGTCTGCGCTATGCTGCTATGCGCCTGATGAATATTGTCCCACCTCCTGATCGTTCCTATTTGGTTACCACCCACGAAGCGAAGGCTGCAGTCAGCAGGAGTGATTATGAAGAACATTCTGATTATCAGTCGGGACGCTTCAATGAGGAAATTACTCGTGGATTCCTTGTCTAAGCATCTAAGCATGAGTTTAGCGCGAGAGCGGTGGAGAACGGCCAGCGGGCCGCCGTCAAGATGGCTTCCGAAGCGATTGATTTAGCAATCGTCGATCTTAGCGTCGGCCGAGAAGATGGTCTTCGGCTCGTTCGGGATTTTAGCGCCAAGCTAGATTTTCCGATCATCATCGTCGGCGGTGACCAACTTGATGAGGCCGAGAAGCTGATCGGAGTCGGAACCCGCCGCGACTACATCAGCAAGCCCTTTGGTTTGCCGGAGTTCCTGGCCCGCGTGCGTGCGGCTTTACGCGAGCGGCCGGGTCGTGACCCAAACAAGATCTTCCATTTCGATGACTGGCGAGTCAGCGCGAAACGCCGCCGCTTGCGCCGAGGGACCGATCGTGAAGTCAAGCTCACTGCGGGCGAGTTCAACCTCCTGATGGCCTTTCTCAAAAATCCAGGCCGAGTCCTTTCGCGCGAGCAGCTTCTGGCGGCGACGCGCGTCTACGATCAAGACGTTTACGACCGCAGCATCGATGTTCAAATCCTGCGCCTTCGGCGAAAACTGGGGCAAGGCAGTGGGTCAAGTCCGCAGTATATTCGCACGGAGCGGGGCGCGGGTTATGTTTTCGACACCGTCGTAAACGTTGAGGAACTGAGGACGCGCAGTCATTGACCGCGCACATCATCCTTTTCGTCTTTGGCCGCATTTCTGTGGGACCGACCGGTCGGTGGATTTCCATCAATCCCTTTCGTTAGATGAAAGCGAGCCATTCCAATCAAATGGATCTGACGGGGGCTAGCGTTTTCGCCTCTTCCGATCGATAGTCAGAATGCACCGCCTCTCAGGCGCTCCCTGCGGCGCTCCGGGGTTAAGCTCTCGACGCCCGGATGGTGCCGGCCCATAGATACCGCAGAACCGATCGTGGAGACCGTCACGCGATCATCAAAAGGCGCTTGTCGAGACAATGGCCCTCAGTCCATCTTGAGCAGGGGAGAGATTCGTCGACCGCCCGTCAAGGTGCCTGGCCGAAACCACGTGTGAAGGTACATGGCTGCAGCGGGAATGGCAGTCCACGTTTTCGAGGTAGGAACACTATGAAATCACCGTGGAAATTCCTTGCTGGACTGTCGTCGCGGCGACGACCGGCGAAGCTGCAAGAGAATTCGTTTTTGCATGACGCTGAGGGTCTCGAAAGCGAAGCGGAAAACAAGTTGGCACCGCCGCCCGATGATTTAACAGAAGCTTTCAGCCCAGCTGATCGCGATGCAGACGGCCCGGTTGATCAAGTGTCGACGTTGTCGGATAAGCCGAAAAGCGATCCCAATCTCGCGCAGCAGATGAGCCCGCTGAGTGATATTCAAAAGGCTAAGACACCTGCGCGAGGTGAAAGCCATCGTTCGGGCGCCGAGGGGAGGGCGTTGGGGCCGAAAAGCGAGAAAAGCAAAAAGCCTCAAGGAAGACCGCGAATCACGCCCCAAGAACGTCCGAAGAGAGCCCGCACCCGGGTGGTTGCGCGAAGCGCTGTCGCCACAAACAAAGCGCAAAGCGTACAACCGTCATCTTCCGGGGATACTTTCTTCAACGAAGTAGCAATCCTCGACGAGGAAATCAAAGAGCTGCGACGACGGCAGGCTCAAAAACTTTGTCTGCAGAACGTTCAGCTTAAGAAAATGCTCGAGCGTTTTGATGTTTCGTGAGCCTGACTTGACGCTGGAGACGGGGAGAAATTGCGGGCGTCGTTCGCCGAAAGCTCTGGAGGCCTGCTCGGATGCTGGAGCAGATGGTGTGCCAGAAGTCCGCCGCCATCTATGGTCGATATCGCCGTTGTTGTCACAGACTACCCGGCTTGGGAAGCCGTGCAAAACGCCTCCATAAGACCGTCAACGGCTGTTTCCGGAGCGCAATGTCTGATCAGGACTGGTTCCTGCTGCTTGTGGGGCCCGCGAAAAGGAGGATTGGCGTCGATACGGATGAAGAGGGCCCGACCGGACGCGCACCACGGCCGACCATGTCCACGTGTTGATCTTTTGACAATCCTCAGCTCTTTGGCGCATCTCACCATAATCCTAACGTGAAGCCAAGCTTAGCAGCTATTTGGATTGGTAGTGGATAGAGCGCTCGATCCTCGGCTAGATTGGAGGACGTTCTTAGTTCGAGGATCGGCAAAATGCTCGCAGTGCAAAGCTTGGCGATTGTCATCACCGACCCACAAAAGACAATCTCGACCGGGGAAAAGTGCTTTTCAGCAGCCCTAGGGCGAATCGACATTCATCCGAGCCAGATCATTGCGGCGGCGAGTAAGGCAAAGCCGTTGAAGTGGATTGTCGCCGATCATAGCGGGTGGCAAAGCGGCGAAAATGTTTGAGGCGGTTGAAGCAGCGTTCGATCCGGTTGCGGTGCCGATACGCTTCGGCGTCATGCGGGATGGTGGCCTTGCGCGAGCGGTTTGAGGGGATGACCGCCTCGGCCCTCATGACGGCGATCGTCTCGCGCAGGGCATTGCTGTCATAGGCTTTGTCGGCGAGGACGGCGGCACAGGACCACCCCTTCAGCAAGGCTTCTGCCTGGGTGACGTCACCGACCTGGCCGGCGGTGACGATCAGGCGCAGCGGGCGTCCGAGGGCATCGGCCAGCATGTGGATCTTGGTGGTCAGTCCCCCTCGGGAACGCCCCAGAGCCTGATCCTTGGCCCTCCTTTTCCGCTCGCCGCCTGTTGATGGGCGCGCACGATGGTGCTGTCGAGCATCAGGTATTGGTTGTCGTGGTCGGCGGTCAGCACCGCGAATACCCGCTCCCACACGCCGGCATGGCACCAACGGCTGAAACGGCGATGCACGGTCTTCCACTTGCCATAACGTTCCGGCAGGTCGCGCCAGTGCGCCCCGGAACGCAGCACCCACAAGCAGCCGTTGACGAACAGCCGGTTATCGACGCCCGTCCGGCCAGGGTCACCGGCCTTGCCCGGCAACAACGCCGCTATCCGTGCCCACTGCGCCTCGCTCAGTTCGTATCGCTTGATCGCCATCGCTCCGCTCCGCTTGGAAAATGCGGAACTCTGTGAATCACAGCAAACGACCGATGGGAATCGGGAGGGTTCTGTGAGGTCGCGCGGGGATGCGCTGGCGATCGGACGCCGTGCGCGACCTCATTGAAGCCGGATTGAACTGGCCCGCTGACGCTGGCACGGCGCTATGGATTTAGTGCTACGGCGTTTGATCGTGGCGCGCCGGTAGTGATGGCGCGCGCCGCGGCGGTAAGGGCAATGCCGCGGTGTGGCGGCGTCCAGTGCTGGCGTTGCGGGGAACACCGGGTATTGAGCGCAGCTTTGGCAGAGCCAGAACCTGAGCGGGATGACGCAGGGGATACAGACCCCTGTCGCACTGACCTCGGCCGGTGCGGCAAGACTGTCGGGACCAATGGGCGCGGCGGCGTGCAGTCATGACGTGTCGGCCCATGGTCGCATCGGCTGCAGTCTGGCGGTGACGCGCAGGATGCCGCCGCAGCAGGGACAGACGGTCGGATCGAAGGGGACGCGCCGACAAGCTTCGGCCCGGTGGCGTTGCGGCGGGGCATCGGCCAGCAGTCGCCTGATGACGGCGAGGCGGGCGCGGCGGATGCCGTTGGCGAGGAAGCCGTAATGGCGGATGCGGTGGAAACCGTCGGGCAGGCAGTGGAGCAGGAAGCGGCGGATGAACTCGTGCGGTGCCAGCGTCATGGAGCGTCGGGCATTGCCGTGGCGGTAGTCGCGCCAGCGGAAGGTTACGCCGGTGGCGTCGGCGCTGACGAGGCGGCTGTTGGCGATGGCGACGCGATGGGTGTAGCGGCCGAGATAGGCGAGCACCCGTTCGGGCGATCCGAACGGCGGCTTGGCATAGACGACCCAGCGCTTCTTGCGCAGCGGACGCAGCGCCCGGGCCAGGGCGTTGCCGTCGCCAAGCGGTTCAAGGGCACCGAAGAAACGCAGGCCTCCGGCCGCCTGCGCTGCCAGCAAGCGCTCGAGGAACAGGCGGCGGAACAGCCGGGAGAGCACCCGGACCGGCAGGAAGAAACGGCGGCGGCGACAGGCGATCCAGCGTCCGCCATCGGCAGCCAGCACGCCGCCGGGGACAAGGCAGTGGAGATGCGGGTGATGGGTCAGCGTCTGCCCCCAGGTGTGGAGGATGGCGAGGAAGCCGAGTTCGCCGTCGAGATGCTTGGGATCGGCGGCAATGGTCTTGAGCGTCTCGGCGGCCGCCTCGAACAGGATCGTATAGAGCTGCCGCTTGTTCTGATAGGCGATCGCGCCGATCTCGGCCGGCACGGTGAACACGACATGGAAGTACGGCACCGGCAACAGATCGGCCTCACGGTCGGCGAGCCAGCGATCGCGGGCGGCACCCTGGCATTTGGGGCAGTGGCGGTTGCGACACGAGTTGTAGGCGACGCGGCTCAAGGCGCAATCGTCGCAGGTCTCAACATGGCCGCCGAGCGCCGCCGTCCGGCACAGCGCGATCGCCGCCATGACGCGGCGCTCCCCCCGGCCGAGATGACCGTCATGGGTACGACGATAGGCGAGGCCATGGCGGCGGAAGATGTCCGCCACCTCCAGCACCGGTCGCATCGGGCGATCTCAGGCCGGCGGCACGACCTCGAGGCGTAGCCGATCGAGCGGGCTCTCGGTCCGGGTGATCGTGGTTGTCGCCACCTGGGTGTAGCGCGCCGTCGTCGACAGGTGGGTGTGTCCGAGCAGCACCTGGATGATGCGGATATCGACGCCGCTCTCGAGCAGATGGGTGGCAAAGCTGTGCCGCAGCGTGTGCACGCTGACCCGCTTGGTCAATCCCGCCGCCTTGGTCGCCGAACGGCAGGCGGCATAAAGCACCTGTACATCGATCGGCTTGTCGCCCCGTCCGGGAAACAGCCAGTTCCTTGGGCGCGCCAGCCGCCAATAGGTGCGCAGGATGGCAAGCAGCTGCGGCGATAGCATCACCGTGCGATCCTTGGCGCCCTTGCCGTGATGGACCTGGATCACCATGCGCTGGCTGTCGATGTCGGCGACCTTCAGGCTCACCGTCTCCGAGGCACGCAGTCCCGCGGCATAGGCGGTCGTCAGCGCCGTGCGCGCCTTCAAGGACGGCACCGCTTCGAGAAAGCGCACGACCTCGTCGGCGCTCAAGATCGCCGGCAGCTTGCGCGGCGTGCGCGCATAGGCAATCCGCTCGGGGATCTCGGCCCGGTCCAGTGTCACGCCGTAAAAGAACCGCAGCGCGCAAACCGTCTGGTTGAGCGCCGGCCAGGAGATGCCCTGCGACACCAGGTACACCTGGAAGGCGCGCACATCCTCCAGCCCCAGCCGATCCGGCGAGCGGCCGAAATACCGGCTGAACTTTGTCACGGCATGCAGGTAGGATCGTTGCGTGGCCGGCGACAGGTTGCGGAGCGTCATGTCGTCGATCATGCGGCGGCGCAGCGGGCTCACCGCTGCCGGGGCGTCGGTCATCGGTCGGTCTCCTGGTCAGGGGTTGGTTCTCAACACCCCAACATCCCATCAGGAGACCGCGCCTCCAAACCCGACCTCTCCCGCGTCAGCGGGTTAGTTCAATCCTGAATGTCGATTGCACCTAGACTAGGCGTGGTTGAGGGCACCTCGGTTCTGCGACGCTTATTTTGTCAACTGGCACGCGCTGGGTACAGAGGAGGCCCGGAGGACTTTGGGCGACATCTCCAGCGACTTCGGTGACGAGCTGAATGGAATGGAGCTCTGCTTACGCGCTCTGCCCAGACCGAACGCCGGACGTCTCGTGGACGCGGCAACGACAAAGGAAATCGCCCACGTTGGTGGGGACGTTCTGGTGTTCACCGAAAATGTCGTCATCGATTTCGAGTTGATCGCGCGCCTGTTGCGGTCGCAAGACCGCAACATTGCCGTAGTCAGCAAAACACAGGGCTGACGATCCCTGCGCGTACTAGCGGACTATGCGCTACGCCTTAAGGCAATCCTACCCCGTCGCCCTCCAAGTCAGAATCACGCCTCTGCAGATTCGAACCTAGTGGGCGTCTATAAGTTTCACCCTGCGTTCGTTCGGGCTATTGCTCGAAACCGCCGGCATCTCACGCATGACGATCTCGAGTTCTTTGAAACCGCATTGGGTATTCATGCACACCCGATCCACATCATGTGTGCCGAACCTAAACGTGTGGTGAACGATGCCGTTGATCTCGCGGCGGCCAATTTCGCGCTCAGGTCCAGTTCCGATCAGTACCTACGGCTGAACGTGACCAGTAGAAAACCTGCCGAGGCGCTTTCTTGTGACGACTCTTAATGTGTACGTGATGGCAAAGTTCCAAGTGAAGATGCACACCCAAATGAAAGTAGGGGTCAGCTCTGGGCCAAGCCGCTGTTGAAACCTCATCGATCCCAGTCGCGGACGATGCGCCGAGCCGCAGGCCTCTCACGGCCAATCGCCCGAGGGTGATTACCCATAAGAGCCTGTGCGAAGCCGGGGAGTCCACGACAGTCTGCCTCAAGTGCGAAGGCAAGCGATCAGGCCTCCGGTCAGATTTCCTGCGTTTGGTCGACCCGGAAGACACACGGGGAGTCGCTGGCGGGGGAGTTCGGCCAGTCTCGTCAGCTTACTGCATGCCAGGCTTCCTTGGTTCCAGCGCCAGATACACCGCTTGCCTCACTTTGGACGTGGGTTGTGTTCGCAAAATACGCGCGCCGGACGTCCTAAGTTAGCTCGATACGTTTAGGTCGAATATTACAGCTTGATAGGCGAAAAGCTGTTGCCAATGGCTTCGAATGGGTCCTTCATCATCTGTGGACGCCCCGCAAAACGCAAGCGGTTTTTCGGCGGTCGGCACGTTGTCGGATGCTGTCATCTGTCCGGCCTCTTGGTGCAGCGCATAGGCTGCGGGCCCGTATGGGAGTTCGCGGACCGGAACCATATCACCCTAAGCGTGCTCTCTGACACGGTGGTGAGCCCTGGTTCTTCCGGCCCCGTCTCGCCGACTGTTGTGCCATACCCTCCTTCGACCGACCACGTCTCCGACGGCCTCAGGCCCGTCCGGCTTACGCCGTGACCGCGGCCGGAGCTCGGTAACTCTCCTGCTTCATGAGCAGCGCCCAAACGATCCGTGCCATCTTGTTGGCGAGCGCGACCGCCACCAGCATCCGCGGTTTGCGCGCCAGCATCTGTTCCAGCCATGAGCCCTTCGGTGCGCCGCGCCTTGCCGCCTGTTTTATGACCGCCATGCTGCCGATGATGAGCAGACGCCTGAGCGTGCGCTCGCCCATCTTTGAGATCGCGCCGAGCTTCTGCTTGCCGCCCGTCGACTTCTGCAGCGGGGCAAGCCCGAGCCAAGCGGCGAAGTCGCGCCCCTTCGCGAAGGTCTCGGCCGGCGGAGCTAGCGCCGCGATTGCGGTCGCAGTGATCGGGCCGACGCCGGGAATCGTCATCAACCGCCGCGACACCGCGTCCTCGCGGGCGCGCCGCGCAATCTCGCCGTCGAGTTCGGCGATCCTGCCGTCCAGGTCGGTCAGAAGGTCCAACATCAACCTGAACATCGCAAGGGCTGCTGGCGGCAACGAGGAGCCCATCTCCTCCTCATCGAGCAGGTCGGCCAGCATCGCCACATAGGACGGTCCCTTGGGCGCGACCCAGCCATATTCCGTCAGGTGACCGCGGATCGCGTGGATCAGTTGGGTCCGCTGGCGAAATCCGGAACACGAGCGCCGCTGCTTGCTGCTCCTCGCTTTTCACGGCGACGAACCGCATGTTTGGGCGCTGCGCCGCCTCGCAAATCGCCTCAGCATCGACGGCATCGTTCTTGTTTCGCTTCACGAAAGGCTTCACGTAGGCCGGCGGGATCAGCCGACCGTATGGCCCATGTCCATCAGCTCGCGACCCCAGTGATGAGCACCGCCACAAGCTTCCAAGGCGACGGTACAGACAGGCTGGGCGGCAAAAAAGTCCAACACCTTTCCCCGGCTGAGCTTCTTGCTGAAAAGCACGTGACCGCGCTCGTCGGCGCCGTACGCATGGAAAACATTCTTCGCGATATCCAGACCGATCGTGGTAACCTCAGGCACGGACGCCTCCCTCCAATGGTTGCAACACCGCCATTCTGGCACAGCGATGCCGTCGGGGGGCGTCCACATGGGGTAATCGCGGGAGCGCGTCGACCTGAAAATCAATCATAGCCTTGGAGGGTGGCTGTTCCCCGATAGGATGGAAATACGGGCTCACGACTGGACGCCAGGCCCAAGCATCGAATGGAGAACAGCCATGGAAGAATATATCGGTCTCGAGTGTCGATGAAAGAGACGGCGGTGTCGATCCGCCGCGACGGCAAACGCATCTGGCGCGGGAAGTGCGCCTCGGATCCCAAGCTCATTGCCGAGCTCATCCGCAAGCGGGCACCGGCGGTCAGACGCATGGTGTTTGAGACCGGTCCGCTGTCGGTGTGGTTCTATCATGCGCTGTGCGCCGAAGGAGTGCCGGCGATCTGCATTGATGCGCGTCATGCCAAAGCGGCTCTCGATATGGCGCCTAACAAAACCGATGCGAATGATGCCGATGGCCTGGCGCATCTTGCCGAGGTGGGCTTCTTTCGTGAGGTACGCGTCAAGGGCTTCGACAGCATGCTGACCCGTACGCTCGTCGCTGCACGCACTCGGCTGGTTCGCATCACCATCGAACTTTCCAACCAGATCCGCGGCGTCATGAAAACCTTCGGTCTTGTTGTTCCGGCCGGAAAGGGAAGTATGTTCGAGCGGAACGTGCGGGGCCTTCTTGTCGATCACGAGCAGCTTGCTGCTATCATCTTACCGCTTCTGGATGCCTGGCGCAGTGTCCGTATCCGTGCCGCTGACCTCGGACGTCAACTCATCAGGGATGCACGCGAGAGCCAGGCCTGCTGCCTTCTCATGTCTATTCCCGGCGTAGGCGCGATCACCGCAACGTCTTTCGTCACTGCCGTTGAAGAGCCTGACAACTTCAGGAAGTCTCGGAATGTCGGGGCCTGGATCGGGCTAACGACCCGTCGGTATCAATCTGGGGAGGTCGATTATGACGGGCATATATCCCGGCGTGGCGACAATCACTTGCGAGGACTTCTCTATGAGGCCGCGTCCGTCATCTTGGCCCGCAGCAAGAAAGAGAGCGCCCTACGAACATGGGGTCTCCGACTCCGGGAGAGGCTCGGCTTCAAACGAGCCGCCGTCGCTGTCGCGCGCAAACTGGCCGTGATCATGCATGCGATGCTCAAGACCGGCGAGTTCTTCGATCCGAATGCAGGAGCCGCGGCATGAAAGCTGGTGGATAGCGTTCAGTAACTGAGCGCCCGAGACGTCCCTGCCGGGACGTAGGCTGAGCCATTCCGTTGATGGGATTGCACCGCTGACCCAGCCGAGTGCGTCGTCCACATTGAAGGCTCTTCCAACGAAGCCAATGATGCGGCGGCCTCTGCCGACCGCGAAAACAACCCTGTAACCCGGCACACGCGTCTCATATCAAGATACTTGACCCCACGGCTGCGATTAGACAACACCATCACCCTTCTTGTTGTCGGCGCTGACGGCGGCTTTCCTTGCGTTTTGAAGCAGTGTGAGAAAGCAGCTAGGATGGATCAAGAGACACGTCGACGAGATTTCGGCGGACGTCGAGTTCAGCCCGGACTATATGTACTCAGCGCGAAAATCAGGGACAGCTCCAATCCACGCAACAGCGCCGACCGGCGCACGCCTGGACGGAGTACAGGAAACGGTCGTGCCGCACGAGGAGGACGGGACTGTCGTTCTCCGGAATGCCAATCGCTCCTCGACGTTCTTGAATGTGGACGATCTGGGCTTCAGCCCATACGCGCTCAAGCATCGCCGCCACTGAACAGCTTCCCTTCGTCTGTCGGAGTGTGCAACAGGATGAAGGCGGCGGCAACTGAATTCAGGCACAACACCTTTCCCGACAGGTCACTGTCGGAAGCGTGTCAATAATGCCTTGCAAGCAATCAGCGACCCGAGGCCAAAATAGGGAAGCAAATGGGCCACTCGAGTTGGCACAGCTCTTGCTGATTAGGAGGTGCAATGGATGACGGATTTTAGTGGAGAGATTGATGCCCGAATATGACGTGCTTTGCATCGGCAACGCCATTGTGGACATCATCGCCCAGTGCGACGAGGCATTCCTCGAGACTAACGGCATTATCAAGGGCGCGATGGACCTGATCGACGGCAGGCGCGCCGACTTGCTCTACAACCGCATGGGCCCAGCAATCGAAGCCTCGGGCGGAAGCGCCGGCAACACGGCGGCTGGCGTGGCGAGCTTCGGCGGACGTGCCGCTTTCGTCGGCAAGGTGTCCAGCGATCACCTCGGCGAAGTCTACACGCATGACATGCGTGCTCAGGGCGTTGCCTACGACACCAAGCCGCTCAAGAGTGAGCCACAGACGGCCCGATCGATTATCTTCGTCACACCTGACGGCGAGCGCTCGATGAACACCTATCTGGGTGCGTGCGTCGAGCTCGGGCCGGAGGATGTCGAGGCCGATAAGGCCTCCCACGCCAAGGTCACACACTTCGAGGGCTATCTGTTGGATGCAACGCGCGGGAAGGAGGCGATCCAGCAAACTGCTATGCTGGCGCACGCCGCCGGGCGGGAGGTATCGATGACGCTTTCGGATTCGTTCTGCGTCGACCGACATCGTGACGACCTCCTTCAACTGCTACGATCCGGCACCGTCGACCTCGTCTTTGCAAACAGCCACGAAATCAAATCACTCTACCAGACCGCTTCCTAGGAAGCGCTCGACGCTATCCGGAAGGACTGCAACATTGGCGTTGTCACACGCTCCGAAAGCGGATCAGTGATCGTTTGGGGCGACGAAACTGAAGTAATTGAGCCGACGGACATTAAGGAACTGGCCGACACGACGGGCGCCGGCGACTTCTATGCCGCCGGCTTCCTGTACGGATATACGCGCGGACGCAGCCTCAGGGATTGCGGCGATTTGGGATCGTTGGCCGCAGGGCTGGTAATTCAACAGATCGGTCCGCGCCCCCGGCAAAACCTCCACCGCGAGGCTGAGCAGGCGGGGCTTCTGTAGCGACGGGGAAGCTGCAATTTCCTCATTTTCTTCCGCTTATGAGGCATGGAATAACAGACTCTTCAGTTGGGCAGTTTTGCGCGCCAGCGACCTGGTCCCGTTTGGCGAGTTTGATGCGGGCTCGCTCGGTGGAGAATATCTATTTACTGCGAGCCTCACTAGTGTGGCGCTGATGTCCCGGCGAGGCGTTGTCGGGCGCGGTTCCACTGCCCCGCCTTGAGCCAGCGGCAGAGGCGGAAGCTCCCGTCCTGTTAAAGCTGGAAAACGCCCAGTTATAAGGCAGGTGCGTAGATACCATCGTTGTCTGTATTGTCGTTTGTGCGACGGCGTGTTTGATCCGAGATCCAACTGAGCTTCCTTATTCCGTTGATTTCACAGACAGATCTATGCTGCCTGCATCCTGCGCGATTGGCATGAGTCTTGAACAACTTCGGTGGGGCGGCAAGAACTGCTGTGGAATGACGCGCCGACCGTCGCCTCATCCAGTGGCAGTTTCGTGCGCGTCAGCCGAAACATGCGACGACTGCCCACGAGGGAGGTGGCCATGCATCGCTTACCGCTAGCTCCGAGTGAACTGGTCGAGGGGCCGGAATCCCAAATATCTGAAGAGTCCTCTCGCTGCCCCGTTGCGCGGGTCCCAAATACTACTAGGCAACCGCCCGCGGTTCAGTTGGGCAATTACCTCGACCAGGCTGAGGATGTCGTTCAACCTCAGAAATTGTTCGATCTCTTGGCTGCATTCGCGCAGGAACTCGACTGCCCCTGGACCGCTTATCGCCCTCTTGTGCACCGTCCAAACAAGTCAGACCTGCTCTACAGCCCTCCGATTACAATGCTGAACTACCCAAACGAATGGCAGAAGCGCTATTGGGATATGGGTTATGACAAAACAGATCCCGTCATCAGAAAAGTCCGACATAGATTAAACCCACTCCGATGGGCGGATGTGTACGCTGATGCAAACACGACCGAGAATGAACGGCGCATTTTAGAGGAGGCCTCGATGTTCGGTCTGAGGTCTGGAATTACGATTCCATTACCCGGGCCCGACGATAACTTTGCAATAGCGAGTTTCGCTAAAAAAGCAAACGAAGAAATTCCAAGCGACATTATTACATATTTGCAGTTGTCTGCATTGCACTTTCATATAAAAGTCAATGCCCCGGATGGTCGCAGCGGCATCCAACAACAATGTGGCCTTTCTCTCAGAGAGAAGGAGTGTATTCTCTGGGTTTCAAGGGGTAAATCGTCGTGGGATATAGGGAGGATTCTCGGTATCTCAGAAAATACTGTCAATTTTCATATAAAGAATGTCATGCATAAGCTAGGGTGCAATAGCAGAACAGTTGCGGTTGTAAATGCACTGAAGTGCGGAATTATCGATTCCTGACAGCAGCAGTGGCTGCCGAGTGGCGGGCTCACTTGGGCACCTAGTCATGCCTTATAAATCGCAGGGAACTACTAATGTTAGTAGGTCCCTTCTTTCACGCCGCCTAGTAGGTCGGTGGAGCCGTTCTGGGAAGTACAAGTCGGCAGCTAAGGCCCGCTGAGATGCGCGGCACCTATCGTCTGTGTCCACTTCGCATAACCTCGAAGAAGCGCCCTTCCTCTGTTGAGCAGTTACCTAGAAAGGAGAGGGGCCATGGGCGAACCTCTTGGCGGGTCAGGTACTATGCACGCTCTCGAAGCGCTGGAACCAAACGTCCGGTTATACTCACGTTCCTGTCCAACGCTTTTCAGTCGAGCGCGCGCTCGATCATGTTGACCAAGGAAGGAGGAAAAGTCATTGATTTCCTCTCTGGTGCTGGAGCCCTAAATTACGGCCACAACCATGAGATCAAAGCGGCTATTACGGAGTATCTCCCGTCGGATGCTGTGGTCCGCGGGCTCGACATGGCCACGCCAGCAAAACTTGAATTTATGAGACCTTCAACTCCATCATACTTCGGGAAAGCATGGAAACAGTTTTGCTTTTCGGGGGCGCGGCATGGCGGTGGGATTCGATTGCCAAAGGGCCGAGATCGCAGAGGCTACGGCACGCACGACATTTGAAAATGGGCTACTCATCGAACGATGCGGACCCGTTGACCAGGTCATAAAATTTCTGCCCGCACTTTTGAAACACTAGGTCAAGGGATCGACATATTTGAGGAGTCTTTGGACGAAACACTGAAACAAACTAGCCTGTCCTTGAGGGAAGCCGATCCTAGCCCTCAATGATCAGAACCCATGACGAGTTCTCCGCACGTTACAGGCTTAGCGGATCTGCATTGTGATTTGGAAAAGGAGGCGGTCATGATTGGCGATGCCACGACCGTGGCCTAACCGTTTTCCCGTCGAAGTGGTTTGTCACGCCGTCTGATGCTCAGCCGCCTGTATCAGGCGGAGGTGAGGCGGACCTGTGCCCACTGAGCCACCCCGGGCGGAATCCGGGGCCACCAACAGCGCAGTCAAGGCCCCGGTCTTCCCCGCCGCGTCAGCGCCGGACGCCGCCACACCCCGGTATCGCCCTTGCCGCAGCGGCGCGCCAAGATCAAACGCCGCAGCACTTCCATAGCGCCGTGCCAGCGTCAGCGGGCAAGTTCAATCCGGCTTCAATGAGGTCGCGCACCGCGCCCGGTCGCTAGCGCATCCCCGCGCCTCCTCACAGAACCCTCCAGTTTCCCTTTCGGGCGCAAATCAGATTCACCATTCAGGCCGATGCAGGAGGTCGGGCTGGATGGCGAAACCGCTTCTGATGATCTTCGCGAACGTGTCGTTGGCGCGGTGCTGCGTGAGGGCTGTCGTGCCGAGCCGCCGCGAGGCGCTTCGGCATTGGCATCAGCACGGCGATCGACTGGGTGCGGCGCTTTCGCGAGACGGGCAGTGTCGCACCCGGCCAGATGGGTGGGCACAACCCGCGAACGCTGTCCGGTCCGCACCGGGAATGGCTGCTTTCTCGTTGCCGCGAGCGCGCCTTTACCCTGCGCGGGCTTGTCGCCAAACTGGGCGAGCGTGGCGTGAAAGTCCCCTACCGCTCCGACCTTCGTACATGAGGAAGGGCTGAGTTATAAAGAAAGTTGGTCGCCAACGAAAGGGAGCGCCCCGACGTCGCCCGCCACCGGCACGATGGCTGAAGCATCGCCACCGGATCGACTCGTCCCGCCCCGTCGTCATCGATGAAACCTGGACGAAGACGAAAATGACGCCGCTCAGGGGCTGGGCGCCGCACCGCGAACGGCTGCTGGGCCACCCGCCCTTCGGTCATTGGAAAACCATGCCCTTTCCCGCCGCACTCCGGGTCGATCGTGTCAGCGCCCCCTTCATTCTCGATGGTCCGATCAATGACGAACGCTTCCGCATCTATGTCGAGAAGGTGCTGGTGCCGGAGCTGAAAGCCGGCGACGTCGTCATCGTGGACAATCTCGGCTCGCACAGTCCACGGCGATCCGCGCCGCCATCCGCAAGGCCGGCGCCCGCTTGCTCTTCCTGCCGAAATAGTCCCCTGATCTCAATCCGATCGAAAAGCTGTTTGCCAAGATCAAACACTGGCTGCGCCAGGCGCAGGCCAGGTCAAGGGAGGCCATCTACGACGAACTGCGCAACATGCTCCATGCCGTCGCTCCGCAAGAATGCGCAAACTACTTCAACGAAGCCGGATATGAACGGACCTAAAAGCACCCCGCTCTAACGCTCGCCAGGGGCGATATCGTGATCCTCCACAATCCCACAGCCATAAGGGACAAACCGCGGCCTGCGCCGTCAGTGACTCAGGGGCAAACCTCTTCTTGCTGCCGCGCTACAGCGTCCCATCGGGCACATCTTCGCCAAGCTCAAGCATCTCATCAGGAAAGCAACCCCGCAGATCTGGAGGCAATATCGCCGCGCAAGGGCTAGTGAATTGATGGACGCCTTCTCCCCGGCCGAATGCGCCAACTATCTTAAAAACTCAGGCTAGCTTCGGTACAAAAGCGGCTTGCTAGGCCATCAACGCATGCAGTATCGTTGCATGGCCGATCATGATGTTCTCCATCATACGCCGCGCAGTGGGCTCACCGCTGACGGGCGCCGATAACGGTTCGATCTCCTGCAGGGTGGGTTCTCAACACTCAAGATTGCGGGCAGACCGCGTCCAAACACCCACCTCTTCTGCGTCAGCAGGTTTAGTTTAATCTGGGGAGGCACGAGTCAGAAAGCAGCGGCGCTAGTATACACTTCCACCGTTCAAGGTCACCCCCGCGCATTAATAGGTATTGCGAGTTCAAAGATTAGCTATGTTCGCTCTCGAGACGCAAGTGGTTGGACCCTGAATGTGGCCGAAGCTTCGATGGTAGTTCTGCCAAGGAAGGTTCGCGGCGAGACAGCGAGCCTACGAGCCGAGTGGAGATCGGCGCCCACTTCTTTGAAGGTCAACATACTTGTGAGCCGTAAGCTCAACGACGACCCCGTTAGTGCGGCCAAAATTTAGGACTTGCTCAGTACCAAGAAGGCATACTCCATGGTCGACAAAGTTTTTGATCGCAGCAGCGTTGTGTATGTAAGAAATGTTCCTCGAAAAGGCCGCGGCGTATTTGCGAATATTCCATTCAAGATTGGTGATGTAATTGAGCGCGCCCCAACATGGGGATTTGACGAGGTGCAAGCAAATCTAATAGATCGTACAGCACTATTTGAGTACTACTTTGTGCGCCATGATCGGAATCTGAAATTGGATTGCATGACGGGTTACATTGTTTTCGGTTTTATATCCATAGTGAATCACTCTCCAGACCCAAATGCTGAAATACGTTGGGCGGATGAAGACTCCGGTGCCTGGGCCAGCATTATAGCAATAAAGGACATAAAGGTGGACGAGGAGATAACACACCGCTACACGAATATCTCCGCATATCCTGATGCCATTAAGTTCGTTAAATAGAGTGATGGCCTGGTTAGCACTGTGGCTTGTGGCGTTCGGAAGCGTATACGGCAGTGCCAACACCGCTCCGGAACTGCTAGGGTTTAAGCGCCTTGGTGATCGCGCCCTTGGCCGGCAGTGCTGGTTTAGCCGGACGCCTTTCTTGCCTTTTTCCCCGACGCCCAGTGCAGGCGATAATGTTGCAGGCAAGCGTAGGCGATCAATTTCATTAGCTATGTCGATGAAGACCTCGTCATAATGCGCATTTCGGGCGGACCTCATCTAACGTCAGCATTGTGGCCGTGAGGGTCAGCTTGGGTGTTCGACTCACGCGCGGATCTGCTGTCCGAAACTTAGTGCTCGCTAGAACTTCCCAATCAGCATATATCCTGCCAGATCTATCAAGGGTGTCACTTGCAAAGGTGTACAGTGATCAACAAACAATGCAAATGCCGACAGTGTAAAGGATTGAGCGAGTATAAATCCGACCTTTAATTTTCGATCGCTCATATCAGCTGTCTCTGCCTTTCAGCCAATGTTTTTGGGTATGAAAAATGCTCCCGAGAATGGCCGACCGGCAAATTTCTTCCACATTCACTGGTTCAAAAGGTCCAAGCAGTACCGAATCGTCAATTCTGTCGTGGGAACAAGCACGCCATCAGATGCGGCAAAAGTAGGTGTGTGGAGGCCGGACTCCTTGCCGGGTTCACGACTCCCAAACCAGAACATGAGTGATGGAGTTGTTTGCGAATAGAACCCGAAATCGTCGCTCCCCTCCGCTGGGACTCCAGTGCGGAAGCTGCATGGGCCGACGCTCTCATGCACAACCTTTTGAAAGCGCGCAGCCATGTCGGTGTCATTGATGACCGGCGGCTCGCCTTGCCTAATGACGCAGGAAGCCGCCCCCCTATGTAAGGTGGCGACGCCATCTGCTATGTCGCGGACCCGCTGGGAGAGCCGCTCCCGGCATTCGGGTCGCTTCGTGCGGATTGTACCTTCCATTGCAACTGACGGGCAAATGATGTTCGCTGCCTCACCGCCTCGAATTGTGCCGATGGTGATAACGGTTCCGTCTTCAGGCGACATCTCGCGAGATACAATCTTTTGGATTTCATTAACGAAAGCTGCCGCGATCGCGATGGCGTCGACACCTTTGTAAGGCATGGCGCCATGGCCGGTCGTTCCACTGATCGTGACAGTGAATTGATCGGCCGACTTCGTAGCTGCTCCAGGTCCGGCCGCGAATGTTCCAATAGGAAGGTCTGGAAGCACATGAAACCCCACCGCGTGGTCGATACCTTCAAGTAGGCTTTCCTCCAAGATAGACCGTCCACCCACAGGCTCTGCTTCCTCGGCTGGATGGAAAAATACCCGCACCCGGCCAGAAAAGTTGTCACGCATCCTGTGGAAAGCTAAGGCTGTCCCGAGCGCGATTGAGCCGTGTAAATCGTGGCCGCATGCATGCATAAGTCCCGGAACCTGTGACTGGAACGGCAGGTCGGGCCGATCCTCCTGGATGGGGAGAGCATCAATATCACCGCGGACCGCAATTGCCCGCCCCTTCCCCGGTGCTTTGCCGACAATGTCCACGAAAACGCCGGTGCCGTGGAAAGTGCGTGCGCCGGACACCCCAAAACGCTCCAAGATCGACATTATCGTTCGCTGCGTTTCGAACTCTTGATTGGATAGCTCCGGTCGGCTGTGCATCGCATGACGCAGCTCAATTACCGCCTCACTCTCGACCAAAGACAAAATTCTGTTATCTTTCATGGCGCGCCCGGCTCCCTGACAAGTCTGCCTATCAGGAATCTAGGAAAACATCGGGCGATGATTGCACGCCTAGTTCCATCGTTTTATCGGCATTTTTGCCGAATGTGGGTACCTTGAACGAAAAATTTTCCGTGGCTCGTTGGAGCGCTTCAATCGCCAGCGGCGTCTCGATGGAGAGTTAGGATGCTGAATAGAGGTCGTCGATTGGATATTCGCTAAACCGCTTTACGTTTTTTGTCACGATGAATGTGGTCACTTTGTCGATTCCAACATTAAGATCGATTAGAGTGTTCATAACATCTTGATAATGCTCGATATCCCTGAATATGAATTTTACCACGTAATCAATCTGGCCGTTCACGCCGTAGCATTCGACTGCTTCTCGACACTTTGATATTGCGTTCTCAAATTGTAATACACTTGCTGTCGTGTGGTCCTTCAGAGTAAATTCCACAACCATCAAGATGGATCTAAAAAGTCGGTCGATGTCGATATCTGCCAGATAGCGTTTAACGATTCCGGCCTTTTCGAGGCGGCGCAGTCGCTCAAAGCACGGACTTACCGACAGGCCAACCAATTCTGAGAGCTTAGCCTTTGTGATCCTCCCATTTTTCTGAATCACTTGAAGGATCTTTATGTCAATCTTGTCCAACTTCATTCGTTGACCCACTTCATCGCGGCAAACACATTCCCCATCTGATGTCCAAAGGCCATTGCAAAATGACTCACTCGGCACCATTTGCAAGGATTAATGCCACATACGCATTGCTGCGGATAGCGAGCGTTGATCCGCTAGCGAGCGTTGATCCGCGTGACGAATGGCCAAAGCGCAGGTCCAACCCCTCTATCGCGGCTCGCAAGATGGGCGGGCATCGCCAGCGTGTAGTGGAGCTCACGGCCGGCAGCTGATTGATCGGTCGCCTACGGACCGTGGACACCTATCGCAGCCAGAGGCCCCTTAGAAGTTCACCAGGATCGGCACTTCTGGCAACTGGCAAAGGTGCTCACCCACAAGCGCACTCCAGTCCCCATGCGCCGCGGAATACTGACCGGCGATCTTCGTGTGGCGTATAGGGACTATCGGCGAAGGCGCAGGTCACGAACGGATGGGTTCGTCGTGAGGCCTTCAGCAAGGGGCGGCGCCATCGCGGTCCTGGACGTCGGCCGGGTGGGCCTCAGGGCCCGTGAGCTGCCACTGAACTTTCACCTAGCGGCGATTAGACCGTATGTTCGCGGGATGAAGGTGGCCCGCCCCCGCGGTAAGCTAAATCGGGGGTTGCTCTGGATAGGCCGGAGCCTTGCCC
>NZ_MDDV01000015.1 GCF_001854885.1 Ensifer sp. LCM 4579 | reverse complement strand
CGAAATCAGCATCCGCCAATCATGGAAACTCTAGAGCGAGAACCGTCGTCGCCAGCAGCGCCGCCGCCCTCGTCAGTGATCGGGCTTATAGACCCTTCCTCTTTTCCACGTCAACAATGATTTTCAAAAAAACTTCAAAAAACGACAAGCCACTGAAATCACTATATAAATTCTTTCACGTCAGGAAAACGCCAAGGAAACCGACGAGAAGGCCGCGAACATTATTGACCGGACGGTAAAATTCCCGCGGTCACGCACCCTAACTCAAAAATCGCGAGAACCCCGGCATCAAGGATGCATTCCCGCGGCCACCCAAGGCTGCTAGTGTCGCCCGATCTTCAGCCATGGGAGAACTCGAAAATGCTGGTACTCGATGCTGTTCGGACGCGCGCGGCGCTGCCCTGGGATGGTCTCGTCAAGGCGCTCGGCGATATGTTTGCAAAAGGCTGCGTCATGCCCGTGCGCCATCATCACGAGGTGGAGGTGCCTGGGGAGGCGGATGCGACGCTGCTCCTGATGCCGGCCTGGCAGCCGGGCGCCTATGTCGGCGTCAAAATGGTGTCGGTATTTCCGGGGAACCAGACGCGCGGACTGCCGGCGATCCACGGCAGCTATCTGCTGTCTTCCGGCAAGACGGGGGAATTGCTGGCGATCGTCGACGGCGGAGAGCTCACTGCCCGCCGCACCGCCGCGGCGTCCGCGCTCGCGGCCCGGTATCTCGCACGCGAGGATGCAAGTCGGCTATTGGTGGTCGGCACCGGACGGCTCTCCACAAACCTCATCGAGGCCCACGCCTCCGTGCGCCCGATCCGCCACGTGACCATCTGGGGGCGCGACCCGAATAAGGCCGAGGCGACGGCGAAGGAGCTCGATCTCGAAGGCGTCGAGGTCTCGGTTGCGAGCGATCTCGAAGCGGCCGCACGCGAGGCGGACATCATCTCCTGTGCAACGCTTTCCACCGAGCCGCTGATCCGCGGCGGCTGGCTCAAACCGGGCGCCCATCTCGACCTCGTCGGCGCCTTCAAGCCCAGCATGCGGGAGTCGGATGATGAGGCTGTCAGTCACGCCAGCATCTTCGTCGACACGCGCGAAGGCGCTCTCGGCGAAGGCGGCGACATCGTCCAGCCGCTGCGCGCCGGCGTGATCACGGAAGATGCTATCCGCGCCGATCTCTTCGAGCTTACGCGGGGCTCGCATCGCGGGCGCACCGCGTCCGGCGAGATCACCCTCTTCAAGTCGGTCGGCGCGGCCCTCGAGGATCTCGCCGGCGCCGTGCTCGCCTTCGAGGCGAGCCGGGCCTAGGGTCAGGACCTAAGCTTCGCAAGGAATTCGTTGCATCGGGCGGCCGCCTCACCGAATCGTGACGTCCGCCACCGGCAACCCGGATTGACGCCCTATATCGGTGCCTTACCCTCGCCGGCAGCAAGGGGGAGCGGAACGGCATGATCGGATGGGCAGTGAAAATCGCCGCGGCGCTACTCTTGGCCTGCGGAATTGCGGGTGGCGCGGTCGCCGCCGATCCCGGCAATTGGGACAAGGTCGTCGCCGAGGCCAAGGGGCAGACGGTCTATTTCAACGCCTGGGGCGGTTCCGAAAGCATCAACGCCTATATCCGCTGGGCGGGCGAGGAGATGAAGGCCCGTTATGGCGTCTCCGTCGTCCATGTGAAGCTCGACGATACGGCGAAGGCAGTGGCAACGGTCGTCGCCGAGAAGTCGGCGGGCAAGGATGACGGCGGCTCGGTCGACCTCATCTGGATCAACGGCGAGAACTTCGCGGCGATGAAGAGGCAGAACCTGCTCTTCGGGCCCGACTGGGCGACGAGACTGCCGAACTGGCGCTACGTCGATTTCGAGACCCGGCCGACGGTGCTGGCCGACTTCACCATCCCGACCGAGGGGCTGGAAAGCCCCTGGGGTGGCGCCAAGCTCGTGTTCTTCTACGATTCGGCCCGCACTGAGGCGAAGGCGCTGCCGGACTCGGCTGAAGAACTGCTGACATGGGCCAAGGCCAATCCCGGGCGCTTTTCCTACCCGCAGCCGCCGGACTTCATCGGCTCGTCTTTTCTGAAACAGGTGCTGATCGAATTGACCGACGACAGGGGCAAGCTGCAGAAACCGGTCGATGAAGAGAGCTTCGCCGCGGATGCCGCCCCCCTCTTCGCCTATCTCGATCGGTTGAAGCCGTTTTTGTGGCGCCAGGGCAAGGCCTTTCCGCAGAACTATCCGGACATGAAGCAGAAGCTTGCCGATGGCGAACTCGACATCATCTTCGCCTTCAACCCGGCGGAAGCCTCGTCGGCGATCGCCAATGGCGAGCTGCCTGAAACGGTGCGGTCTTTTGTCTTTTCCGGCGGTACGCTCGGCAACACGCATTTCCTCGCCATTCCCTACAATGCGACGGCGAAGGCGGGCGCGTTGCTCTTTGCGGATTTCCTGCTCTCGCCGGAGGCGCAATTGCGCAAGCAGGATCCGAAGATCTGGGGCGATCCGACGGTTCTTTCGCTGGATAAACTTCCGGCAGCAGATCGATCGGCCTTCGAAAGCCTCGACCTGGGCGTGGCAACGCTCAGGCCCAATGAGCTCGGACCTGCACTCGACGAACCGCATCCGAGCTGGATGACGCGCATCGAGGCCGCATGGATTCGGCGTTATGGCGCCCCCAACTGAGACGGGTGTCCGCACCCTTTTCGACGCGAACCGATTGCTCGTCCTCATTCTCGGACTACCGGTTCTTGCCGGTATGGCGGGAATTGCACTGCCAGCCTTCGGCTATCTCCCCGCGCTCGGGGAATCGCAGTTCACGCTCGACCATTTTGCCGAGCTTTCCGGGCAACCGCATATCCTGCGCTCGACGCTTACGGGGCTTGCCGCCGGCCTGGCGACGACATCGATTTCGATTGCGATCGTCGGCACCTTCCTGGCCGGCTTTGCCGGCACGCCGGTCTTTTCGCGCATCCAGCACCTGGTTTCGCCACTGCTTGCGGTTCCGCACGCCGCCGTCGCCTTTGCGCTTGCCTTCCTCATCGCGCCCTCGGGGCTTCTGCTCCGGCTGATCTCGCCCGAGCTGACGGGCTTCGCCCGGCCGCCGCAATGGCTGGTGCCGAACGATCCGCTCGCGCTCTCGATGATCGCGGGGCTTGTCGCGAAGGAAATTCCCTTTCTCTTCCTGGTCGCACTCGCTGCCCTGCCGCAGCTGCCGCTTCGCCAGTCGCGGCAGCTGACCGCGGCGCTCGGCCATGGTCATGTAAGCGGATTCTTCGTCACCCTCTGGCCCGCGCTCTACCGGCAGATCAGGCTCGCCGTCCTTGCGGTACTCGTCTATTCCGTTTCGGTGGTCGACGTCGCCATCATTCTCGGGCCGCAACTGCCGGCGACCCTGCCGGTGCGCATCGCCCTGTGGACGGCGGATCACGAGCTGAGCGCGCGCTTTCTCGCTTCGGCTGCCGCCCTGCTGCAGCTTGCCGTCGTTGCGGTCGCGATCGCATCGTGGTTCCTGATGGAACGGCTTGGCAAGATCGCGCTTGCCCGGATGACCGCATCCGGTCGGCGTATTCGAAACGACACCCTATTGCGGCTGGCGTCGGCGATCGCGATGGCCGCCACAGCCGTTCTCACCTTCTTGGGGCTTGCTGCTCTCGGCCTTTGGTCGATCGCGGGCCTCTGGCCCTTCCCAAATAATGTTCCAACGCATTTCACGCCGCAGACCTGGCTGCGCAGCATGCCGCAACTCGGGCCGCCGCTTCGCACCACGGTCGCGCTTGCGATCTCGGCGGCCTCGCTCGCGCTGCTCATCGCCATCATGCTTCTCAACCGAAACGGCGCCGCAGGAGGGGGCGGCAAAGCAATAGCCTACAAATCGCTCTATCTTCCTTTGCTGCTGCCGGAGATCAGTTTCGTCTTCGGCCTGAAAATTCTCATCATCGCCGCCGGCTTCGAACCTGCCTTTGCGACGGTGCTTGCGGCGCACCTTCTGTTCGTGCTGCCTTACGTACTGCTGTCGCTCTCGTCACCGTGGCGCACACTCGACCCACGCTTCGAGCGGATCGCCGCCGGCTTCGGCAAGTCCCCCTTGCGAATCCTGATCACGGTCCGCCTGCCGATGCTCCTGCGGGCCTGCCTTACGGCCTTTGCCGTCGGCTTTTCGGTGTCGGTCAGCCTTTACCTGCCGACGCTGCTCATCGGCGCGGGACGATTGACGACGATCGCAACCGAGTCGGTCGCGCTGGCCTCCGGCGGCGATCGGCGGGTCATCGGCGTCTATGCGCTCGTCCAGGCGCTTCTGCCCTTCCTCGCATTTCTCGTTGCGTCGCTCGGGCCGCAGTTGCTATTTCGCAACCGGCGCGCCATGAGGACGTGAATGCAGGACATCGCCAACGCCATCCCGGCAACCAGGTCGAAATCGCTGATGCTGTCGGATGTTCGGATCCGGCTTGCTGCACGAACGCTGCTTGCGCTCTCGGCGACGGTGATGCCGGGCGAGATCCTGACCGTGATGGGCCCCTCCGGGTCGGGCAAGTCCACCTTGCTGGCCTTTGTCGGCGGTTTTCTCGATCCGGCATTCGAGGCCAGCGGACAGGTCGTTATCGGCGACGAGGATCTAACCGGGCTTGCGGCCAACCGGCGGCATGCGGGCATCCTGTTCCAGGATCCGCTGCTCTTTCCCCATTTGTCGGTGGGCGGCAACATCCTCTTCGCGATTCCGCAAACGATCAGAGGCCGCCGGGCACGACGAGAACTGGCCGAGCAGGCACTGGACGAGGTCGGGCTCGCCGGCTTCTTCGATCGCGATCCGGAAACGCTCTCGGGTGGCGAAAAGGCCCGCGTTGCCCTGCAGCGCGTGCTCATCTCGGCGCCGCGTTTCCTGCTGCTCGACGAGCCCTTCTCGAAACTCGACATGGCCCTTCGCCAGCAAACCCGCGACCTCGTCTTTTCCAAGGCGCGCGCTTCCGGATTGCCGGCCGTTCTCGTCACCCATGACCGTGCCGACGCGGAGGCCGCCGGCGGACCAGTCATCGAGATCGGACGCGAGGTGGACGGCTGATGCGACCGCTTCCGCCCCTTCCGGTTCTCGATATCCTGCCTGCGCTCGCCGAGGCGCTCGATCAGGCGGGGTCGGCCGTGATCTCGGCGCCTCCCGGCGCCGGCAAGACGACTCTGGTGCCGCTCTTCCTCCGTGACCAGCCCTGGATGAAGAACGGCAAGATCATCCTGCTCGAGCCGCGCCGCCTTGCGGCGCGGGCCGCAGCGAGCCGCATGGCCGAACTCCTCGGCGAGAAGGTGGGTGAAACCGTCGGCTATCGCATGCGGCTCGACAACCGCATTTCCGAAAAAACGCGGATCGAGGTGGTGACCGAAGGCGTCTTCACCCGCATGATCCTGGACGACCCCGAGCTTTCCGGCGTTTCAGCCGTTCTTTTCGACGAATTCCACGAACGATCGCTCGACGCCGACTTCGGTCTCGCCCTGGCCCTCGACGTGCAGTCGGCCTTGCGCGACGACCTGAGGATCGTCGTCATGTCGGCGACGCTTGACATCGAGCGCGTTTCGAAACTGCTCGGCGATGCCCCGGTGCTCAAGAGCGAAGGCCGCAGCTTTCCGGTGGAAATCCGCCACGAAACCAGGAACCTGTCCGAAAGCGTCGAGGATGCAGTGGTGCGCACGATCACCGCGGCGCACCGCGCCGAGGGCGGGTCGATCCTCGCCTTCCTGCCTGGCCAGGCCGAGATTACCCGCACGGCGGAGCGTCTTTCCGGGGGCTTCGGCGAAAGCACCATAGTCGTGCCGCTTTTCGGCAATCTCAGCCAGAAGGAACAGGATGCGGCGATCCGGCCGGCACCGCCCGGCACGCGCAAGATCGTGCTTGCGACATCGATTGCCGAGACCTCGATCACCATCGACGGCGTGCGCATTGTCGTCGACAGCGGCTTGCAGCGGTTGCCGGTATTCGAAGCCTCGACGGGAATCACACGGCTGGAAACCGTACGTGTTTCGCGCGCCTCCGCCGACCAGCGCGCCGGGCGCGCCGGGCGAACCGAGCCGGGCATCGCAATCCGGCTGTGGCACGCCGGGCAGACGGCAGCGCTCGCAGCCTTCACGCCGCCGCAGATTCTTGCGAGCGACCTTTCCGGCCTGCTGCTCGATCTCGCTCATTGGGGCGTAGCCGATCCTTCGTCGCTTTCCTTCATCGACCCGCCGCCGGAGACTGCCTTGCGCGAGGCACGCAGCCTTTTGGTCGAACTCGGCGCGCTCGACGCCCAGGGCGCGCTGACGCCGAGGGGCCGCAACGTCCGCGACCTCGCCTTGCCCGTGCGGCTCGCCGCGATGGCGGCCTCGGCCGCCGAGGAGGGCCAGGCATCGGAGGCCTGCCTGATCGCTGTGATGCTGACCGAGCAAGGCCTCGGCGGCAACAGTCTCGACATCGAGGAGCGGCTGCGGCGCTTTCGAAGTGATCGCGGCGAAAGGGCTGAAGCCGCGCGCGGTCTCGCCAGACGCATGGCTGCGGATCTCGGCGGAGCAAGGTCCGACGCGTCGCGCGCCCTGCCTGGGCCGCTGCTGATGCACGCCTTTCCCGATCGCATTGCGCTTCAGCGTGGCGGCCGCGGCCGCTTCGTGATGGCCAATGGGCGGGGCGCGGAAGTGCCGGAAACCGAAAGGCTGGCAGCGGCCGAAATGCTGGTGATCGCCGACCTGACGGGACGGGCGGGCGCGCAGCGCGTCCTTGCGGCAGCGGAGATCAACCGGGGGGATGTCGAGGCGCATATGCCCGGGGCAATCGTCCGCGAGGAGCAGAGCTTCTTCGACTGGACGAGCCGGCAGGTGCGGGCCCGCCGGGTGACGCGGCTGGGCGCCATCATCTTCGAGGAGACACCTCTGCCCCGCCCGAGCGGCGAGGCGTCCGCAAGGGCGCTCGCGGATGGCGTAAGGCAATTGGGGCTCGCTGCGGTACCCTTTCCGAAGGACGTGGCGCAGCTGCGCCACCGCATCGGCTTCCTGCATCGCTCGCTCGGCGAGCCTTGGCCCGACATGTCCGATACGGCACTCCTCGAGCGCCTCGACGAGTGGTTCGCGCCCTATCAGGGGGAGGCGGGCGGCATCGACGGCATCAGGGGCGGCGATCTGGCCGAAGGCCTTCTCTCCCTCGTTCCCTACGATCTCCAGCGCGATCTCGCGCGGTTCGCACCGACGCATTTCGAGGCGCCGACGGGACAGCGGCATCCCATCCGCTACGACCGCGACGAGCCGCTCCTGTCGATCCGCGTGCAGGAGCTCTTCGGGCTGAAGACGCATCCGACGGTCGGCGACGGGCGGCTGCCGCTGCTTCTCGAGCTGATCTCACCCGGCCACCGCCCGATCCAGACCACCCGCGACCTGCCCGGCTTCTGGGCCGGCTCCTGGAAGGACGTGCGCGCGGACATGCGTGGGCGCTACCCGAAACACCCCTGGCCGGAAGATCCCGCCAATGCCGCGCCGACGACGCGGGCGAAACCGCGTGGGAGGTAGAGCAGCTACCGAGCGGATGTTCGCCGGACAGTTTGCTGAACCTGCTTTACAGCGCCGCGCTCGCAAGCTCGCTGAACTCCTTGAATCTGCGCATCGCGATTCCCGAAAATCGGCTCCGGTTCTCGGGCCGATGCGCGAGGGCTGGTCTATCATGCCGGTCTGGCGATAGACTTGAGCCGCAGCGCGAAAGGACCGGCATGGCGGCAATGGCACTCGACAATCTCAACGGCAATCGCAGCCTGCGGCTGCAGACGCTCGTGCGGCTGCGGTGGCTGGCGGTTGGCGGTCAGTCCGTGGCCGTGATCGTCACGGCGCTCTGGCTGCAATTTCCGCTACCGCTCGTTTCCTGTTCGGCTCTGATCGCAAGCCTGGCGCTGCTCAATGCTTTTCTGACGGTGCGCTATCCGCCGACGCACCGGCTGACGGCGCCGGCTGCCTTCGTGCTGCTCGGCCTCGATCTGGCGCAGCTGACGGCGCTGGTCTTCATCACCGGCGGGCTTGCCAATCCCTTCGCGCCGCTTCTTTGCGTGCCGGTGATCATCTCGTCGGCCTCTCAGCCGAAACCGCACAGCATCGTACTGGCGGGCTTCGCGGTCATGGGTATCACGGCCCTTGCCTTTTCCCCCTTCCCGCTGCCGTGGTATCCGGGAACCGTTTTGCTGATGCCGAGCGTGCTCACGATCGGCATCTGGTTCGCGATCGTCTCGATGACGGCCTTCGCCGCCTTCTACACCTATCGCGTTTCGCTCGAGGCAAGCGAGCTTTCCGAAGCGCTGACGGCGACGGAACTCGTGCTCCAGCGCGAAAAGCACCTGTCGCAGCTCGACGGCCTCGCCGCCGCCGCCGCCCATGAGCTCGGGACGCCGCTCGCGACGATCAGCGTCGTCGCCAAGGAAATGGAACGGGAGCTTGGCGACGACCCGCGTTTCGGCGAGGACGTCCATCTGCTGCGCAGCCAAAGCGAGCGCTGCCGCGACATCCTGAAGCGCCTGACGACGCTCTCGTCCGAAAGCGAGGAGCACATGCGGCTCCTGCCGCTCTCCTCGCTGATCGAGGAGGTGATGGCGCCGCACCGCGAATTCGGGATCGAAATCAAGCTCGTGGAGAAGGGCGACCGTGCCGGCGAACCGGTCGGCACCCGCAATGCAGGTATCCTCTATGGTCTCGGAAACCTTCTGGAAAATGCCGTCGACTACGCCCGCAAGGCTGTCACCGTTACGGTGGAGCACACCGCCGAGCGCGTCAGGGTGACGATCGCGGACGATGGCGACGGTTTCGCACCGGACATCCTGGCACGGATCGGCGAGCCCTACGTCACCCGGCGACAGAAGGAAGACAGCGCCGGCGGGCTCGGGCTCGGCCTTTTCATTGCCAAGACGCTGCTCGAGCGATCCGGCGCCCGGCTGCGCTTCGAGAACGGCAATCCGGGTGCCCGCGTCAGCGTCGAATGGCCGCGCGCATTGATGGATACGAAACTGGCGAAATGACTTTTGGCGGATTATTGAAGACAGCGGAGAAAAACCCACGTAATTTCAATGGGGATTGCAGGGTTCGAGGGTTAAAGGATGACGGATAAATCAACGGCTGGACAAGGCACTCAGTCGGATGCCGAACTGATCGGACCCGACAGGACGCTCCTGATCGTCGATGACGACGGACCGTTCCTGCGGCGACTCGCGCGCGCCATGGAGGCGCGCGGCTTCACGGTCGAGATCGCCGAATCGGTTGCCGAAGGCATCGCCAAAGCGAAGACGCATCCGCCGAAACATGCGGTCATCGACCTGAGGCTCGGCGACGGCAGCGGACTCGACGTGATCGAGGCGATCCGGGGGCGCCGCGACGACACGCGAATGATCATGCTGACCGGCTACGGCAATATCGCCACGGCGGTGAACGCGGTGAAACTCGGGGCGGTCGACTATCTCTCGAAGCCCGCCGACGCCGACGACATCTTCGCCGCCCTTGTGCAGCGTTCCGGCGAACGGGTGGAGCCGCCGGAAAATCCGATGTCGGCCGACCGCGTGCGCTGGGAACACATCCAGCGGGTCTACGAAATGTGCGAACGCAATGTCTCGGAAACCGCGCGACGGCTCAACATGCACCGCCGCACGCTGCAGCGCATCCTGGCGAAGCGGGCGCCAAAGTAATCAAGACTCCGCATCACGGCTGCCGGCGAGGATATCGCCTATCGACTCGCCGAATTCGCCGTTTCTCTCCGCCGCCCATTCGGCCAGCATCAGGCGCTGTGCCGCCGCCCGGGCAAAGCCCTGGACCACCGATTTTCGCGTTGCTGCGGCAATGCGATGTTCCGGGGCGTCGCGCAACATATGCGCTTCGTAGCCGTCGGAAAGGATGAGCCCGCATTCCTCCGGAAAGATGTCGAGCGGCACCTCTGCATGAGTCGCAAAGAACAACCGGTCGCAATGCAGCCGGTAGTCCGGCCATTTGCGGTCGACGCGAAAATCCTCGATCGAAGTCTTGATCTCGACGATCCAGATATCGCCCTTCGCCGACAGCGATATGAGGTCCGCCCGCCTGCCGCTCGCAAGCGTGAGTTCCGGCAACACGGCATGCCGCATCTCGGCAAGCAGGCGCTGCACGCCGCGGCGCACTTTCAATGCCCGCTCCGACTGGCGCCCGTCGGCGAGCGGATTGTCGCCATGGATCGATAGAATCGTCATCGTTCGACTTCGGCGCAGGGCGCCGCTCCGGCCGCTTGTTGCAAAAAAGCAATCGTCGCGGAATTTACACTTTACGGCCGAATTGCGGCACCTCCGTCCCTTGCTAAGCGCCATGCAATCGCAAATAAGCTGACGGCCGGGCACCCTCCCCCATACTTCCTCACCTTCCTTTTACGAGACCCTCATGCGCTTCCGCAACGCTCTCCTTCTGTGCAGTCTGACTGCGACGGTCCTCATCGCCGGCTGCTCTCAAACAACGTCCACCGCCGGCTCCTCCACCGAGGGCGAAAAGGTGGCGACGAGTCAAATCTTTACAACCAATTACGGCGCGGTGGAGGACCACGGCTACCCCTTGCCGGCGATCCCGATCGACCGTCTGGACAAGCGCTTCCATCGTCAGATCGTCGAATACCAGACGAAGGAGCGCCCCGGCACCATCGTCGTCAACACGCCGAATCGCTTCCTCTACTACGTACTGCCGGGCGGCAAGGCAGTGCGCTACGGCATCGGCGTCGGCAAGGCCGGCTTCGCCTGGGAAGGCGAGGCCTATGTCGCCTGGAAGCAGGAATGGCCGACCTGGCATCCGCCGAAGGAGATGGCCGAGCGCAAGCCGGAAGTCGCCAAATATGTCGAGGAAGGCATGGGCCCGGGTCTCAGCAATCCGCTCGGCGCCCGCGCGCTCTATCTCTTCAATCAGGAAGGCCGTGACACGCTCTTCCGCCTGCACGGCACACCGGAATGGTCCTCGATCGGCACCGCCGCGTCGTCCGGTTGCATCCGGCTGATGAACCAGGACATTATCGATCTCTATGCACGGGTTCGCCCGGGCCGCAGCGCGCGCGTCGTCGTGCAGCAGTAGCGTTGGAACACACGTCAATCGAAAAGGCCGCTGGTCGATACCGGCGGCCCTTTCGTTTTGATTGCGTGGAATAGCGCCGTAAGCGTAGGAAGCGGCGCTCACCCCGCCTGCTTCGCCTTCAGCTCCAGCCGGCGGCGGTGGAGCACCGGCTCGGTATAGCCGTTCGGCTGTTCGCACCCCTTGATAACGAGGTCGAGGGCTGCCTGAAAGGCGATCGATTCCTCGAAGCGGCCGGCCATCGGCTGGTAGCTCGGATCGTCGGCATTCTGCCGGTCGACGATCGCCGCCATGCGCTTCATCGTTTCGACGATCTGCGTCTCGCTGACGATGCCGTGACGCAGCCAGTTCGCCATGTGCTGGGAGGAAATGCGCAACGTCGCGCGATCCTCCATCAGGGCGATATCGTTGATATCCGGCACCTTCGAGCAGCCGACGCCCTGATCGATCCAGCGAACCACATAGCCAAGGATACCCTGCGCATTATTGTCGAGTTCGCGCTGGATCTCCTCCTCCGTCCAGTTCGGCCGCACCGCCACAGGCACCGAAAGAATGTCCGCGAGCCTGGCGCGCGGCCGGCTCTTTAGAGCCGCCTGGACCTCTGCGACATCGACGCGATGGTAATGGGTCGCATGCAGAGTCGCGGCCGTCGGAGAGGGGACCCAGGCCGTATTGGCGCCCGCCTTTGGATGGGCGATCTTCTGTTCGAGCATCGCCGCCATCAAGTCCGGCATGGCCCACATGCCCTTGCCGATCTGCGCGCGGCCGGACAGCCCGCATTCAAGACCGATGTCGACGTTCCAGTTCTCGTAGGCGGCAATCCAGGCCGCCTGCTTCATGTCCCCCTTGCGGATCATCGGCCCGGCTTCCATCGAGGTGTGGATCTCGTCGCCGGTGCGGTCGAGGAAGCCCGTATTGATGAAGACGATGCGTCCGCGGGCCGCGCGGATGCACTCCTTGAGATTGACGGTGGTGCGCCGCTCCTCGTCCATGATGCCCATCTTCATCGTATTGGCCGCAAGCCCGAGCGCCGCCTCGACGCGCGCGAAGATCTCGCAGGCGAAAGCGACTTCGTCCGGCCCGTGCATCTTCGGCTTGACGACATACATCGACCCGGCACGCGAATTCGCCCGACGGCCGTTGGGGCCGATGTCGTGCAGTGCGATCAGCGCCGTGATCATTGCGTCCATGATGCCCTCGGGGACCTCGCGGCCGTCGCGATCGAGGATTGCCGGGTTGGTCATCAGGTGACCGACATTGCGCACCAGCATCAGCGATCGGCCAGGCAGCGTCAGCGCCGCGCCGTCCGGACTCGTATAGACCCGATCGGGGTCGAGCCTGCGCGTGAAAATCCGCCCCCCCTTGGCGACCTCTTCCTCGAGATCGCCCTTCATCAATCCGAGCCAGTTGCGGTAGACGACGACCTTGTCCTCGGCATCGACGGCGGCAACGGAATCCTCACAATCCATGATCGCGGTAATCGCCGATTCGAGAACGACATCCGAGATGCGCGCCGGATCCGCCTTGCCGATCGCCGTCTTCTCATCGAGAGCGATTACGACGTGCAGATTGTTGCGGGAAAGCACGACCTCGGACGGTGCATCCGCAGCCCCGGCATGACCGGCGAATTGAGCCGGATCCCGCAGGCCGGTTCTGGTGTCGTTCGTCAGAGTCACCGCCAGCGCCGCGTCCTCGACCGCCAGTCCGCTCACCTCGCTCCAACAGCCCTCGGCCAGCGGTACGCTGGCGTCGAGAAAATCGCGAACCCACGCGATGACCCTTTCGCCTCGGACCGGATTGTAGCTCTCGCCACGCTCGGCGCCATTCGTCTCGGGAACCGCGTCGGTGCCGTAGAGGGCGTCGTAGAGCGAGCCCCACCGGGCATTCGCGGCGTTCAGGGCGTAGCGGGCGTTCATCACCGGCACGACAAGCTGCGGCCCGGCGATCGTCGCGATCTCCGGATCGACGTTGGCGGTCGAGATGGAGAAATCCGGTCCTTCGGGCAGGAGATAGCCGATCTCCCTGAGGAAGGCCTCATAATCGTCCAGGTCGACGGGGGCGCCGTGCTCACGATACCAGGCATCGAGCCTTGCCTGCAGGTCATCGCGCCGGGCGAGAAGTGCCCGGTTCTTCGGCGCGAGATCGTGTATGAGCGCCGACAGGGCGGAGAAGAACTGCTCCGACCCGATGCCGGTGCCCGGCATCGCCTGCTCGACCAGAAAGCGGTGCAGGCCGGCATCGATGTTCAAACCAAATATCTCAACGCGATCCATGCCGCAACTCCCGAATTTCAACCACCAACCTCGAATCTGGAAACAGAATACATGCGGAAAACGACCGCGCACACCCGCCATCCAAGCGGGCGCAGTCTCTCATCAAATCATCCGCTGTCAATTCTGCAAAAGTTCAAGCGCATCGTCCGGAAAATCGTACCCGATTTTCCGGAAGCTCGATGCTGAGTCAAAGAGTTACAGCGGCCTTTGCGTGTCTGAAAAGACGTGCGGCGTTGCAGGAATCGTTTCCCGAACGGACATAATCAGAAATGCGCGATACGCGGCCGACCGCTGGCGGATGCGATGAATCGCGCCTCCATCAGTTTGCGTCCGCCCTCGATTTCGGGTGCGTCGATTTCTTCGTGCAGCGTTGCCACCGGCTGCTCTGCGCCGTTTGCCCGCGCCGTTTCCAGCGCCATCGTCTCGGCGCGGAGGCGGGCAACGTCGAACGCCTGCTCCTGTCTGAAGAATCGCTTGCTGACGCCTGCGCCGTTGACGACGAAGATACCTTCCTCAGGTGTGGTGACGAAGACGGTCACGGTGGCGCGCACCTGGCCGACCACGGCGCCGACCGCATTCGCCACATCGGCCTCCTCCGGAATCGAGGCCTCGGTGCCGAGCATGTCGGCGATTGCCGGATAATAGACGGGGGCCGAGGCGCCGAGCCCGACGAGCGGCCGGTCGAGGCCGATCGAGAAGCGGACGATGCCGGGCTCGCGCTTCAATGCACGCTCGACGGCAAGGGACGTGGCCGGATTGATCGCCCCGGCGCCGTCCTCATGAAGACAGGCCTGCAGGATCACCTCCGAGGACTGCCGCGTCAGCCGGTCGACGATCATTTCGGCGAGCAACTTGGCCGAGGTCGCGATCGGCTGGCCCGATCCGTCCCTGCCGCGTGCGGCAAGCTCGAGGCCCAGACGGGCGGCCTCGGCGTTCCATTGCGACTGGCGCCCGAGCACATGCATGGCATCGGATGGCGTCAGGCCGGAGATATGCACCAGCCCGCGCGCGACGAGCCGGTCAAGGGTAGCCCGCTGCGCCGTAGTGACGAGCAGTTCCGCGAGCGCCACCGGCACCGGCCGTATCCGATCGTAAAGCGCTTGTTCCTGCGGCTGGAGGCCGCTTGCCAGATGATCGGGCAGGCCCGTGCGCACGGCGAAGCGGCCGTCATGGCGGCCAGCATGGGGCGAGCGCAATTGTTTCTCCAGGATGGAAAGAACCGCCTCGCCATGGAGATGGGCGGCGAGGCTCAAGGGCAGGAACCGGCGGGGTCCAAGCTCGAATTTCGCTTTCAGGCCGCGATCATCGATTCGCACTTCCGAATCGCCGCCGAGGCCGAAGGTGCGCATGGCAACCGCCTCGATCATGGTGCGGAAGCCGCCGACGACGGCACCGTCCGCATCGAGCCGCGGACGGCCACCCTCGAGAACGGCGACATCGGTCGTCGTGCCGCCAATGTCGGAAACGACGGCGTTTTCGAGACCGGTCAAATGCCTGGCGCCGACCAGGCTCGCCGCCGGGCCGGAGAGAATCGTCTCAATCGGCCGCAGCCTCGCTTCGGCGGCGGAAATGAGGGCGCCATCGCCGCGCACCACCATCATCGGCACGTCGATGCCGCGGCTCTTCAGGAAATCCTCGCAGGAGCCGATCAGCCGATCGATCATCGAGACGAGGCGCGCGTTGAGCAGCGTCGTCAGCGCCCGGCGCGGGCCGCCGAGCTTGGAGGACAGATCGTGACTGCAGGTCACGGGCAGGTGCGAGACCTCGCGGATGCGCTCGCGCACCCGCTTCTCGTGTTCCGGGTTGCGCACGGCGAAATAGCCTGCAATCGCAAAGGACGATACCTGCCGGCCGAGTTCCGGCAGCGCCTCGTCAAGTGCGCGCATGTCGAGCGGCGTCTCACCGCCATGGACATTGTGACCGCCCGGCAGAAACAGAACCGGATCCGAGCCGAGCGCCTCGATCAGACCATCGCGCTTCAGGTCTTCCGGCCCGAAGCCGATCATGACGAGGCCGGCACGGCCGCCTTGGCCCTCCACCAGCGCATTGGTTGCCAACGTCGTCGAGAGGGAGACGAGGCTGATCGCCGAAACCGGCACCTGCGCCTTTTGCAGAACGGCCTCGACCGCTCCGGATATGCCGACGGATAGATCATGCCGGGTCGTCAGCGCCTTGGCCTTGGCGATGACGCCCGTTGCTTCGCTGAAGAGGACGGCATCGGTATAGGTGCCGCCGGTGTCGATGCCGAGAAGGAGATGCGCGGTCAATTTCTGCTCAGTCCATGTTGAGAGCGGGGACAACCCGGAAGTGAAGAGATCGCCGGTGATAGGACAAATTGGCGGGATTGGCCATCGCGTGATGGACATCCGCCGTCGCAGGTACGCGGGGATTATCTTGCGCGAATCGACACCTGCATCGGCAGGCCGCCTTTCGGCTGGGTCGTCAGCCGCTGCACCGGCCAGGGATCGGTCGCCGCGGTCGGATCGAAGCGGAAGCGGCGCATGAGCACGGCAAGGGCGATGATCGCCTCCTGCAGCGCGAAGGTCGCACCGATGCAGACGCGCGGTCCGGCTCCGAATGGCAGGTATTGGAAGCGGTTGATCGTCTCGCGATTTTCCGGAAGGAAGCGCTCGGGCATGAAGGCGCGGGGCTTTTTCCAGTAAAGCGTGTGACGGTGCAGCGTCCAGGGCATGATCAGCACCGATATTCCCTTGCGGATCGCCACATGCTCGCCCTCCGGCGAGGTCCACTCGTCCTCCTCGATTGCGGCGCGGTTGATCGACGGTGCCGGCGGATAGAGCCTAAGCGCCTCCTCGAAGGCGGCGAGCACGTGCGGCATGCGCCCGAGCCAATCGACGGGATCGGCTCCGGTTGCGAGCACCGCATCGATCTCCCGCTCCATGACCCCGCGATAGTTCGGCGTATTGGCGATGCAATAGAGACACCAGGCAAGCGCGCGCGCCGTCGTCTCATGGCCAGCGCCGATGAAGGTCAGGATATTGTCCTCGATCTCGTCGGTCGAAAGCCCTTCCGGACCTTCGAGCTGCAAAAGCAGCGTCAGGAAATCGTTCGGGACCCTTTCCGGCTCCTCCGCCATCCGCCGCCGACGCTGCGCCATCGTTTCGGAGACGACGCCGCGGAAGCGGTCGAGCACCTTTCGGCCGCCGATCCGGGTCAGCCGCGGCACCCATTTCGGGGCGACGAGGAGGTCCATCGGATCGACGCGGCCCATCCGCTGCAGCAATTCCTCGACATTGGCGGCGAAACCCTCCTTCGCGACGGCGATCTCGCCGGAGAAGAGCGTCTCGGCGAGGATCTCGAACGTGAGCTCCGTCATGTCGACGGCGATATTGCTGACCAAGGGCTCCGACGCGGCTCGCTCATAGCGCGCGACGAAGGCGTCGCAGACCCGCAGCATCTGGCCGGCAAAGCCCTTGGCATGGCGCGGCGTGAAGACCGGCGCCATGGCCTTGCGCGACCGCTTCCAGACCTCCCCTTCCGCCGTCAAGAGCCCGTCGCGCAGGATCGGCCGCAGGATCAGCCGCCGCACTTCCGACATTTCATAATTGGCGGCGTTCTCGACAAGGATATAACGGATGAGACCGGGATCGTTGACGATCAGCGTGCGCTGATTGATGAATTTCGTCTCGATCCAGGGCAGCGTGTAGGATGGTTCGCCCCAGAGCTCGAGCGGGTTTCGAAGCACGGTGCGGATGATCTGCAGCCGCGAAGGAATGCCGGTCCGCGGGACGGGCGCGGGCGGTTCGAAGGGCTCCGGTCGCGTGTCCATGACGAAGTGCCTTGCTGATCGCATGCAACAGCGTTTCAGCTTTTGGCGGCGCAATCAAGGGCAGGTTTCACGTGAAGCACGCCGATCGCCGCCAGCCGGTTCAGAGCAGTGCTTCGAGCTCCGCGCGCCGGTCGTTGACCAACCAGCCGTAGTAATTTTCCTCCGGCCAGTGGATCTCGCCGCCCGCATTCTTCGCCGCAAGCGCAGCGGCCCGCCCATCCGGATCGCCGACATTGTAAAGCGTTGCCGTGATCCCCGGATTGTTGGAAATATCCACCCCGGCGATGGTGCGATAGGCGTCGATGGAATGGCGGATGGTTGCGGCCATGTAGGCGAGCGAGACGTCGGGATCCATGATTGCCGCATAGACGCCGGCCGCATTGTTTTCGTCGAGCCGGGGGTAGCCGGAGACGCGCGACACCATATCCGTCAGCATCAACGCCGTAAGCGGGTTGATCTGGCCAAGGCCGAAGGTCTGACCGGCGAAGAAGGGCTGGAAGAACACAGCGCTGAAGCGATTGTTCGGGAAGGCCTTGCCGCCGACGACGCGGCCACGGAACTCGCGCTCCCACACCCGCTCGCGGCAGTTCCACAGAGCGTAGGAGGTCTTCTTATCAGCGCAGGAACCAAATTGCGGGCGCTGGACGAATTCACCGACCGACTCGTCATTGTAGCCGAAGCGAAAGCTGTTGCCGGCATAGGCGGCCGCCTTGACGTAGTAGGCCTGGAGGCGATCATAGGCGTCGACATTATAGGTGTGCTCGCCGACGATGGCGCCAATCATGTGAATGGGCTCTATGCCGTAGGCGGCCGAAACCTGTTTGATCTTGGCAATCAGGTTACGGTCGGAGGCGAGGAGATCGCGCACCTTCTCGTATTTTGCGTCGAACGACGTGCGGCCGGCCTTGGTGCGGCGAACGGAGGCGCCGGGAACGTTCGGCTGCTCGGCATGCCGGTTGCCCTCGGGCACCATGCGAATCTCGGCCGCAGCCGGTCTGGCGACGGCGAGGCAAAGCGTGGCGACGACGAAAAGACAAGCGGTGAGACGCACGATCTGTATTCCTGTGAACATCTTTCCCGGACGGGATACGATCCGGGTCGGCGCGGGCCCGTAAGGCAGAATCATGTCGGAATCATGCCCGTTTCAGCTGATCGCTCCGCTCTAGAAAAAATGAAGGCGCCTGTCGAGTGACGGGCGCCTGTACGATCGAGAATGGGCGGCTTTTCCCTGAAAACCGGCAGAAAGGTCACAGGATGTAGCGCGACAGGTCGGTATTGGCGGCAAGGTCGCCCACGTGTTTGCGGACATATTCCGCATCGATCATCATCGTATGCCCGCTGCGATCCGGCGCGTCGAAGGAGATGTCGTCGAGGACGCGCTCCATCACCGTCTGCAGTCGCCGGGCGCCGATATTCTCGACGTTGGCGTTCAGCTGGACGGCGACTTCCGCGAGCRCATCGATCGCATCCTCGGTGAAGTCCAGGATCACGCCCTCCGTCTCGAGCAGCGCCTTGTACTGGCGGATGAGACTGGCCTCTGTCTCCGTCAGGATGCGGCGGAAGTCCTCCTTTGTCAAAGCGCGCAGTTCGACCCGGATCGGCAGACGGCCCTGCAGCTCAGGCAGCAGATCCGACGGTTTCGACACATGGAAGGCGCCGGACGCTATGAAGAGGATATGGTCCGTCTTCACCGGCCCGTATTTCGTCGCAACCGTCGTGCCTTCGACCAGCGGCAGCAGGTCCCGCTGGACGCCTTCGCGCGAAACGCCGGCGCCGAAACCGCCCTCGCGGGTCGCGATCTTGTCGACCTCGTCGAGGAAAACGATTCCGTCATTTTCGGCCGCGGCGACCGCCTCGCGCTGGATCTGTTCGTTGTCGAGCAGCTTGTCGGACTCGTCGTTGATCAGAATCCCGTAGGACTCCTTGACCGTCGTCTTGACCTTCTTCGTCCTGCCGCCGAGTGCCTTGCCGAACATTTCCGACAGGTTCAACACGCCGATATTGGCACCAGGCATGCCCGGGATTTCCAACGTGCCCGGCATGCCCGCATCGGCAATGTCGATCTCGATCTCCTTGTCGTCGAGCTCGTTGGCGCGCAGCTTCTTGCGGAAGGAATCGCGCGTTGCCGGAGAGGCCGTCGCGCCGACGAGCGCATCCAGCACCCGCTCTTCCGCATTCTGATGCGCCTTGGCCTTCACCTCGGCGCGCCTCTTCTCGCGCACGAGCGCGATGCCGACCTCCACAAGATCGCGCACGATCTGCTCGACGTCGCGGCCGACATAACCGACTTCGGTGAACTTGGTGGCCTCCACCTTGATGAAAGGGGCGCCGGCGAGCTTGGCGAGACGGCGCGAAATCTCCGTCTTGCCGACACCGGTCGGGCCGATCATCAGGATATTCTTCGGCATGACTTCGTCGCGCAGCTCGTCGCTGAGCTGCTGGCGGCGCCAGCGGTTACGCAGCGCGATCGCCACCGCGCGCTTCGCGTCCTTCTGGCCGATGATGTAGCGGTCGAGCTCCGATACGATTTCTCTGGGTGAAAAGTTAGTCATCAATTCCTCTCAAACTCGGTCCGCGTCAGCTCCATCAGGAGTGTCCGGCCGGACTCGTCTATCCATTCGCCGAAGGGCACGAAACCAGCCTTCGTATAGGCTCTGACCGCGCGGTGATTGCCGGCATCCGGGTCGATGACGATCCGCCTGGCACCTTTCTCGAACAGCCTTGCCGCGAAGGATCGGAGCGCGAGCGCCGCGACGCCCTTGCCGGTCATTTCGGGCGGGCCGACGAGAATGTCGACGCCGGGCGTGTCGGCCGACAATTCCTTTGCCCAGGGTTCCTCGTCATATTGCGAGGGGATCCAGGATTGGATGTAACCGGCCGGCTCACCTCCGATATGGAAGATGAAACCATCGATCTCGCCACTCTCGCAACCGTCGCGGATCGATCCGAGTTCCACATCCGGGTTGCCCCACCATTGGCGGACATGCGGCTCCGACAGCCAAGCAAGGAGCGTCGGCAGGTGGCGCTCGGCCACCGGCTCGAAACTCAACTCTGCCCGGTCAGTCGGCATCCAATGTCTCCACAACGATGCTGTGGTTGGTATAGACACAGATGTCGCCGGCGATTTCCAGCGCACGCCGGGCAACCTCTTCCGCGGACTTGTCACTGTCCATCAGGGCGCGCGCGGCCGCAAGCGCGTAATTCCCGCCGGAACCGATGGCGATCGTCCCGTGCTCCGGCTCGAGCACATCGCCATTGCCGGTGATCGCCAGCGTCACCGTCCTGTCGGCAACCAGCATCATGGCCTCGAGGTTGCGCAGATACTTGTTGGTCCGCCAATCCTTGGCCAGTTCCACGGCCGCGCGCATCAGCTGGTCAGGATACTGTTCAAGCTTCGCTTCGAGGCGTTCGAGAAGCGTGAAAGCATCCGCCGTTGCGCCGGCGAAGCCGGCGATCACGTCGCCCTTCGACAGACGACGGACCTTGCGCGCATTGCCCTTCATGATCGTCTGGCCAAGGCTGACCTGGCCGTCGCCGGCCATCACCACCTTGCCGCCCTTGCGCACCGTGATGATGGTGGTCGCGTGCATCGTTCCGTAGGGATTGTGTTCGCTCATGAGAAACTACCTGTTGGCCCCGCGGATCCGAGGCGTTGCGGCCCGACACGAGCCTGGTTGCTTGGGGACTATGTAAGTCGGCTCGCCACAATTGCAAATGCGCCCCCTCCGTCATCACCTCCGTGGCTTCGCATGCGGGCCGGAGCAAGCTAATTTCCGTTGCAGTTCTGGATATTTCGGGCCCCGCCTGATATGGAGCGGCTCTTATGGCGCCGCGCCTCTTGTCAGACGCGCAAAGGTCGCTGTAGCACTTGAATCGCTGCATGTTTTTTCTTGAATAGAGATCGCTTCAGGAAAACGGGCAGCAGACGGAACGGGCACCCATCGGAGCGTTTTACCCGCTCTCCGCTCCGCGAGTATTGGATAGCCGTTGCCTAGGTGCAGCGCAGACAGGAGAGCCTGATGGCAGACGTCATGCCCAGCCGAACCGGTCAGGTTTCGCGAAAGACGAACGAAACGGACGTCTCCGTCTCCGTCAATATCGACGGAACGGGCCTATCGAAGATCGCGACGGGGGTCGGCTTCTTCGATCATATGCTGGATCAGCTTGCGCGCCATTCGCTGATCGACATGGAAATCAGGACAGAGGGTGACCTGCATGTCGACGACCACCACACCGTCGAGGATACGGGCATTGCCATCGGCCAGGCGATCGCCAAGGCGCTGGGGGGCCGTCGCGGCATTACACGCTACGCCTCGATCGACCTCGCCATGGACGAGACGATGACGCGCGCCGCCGTCGATGTCTCGGGACGGCCGTTCCTCGTCTGGAACGTTCCTTTCTCTTCGCCGAAGATCGGCACCTTCGACACGGAACTCGTACGCGAGTTCTTCCAGGCGCTTGCCCAGCATGCCGGCATCACGCTGCATGTGCAGAACATCTACGGCGCAAACAATCACCACATCGCCGAGACCTGCTTCAAATCCGTCGCCCGCGCGCTTCGCACGGCAACCGAAATCGACCCGCGCCAGGCCGGACGCGTTCCCTCGACCAAGGGGACGCTCGCCTGAGCCGGCTAAATACTGGCTTGAAGACCCATGGCCTCCTATCTCATCATGACCCCGCCGGGTGCCGCCGCCGACGACGAAAGGGCGCGGTTCGTCGCCGACGGCTTTTCCTGGACCGCCTTCTTCTTCCCCGCGCTCTGGCTGTTCGCCAAACGGGCATGGCTCCTCGGAATCCCGGTTGCCGTCTTGCAGATTCTGTTAATCTCCCTCTCGACCTTCCCCGGCGGCTTCGTCCCCGCGTTCCTCATGCACCTTGCGCTCAGCCTGCTGGTCTCGCTCGAGGGGCCGCTTGTCGTAGCCGGGCTGCTCTCGGCCAAGGACTGGACGCTGCGCAGGATCGTTCCGGCGCAAGACCTCGAGACGGCGGAGCGGATCTATTACTCGGGCGCGGCCGGGCAAGGCGAGAAAGCAACGCCGTTGCAGTCGGCGACCTGGTCCGGAAAGGGACGGACGGGGAATTCTACCGGGCCCGACTTCTTCGAATCCTATGGAGAGCGCTGATGCGGGTCGCCATCATTGACTATGGATCGGGCAACCTGCGCTCGGCCACCAAGGCCTTCGAGCGGGCTGCGCGGGAAACCGGCATTGCCGCGGAGATCGAACTGACGGACCGGCCGGAGCGGGTCGCCTCGGCCGATCGCATCGTGCTGCCGGGCGTCGGCGCCTATGCGGATTGCCGCCGGGGCCTCGCCGCCGTCACGGGCATGGAGGAGGCTTTGACCCAGGCGGTCGAGACGGCCGGGCGGCCCTTCCTCGGCATCTGCGTCGGCATGCAGCTCATGTCCTCGCGCGGGCTCGAAAAGACGATCACCAGGGGCTTCGGCTGGATCCCCGGCGATGTCGTCGAAATGCAGCCGTGCGATCCGTCACTGAAGATTCCGCAGATCGGCTGGAACACGTTGCAGCTTACCCGGCCTCATACCCTCTTCGAAGGCATTCCGACCGGCGAGAACGGCCTGCATGCCTATTTCGTGCATTCCTACCACTTGGCCGCCGCGAGGCAGGCGGAAGTGGTTGCCGTCACGGACTATGGCGGGCCGGTAACGGCCTTCGTCGCCAACGGCAACAAGGCGGGCGCGCAATTCCATCCGGAAAAGAGCCAGGCGCTCGGCCTCTCTCTCATCTCGAATTTCCTGCGCTGGAAGCCGTGACGCTTCGCTTGCGCCCCTTCTGATCGGACGAATTCATGATTCTCTTTCCCGCCATCGACCTCAAAGACGGCCAATGCGTGCGTCTGAAGCTCGGCGACATGGAACAGGCGACCGTCTACAACACCGATCCGGCCGCCCAGGCGCGCACCTTCGAGGAGCAAGGCTTCGAATGGCTGCACGTCGTCGACCTGAACGGCGCCTTCGCCGGCGAGACGGTCAACGGCGCCGCGGTCGACGCCATCCTCGGGGCCACGCACAATCCGGTGCAGCTCGGCGGCGGCATCCGCACGCTCGGCCACATCGAGAACTGGCTCTCGCGGGGGCTCGCCCGCGTCATCCTCGGCACGATTGCCGTTCGCAACCCCGCGCTGGTGATCGAGGCCTGCCACAAGTTCCCGGGCCGGGTTGCGGTCGGCATCGATGCCAAGGGCGGCAAGGTGGCCGTCGAGGGCTGGGCGGAGGCCTCCGAACTCGGCGTGATCGAGCTGGCGAAGAAGTTCGAGGGGGCAGGCGTTGCGGCGATCGTCTATACGGATATCGATCGCGACGGCATCCTGACCGGCATCAACTGGGACTCGACCCTCAAGCTTGCCGACGCCGTTTCCATTCCGGTGATCGCCTCCGGCGGCCTTGCCTCGATGGACGACATCCGCCGGATGACGGAGTCCGACGCGCACAAGCTCGAAGGGGCGATTTCCGGGCGGGCTCTCTATGACGGGCGGATCGATCCGAAGGAGGCGCTGGCTCTGATCCGCGAAGCGCGAAAAGGGATGAACCCATGACCCTGAAAGCCCGCGTAATTCCCTGCCTCGATGTCAAGGACGGCCGCGTCGTCAAGGGCGTCAACTTTGTCGACCTCATCGATGCAGGCGATCCGGTCGAGGCGGCGAGAGCCTATGATGCGGCCGGTGCCGACGAGCTCTGCTTCCTCGACATCACCGCCTCGTCGGACAATCGCGAGACGATCTTCGACGTCGTCGCCCGCACTGCCGAGCAATGCTTCATGCCGCTCACGGTCGGTGGCGGCGTGCGCCAGGTGGCCGATATCCGCAAGCTCCTGCTTGCCGGCGCCGACAAGGTGTCGATCAACACGGCGGCGGTGAAGAACCCGGATTTCGTCGCCGAGGCCGCCGACAAGTTCGGCAACCAGTGCATCGTCGTCGCCATCGACGCAAAAAAGGTCTCGGCGCCGGGCGAGGAAGATCGTTGGGAGATCTTTACCCATGGCGGTCGTCAGCCGACGGGCATCGACGCGATCGGATTCGCACGTAAGGTCGTCGATCTCGGCGCCGGCGAAATCCTCCTGACCTCGATGGACCGCGACGGCACGAAAGCCGGCTACGACATCCCGCTTACGCGTGCGATTGCGGATGCCGTGCGTGCGCCGGTCATCGCTTCGGGTGGCGTCGGCACGCTCGATCATCTCGTCGAAGGGATCCGCGACGGCCATGCGACGGCCGTGCTTGCGGCATCCATCTTTCACTTTGGTACCTACAGCATCGGCGAAGCCAAGCACTACATGGCCGAACATGGCGTCGCCATGCGGCTCGACCAACCCAGAGGGAGCCCGTCATGACCGAATTTACGCTCTCCGACCTCGAACGGATCGTCGCGACCCGCGCCACGGCGGCGCCGGAGGACTCCTGGACCGCCAAACTGGTCGCCGCCGGCCAGCACAAGGCGGCGAAGAAACTGGGAGAGGAAGCGGTCGAAACGGTTATCGCGGCGTTGAGCGACGACCGCAAGAATCTCGTCGATGAGAGTGCCGATCTCCTTTATCATCTTATGGTCGTATTGAATATCGCCGCCGTCCCGTTGCAGGATGTGATGAGTGAACTTGCGCGCCGGACCGGGCAATCCGGCTTGCAGGAAAAGGCAAACCGGCAGAATCCATGAGCATCGCCGCGAAAGACACCGAGCCGGCGGAAATTCCGGGCATTCTACAGGGGGGCGAGTATTCGCCCTATCACGTCTTCTCCGCCGAGGAATGGTCGCGCTTTCGCGCCGATACGCCCCTGACGCTGACGGCCGACGAGGTACAGCGGCTGCGCTCGCTCAACGATCCGGTCGATCTCGGCGAAGTGCGCCGCATCTATCTGTCGCTATCGCGGCTTCTTTCCGCCCATGTCGAGGCGTCGCAGATCCTGTTTCAGCAACGCAAGCGCTTCCTCAGCATGTCGGACGAAACGAAGACCCCGTTCGTCATCGGCATTGCCGGCTCCGTCGCCGTCGGCAAATCGACGACCGCCCGCATTCTTGCCGAACTGCTCGCCCGCTGGCCGTCGAGCCCGAAGGTCGATCTCATCACCACAGACGGCTTTCTCTACCCCAACGCGATCCTGCAGCGGGAAAGCTTGATGGACCGCAAGGGTTTCCCAGAGAGCTACGACATTGGAGCGCTGCTTCGCTTCCTCTCCGCGATCAAGGCCGGACGGCCGAACGTCATGGCGCCGACCTATTCGCATCTGACCTATGACGTCATTCCCGACCAGTTTCAGATCATCGACCGGCCGGACATCCTGATCTTCGAGGGGATCAACGTGCTGCAGTCGCGCGACCTGCCGGCCGACGGCAAGATCGTGCCGATGGTTTCCGACTTCTTCGACTTTTCCATCTATATCGACGCTGAGGAAAGCCTCATCCACAGCTGGTATGTGAGCCGCTTCATGCGCCTGCGCGAAACGGCCTTCCAGAACCCGCAATCCTTCTTCCACCGCTATGCGACGATCAGCGAGCAGGCGGCCTTGGCGATCGCCGAAGGCCTTTGGCACAACATCAACCTGAAGAACCTTCACCAGAACATCCTTCCAACGCGACCGCGTGCCGACCTCATCCTGCAGAAGGGGCCCAACCACCTCACCGAAACGGTGGCGCTGAGGAAGCTCTGAGCCGCCGAAGGCACCCTCCCACGTGTTGGAGAATAGATCCCTCCCCACCCTTTGGTCGTCCAAACGTGATCTCAGCAGCGGATCGATCTTGCCGTCCGTTTCTCAAGGATTGACCCGCCGCAGCGTCAGGTTCAGCCGGCCGCCGTTCCTGAGCAAGGTCGAAGTATTCGGATAGATGCGGTCGACCCCATGGAAGGCGAGCCGCCCCTCGCCGCCGAGCACGACGACATCGCCGCTTGCGAGCTTGAAGGACATGGTCTGGCCGCCGCGGCTCTTGCCGCCGACGCGGAAGAGGCAGCTGTCCCCGAGCGAGATCGACACGACCGCGGTATCGAGGTCCAGTTCGTCCCGATCCTGATGCAGGCCCATGCGGGCGTCGGCCGAATAGAAGTTGACGAGGCAGGCCTCGGGCGCCTTGTGGCCGCCCGAAACCGCGCGCCAGACTTCGAGGAGCAGGTCCGGCATCGGCGGCCAGGGGCGCCCGGTCTGCGGATGCTTCGCCTGATAGCGATAACCGCCTTCGCGATCCGTCACCCAGCCGAGCGCGCCGCAATTGGTCATCCGCACCGACAGGGGCTTACCCGTCCTTGGCATTTCCGGCACATAGAGCGGCGCCTCGGCGACAACGTAGCGGATCGCCTCGACCAGTTGCTCCTGTCGGCGCCGGTCCAGAAAACCAGGTATATGCCTGACGCCTTTCGGCAGCACCTGCATTGCGGTCTTTCCTTCCAACCTTCCGTGCCGCGCGTCTTGTCAGACGCGCAAGAGGCGCTGCAGCATCTCAGTTGCTGAATGTCTTTATCCTCAAGTCGAGATAGATTTGAGGAAACATGCGAGCAACTTCACGGGGGACCGGGGTATCGCCTCACCCCACGCCCGGCCACCCGAAAGCGCGCCGGCGCCTCAGTCGCCTTCCGGCCGGGTGCGCAGCCGCTTGATCTCGGCGCGGCCGGTTTTCTCCTTCAGCCGCCTCTCGATGGAACCGCGCGTCGGCTTTGTCTTCTTGCGCGGCGGCGGCGGCGGCGCAGCCGCCTTCAGGATCAGTTCCTTCAGGCGCTCGCGGGCATCCTCGCGATTGCGATCCTGGCTGCGGAAGCGATTGGCCTCGATCATCAGCACGCCGTCCTTCGAGGCGCGGCGGCCGGCGAGCTTCAGCGCATTTGTCTTGACGCGCTCCGGCAGCGACGGCGAGGCCACAATGTTGAAGAACAATTGGACGGCCGTCGACACCTTGTTGACGTTCTGGCCGCCCGGACCGCCGGCCAGCACGAATTGCTCCGTCAGTTCCCAGCCGGCGATGACGATCGTTTCATTGATGTAAAGCGGTTCGCTTGGCATGACCCTCTATCGCACGAAGGAGGGAAACGTGTGAAGCAGCTTTCCCTTCGCCTATTCATCCTCTTGCCGTTGCGACCCGATGGGCGCGGCAGGAGCCGGCATCGGGTAGGAGGGAGCCTTGCGGCGTCCCAGCGCCAGTCACGGCGCTACGCGCCATGCTTGGCGCACCACGGAAAAACCCGGCCGCTACTGCATGTCTCCTTTAATCGACCTCGATATAAGGACAAAGACATGCAGCACTTCAAGGCGCTACAGCGACCCTTGCGCGTCTCGTAAGACGCGCGGCGCTGTAGAGCCGGGTTTCACGTGAATCATGGGCTCGAAACCTATTCGGCAGCGAGCCGGGGGCCGGGGGCGGCGTCGCGCACGCTGCCGTCGACATGGCTCTCGAACTTCGCAAAGTTGGCGATGAACATGTCTACCAGCCGCCGCGCCTGGACGTCATATGCTTTGCCGTCCACCCAGGTGGAGCGCGGATCGAGAATTCGGTCGTCGACGCCCGGGACCGACACCGGTACCGCGAAGCCGAAGTTCGCATCGGTGCGGAATGCGGCACTGTTCAAGGAGCCATCGAGCGCCGCCGCCAGCAGGGCACGCGTGACCCTGATCGGCATGCGGCTGCCCGTGCCGTAGGCGCCACCGGTCCAGCCGGTGTTGACGAGCCAGCAGGTAACGCCGTTCTTGGCGATCAGTTCCTTGAGAAGATTGCCGTATTCGGACGGATGGCGCGGCATGAAGGGTGCACCGAAGCAGGTCGAGAAAGTCGCCTCGGGCTCCGTCACACCCCTTTCCGTGCCAGCGACCTTGGCGGTGTAGCCGGAAAGGAAGTGGTACATCGCCTGTTCCGGTGTCAGCTTGGCGATCGGCGGCATCACGCCGAAGGCGTCCGCCGTCAGCATGATGATGGTGCGCGGCTGCGGCGCCGTGCCGGTCCTGCTTGCATTGGGAATGAAATGCAGCGGATAGGCGATGCGGGTGTTCTCCGTCAGCGAGCCGTCATCGAAATCAGGCATGCGCCGATCGTCGAGGACGACGTTTTCCATGACGGTGCCGAAGCGCCGCGTCGTCGAGAAAATTTCCGGTTCGGCCGATTCCGACAGGCGGATCGCCTTGGCGTAGCAGCCGCCTTCGAAGTTGAAGACGCCCTTATCGCCCCAGCCGTGCTCGTCGTCACCGATCAGCGTCCGGCTCTGATCGGCGGACAGCGTCGTCTTGCCGGTGCCCGAGAGGCCGAAGAACACGGCCGTATCGCCGTCGGGGCCGACATTGGCCGAGCAGTGCATCGGCATCACCGATTTTTTCGGCAGCAGGTAGTTGAGCACGGTAAAGACCGACTTCTTCATCTCGCCGGCATAGGAGGTGCCGCCGACCAGTACCAGACCCCTGGTGAAATGGCAGGCGATGATGGTTTCGCTGCGGCAACCATGGCGCTCCGGATCAGCCTTGAAGCTCGGCAGGTCGATTATCGTCAGCTGGGGTGCAAAGGTCGTTAGCGCTTCGCGCTCGGGCCGGATCAGAAGGTTGCGGATGAACAGCGAGTGCCAGGCGAATTCCGTGACGACGCGCGTCGGCAGCTCGTTCTCCGGGTCGGCACCGCCGATCAGATCCTGCACATAGAGCGACATGCCCTTGGCATGCGCCAGCATGTCCTGGTGCAGGCGATCGAAATTTTCCGGCGTCATGGCGCTGTTGTTGTCCCACCAGATCTCACCGGCGGTCGCCGCATCGCGCACGATGTACTTGTCCTTCGGCGACCGGCCGGTGTGTTGGCCGGTACGCGCGCAGAGCGCACCCTCAGCCGTCAGCTGCGCCTCGCCGCGGCGAAGGGCTTCTTCGTAAAGCTCCGCTGCCTCGAAGTTGTAGCGAACGGTCGAGAGGTCGGAAAAGCCGATTGTTTCGAGACCGTTCGAGGGGTTGCGGCTGCCAAGCTGCTCCATGGTCAAGCTTCCTTCGTGTTTGCCCGACGGCGTTGAATTTGGCCGGACCATACTGATCCGGAATTCTGAAAACAAGATAGCCTATCCGAAAAGAGTAATGATTTCAGTATATTAATCGATTTAAAGAAAATTATGCTTTTTTTAATCGGTTGAAATGCGCCATTCTGCGTCGCACTTCCGCCGCGCCACGGGAGCAACGCAGCAAGGGCTTTTGCACTTCGCCACAATTTGTTCCACCTTTATACTCATGTAACGCAACCGTGACTCGCGGTTGGCCCCGTCTCAAACGGGATCCGGCCACCGGACATCAAAAGACGGAGTTGAATACGATGCAGACCATCGCGCTTGTCGATGACGACCGCAACATCCTGACATCCGTGTCCATCGCGCTGGAAGCCGAGGGCTACAAGGTCGAAACCTACACCGACGGCGCGTCCGCGCTCGAGGGCCTGCTGGCCCGCCCGCCGCAGCTCGCGATCTTCGACATCAAGATGCCGCGCATGGACGGCATGGAGCTGTTACGCCGGCTGAGACAGAAATCGGATCTGCCCGTAATCTTCCTGACCTCCAAGGACGAGGAGATCGACGAGCTCTTCGGACTCAAGATGGGCGCGGACGATTTCATCACCAAGCCCTTTTCCCAGCGGCTGCTGGTGGAGCGAGTGAAAGCGATCCTGCGTCGCGCGGCCAACCGCGAGATCGCGGCCGCCGGCGCCGCCGGCACGGCTAAGAACGGCGACACGCCCGCCCGCTCGCTGGAACGCGGCCAGCTCGTCATGGACCAGGAGCGTCACACCTGCACCTGGAAGAACGAGCCGGTGACGCTGACGGTGACGGAATTCCTGATCCTGCATTCGCTGGCGCAGCGCCCGGGCGTCGTCAAGAGCCGCGACGCACTGATGGACGCCGCCTATGACGAGCAGGTCTATGTCGACGATCGGACGATCGACAGCCATATCAAGCGGCTCCGCAAGAAGTTCAAGATGGTCGACAACGAGTTCGATATGATCGAGACGCTCTACGGCGTCGGCTACCGGTTTCGCGAGACAGCCTGACGCTGAAATTTCTCGCGGTCCAGGCGGGACTTGCCATCACACCGATTGTGGCGCATTGAGAGGCGGCGCGAAGGCGGGGCGCAGATCGCCGCGGTGCGAAACCGCCGCCGGGCCGTGGGCGCGGCAAAAGGCGCAGGTCAGCGGTTCATGCCGCACTCCGACCCCTGCGGCCGCAAGCGAAGGTCGCTACAGCGCCTGAATCTCTGGCGTGCCGCGGGCCGGATCCGGCCCGCAAAAATATGCAGAAATCCGGCCGCCGCGGGTGTTGGAGAAGGTCGGACCGCGCAAACGGCATCGTGGCCCACTGGCCGGCGAACAGGAACAAAAGCGACGAAGGTTTCGTCGCGGGAGCAGAAGGCTTGGTAGAAGTCTTGCGGGGCGAGATCGACGATTCGGACGGGAGGCCCTCCGCACTGCGCGGACAGCGCCGTTGGGCGCATCCCTTCACGCTGATCCGCCGCCTGTTCGGCAACGCCGTCTTTTCGAGCCTGACGCGGCGCATCGTCTTCTTCAACCTCGTCGCGCTCATCGTGCTCGTCGGCGGGATCATGTATCTCAACCAGTTTCGCGAGGGGCTCATCGACGCCCGCGTGGAAAGCCTGCTGACACAGGGCGAAATCATCGCCGGCGCGATTTCGGCATCGGCATCGGTCGACACGAACTCGATCACCATCGATCCGGAAAAGCTTCTGGAGCTTCAGGCCGGCGAAAGCATCACGCCGCTGCCGAGCGACGAGGACCTGGAATTTCCAATCATCCAGGAGCGGGTCGCGCCGGTCCTGCGAAGGCTCATCTCGCCGACGCGCACGCGCGCCCGTCTCTTCGACGCCGATGCCGACCTGCTGCTCGACTCGCGCCATCTCTATAGCGGTGGCCAGGTGCTTCGCTTCGATCTGCCGCCCGTCGATCCGGAAACGCCCGGCATTACGGAGACGATCAGCACCTGGTTCAACCGGCTCTTGCAGCCGAGCAACCTGCCGCTCTACAAGGAGCCGCCGGGCGGCAACGGCTCGGTCTATCCGGAGGTGATGAACGCGCTGACCGGCGTGCGCGGGGCGGTCGTGCGCGTCACCGAAAAGGGCGAACTGATCGTATCCGTGGCGGTACCGGTGCAGCGTTTCCGTGCGGTGCTCGGCGTGCTGCTGCTCTCCACCCAGGCCGGCGACATCGACAAGATCGTGCACGCCGAGCGCCTGGCGATCATCCGCGTCTTCGGCGTTGCCGCGCTCGTCAACGTCATCCTTTCGCTGCTCCTTTCTTCGACGATCGCCAATCCGCTGCGGCGGCTGGCGGCAGCAGCCATCCGCGTGCGCCGCGGAGCCAAGGAACGCGAGGAAATCCCGGATTTCTCCTCGCGCCAGGACGAGATCGGCAATCTCTCGATCGCACTCCGGGAAATGACCACGGCACTCTACGACCGCATCGCCGCGATCGAGAATTTTGCCGCCGATGTCAGCCATGAGCTGAAGAATCCGCTGACCTCGCTGCGCAGTGCGGTGGAGACCCTGCCGCTCGCGCGCACAGAGGATTCCAAGAAGCGGCTGCTCGACATCATCCAGCACGATGTCAGGCGTCTCGACCGCCTGATCAGCGATATTTCCGACGCTTCGCGGCTCGACGCCGAGCTTGCCCGGAGCGATGCGAAGAAGATCGACCTGGAAAAGCTCCTCGGCGACCTCGTCGACATCTCGCGGCAGGTCCGCGGCAGCAAGAAAGCCGTGCTGCTCGACTTCGTCATCGACCGCAAGGACAATCCGAAGGCGAATTTCTTCGTCAGCGGCTATGAGCTGCGCATCAGCCAGATCATCACCAATCTCATCGAGAATGCGCGCTCCTTCGTGCCCACGCCGAACGGCCGCATCATCCTGCGGCTAAGCCGGTCGCGGTCACGCTGCATCGTCACGATCGAGGACAACGGACCCGGCATCCAGGCGGAGGACATCGACCGCATCTTCGAGCGATTCTACACCGACCGGCCGGAAGGCGAGGATTTCGGCCAGAACTCCGGCCTGGGCCTGTCGATCTCGCGCCAGATTGCCGAGGCGCATGGGGGCGCGCTGAAGGCCGAGAACATCGTCGGCAAGGACGGTCGCGTAACCGGTGCCCGCTTCGTCCTGTCGCTGCCTGCAGAGCAGAGCGCGTGACGGCCGGCTGCAACATCCATGCGACGGCGATCGTGCTTGGCACGACCGGCTTTCTCATCACCGGCGCCTCCGGCTCGGGAAAGTCGGCGCTGGCGCTCTCCCTGATTTCGCAGGTGCGGCACCACGGGCGCTTCGCGGCGCTTGTTGCCGACGACCGGGTCGACCTGTCGCTGGAGAACGGCCGGGTCGTGGCGCGTTGCCCGGCCGCCATTCGCGGCCTGATCGAAATTCGCGGCGTCGGTATCACCGCAGTGGACATCGTTCCGGCCTGCATTCTCGACTGGGCAATCCTGCCGGTGAAGGCACCATACGACCCCCGCCTACCGCCGGAGCAGGAGCTAATGCATCTAGAAGTTGGCAATGGCCTGCCAATAATACGACTTCCCGTTGACGGCTCCCTCTCGCCGCTCGACGCGCTGCTCGCGGTGCTGCCCGAAAAATTAGGCATTTAGCCCTATATGACAGCAAAACGGCTGCTTTTTCGGCATTTTAGGCTTGCACTTCGCCTTTTCCTTGCCAAGATGGCCGCCCCAACAGGTGGACGAAATTGCTGCATTGCGATATCTCACCCATCGACGAGTTGCGGATTCAGTTGGAGCAAAGATACCCATGATCGGACTTGTGCTTGTCACCCATGGCAAGCTGGCGGATGAGTTTCGGCATGCCTTGGAACATGTCGTCGGTCCGCAAAGAGCAATCGAGACGGTGTGCATCGGCCCCGAGGACGACATGGACCAGCGGCGTCAGGACATCATCAACGCCGTTGACAGCGCCAATGAGGGCGACGGCGTCATCATCCTGACGGACATGTTCGGCGGTACGCCCTCCAACCTCGCCATTTCGGTAATGCGCAGCGGCAGCGTCGAGGTGATCGCCGGCGCCAACCTGCCGATGCTGATCAAGCTCGCGGGCGTTCGCGGCGAAAGCGACATGGACAAGGCTCTTGTCGAAGCCTCGGAAGCGGGGCGAAAATACATCAATGTCGCCAGCCGCGTGCTGAGTGGAAAATGATGGACCAACTCTCCGACACGGTGCTGACGCGCGAACTGCTGATCATCAACAAGCGCGGCCTGCATGCGCGCGCCTCGGCGAAGTTCGTCCAGACGGTCGAGGCCTATGACGCCGAGATTACCGTTTCCAAGGACGGCATGACCGTCGGCGGAACGTCGATCATGGGACTGATGATGCTGGCGGCGAGCACCGGCTGCAGCGTCTTCGTCAGCGCCAGCGGTTCGCAGGCGGAAGAGGCGCTGAACGCCCTCGATGCCCTGGTGCGCGACAAGTTCGGCGAGGAAATGTAAGACTTCGTCTTTATGGAAGGCTGCCCGCCGCCGATATAAACATATAAAGACTTCTTTATATGACCATTGCCCTGCCAGGCGATTCCTGATAGACCGAACGCACGCTCCCCGTCTGAATGCGGGGCGCAATGCCACGCCGCCAAACGGCCCGTCCGCCGGTGCGGCCGAAAAGATCAGCCTGGAGAACTCCATGACCGCCACTCAGGACTATATCGTCGCCGACATCGGGCTTGCCGATTTCGGCCGCAAGGAAATTGCGATCGCCGAAACGGAAATGCCGGGTCTGATGGCCTGCCGCGAGGAGTTCGGGCCGTCGCAGCCACTCAAAGGCGCCCGCATCACCGGCTCACTGCACATGACGATCCAGACCGCGGTGCTGATCGAGACTCTCATTGCGCTCGGCGCGGAAGTGCGCTGGGCCTCCTGCAATATCTTCTCGACACAGGACCATGCCGCCGCCGCGATCGCCGCGCGCGGCATTCCGGTTTTCGCTGTCAAGGGCGAAACGCTCGAAGACTATTGGTCCTATACGGACAACATCTTCCAGTGGACCGATGGCGGCGTCTCCAACATGATTCTCGACGATGGTGGCGACGCGACCATGTACATCCTGCTCGGCGCGCGCGCCGAAGCGGGCGAGGACGTGCTGTCGAATCCCGGCTCGGAAGAGGAGGAAATCCTCTTCGCCCAGATCAAGAAGCGGCTTGCCGCAACGCCCGGCTGGTTCACCAAGCAACGCGATGCCATCAAAGGCGTGACGGAAGAGACGACCACCGGCGTCAACCGCCTTTATCAGCTCCAGGCGAAAGGCCTGCTGCCCTTCCCGGCGATCAATGTCAATGACAGCGTCACCAAGTCGAAATTCGACAACAAGTATGGCTGCAAGGAGTCGCTCGTCGACGGCATCCGCCGCGGCACCGACGTGATGATGGCCGGCAAGGTTGCTGTCGTTTGCGGCTACGGCGATGTCGGCAAGGGCTCGGCCGCCTCGCTCAAGGGAGCCGGCGCCCGCGTCAAGGTAACCGAAATCGACCCGATCTGCGCCCTGCAGGCCGCCATGGACGGTTACGAGGTGGTGCAACTCGAAGACGTCGTCTCCACCGCGGACATCTTCATCACCACGACCGGCAACAAGGACGTCATCCGCATCGAGCACATGCGCGAGATGAAGGACATGGCGATCGTCGGCAATATCGGCCACTTCGACAACGAGATCCAGGTATCCGCGCTTCGGAACCTGAAGTGGACGAACATCAAGCCGCAGGTCGACATGATCGAATTCCCGAAGGGCAACCGGATGATCCTGCTCTCGGAAGGCCGCCTGCTCAATCTCGGCAACGCCACCGGCCATCCTTCCTTCGTGATGTCCGCCTCCTTCTCCAACCAGGTCCTGGCACAGATCGAGCTCTTCTCCAAGGGCGAGAACTACAAGAACGAGGTCTATGTGCTGCCGAAGCAGCTCGACGAAAAGGTCGCACGCCTGCATCTCGCCAAGCTGGGCGCCAGGCTGACCGAGCTCTCGGAGGAGCAGGCCGCCTATATCGGCGTGAAGTCCCAGGGTCCGTTCAAAGCGGAACACTACCGGTACTAATCGTTACCCGGGCAATCCACAACATCTTGTGGCCGCGATCTTGACAAGAGATCGCGGCCGCTTTTTTGGGCCGTAGACTTTCCGCCGAATCGTCAAAGAAGTATGGTTAACTCATTGATTCGTGACGCTGGTGCGGCCTTTAGTTCGCGAGAAGTGAAGGCGGTCAAAACTTGACCGCATGGCATTTCTTCCCGTTCCGTCCTCGGCGTTGCGCGTGGGGATGTCTTGTCGGACATGCGGCAAACAGACGGAGACAGACCGGGGATGCAAACGGAACGGACGCGAACCCTTTTTCGCACATTTGCGCTGGAAATAAGTTCGCCGGGCGGCCTGAGGACGGCGGCGCGATGATCACACAACGATCCATGACAACAGCCGCGTGGCAGGGGGCTCCGCGGCTGGTGCGCCGGCTGCTCGCCTGCACGGCGCTGTTTGCGGCGAGCGATGCCGCGGCCGAGGTGTCGACGCCGGTGGCCAGAACCATCTTCGGCTCGTCCGAGGTCGTCACCTTCTCGGTGCTGATCGGCGTCATCTCCGCCGCGATGATTTCGGCGATCTGGCTCATCCGGCAGCGGGGCAATATCGAAGCGGAGAACCGCCAGCTGCGGTCGGACCTCTCGGACTCCAACCAGCGGATTTCCCGTTTCCAGGCGCTGATTGCCGACAAGAGCCGGCGCATCGTCATCTGGGACGGGCTTGCCGAACGGCCGGAATTCCTGGGCCAGCTTCCCATCGAGACCGGCGCGCCTCAGGAAGACCGCGACTTCCTTGCCTTCGGACGCTGGATAAAGCCGCAATCGGCAAGCCATCTCGAAAAGGCGATCGAGATGCTGAGGGCACATGCGCAAAGCTTCGATCTCGTGCTCGAGACGCAGCGCAACGAGGTCCTCGAAGCCCAGGGCCGCGTTTCGGGCGGCCGGGCCTTCGTGCGCTTCATCGCGCTCAACAATCTGAGAGCCGAACTTGCAGAGCTGAAGCTCGAACGCGACCGGCTGCATACCTCGCTTTCCACCTTTCGAACCCTGCTTGACGCGATCGACCTTCCCGTCTGGCAGCGCAGCCCCGACGGCAAGCTCGAATGGGTGAACGAGGCCTATGCCGAGGCGGTCGAGGCGCGCAGCCCCGCGGCGGCGGCGGCGGAAGGGCGCGAGCTGCTGGCGACCGCGGCACGCGAAAAGATCCGCGCGGTCTCCACCTTCGACACGCCGTTCCGCGACAAGGTGTCGACCGTGGTGCGCGGAAACCGCACCTTCTTCGACGTGGTCGACGCCCGCAGCCCCGCTGGCTCGGCGGGCATGGCGATCGACGTTTCCGGCATCGAGGCCGTGCGCGAGGAACTCGCCCGCACGCTGAAGAGCCACGCCGAAACCCTCGACCATCTGGCGACCCCCGTCGCGATCTTCGACGGCAATCAGCGCCTGCAATTCTACAACCAGGCTTTCCAGCGCCTCTGGGATCTCGACATGGGCTTCCTGGAGCGCAAGCCCGACAATGGCGAGCTCTTCGACCGGCTGAGGGCCAGCGCCAAGCTGCCGGAACAGCTCAACTGGAAGCAATGGAAGGCCAATGCGCTTTCGGTCTACCAGGCGCTCGATACGCAGAGCGACCTCTGGCACCTGCCGAATGGCCAGACCCTGCGCGTCTTCGCCACGGCACGGCCGCAGGGCGGCGCGACCTGGGTCTTCGAGAACCTCACGGAAAAGGTCGATCTGGAAACCCGCTACAACACTCTGGTGCAGGTCCAGGGCGAGACCATCGACCACCTCGCCGAAGGCGTGGCCGTGTTCGGGCCGGATGGCCGCATCCGGCTCTCCAATCCGGCCTTTCGGGCGCTCTGGGGCGTCAGCGAAGCAGAGGCCAAGCCCGGCACTCATATCCGCGCGGTCGAGCAGGCGTGCCTGCCCTCCTATGATCAGCCGGACGGCTGGAAGCGCTTTGCCCACATCATCACCAGCTTCGACGACGAGCGGCCCTCGAGCCGCGGCATACTGGAGCTGCGTACCGGTCTCATCCTCGATTATGCGGTGATTCCGCTTCCCAACGCGCAAACGATGCTGACTTTCGTCAACATCACCGACAGCGTACGCGTCGAACGCGCGCTGACGGAGAAAAACGACGCCCTGCGCAAGGCCGATGCGCTGAAGAACGACTTCGTCCACCACGTCTCCTACGAGCTGCGCTCGCCGCTGACCAACATCATCGGCTTCGCCGATCTCCTGAGGACGCCGGCCTTCGGCGAGCTCAATTCGCGCCAGGCGGAATATGTCGACCACATCGCCACCTCCTCGTCACTGCTCCTGACAATCGTCAACGACATCCTCGACCTGGCGACGGTCGACGCCGGCATCGTCGAACTGGACCTCACCGAGGTGAAGCTTCTCGACCTGCTCGACGACGTGGCGCAGCAGATGGCCGAGCGCCTGGTCGAAAGCGGTGTCACGCTCCGGATCGACGCGCCGGACAATCTCGGCCGCATTGTCGCCGACCAGCAACGGCTGAAGCAGATCTTCATCAAGCTTCTGACCAATGCCGCCAACTTCGCGCCTGACGGGAGCGTCATCGGCCTTACCTGCCGGCGCGACGGCAGCGACTTCATGTTCTCGGTCACGGATAGCGGACCCGGCATTCCTCAGGACGTGCTGAACACCGTGTTCAACCGCTTCGAGAGCCACGGCCAGCGCGGCGGCGCCGGTCTCGGGCTCTCGATCGTCGAAAGCTTCGTCAGCCTGCATCACGGCACCGTTTCCATTCGCAGCAAGGAGGGCGAAGGCACGGAGGTCACCTGCCGCATTCCCTCTGCCGAAATGCCGAAGATCATCGCGGCGGAATAGATGAGATCCCTCGACCGCCTGCTGAAGGACGAAGCGGCCACGATCGAGCTTGGCGAAGACCTGGCGCTGGCGCTGAAGGCCGGCGACTGTGCCGGCCTCTCGGGCGATCTCGGAGCCGGGAAATCGACCTTTGCGCGCGCCTTCCTGAGGGCGATGGCGGACGACACGGCGCTCGAGGTGCCGAGTCCAACCTTCACGCTGGTCCAGAGCTACGAGCTTCGAGTTCCCGTCGCCCATTTCGATCTCTACCGACTGGGCGATGCCTCCGAACTCACCGAGCTCGGATTCGACGAGGCTCTCTCGGAGGGCATCTGCCTCGTCGAATGGCCCGAAAAGGCGGAGGGTGCGCTTCCCGCCGACCGCATAACCCTGACCTTCGCGCATGAGGGCGACGGCCGCCGCGTGCAGATCTCGGCGCCGGAAGGGGCCTTCGAGCGGATCACGCGCTCGCTCGCAATCCGTGCCTTCCTGGCCGATTCCGGGCGTGCGCACGCGCGGCGGCGGCACCTGAGCGGCGATGCTTCCGTTCGGGCCTATGAGCGCATACATGCGCAGAATGCGCCGACAACGATCCTGATGGACGCGCCAAGGCACAGGCCCGGGCCTATTCTTCAGGATGGCAAATACTACCAGCAGCTCGCCCATATCGCCGAGGACGTGGTTCCGTTCGTTGCCGTTTCCGAGCTCCTGCGCCGGCGCGGATTCGCCGCCCCGGCGATCTATGCGCGCGACCTCGACCAGGGCCTGCTCCTGATCGAAGATCTGGGTTCGGAGGGTATCGTCGACGCCGAAGGCCGGCCGATCGCGGAGCGCTATCTCGAAAGCGCCCGGCTGCTCGCCCATCTTCACGCGCAGCCGACCGCCCGCACGGCTGCGATTGCGGAAGGCATCGTCCATCACATTCCCGATTTCGACCGCACGGCGATCAAGATCGAAACGAGCCTGCTGATCGACTGGTACCTGCCGTGGAAGCGCGGCGCGCCCGCATCCGATAGAGAGCGCAGCGAGTATTTCGCCATCTGGGACCAGCTCGTCGACATTCTTTGCGGCGGCGAGAAGAACCTGCTGCTGCGCGATTTCCACTCGCCGAACGTTCTCTGGCGGCGGGATCGTGGCGGCCTCGACCGGATCGGCCTCATCGACTTCCAGGACGCGATGATCGGGCCGACGGCCTACGACGTCGCCTCGCTCGTCCAGGATGCCCGCGTGACGATCGATACCGATCTCGCCGCTCGCCTCATGGACGGCTATATGAGCGAACGCAAGGCTCTCGGGTCCTTCGACGAAACGGCGTTCCTTCGCGACTGGCACCTGATGGCGGCGCAACGCAATTGCAAGCTTGCGGGAATATGGGTGCGGCTGATGCAGCGCGACGGCAAGCCCGGTTATATGAAGCACATGCCGCGCACCTTCACCTATCTACAGCAGGCACTCGGACATGAGGTGCTGACACCCTTGCGCGAATGGTGCATTAAGGCTGGAATCCTGGCACCCGAATCAGCCAATTAGGACACGATGCCCATCACCAATGCCATGGTGCTTGCGGCCGGACTGGGCACCCGCCTCAGGCCGATCACAAACACGCTGCCGAAGCCACTCGTACCGATCGCGGGCAAGCCGATGATCGACTACGTGCTGGACCTGCTCGCCGCCGCCGGCGTCACGACGGCCGCGGTGAACGTGCATCACTTCGCCGACCAGATGGAAGCGCATCTCGGCTGTCGGGCGATACCGCGCATCCTGATTTCCGACGAGCGCGATGCGCTGATGAATTCCGGCGGCGGGCTCGCCAAGGGGCTGAGGCTGCTCGACGACGGTCCGGTCCTCGTCATGAATGCCGATCTCTTCTGGGTTGGCGAGAGAGCGGGGGAGCCGGGCAACCTGCAGCGGCTCGCCGAATTCTACGATCCGGAGCGCATGGACATGGCGCTGCTCTGCGTGCGCGTCGAGGACACGACCGGCCACAATGGCAAGAAGGATTTCTCGCTGACCGCGGAGGGCAGGCTCAGGCGTTACGAGGAAGGCATGGAACGGCCCGTCGTCTATGCGGGTGCGATCGCGATGGATTCGCGGCTACTCGCCGACGCGCCCGAAGAGGCCTTCAACCTGAACATCTATTTCGACCGGGCAATCGCGAAGGGGCGCCTCTTCGGTCTGATGCTCGACGGCCAATGGATGACCGTCGGAACGCCCGAGGCGATCGCGGACGCCGAGGCGATCGTCCGGCGCTTCCAGCCTGGAGGATAGGGTGTCAGGACGCGAACCAAACGTCTACACGATTCCCCCCGGACTGCCCTTTCTGAAAACGCTGGCGGAAACGCTCCTGAACGGCACGCTCACGCCGGATTTCGCGTATGATCCGGCGAACCCGCTCGGCCTTGCCGGCGTGACGATCTTTCTGCCCACCCGGCGTGCGGCGCGCGTGCTGCGCTCGGAATTCGTGGACCTGCTCGGCGGCCGCTCTGCAATCCTGCCGACGATCCGTGCTCTCGGCGAAACGGATGACGACAGCGGCTTCTTCGACGCGGACGTGCCGGCTATCCTCGATCTTGCGCCGCCGCTCTCCGGCACGGCGCGGCTGATCGAACTCGGACGGCTGATCCTTGCCTGGCGCAATCGCCTGCCCCAGGTGGTGCTCGAGATCCATGCAGAAAGTCCGCTGATAGCGCCGGCAAGCCCTGCCGACGCCATCTGGCTGGCGCGCAACCTTGCCGAGCTGATCGACTCGATCGAAACGGAGGAGCTCGACTGGGAGGCGCTGGACGGGCTCGACGCCGGCGAACATGCGCTCTGGTGGCAGTTGACGCTCGCCTTCCTGAAAATCGCCCGAACCTACTGGCCGGATCGGCTTGCGGAGATCAAGCATTCCTCGCCGGCGCGCCATAGGAATGCGGTGCTCAAGGCCGAAACGCAGCGCATCGCCGCCGGAATGGTGAGGGGACCGATCATCATCGCCGGCTCGACCGGCTCCATTCCCGCGACTGCCTCCCTGATTGCGGCCGTCAAGGCGCTGCCGAACGGCACCATCGTGCTTCCCGGTCTCGACCAGGCGATGAGCGATGAGGAATGGGGGCTGATCGCCGGAGATCGCGCCATCACGACAGATCCGGCCAGCCGCACCCATCCCCAATACGGACTGCAGCGCCTTTTGCAGCGCATGGCGATAGAGCGCCGCCAGGTGCCGGTGCTCGGGATCGTCGCTCGCGATCTCGATGATCGCAGTGCCGTGCTCTCACGGGCGCTGCTGCCGGCGAAGGCCACCGACAGCTGGACTGAGACGCGCGATCAGTTTGACCGCCAGAGGCTTCTTGCCGCCTTTGCCGACGTGGCGCTGATCGAGGCCGCGAACGAGCGCGAGGAGGCAACGGCAATCGCCATTGCGCTCAGGCTCGCGCTTGAAGGCGACGAGGACAGCCAGGCGGCGCTCATCACGCCGGACCGCGGGTTGGCACGCCGTGTGGGCGCGGAGCTTGCCCGTTTCGGCATCGAAGCCGATGATTCCGCCGGCGTCCCGCTTTCGGCGACCCTGGCGGGCACGCTTACCCGCCTGCTGCTAGAGGCGACGCTCAGGCCGGATGATCCCGTGCCGCTCGTCGGCCTTCTCAAACACCCGCTGGCGCGCTTCGGCTACGCCGTAGAGGAGGCGCGCCGCGCCGCCGACACTCTGGAACTCCTGGCGCTGCGCGGCAGCACCGCAGTCGCCGAGATTTCAGCGCTGGAAGAAGTGCTCGACAGGGCGCTTGCGCAACACGCCGTCGACCGTCATCCGCCGCCCTGGCGAGCGGGAATGGGCGGCGATGAAATCGCCCTGGCACGCGCTCTCGCCCGACGGATTGCCTCCGCCGTCGCTCCGCTGACGGGCGCATTGACCTCGCGTCCCGTCGAGGGCCGACCGCGCTCCATGACGCTGACATTGGCCGATTGGGCCGAGCGGACGGGACGGGCGCTCGAAGCCGTGGTCATCGACGAACGCGGCAGCCTGGCCGAACTTTGGGGACCGGAAGCCGGCGAAGCATTGGCAGCGCTGTTGAGCGGCATCATCGGGACTGAGGGACAGATGGAGGCGGACGGATCGCAGTGGTGCGACATCGTCGAAGCGCTTGCCGCAAGCGAAGCAGTGAAGCCACGGTCGATGCGCAATCCCCGTGTCTTCATCTTCGGCGCCCTGGAATCCCGCCTGCAAAGCGTCGATCTCGTCGTGCTCGGCGGCATGAACGAGGGCAGCTGGCCGGGCCAGACCTCGAACGACCCCTTCCTGTCGCGCACGATGAAATCCGGCATCGGCCTGGAACCCCCGGAACGGCGGATCGGCCAGCTCGCCCATGACTTCCAGATGGCCTGCGGCACCCGCCGGCTGATCTTCTCCCGCGCGATGCGCCAGGGCGCGGCACCGACGGTGGCCTCCAGATGGCTGCAGCGCCTGCAGGCGCTCGGCGGCGAGGCGCTGACGAGCCGGCTCAGGGCGAATGGCGCCAGCTATCTGCAATGGATGCGCATGCTCGACGCGGGCTCGCGCCAGCCGCTTGCCGAACGGCCGCAACCAAAGCCGCCGGCCGAACTGCAGCCGCGCAAATACTCCTTCAGCGAAGTGTCGCGCCTGCGCCGCGACCCCTATTCGATCTATGCCCGCCGCATTTTGCGGCTCACGCCGATCGATCCGTTCAACCGCGATCCGGACGCGGCCGAACGCGGCTCGCTCTATCACCGGATCGTCGAGCGCTTCGTGAAGGGCGGGTTCGATGCCGCTTCCCCCGATGGGGAAGAGGCGATGGCCCGCCTGATCAAGGAAGCCTTCGACGAGGAAAGACTGCCCGCCCATATCGACACGGTCTGGCGGCCGCGCTTCGAGGCGGTCGCGCGGGCGTTCCTGTCCTGGGAGCGGGGGCGCCGCCCCAGCATCGCCAGGTCTTTCACCGAGGTTGCGGCGGCAATGGATATCGGCCTTGCCGACATAAGGCTGACGGGCATGGCCGACCGGCTGGACCGGTTGAGAAACGGCGCTGTCGACATCATCGACTACAAGACTGGCTCCAGCCCCTCGGCAAAGGAAGCGCGGGCCCTCCTCGACCCGCAATTGGCGCTGGAAGCAGCTGCTCTCAAGGCTGGTGCCTTCAGGGCGTTGGGTCCGGAAATGCCCCATTCGCTAAGCTATGTGCGGCTGAAGCCCGGCGGCCGCTTTGCAGTCGATACGGTCAACAACGAGAGCAGCAAGGCGAGGGACACGAAGACGGCCGACCAGCTTGCAGAGGAATCGCTTGCCGAACTGCGAAAGCTTCTCGGCGCGCTGTTGAGCGGCCGATACGGCTTTGCCTCGCGGCTGATCGTGCAGAAGGAGCGGGACTACGGCGGCGAATACGACCATCTGGCGCGCGTCGCCGAATGGGCGACGGCGGACGGCGAGGACGACGATGAGGAGTGACCGTTTCGGACCCGCGGACGGGACGCCCAAAGCGTGGATCGACTGGACGACCGGACAGCAGGCGCTCGCCTCGGACCCGGTCCGCTCGGCCTGGGTGTCCGCAAATGCCGGTTCAGGCAAAACGCATGTCCTGACGCAGCGCGTCATCAGGCTCCTGCTTGCCGGCTGCCGGCCTTCCGCCATTCTCTGCCTCACCTATACGAAAGCGGCGGCTTCCGAAATGTCGAATCGCATCTTCGAGCGGCTTGCCGAATGGGCGACGCTCGACGACGCAACGCTGGAACAGCGGATCGCGGCGATCGAGGGAACGCGGCCGACGCTCGCAAAAATGCAGGAGGCGCGGCGGCTCTTCGCCAAGGCATTGGAAACGCCCGGCGGCCTGAAGATCCAGACGATCCACGCGTTCTGCGAGGCGCTGCTGCACCAGTTCCCGCTGGAGGCAAACGTCGCGGGGCACTTTTCCGTGCTCGACGAGCGCGCCGCCACGGTCCTGCTTGCCGATGCGCGGCGCGCGCTTCTGACGGCCACCGCCAGACCGGGCGAGGCGGCGCTTGCGGCGGCCTTCGCCACCGCGCTCGACCTTGCCGACGATACCGGTCTTGAGAAGCTGCTCGAGGCGATCATTGCCAATCGCACGCAGATCCGCGGCTTTCTCGACCGCGCTTCCGATGAGGGCGGAATTGAAGCGGCTCTTCGCAGCGCCCTCGGGGTTGCGCCAGGCGAGACGTCCACGAGCGTCATGGCCAAAGTCTGGCCGCTCGCCGGCCTCAACGGCGCGGCACTCGATCAGTATGTCGCGCTGGCGCTCGAGCATGGCGGCGTCAAGGCCGTCGAGATCGCCGAAGGGCTGAAGGCCATTTGCGGGCTCGATGATGCGGAAGAGTGCTTCGCCCGCCTGCTCAAACTGTTCTTCAACGGCGGCGGCAAGCCCAAGGCGGATTCCACCTTCTTCAACAAGGCGATGCTTGGACAAGCGCCGCATCTTGCCCCATTGATCGAGGAGGCGCGCAATCACATCGCGGCCTGTGCCGACCGGGTGAGCATCGTGCGGATGTGCGAGGCGACGCACGCCGCTCTCATCCTCGCCGAAAGACTCGACCGCGACTATGAGGAGATCAAGAAGGCACGCAGCCAGCTCGACTTCGAGGACCTGATCAACCGCACGGCGGCGCTGCTTTCCCGCAGCGACGTCGGTGCCTGGGTGCATTACAAGCTCGACCAGGGTATCGACCACATCCTTGTCGACGAAGCGCAGGATACGAGCCCGGCGCAATGGACGATCATCCAGGCGCTCGCGGCCGATTTCTTCGCCGGCGAGACGGCGCGCGCCGACGACAGGACGATCTTCGCCGTGGGCGACGAGAAGCAGTCGATCTATTCCTTCCAAGGGGCGCGGCCGGAGCGCTTCTCAAAGGAGAGCCTCCTCACCGAGCGGCGCGTGCGCGCCGCAAACCGGCATTTCAGCCCAATCCGCCTGCAGCTTTCCTTCCGCTCGACGGTAGACGTGCTGTCGGCAGTCGATACGGTCTTTGCCAATCCGGCCAATGCGAAAGGTCTCAGTGCCCGAAACGAAGCGGTCGTGCACGCCTCCAACCGGATCGGCCAACCTGGCGCCGTCGACATCTGGGATGTGATTGCACCGGAGCCGACCGCATCCGAAGACGAGTGGACCGCGCCCTTCGATGCGACGCCGGAACGGGCGCCGGTAAACACCCTTGCCCGGCGGATCGCAGCGGTGCTCGAGGACTGGATCGGCAAGGAAGCGGTGATCGAGAAGGGCGTGCGGCGACCCATGCGACCGGGCGACGTCATCGTGCTCGTGCGCAAGCGCGATGCCTTCGTCAACGCGCTGACGCGGGCGCTCAAGCGCCGCGGCAACATCCCCGTCGCCGGCGCCGACCGGCTGGTGCTGAACAGCCATGTCGCCGTGCAGGACCTGATAGCGCTCGGCCGATTCGTGTTGCTGTCGGACGACGACCTATCTCTTGCCGCGCTGCTCAAGAGCCCGCTCTTCAATCTTGGGGAAGACGATCTCTTCGAGCTCGCGGCACCCCGGGCGGAAGGCGAGAGCCTCTGGCTGCGGTTGCAACGGCTTGCGGCGGAAGAGAGCAGCCGCTTCGGTGACGTCGCCAGGAGGCTCGCCGGCTTCCGGAGCCTCGCCCGCACCCTGCCGCCGCACGATTTCTATGCCCGCGTGCTCGGCGCCGAGGGCGGCCGGCGCGCCTTTCTGGCGCGGCTCGGCAGCGAGGTCAGCGACATTCTCGACGAGTTCCTGACCTTCGCCCTCGACCACGAAAGAAGCGGCCTGCCCGGCCTGCAGGCCTTCCTCTCGACGCTCGAGATCGAGGCGCCGACGGTGAAGCGCGAGCAGGACAAGGAGCGCGACGAGGTGCGTGTCATGACCGTGCATGCGGCGAAGGGCCTCGAGGCCGCTGTCGTTTTCCTGGTCGACGGCGGCGGCGCCGCCTTCGTCCGTCAGCAGGTGTCGGACCTGCGCCTTCTCGAAAGACGGCGGGCCGATCGTTCGCTGTTGGGCGTTCCGGTCTGGCGGCCGCCTGGGTCGCCATCCAATTCGCTGGTCTCCGAGGATAACGAGCGCCTGAAGACACTGGCCGAGGAGGAATATCGGCGCCTTCTCTATGTCGGCATGACGCGTGCCGCGGACCGCCTGGTCGTCTGCGGCTATCGCGGTCAGCGGCAGACGCTCGATACATGGCACGCCATGGTGCAGGGAACGCTCGCCCATGACCCGAAGGGCCGCGCCAAACCGGCGGTCTTCCGTGCCGGCGGCGAGGAATGGACCGGATATATCTGGCGCGAGACGCAGGTGCCCGTGGCACTGAAGGAGACGGACGCGAGTCCGGCGAAGTCGGGACCGGCGGCGTCCGGCCTGCCGCCCGCCCTTTCGATGCCCCTGCCGCCGCAGCGCCGGCTGCCTCGGCCGCTCACCCCCTCCGGAACGAGGATCGCGATCGATGACCCGGATGGGGAGGTTATCGTCGGTTCGGCTCTCTTTGCCGAAAAGGGTGCGCCAAACTTGTCGATGCTGCGCGGCGCGATCCTGCACCGGTTGCTGCAGGTCCTGCCCGCGATCGACGGCGCCGAACGCCGCGCCGCGGCCGAACGCTATCTCAGCCGGTCCGTGCCGCGCTGGTCGGATACGGACCGGAGCCGGCTGATCGACGCCGTCATGGACGTGCTCGATCATCCCGACCTCACGGCACTTTTCGGCGGGCAAAGCCGCGCGGAAGTCTCCGTCATGGGAACGCTGAAGCTTGGCGGGCGCGAGTTCGCGGTCTCCGGGCGAATCGACCGACTGGCTGTTTCCAACGACACGGTGACCATCGCCGATTTCAAGACCAACCGCCAGGTGCCGGAAACACTCGAGGAGATTGCCCCTGTTCACCGGACGCAGCTCGCCATTTATCGCGAGCTCCTGAAGCCGCTCTATCCCGGCAGGCAAATTCGTTCCGTGCTGATCTTCACCGAGGGCCCCGCCGTCAGGGTGCTGACCGATGCGATGCTGGACAGGAGCCTTGAAGAGCTCGCGACAAAGTGAGATACACCTTATTGAAAATCCGGTGGCGAGGCCTCACATCAGGCACAACATCTGGACAACGCCATTTCCGAACGCAAGGAGCAGCCGATGGCTACCGTAAAAGTCGATGCGTCCAACTTTCAAAAAGAAGTCCTGAATTCCGCTGAGCCGGTCGTCGTGGATTTCTGGGCGGAGTGGTGCGGCCCGTGCAAAATGATAGCGCCGAGCCTTGAGGAAATTGCCGCCGAACTCGCGGGCAAGGTCAAGGTTGCCAAGCTCAACATCGACGAAAACCCGGAACTCGCCGCCCAGTACGGCGTGCGCTCGATCCCCACGCTCGCCGTATTCAAGGCCGGCGAAGTTGCCGACATCAAGGTCGGCGCTGCGCCCAAGACGGCACTGAGCTCCTGGATTTCCAACGCGGCCGCTTGAGCGGCGAGTTCAAGAGATTTGAACCTGAAAGGCCCGGCCTGCCCGGGCTTTTTTCTTGCCCGGCAGTCAGAGCTATGGCTGCCTCCTGGCCTTGGCTGGACAACAGCCCCGGTGATTCGGCATTGCATTGCGCTTGAACCGGGTTGCCCCGCCCCCTCACCGCGGCGGGGTGCCGTTTTCGGCGAGCACATCACCCACGAGATAGAGCGAACCGCCGATCAGGATGCGCGGCGGCACCGGGTCCTCCTGCGTGAGCTCGGCAATGAGGCCGAGCGCCTCCGCAACCGACGAGGTCGCATTGGCCTCGAAGCCCGCCGATGCCGCATCTGCAGCCAGAGCGACGGGATCGAGCCCCGCATCGGAGCCGTGGATCGGAACGGTAAAGACCTGCTCGGCGAGATCGAGGAAGGCCTGAAAGTAACCCACCGGATCCTTGGTGTTGATCATGCCGATGATCAGGAACAACGGTCGCGGCTCACGTTCCTCGAAGCCCGCCATCGCCTCGGCAATGACATGGCCCGCGCCAGGATTATGGCCGCCATCGATCCAGATCTCGGCTCCCGCCGGTCCGTGATGAGACAGCTTGCCGCCGGCAAGGCGCTGCAGGCGGCCCGGCCATTCCACGCTCGCGAGGCCCTTCTCGATCGCAGCCTCCGGTACCTCCAAACCTGCGGCCCGCACCGCGCGGATAGCCGCGGCGGCATTTGCATATTGGTGCCGGCCGGGCAAGCGCGGCAACGGCAGGTCCGCAAGTCCGCCCTCGTCCTGGTAGATCAGTCTGCCGAACTCTTCATGCGCCATGAAGTCCTGACCGTAGACGGACGTCGGGCAGCCGAGCCGCGCGGCGGTTTCGACGAGCACGTCGCGCGCGCCGTCTTCCTCCTGATGGCCGATCACCACGGGGCAGCCGCGTTTCATGATGCCGGCCTTTTCGGCGGCGATCAGTTCCACCCGGTCGCCGAGATAGGCCTGGTGGTCGAGCGAGATCGGCATGATGACGGAGCAGGCCGGCCGGGCGATGACATTCGTCGCATCGTAGCGGCCCCCAAGCCCCACCTCGATGATCGCGACATCGGCCGGATGCTCGGCGAAAAGCAGGAAGGTGACAGCCGTCAACAATTCGAAGACGGTCACCTGCTGGCCGGCATTGGCCGCCGCAACGCGGCGTACCGCATCGGCAAGGACCGGATCGCTGACGAGCCTAGCCTTTCCGCCCCTCGCTCCGAGGCGATAGCGCTCGTGCCAGTTGACGAGATGCGGCGAGGTGTGCACGTGCACGCTGTAGCCCGCCGCCTCGAGGATCGCCCGTGAAAAGGCGGTGGCGGAGCCTTTGCCGTTCGTACCGGCGACGTGAATGATCGGCGGCAGGCGTCGCTCGGGGTTTCCGAGCGACGCGAGCAGGCGGGTGATCCTGTCCAGCGACAGGTCGAACCCCTTTGGATGAAGCGCGAGAAGCTTCTCGATCTCCTGCGCCGCTTCGCTGACCTCAGCCGCCGTCATTATGTTTGCCTCGAGAATGGGACCGCTGCAGCGGGATCGAAACAGATGCGAGGCGGGTTCGCTCCGCCTCGCTCCTACACGTCTACCGCATGTCTGCTTCGGAGAAAGACATGCAGCAATTCAGGTGCTACAGCGGCTCAGGCCCTCGCCGCGAGCGGCAGCACGGACACCTGGGCGGCTTCTTCGCGCTTTGCGGCTTCCGCGGGTTTCTTCATCAGGATATTCAGGACGCGCCCCAGCGTCTCCGGGAGGTCGTGGCGCTTGACCACCATGTCCACCATTCCATGCTCCAGGAGATATTCGGAGGTCTGGAAGCCGTCGGGCAGCTTCTCCCGCAAGGTCTGCTCGATCACCCGCTTGCCGGCAAAGCCGATTTCGGCGCCGGGCTCGGCCATATGGATGTCACCCAGCATCGCATAGGAGGCGGTGACGCCGCCGGTCGTCGGATTGGTGAGCACGACTATATAGGGGAGGCCTGCTTCCTTGAGCATGTTTACGGCGACCGTTGTGCGCGGCAGTTGCATCAGCGACAGGATGCCTTCCTGCATGCGGGCGCCGCCCGAAGCCGGAAAGATGACCAGCGGGCATTTCTCCGCGATCGCACGTTCGAAGGCCTTGACGATCGCTTCGCCCGCCGCCATGCCGAGCGATCCGCCGATGAAGTTGAACTCGTGCACGACTGCGACGAGCTTCACGCCATGGACGAGGCCGAGGCCGGCGACGATCGTGTCTTCGAGTTCGGTCTTGGCACGGCTGTCGCGCAGGCGATCGACGTATTTCTTCGAATCGCGGAACTTCAGCGGATCCTGCGCCACCTTGGGCTGCGGCAGAGCCTCGTAGATGCCGCCGTCGAACAGGTCCTTCAGACGTGCCTTGGCCGGCATCTTCATGTGGTGGCCGGATTGCGGGATGACCCACTTGTTCTCTTCGAGATCGCGATGGAACACCATCTCGCCGGTATCAGGGCATTTGATCCAAAGGTTTTCCGGAACTTCCCTGCGGCCCAGCATCGAATTGATCTTCGGCCGAACGTAGCTTGTGATCCAGTTCACTTATTGACTCCTGAAGATGTCCATCGAATTGCGCGCCAATATAGGCGGATTATTCGGCTGCCGCGAGTCTTGCCGCCCGCACGCCCGCAGAGAGCCCCCGGACCAGCGCCTCGACGCCCGGCACCGTCGCTTCGGTCGCATGGCCGTCTTCCGTCAGGCTCGAGGCGATCTGGTTGACGATGGCCGTGCCGACAACGACGCCATCGGCCGATGCACCGATCACCCGCGCATGCTCGGCAGTCTTGACGCCAAAGCCGACGCAGACGGGTAGATCGGTGTGCGACTTGATGCGTCCGACCGCCCCGGCGATCAGCGACGGATCGGGCAGGGCCGAGCCGGTGATGCCGGTCATGGAGACGTAATAGACGAAACCGGAGGTGTTCTCGAGCACCTTGGGCAGACGGCGATCATCGGTCGTCGGCGTCGCCAGGCGGATGAAGCTGATGCCCTTTGCGAGCGCCGGAATGCAGAGCTCGTCATCCATTTCCGGCGGCAGGTCGACGACGATCAGCCCGTCGACCCCGGCCGCGACTGCATCGGCGAGGAAGCGCTCGACGCCGTAAATATAGATCGGGTTGTAATAGCCCATCAGCACGATCGGGGTGCCCTGATCTTCCATCCGGAAGCGTCGGGCAAGCTCCAGCGTCTTGGCAAGCGTCTGGCCGCCCTTGAGGGCACGCTGGCCAGCGAGCTGGATTGCCGGACCGTCGGCCATCGGATCGGAAAAGGGCACGCCGAGCTCGATGATATCGGCACCCGCCTTCGGCAGCGCCCTCATGATCGCCAGCGACGTTTCGAAATCCGGATCGCCGCCCATGAAATAGGTGACGAGCACCGGGCGACCTTCGGCCGCAACGTCGGCGAACCTCTGTTCCATGCGTGCGGTCATGTCGTTATTGCCCCATACCCAGAAGTTTGCCGACGGTAAAAATGTCCTTGTCGCCGCGACCGGAGAGATTCATCAGGATGATCTCGTCCTTGCCCATTTTCGGCGCCCGCTTGATGACCTCGGCAAGCGCATGCGACGGCTCGAGCGCCGGAATGATGCCTTCGAGGCGGGTCAATGTCTGGAAGGCCTCGAGCGCTTCATGGTCCATGATCGGCACATATTCGACGCGGCCGATATCGTTGAGCCATGCGTGCTCCGGGCCGATCCCGGGATAGTCGAGGCCCGCCGAGATCGAATGGCCCTCCTTGATCTGTCCGTCGCCGTCCTGCAGCAGATAGGTGCGGTTGCCGTGCAGCACGCCCGGCGAGCCGGCCGTGATCGAAGCGCAATGCTCATCGCCGCCGAGCCCCTTGCCGCCGGCTTCGACACCGACGATGCGGACGCCGTCGTCGTCGAGGAAGGGGTGGAAAATGCCGATGGCATTCGAGCCGCCGCCAACGGCCGCGACTACGAGGTCGGGCAGCCGGCCTTCGGCCTTGATCATCTGCTCCTTGGCCTCCTGGCCGATGACCGCCTGGAAGTCGCGAACCATTTCCGGATAGGGGTGCGGACCGGCGGCGGTGCCGATCAGGTAATATGTGCTGTCGACATTCGTCACCCAGTCGCGCAGCGCCTCGTTCATCGCATCCTTGAGCGTGCCGTGGCCGGCCGTCACCGGCTTCACCTCGGCGCCGAGGAGCTTCATGCGGAAGACGTTCGGCGCCTGCCGCTCGACATCGGTCGCGCCCATATAGACGACGCAGGGCAGGCCGAAGCGTGCGGCGACGGTGGCGGAGGCTACGCCATGCTGGCCCGCACCGGTCTCCGCGATGATGCGGGTCTTGCCCATGCGCTTTGCAAGCAGGATCTGGCCGATGCAATTGTTGATCTTGTGCGAACCGGTGTGGTTCAGTTCCTCGCGCTTGAAATAGATCTTGGCGCCACCGAGTTCGGCCGTCAGCCGCTCGGCGAAATAAAGCGGGCTCGGCCGGCCGATATAGTGGGCGCCGAGCTCTTCAAGCTCCGCCTTGAAGGCGGGATCGCTCTTGGCCTTGTTCCATTCGTCCTGGAGATCGAGGATCAGCGGCATCAGCGTTTCGGCCACGAAACGGCCACCGAAAATGCCGAAGCGGCCGTCCTCGTCGGGTCCGGCTCTGAAGGAGTTCGGTCTAGGCGGCTGATTCACGTCTTGCTCCCTGATCGTGGCCGTTCGGCTTCGGCGCGGCGAACCGCATCGAAAAACGCATCCATAAGCTTCAAATCCTTGACACCGGGCGCGCTCTCGACCCCGGAGGAAATATCGACGGCACGGGCGCCGGTCAGCGCCAAAGCCTCGCCGATATTCATTGCATTCAGCCCACCGGAAAGCATGTAATCCACGCTTTCGTCAAGCGCCTCCAGCAGCCGCCAATCGAAAGAAACGCCATTGCCGCCGGGCAATTCCGACCCGGCCGGCGGCTTGGCGTCGAAGAGGAAGCGATCGACGATCCCGAGATAGGGATCGATTCGGTCGAGATCGGACGCCTCGCGGATCGACAGGGCCTTCATCACCGGGAGACCGTAGATCGCCTTGACGGACAGTACCCGCTCCGGGCTCTCCTGCCCATGAAGTTGCAGGATATCCGGATCGAGCGCGGAGACGATTTCGTCGAGGTCGTCGTTCTCCGCGTCGACGGTGACTGCGACGATCTTCGCGCGGCCGCGAATGCGCTCGGCCAGCCGCCCCGAATCGTCGGGCTCGATGTTGCGCGGGCTCCTGGGGAAGAAGATGAAGCCCGCATGCGAGGCGCCGAGAGCCACCGCATGCTCCGCGGCCTCCGGGGTCGTCAATCCACAGATCTTCACTTGCGTATTCATGGGATGCGACCTTGCACGAAACGGGCCGCGAGTCGAGAAAAACCGTTTCATTGCCGAGCCTATCGGGAGCGCCTTTGCGCGGGGCGGCATTCGCGCTTTGGAATTTTACCCGTTGCATGGAAACCATGCCGCTTAAGGCGGTTTTTTCCCTTATCCCGCATCCGCTTCATGCGCCGGGTCAATTCGGCCAAGCCCTCATCTAACCGAAATCGATTGCGTGCAGCATGGTGCCGTTGCGCTTCAGCCAGTGCCGGGCATCGCGGGTATCCGGGCACAGTTTTTCACAGAGCGCCCAGAAATCCGGTCCGTGATTCATCTCCTGGAGATGGGCGACTTCATGGGCTGCGAGATAGGCGATCACTTTCGGCGGCGCCATGGCGATACGCCAGGAAAAGCTCAAGTCTCCCTCGGCGGAACAGGATCCCCAGCGGCTGCGGGTGTCCTTGAGGCTGAGCGAGCGCACCGGACGGCCGATCCTGCCGGAATAGACGGCGACGAGCCGCTCCAGTTCCAGCCGCGCTTCCTTCTTCAGGAAATCGGCGATGCGCCGGCGCAGGTGCTCTTCCGCCCCGCCGACCCTTAAGACGGCCTCGTCGCCCAGCGTCACCGCCTCCGTCAGTCCGCGAATGCGGCCCGTCCGCTCGATGCGGTGGCCGACGCCACGAATGAAGATGATGTCGCCATGCCCGATCTCGCTCTCGCCGGAAAAGCGCGCGAGCCTGGTCATCAGCCAGCCCTGTTGGCGCGTGAGGAATGCACTGACTTCGCGTTCCGGCAGACCCTCGGGCACGGTCAGCTTCAGGGCCCGCCCGCCGGGCTCGATGCGCAGCGTCATCCGCGTGGCGCGCGCATTCTGCCGGATGGTCAAGGGCAATACCTTACCGGCCACCGCGATCTCCCGCGTGACTTGAGCTGGCGTTTGACCGCCGCGACGCCGCTTGAAGGAAGCAAACATGAAAGCTGTTTAGCCGATTCGCGGCGCCGTTGACATGCGCAACTGCCGGTCTTTCCGCAACCGCGGGCGATCGAGGGCGCAAATGCTCCGGCGTTTCCTGCGAAACGCCGGGAAGGAGCCGTCAGGATCAGCTGGCCGTGGCTTCCGGGGTAGAGCCGTTCCGGCGCTCGCGCATGAAGCGGTCGAACTCTTCCTTGTCCTTGGCACGGCGGAGCTCGCGCACATAGGAGTCGAATTCCTCGCGCATCTCGTCGAGCTTGCGGCGCTCTTCGTCGAGCCGGGCAAGTTCCGCCTCGCGCCATTCGTCGAAGGCGACGTTACCGGTCCGGTGATGGGCCCAGTGACGACCCTGATTCCGACGGAAGCCGGCGCACATGCGGTCGACGCTATCGTTGGCGTCCTTCTTGAAGGCCTTCAGCTTGTCGCCAAAGAGAATATAGGCGAGCATGGCCAATCCCAGCGGCCAGAACACAATGAAGCCGAGCACCATCAATGCAATGGTCGCAGGCGTCCAATCCGGACGGATCAATGCAGATTGGTTCATCTTCAGCATACCTCGCAATCAGCGGGCCGCCCATTGCGACCCGATGAAAACGATGTGGGAAAGACCGCCAGGGTCTACAAGATCGTGGCGCCCGAAATCGGTCAAGCCCTTGACTTAAGGCCACAAAATCGTTAGGGCGCCGCCCTCCGCACGGACGCGGAAGGCGCCTGCGGCGCCGGGTCGGTCCTGCTGCCGTCAGGTCAGGCCGACTTGCCGCCCTTGATGACGCGCTTGACGGGCTTCGCGTAGCGCGAATGCTCGCGCTGGAAGGCAACGATGCGCGGCGCAATCTCGCGACGGAACCGCGAGCCGTTGAACACGCCATAGTGCCCGACATCCGGCTGCATATAGTGCTGGCGCATATGCTCGGGGATGTTGGTGCAGATCGTCTGCGCCGCCTGCGTCTGACCGACTCCGGAAATATCGTCGTTCTCGCCTTCGACGGTCAGCAACGCCACCTTTCGGATCGCCGTCGGATCCACGCGCTTGCCGCGATGGACCATCTCACCCTTTGGAAGCGCATGATGCATGAACACGACCTGCACGGTCTGCAGATAGAACTCGGCGGTCAGGTCCATGACGGCCAGATATTCGTCGTAGAATTCGCGATGCTTGTCGGCCGCATCGCCATCGTTCTTTACGAGATGGGCGAAAAAATCCTTGTGTGCGACCAGGTGCCGATCAAGATTCATCGACATGAAGCCGGAAAGCTGCAGGAATCCGGGATAGACCATGCGCATGAAGCCCGGCTGCGGCCACGGCACCGGCATGATGACGTTGTCGCGGAACCACTCGACCGACCGCTGTTCCGCCAGTTGGTTGACGCCGGTCGGATTGATGCGGGTATCGATCGGTCCGCCCATCAGCGTCATCGAGGCCGGCGACAGCGGATCGTTTTCCGCTTCCATCAGAGCAGTCGCCGCCAGAACCGGCACCGCCGGCTGGCAGACGCCGACCACATGCGTATCCGGTCCGAGGAAGTGCAGGATCTGAATGATGTAGTCGATATAGTCGTCAAGGTCGAAGGTGCCCTCGCTGAGCGGCACCATGCGGGCATCCATCCAGTCGGTGATGTAGATATCCGAATGCGGCAGCAGCGCTTCGACGGTGCCGCGGAGCAAGGTGGCATAGTGGCCGGACATGGGTGCGACGATGAGCACCTTCGGATCCGATTCACGCCCGGCAGGTAGCGAACGCTCGAAATGAATGAGGTTACAGAAGGGCGCGCGCCAGACGATCTTTTCGCGGACCGGTGCCGGCTGTCCGTCCACGATCGTTTCCTTAAGACCGAATTCCGGCTTGCCGTAACGCCGCGTTGCCCGTTCGAAAACCTCCAGCCCCGCGGCCGCGGCACGGCCGAAATAGGTGTGCGAGACCGGGTTCATCGGGTTCTTGAAGGCCAGCCGCATGGCGTCCGCCGCCGTACGCCAGGGTGCCATCATGGCATGGTTCATTTCGTAAAGCTGATAGAACATGGGAACGCGTACCCCCTTTAATCAATCGATGACGGCGCCGCTCCCAGTCCGACGCAAGCTTGCGATTGTTGATCTTGGTGTCCGCAATAACTGCCAGACTACCACGATTTTTGTGCAGTGCAACAAATGCGCCCCTCTCCTTTTGGGGCTCATATTGGCGAATCACTCCGTAAATCCGACATTGCTCAAATAGCACGGTCGGTACTTCCCGACCATGATGTTCGTACCTCAGGGCGCGGTAATCCCATAGAATCTTGCGGCTGTCCCGGCGAATATGGCCTGTCTCTCGGACTCCGTCCTCTCAGCGGTCAGGGCTCGAGCGGCGGCAAACCACTCGGCATAGCCGGCCTCGAGCAGCACCACCGGCCAGTCGCTGCCGAACATGACGCGATCGGCACCGAAGACGTCGACGAGATGCGACGCATAGGGGCTGAGCCGCTCACTGGACCAGGCGCTGCCCGCTTCCGTTACGAGTCCGGAGAGCTTGACGCTGACATTTGGCCGAAGCGCGAGCGACGCCATGTCGGCCCGCCACGGCTCGATCCTGCCCTCGGCAATGAAGGGCTTGGCACCGTGGTCGACGACGATCGCGAGTTCCGGCAGCCGGTCGGCAAGAGCGGCGATCACCGGCAGATGACGCGGCTGAATGAGTGCGTCGAAGCGGACGTCCAGCCGCGGCAGCACTTCGAGCGTCGCGATCACCTCCGGCCGCAGGATCCACGCCGTTTCCACAATGCTTTGCAGCATCGGCCGAATGCCTCTGAACTTGCCGTGGAACTTCAGCCGCTCGATCTCGGAAACGGCATCGGGAGCGAAGAGATCGACCCAGCCGACCACGGCGGCGACCGTCTCCTCCCGCTCCGCGATCGCAAGCAGGAATTCGGTCTCCGCAACATTGGGCGCCGCCTGCACGAGCACCGTGCGGGTGACACCCGCCGCCGCAAGATGCGGCTTCAGGTCATCCGGGCCGAAATCGCGGTAGATGGGCTCCAGATCCGGGCCCGGCCAGTCATTGTGGCCGAGGCCGAGTGTCCAATAATGCTGATGGGCGTCGATGAAGCTCATGCGGCATCGACCGTGATCACCGCCTTCACGAGGCCGGTCTTGTCGTGGGCCCAGCGCGGCAGGTCGGTGACCGCCGCCGCGAGCGTCGTCCGGTGCGTGATCAGCGCCTCAACGGGTACGAGGCCCTTGCCGATCGAGGCGACGACGTGGCCGAAATCCTCGCGCGTCGCATTGCGACTGGCCACCAGGGTCATTTCGCGTTTGTGGAACTCCGGGTCGGAAAAGCGGATCTCGTCCTTGACGACGCTGACGAAGACGAGCGTGCCGCCATGGGCGACATAGGAGAAGGACCGCATCATCGATGCACCATTGCCCGTGGCGTCGAATACGACATCAAAGCCCTCGTCGTCCGTCGCCTCCGCGATCGTCTTCTCCGATCCCTCGCCGGCGAGGATCCCCCGCGAAAGGCCGAGCCTTTCAGCGGCAAAGGCCAGGCGTTCGGTGCTCGTGTCGAGGAGCGTCACCGCGTGCCCGGCAATCGCAGAGAAAAGCGCCGTGCCGAGGCCGATCGGGCCGGCGCCGATCACCAGTGCGCGGGCACCGGCCGCGGTGCGCGAGCGCCTGACGGCATGGGCGCCGATCGCCAGGAACTCCACCGTCGCCGCCGCTTCCGCCGAGAGTTCGTTCGCCGGATAAAGGTTCTCTTCCGGCATCACGATCTCTTCGCAGAAGGCGCCGTCGATATGGACGCCCAGGACCCGGATCGAAGTGCAGCAATTGGGTTTGCCCTTGCGGCAGGCAATGCAGCTTCCGCAGGCGATATAGGGATTGACGACCACCAGTGTTCCCGGGACGAGCGCAGAACCGGCACCCGCCTCGATCACCGTTGCGGAGATCTCGTGGCCCATGACCCGCGGATATTCGAGGAAGGGATGCTTGCCCTCGAAGATGTGGTAGTCGGTGCCGCAGATGCCGACGCGGCGGACGGCGAGGCGCACCCAGCCCGGCTCGGGCGCCGCCGGACGGCTGCGCTCGACGACCTCCAGGCGGCCAGGTTCCGGGCAGACGACAGCTTTCATAGAGCGCTCCGAGGTTTGATCGATCGTGCCATCCATCACGGTCATCGCGATCCGCGGCGGCGGAGCTGGTCGAAATAGACTATGACGATGATCAGCAGGCCGGTGACGATGCGCTGCCAGAACGAGTTGACGTTCAGGAGGTTGGCCCCGTTGTTGATCGTCGCCAGGATGAAGGCGCCGAGAAGCGGCCCATGGACGGAGCCGACGGCGCCGAAGAGGCTGGTGCCGCCGATCACGGAGGAGGCGATCGCCTGCAACTCCCAGCCCTCGGCCTGGGTGGCGTTGCCGATGCCGATGCGCGAGGCGAGCAACAAGCCCACGAAGGCGGCGCAGGTCGAGGACAGGATGTAAGCGAGGTAGATCGTCCGATCGACGTTGACACCGGAAAGGCGCGCCGCCTCCCTGTTCGAACCGACGGCGAAAAGATAGCGGCCGAAGCGGCTCAGGTGCAGGAAGACGTAAGCCGGCACCGCGACGACGATCACCATCCAGAAGAGACTTGGAACGCCGAGGAAATCGGCGCGGGAGAAATTGGTGAACGCCTCGTTGGTGATCGAGATCGTCGAACCGTTGGTGATGAGCAGGCCGATGCCGCGCAGCGAGGTCAGCGTCGCGAGCGTGATGATGAAGGGCGGCAGCCCCATTCGGACGATGCCGAAGGCGTGAAAGACGCCGATCAGCACGCCGATCGCCAGCGTCGCGACGATCGCGAGCCAGAGCGGCACGCCGGCGGCGAGCAGCCAGGCGACGATGACGCTGGTGAAACCGACCACCGCGCCGACCGAGAGATCGATGCCGGCGGTGATGATGACGAAGGTCTGGCCGACTGCGAGAATTGCCGTCATCGCCCCCTGGCGCAGGAGATTGCTGATATTGTTCGGCGTCCAGAAGGCGTTGGTCGCCACCCCGAGCGCCAGCCAGAGCGCGAGCAGCAGGCCGAGAAGCGTGAGACCGAACAGAATGCTGACGCCCCTTTTCGGCGCCGGTGCCACGCTGCCTTCCACCGTTTCCACACTCATCTTCTTCCTCCCTGCATCCCTGCAATATTCAATTCGTCACGCATTGATCGCCTGCGCCAAGACTTCCTCGTGGCTCGCGGCGCGGTAATCGTGGCTCGCCACCAGCCTGCCCTGGCGGAAGACGTGCAGCCGGTCCGCCAGTTCGTAGACCTCCGGCAGGTAGGAGGAGATCAAGATGATGCCCGCCCCCTGTTCGAGCAGCCGGGCGAAGAGCCGGTAGATCTCCGCCTTTGTGCCGACATCGACTCCGACGGTCGGCTCGTCGAAGATGAATAGCTTGGCGCCATGGCTCAGCCATTTGCCGATGACGATCTTCTGTTGGTTGCCGCCGGACATGGCCGAGGCGAGTACGCGCCGCGAGGGTGTCTTGATCTGCAGGTCGCGAATCTGGCGGTCCGCATTGGCCGCCTCCTCGGCGCGGTTGATCGTCAGCCCGCGCGTCAACCGGCGAAAGACCGGAAGATTGATGTTGAGCCCGATCGGCAGGTTGAGGCAGAGCCCCTGGTCACGGCGGCTCTCCGGCGCCAGCGCGATGCCGAGTTCCATCGCCTTGCGCTCATTGGCGATCTCGACCCTCCTGCCCTGCCAATGGACCTCACCGGCCCTGGTCGGCTGGCGGCCGTATAGACCGAGGGCGAATTCGCTGCGGCCGGCGCCGATCAGGCCATAGAGTCCGACGATTTCGCCGGCCCTGACGGACAGCGATATGTCGGTAAAGCCTGGTCCAGAGAGACCGCGCGTTTCGAGGATCGTCTCGCCGAAGGGAAAATGCTCCTTATGGTAGATCTGCTCGATGGTACGGTTGATCATCAGCGCGATCAGCTCGTCCTCGTCGGTTTCGCCGATGTTGCGCGTTCCGACATGGGTCCCGTCGCGCAGGACCGAGACGCGGTCGGCGAGCTCGAAAACTTCCTCCAGCCGGTGGCTGATATAGACGATGGTGACGCCTTCACTCTGCAGACGGCGGATGAGGCGGAAAAGCTGCGCGGATTCCTGGCGGGTCAGATAGGCGGTCGGCTCGTCGAAGATCAGGAAGCGGATGCCGCGCATGGCCGCGCGGGCGGTGGCGACCAGTTGCTGCTGGCCGATGGTCAGATTGCCGAGCGTGGCATCGGCCGGCAGGTTGAAGCCGAGGTCGTCGAGCACGCCCTTGGCCGCGACGGTCATAGCGCGCTTGCGCATGAGACCGGTGCGGTTCATCTCGTCGCCGAGGAACATGTTGGCGGCGACGCTCAGATGTGGGCAGAGCACCACCTCCTGGTGGACGGCGTTGATGCCACGCGCGATCGCCTCATTTGGGCTCGCAAGCTGCACCGGCTCGCCGCACCAGCGCACCTCGCCGGCGGTACGTGGTATGACGCCGGTGAGGAGCTTGATCAGCGTCGATTTGCCGGCGCCGTTCTCGCCGACGATGGCATGGATTTCCCCGGAGAGGAAGGTGATGGTTGCTGGCTTCAGCGCCTGGACGGCGCCGTAGTTCTTCTGCAGGCCGCGCAGTTCCAGGATCGGCTCGCCCTTCGGCACGGAATGGCCGCCGGCTGCCTGCACGTCCGCCTCATGCCGATGGCTGACCTCTTGAAGCCCTGTCATGATGTCTCCTCCTCTTCCCCGGATCGCGGTAACCGACCTCCTCCAGCCGCTCGCCGCGCTCCAAAAGATACGCCGTGGCGCAACGGTTCCGTTGCGCCACAACGAGATCGCAGCCGTCAGTTCACCTTCGGGTTCAGCAGCGCGTCGATCTTGGGATCGGACATATTGTCCTTGGTGACGAGGTTCGCGCCGGTGTCGACATTGGCCTCGACCTTTTCGCCCTTCGATGCGGCAAGCGCCGTCTTGATACCATCATAGCCCATGCGGTAGGGGTCCTGCACCACCAACCCGGCAAGGACACCTTCCTTGAGGAAGCTCACCGTCTTGTCGTCGCTGTCGAAGCCGATGACCTTGATCTTGTCGCCAAGCTTGTTCTCGGCAATCGCCTGGCCGGCGCCCTGCGCCATGATCAGGTTGGAGGCGAAGACGCCGACGAGATCGGGGTTGGCGGTGATCAGGTCGGTCATGATGTTGAGACCGGTCGTCGCCTGGCCGTCGGCATATTTGTCGGCGACGACTTTCAGACCCGGATATTTGCTCTTCAGCTGATCCAGGAAGCCCTCGCGGCGCTGATCGAGCGAACCGACGCCGGGCAGGCTGGTGATGATGGCGACTTCGCCCTCTTCCTTGCCGGTCGCCTCCTTGATCGCCGCGGCAAGCCCATCGGCGGCGATGCGACCGCCCTGGACGTTGTCGGTGGTCAGGAACGAGGTGAAGGCCTTGGAATCGGCGGCGGAATCGATGCCGATGATCGGCACGGACTTGGCGGCCTCGTCGATCGGCTTACCAAGCGCCTTGAACTCCGTCGGCGCGATCACCACGGCTGCGGGCGCCCCGGCGACGGCGTTTTCAAGAATGCTGATCTGGCCGTTGATGTCCGATTCGGACTGGGCGCCGAGCTCTGGCACGTTGACGCCGAGATCCTTGCCGGCCTGGCGTGCGCCTGCAAGGACGATCTGCCAGTAGAAGGATGTGGTGTCCTTGACGATGATCGGGATCGTGACGTCCTGTGCAAATGAGGTCATCGGCGTCATGGCAGCCATGAAGGCGGCGCCGGCAAGCGCCGTGAAGGTACGGCGGGAAAGAATACGTTTGGCAATGCTCATTGGGTTTCTCCTCTTGAAATGACACCTTGCTGTTCCGTTAGCGAGAGCGATCCGCCAGGTGTCCGCGGAACGTCTTTTATCCATAAAAAACATTTGTCCACGCTAATGCAGCCGATTCGAATTGGCAAGCCCCTTGCGTTCTCCACTTGCTGCATTCGCCCGAACGAAAGAAGGCTCGCCAGCCATCATCTTCGGGTTCAGCGGATCAGACCCGGACTGCCTCATCTCCAAGCTCCGGTGCAACGAGCGTGTAGGGTTCGTAGGCCGCGAATTCATCCGCTGTGAGCCGCCGCCGCGTAAGCTCCATGTTCCGATCGAGGCTTTCGGGTTTCGCGGTGCCGATCAGAACCGAGGCAACCAAAGGACTGGCGAGCGGGAACTGGAGCGCGGCGGCAGCGAGCGGCACGCCGCGCCCGCCGGCGATCCTCTCCATCGCCGCGACCTTCGTCCTGACCTCTTCCGTCGCCGGCATATAGTCGAAATGCGCGCCCGCCACCGGGCCGGTGGCAAGGATGCCGGAATTGAAGACGCCGCCGACCAGAAGCGACGTTCCCTTCTTCTCGCAAAGCGGCAGGAGCTCTCCGACGGCCGAGCGGTCGAGCAGCGTATAGCGGCCCGCAAGCAGGATGCAGTCGATATCGGCCTGCCTGAGGACGTCGAGACAGATCGGCACCTCGTTGACGCCGAGGCCACAGGCCGAAATGACACCGCCGGACTTCAGTTCCTCCAGCGCCTTCAGCCCGGAGTCGAGCAATTGCCGCAGATAGACGGCGTTTTTCGCCGCACCGTGGGTGTAGCTGCCGATATCGTGGACATAGAGAATATCGATGCGGTTGAGCCCGAGGCGGGCGTGGCTCATTTCCACCGAACGCATGATCGCGTCATAGCCATAGTCGTAGCTGACATCGAAGTTCAGCGGCTTGACGTAGGCGTAGTCGGGAACCTGGTCCTGCGGCACCGGATGCAACAGCCGGCCAACCTTGGTCGAGAGCACGAAATCGTCGCGCGGCTTGTCGCGCAGGAAATCGCCGACGCGCCGCTCGGCAAGTCCGAGTCCGTAGTAAGGCGCCGTGTCGAAATAGCGGATCCCCGAGGCCCAGGCCGCATCAAGTGTTGCCATCGCGGCCTCGCGCGTGCATTCGCGATAGAGGCCCCCGAGCCCCGCCGTGCCGAAGCTGTATTCGGTCACCCGGAGATCGGTTCGACCGATCCTTCTCGTCTGCATTCCTTGTCTCCTCCTTCCAAGGATTGCGTTTCTCTCACATCAGTCGCGCGCGGGATCGCCCCTCACCCCGACCCTCTCCCCGCAAGCGGGGAGAGGGAGTCTGAGCGAGCGCCGCGAGTCCCTTCTCCCCGCCTGCGGGGAGAAGGTGGCCGGCAGGCCGGATGAGGGGCAAATAGGGCGCAACCGTCCAACATTTTTCGCCTACAATGTCGCCCCCAGGTGCCAGGGGACGAACTCGTTGTCGCCGTAGCCGAAAAGTTCGCTCTTGGTCTTTTTGCCCGAAGCCGTGTCGATGATCAGATCGAAGATCGCGCGGCCGAGTTCGGCGATGGTCGTCTCGCCGGAAGCGATCACGCCGCAATCTATGTCCATGTCCTCTTCCATCGCCCGATAGAGCGCCGTATTGCTGGTGAGCTTGATCGACGGCACCGGCCGACAGCCGAAGCAACTGCCGCGACCGGTGGTGAAGGCGATGACATTGGCGCCGCCCGCCACCTGTCCCGTGGCCGAGACCGGATCGTAGCCGGGCGTGTCCATGAAGACCAGGCCGTGCTCGGTCACGCGTTCGGCATAATTGTAGACGGCAGTCAGCGGCGAGCGCCCGCCCTTGGCGACGGCCCCAAGTGACTTTTCCAGAATGGTCGTCAGCCCGCCGCGCTTGTTACCCGGCGAAGGATTATTGTCGAGCGAAGCTCCATGCAGCGCGACGTAGTTCTCCCACCAGGAAATCAGATCGTCGAGCTTCGCTGCCACCCCGTCGCTGACGGCGCGGCTGCGCAGAAGATGTTCGGCGCCGTAGATCTCAGAAGTTTCGGAAAGAATAGCCGTGCCGCCGGCGCCGGCGAGAATATCGACCGCGGCACCGAGCGCCGGATTGGCGGTAACGCCGGAAAGGCCGTCGGAGCCGCCGCACTGCAGCCCGACGATGATCTCGCTGACCGGTATCGGCTCGCGCCGCACGGGCGCGACTTCCTTGGCGATCTCCTCAAGAACGCCGAGCGCACGCTCGACCGACCGGCGCGATCCGCCGGCTTCCTGAATGTTGAAATGCCGCTTTTCCGCGCCGGCGCCGCTCTGACCGTAAAGCGTCAGTTGGTTGACCTCGCAGCCGAGGCCGACCATCAGCACGCCGCCGAAATTGGCGTGACGGGCATAGCCGGCGAGCGTGCGGTGCAGGTTCTTCATGCCGTCGCCGGTCGAAGACATGCCGCAGCCCTGGTCATGAACAATGGGTACGAAGCCGTCGATGCCCTCGTATTTCGGCAGGATGCGCCGGTTGGCCTCGTCGGCGATCGCGCGACAGACTGTGGTGGAACAGTTCACGCTGGCGATGATGCCGATATAGTTCCGCGTCGCAGCCCGGCCGTCCGCTCGGCGGTAACCGAGGAAGGTGCGCACCTTGTCAGCCTCGCTTGCCGCTTCCGGCGGAACCGGGGCGCCGATCGCGAGCCTGTCCTGATCGAAGGCGAGATTGTGGGAATGCACATGATCGCCCGCAGCAATGTCAGAGGTGGCGCGGCCGATCGCCTGGGCATATTTGATCACCGGCTCGCCCGCCGAAATCGGCCGGAGAGCAACCTTATGCCCAGGCTCTATCCGCGTCGCCGCCCGCGCGCCGCCGGGCAGGGTTTCGCCCGACTCGATCGCAGTCGTGGCGACGGCGACATTGTCCTCCGGCGAAAGCAGGATCGACGACGGTGCAGACAATTTCTGGCTCTCCCCGGAACATTTGCTTTTGTCTTTTTATCTACAATAGACAGATCGCCGTCAATGTCTATTATGAGGATGCACGCATTTTCGATGCGAAACGCGGGTTGGCGTCGGGCTAGCTGAATGCCGTCAAACCGCCTAAAGCGAACGCCGATCAACTCAAACCGCCGGACATCCAAATGGCGAAACAGAACACCGTCTTCAAGGATGCTTTCAACCGCTGCCTCACGCAGATGGCCGAGACGTCTGCACTGCCCTCCGAGCCGGAGCTCGGGCAGCTCCTCGGCGTCAGCCGCACGACCGTTCGCGCGATTCTCACGCGCTGCGAGGATCTCAAGCTGATCAGCTGGGACAAGCGCCGCAAGACCGTGTTGCGCCGGCCGGAACCCTCCGATTATTTTCCATCGGAGGAGACCAGTTCACTTGCCGAGATCATCGAGCGCAGCTTCATGCGGCGGATTCTAGCGGGCGGCGCGGAACCCGGCATGCAGATCAACGAGCTGGAGCTCGCCCGGGAGATCGGCACCGGCACGACGAGCGTGCGCGAATTCCTGATCCGCTTCAGCCGCTTCGGCCTGATCGAGAAGCGGCCGAACAGCCATTGGGTGCTCAAGGGATTTACCCGCGACTTCGCGCTCGAGCTGACGGAGGTCAGGGAGATGTTCGAGCTTCGCTCCGCCGCCCGCTTCGTCGCCTTGCCGGAAGACCATCCCGCCTGGGAGGAACTGAAGAAGATCGAGGCGGTGCATCGGGAAATCCTTGCCGACATCGACAGCCGCTACAAGGAATTTTCCGAGCTCGACGAGCGCTTCCACCTGCTGGTGCACAAATCGTCCAGCAACCGCTTCATCGTCGATTTCTACGACATCATCGCGATCATCTTCCACTACCACTACCAGTGGAACAAGGCGAATGCGCGCGAACGCAACGCCCGCGCGCTCGAAGAGCATCTCGCCTATATCGCAGCGCTTCGGTCGCGCGAGCCGAAACAGGTGGAGCAGGCCTGCCGCCGGCATTTGAAGTCCGCCCGGGAAACATTGCTTCAGTCGATTCCGTAATCGTGTCCAAGCCGATCAGTAGCCGGATTCGATCCTGGCCGGTTCGGTCTCGCCAAGAAATTCCCGGCGCAGCCGCTCGCTGGCGCTAACGAGCAGCGTCACATCGGTGCCGATCGCCATGAAATCGGCGCCGAGCTCGCGATAGTCGCGTGCCTGGACCGGATCGAGGGTCAGGATGCCGCGGGCCTTGCCGGCGCTGCTGATCCGGCTGAAGCCGTCGACGATTGCCGCGCGCACCTCCGGATGGCCTGGATTTCCGAGATGGCCCATGTCGGCCGCCAGGTCCGACGGGCCGATGAACAGGCCGTCGACGCCGTCGAGCGTCGCGATCTCATCGATCGCTGCCAAGCCCGCCCGGCTCTCGATCTGCAGCAGCAGGCAGATCTCCTGATTTGCGTTTTCGAGATAGTCGCTGATCCGGCCGAAGTTCGTGGCTCGACCCAAAGCCGCACCGACGCCGCGGACGCCCTGCGGCGGGTAGCGCACGGCGCGCACGAGCTGCCTTGCCTGCTCGACGCTGTCGACCATAGGGATCAGCAGCGTCTGGACGCCGGTGTCGAGCACCTGCTTGATAAGGGCCGTATCGCCCACGGGAAGGCGAACGATCGGATGACTGCCCCGCCCTGCGATCGCGCGATATTGCCCGGCAAGCAACGGCAGGTCGTTCGGCGCATGCTCGCCATCGATCAGCAGCCAGTCGTAACCGCTGCCGGCAACGACTTCGGCGGCATAAGGGCTGGCAAGCGCCACCCAAAGGCCGAGCTGGAAGCGGCGCTCACGGATCGCCGCTTTGAAGGGATTTCCTGGGGCCGGCATCCATCGTTCTCCTTGGCGCGGTTTGCCCCCTCTTCTCGGGTTGACCCGAAGAGAGGGGCAATTGCGCTGGCAATCATCATCGACGACTTCTTACCGGCAAAAGAAAAAACCGGCCAGAACTTTCCGGCCGGGCCTGCGTGATCCAAACTGCATCAGGCGATGCCGCCGAGGCAGACATATTTGATCTCGGTGAATTCCTCGATCCCGTATTTTGAACCCTCGCGGCCGAGACCGGAAAGCTTGACGCCGCCGAAAGGCGCTTCCGCAGTGGAGATGAGGCCCGTATTGACGCCGACCATGCCGTATTCCAGCGCTTCGGCCACGCGGAACACGCGCGCGAGATCCTTGGCATAGAAATAGGAGGCAAGGCCGAACTCGGTGTCGTTGGCCTGCTTGATGACATCCGCCTCGTCCTTGAAGCGGAAGAGCGGCGCCACCGGACCAAAGGTTTCCTCGCGCGCGACGGCCATCGCCTCTGTGACGTCGGCGAGCACCGTCGCCTCGTAGAAGGTGCCGCCAAGCGCATGGCGCTTGCCGCCCTGAACGACACGGGCGCCCTTGGCAAGGGCGTCGGCGACATGCTCCTCGACCTTCTCCAGTGCCGGCTTGTCGATCAGCGGCCCGAGGATGACCCCCTCCTCCATGCCGTTGCCGGTCTTGAGCCTGGCGACGGCGACGGCGAGCTTCTGCGCAAAGGCGTCGTAGACGCCGTCCTGGACATAAAGCCGGTTGGCGCAGACGCAGGTCTGGCCATTGTTGCGGAACTTGGCGATCAGCGCGCCTTCGACCGCCGCATCGAGATCGGCATCGTCGAAGACGATGAAGGGCGCGTTGCCGCCGAGTTCGAGGCCGAGCTTCTTGATCGTCGTGGCACTCTGCCGGTAGAGCTCGGCGCCGACTTCCGTGGAACCGGTAAAAGTCAGCTTGCGCACGGTCGGGTTCGAGGTCATCTCGGCACCGATCTCTCGGGCCGAACCGGTGATGACCGACAGGAGTCCCTTCGGCATGCCGGCGCGCTCGGCAAGCACGGCAATGGCGATCGCCGAAAACGGCGTCTGCGCGGCCGGCTTCAGCACCATGGCGCAGCCGGCGGCAAAGGCGGGACCCGCCTTTCGGGTGATCATCGCGTTCGGGAAGTTCCACGGCGTGATCGCGGCAACAACGCCGATCGGCTGCTTCATTAGCAGGATGCGCTTGTCCTTCTGATGCCCGGGCACGATGTCGCCGTAGACGCGCCGCGCTTCCTCCGCGAACCACTCGACGAAGCTTGCGCCATAGACGATCTCGCCGGTCGCCTCGGCGAGCGGCTTGCCCTGCTCGGTCGTCAGAATCCGGCCGAGATCGTCCTTGTTCTCGATCATCAGTTCGAACCAGCGGCGCAGCACCGCGGAGCGTTCCTTGGCGGTTCTTGCCGCCCAGTCCTTCTGTACCCGCGCCGCGGTCTCGATCGCAGCGCGCGTTTCCGCGGCACCGAGCTTCGGAACGCGGCCGATCACCTCACCCGTCGCCGGGTCCGTCACCTCGATTGCATTGTTCGGGTCGGCTTCGATCCAGTTCTCACCTACGAGAGCGGCTTGGCGAAACAGCGAGGGGTCATTCAAATTCATGGCACGTCCTTCCTCGGGAAAATCTACAGAACTTATACAACTTTTTTCCGGATCGACAATCACTGCGGCGGCGAGTCGCGAAAATTCATGGCCGGTTCTCCGAGTGACGGGACCGCGGACCGGGGGCGCCCCTGAAGAGCAGTTCGTGCAGGCGCCGCAGGTCATCACTTTTGAGCGAGCACGTTTCAAAGCCGCTCCATCTTCTGTAGCGTCGCGCTGCGAATCCGGCCCCGCTGCCTTTCCAGATAGATAGGGCCTCCCAAGGGATTCGGAAGCAAGACAAGGACGTTTTTCGTGACAGAGATCAACCAAAGAAAAGCCGACCACCCGGTCCACTCGATCTTCCTGGAGCGCTGGTCGCCGCGTGCCTTCACCGGAGAGGACATCGGCAAAGAGGAACTGCTGGCGCTGTTCGAGGCCGCGCGCTGGGCGCCTTCGGCGAGCAATCTCCAACCCTGGCGCTTCGTCTATGCCCGCCGCGCCACGGACTCCTTCGCGCGCCTGCTGGGCACCCTCGACGAGGGCAATCAGCGCTGGGCGAAAATGGCCTCGGCGCTCGTCATCATCCTTTCGAAGACGCACCGGGTGACTTCGAGCGGTGAGGTCCGCTCCGCCGCCACGCATGCCTTCGACACCGGCGCCGCCTGGTTCGCACTTGCGCTGCAGACGCAATTGGCCGGGTGGCATGCGCATGCGATGGCGGGAATCGATCGCGAAAAGGCGATGCAGGTGCTCGAAGTGCCCGAACACCATCGCGTCGAGGCCGCGGTGGCGATCGGAAAGCGCGCCGAACCCGCTACCCTGCCGGACGATCTGCGCGAGCGCGAAAAGCCGAGTCAGCGCAAGCCGATCGGCGAATTCGTGTTCGAGGGCCGCTTCGGGGCGGATTGAAGCGTCCATATGGAAAGAGACGCGGAGCGATGGCCGCTCCGCGCTGTCTTCCCACAAAAAAGTCCGGTCGAGCAGGTCAGATGTCGAGATTGGCGACGCTCAGCGCGTTCTCCTGGATGAAATCGCGGCGCGGCTCCACCTCGTCGCCCATCAGGCGTGAGAACAGACCGTCCGCGTCGGTCGCATCGGAAATCTTGACCTGGAGCAGCGAACGAACGTTCGGATCAAGCGTCGTTTCCCACAATTGCTCGGCATTCATCTCGCCGAGGCCTTTGTAGCGCTGCATCGTCAGCCCCTTGCGGCCGGCGGCGAAGATCGCATCCAGGAGCGCGCGCGGGCCACTGATCTCCTGGGTACCGTCGCGGCGGCGCAAGACCGGCGGCGCCGAATAGATTTCCTTCAATTTTCCCGTCAGTTGGTCGATGTGGCGAGCATCGGACGAGCCGATCAGCGCCATGTCGAGAATGGCCACTTCCTTGACGCCGCGCACCATCCGTTCGAGCTTCAAACCGCCTTCCGCCGTCACCGTTCCGACCCAGCCGCGCTCGGTCTCCTCGGCGACGACGTCGAGACGCCGCGCAACCTCCGCCGCGACCTTCTCGAATTCGTCGCGATTGGCATTGAGTTCGACGTTGAGCGCGCCGGCGATCGCCGCCTGTTCGACAATCGAACGATTGTAGCGGGAGTGCAGACCGTCCATCAGCGAGCGAAGGCGCAAGGCATCGTTGATGACTTCGCGGAGATCCTGTCCGGCGCGCACTTCTCCGGAGGCGAGTTCCAGCGAGGCCTCCTCGAGGCCCATGCTGATCAGGTAGTCTTCGAGCGCCTTCTCGTCCTTCAGATATTGGACCGACTTGCCGCGCGTGACCTTGTAGAGCGGCGGCTGGGCGATATAGAGGTGGCCCCGCTCGATCAGCTCCGGCATCTGCCGGAAGAAGAAGGTGAGCAGCAGCGTACGGATATGGGCGCCGTCGACGTCGGCATCCGTCATGATGATGATCTTGTGGTAGCGCAGCTTGTCGGCGTTGAACTCGTCCTTGCCGATCGAGGTTCCGAGCGCGGTGATCAGCGTGCCGATTTCCTGGCTCGACAGCATCTTGTCGAAGCGTGCGCGCTCCACGTTCAGTATCTTGCCCCGAAGCGGCAGGATCGCCTGGTTCTCTCGCGAGCGCCCCTGCTTGGCCGAGCCGCCTGCCGAATCGCCCTCCACCAGGAACACTTCCGATTTCGCCGGATCGCGCTCGGAGCAGTCGGCGAGCTTGCCGGGGAGCGAGGAGATATCGAGCGCGCCCTTGCGGCGGGTGAGTTCACGCGCCTTGCGGGCCGCCTCGCGGGCGGCGGCGGCTTCGACGACTTTACCGACGAGGATCTTGGCATCGGAGGGGTTTTCCTCGAGCCAGACGCTCAACGCCTCATTGACAAGACTCTCCACGACGGGGCGCACCTCGGACGAGACGAGCTTGTCCTTGGTCTGCGAGGAGAATTTCGGATCCGGGACCTTGACCGAAAGCACTGCGGTCAGCCCCTCACGGCAATCGTCGCCGGTCAGCGACACCTTTTCCTTCTTGGTGATGCCGGACGTGTCGGCATAGGAGGTGATCTGGCGGGTCAGAGCGCCGCGGAAGCCCGCCATATGCGTGCCGCCGTCGCGCTGCGGAATATTGTTGGTGAAGCAGAGCACGTTCTCGTGATAGCTGTCGTTCCACCACATCGCCACTTCGACGGTGATGCCATCCTTCTCGGCGCGGATCGACACGGGCTTGTGCACGAGCGGCTTCTTGGCCCGATCGAGATAGGCGACGAAGGCCTCGAGGCCGCCGTCATACATCATCTCCTCGCGGCGAATGTCGGAATGGCGCTTGTCCGTCAGCACGATCCGGACGCCGGAATTCAGGAAGGCGAGCTCGCGCAGGCGATGCTCGAGCGTCGCATAGTCGAATTCGACATTCGAGAAGGTCTGTTCGCTCGGCAGGAAGGTGACCTCGGTTCCGGTCTCGCCGCCGGCGTCGCCGACCACCGCCAGCGGCCCGTCGGCCACGCCATGGGTGAAGCTCATTTCATGGATCCTGCCGCCGCGGCGGATCTTGAGCTTGAGCGAGGTGGAAAGCGCATTGACGACCGAGACGCCGACGCCGTGCAGACCGCCGGAAACTTTGTAGGAATTCTGGTCGAATTTGCCGCCGGCATGGAGCTGCGTCATGATGACTTCCGCCGCCGAGACGCCTTCTTCGCGATGAATGTCGGTCGGAATGCCGCGGCCGTTGTCCGTCACGGTGACCGAGCCGTCGGGATTGAGCGTGACCGTGACGATATCCGCATGGCCGGCGAGCGCTTCGTCGATCGCGTTGTCCACGACCTCATAGACCATATGGTGCAGGCCGGAGCCGTCATCGGTGTCGCCGATATACATGCCCGGGCGCTTGCGGACGGCATCGAGGCCTTTCAGCACCTTGATGGAATCGGCACCATATTCGGCGGTCGCGCCGGCTTCGGTCTGAGAGATATCGGTCATTCGGCTTCAGGTCTTTCCAGGTTTTCGAACGTCGTGATTCGGTCCGAATCACGACCCGGCATGCCTCGCGGACTATAGGAAATTTGTCCACGGGTTCCAAATCCCGACCTGCAGGATCGCGTGGCCGGGGCGGGCTTCATCCCCTGTCATTATCAGGAAATGCGGCTTTTTCCAAAATATCTTCCATGGCCTTTATGGTCTCTGCCGACAGGTCGCGAATACGCCCGCTCAAGCGGTTGGCAAACGCCGTGTGGCCGGGCGGCAGGCCGGAGGTGTCGAGCACCACCCGAGGATCCGAAATCCGCGCCACCTGGAAGAGTTCGTCCGCCTCGTCCCAGATCACGTTGAAGTAACCGGCGACGCGCTGCAGGAGGTCGAAGCTCGGCGAGCCTCTCTTGCCGTGTTCGAGCGCCGAAAGATAGGCCGGGGAAACCCCGATCGCCGCCGCCATCTCCTTCTGCGAGACGCCCTTGCGGCGGCGCAGGTCACGCATCGCCTGGCCGAAGGGCGTCATGACGCATGACCTTTGACGCGCGCGAGGCGCACATAAAGCGCGCCCTCGCCGCCGTGATTCCTCGCCGCCGGCTCGTAGGAGGAAATCAGCGGCCGGAACTCCGGCAGCGAAAACCAGAGCGGCACCGCCCGTTTCAAGGCGCCGTCGCTGCCGAGCGAGGTACCCTTGCCGGTGATGACGAGCACATGCCTGAGCCCCCGCTCATGCGCCTTGATGAGAAACTGCAAAAGCAGCCCGTGCGCCTCGCTCTGGATCATGCCATGCAGGTCGATCCGCGCTTCGAGCGCCAGCCGTCCCTTGGAGAGTTTGCGCTTCACCGGCCGCTCCAGCGGGTGGTGATGGTGTTCGGGCCCGCTGCCGCTCAGCCTGAAGCCCGGCTCCGCCTTTTCCGACGCGGAGGGTGGCGGGCGTTGCTGCTCGGGCGCCGGCGCGACTAGCGGCTGCTCTTCCTCTTCGAGCAAGCCCGTGAGTTCCTCCAGCCGGCCGGGCATCGGCCGCGTCGAGCGCGCGACCTTGCCCCACAGGATGCGGTCCTCCGGCGAGAGCTTCTTTTCCTTAGCCATGGCGATACCCGGGGCGATATCTCGCCGCCGCCGCGCGCGGAATGAAGATGAAGAAATCAGCTTCGTTGCGCACCGAGCCGGCAAGATTGCCGGCGGCCTCGCCGGAGCCGGTGAAGATGTCGCCGCGGGCCGGGCCGACGATCGCCGAGCCCGTGTCGAGCGCCAGCATCAGTCGTCCGAAAGCTCGTCCCGCGTCGAGATGCGTCAGGCTCTCGCTTGCTATATAGAACGGCACGCCGAAAGTGTGGATGAGGCGGTCGACCGCGAGCGAGCGCCCCGGCTCGAGCGGGACCTTGGCGGCGGCGACCGGCCCGAGTTGCTCATCTTCGAGCGGCGCCTCGCGAAAGAAGATGAACGAACGGTTGTGCCACAGGACATCGTCGACGCGGTCCCGGTTGGCGGCGAGCCAGCCCCGTATGCTCGCCATCGACACGGTCGCCGCATCGATCTCGCCGCGCTCGATGAGCAGCTTGCCGATCGCGGAGAAACGATGCCCCGTCTTCGCCGCATAGGTGATGCGGCGGCGGGTCCCGTCCGGGTAGATCAGGCGGGCAGCCCCCTGAACATGGGCGAAGAACACATCGACCTTCGAGCGGGCAAAGGCGATTTCGAGACCGCGGCCGGCAAGGAGCCCCTCCTCGATTTCGCGGCGGTCCGGATATTCTTCGATCGAGCCGGCGCATTGCCGGCCGAAGGCGAAATAGGGGTCCATGCCCTCCGGCCGGTTATTTTCGTCGATGTCGACGAGGTCGGGCGGGCGGCGGTAGAAGGGAAAGCGGAAATCATCGTCTGCGGCCGCGCGCACCTCGATCTCCGGCTCATAGAAGGCCGTCACGTAACCCGTCGCTTTCCCTTCCGGCCGGATTCGGAATGGCGCGAAGTGCTCCTCGAAGAAGGCGCGCGCCCGCCCTGCGTTCAAGCGATCCACACCAGCCGCCTCGAAGGCGGGCAGCAGATCGTCGACCGTGATGCCGAGAGAGCCGGTTCTGTACGGCTTCACCATCGTCACGTGACGATGGCAGCGGCGGAGAGCGGCGATCACCGGTGCGGGATCGTCCTCCTGCCAACCGGGCAAGTCGGAAAAAGCGACCGGCTCGAGATCAAAGGCCATCGTCGCCCCGTGCGATCAGTTTTCAGACTCGGTGGCGATCAGCTTCCAATTCGGATCACGCGAGCGGACGTCGCGCGCGAAGGTCCAAAGATCGTTGACCTCGGCCACGGAGTCGGCATCGCCGTCGATGAGCTTTCCCTGCTTGTCATAGGTGGCGGAGATCAGCTGGCTGATGATCCGCACCGTGACATTGGCCTCACTGCCTTTCTGTTCCGCATGGACGATATCGGCCTTCTCGATACCGACGAAGGTCGACTTGACCACTTCGCCCTTGGCCTCGCGCTCGGCAATGGCGGCTTCGAAGCCCTCATAGACCTCCCGAGAGAGAAGTCCTTTCAGCGTCTTACGGTCGCCATCGGCAAAAGCCATGACGATCATCTCGTAGGCCATCTTTGCGCCGTTGAGGAATTCGCCGGGTTCGAATTCGGGGTCGGCTTCGTTCATCGCTCTCAGCTGGCCGTTCAAAGGCGTGCCGGGCTTGGCGTAGGAATCGATGGCCGCATAGCGGCTTTCGTCTTCCTCGCTCCTGTCACGGCGAGGCAATTGAACGACCTTGCCGCCGTCCTTTGCCTCGGGGCCCTGGGCGATATCGCGCGGCGAATAGGGGTCGAACGGCGGGCGCTCGCTTCCTGTCCGGCGGCCGAGCACGCTTCGCAATTGAAGGAATATGACCACAGCCGCGATCAGGAAAAAAAACGTGATGAAGTCGAAAGAGCCCATTTCCACCCGGAACCGCTGTTAGAATTTACGTTACTGTTCCATATAGTCCGCAAGGATAAACCATTCAAATGGCGATGTCGCACCCATAAACCGCCGTTCGGTCAATTCCACTCTCGTGAGCACCCCTAATGCGTTCCCTGATCATCCCTCTCACAATTCTCGGACTTCCGCTTGCGGAAATCGCCGGCTTCGTCATGGTCGGGCGCGCCGTCGGCGTCGCGGCAACGCTGCTGCTCGTGCTGCTGAGTGCCGTCGCCGGCGTCGCGCTCTTGCGCATTCAAGGCTTCGGCGTGCTCCGCCGCGTGCAGGAATCGGCACGGAAGGGCATCGACCCGGGGCTTGACGTCGTCGGCGGTGCGCTGGTCTTCATCGCCGCGATCCTGCTCATCATTCCCGGCTTCATCAGCGATGCGGTGGGAATCCTCCTGTTCCTGCCCCCGATAAGGCGCGGTCTCGCCCGTTTCCTCCAATCGCGCATGACGATCCTGACCACCGGAACCGGATTTTTCTATACGAGCGGTGCAAGGAGCGATCAGTCCCGGGGCCGGGTCATCGATCTCGATGCGGACGAATTCTCGAGGGACGATGACGACGAAAACGGGTCCGCGCCGCCCTCCGGCCGCCTTCCCGGATAATGCGTGTCGACAGCGGCGCCGCGCGTCTTCTCGGACGCGCAGAGATCGCTGCAACGCCTTCCCATCGGCGCGTCGCGATCAAACCCGTTCGTGCGACCCGCCATTCGGTCCTTGCATTAATGGATCTCGTTGCCCCGGAAGCGCTGCACAGGCTCGGCCGAAACACATCAATAGCCCAGTACCGGCTGCCCCCGAATTGATGCCGATGACGATCCATGAGCATGCCCGAAATCACCAGCGAACCAGTGCCGGTGCCGAGGGTTGTAAGCCCAGGTCCGAAATGCTAGATGGCCTCAGCAATTCGAAGTCCGAGGAAACTCTCATGACGACTGATACCGCATCCACCGGCAATGGCGGCGCCCAGCAAGCCCCGTCGCTCAACATCCTGGCCCAGTACGTCAAGGACCTCTCCTTCGAGAACCCCGGCGCACCGCGTTCCTTGCAGGCGCGCGAACGGGCTCCGTCGATCAACATCAATGTCAACGTCAACGCCAATCCGCTCGCGGAGAACGATTTCGATGTCGTTCTGTCGCTGAATGCCGAGGCAAAGGACGGCGACAAGGTCCTCTTCAACGTCGAACTGGCCTATGGCGGCGTTTTCCGTGTCAGCGGCTTCCCTCAGGAGCACATGCTGCCGCTGCTCTTCATCGAGTGCCCGCGCCTTCTCTTCCCGTTCGCCCGCCAGATCGTCTCCGACGCGACCCGCAATGGCGGCTTCCCGCCGCTGATGATCGACCCGATCGATTTCGCGCAGATGTTCGCGCAGCGCATGGCAGAGGAAAAGGTCCGCTCGCAGGTCGCGAATACGAACAGCACGGCCAATTAGATTAGAGTTTTTTCAGCCTGATCCCGAACCCGGCTCGCACAGCCGGGTTTTTTGTTTGGCCGCCTGTATGCGTGACGCGCGGCGCTGCAGGCGCCTTCAGCCGCCATACTTTGCCCAGATGGCCTTGGCGCCGATCTTGGAAATGAGGGCGGCATGGGCGGCGAGATCGGCCTCGGTCAAGCGGGTCTGCAGGCGCCGCTCCCGCTGGATCACCAGGATCGGTGCGTCATCGGCATCGGCCGCGACGCCGCCGAGCTCGGTCGTCACGAGGCCGAGCGCCGCCTGCCTGCCGCCGATCATCTCGATATAGACCTCGGCAAGCAGCTCGGAATCGAGAAGCGCGCCGTGCTTCGTGCGGTGGGAATTGTCGATGCCGTACCGCCGGCAAAGCGCATCGAGCGAATTGGGGCCCATCGGGTGTTTGCGCCGGGCGAGCGCCAGCGTGTCGGTCACCCGGTCACCGGCGACCAGGGGTAGTCCGAGCCGTTCGAGCTCGGCATTGACGAAGCCCATATCGAAGGCGGCATTGTGCGCGACCCAGCGGGCGTCGCCGAAAAAGTCGAGGATCTCCTCGACGACATCGGCAAAGGACGGCTTGTCCTTCAGGAACTCGTCGGTGATGCCATGCACCGCCAGCGCGTCGGGATGGACCTTGCGGTCCCCGGGATTGATGTAGATGTGGATGCTCCGCCCGGTCGGGAAATGATTCTCGAGCTCGACGCCGCCGATCTCGATCACCCGGTCCTCGCGATTGTCGAGACCGGTCGTTTCCGTATCGAAGATGATTTCACGCATGCGGACTTCCCCGAAGCAATGGTTCGACGCGAATCAGTCGCGAACCGGTCTTCGCTTTTAAGCAGGTTCCGCAAGAGTGTTCTACGGTTTAGCGATCAGCACCTGCGGCAAACCTCATGAATGGCTGCTTGGCGCCTCGGCCGGGAAATCAGAACCGATTTTCGGAAGGCGCGATGCGCCTAGCCCACCCGCAACCGGTCGACGACGGCGCGGACCTGCTTCCGGGTCACGTCGAAGCTGTGGCTCGTATCGATGATGTAGTCCGCGCGAGCGCGCTTTTCGCTGTCGGGTACCTGGCGGGCGAGGATCATCGCAAATTTTTCCGCCGTCATCCCCGGCCGTTTCAGGACGCGCTGGCGCTGGGTCTCGGGATCGCAGGTGACGACGACGACGCGATCGACGCGCGTTTCCGCCTGGGTCTCGTAAAGCAGGGGAATGTCGAGAAGCACGAAAGGCGCACCGGCCGCCCGATGTTGCGCGATGAACTCCTGTTCGCGCGCGCGCACGAGCGGATGCACGATCCCCTCCAATTCGCCTAGCCGGTCGGGCCGGGCGAGAAGTTGTCTCGAGAGCTCGGCCCGATCGATGACGCCGTCCCGGACCACGCCCGGGAAGGCCGCTTCGACCGGCGCCACCGCTTCTCCGCGATAGAGGTCGTGCACGACCTCGTCCGCATCGTTTACCAGCACGCCGAGCTCGCGAAACATCTGGGCCGTGGTCGATTTTCCCATGCCAATAGAGCCCGTGAGGCCGACAATGATCATGCGTGCGCGTCCATATCGTCGATGATAATCTGCCGGAGCTTCTCATCCACGGCAGGCCGCCGGCCGAACCATTTTTCGAATCCGGGCACCGCCTGGTGCAATAGCATGCCAAGTCCATCGACGATACGGAAGCCCTGCGCTTCCGCCTGCCTCAGGAGCGGCGTCTTCAGCGGTACATAGACAATGTCGGTGACGACGGCATCGGCGGCCATCGGCGAGAAGTCGATCTCCGGCGCCGGTTCGCCATCCATGCCGAGGGAAGTCGTATTCACGAACAGTCCGGCACCAGCCATGACCTCCGACAGCGCCACCATCGGCTGCGCGTGAACGGCGGCGCCGAAGCGGTCGGCGAGCTCTCGCGCCCGGGTCTCGGTGCGGTTCACGACGTGGATCGTTTTGACGCCGCGGTCGCGCACCGCCTGGATGACCGCTCGGCTGGCGCCGCCGGCACCGAGAATGACAGCGCTGGCCGTCCGGTCCCAGCCGCCGGCGCGCTCGTCGAGATTGGCAACGAAACCGAGGCCGTCGGTATTGGTAGCGCAGATCGACCCCTCCTGCAGCCAGAGCGTATTGGCGGCGCCGAGCTCGGCGGCGCGTTCGTCGGGCCTGTCGGCAAGCCGAAACGCCGCCTCCTTGTGCGGGATGGTGACATTGCCGCCGCAGAAGCGCGCGGTTCCCTCCTTCAGCGCCGTCATGAAGCCGGGGAACTCTTCCGGCGTGACCTCATGCGCCACGTAGCTGCCGGGAATGCCGAAGGTCTTCAGCCAATAGCCGTGGATCAGCGGCGAGCGCGAATGCCTGACCGGACAGCCGGTGACGAAGGCATGGTTAACAAATGTTTCACGTGAATCATCCATCGATCGAACCCAGTTCGCGAAGCTTGGAAAGAAGCGGCAGCATCGGCAGGCCGAGAATCGTGAAATAATCGCCCTCGATCTTGTCGAAGAGCTGGATGCCCTCGCCCTCGAGCTGATAGGCACCGACGCTCGCCAGCGCCTTCGCGCCGACGCGTTTCAGGTGCCGCTCGACAAAGTCCCCGCTCAAGGGACGGACCGTCAAATGGGCGGTAGACACGTGGCGCCAGAGCACGTCGCCAGCCCGGACGAGGACGATCGCGCTGTTCAGGCTGTGCGTCTTGCCGGACAGGGACAGGAGATGGTCGGCTGCTTCGGCCATGTCCCTGGGTTTGTGATAGACCCGCGGCCCGAGCGACATCGTCTGGTCGCTGCCGATCACGATTGCGCCAGGGAAATGGCGGGCCACGTCCCGCGCCTTCGCCTCCGCCAGCGCCTGTGCCACATCGACCGGCGAAGCACCCGAGCGTTCGAGCGGCCGCTCCAGCGCCCGCTCGTCGATCTCGGCGGCACGAGCATCGAATGTCAGCCCTGCATTTTCGAGAAGGGCCCGACGAAATGGACTAGCCGAGGCCAGCACGAGCGAGGATGACATTCTTCCAATCCCGCATGGGTTTCGCGGCGATCGAGCGGATCCGACGATCGCGGCGGCTTGCGCCGAGGTTTTGGCTGGCGGCTCGCCTGCATGCTGCCGCCCAGCCTTCCGTTTCGCTTATCTGAGCCGCGGACGAAGGGCAACGATCGCGGCGGCGGTTTCTTCGATCGAGCGGCGGGTGACGTCGATCACCGGCCAATTGTTGCGGGCGCAAAGCATGCGCGCATATTTCAGCTCTTCGGCGATCGCCGCCCTGTCCGTATATTCCTCGCCATGAAAGCCGTGCGTCGTGCCGAGCAGGCGGTGCTGGCGGACCTGCGACAGCCGATCGGCACTGGCAATGAGACCGACGATCAGTGGATTCGTCGCCTGTAGCAGTGAATCAGGCAAGGACACACCCGGGACGATCGGAATATTGGCCGTCTTGATGCCGCGATTGGCGAGATAGATGCTCGTCGGGGTTTTCGACGTACGGCTGACGCCGACCAGCACGACATCGGCCGCATTGAAATCGGCCGGCATCTGCCCGTCATCATGGTCCATCGTGAAATTCAGCGCTTCGATGCGGGCGAAATAATCAGCGTCCATTACGTGTTGCGCGCCCGAGCGGCGGCGCGACGGAGAACCGAGATAGGACTGAAACAATTCGATGATCGGATCGAGTACGGAGACGCTGGGGACGCCCATTTCGCGGCAGCGCTGGTCGATGATGCCGGCGAGTTCACGGTCGACGATGGTATAGAGCACGATCCCCGGTGCGCCGTCGATCGCGTCCAGAACCTGCATCAGCTGCTTCTTGTTGCGGATCAGCGGGTAGACATGTTCCAGCGCGTGGGACGTCTGAAACTGCGCCGCCGCCGCACGGCCGGCGGCGATCAGCGTCTCGCCGGTCGAATCGGAGACGAGGTGGAGGTGGAAATAGTTTTTTGGATTCTCCACGCAATTCTCCGGGGGCTGTTGATAGGTCGGGACGAAGGACAGCTAAAATCGCGGGCAGCGATCAGGCAAGTGGAAAAGCGCCCGGTTATTCACATCGAAGACCCGGGCGGAAAACCCCGACGCACCGTTGTGGACAAGACTCATGCGGAAGACAAATTGTCACGCGGATCCACTTCTTGTCCACAGGTAGCGCCATTCCTCAAGCTCATCCAAGGATTTGATGAAGCACGGTTTTTTGATCTTTCCCCACTTCAGGACTCCGTCAGGCGATTTCCCTCCCGTGCGACGCGGAGCTTTGCCGGCCATCTGGACGAAGTGAGGATTGATTTTAATCCTTGATAGTCACCGACTCTAAGAAATAGAAACCATTTCAAATAGATTTGTTTTTAGATTGGGGAACGAGGGCGTGGCCGAGGAACATCGAAAGGTGATGGAGGTGTTGAACGGTAAACGCGTCACCCCGCCCCCGGTCTGGCTGATGCGCCAGGCGGGCCGATATCTTCCCGAATATCGCCAGACGCGTGCGAAGGCCGGGAGTTTTCTCGATCTCTGTTATACGCCCGATCTCGCCGTGGAGGTGACGCTGCAGCCGATCCGTCGCTACGGCTTTGATGCGGCGATCCTCTTTTCCGACATCCTCGTCATTCCCGACGCACTTCATCGCAATGTCCGTTTCGAGGAGGGGCATGGGCCACGCATGGATCCGATTGACGCCGACGGCATTGCCCTCCTCAAGGCCGACGGCGTCTCCGGTCATCTGGCGCCGGTCATCGAAACGGTGTCGCGGTTGCGGCGAGAATTGCCGGTGGAAACGACGCTCCTCGGCTTCTGCGGCGCCCCGTGGACGGTCGCGACCTATATGATCGCCGGGCATGGGACACCCGACCAGGCGCCCGCCCGGCTCTTTGCCTATCGCTATCGTGAGGCTTTCGAACGGCTGCTGGCATTTCTGGCCGACGTTTCGGCCGACTATCTCGTGGCGCAGATCGATGCCGGTGCGGATGCGGTGCAGATCTTCGACTCCTGGGCCGGCGTGCTCGGTGAGGAGGAATTTGCGCGCTTTGCCGTCGAGCCCGTCCGGCGGATGATTGCATCCGTTCGCGCTCGCAGACCGTCTGCCAAGGTGATCGCCTTTGCCAAGGGCGCTGGGCTGCAGCTCAGGAACTATCGGCAAGCGACCGGGGCGGACGCCATCGGCCTCGACTGGACGTTGCCCGTTTCCTTTGCGGCGGAGTTGCAGAAGGAGGGGCCGGTCCAGGGGAATCTCGATCCGATGCGCGTGGTCGCCGGCGGAGCGGCTATGGAGGGCGGTATCGACCGGATACTCGACGTGCTCGGCAACGGCCCGCTGATCTTCAATCTCGGCCACGGCATCACCCCTGACGCCAGGCCGGACCATGTCGCTGCGCTCGTGGCACGCGTCCGCGGGGAGCGATGATGGGCGAAAGGCAGAGCGACAGCGCTCCAGGGAAGCGGGCGCGGCTTCGGGCAATGATCGCCCTTGCCGCCTTTGCGGCTCTGTTGGTCGTGCTCTTCGCCACAAGACCCGACGATCTCTACCTGTGGGTCAAGGCGCTCCATATCATCGCGGTGATTTCCTGGATGGCGGCCCTTCTCTACATGCCGCGGCTCTTCATCTATCACACGGACGCGCCACGCGGATCGCCGCAGTCCGAGACCTTCAAGATCATGGAACAGCGGCTTTTGAAGGTCATCATGAACCCGGCGATGATGATTTCCTGGGGGCTCGGTCTTTATCTTGCCTGGGACATATACGGGTTTCATGGAGGATGGCTGCACGCCAAACTGCTGTTCGTGCTGCTCTTGACCCTCGTACACGTGCATTTCAGCCGGGCGGTTGCGGCCTTCGGGCGAGACGAGAATCGCCGGAACGCACGCTATTGGAGGCTGATGAACGAGGTCCCGACGCTGCTGATGATCCTCATCGTCATCCTCGTCGTCGTGAAACCGTTTTGAATTCAATCGATTCGCAGTTGCCATAGTTGTCGCTAATTTGCGAGGACCCCTTGCGGCGTTTCACGTGAATCGCTATTTTCGTGCATCTTCCTGCATGGCCCGTGACGAAGTTTAGAGCCTGCCTCTCCCCCCTCGCAGCTCCCTTACGAAAATCACGCCGACCTTCCATTCCCTTATCACACATGGACTCTTCATGGCTGAAATGAAGCTACAAGAACTCAAGAACAAGACGCCGACCGATCTCCTTGCCTTTGCCGAAGAACTCGAGGTGGAAAACGCCAGCACCATGCGCAAGCAGGAGCTGATGTTTGCGATCCTCAAAATGCTGGCGACGCAGGACATCGAGATCATCGGCGAAGGCGTCGTGGAAGTCCTTCAGGACGGATTCGGCTTCCTGCGGTCGGCGAACGCAAACTACCTGCCGGGTCCGGACGACATCTACATATCGCCCTCGCAGATCCGCCGTTTTTCGCTGAAGACCGGCGATACGGTGGAAGGGCCGATCCGCGGGCCGAAGGAAGGCGAGCGCTACTTCGCGCTTCTCAAGGTCAACACGATCAATTTCGACGATCCGGAGAAGATCCGCCACAAGGTTCACTTCGACAACCTGACGCCGCTTTACCCGAACGAGCGGTTCAAGATGGAGCTCGAGGTGCCGACCTCGAAGGATCTTTCCGCCCGCGTCATCGATCTGGTGGCGCCGCTCGGCAAGGGACAGCGCGGGCTGATTGTGGCGCCGCCGCGCACCGGCAAGACGGTGCTCTTGCAGAACATCGCCCATTCGATCACCGCCAACCATCCGGAATGCTACTTGATCGTGTTACTGATCGACGAGCGGCCGGAAGAAGTCACGGACATGCAGCGCTCGGTCAAGGGCGAAGTGGTGTCCTCGACCTTCGATGAGCCGGCGACGCGCCACGTGCAGGTCGCCGAAATGGTCATCGAGAAGGCGAAGCGCCTCGTTGAGCACGGCCGTGACGTCGTCATCCTTCTCGATTCGATCACCCGCCTCGGCCGGGCCTACAATACGGTCGTGCCCTCCTCGGGCAAGGTTCTGACCGGTGGTGTCGACGCCAATGCGTTGCAACGCCCGAAGCGCTTCTTCGGCGCCGCCCGGAATATCGAGGAAGGCGGTTCTCTCACCATCATCGCCACCGCGCTGATCGATACCGGCAGCCGCATGGACGAAGTCATCTTCGAAGAGTTCAAGGGTACCGGCAACTCCGAAATCGTGCTCGATCGGAAGGTTGCGGACAAACGCATCTTCCCGGCAATGGATATTCTCAAATCGGGTACGCGCAAGGAAGACCTGCTGGTGCCGCGGCACGAACTGCAAAAGATCTTCGTACTACGCCGGATCCTCGCCCCGATGGGCACGACGGACGCGATCGAGTTCCTCATCGACAAGCTCAAGCAGACGAAGAACAACGGCGATTTCTTCGAATCCATGAACGCCTGACGAATTGCGACGCTAGCGCACCGGCCCGAAATCGTACCCGAATTTCGGCAAGTTCGAGGCGCAGATTGGAAGCGTTACAGCGATCTTTGCGCGCCCGAATGGACGCGCGGCGGTGCAAGGGCCGGGATTCTCCATCCCGGCCTCATTCTTCTGGTGCGGGGCTTAGCCGGATTCGGGAATGGACCGGGAGGCGCGGCGTAATGATTCACGTGAAACGCGCCGCCCTGACTCCCGTACCGCTCCCGCTGCCGCTTGATTTTCCGGCAAGGACATGTGCATAAGTCTCGCGCTGTCTGGGTATGCGATCGGCGCGCCATCAATGCTCGCCGCAGGCAAGTACCGCGTCCTACTGCACGTCTCCTTTAATTGACCTCGATTAAAGGACAAAGACATGCAGTTATTCAAAGTGCTACAGCGACCTTTGCGCGTCCAATAGGACGCGCGGCGCTGTAGTGAAACCGGAAGAAAGCGAAGCCGGCGCGAGGCTGAGGCCCGCCTACCGGGTCCCCGTAGATCGATGCAGTTTACCGACACGATATACGCTCTTTCCAGCGGCGCCCTGCCTGCGGGCGTTGCGGTTATCCGCGTCAGCGGTCCTGGAGCGGCCGATGCGCTGGTGCGGCTTTGCGGGGCGCTGCCTCGACCCCGAACTGCGGCCCTCAGAACGATTCGGACTCGAAACGGTGGAGCATTGGACAACGGCCTAGTGCTCTATTTTCCGGGCCCGTCATCGTTTACCGGTGAAGATTGCTGCGAGTTGCAGATTCATGGCGGGCGGGCGGTCGTGCACGCTGTCCTTGACGAGTTGTCGCAGATTGCCGGCTTTCGCCATGCGGAAGCCGGCGAGTTTTCCCGGCGCGCCTTTCAGAACGGCAAGATGGATCTCGTCGAGGTCGAGGGCCTCGCCGATCTGATCTCAGCCCAGACCGAGATGCAGCGCCGGCTTGCTCTCGAACAGGCGCACGGCGGCAACTCGGCTCTCTATCAGGCATGGGCGCAGCGCCTGACGCATGCCCGTGCGATGATCGAGGCCGAACTCGACTTTGCCGATGAGGACGACATTCCCGGCTCGGTCAGCGCTTCGATCTGGACCGACATTGCGGCCCTACGGTATGAGATCGATGTGCATGTCGATGAGGCAGGTCTTGCTGAGATAATCCGCGATGGCTTGAAGATTGTCATCGCCGGGGAGCCGAATGCCGGTAAGTCTAGCCTGCTCAATGCGCTTGCCAAGAGAGATATTGCCATCGTGACGGAGATCGCCGGCACGACCCGAGACGTTCTCTCTGTAGACCTTTCCTTAGCCGGATTCTCCATTAAGCTGTTCGATACGGCGGGTTTGCGGGAGACGGAGGAACTGGTCGAGCGCGAAGGCATTCGGCGGGCGCGTGAGATTATCGGACATGCCGATTTGGTCCTGCTATTATCGGAAAAACCGGGCGCATTTCATCTGGATGAGGCAATCACGGACGATGTGCCGGTAATCCGGGTCGCAACGAAATTGGATCGCGGTGAGACGGCCTGGCAGCCGGCAGACGCCGATGTTTTCCTGTCGACAAAGACCGGTGCGGGCATTGCGGAGCTGCTGCAGGAATTGACGGACTATCTGCCGGACCTTGCGGGGCGTACATCCTTTGCCATGCCGTCGCGGAAGCGGCATGTTGATTGCCTGCGGCAAGCCAGCGCTGCCTTGGAGCGCGGCTTGGCCACGGAAGGGCTCGATCTTCAGGCGGAGCAATTGCGGCTGGCGAGCGACGCTCTTGGCCGGATCACCGGGCGCGTCGATGTGGAGAATCTCCTCGACGTGATATTCTCCGAATTCTGCGTCGGGAAATGACAGTTGCAACGGCCAAAGGCAGGGGCCGGGGTCGCTACAACGAGAACGAGTCAAGCAAGCCGTTTCACGTGAAACGTCCTTGACAGAGAGCTATAAATCAAGAATCAACAGCCGGACGACTGCATGTCCCCCGATCTCGCGCATCGGGCTGAAAGTCGGTGCCGGAACGCCATGTGCGGATGAAAAAAGGTGCAGCGATTTTGCGCGATGAGGCGCGGCGCTACAAGCACGAAGACATTCAAATGCTACAGCGACCTTTTCGCGCCTAACACGGGGCTGCGCGGCGCTTGTAGTCAGGAGCAGGTGTATGGAAAGCTTTGATGTCATTGTGGTCGGTGGCGGCCATGCAGGCTGTGAGGCTGCCGCGGCGTCGGCGCGGCTTGGCGCCCGCACCGCCCTGATCACCCATAAAAAGGAAACCATCGGCGTCATGTCCTGCAATCCGGCAATCGGTGGTTTGGGCAAGGGACATCTGGTCCGCGAGATCGACGCATTGGACGGGTTGATGGGGCGCGTTGCCGACGCCGCCGGTATTCAGTTCCGCCTGCTCAACCGCCGTAAGGGTCCAGCCGTGCGCGGCCCGCGAACCCAGGCGGATCGAAAACTCTATCGCGAGGCGATGCAACGCGAAATCGATGCTGTCGCGAATCTTTCGGTGATCGAAGGCGATGCCTTCGATCTGCTCACCGAAGACGGCACGGTTTGCGGCGTGATCACCAAAGACGGGAGACACATTGGCGCCCGGGCCGTGGTGCTGACCACCGGAACCTTCCTGAAGGGCTTGATCCACATTGGTGATCGCAAGATTCCGGCGGGCCGGGTGGGAGAGGAGCCGTCTCTCGGTCTCTCCGCCACGTTGGCGCGCTTCGGCCTGCAGCTTGGCCGGCTGAAGACCGGCACGCCGGCACGCCTGGAGGGGGGTACCATCGATTGGGATCGGGTCGGCCGTCAGGGTCCGGACGAAGACCCTGTTCCCTTCTCCTTCATGACCGATCGCATCGTAAACCGCCAGATCGATTGCGGCGTTACGCGCACGACGGATTCGACGCACAGGATCATTGCAGAGAATATCCATCGATCGGCGATGTATTCCGGCCAGATCGCAGGTGTCGGTCCGCGCTATTGCCCCTCGATCGAGGACAAGATCGTCCGCTTTGGCGAACGGGATGGTCACCAGATCTTCCTGGAACCGGAGGGATTGGACGACGACACCGTCTATCCGAACGGAATCTCCACCTCGCTTCCGGAGGAGGTCCAGGAGGCATTCATTCGTACCATTCCTGGCCTTGAAGAGGCTATGATCCTTCAACCGGGCTATGCAATCGAATATGATCATGTCGACCCGCGAGAGCTGCAGCTCACATTGGCAGTGCGGAAAATCCCCGGCCTGTACCTGGCGGGGCAGATCAACGGTACGACGGGTTACGAGGAAGCCGGCGCGCAGGGGCTGGTCGCGGGACTGAATGCGGCACTGGCGGCGGCCGGGCGCGAGCCCTTCGTCTTCAGCCGGACCGATTCGTATATTGGCGTGATGATCGACGATCTGACCTCACGCGGCATTTCGGAGCCCTACCGGATGTTTACCTCCCGGGCGGAATACAGATTGTCGCTGCGGGCGGACAATGCGGATATGCGCCTGACGCCGGTAGGCGTCGAGCTGGGCTGCGTGGGCGCCGCGCGCCGCAGCCGCTTCGAGGCCTGGCGGAGCGCCTACAATGCCGGCCGGACGCTGCTGCAGTCGCTGTCGATCACGCCATCGCAGGGCAGGTCTTATGGTCTGAAGCTCAACCAGGACGGTCAGCGCCGTTCAGCCTTCGACATTCTTTCCTACCCGGACCAATCAATCGCTGGACTGAAATCGCTCTGGCCCGAACTCGTGGGTATCGACGGCAGAGTTGTGGAAGCGCTGGAAATCGACGCGGCCTATGCGGTCTACATGGATCGCCAAGCCGCGGACATCGCTGGGATCCGTCGGGAGGAGAGTGCAACGATTCCGGATGATTTCGATTACAGCGCGTTACCCGGCCTGTCGAATGAGTTGAAGCAGAAACTCGCAGAGCAGCGGCCGCGCAATCTAGCGCAGGCCATCAAGGTCGATGGGATGACGCCGGCGGCGGTGTCACTGATCTTGTCTTGGCTTCGGCGCCAGGACCGCGGGACGAAGCGTGTGGCGGGGCAGAGCCTACAATGAAAACGAGTCCCCTCGGCAGACTGAACGGTCTGCGTGTTTCACGTGAAACGCAGGACAAGCTGGAGCACTTCGGACGCCTTTTCCAGAAGTGGGCGAGGTCGATCAACCTGGTCGCTCCCTCCACTCTCGATGATCTGTGGCAGCGCCATGTGTTGGACAGCTTGCAGATCTTTTATCTGTCCCCATCCCCGAAAACCTGGGTGGATCTTGGCAGCGGCGGCGGCTTTCCGGGTGTCATTACCGCCATCTGCCTCTCCGAATTGTTGGACGGTTGGGTCCATCTGCTCGAAAGCAATAATAAGAAGGCCGCATTCTTGCGCGTGGCTCTACAGGAAACCGGGGCGCGCGGGTCGGTGCACCCGATTCGGATCGAGTCGGCCCCATCAATGATTCCCAGTTGCGACGCGATTTCCGCCCGCGCTCTGGCGGATCTCACGCAACTGCTCGATTATTCCGCGCCCTGGATGATGCAACCGGACTCCAAAACCGTCGCTTTCTTCCATAAAGGACGGGATTATCAGCAGGAAGTCGACAAAGCCGTTAGCCGCTTTCAATTCGATCTGGTAAAACATGCAAGTATTGTCGAGCCGGATTCGGTTGTGCTCGAGATTGCAAATCTCTCACGTCGAATGAAGTGACAGGCGAGCGGAAACATGTTTGGCCCCAAGAATCGGATTATCACCATTGCCAATCAGAAGGGCGGCGTCGGAAAGACGACGACGGCCATCAATCTAGCAACGGCACTTGCCGCCATCGGCGAAACGGTGCTGATCGTCGATCTCGACCCGCAAGGTAATGCCAGCACCGGCCTTGGCATTCAGCGTCGCGATCGGAACCTGTCCTCCTATGACTTGATCATGGGCACGCACTCGATCGGCGAGGTCGCCCGGGAGACGGCGGTCCCGAATCTAGCGATTGTCCCCTCAACCATGGATCTGCTTGGAATCGAGCTGGAGATTGCCCAGCATTCTGATCGGGTCTTTCGCCTGCGCAAGGCGCTGGCCTCTGCGGAGGCACATGCGTTCTCCTACATTCTTGTCGATTGCCCGCCCTCCTTCAATCTGTTGACGATGAACGCCATGACAGCGGCTCACTCTGTGCTTGTCCCGCTGCAATGCGAGTTCTTTGCGCTCGAAGGCTTGAGCCAACTCCTGGAGACGGTCGATCAGGTGCGGCGCACGGTCAATCCCAATCTGGATATTCAAGGCATCGTGCTGACCATGTTCGATTCGCGCAACAATCTGGCGCAGCAGGTCGTCACTGACGTTCGTACGCATCTGGGCGACAAGGTTTATCATACCTTGATCCCGCGAAATGTGCGGGTTTCCGAGGCACCGTCCTACGGCAAGCCGGCCATTCTCTACGATCTGAAATGCGCCGGAAGCCAAGCCTATCTGCAATTGGCTTCGGAAGTGATTCAGCGGGAACGGCAGCGTCCGGCTGCCTGATCGTTTCGGTTTCGAAATATAAGTGGTGACATATGAACGATGACAGCTCCAAAAGGCGGCTTGGCCGCGGTCTGGCCGCCTTGATCGGCGAAATGGACCAGCCCTTGCAGAGCGGCGCCACGCCGGCCAGCCCCGTCAGTGCCGATCGCCGCGTGCCGATCGAGTTCGTGTCGCGCAACCCCCGCAACCCGCGTCGTCACTTCGATGAGGCGGAATTGCAGGATCTGGCGAGTTCCGTGCGCCAACACGGCATCGTCCAGCCGGTCGTGGTCCGCACGCTGGGCGAGGACCGATACGAGATCATCGCCGGCGAACGCCGCTGGCGCGCCGCCCAGCTGGCCGGCTTCACCGAAATTCCCGTGATCGTGCGCGATGTCGACGACCGCACAGCACTGGAAATCGCCATTGTCGAAAACGTCCAGCGCTCCGACCTCAATCCGCTCGAAGAAGCGCTCGGATACGAGCAGCTGATCGCGGAACATGGCTACACGCAAAACGATCTCGGCGACATCATCGGCAAGAGCCGCAGTCATGTGGCCAACAGCCTGCGGCTCCTGAAGCTGCCCGAGCCGGTGCGTGACATGCTCGCCGCCGGCAGCCTTTCGGCCGGTCACGCCCGCGCGCTGATCCCCACCTCCGATCCGGTGGCGCTGGCGCGGGCCGTCGTCGGCAAGGGACTGTCCGTGCGTGAAGCGGAGCGCCTCGCCCAGAACGACATCAAGGCGCAGAACGATCCGAACTTCGCCAAGGGGCGGCACCGGGAGGAAAAGGATGCCGACACATTGGCGCTGGAGCGCACATTGTCGGACAGTCTTGGCCTCGAGGTCACCGTCAACCACAAGGCCTCCGGCGGCCACCTGCGGATTGCCTATAAGACGCTCGACCAGCTCGAAGAGATCTGCCGCCTTCTCGAGCGGCGCTGAAAGGGGCATCTCGCTGCGCCGCGAGCTTTGTCCGACGCTATCAGGCGCGCAATCGTCACTATTGCAGCTTGAGTTCCTGCATTCTCCAAGGGAATGAGTGCGCCGGGTGCGAATTGTCGGCAGGACGGATAGTCCATAGACGGGGCCCCTGTCTTGCGGCGGTATGTACCGGGCTGGGGTTTTGAACTTGCCACCAAAGGGCGAATATCCACGCGGCAACGGAGTTGCGCTTCCTTGAAGCCAAGCCGCGGCAGCTCCGCGGCCGTTGCCATCCTCAGCGCTTCGCTGATTGAATCGCAATTGCCAACAGATTTTGCAGCACGAGGCTTTCCTCGAGGCTCTGGCGGCTGCGGCTCTGATAGATCGTTGCCTGCAGCCGGTTCAATTCACGGCGAATGGCCGGCGCGGTCCAGTGGCGGAGCGCCGCCTCGACAATCGGCTTGCGGCGGAAATGCAGACCGCGGCCGAGGCTGGCGATCACCTGGCTCGCCGATTGGCGGTTTGCGTCCATTTCGGACCGCATGACGTCCAACTGCTGAAACTGCCTGAGGCAGGACTGAAGCACCAGGAAGGCCGGCGTCTTCGACGTGGTGATCTTCTTCATCGCATGCATCAGCGCATCCACATCGCCCTGCAGAACCGCGTCGACGGCATCATCGACCGAGATGGCGCTGGAATCGCCGACGATGGCGAGCACGTCCTCCTCGCTGATGATATCCCTGCCGCGGCAATAGAGCGCGAGCTTTCTCACCTCGTTGCGCGAGGCGATGCGATCGCCGCCAAGGGCCTCCAAGAGCCGCTCGCGCGCGGCCGGGCTGATGCGCAAGCCCGCCTCCGACAACTCCTTATCGACGAGCGCATTGAGGGCGCGCGCATCGTCGCTATAGCAGGCGATGGAGGCAACGGCGCGCGAAGGCTCGGCCGCTTTTCGCAGTGCTGCGCCCTTCTTGAGGTCTCCAGCCTCGATCACCAAATAGCTGCCCGACGGCGGCGCGGCGGCAAGAACCTGCAGGGCTTCGCTGAGGCCCTTTTCCGCCGAAGCGCCCTTGATCCAGATGAGTTTCTCACCGCCGAATAGGCCGATGGCATTGACCTCGTCGAGAAGGCGGCCGGCCCCCTGCTGCAACTCCGTTGCATCGAGTTTGACGACGGCGAAAGGGTCGTCCAGGGGAATGCCGAACGAACCGGCGAGTTGGGCCGCCCGTTCGGAAACGAGGCCGCGATCGGGACCATAGACGAGGAAAAGCCGATAATGCGCCGCAGATTTCTGCAGGAAATTATCGAACTCGTGCGACTTGACCTCGCTCATCCGGCCACCGGATCAGCGTCCGAGTGCGGCGGCGATGTCGGCGCTGATGAGCTCCGCCAGTTCCCTGGCAGCGCGATTCTCGCCGTCGCGCGCCGCTCGGATCTTGGCGAACTCCTGCTCGGGGAAGTCCACCAGCGCCACGGCCGATCGATAGCCCGACTTCACGGTCTCGCCCGTCGCGGTCCTCGTCAGATTGTAATCCGCCTTGACGACGATGCGCCCTGCGCCCGCCCTGTCGCGGGCCTGATCGTAGAGCACACCCATGGTCCGGTACGATACGTTCAAGGCGAGGTGATATTGCGGATTGACCGGTTCGCCCTTGCCGCCGGAGGTCAGGAAGATCAGGGCGTTGCGAACCTCCTGCTCGACCCGGTCGTCGGCTTCGGAAATCTCGATCGACGCCAGCGAAGTCGCCGTCGCACCCGTCGGACCGTCAGAGTAGAGCGGGCGCACCTGACAGCCGGCGAGCACCGTCAGCAGCAGCGCACCGGCCAGCACACCGAGGGGCCGGAAACGGTAGCCAGATTCATCAGACAACGACATTGACGATCCTTTGCGGCACGACGATGATCTTCTTCGGAGAGCCGCCGTCCAGCGCCGACTTGACGACGTCGAGGGCGAGCACGGCGCTTTCGATCGCACTCTGATCTGCGTCGCGCGCGATTGTCAAATCGGCCCGCTTCTTGCCATTGATCTGCACCGGCAGGGTGATTTCGTTCTCGACGACCAAGGCCGGGTCGAAGCTCGGCCAGGATTTCTCGGCAATCAACCCCTCGCCGCCGATTTCCCGCCAGCATTCTTCCGCGAGATGCGGCATCATCGGCGCGATCAGGTCGATCAGGATCGCGGTGGCGTCCTTAACCGCCGCAATCACCGTCGTCTCGGCCTTGCCGCCGGCGACCTGGGTCAGCGGGGCAGCGAGCAGGTTTACGAGCTCGTAGATCCGGGCAACGGCCTTGTTGAAGGCAAGCTTGTCGTAGTCCGCCTCAACGGCCTTGAGCGTGCGGTGTGCGGCCTGCGAGATGGCGAGCCCCTCGCCATCCTTCGCCGGCGAAGCTTCGACGCTGCGCAGCATGTCGGCCGCTTCGCTCACCAGTCGCCAGACGCGCTGGACAAAACGGTGGGCGCCTTCGACGCCCGCCTCGGACCAGATGACGTCGCGGTCCGGCGGCGAGTCGGAAAGCACGAAGAAGCGCGCGGTATCGGCACCATAGGAGCCGATGATGTCGTCGGGGTCGACGACGTTCTTTTTCGACTTCGACATCTTCTCGATCGAGCCGATGGCGATCTCCTCGCCGGTTTCGATCAGCACCGCACGCCGCCGCCCGTCGATCTCTTCGATGCGGACTTCGGCCGGGGTGATCCATTCACGTTGCGCACCTTCGCCGCGGCTATAGGTCTCGTGCACCACCATGCCCTGCGTGAACAGGCCCTTGAAGGGTTCGTCCAGCGCTACGTGACCGGTTGCCCTCATCGCCCGGGTGAAGAAGCGCGAATAGAGCAGGTGCAGAATCGCATGCTCGATACCCCCGATATATTGATCGACCGGCAGCCAATGGTTGGCGGCCTTGGGATCGGTCGGCGTGTCCTCCCAAGGGGCGGTGAAGCGGGCGAAATACCAGGAGGAATCGACGAAAGTGTCCATCGTGTCGGTTTCCCGGCGCGCGTCCTTGCCGCATTGCGGGCAGGCGACGTGGCGCCAGGTCGGATGGCGATCCAGCGGGTTGCCGGGCTTATCGAAGGTGACGTCCGGTGGCAGCGTCACCGGCAGATCCGCCTTCGGCACCGGCACGACGCCGCAATCGTCGCAATGAATGACCGGGATCGGACACCCCCAATAGCGCTGGCGGGAGATGCCCCAGTCGCGCAGGCGGAAATTGACCTTGCGCTCTGCCCGCGGTTCGCCGTTCAGCATCTCCTTCTCGAGTTTCGAGGCTATCGTCTCGAAGGCATCCTCGGTCGAGAGCCCGTCGAGGAAACACGAATTGATCATCACGCCGTCGCCGACATAGGCTTCGTCGCCGATCGTGAAGGTCCCGGCATCGGCATCCTCGGGCATCACCACGGGCACGACCGGCAGGCTGTATTTGCGGGCGAAGTCAAGGTCGCGCTGGTCGCCGGAGGGGCAGCCGAAGATGGCGCCGGTGCCGTAGTCCATCAGCACGAAATTGGCGACGTAGACCGGCAGCTCCCAGCTCGGATCGAGCGGATGCACGGCGCGGATGCCGGTGTCGATGCCCTTCTTTTCGGCCGTCTCGAGAGCGGCAAGCGAGGTGCCGGCGCGGCGGCACTCCTCGCAGAAGGCGTCGATTTCGGCATTCTTGGCCGCCGCTTCCCTGGCTAGCGGATGGTCGGCGGAGATCGCCAGGAAGGAGGCGCCAAAAAGCGTGTCGGGACGCGTCGTATAGACGGTCAGTTCCGTCGTGTCGCCCGGGACGGTCGCCGGGTCGAGCTCCCATCTGAGCGACAGGCCCTCGGAGCGGCCGATCCAGTTCTTCTGCATCAGCCGCACCTTTTCCGGCCACTGGTCGAGCGTGTCGAGCGCGTCGAGCAGGTCCTGGCTGAAGTCGGTGATGCGGAAGAACCACTGCGTCAGCTCGCGTTGCTCGACCAGCGCACCCGAGCGCCAACCGCGGCCGTCGATCACCTGCTCATTGGCGAGCACAGTGTTGTCGACCGGGTCCCAATTGACCTTCGACTGCTTGCGATAGACGAGGCCCCTTTCCAGGAAATCGAGGAACAGGTGCTGCTGGCGTTGGTAATAGGCCGGATCGCAGGTTGCGAATTCGCGGCTCCAGTCGAGCGACAAGCCCATGACCTTCAGCTGCGCCTTCATCGAGGCGATGTTCTGGTAGGTCCAGCCGGCCGGGTGCACGCCGCGCTCCATGGCGGCATTCTCCGCCGGCATGCCGAAGGCGTCCCAGCCCATGGGATGCAGCACGTTGAAGCCGCGGGCGCGCTTATAGCGGGCGACGACGTCGCCCATGGTGTAGTTGCGCACGTGCCCCATATGAATCCGTCCGGACGGGTAGGGAAACATCTCCAGCACGTAGTACTTCTCGCGCGGATCGTCATTCGCGGTCTCGAAGACCTTGCCTGCTTCCCATTCCTGCTGCCAGCGTGGCTCGGCATCACGCGGATTGTATCGTTCGGTCGCCATTTTTCGTCGATGTTCCGGAAGTCTGCGGGGCTCAAAGCACCCTCATGATAGCTGGCGTGACCTTCATCATGAAACAGCCCGAGCGTCAAGTTTCGAAGGGTTTTCGGGGACGGTTTCCCGGTCAGCGGGCTTGGCAAGCACGGCAAGTTTCACTAATCCGCTCAGTCGGTGAGCGACACCTCTTAGCGGAAGGAGCCAAGGATGGAAGTGCAGGAACGGCTGGATGATGTCCTGAGCCGGATTCGCGCGGGCGAACAGGCGGCGAACCGGCCCGCCCACTCCGTGGTCCTGGTCGCGGTCTCCAAGACCTTCGATGCCGAGGCGATCCTTCCCGTCATCGAAGCCGGCCAGCGGGTATTCGGGGAAAATCGCGTGCAGGAAGCACAGGGCAAATGGCCCGCGCTGAGGGCGGAGACCCCGGACCTCGAACTGCATCTGATCGGTCCGCTGCAGTCCAACAAAGCGGCCGACGCCGTCGCGCTCTTCGACGTCATCGAAACAATCGACCGGGAGAAAATCGCGCGCGCCGTCGCCGCCGAGATGGCGCGCCAGGGGCGAAAGCCTCGGCTCTACGTGCAGGTCAATACCGGTCTGGAGCAGCAGAAGGCGGGAATTGCGCCCAAGGAGACCGGGGCCTTTGTCGATTTCTGCCGCACCGAGCTCGGTCTGGTGATCGAGGGGCTGATGTGCATTCCGCCGTTCGATGAAAATCCCGGTCCGCACTTCGCCCTGCTTCACAAGATCGCCCGCCGATGCGGGCTTGAACGGCTCTCCATGGGCATGTCCGGCGATTTCGAAACGGCGATCGCCTTCGGCGCCACCAGCGTACGCGTCGGTTCGGCGATCTTCGGCGCGCGCTGAACAATTCCAGCACAAAGCAGGGCGCGGGCGTAAAACCGCTTTCGCTCTGCCTCTTTTCCGGGCATTCCCCTTTCGTCGGGGTTCACCTTTCCCGCCGCGGGCCTATCCTTCGCAGCGAGGAGCCGGACGCCGCGTCCGGGAGGCGAGTGGAGGAGAACGGAGATGGCGAGCCGCTATTCCGAAGTGTATGCCGCATGGAAAGCCGACCCCGAGGGCTTCTGGGCGGAGGCGGCGCAAGCGATCGACTGGTTCGAAAAGCCGCGGCGGATCTTCGATGCGGAGCGCGGGACCTACGGCCTCTGGTTTCCCGATGGTCTCACCAATACCTGTTACAATTGCCTCGACCGCCACATCGCGGCCGGTCGCGGCGAACAGGCGGCCTTCATCTATGACAGCCCCGTCACCGGCCGGACCGAGAAGATCAGTTATGAGGAGCTGCTTTCCGACGTGAAAGCGCTTGCCGCGGTTTACCGCAAGCTCGGCGTCGAAAAGGGCGACCGGATCGTCATCTACATGCCGATGATCCCTGAGGCGGCCATCGCCATGCTCGCCGCGGCGCGTATCGGTGCCGTCCATTCGGTGGTCTTCGGCGGCTTCGCCGCCAACGAACTCGCCGTGCGCGTCGATGATTGCAAGGCGAAACTCGTCGTTTCGGCGAGCTGCGGCCTCGAGCCCGGCCGCACCGTCGCCTATAAGCCGCTGCTCGACCAGGCGATCGAGGCTGCGCGGCACAAGCCCGCCCATTGCCTGGTCTTCCAGCGCGACATGCTTGCCGCGGACATGGTGCCAGGCCGCGATATCGACCTTTCAGAGGCGCTCGCCGCGGCGAAGGCGGCTGGCGAAGAGGCGCCCTGTGCTCCCGTCGCCGCCACCGATCCGCTCTACGTGCTCTACACGTCGGGAACGACCGGCCAGCCGAAGGGTGTCGTACGCGACACCGGCGGCCATATGGTCGCGCTCAAATGGTCGATGGAGAATTTTTTCGGCGTCAAGGTCGGCGAGGTCTTCTGGGCGGCCTCCGATATCGGCTGGGTGGTCGGCCACTCCTACATCGTCTATGGCCCGCTTCTCAACGGCAGCACCTCGATCCTTTTCGAAGGCAAGCCGGTCGGCACGCCCGATCCCGGCACCTATTGGCGCATCATCGCCGAACATGGTGTCACCGTGATGTTCACCGCGCCGACGGCACTGCGGGCGATCCGCAAGGAGGATCCTGCGGCGTCGCATGTGGCGCGCCACGATCTGTCGCGTTTTCGTGCGTTGTATCTGGCCGGCGAGCGGGCCGATCCCGATACGATCCGCTGGGCCGAACGGGCGCTCGGCGTCCCGGTCATCGACCATTGGTGGCAGACGGAGACCGGCTGGCCCATCGCGGGCAACGCCGTCGGGCTCGGCCTGCTACCGGTGAAATACGGCTCCCCGGCCGTGCCTTTGCCCGGCTATGACGTACAGATCCTCGATGATGCCGGTTATCCGGTCATGCCCGGCACGCTCGGCAATGTGGTAATCAAGCTGCCGCTGCCGCCCGGTTGCCTGCCGACGCTCTGGAACGCCGATGGGCGCTTCCACGCCGCCTATCTCGAGGAATTTCCCGGCTATTACAAGACGGCGGATGCCGGCTATATCGACGAGGACGGCTATGTCTTCATCATGGCCCGCACCGACGACATCATCAATGTCGCCGGCCATCGGCTGTCGACGGGCGCGATGGAAGAGGTCTGCGCCAGCCATCCGGACGTCGCCGAGTGCGCCGTCATCGGCATTGCGGACCCATTGAAGGGCCAGGTGCCGGCCGGCTTCCTGGTGATAAACTCCAATGTTTCCCGTGAGCCGGCGGAGATCGAAAAGGAGGTCGTCGGCCTCGTGCGCGAGCGCATCGGACCGGTCGCCGCCTTCCGCACCGCCATCTGCGTCAAGCGGTTGCCGAAGACCCGGTCGGGCAAGATCCTGCGCGCGACGATCCAGAAGATCGCCGATCGCCAGCCCTGGAAAATGCCGGCGACGATCGACGATCCGGCAATCCTCGACGAGATCTCGGAAGTGCTGCAGGCCAAGGGTATCGGCGTCTGACAACTGCGGCGGTGGATGTTGAGCGCCCTGTCCCATCGGGTCGGTCACAGTCCACCGCCGTTGGGGTGAGCATCGACCACCATCTTGAACCAGGCGCAGAAGGCGGAAGCCGCCTTCTGTCGCGACGATCTGCTGATAAGGAAATAGCTCTCCTCTTCAAGAATCGCGATCTGCGAGAGCACGACCAGATCGCCATTTTCGATCTCCCGGCGGCAGACCTCGACCGGGCAAAGCGCGACACCGTGGCCTGCGATGGCGGCGGTCGCCAGCATATTGAAATCCTGAAACACCGGGCCTTTCGCCGCAAGCGGTCGCGGCACGCCGGCCCTGGCGAACCATTGCCGCCAATGGGCGGTCGTCTCGTCGTGCAGCAGGTCCATCGTGGCGATCTGCTCGGCGCTTGCCGGATTGCCCTTGTGTTCGAGATAGCGCGGGCTGGCAACGGGCCGGTTCAAGCGGGAGAAGAGCCGTTCGCACAGCACGCCCTCCGACGTGTCGGCGCCGAGCGTTATCAGCACGTCGCAGCCAGTTTCGCGCAGCCGCTGCTCGGCGGCGGCGTAGACCACCTTGACCGTGACATCGGAATGGGCGGCAAGGAAATCGCCGAGCGCGGGGATCAGCCAGCGCGTCGCGATCGACGGAATGCATGCGACCGTGATCTCCGACTTCGTCCGGAGCTTCAGCAATTCCGCCTCGGCGGCAATGCGCTCGAAGCTGGCCGACAGGGCATCTGCAAGCCTTTCGGCCTCGGCCACGAGGCGAACGCCGCGCTTCTCCCGCAGGAACAGCGGCCGTCCGAACCACGCCTCCAATTGCCGGATCTGATGGCTGACGGCGGCATGGGTGACATGCAACTCGTCGGCGGCGCGCGAGAAGCTGGCATGCCGGGCCGCGGCCTCGAAGACCCGGAGTGCGCCAAACGGTGGCATCATCTGTAAATTCTCCTCAACTATCCGATGAGGAATCGTCATTTGTGAGTGACTGATATTCAGTGAATAAAGGTCTTACCGCGATCGATCTGAACTCGTGTCGCCACTTTTGTCAATTTTCCTTAACGATGGGGAGAACAATCGAATGTTCGTGCGCAGCCTGATGGATGTCGAATCGACGGATCACTTCGTCGAGTGGGGCAGCGGCACCAGCCATCGCCTGCTGACGGAAAAGGACGGCATGGGCTTCACGGTCTGCCATACGGTCGTGCGGGCCAATACGGTCTCTCTGCTGCACTACCGCAATCATCTCGAAGCCTGCTACTGCATCGCTGGCGAAGGCGAGGTCGAGGACATGGAGGGCAATATCTTTCCGATCCGCAAGGGCGACATCTATGTGCTCGACAAGCATGACAAGCACTATCTGCGCGGCGGCCGCAATGAGGACCTGATCCTCGTCAGCATCTTCAACCCGCCGCTCCAGGGAACCGAACGCCACAACCTCAAGAATCCTGCCGGCTCCGCCTATTGAGGCCGAACTACCGAACAAGCGGCGGTCAACAAAAAACCCGGCTCCTGCGACCCGGGTTCTTTGCGATTCATCGCGGACAAAGCGATCAATATTCGTCGTCTTCCTCGTCCTTGCGGTCGGACTTCAGCGACTTCAGCTTGGCGAAGACGGCATCAGCATCGATTTCCTTCTCCTCTTCGCGGTCAAAATCATAGCTCAGCTTTTCCGTTTCCTGTGCGGCCTCGAGCGTAGCGCCCGCCTCGGCGGCGGTCGGCAGCGGCCGGCCCTTGGCGGCGCGCTCGACTTCCAGATCGAGGTCGATCTGCGAGCAGAGGCCGAGCGTCACCGGATCCATCGGCGTCAGGTTGGCCGAATTCCAGTGGGTGCGCTCGCGAATCTGCTCGATCGTCGATTTCGTCGTGCCGACGAGCCGCGAGATCTGGGCGTCCTTCAGTTCCGGGTGATTGCGCACGAGCCACAGGATGGCGTTCGGCCGGTCCTGGCGCTTCGACACCGGCGTGTAGCGCGGGCCCTTGCGCTTCGAATCCGGAACGCGGACCTTGGGCTCGGAAAGCTTGAGCTTGTGGTTGGGATTCGCCTCGCCGCGGCCGATCTCGTCGCGCGAAAGTTGACCGGTGGCAATCGGATCGAGCCCCTTGATGCCCTGGGCCGATTCGCCGTCGGCAATCGCCTTGACTTCGAGCGGGTGCAGCTTGCAGAACTGCGCGATCTGGTCGAACGACAGGGCGGTGTTGTCAACGAGCCAGACGGCTGTTGCCTTGGGCATAAGCAGTTGCTGAGCCATGGATATAGTCCTTTTGTCCGTCCGCGCCGGTGTCGCGGGCCGTGGAGTCTACCACTGATTTCCGGGAATTGAGCGTTCTATATCGTTCTTGTCTCGAAATTGCAATTCTTCACTTCCAAATGTGCTTTTGTCTAATTGCGGCAGAGCATCGAACTGGTATGAATCGTCCCAAGCGGGTGGCGAAGAACGCCGCTCCGGAGCGGAATGCCGGATTTTTCGCATGCATTCCGCCCCGTAACAGCGACCGAAATGCGCAGGGAGGAAAATATGTCCGTCACGACCTATCCGGTCCTGGAATCGGCCAAGAGCCGGACACTGCTCGACAACGAGACCTATCTGAAGTGGTATCAGGAAAGCGTCGCCGATCCGGCCGGTTTCTGGGGCAAGCACGGCAAGCGGATCGATTGGTTCGAGCCCTATACGAAGGTCAAGAACACCTCTTTCGAGGGCGATGTCTCGATCAAATGGTACGAAGACGGGTTCACGAACATTTCTTACAACTGCATCGACCGCCATCTCGAGGAGCATGGTGACAAGACGGCGATCATCTGGGAGGGAGACAATCCCTACGTCGACAAGAAGATCACCTACAACGAACTCTACGACAAGGTCTGCCGGCTTGCGAACGTGCTCAAGAAGCACGGCGTCAAGAAGGGCGATCGCGTCACCATCTACATGCCGATGGTCCCGGAAGCGGCTTATGCGATGCTCGCCTGCGCCCGCATCGGCGCCATCCACTCGGTCGTTTTCGGCGGCTTCTCGCCGGAGGCTCTGGCCGGCCGCATCGTCGATTGCGAGTCCACTTTCGTGATCACCTGCGACGAGGGCCTGCGCGGTGGCAAGCCGGTGCCGCTCAAGGAGAATGCGGAGAAGGCGATCGACATCGCCGCCAAGCAATACGTCATGGTCAACAAGGTGCTGGTCGTGCGCCGCACCGGCGGCAAGGTTCCGTGGGCGCCGGGCCGTGACCTCTGGTTCCACCAGGAGATCGCCACGGTCGAGCCGGACTGCCCGCCGGAGAAGATGAACGCGGAGGATCCGCTGTTCATCCTCTACACCTCCGGCTCGACGGGCAAGCCGAAAGGCGTGCTGCACACGACCGGCGGCTATCTCGTCTATGCCTCGATGACGCATCAATATGTCTTCGATTACCAGGACGGCGACATCTACTGGTGCACGGCGGATGTCGGCTGGGTGACCGGCCATTCCTATATCGTCTACGGCCCGCTCGCCAACGCCGCGACGACGCTGATGTTCGAGGGCGTACCGAACTTCCCGGACGCCGGCCGCTTCTGGGAAGTCATCGACAAGCACAAGGTCAATATCTTCTACACCGCGCCGACGGCGATCCGCTCGCTGATGGGCGCCGGCGACGACTTCGTCAAGCGCTCGTCGCGCTCGTCGCTGCGGCTGCTCGGCACGGTCGGCGAGCCGATCAACCCGGAAGCCTGGGAATGGTACTACCATGTGGTCGGTGACGAACGCTGCCCGATCGTCGACACTTGGTGGCAGACGGAAACCGGCGGCATCCTGATCACGCCGCTGCCGGGTGCGACGGATCTCAAGCCCGGTTCGGCGACGCGGCCCTTCTTCGGCGTCCAGCCGCAGCTCGTCGACAATGAGGGCAACGTGCTCGAAGGCGCTGCGGACGGCAATCTTTGCCTTACCGACAGCTGGCCGGGACAGATGCGCACGGTCTATGGCGACCACGAGCGCTTCGTGCAGACCTACTTCTCCACCTATAAGGGCAAGTACTTCACCGGCGACGGCTGCCGCCGCGACGAGGACGGCTATTACTGGATCACCGGCCGCGTCGACGACGTTCTGAACGTCTCCGGCCACCGCCTCGGCACGGCCGAGGTGGAATCGGCGCTCGTCTCCCATCCTCTCGTTACGGAGGCGGCGGTGGTCGGTTACCCGCATCCGATCAAGGGTCAGGGCATCTATTGCTATGTCTCGCTAATGGCGGGGGAAGCCGGCAGCGACGAGCTGCGCCAGGAACTCGTCAAGCATGTGCGCTCGGAGATCGGTCCGATCGCCACGCCGGACAAGATCCAGTTCGCCCCGGGCCTGCCGAAGACCCGCTCGGGCAAGATCATGCGGCGCATCCTGCGCAAGATCGCCGAGGACGATTTCGGTTCGCTCGGCGACACCTCGACGCTCGCCGATCCGACGGTGGTCGACGACCTGATCGGCAATCGCCAGAACCGCGCGTGATAAAGTGTCCGGGCCCCAATGGGGGCCCGGACACTACCAGGTGAGAAATTTAGCCGGATTCCTCCCGGAGTTTGCGTCCCGGCGATTGATTCGGGCGCGCAACGGTGCCTCAGAAATCGATGGCCCTGCCCTTGATTTCCCAGTCGCCGAAGCGCGCCGGATCCAGGCCGCCGCGGCCGCCGCGTTCCGTCGGCATCTCCTTCGGTTCTGCGGCCTGACGTCTCTCCTCGGCTTCCTTGAGCGCGCGAAGTGCTGCCGGGGGTAGCGACCGCTCCGGACGATCGGGCGAATTGTCGTTGCTGCTTTGCATGTGACGGCTGGATTTCCCTGACGATATTGAAGAGCCGAGGTTTCGTCCCCATCATATAATGAGCTTCCGCCTGTGCGGGAACCCTGATTCACGTGAAACGTTCGTAGCATATCGGGAGCGCCGGCTTGGCGCCGGGCTCCCGATACGACCGGCGAAGAAAGAAATGCCTGGAGCCCATCCATGAACCTCGTGCGCACCGCCATGCTGCTTGCCTTCATGACCGTCCTGTTCATGGCCGTCGGCTTTGTCATCGGCGGCAGGGGCGGCATGATGATCGCCTTTGTGATCGCCGCGGCGATGAATTTCTTCTCCTACTGGAATTCCGACCGCATGGTCTTGAGCATGTATCGCGCCCAGGAGGTCGACGAGCGCAGAGCCCCGGAATATTACGGCATCGTCCGGGATCTCGCGAAGAATGCCGGCCTGCCGATGCCGCGCGTCTATGTCATCGACAGCCCGCAGCCGAATGCCTTCGCCACCGGCCGTAATCCGGAGAATGCGGCGGTCGCCGCGTCCACCGGCCTCTTGCAGTCCCTGTCCCACCAGGAAGTCGCCGGTGTCATGGCGCATGAGTTGGCGCATGTCCAGAATCGCGACACGCTGACGATGACGCTGACCGCGACCCTTGCAGGCGCGATCTCCATGCTCGGCAATTTCGCCTTCTTCTTTGGCGGCAATCGCGACAACAACAATCCGCTCGGCTTCATCGGCGTGTTGATCGCGATGATCGTCGCGCCGCTCGCGGCCGCCCTGGTGCAGATGGCGATCAGCCGCACGCGCGAATATTCCGCCGACCGCCGGGGTGCTGAGATCTGCGGCAATCCGCTCTGGCTCTCCTCGGCGCTTGGCAAGATCGCCCGCGCCGCCCATGTCGTCCACAATGACGATGCGGAACGCAATCCGGCGACGGCGCACATGTTCATCATCAACCCGCTGTCGGGCGAGCGGATGGACAACCTCTTTTCGACCCATCCGAATACCGAAAACCGTATCGCCGCGCTCGAAAGAATGGCGCGGGAGATGTCGACGGGCTCGACGGGCACGGGCGGCCCTGATATTGCAGTGCGCAAATCGCGCTCTGTCCCGAGAACCGGCTGGGGTCGCGGTGGTTCCGAACCGCCGAAAGGCCCCTGGTCCTGATGCCTGAAAACAACAAGAACGATTCACATCCGAAACGACCCCGGTCAAGCAAGGCTTCCCAGAAGGGCGGAGCGCGATCGGGCCCTGCTGCGGCCGGCAAGCCCGGCCTGCAGAGCCGCCAGGCCGCCGCCAAGATCCTGGCGGCCGTTGTCGATCGCAAGACGCCGCTCGATGGCATGCTCGATCAGGAGCACGGCAATTCCGCCTATCGCGGCCTCAACGATGCCGACCGGGCGCTCGTGCGTGCCATCCTCAATTCCGCGCTCAGGCACCTGCCGCGGATCCGGGCGGCAATCGGTTCGCTTCTTCAGACGTCCCTGCCGGAAGGCGCGCGCGCCCTTGAGCATGTGCTGACGGTTGCCGCCGCCCAAATCCTCTATCTCGATGTTCCCGATCACTCCGCCGTCGATCTGGCGGTCGAACAGGCGCAAGCAGATCCGCGCAACCGTCGCTTCGCCAGCCTCGTCAACGCGGTGCTGCGGCGGCTGTCGCGCGAAAAGGAGGACGTTCTCGCGCGGGTGCAAAGCGTTCCGGCAATGCCGGACTGGTTCCACGACCGGCTCGTCGCGCATTATGGCCGCGAACAGGCAGACAGGATCTCGGAAGCGCAGCTCGTTCCCGCCGCCATCGATCTCACGGTCAAGGCCGATAACGCGTCCTGGGCCGAGCGCCTCGGCGGCACGGTCCTGCCGACGGGCTCGGTCCGGCTCCCGGAATTTTCCGGGTCGATTCCGTCCTTGCCTGGCTTTGCCGAGGGCGCCTGGTGGGTGCAGGACGCAGCCGCTTCGATCCCGGCGCGCCTCTTCGGCGATGTTGCCGGCAAGGCTGTGCTCGATCTCTGCGCCGCCCCCGGCGGCAAGACGGCGCAGCTCGTTTTTGCCGGGGCAAGCGTCACGGCGCTCGATCAGTCCTCCAGCCGGCTGCGGCGACTCGAGGGCAATCTTGCGCGACTCGGGCTTGAGGCCCGGACGAAAGAGATCGATATGGCCGAGTTCCAGCCGGAAGAGCTGTTCGATGCGGCACTCCTCGATGCCCCCTGCTCCTCCACCGGCACGACCCGGCGCCACCCGGACGTGCTCTGGACCAAGGGGCCGGAGGACATCGACAAGCTTGCGCGGCTTCAGGAAAAGCTGCTGCGGCACGCGCTGACCGTCGTCAAACCCGGCGGAACCGTGGTCTTTTCCAATTGCTCGCTCGATCCTCGCGAGGGCGAGGAGGTGGTCGAGCGCGTCGTCGCCGACGGCCTCTGCGAACGACTGCCGATCGCCGCGGCCGACTGGCCGGGGCTCGAGGCAGCGGTCACCGCGCTTGGCGAGTTCCGCACGACACCGGCAATGCTGCCGCTCGCCCCTCCCTTTGCCGGCGGGCTCGATGGGTTCTACGCCGCGGTCCTGCGCCGAAGCCTCGGCTGAGGCCGGAAGCTACGGCGCCGCGCGTCTTTTCAGGCGCAATGGTCGCTGCAGCTCCTTGAGCCTGAGCATCCGGCTTCCGGAAATCGGTCCCGATTCTTGAAAGGCACGGTGCGCAGGTTGAAAGACTTCGTGCATTCAGGAGGCCGCACGGTTGTGTGACCCGTCAACAGCCTGTTTCGCTGCGGCGATTGACGCTTCGGAAGCAGGCGCCTAACAATGGCACATAGGTTGATAAAATCTTAGTCATTTCCAGGCCGTATCCGATCCAGGAAGGATTCCTGGCGCAACGGGGCGAGTGCCGCTCGCGCGCTTCGAAAGGGTCCGCTGCATCAACGAGGAAACCGACGGGCGCCGATGCTGTTTTCGAGTGAACGAAGGCTCCTTTACCTGTATCTGCGCGAAGGCTGGCGCCGCTTTTCGCGCGGGCTCTCGCTCGGGCGCATGTCGGCGCTCCGCCTTGCCGGCTCGACGCCCGATCGCCTGATCGTCGCTCCGACGGATCTAAGAGCCATCGACTCCTTCGTGGCCGAGGAGATTCTTCAGGGCCGCTATCCGCTTGGCGGCCGTGCGCTCGACACGGAAGGCGATTCGCCCTTCGAGATCGACCTGCCGTCACGCGCCTTTGCAACGAAGTTGCATTCTTTTGCCTGGCTGCGCCATCTTCGCGCCGTACGCGACGAAGCCGGATTCGTGAAGCTCCGGCAGATCATCGACGATTGGATCGCCAGCCACGGCCGAAACATCGGCGGCATCTCCTGGGAAGCGGATGTGGTTGCGCAGCGCATCATCGCCTGGCTGTCGCACTCGCCGGTGGTGCTGCGCAACGCCGAGCGTGGCTTCTATCGCCGCTTCCTGAAAAGCCTGGCATTGCAGGTGCGGTACCTCCGGCATATTGCCGAGACCCTGCCCGATGGCGAGGCGCGGCTTCGGGTCCGCATCGCACTCGCGGCGGCCTCGGTCTCCATGCCCGCCTCGGCTTCGGTGATCCGCAAGGCATCGCGCCGTCTCGATCTCGAGCTCGACCGCCAGGTCCTGCCCGACGGCGGCCATTTCTCCCGCAATCCGCGGGCCGGGCTCGAATTGCTGCTCGACCTGCTGCCGCTGCGCCAGACCTATGTCAATCTCGGCCACGACGTGCCGTCCCGGCTGATTCCCGCCATCGACCGGATCTATCCGGCGTTGCGGTTCTTTCGTCACCAGGGCGGCGAGCTGGCGCTCTTCAACGGCGCCACCTCGGTGCTCGCCCACGAGCTCGCCTCGGTGCTGCGCTATGACGAAACCGCGGGCGAGCCGTTCCGTTCGTTGCCGCACATCCATTTCGAGCGGCTCTCGCTTGGCGATACCGCCATCATCATGGACACGGGCCGCCCGCTTTCGGTCGATCTGTCGCGCACGGCCCATGCGGGCTGCCTCTCTTTCGAGATGTCTTCGGGGCGGAACCGTTTCATCATCAATTCCGGCGCACCGAAATTCGCCGGCGAACGATTCCGCCAGATGGCGCGCGCAACTGCCGCTCACTCGACGGTGACCGTCAACGACACCTCCTCACTGCGCTTCTCGAAATCGAAATTCCTGGGGCCCATCGTGACGGGCGAGCTGCCACGGGTCGTCGTCGAACGAAAGGACGAGCCCGGCGTGATCGACGCCGCCCGGGCAAGCCATGACGGTTATCTCGCCTTGTTCGGCCTCATCCACGAACGCGACATCGGAATCTTGAACGGTGGCCGCCTTGTCCGCGGCCGCGACCGTCTTTCGCGGGAGGATGGGCGTGAGCCGGATGCGGCCCATGCCGCACTCGCCGTTGCCCGTTTTCATGTCCATCCATCGATCGGTATGCGCCGGCACAGCGACAGCGAGATCTATCTCACGGCGCCTGATGGCGAGGGTTGGCTCTTTGCCTGCCGCGACGGCGAACTGGCGATCGAGGAGGACGTCTTCTTCGCCGATCCATCCGGCATTCGGACGTCGTCGCAGATCACCGTCACCTTCACTGTAGAACCACAGCCGGAAATTCAGTGGACATTGACCCGCGAGGGGTAGGCATGCCGCGTCCCGCTAGTTTCCCCTGCGTGCCGCGGCGACGGTTTCTTCCCGTGGGAAGCTGTGCTAACGGGCAGCCATCCCAACCGCCGGAACCGTTCCCTGCAGGCGTCCGGCGCTGCCAAAGGAGCAAGGTTGATGGCTGTCGCCTCCAAGAAAATCCCCGCCCCGGACGAGGTTCGGATCAAAACCGCCCTCCTCTCCGTCTCCGACAAGACCGGCGTCATCGAGCTCGCCAAGGCTCTGAACGAGAAGGGCATCCGGCTGGTTTCGACCGGCGGCACGCACAAGGCGATTTCCGCAGCCGGGCTTCCCGTGAGCGACGTTTCGGAACTGACCGGCTTTCCGGAGATCATGGACGGCCGCGTCAAGACGCTTCACCCGAATGTCCATGGCGGGCTGCTTGCCATCCGCGACGACGCCGAACACACGGCGGCCATGAACGAACACGGCATTGCGGCCATCGACCTTGCCGTCATCAATCTCTATCCCTTCGAAGAGGTGCGCGCTGCCGGCGGCGACTATCCGACCACGGTCGAGAACATCGACATTGGCGGCCCGGCCATGATCCGCGCTTCGGCCAAGAACCATGCCTATGTGACGATCGTCACCGATCCGGCCGACTATCCGCAGCTTCTCGAGGAGATTGCCAGCGGCACCACGCGCTACGCCTTCCGCCAGAAGATGGCTGCGAAGGCCTATGCCCGCACCGCCGCTTACGATGCGGCGATTTCCAATTGGTTCGCCGAGGTGCTCGACACTCCGATGCCGCGTCACCGCGTGATCGGCGGCGTGCTCAGGCAAGAAATGCGCTACGGCGAAAACCCGCACCAGAAGGCCGGTTTCTACGTGACGGGCGACAAGCGCCCCGGGGTCGCGACTGCAAGCCTTCTGCAGGGCAAGCAGCTCTCCTACAACAATATCAATGACACGGACGCGGCTTTCGAGCTGGTCGCCGAATTCCTGCCGGAAAAGGCGCCGGCCTGCGCGATCATCAAGCACGCCAACCCCTGCGGCGTCGCCACGGCGCCGACCCTTGCCGAGGCCTATCGCCGGGCGCTCGCCTGCGATTCCACCTCGGCCTTTGGCGGCATCATCGCCGTCAACCAGGAGCTCGATGCGGAAACGGCGGAAGAGATCGTCAAGCTCTTCACCGAGGTCATCATCGCCCCGGCGGTGAGTGAAGAAGCACGCCTGATCATCGCCCGCAAGCCGAACCTCAGGCTGCTGGCTGCCGGCGGCCTGCCGGATCCGCGTGCGCCGGGTCTTTCCGCCAAGACCGTCGCCGGCGGTCTGCTTGTGCAGACGCGCGACCACGGCATGGTCGAGGATCTGGAGCTGAAGGTGGTGACGAAGCGTGCGCCCACGGTGCAGGAGCTCGAGGACATGAAGTTCGCCTTCAAGGTGGCGAAGCACGTGAAGTCGAATGCGGTCGTCTACGCCAAGGACGGTCAGACCGCCGGCATCGGTGCCGGACAGATGAGCCGTGTCGACTCCGCCCGTATCGCCGCCATCAAGGCGGAGGATGCGGCCAAGGCACTGGGTCTCGCCGCGCCGCTGACGCGCGGCTCCGCCGTCGCCTCCGAGGCTTTCTTGCCCTTCGCCGACGGGCTCTTGTCGGCGATTGCCGCCGGTGCCACCGCAGTCATCCAGCCGGGCGGCTCCATGCGCGATGACGAGGTGATCGCCGCGGCAAACGAGCACGATGTGGCGATGGTGTTCACGGGGATGCGGCACTTCCGGCATTGACGCGGGGCCGTTGATATCGTCGAGGGGCCGACGATCAACAGGGCGTCGCATTGCAGCGTCGCGCGTCTTTTCAGACGCGCGGCACTGTAGAGCCGGGTTGCCTATTCCGGTCGGTGGGCTGGATAGGGCGTGCGCAGCAAAATTGCGAGACCGATGGCGAGGAAGGCGACCAGCGTCATCATGCCGATCCGTGCCGAACCCGTCATCATCGTGATCGTTGCCACCGATGCCGGCGCCAGGAACGAGGTGACCCGCCCGGAAAGCGCGTAGAGCCCGAAATAGCGCCCGGCCTCGTCGAGCGAGACGCTGCGGGCGAGATAGGACCGTGACGAGGCCTGCACCGGCCCGAAGGCGATGCCGACGAGTAGGCCGTAGAGGATATACGCCTTCTCGGCGGCCGTGCCGAAGAGCCCGCCGGAATCGTCGGTCGGCAGCGTCACCAATCCGAAGAGCGTGAAGCCGGGGCCGGTCGAGACGATGCCGAGCGTGGCGATGGTAAGGCAGACAAGGCTGGCGACGACGATCGCCTTGGAGCCAAGCCGCACGTCGAGCCGGCTGGCATAGAGGCAGCCGAAGATGGCGACCACGTTCAGGATGATGCCGTAGAGGCCGAGTTCCATCGTCTGCCAGCCGAACATGCCGGCGGCAAAGGCGCCGCCAAGCGCGATCAGACCGTTGACACCGTCCTGGTAGATCATGCGCCCGATCAGGAAGCGCAATATCCCTGCCCGTTGCCTGAGCTCCGCGAGCGTGCCTTTGAGCTCGCGGAGCCCCGTCACCGCCGCCTTTGCGAGCGAGCTCTTCGCCTTGCCCGCATCCGGGGTGAACAGGAACATCGGCAGGATGAAGATCAGGTACCAGACGGCCGCGATCGGCCCGGTAATGCGGGCATCCTCGCCCCTTGCCGGATCCAGGCCGAAGAGGGGGTCGAGGCCGAGCGCCGTCTTGCCTGTCTGCGGGTTGCCGGCAAGGAACGCGACGACGGCGATCAGCACGATCATGCCGCCGAGATAGCCGAGCCCCCAGGCGATGTTGGAGATTCGCCCCACCTCCTTCTCGCCGACGAGACGCGGCATCATCGAATCGTTGAAGACGATGGAGAATTCGGCGGCGACGGTCGCCAGCGCGAGGAAGACCGCCGGATAGAGGAGCGGCGAGCCGGGCACGGCGAACCAGAGCATCGCCAGCGCGGCGATCTTGATCGCGGCAAAGGCGCCGATCCACGGCTTGCGGGGTCCGGTCGCGTCAGCGACGGCGCCGAGCACCGGCGAGAGCAAGGCGATGACGATGCCGGAAACGGTGAGCGTATAACCCCAGATCGCCTGCCCCTCGGCGGGATTGGCGGCGAGCCGGGAAACGAAATAGGGTGCGAAGATGAAGGTCGTGACGACGGTGAAGAAGGGCTGCGCAGCCCAGTCGAAGAGCATCCAGCCGGCAATGCCGAGCCGCGGGGCCCTGCGCCGTTCCATTGCCTGTGCGGCCACGATCTCCAATTTTCCCCTCCCCGCTCCAGCATGTCTGCGACATGCGGCAATTCACGAGCGCCACAGCGACTTTGCGCCTGTTAGCGCATCGGCCCGAAATCGTACCCGATTTACGGAAAGTTCGATGCGCGGATTCAAAGCGTTACAGCGATATTTGCGCGTCTGAAAAAGACACGCGGCGCTGTAATACGCGCTACCCCGTAGAGCCCGATCACGCCAAGTGGCGGAACGGGAAACGCGCATGCGCTTCAAGCCGGAACGGGAATAAGGTCCCTCCGGGCTGTGAAGCCCGGAGGGACTGTGTCATTTCGCTCTGCCGCGTGCAAGGTCGCTGAGGAGGCCGGCGGCCACCGCTACCTTGGCGAGCGTCGTCTCGCCCTTTTCGGTGAGCAGCCTCAACTGATCGCGGACGCTCAACACGCGTTCGCGATCTTGCTCCTCCCACGCCAGGACGGGGTTCCGGTCGCCCTTGTGCTCGACGAGGGCGGCGATGGTGATATCGCGGCGGGCGGTTGCGATATCGGCAACGGCGCGTGAAAGCGCCATCGCCTCGAATTGCTCGACCGCGGGCACGCGGTCGGCGGCGGCCAGCAGGTGGTTGATCCGGAGATTTTCCGTGACGGCGAAATAGCCCTGGGCCGTCCGGTTCAGCGGTTCGCCGGTCACCGCAGCGATCTGCATGATCTCCGGCACGAGCGTCATTAGCGACAGTTCTGCGATCTCCGTGGCGAGCTTGGCCGGCACGCCGCTCTCGGTGTAGGCGGCCGACCTCAGCTGTGCCTCCTCGGCGCTCTCGCTGGAAATTGCCGCGCGCGTCGTGGCGCGGAGCTTCTGGAGCCCGTCCCTGAGGCGCTGAACTGCCTCGGTGACCGGTCCCTCCGCGGCGCGGGTGCGCAGCGCTCTTTCGGTGACGAGCGCGAATATCCGCCCGACTTCCTGATAGAGCCGGTTCTGGACGATGCCGCCGATCTTGTTGTCGAGTGCGTCGATCTCGCCGTAGATTCGCGGCAGATCGAAGCCGTCGAGCGCCAGTACGGCTGCCTTGACGACGTCGGCAGGCAGGAAGCCGGTCGCGTCCGTCAGCGTCGAGACGAAGGCCGGCCCGCCACGGTTGATCGCTTCGTTCGCGAGCATCGTCGCGACGATCTCGCGGCGCAGCCGGTGGCCCTGGATGTCGCCCGCATAGGCCTTGCGCATTTTTGCCGGAAAGTACCGCTCGAGCGTCGCGGTGAAGTAGACGTCGTCCGGAAGATCGCTCTTGATCAGTTCGTCGAACAGCACCAGCTTTGCGTAGGAGAGCAGGACGCCGATCTCGGGCCGTGTCAGCGGCTTGCCCGCCTGGTAGCGCTCGGCCATGGCTTGATCCGTCGGCAGCGTCTCCACCTTGCGGTTGAGGTGGCCGTCGGCCTCGAGCCGCTCCATCAGCCGCGCCAGCGGCGTGCGGTTGCCAAGGCCCTGCATCTCCGTCAGCGAGATTGCGAGCGATTGCTGATAGTTGTTGCGCAGCACCAGATGGGCCACCTCGCTGGTCATCGCGGCCAGCAGCGTGTTGCGCTTGGGCCGTGTCAGGCGCCCGTCGCGCATGGCCGAGGCAAGCGCGATCTTGATATTGACCTCGACGTCGGAGGAATTGACGCCCGCCGAATTGTCGATCGCGTCGGAATTGCAGCGCCCGCCATTGAGCGAATAGCCGATGCGACCCTTCTGGGTGACGCCGAGATTGGCGCCTTCGCCGATGACCCGGGCGCGCACCTCCTCCGCCGTGACGCGGATCGGATCGTTGGCGCGGTCTCCGACCTCTGCATCCGTCTCGCTGCTGCCCCGCACATAGGTGCCGATGCCGCCGAACCAGAGAAGGTCGACCGAGCTCTTCAGAATGGCGTTCATGATCTCGAAGGGAGTCGCCTTCTGCCTGTCGATGCCGATCGCCGCCATGGCTTCGGGCGTCAGCGTCACCAGCTTGTCGGCGCGGGAAATGATCATGCCGCCGGGCGAAAGCGACTTGCGGTCGTAATCTTGCCAGCTCGAGCGCGGCAGGGCGAACATGCGCTTGCGCTCGGCGAAGGAGAGATCGGTATCCGGGTTCGGATCTATGAAGATGTCACGGTGATCGAATGCGGCAATCAGCCGGATCTTTTCCGAAAGCAGCATGCCATTGCCGAAGACGTCGCCCGACATGTCGCCGACGCCGGCAACCGTGAAGGGCGTCGTCTGGATGTCGATGTCCATCTCGCGGAAGTGCCGCTTGACCGCCTCCCAGGCGCCGCGGGCGGTGATTCCCATCTTCTTGTGGTCGTAGCCGGCCGAGCCGCCGGAGGCGAAGGCGTCGTCGAGCCAGAAGTCCGCCTCCTGCGCCAGCGCGTTCGCCGTGTCCGAAAAAGTTGCCGTTCCCTTGTCGGCGGCCACGACGAAATAGGGGTCGTCGCCGTCGAGTCGCACCGTGTCCTCAGGCGGCACCACATCCGGACCGACGATGTTGTCGGTCACCGACAGAAGGCTGCGGATGAAGGTCTTGTAGGCTTCCGTCCCGGCCCTGAACACTTCATCGCGGGTGCCGCCGGCGGGAAGCTGTTTCGGATAGAAGCCGCCCTTGGCGCCGACCGGGACGATGACCGCGTTCTTGACCTGCTGCGCCTTGACCAGACCCAGCACTTCGGTGCGGTAGTCCTGCGCCCGGTCGGACCAGCGGAGCCCGCCGCGTGCCACCTTGCCGAAGCGCAGGTGCACACCCTCGACCTCGGTGCCGTAGACGAAAATCTCCCGGAAGGGGCGCGGTTCCGGCAGGCCCTCGAGCGCCTTCGGATCGAGCTTGAAGGCGAGCACGGGCCGCGGCCTGCCTTCCGCATCCTTCTGAAAATAGTTGGTCCTGAGCGTCGCCTGAATCGCATTGACGTAGCGGCGCAGGATGCGGTCCTCGTCGAGGCTCGGCACGGCCGAGAGCGCCTCCTCGATCGCAGCCAGCACGGCATTGGTCTTCTTCAGACGCGACCTCGCCTCCACCTTTGGGTCGAGCCGTGTGGTGAACAGGCGGAAGATATCGGCGGCAATCGCCGGATACTTGTTCAGCGTGTCGGCTATGTAGCCCTGCGAATAGGTGATGCCCGCCTGGCGCAGATAGCGCGCATAGCTGCGCAGCACCGTCACTTCCCGTGCGGTCAGGCCCGCCAAAAGGACCAGCCGATTGAAATTGTCGTCCTCTATCGTGCCGTTCCAGGCGGCGAGGAACGCCTCCTCCAGCGCCATGCCGGCCTTTGCGAGGTTGACCGTATGCCCGTCGCGATGGAGGAGCTCCATATCGTGCAGCACGACGTTGCACTGCTCCTGCGCATGGGCACGCACGCCGATATCGTAGGTCTGCTCGCTGATCACCCGGAAGCCGAGGTTTTCGAGCAGCGGCACGCGGCGGGAGAGCGAGACCGGGTGATTGGCATGGAAGATCTTCAGTTCCAGCGCGTCCGGCCTTTCGCCATGGCGGTGATAGAAGGAGATGCGGATCGGGTCGTCGCTCTTGCAGGCCGACATGTCGCCAAGGTCAGCATAGGCTTCGGCAGGCGTGAAGGCGGCCTGATAGGCCTCGCCGGCGGAAAGCTCGATGCCTTCGTTGCGGGCGAGCAGGTTGAAGCGGTCGGTCCAGCGCGTGACGATGGTGCGCACCGCATCCTCTAGTTTGGCCTGCGGGACGCGCGGCGTCTTGCCGCCCGAGCGGCCGATGATGAAATGCACGCGCGCCAGCCCGCCTTCGGGAAAGGCGGGATAATAGGCGGAGACCCGGCCGTCATAGACGGTCCTCAGGTAATCGCCGATCTTCTCGCGGACGCTGGAATCATATTGCTCGCGCGGTACGTATAGGATGACGGAGACGAAGCGGTCGAAATGGTCGATGCGCGGCAGAACGCGCACCCGCGGCCGGTCGCCGAGCTCGTTGATCTGTTCGCAGAAGGCGGCGAGAAGCCCGACATCGATTTGAAAGAGATCATCACGCGGATAGGATTCCAGCGTGTTTGCCAGGGTCTTGCCCGAATGGCTCTGCGGGTCGTAGCCGAAATGATCGATGATCTTCTCGATCTTGTGCCTAAGCAGCGGAATCTCCGCCGCCTGGCGGGTGTAGGCGCTTGAGGTGAAGAGTCCGACGATGCGCAACTCGCCGACGACATTGCCGGACGTGTCGAAGCGCTTGACGCCGATGTAATCCATATAGGCGCGGCGATGCACGACCGACTTCACATTCGCTTTGGTGACGATCAGGAAGTCCGGCCCCTCGAGGAAGGCGAGGATCTCCGGCGTCGTGAAGACGGCGTCGTTGCCTTGCCTGAGGACGCGTACCTCGGGATTGGAAAGGATGCCGAGACCCCTGCCCTTGCCGCGTTCGACCGTCGCGTTCTCGCCCTTGCCGGAATAGGTGTATTCGCGCATGCCGAGGAAGGTGAAGTTGTTGTCCCTTAGCCAGCGAAGGAACGCGAGCGCCTCGTCACGGTCGCTCTTCTTGCGCGAGGCGTGGTAATCCTCGAGCTCGCGCATCACCTGGTCGAGCAGCGCCGTCATGGCCGGCCAGTCATGCACCGCCTGATGCACCTGCTCCAGGACGTCGGTGATGCGTTTGCTGAGCGAGCGCTCCTCGATCGGCGTCAGCTTGCCGAGGTGGATCTGGATGTGGCTGACGCGGTGCGCCGGATCGCTTTCCTCGTCCGGATCGAAAAGTTTGACCGGCTTGCCCGGTTGCATGAGGAGGATCGGGTGGATGGCCAGGTGAATGTCGCGATGGGTGCTCGTCACCTCGCCCATGACCGAGTCATAGAGGAACGGCATGTTGCGCTCGGTGATGGCGATGATCGAAACCTCGGCGCCACCCGGCGCCACTCCGGGCACCGTTTCCACCGAAACCTGCGGCTTGCCGCCGTCCCAGCGGGCCAGTTCCTTGCGGGCGTGCGCGGCGGTCAGAGCCAGCATATCCGGCGAATAAAGGTCGAGGTCGTCGTTGCTTGCGCCCCCGAAGAGGATCTCCGGCGGCAGAGTGTCGACGCCGATCTTGCCCACCGCTGCCCGGGCGGCATCGATGTGCCGATCCCGCTTCGGATTGTATTTCACGCCCATGAAGTCGCTCCCCAAAATATGATAGACGAACCTATCAGAAGCATGGTCAATGGCGATCGTTTTATGACGGATTGGGGCAAAATCGAGCGGGTTTTCGGAGAATTTCACGCGGAAACGATCTAAACCCATTTAAATCGGGCGCGATTTTACAGAAATCTCCTTAAAAGCGGCGCAAAGGGACAGAAACGCCGGGCATGGCGAAATCCGGTCCGGCCGCTCATCAGACATCCCATTGACAGGGCGGCGACAGTCGGCGATCACACCCACAGCGCTGCACGCCCTATCCTGCACAGAACACTGCAGCACTTTGAACTACCAGATGTCTTTCTCAATCGAGGGCGTGAGACATGCTGTAGCACAGAGCCCAAGGATTGCTCGATGCCTGAAATTCCTGCCGCGCCCGGCGCCGTCATCGTCATATCCAGCCACGTGGTTCGCGGCACGGTCGGCAATCGCGCGGCGGTTTTCGCGCTGGAGACGCTCGGGCATCGCGTCTGGGCGTTGCCGACGGTCATCCTGTCATGGCATCCAGGCCATGGCCGTGCGACGCGGGTGACGATCTCCGATGCGGAGTTCCGGTCGATCATCGACGATCTCATCGATGCGCCGTGGATCGGCGAAGTGCGGGCGGTGCTTTCCGGCTATTTCGGAACACCCGGCCAGGCCGAGGAAGTCGCGCGGCTCGTGACGGCGCTGAAGCACCGCAATCCCGACCTTTTCTACGCCTGCGATCCGGTGATCGGCGATTCGAACGGACTCTATATCCCGGCCGAGATTGCCGTCGCCATTCGCGACCGGCTGCTGCCGCTTGCTTCATTGGCGACACCGAACCGTTTTGAGCTTTCCTGGCTGGCGGGTGCGGAACTCGACACGAATGCGGCGATCCTCGAGGCGGCACTCGGCCTCGGGCCGCCGCGCGTGCTCGTCACATCGGCGGTCGCCATGATGAACGGCGGTACCGGCAACCTCTACCTGTCCGGTCGCCATGCCCTGCTTGCCGAGCATCGGCTGGTCGAAAATCCGCCGAACGGCGCGGGGGACCTGCTGTCGGCTGTCTTTCTCGCGCGGCTCCTGCAAGGTCTTTCCGAGGAGCGCGCACTGCAAATGGCGACCGCCAGCATATTCGAGGTCATCGCACGCACCGCCAAGCGCGGCGCCGACGAATTGACCCTTGAACAGGACGCCTCAAGTCTGGCGACGCCGATGGCGATGGTGCAAATGCGCCGCCTCATGCATCCGGGTCAAATGCGACGCAAATAGGCGGGGCGGGCACAAAAGAAATGTCTCATGAAGGCAATTTATCCTTTCGGGCACGCAAGGCTCGCTGTAACACTTCGACGCTCCATGCTACCCGAGTAGCCATAGAGCATAGATTGATGCAGTGGATGACAAGGGGTAACTGATGGAGAAGCAGAGCTTTCCGGAGAATCTCCTGGCCGGCTACCGCAATTTCATGGGCGGCCGTTTCAGCGAACAGCAGCAACGCTACCGGACGCTCGCCGAGAGCGGGCAAAAGCCGACGACGATGGTGATCGCCTGTTGCGATTCGCGTGCCGCGCCGGAGACGATCTTCGACAGCGGCCCGGGTGAGCTTTTCGTCGTTCGCAACGTCGCCAATATGATGCCGCCCTACGAGCCGGACGGACACTATCACTCGACCTCCGCCGCTCTCGAATTCGCGGTCCAGTCGCTGCGCGTCAGCGATATCGTGGTCATGGGCCACGGCCGCTGCGGCGGCATCAAGGCGGCGCTCGATCCGGATGCGGAGCCGCTTTCACCCGGCGATTTCATCGGCCGCTGGATGCATCTGCTGAAGCCCGCTGCCGAACAGATACAGAGCTACGACTGCATGACCCAGTCGGAACGCCAGCGGGCGCTCGAGCGCGTGTCGATCCGCAACTCGGTGGCCAATCTGAGGACCTTTCCTTGCGTTCAGGTGCTTGAGGCCAAGGGAAAGCTGCGGCTCCATGGCGCCTGGTTCGATATTTCGACCGGTGAGCTCTGGGTCATGGACGCGAAGACCGGCGACTTCGTCCGGCCGGGGACATGAGACGAGGCGCGATCTATTCGTGCCTGGCGCATCGGCCCGAAAATCGTACCCGATTTTCGGAAAGCTCGATGCGCAGATTCGCAGATTCAATGAGTTACAGCGTCCTTTGCGCGTCTGAAAAGACGCGCGGCGCTGTACTGCTGTAAGCGGCGGTGGCCCTTCGTCCAGACCCTCTCCCCGCAGGTGGGTGGGGAGAGGATGACCGGCGTGCGATCGATTCCTCTTCAGTCGCCGTCGATCTCGGAGGCGATGATGGCGATTGCCTGCTGATAGACGTTGGCGGCGTTCCAGCCCTGGATGGCGACGAAATTCGGCTCGCCGGGTCGGTAGCCGGCGCCCGGCTGCCAACCGTGGCCGCGCAGGAAATTCGCGGTCGAGGCCAGCGCATCCGCCTTGGAGTGGACCATGTCAATATGTCCGTCGCCGTCGCCGTCGACGCCATATTTCAGGACGTTCAGCGGCAGGAACTGCGTCTGGCCGATTTCGCCATGGGCGGCCCCGCGGGCAGCCGGGCTCAGATCACCGCGGCCGACAAGCTGGACGGCGGCGTAGAGCTGTTCCGTGAAGTAGTCGGAGCGGCGGCAGTCATAGGCAAGGGTGGCGACGGCCGACAGCGTGTGTTCCTTGCCCATGAACGAACCGAAGCCGGTCTCCATGCCCCATATGGCGATCAGCGGACCAGCCGGGACGCCATAGCGCCGCTCGATCGAGGCGAAGAGTTTGGCATGCTGCGCGCGCATCTTGCTGCCGCGCGAAATGATCACCTGGCCACCCCGCTTCTGCATGAATTGATCGAGCGAGAGCTTGAAGCTCTTCTGTCCACGGTCGGCACGGATGGTTGCCCGGTTGTATGAAACGCTGCCGAGCGCTTGATCAAGCACGGACTGGCTGATGCCGTTGCCGGCCGCCTCGCGCTTGAATTCTTGCACCCAGGCCGCAAACCGGCCGCCGTCATTGCCGCATTGCGCCGCGAAAGCGGCCGTGGGAAGGACCGCCATTGAGATGAGGGCCGCGAGCCCCGCCGCTGTGCGCTTCATCCTGTGCATGAGATACCCCGTCATTGCCCGTCCATTGTGTCCAAAAAAAATGCCGATACCGGCTCAGTCAGCCGCCGCCCGGCCATGGTTTCACGTGAATCCATGGCCGGCGCAATTCTGCGGCGTCGCGCGTCCCGACAGACACGCAAAGCTCGCCATAGCCCTGCTGCGTGTCCTTGCCCTCCAATCGAGGTCGATTTAAGGAGACAGGCAGTGGAAAATCGGAGCGGGAGGCGGAAGGAGAACCGCCGGTCTTTCCCGCTTTGCCACTTCGCGCGCCCGCCGGACCGTACGATCGGGGGCGGCCAACGGCTCGCTGCCTCAGACGGCCCGGTTGCGCGGCTTGATCAGGCCGCGATTAACCAAAAGCTCGGCGATCTGGACGGCATTGAGTGCCGCACCCTTGCGAAGGTTATCGGAGACCACCCACAGATTGAGGCCGTTCTCGACGGTTGCGTCTTCGCGGATGCGCGAGATGTAGGTCGCGTCTTCGCCGGCGCATTCATAGGGCGTCACGTAGCCGCCGTTCTCGCGCTTGTCGACGACCAGGCAACCGGGTGCCTCGCGCAGGATTTCGCGCGCCTCGTCGGCGGTGATTTCCTTTTCGAACTCTATATTGACCGATTCCGAATGGCCGATGAAGACCGGAACGCGCACGGCGGTGCAGGTCACCTTGATCTTCGGATCGAGCATCTTCTTGGTTTCGGCGAGCACCTTCCACTCTTCCTTGGTGTAGCCGTCCTCCATGAAGACGTCGATATGCGGAATGACGTTGAAGGCGATGCGCTTGGTGAATTTCTTGCTCTCGATCGGGTCGGCCACGAAGACGGCCCGCGTCTGATTGAAGAGCTCGTCCATGCCGTCCTTGCCGGCACCGGAAACTGACTGATAGGTCGAAACAACCACGCGCTTGATCGTCGCGCGTTCGTGCAGCGGCTTCAGCGCAACGACGAGCTGGGCGGTCGAGCAATTCGGGTTGGCGATGATGTTTTTCTTGGTGAAGCCGGAGATCGCATCCGGATTGACCTCCGGCACGATCAGCGGCACCTCGGCGTCGTAGCGCCAGGCAGAGGAGTTGTCGATCACGACACATCCCTGCTGCCCGATCTTCGGCGAATATTTCAGCGAAACGGCACCGCCGGCCGACATCAGGCAGATGTCCGTATTGGAGAAATCATAGGTTTCGAGATTCGAGACCTTCAGTGTCTTGTCGCCATAGGAAACCTCGGTGCCGACGGAACGCGAGGACGCAAGCGCCACAACCTCGTCTGCAGGAAACCCACGTTCTGAAAGGATATTCAGCATTTCCCGGCCGACATTGCCGGTGGCGCCTGCGACTGCAATCTTGAAACCCATGATCAAAGCTCTCTTTCTGTCTCTCCTCGTCGGGTGGAGGGGAGCCGCGCGGTTTCCGCCCGCGAGGTTCCTGTCCCCGGCCTTACCGGGGAGAGAGCGGAGGGCCAGAGACGTCAGACGGTTTTCGTCGTCGTTTTGGCCGTTGTTTTGCTAGCGAGCGAGAAAAGGCGAATCTGCCCGGCGGCATGGGCCGGCAGGATCGGCTGAGCGATGGACGCAAGAATCGGTCCCATGGCGGTTTCCTCGTTCGCCGCTGCTCATACCGGCTTTTCGGCAAGAGTCAAGCCGCAGACGAGCCTGGCTCACACCTGGCATCAATCCTCGGGAGCCGATGCCCCCACTCGCGCGTCCCGTTTCGATGATCGCCGTATTAGACGAAAGTCATGGGACGAAAGCATCCCTGCCTTGCTGGGCGCGCTTCTGGCATGCTCTTCATCCGAGACTGCCGCCTCGCGCGTCTTACCGGACGCGCGGCTTAGTAAGAGACCTCTCCCACTTCCGGCGCGGCTTGCCGCGCCGGCTTTTTATTGCGGCTGGTCCCGCGCAGCGGTTTGCGCGGGCTTTGACACCGGCCAGCCATTGGCTCCCCATCGGAAATGCCATCCCTGCCGGGCAAAGAGGAAGGCAAACATCACCGCTGTCCAAAGACCGAGCAGCAGGCCGGCGGCCACATCGCTCGGGTAATGGGCGCCGACGATCACGCGCGAGGCGCCGATCGTCACGGCGAAGACGAAGAATAGCGGCCGGAACCGCGGCATCAGCATCGCAAAGGCACCGAACAGGGCACCGGCCGCGGTCGAGTGGCCGGAGGGGAAACTCTCGAACAGCCGCTCGCCGGCGAAAGGCGTCAGACTGTAGGCGCCATAGTCTTGCAAAAGCTCCGGGCGGGCGCGGCCGATCAGAAACTTCAGCCCATGAACCAGAACGCTGGCGGTGCCGATCGTCAGCAAGAAATAGGCGGAAAGACTGCGCGCCGTCCGCGCTTGCTGCCGTACCGTCTCGCGCTTAGCGGTGCTGTTGGCGATGAAAGCGACGAGAAAGAGGAAAGCGGACGCGTAAACCATCCAGGCGAATGTGCCGAAATCGGTAATCATTCGGTTGAAGTCGACGATTTCTTCCGGCAGGCCCTTTGCCCATTCGGACAGATACGCGTCGAAGGGTACCAGCGCCAGTATGAGAACGATTGTGGTCAGCAGGATCCAGACGGTCGAGGAAAGCGGTTGCCTCATGTCACTCCTTCTCTGTTCGCTGCCATGGATTTGGAAGCGAAGAGGGCGAAATCAAGGAACCTGTCGCAATTTCAAGGTGCTACAGCGCCTTTGCGCGTCTGCGGCGTTCTAGAATGCAAAACACCTCCGGCGAAACCGGAGGTGTTTGAACTGGCGTCGCGCCGTTCTGTCCGAATTCACGCCGCAAGCGCCCTGAATTCGGCCAGGATCGCGTCGCCCATCTCGGTGGTGCCGACCTTCTGGCAGCCTTCCGCCATAATGTCGCCGGTGCGGATGCCCTTGTCGAGCACGTTGGCGATCGCCTTTTCCAGGTTGTCGGCTTCCTTCACGAGGTTGAAGGAATAGCGCAGGCACATGGCGAAGGAGGCGATCATGGCGATCGGGTTGGCGATGCCCTTGCCGGCGATGTCGGGCGCCGAGCCGTGCACCGGCTCGTAGAGCGCCTTGCGCTTGCCGGTTTTGGCATCCGGTGCGCCGAGCGAGGCCGACGGCAGCATGCCGAGCGAACCGGTGAGCATGGCGGCGACGTCGGACAGCATGTCGCCGAACAGGTTGTCGGTGACGATCACGTCGAACTGCTTCGGCTGGCGCACGAGTTGCATGCCTCCGGCATCGGCCAGCATGTGCTCGAGTTCGACGTCCGGATATTTCGCCTTGTGCGTCTCGGTAACCACCTGATTCCAGAGCACCCCCGACTTCATGACGTTGCGCTTTTCCATCGAGCAGACGCGGTTCTTGCGGGTGCGCGCCAGTTCGAAGGCGACGCCGGCTATGCGCTCGATCTCGTAGGTATCGTAGACCTGCGTGTCGATGCCGCGCTTCTGGCCGTTGCCGAGGTCGATGATCTCCTTAGGCTCGCCGAAATAAACGCCGCCCGTCAGTTCCCGCACGATGAGGACGTCGAGGCCCTCGACCAGTTCCGGCTTCAGCGAGGATGCGTTGGCAAGTGCGGGATAGCAGATAGCGGGGCGCAGGTTGGCGAAGAGCTCGAGATCCTTGCGCAGACGCAGCAGGCCCGCTTCCGGCCGTACCTCATAGGGAACCGCGTCCCATTTCGGTCCGCCGACGGCGCCGAAGAGTACGGCATCGGCGGCAAGCGCCTTCGCCATGTCCCCTTCCGAGATCGCCGCGCCATGGGCGTCATAGGCGGAGCCACCCACAAGGCCCTCGTCCGTCACGAAGCCGGTGCCGAGCTCGGCGTTCATGTAGTCGATGATTTTGCGGACTTCCGCCATGGCTTCCGGGCCGATGCCGTCGCCGGGCAGAAGGAAGAGATTGCGCACAGTCATGGATAGTCCTTCTTGCGGGGGGAATTCGGCCGCGTTCTTAGCGCAACTTCGTATCGAGGGAAATCGCGCCGACGAAAGATTTGTGCGCGCCCTCCCACCGTCAATCGTCGGCCCTGCTCCAACCGACGTTTCCGCTTGACTGAATCGTGCGCCGCCGCTCGAATGATTGCAAACGGAGGATTTCCGAAATGTCCGAGACGCTTCTTGTCGGTGCCTTTCTCGCCGCGCTTTCCTATACGCTGATCCCCGGCCCCGCCTTCCTGGCGCTGCTCGGCATCGGCGCCGGCCAGGGCCGAAGGGCCGGCGCGCTCTTCATGGGCGGCCACCTTGCCGGCGACATTCTCTGGTCGACAATGGCGCTCGTCGCCATCGTCGGTGCCCGGTCGATCGGCACGGCGCTCTTCGACGTCCTCGGTCTCATCTGCGGCGCCTATCTCGCCTGGATCGGCTGGACCGCGCTCAACGCCCGACCGAAGGGCGAAGACCGGGCGCTCCTGGCCGTCGAGCGGCCGCTCAGGCGCGGGCTCGTCTTCGGGCTCACCAATCCCAAGGGTTATCCGGTGGCGCTCGCGACCTTCACCGCGCTTCTGGCGGGATCCGCCAATGCGCTGGAATTCACCGCGCTGCCGATGCTGCTTGCCGTATCGCTGATCGGCTTCCTTCTGGCCGACGTGATCCTGATCGCGATCATCGGCGCTTCGGTCGTGCGGCGCTTCTATCGCCGCCACGAGCTCACGATCGTCCGGCTTTCGGGCCTTGTCTTCATCGGCTTCGCCGCGCAGGCGGTATGGCACGCGGCGCCGGGCCTTTTTGGCGTGCGCAGGCCTTGACGACCTGGCGTCCATCAACCACTTCAAGCATCTCCGCCGGCCGGCAGAGCGCCGAGGCGCCCCGGTCCGCATGTGAAAGGAATCTTCATGACCGCCAAGGCTTCGCTCAATCCCGCCCTCGTGAACTGGACCGGACACGAGGGCCTGCCGCAGTTCGAGGCGATCATGGACGAGGATTTCGCACCCGCTTTCGATGCGGCGCTTGCGAGCCACGAGGCGGAAATCGAGGCCATCGCCAACAATCCGGAGCCGCCGACCTTTGAGAACACCGTTGTCGCGCTGGAGATCGCCGGCGATGAACTGTCGCGCGTCTCGGCGCTCTTCTGGAACAAGGCGGGCGCCCACACCAATGACCTGATCCAGGCGCTCGAGCGCGAGATCGCGCCGAAGATGTCGCGGCACTATTCGAAGATCGGCACGAATCCCGTACTCTTCGCCCGCATCGATGCGCTCTGGGAGAGGCGCGAGCAACTGGGACTCGACCTCGAGGCGGTCCGAGTCCTCGAGCGTCACTGGAAGGGTTTCGTCAAATCGGGGGCGAAGCTCGATAGGCCCGATCAGGAGCGCCTTGCCGCAATCAACGAGAGGCTTGCCGGCCTCGGGGCGAGGTTCGGCCAGAACGTGCTCGGCGACGAGAAGCTGTGGGCGCTGATGCTTGCGGACGAGGAGGAACTGGCGGGCCTGCCGGATTTCCTCCGGGACGCCATGGCGGCCGCGGCCCGCGACCGGGGAGAGGACGACAAATATGCGGTGACGCTTTCGCGTTCGATCATTGAACCCTTCCTGACCTTCTCGGACAATCGTGACCTGCGCGAGCAGGCGTTCAAGGCCTGGATCGCGCGCGGCGAAAATGGCGGCGATACCGACAACCGCGCCATAATCGCCGAGACGCTGTCCCTCCGGGCGGAAAAGGCGAGGCTGCTCGGCTACGAGAATTATGCGGCGTTGAAGCTGGACGACACCATGGCGAAGACGCCCGAGACAGTGAACGGCCTCCTGATGCAGGTCTGGGAGAAGGCGGCCGCACGCGCCCGCGAGGAAGAGGCGGAGCTTGCAAAGCTCATCGCCGCCGAAGGCCGCAACCACGAGGTCATGCCCTGGGATTGGCGTCACTATGCCGAAAAGCTGCGGGCGCAGACATTCAGCTTCTCGGAAAGCGAACTGAAGCCCTATCTGCAGCTCGAGAAGATCATCGACGCCTGTTTCGCGGTCGCCCATCGCCTGTTCGGCATCACGGCCACGGAGAAGAAGGGCCTCGCCGCCTATCACCCGGATGTCCGCGTCTTCGAGATCCGCGATTCCGCGGGCAAGCTGGTGGCGCTGTTCCTTGGCGACTATTTCGCCCGCTCGTCCAAGCGTTCCGGCGCCTGGATGAGCTCGTTCCAGTCGCAGCACAAGCTTCCTCTCAAGAATGGCGCGACCGGCGAGGTCCCGATCATCTATAATGTCTGCAACTTCGCAAAGCCCGCCGACGGCAAGCCGGCGCTGCTTTCGCTCGACGACGCCCGCACGCTGTTCCACGAGTTCGGGCATGCGTTGCACGGCATGCTCTCCAACGTCACCTATCCGTCCGTATCCGGCACCGGCGTCTCGCGCGATTTCGTCGAACTGCCGTCGCAGCTCTACGAGCACTGGCTGACCGTGCCGGACATTCTCAAAACCTATGCCGTACACTACCGGACCGGCGAGCCGATGCCCGAGGCGCTGCTCGAAAAGGTGCTCGCCGCCCGGACCTTCAATTCCGGCTTCGCAACGGTGGAATTCACCTCGTCGGCGCTCGTCGACATGGCCTATCACACGGCGGAGGCGGCCTCGGACCCGTTGGCGCTGGAGGTGGCGACGCTCGAGAGGATCGGCATGCCGAAGTCGATGGTCATGCGCCACCGCAGCCCGCATTTCCTGCACGTGTTTTCCGGCGACGGCTATTCCGCCGGCTACTATTCCTACATGTGGTCGGAAGTGCTCGACGCCGACGCCTTCGCCGCCTTCGAGGAAACAGGCGACCCCTTCGATCCGGAAATGGCGGCCAGACTCAAGGCCCACATCTATTCCGTCGGCGGCGCGATAGACCCGGAAGACGCCTACAAGGCCTTCCGCGGCAAGCTGCCGAGCCCGGATGCGATGCTGGCGAAGCGGGGACTGGCGGCGCCGGTGCTCTGAGGTGTCGGCCTGTACGGAAGTTTGCCCCTCTCCTCGGGTTTAAACCGAGGACTAGCCCTCTCCCCGCAGGCGGGGCGAGGGGACACCCGGGTGCTCGGCCACACCGTTTGCTCTTTGAAAAGCGCTCGCTTCTTCCCTCCGGAGGCGGTGGAGGCAGAGCGAGTCCCGCGAGTCCCTTCTCCCCGCCTGCGGGGAGAAGGTGCCGGCATGTCCGAACCGGATAGATAGGTAACAGAACGGACCGTTTACATAGGTGACAGTTCTCTAAGAGCCGGGAGGTAACCGGCGATGGTTTGGAGAGA
>NZ_MDDV01000014.1 GCF_001854885.1 Ensifer sp. LCM 4579 | reverse complement strand
GTCGTGCCCGACAATCTGAAGTCCGGCGTCAACCGGGCGAGCTTCTGCAATCCCGAGATCAACCGCAGCTACGGCATAATGGCGTCCCACTATGGCGTCGGCGTTCTGCCGGCACGGCCGCGGCGTCCGAAGGACAAGGACAAGTCGAGAACGGCGTGCGGTTCGCCCAGAGCTGCATTCTCGGCCGCTTGCGCAAGCAGACTTTTTTCTCGCTCGCCGAGGCCAATACCGCGATCGCTGAGGTGCTGGAGCGCATCAACAATCATGTCATGCGCCGGCTCGGCGTCAGCCGCCGCCATCTCTTCGAGACGGTCGAACGCGCGGCGCTCGCAGCCCTGCCGGCCGAGGGGTACGAGTTCGCCGAGTGGCGCTTTGCCGGGTGTCGACGGCTCCGCCAGCAGGTCGACATCCGGGCAACCGCACGGATGATCGAGATTTTCCATCGCGGCAAACGCGTCGCTGTGCATCAGCGCCGCTATGGAACGGAGCCCGTTCACATGCCGAGTTCGCACCGCCGCTATGCCGAATGGACGCCGGATCGCTTCCGGCGCTGGGCGCGTCCATCGGTCCGCAGACCGAGGGGCTGATCACCGCCATTCTCGCCAGCCGGCCGCATCCCGAGCAGGGCTTCAGAACATGCCTCGGCATCCTGCGCCTTTATCGAGACATCAGCCGCGAGCGCGCCGAGGCCGTTTCGGCACGCGCCGTCGAGATCGGCGGCCTGACCTGCAAGACCATGGGCTGGCTCATCGCCACCCACACGGGCGCAAGACATTCCACCGAACCCGCCGCCGTCATGGAACACGCCAATCTGCGCGGCCCCGGCTACTTTCATCGAGGAGACACCGAACGATGCTGACCAATCCCACCATCGACATGCTGCGCGAGCTCGGCCTGACAGGCATGGCCAGCGCCTATCAGGAACTCGAGCGCAAACTCGCGCGGCTGCTCGAACGCGAGACGACCCTGCGCCGGCAGAAGCGCTTCGAGGCGAGAGCCCGCGCGGCGAAGCTGCGCCATGACTCCCAAATAGAAGAATACCGACTTTCCGTGCCGCCCGCGGCCTCGATCGCAATCTCTTCCTGAAGGCCGCCGGTTGCGACTGGATCGGGCAGCGCCAGGGCTGCTGTTGGTCGGCCCCGCCGGCGTCGGCAAGAGCTGGCTTGCCTGCGCGCTCGGACACAAGGCCTGCCGCGAGGACTTCTCCGTCGCCTATCATCGCCTCCCGAGGCTGTTCGCCACCCTTGCCCTGGCGCGCGGCGACGGCCGGTATCCGAAGGTGCGCGTATGCGTTGAAGCCGGATGATCTGCTTACTCCGCCGCACCTTCTCTACCAAGCGGCCCGCACGAAGACCGTTGAGGGTGCCCCCGGAAGTCTTTTCTGCGAGCTTCCGAAAACGCTCAGCGGCGCACCTTCGCGCACACTGGCCCGGCTGTCTGCGGCCGGGTTGCCGCGCGTGGATCCTCATGGGGTACAGAAGGGCGGAGTCGCTAATGTGTACCGGGAGCTATTCGGTCCGATCATGGCGCATTCTTACCATCCAGCGATGACAAGATGATGGTTTTGGTCCCAGCGCTGCTCGATGGTGCTCAGCACCGTCCGATCGTGTGGCCACGGCAAGTAGCTGAAATGAAAGCGCCCTGCCGGGCGGCGGCGAGGGCGCTTTCCGTACGGGCTTTGCGGATCAGACGAAGGTGAAGTCCCACCCACTCAGGCCGAGGCCGGCAAGATCGGCCAAACTATGCACACTGCCTAGGCGAGCGAACTCATCCGCATGGTTTTCGGAGGTGACATAGGCCAGAACTGCGCTTTTGGTCAGGTCGTCGTGGTAGACAATGATATCGCCGGTGGTCTCGCCGGCGATCGCATTCGCGGCGCCATCGCCCGAATAAAAACTCTTGTCGGTGACAACCACGACGTCCTCGCCGTGCGCATCCGAGGCCGCACCGCTGTGAAAGGCATCCACCGGGTGGCCAGGCCGCGAACTGGCGTGGTTCACAAAGTTCGCGCTGGAACCGTCGCTATAATAGCCCACCGCATCGAAGGCGAAAGTATCCTGCGTCGGGTCGAAATCCGAAATGACCGTGTAGCCCGGGTCCGGCCAGCCCGCTGGGTCGCGGATCGGGTTGTGGGATTGGAACACAAAGGTGTCTTGGCCGTCGCCGCCGGTCAGCTGATCCCTACCATCACTGGCGAAGAGAACGTCGTCGCCGGGACCGCCGTAGAGCTTGTCATTGTCCTGACCGGCCACGGGCGGTCTTTCGCGGCCATTGTCTCCGTAAAGATAGTCGTTGCCCGCTTCGCCGAAGATATGGTCATTGCCCTCGCCGCCAAAGACTCGGTCATTGCCATCGCCGGACGAGATGGAATCGTTACCGCGAGCACCGTCGATCCAGTCATTACCGGTGGGGTCGATAAGCAGATCGTCACCACCACTGCCGAGGAGGCTGTTGTCACTCGGACCACCACGGATTAGCATTGCAGATCCTCCTTATGATTTAACGCCTCAACACCACCTCCTTTACTCCTCATCAGACCATTGGGGTAATCGATTGATTCAATGGGATGCATCCACATTTCGGATGCATCCGGTGCGCTTGGCTTCACAACAGGTTTGAATTTTTAGACGCACGCGGCGCGACCCGGGATCATGCATGCGTTGCCGCGAGCCAGCGACAGCCGTGGCGCCGCCGGGCAAGCCAGATCCTCCTCCGCCCCGCCTTGCGCCCCCTCGGGTGGCCTGGACAACGCCCACCGCCGCTAGGTCGAGCAAATCACGACTGGGTGACCATGGAACCTCCACCACTTGGCAAGAAAAGCGCGCTCGGTAAGCGATGCTCCTTCAACACTGGACCGGAAAGCGTAAAGCGATCTCCCGATCATGGATAGTTTGAGGCCGACGTCTATACATGCTGGCTGAACGGTGGTCGCTGGACCGCTGCGCCGCCTTTGTCTCCGTTGGCGACGCGATGCTGTTGATATGCGCACCGGTCCCGGGATTGCTGTCTGGCACCACCGCCACAAATAGTTGGCACCGGACCTAAGGGATCTTTAGGCAGCCGCCGCACGATTCTTCTTAAGCCGGAGGTTTCGCACGAGTTCAGTATTCCGAGCGAGACTAGAGCTGCCATCACCTGGGCGGCACGACCTTGCAATTCGAGCGATTTTGCCCTGAGTAAGGGCTCACTTGGCGATCCGCCGCCATGACTGGATCTTGTTGCCGCAACCGAAATACAGTCGTCACGAGCGGCTTGAGGGGGCAACCGACATAAACCCAACTCACTCATTGCGGTCGAGTACAATTTTTAATGATCTGAGGACGTCGGCTGCGTCGATGAGAGCGTCCCTCACTTGTTCCGGAGGCAGATCTCGGGCGCGCTCCGACGATAACCTGAGATCAATAAGTACGTCCCGGACACTGTGTATTCCTGCGACGCCAGCCTGCCTCCACATGTCGCGGATGGCATCAATTGAGAGGTCTAACAGGCGGCTTACCTCATAGTGCGTGAGATTCTCTATCCCGTTTGCTGCCCTGATCAGCTCTGCAATAAAATCCGTCGTTGAGCTCATGGTCCGATCCTGCAGGCTTATTCTTGAACAATGACTGTCTTATAGCAACTTCAGTCCATACACGTCCTAGCGCATCGCGGAAGGCTCGTCCCGCTAAACGCCAGCTGCAGTCTTTTAACATCAAGGACGAGTGGTCAAATTGGCTATCCGCATGGAACGATCCGCGTTTTGCATAAATTATGCCATGTGTTTCAAGCGCGTGGACCCGGCCTTACCGGGAAGGTGTTGAGGTATCGGAATATCCGCCATCCCGCAAATGGGATGAGTACGTCAGAATGAAGACAACAATGGCGATGGTCCGCAGCAGTGACCAGTCTGCTTTGTCCCTGCAAGGCCTGAATACAGGTAAGAAAGGCAGTGCCCGACGATCCAATGCGATACTTCGGAGCCTGTCGCAATTGTCATATGCCTGCACGAGCATGATAGGGCGCGCGACGGCAGCAGACCGACGCCTTTGAATAGTCAGCGCGGCCCCACCTGTGACCATACCAGCGGGAGATGGGCCTACATAGAAGTGCCGGCAACGGCATGTTCCCCGTCCCATTCCATGCCCTTGTTTCGCCACACGCCGGGCGGTGCAATGCCTTCCGAACCTCGTCCCCGAAACCCTTCGATCGTGGCGTCGCCACGAATAACCTTCAGCCGCGCCAGCTTGATCGCGTTCGACGTGCTTTATGTCGGATCTCCGGCGATGTCGGACATGCGACATGGCCGGAATGGAGCTATCACATTGGTTCTAAAGGATCTTCTCCTTTGGCACGGTACGTGCTTCGAAGTCTGCAAACTCGCAAGCACTTGAGCAGGAGCGAATGAAGATCAAACCGGCCAACCCAAGGAGCGCCCTCCTGAGGCGAACACCATACAAACCGGACCGCCGAGGTGATCGACCCGGCACCAGGCGGGCATCAAGGAAGCAACCAGTAACTGGAGCGGTATTCTTGTGGAGGGGAGGCGAGGGCTTTCCATGTGGCGCAGGACGCATGCCGCAGCTGATTTCGTAAAATGAGTCACTATGGAGAACTCAATGACTTCTGTCGGGAAATGCGGTTTGCGAAATCCACTCCTCGGTCGGCGACTGCGACTGGGATTCGTGGGGGGCGGAAGAGGCGGACTTGTCGGGCAATGGCATTTCGCTGGGGCGAGGCTGTCGAATCACTGGCAAGTCGTTGCTGGAGCTCTATCATCAGATCCGGATAACGCACACAACTCGGCCGTAGAATGGATGATTGCACCCGACCGCTCGTATGGCGACTGGAAGGAAATGGCAGAAGCAGAAGCCGGGCGCGACGACGGTATAGAAGCAGTTTCCATCGTCACGCCAAACTGGACGCACCATCGGATCGCGGCGGCATTCCTCAAGGCTGGTATCGACGTAATACTGGACAAGCCCATGACCACGACGGTTTCCGATGCTCGAGAACTCGTGGAGCTTCAAAGAGCGACGGGTCGGGTGCTGGTTATGACTTACCCATATGCGCATCACGCGATGGTTCGTCAGGCTAAGCACATGATTCGAAACGGGGCCGTTGGATCCATCCGGCAGGCACACGTGGAGTATGTTCAGGAGTGGGCAACAAGTCCAGTTCCCGGTCGTGGCAAGGGTGCGATTTGGCGACACGATCCCGAGAAGGTCGGCCGCACGTCAACGATTGGGGACATCGGTACGCATGCCTATCATCTCCTGCATACAATTACCGGACAGCAAATAGCGAGCGTCAGGGCTGAGTTCCACAACTGTGGAGCTCCAAAGCGGATGGAAGACACAGCCTATGTCAATTTCCGTCTGGAGAATGGTGCCCCTGGCATTCTTTGGGTGACGCAGGCGGCGCCGGGCCAATATTGCGGGCTCCGCATTCGTGTGTGGGGCGACATGGGTGGGCTAGATTGGGATCAGGAAAAGCCCGAGGTCTTGCGTTATGTGCCCTTAGGGGAGCAGGAGCAGATTTTCCTCCGCGGCCATGGCAATGGAATCCTGCCTGAGGCGGAACGCCTGATACATCTTCCGCGGGGGCACGGCGAAGCGGCTGTGGATGCATGGGCAAACCTCTATGCAGAAGCTGGCCTTGCAATCGCCGCCCGGCGCGCAGGATACGCGCTCCCGAAAGGTTGCATAGAGCTTTCCGGAGTGGAAGATGGGCTTAAAGGCATGCTGTTCATCGACGCTTGTGCCGACAGCCACGAATCCGGTGGGTCTTGGGTTTCGATGAAGCAGTGAATTCGTTTGCAGTCCATGTCATCCGCGGGCTCGCTGTGCCGGGCACTGCGGATGATACTAAAGTAAAGCGCAGTGTCGATCCTGCTCCTGCACGCCGCGGGAACTCAAAAAGAGGTGGAGCTTGTCGCCTCTAAGATGAATCGTTTCCTGGAAATTCACACTGATTGCTTCGCCGCGAACTTCCGGCGAACGTCTCTGGGATAATACGAGAGTGCAGTTTTCCGGGATCGCGTATCTCAGGCGCTTCCATGTACAGGCATAGGGGGGCGCCTCTCAATCCGTACTTTTAGATCCGCCAAGGTGCCTGCAGGGATAAGGCCCTTCGACTGCACATTATCATCTGTGTCAAAAACCGGATCGATGACCGGTCGGCAGCACTGGAAATGTGCAGCAGCGTCGCCAATATCTATCGATGGAGAATGATATGACTCGCTTCCGTCAGTTCCGGCAACAACGATTTTCCCACCAAGAGGCTGTGGGTATCGGCCAAACATGGTGAAGGCTGTTAGCCCTTCCCGCAGTCCTTCCGCATCTACAAATAACCAATGCGACTCGTCAAATCGGACCATTTGAGTAAGCTTGCAACCGAGCAACTCACTGATCGGCTTAACGCTGATGGCGCCGACAAGCTCAACAGCTCGAAAGAGCGCCGTTTCCGGATCCAATAGGTAAACTACATTCTCCATCTTACTCCGTCCCGCGGTGGAAGCGCGCTCACGCCGGTCAACTCGATCGAGCTGCGATTGGTGCAAGTCAGGTGCTTGGCTATCGCATTCCGCGAGATAAGCAAAATCGATTGTTTTAATGGCATGCATTCGCGCTATGGATGCCCCACAAGTTCCTCGCGGCTCAACAAAAGCGGACTTGAGCCTGGTGCCCCAGATAGGTGCCCGCTCGTCATGTCTGCGTTGTACCGCAGCCGCTACTAAGCCTGCGTACTGCATTCCACGGCCCAGCACGTTGAAACCGCGGCCGGACGTACAGACGCGATTGCTGTCGCTGTTTCCGGCCGCATCAGACCTTGTGCGACAAATGGCCCTGAACTGCGGCGAGCGGTCCGCTATCTCGCACCGCCTTCCTGCGCAATTATGTGATAGGTCAAACGCACAGTAGCGGCCCTGATCGGCGGAACCGGTAAGGGCGAAAGGTGAGCGCTCATGAGACCACGAAGGGCCGCCGTAAGACTGCCGAATTCTTGGCTCCCAGGAGCAGATTGGGCTGATCGCTACGAAGTCCTAGTCCTGGCTGAACGGATAACAGCGGCTGAGGCGGCGTGGCGAGTACTTGGAAGTGCACCCCGCTGGGTGCGAAGACTTCTGAGTTTTCGAAACCGCCTCGTGCCTTTGTTCGGTCTGAGCGCAACCGCGGATACCAGGCATTCCGACCTGATCGCCAGCCTCCCGCTAATGCACAGCGACGACCGCCAGACAGTATTCGGCTATGATGACCGCCACCTGCTTTTTCGCCTGGTCGTGGAGGTCGGTGAAGGGCCAGCTGATGGCCAGGTTGTCGGCATGACCACCCTGGTGCGCTGCAGGAGTTTCATGGGCTGGCTCTATCTTGCCGCTGCCATTCCTTTCCATAAGGCGATTATCCCGTCCTTGCTGACGGCGGTTGAACGACCGGTCTGAAACACTCCACGGAGTGAATTACCCCGCGCCAGACGAACATCGCCCGCTGGAAAGCGACGCGCGATTGGAAGAAGGTCTCAGAAACGGCCGCCTTGCTCAGCCAGCCGAAGCACCTCCATACGCTGTCCTTCTTGCTAGTCTCAAACGCGGAAAACGCATCGGCCGGCCGCTCTACCAGCGCATTATGAAAACAACCCTGATCGTTCTGGTTCGTGGAAAGGCTCAATAAGATCCAAAAAGCCGAAACCCTGATTCAATTCGTCCGCGCGGCTTTCGCGATTTTGTGATCACAAGCCACCGCAAAGCGGCGTATCGACCGCAAGGCAATGGCGAACGTCGGTGGCACGCGCCACGTCGCTGCAAGGGGCCAGAAGCACTGCCATGAGATCGTTTCCCCGTGGATGCACCACAAGTCAGCCTCTAAGTCACGCCACCCAAAGCCTCGCTGTCGGCGTTTGAGACCATAAGTCCCAGAGTGGGGCGCTCGGCCCAGGCGCGCTCAAGAAGAACCCCGGCCGGTTTCGAGCTCAACATATGAGTAATCCTCGTCCTAATCGTTCATCTCTGTATCCGTGACATCAATAGCTGCGATGCAAACAAACGATTTTACGAAGCTACAGGACTGCAATAGAGGAAACGCCATCAAGCTAACGCCAGTAAAAGAACGACTGCCCTCTGCGACTGAAAGGGAGAAAATATGTCTGATGCAAAATTGCAAAGCGTACTTTCGTCTCTTTCGACAGTGCACAGACAGCTGAATTCGCTTCCCTCCAGTGCGGCACCAGATGCCGAGTGTGTCAAGCTAAACACAAATGAGAATCCATTTGCATTGCCGGCAGCGGTAATGCAGAGCGCTCTTGCTGCTCTTGAGCGACAGTATCTGTACCCAGAGGATGACAACACCAGCTTGAGGGAAGCCGCTGCGGCGTCATATAATCTTTCCACGGATCAGGTAATCGCCGGCAACGGATCGTCCGAACTTCTTTCGCTCATATATAAGGCATTCCTTGATCCGGGTGACAGCGTCGCCATGTTGTCCCCTGGCTTTGCATACAACTGCAAGCTCGCTCTGCTGCAAGGCGCTCGATTGATTGAAATCAAATGGGGCGAATCCTGCTTGTTGCCGATAAACAAATTGCTTTTCGGTCCTGTAAAGGAGGCCAAGTTCATTCTGCTGGCTAATCCGAACAACCCGACCGGAACATTTGTCCCGATTGCGGATATTGAAAGCCTCGTCGCGCAATCTGACCGGTTGATCGTACTGGATGAAGCCTATGTGGACTTTGCGCCCGACAGCGCTCTGCGTCTCATTAACCGCTATTCGAACCTTCTAGTCTTAAGAACGCTTTCGAAGAGCTATGCGGCAGCCGGCATTCGCGTTGGCTTCGGCTTCGGTCATCCTGAGGTTATAGGGAGGCTGCGCAATATGCAGAACCTGTTCAACATGAATGTGATCGGCCATGCGGTCGGCGTCAGTATCCTTGCCAACCGCGCTGCCTACGATGAGAACCACAGACATATCAAGTATGAGCGAGAGCGCGTGCGCCTCACGCTGTCGCAGCTTGGGTTCTCTGTAACTCCCTCTCATGCGAACTTCTTGCTGGCGCGTGTGCCAGCAGGACGAGACGGTACTTGGTGGCAGACTTGCCTGAAACGAAAAAAGATACTCGTCGCCGTCCTTCCTGACAAAGGTTTGGAAAATTGCATTCGCGTTAGCATCGGGACGAAATCACAAATGGATGCGTTCCTTGCGGCGGTCGATGACATTTTGGGAGCTGAGACGTCTCGAAGATCGGCCGTATAGCAGCTTCAGGCTTTGCTCTTTTGCGCGCGCGAAAAGGCGGTGGCAACAGGACAGAGAGCAACGACTACAAGAATAATCTCCTCACAGCATTGACCAACCTACCCACTCCCTCGGGGAGCAAGCCAAATCTGCATAGCCGGCCGCTTGCACGAATCCAGGTCAAGGCGTCCCTCCATTCAGACTGCAAAGCCTGAACAAGACCGCTCGAGCCAGGAGGTGTTCGTCGGCAGGAGTACTGAAGAGGTGTTGAGCAATAGCCGATCATGCAAGGACGTGTGCCCGTAATGCCGTCAGCTTCAAAGATCTGGCTTCCGACGGCGGCACCCAAAAGCAGCGGGTCGTGATGTTCGGTCAAGAAAGGCCCCAAGTGTTATTTCGCTTGGATCAAGGTCCGGGGCTCCCGGGACAAAGTCGGAGACGGTAGAATGAGAAAAGCCCTTCCTTCAAAGCTAGCTTTCGGCATATTCGACCATTTGGACGAGGACGGTAGCGCCATTGCACGGCAATACGCAGACCGCCTCAGCCTGGCGGAAGCGTGTGATCGGCTCGGCTTTTATGCTTACCACCTAGCGGAGCACCATTGTTCGCCGCATGGGAGAGGCCCATCGCCGAATCTGTTCTTGTCGAGCGTCGCGCAGCGCACCTGCCAACTTCGTCTTGGTCCGCTTGTCATGCTGCTTAGCCTTTGTCATCCGCTGCGTGCGTTTGAGGAGATCTGCATGCTTGACCATTTGAGCAGCGGTAGGGCCGAGTTAGGCATAGGCCGCGGCTCTCTTCCGGTCGAGCTAGGTTATTTCGGGATTGATGCGGACGCGGTGCAAGGACGTTATCTCGAAGCCAGTGAAATCCTGATGGAGGCGATGAGAGGCGGCACTCTTTCCTACAGTGGCCACCATTTTGAGCTAAACGATGTCCCTTTGACCTTGGGCCCTCATCAACGTCCGCACCCGCCGATCTGGGTCGCCACCAGCCGATCCGAGTCCGCGCGCTGGGCCGCTGCAAACGGCGCAAATATCGCGTGTGTGGGACCCGCTTCGATTGTTCGCAAGATTACTGACGCTTTCCGCTCCGAGGAAGGATACAACATTGACGCGAACAACCAAGCGTCATTTCTTGGCTTGCTTCGCATGATTGTGGTCGGACAGTCTGCAAATCATGCCTACTCGCTTGCGGCTCCTGCATATGAACGATGGCTTAAAAGTTTCAAATTCCTGTACGACCTCAACGCGGTTCCAGTTCCACCAAATCTGCCCCCGACCTTCGATGCAGCAATCGAAAGTGAATTGTGTGTGGTTGGAACAGCGGCTTTTGTGCGACGAGCTCTGCTTGATCAGCTGGAAGAGGCGGGCGCCAACTATCTCCTTTGTCAGGTCGCGTTCGGGGATTTGCCTTTGGATGCTTCGCTGTACACCGCAATGACCATTCAATCGGAATTAATGGTTGGCTGAGTGCTGAGTGCCATGGTGCCCGACCAAATCAAGTATTTCGCTGCCCGCCGCGTGAGCTGGTTTAGACCAAGGCAACCGCTACTCTCGCATCCTTGTTTGAATGGATGAGATCAAAACTGATCCCCCGAACGCGGCATTAAAGCAGGGAATTGGCGACAGGTGGTGCAAGGAGAGGCCTATCTGAACGAAAACAGCGCGGATGTGATAGAGACTGTACCGCGACCTGGAGAAATCAGGTAACGGGACGGATTGCAGGGTCTGAACACCTCAGCCTCACTCCTCTCCGTTGCGTTGTTTGCGTTATCCATGAACGTGCTAATCCGAGTTCGCTCGGGCTGGTGCATCACCTTCCGCCAGGCACCAATTTGGCGGGAGACGAGCAATGACGAGACCGCGCTCGGACGCCGATGAGCGAAATCTCGAGCTTACCGGCCGCATTGTCGCGGCTTATCTGATCCGCAATGTCGTTTCGTTTGGCCAGCTATCGTGTGTGATCGAGCAGACCTATGCGGCGCTGAGGCGTGCCTCTCGAACATTGCAAGCCACGCAGCAGCCTGTCATCCAAGAACGGCGGCGCCCCGCAGTGCCGGTCAGGAAGTCGGTTACGGAGGATTTCATCATCTGCCTGGAAGACGGCAAAAAGTTCAAGTTGTTGCGACGACGCCGGACTAGCGAAATGCGGTCTCCCGCCCGAACAATATCGCCGGAAATGGGGGCTCCCGGCCGATTACCCGATGGCCGCCCCGAGCCATGCCTTAGGTCGTGTGGACTCTTGGGGATTCCCAAGAGTGAGCAAATCAGATTCACGACTGTCTTTTGGAGGCAGTCATGGGTGTTCTGGATCGTCTGATCCTCAGCGACGAGCAGTGGGAGCGGATGGCGCTCCATATCATCGGCGACGAGCGGACGCGCGGCTCGTCGGGTCGGAACAATCGCCTGTTTGTCGAAGCCGTGTTGTGGATCGTGCGGACCGGCTCGCCCTGGCGCGATCTGCCCGAGGTGTTCGGCGAATGGAACAGCGTCTTCCGTCGCTTCAGCCGTTGGAGCCGTAAGGGCGTCTGGTGGCGCATCTTCGAAGCCATGTCGGACGATCCGGACTTCGAATATCTGATCGTCGATTCCACCATCGTTCGCGCCCATCAGCACGCCGCGGGCGCAAAAAAGGGGCTGAAGATCAGGCCCTTGGCCGCTCTCGCGGCGGCCTAAGCACCAAGATCCACATGGCTGTGCGTGGTCTCGGCTGCCCGGTGCGCTTCGCGCTGACGGCGGGCCAGAAAGGTGACGCGCCGCAGGCCGAGGCCTTGATCGAGGGTCTACCGGCCGACGTCGTCATGGCCGACACCGCCTATGACAGCGACAAGCTGCGCCAAGCCATCGCCGACATAGGCGCAAAGGCGGTGATCCCCAACAACCCGTCCAGAGCACGCAAGCATCCGTTCGACAAGCACCTCTATGCCCAACGGCACCTGATCGAATGTTGCTTCTCGAAACTCAAGCAGTTCCGAAGAGTCGCTACACGCTTCGAGAAAACCGCCAGAAACTACCGCGCAGTCGTCACAATCGCAGCTATTGTCCTGTGGATCAGATAATTGTCCACACGGCCTAGCGCTTCATCCAACGAAACACGGCCGCCGCTCCTCCTACTACAAGAAAGAGACGGACGATCTGATGGACGACGACGAACGGGATCTCGATCCCGAGCGACAAAGCAATGAGGCTCATTTCTGCGACACTTCCCGGCGAGTAGGCGAGTATGAGAGCGGTGAACCGGTCTCCTGTGAGAAAGGAGAGAAAGCCCGCGAAGGCGAGCGTCACGGACAGAAGCAGGATTGTGGAACCGAACGACAGGCCGATGACTGCCATGATCTTTCTCGGCGACGCCATTGCGAAACGGCAGCCGATCGTCGCTCCAATGAGGATCTGCGCCGCGGCGCGTGCGGCAGTCGGCAGCTCGAAATGCGTCAAGCCCGTAACATGCATGATGGCACTTGCCGACATGGGACCAAGCAGGTAGCGCGCTGGCAGGCGCAGCAATATCCCGGCAGCCACGCCAGACAAAACAGCCACGGAGAACCACAGAACGTCATTAGTGTGGACGCTTGAGAGCGGAATGAAAGCGGCCCCCCCGGAAAGATCCGCTGCAACTCCGGTGACGCTCCGAATCAGGAACGGCAAGGCAAGTGTCACCAAGATGATCCGGGCGGCCTGGGCGAGCGCGATCATCTTCTCGTCGCCGCCACGTTCCAGGCCGAGTGTCGCCATGCCGACGAGACCTCCGGGCATTGCCGAGAAGTAGGCCGTGGGGTGGTCGAATCCGGCGATGCGCCGGAAGTAGATGTAGACCAGTGCGCCCTCGGCCGCGATGAACACCGCCAGACCACCGAGCGACAACAGCCATGAACCGGCATGCTCGAACATCGCAGGCGAAAACGACGTTCCGAGCATGGCACCGATCGCAGCGGTCACTGGCGCTCGAGCGAAGGGTGGAATCGCCACCGGCAACCTGAACAGCGCACCCAAGCCTGTCGCGATGATCGCGCCGTTGAGCCAGGCGAGCGGCATATCGAAATGCCACATCAACCAGCCGCCAAGCCCGCCCAGCGCGAGTGTCCCGGCAAATTTGGCAACTGGCGCACCCTTCTTAAGCATCATCGGCCATAGTCGTCACGGCCTCGGATTGTTTGTCGTTTGGTGCGCGACCAAAAACGCATCAATTGCATTGCCGAGCGGCTTGATGAGCAGTGAGGCCGCCGCATCGTTTGGAACAAGCCAGAAGGCCCGGATGTTTGCGATCGCTTGGCGTCGGCAACCATCACGTTATCTTTGCAATTACGCTTGTGCAGGTCGATTGGAGCGCCAAAGCCGAAAACGGTGATGCCCTTGATCATGCTGGTCGACCCTTCGCGTGTGCCAATCGGCGCGCCGATCGCAGACTTCAGTTCCCCAGTACCCAGGATACCTGCCTTTGCAGCAGTCATGGTGGGCTCCTTCCTTGGCGGCCTTGGGCGTCGAGCAGGCTCCCGCGGGGGCCGATTGCGCCGAGGTGATGTTGGGCGGCCCTTCGACCGGCAGACGCGCTGTGGCGGGTCGTGATGCTTGCGAATGGCGCACCGACGGCGAGGGGGCACGGATGCTCCAAGGCAAGATGGCAACAAGGCGCTAAGGAGATCGGAGGCAACAGTGCTGTCGGGCATTCGAGGGCACAGGTTCGTCCACGCCGGGTCAAGCCACGTTCGGCCGGCTGTTCCAAACAATTACACGTCGCCAGTGTTGTATTCATGAGGTTTCTTTTCGCGCGGCATCATTCACGATCTTCCTTGCCTCCACAGTTACGGGTAGGCGGGTGTCTTCCGGGAGGTCGGGCAGTAAGAGCCGCCAGCCATTTCTGAGCACCACAAAGCCGCCCCAGAGGCCTTCGTTCTCAACCGTGACGATCGGCTCTTCGAGATCCTTCTTGGGAACATACGCTGACAAGCCGCTGTCGCTTCTGCGGATCGTTACCTTCATCTGGCTTTTCCTTCGTTGACACCCCTTGCGCATTCAGTCGTTTTCCAGGTTGAGGTCTCCTCGAGGCTCCTTAGTTCACGCGTACGCATTCCAACAATGATGCCGCGATCAATCCATTCGACGGCATAGATGTAGAACTGCTGGAGAAAGGTCCCCACATCGCGCACAAAGCCCGCGTCGCCTTTCCTGACGAGGCGTTCTCCGATTTCCTTCCCGGGATAGGTGCCGTCATTTTTTATGTGGCGTGTGGCACAAACTCTCTCACCCGGCACAAATCGTGGAGGATTGTGGATTTCGACCTCCTCTTCGCGTCCAGCACCCATCGCCATTCCTTCCACTGTTAGAGTTACCAGGGAAAACCGATGCCGGCCGCGCACGCGGCCGGTTTCGAACCGGACTCAAGCCGGTACGCAGGTCTTCGGCATCGGACATACAGAGGCGCATTGCTGTAACTCGTAGACTCCCTCGCATTCGGTGCACTTGTCAGGGTTGATCACGTAGTTCTCGCCCTTGAACTCGATGGCGCCGGAAGGGCATTCGAACTCGCAGGCGCCGCATTGGGTGCATTGAGATGCGATGATTTTGAAAGCCATTAATTAACTCCTGATTGGGTCTGGATAGGCGAGCTCAAGCCGTCACCTGCGATAGGTCATCGCCATACTCAGTGGCGTAAAGAGCGCTGATCGCGGTTTCGATGTAATCATAGCCAAAGGCCTCCGTTGCCCGGATCCCGGCTTCCATGAGTTTATTCTTGGGGCAATCTCCGATCCTAGCGCACAGCACGAAGTCTATGCCTTCGAGTGCAGCGATGATGCCAACGAGGTTCGCATCCTCCCCCCAGCCGCCATGGCAATACGGCTCGACTTTGCGGTGTCCCACGAACTTAATCCCTGCTTGCGATGCCTCATAAATCTGGAACTCCTTCGCGTGACCGAAGTGCTCGTTGATGCGTCCGCCACCCTTGGTCGCAACAGCCACTTGAAGCGTCCCGCGCGCGCTCACTGACCCAAGAGTTGTGATCGCCTGGTTCTTGGCCGCTACATGGTCATCGCGTATGCGTGCGACCACCTCCCGATAGGCATGACGCTTGCCACCGTTGTAGGCAACTTCGAGCGGAATCTGGTCGAGCGTGAACTCCTGGCCACGATCAGTGCCGAGCAGGCCGACTGCATCGGCGCGGCACTGTCGACAGTGACGCATCAGCTTAGCCCCGCCTTCGAGACGATCCTGAAGCTCCTTCAGTTCGAACGCGTTTGGGCCGCGCTGTCCGGTCAGGCCAAACCAGGTTCCGTGTGCAGGGTCTGAAATCAGCGGCATGACGTTGTGCAGAAACGCGCCGCGCTCCGTGACCCATTTGTTGACTTCGATCAGGTGCTGGTCATTAACGCCCGGGATCATCACCGAATTTATCTTCGTGAGGATGCCGCGTTCGGTCAGCATCTCAAGTCCCAAAATCTGCTGCTCATGCAGGATTTTGGCAGCATCCACGCCGGTGTAGCGGCGATGACCATAAAAGATCCAGGGATAGATCTTCTCGCCGACTGCGGGGTCAACCATGTTGATGGTGATTGTCACGTGGCTGACGTTCATTTCCGCCAACTCGTCGACATGCTCCGGCAGGGCAAGTCCATTGGTGGAAATGCATAGCTTGATGTCGGGGATCTCCCGAGCGACACGTTCGAAAGTCGCCCTTGTCTTGTTCCAGTCGTAACAAGCATCGCCCGGACCTGCGATGCCGAGAACGGAAAGCTGGGGCACTTCGTTGGCGACCGCAATCACCTTGCGTAGCGCCTGGTCCGCTGTCAGCTTTTCCGACACGACGCCAGGCCGACTTTCGTTGGCGCAGTCATATTTGCGATTGCAGTAATTGCATTGGATGTTGCACGCTGGCGCGACTGCGACGTGCATACGCGCGAAATAGTGGTGCGCTTCCTCCGAAAAGCAAGGGTGATCCTTGATCTTCTCCCAGATGGCCGAGTCCATGTCGGCTGGTCTTGAGGACGAGCCGCAGGAGGAGGATGCGCAGCCACTGGATGTCGCGGTTGTCAGCAACTGCCCAGAGGATGTCGTGTTGGTCAGGCTTTCAAGCGAAATTATCGGTGCGCTCATCAAACGGCTCCACTGGCGAGTAAGGTTGTCGTCCGAAAAGCAAGCGCTGTGCCAGCGAAATAAATTCGTCGATTCAAAGGCTTGTACTTTGGTGTTCGATTTCGGCCAATAGTTCGGAGGCAGTTTTGTCGAAGTCGCGACAAAGTTGCCGAATTGAATCAATAGACCCGCGCGCCTGAGGAAGAGGGGTGGCCACGCCCACGGTTAAGTGGGCTCATTGACTTTAGATTTTCTTCACCGGTATACGATGCCGGCGCAAAGCATAGCCGACTTGCCGCGGTGTGAGGCCGAGGATCCGAGCTGCCTTTGCCTGAACCCAGCCGGCCTTCTCCATCGCACTGATTAGCACCTCGCGGTCCGTTAGATGTGATGCCACCGCTAAGCCGTCAGGACCGTTGGGGTAACCGAGACTGACCGGCGATTCGACCGACAAACTTCTACTCATGCCCAGCCCATTGAACGTATGCCCGTCATGCGGACGGTCGGCGCCCGTCCAGAGCATTGAAGATGCGCACTGACCATTCTGGCAGAAGAAATCTGATGGCTCGATTGTCCTCGAGCGCGCGAGAGTGGCGGTCCTGCGCACGCAGTTTTCGAGCTCTCGGACGTTCCCGGGAAAGTAGCACTTTGATAAAAGATCGAGTGCAGCCGGCGAGAAAGTGAGATCGCGATTGTTTTCCTTGTTGAATTGGTCGAGGAAAACCCTAGCAAGGCGTGGAATATCTCCCTTTCGCTCCCGGAGAGGCGGCAAAAATATGGGCACCACATTGATTCGGTAATAGAGGTCGGCCCTGAATTCCCCATCCGCGACTGCCGTCTCCAGGTTTTTGTTGGTGGCGCATATGAGTCGAACATCCACCTTGAGTGTTTTTGTGCCGCCGACCCGCTCGAGCTCACCTTCCTGCAAGACGCGCAACAGTTTCGCTTGAAAGGCCGGCGAAATCTCGCCGATCTCATCGAGCAGCAACGTTCCGCCATCCGCCAGTTCGAAACGGCCTGCGCGCTGAGAGATGGCTCCTGTAAAGGAGCCCTTTTCATGTCCAAACAGTTCCGATTCCAGGACGCCTCCAGACAGTGCAGCGCAGTTCAACTTCACGAAGGGCTTCTTTCTGCGAGGTGAAAGGTCATGGATCGCTCTTGCAAAGAATTCCTTGCCAGTGCCGCTTTCGCCCCTGAGAAGCACCGCAGAATTGGTTCTTGCAACGACTTTGACAATTTCAACCACCTCCTTTAACGCAGGGCTTTCCCCGACAATCCAATCGATTTTTGCTGGCCGCTGTCGCGCAGGTTCGGGTAGTTCCCTGTCGCCTGAATGCTTCTTGCGTGCTCCTTCCTCGTCCATGATGGGCTGATCATCGCGGCCCTGGTGGCGATCCAGTCGAATCGCCTGCGCGACAAGGTTGGCGACCAGGGACAGGAAACGCACCTCTTTCTCAAGACTCCCGCCATCGTTGGCGCGGTCGATCCATAACGTTCCGAGCGTTTCTTGATTAACCTTCATCGGGACACCAATGAAGGTGACTTGGCCAGTGCCGCTCAACAAGCTTTGAAGCTCATCCTGGAACAGGTCCGACTTGCAAGCGTCCGGGAAGGCTAGCGGCGCCCCTTTTGCGAGGATTCTGTCTATTGCAGCCTTCGCCGGAAGGTAGCGAGCCCCTGATGATGCATGCTCAAACCCAAACGTTGCAGCTGTCTCGAGCGCTCCATCAGCGTTCAGAGCGACAATTGCTCCGCGTCGCATTGGCAGAAGTGCGGGGAGGGTGTTCATCACATTGGCAAGCTTGATCTCAAGGCTGGCTGAAGTGATCAAGGCCTTCGAGATCCGGTAGAGACCGCTGGTCCCCAAATCCCGTTTGTCCATGGTTGTAGCGGATGGTTCAGGCATAACTCATCGAGCCCATTCTTGCGGGGAAACACCCTAAGCGTCATACGGGACGGCTTATGGTTCCCAACGAGAAAATGCCGCCATGCTAATATGATAAAGTGCTTACGTTTGCACTTGAGAACTCCATGAACCTACCCGTCTCGCTACACAAAAGACGACATTCATCCGAATTTGAAGAGCACACCAAATCCACCTCGCGGATAGCTCCAATCAATGTCACCGCTCTCTTCGCACAGGACTCTACATGTACCGCACTCCATGCATCCGTCCGCAGTAATCTCTACTTGGCCGTCTTCATTCACCTCATAGCAATTCGCTGGGCAGACAAGGGTCAGCGCGAGCAGGTTTGAGCTCGGAGACTGATGCTGCCGCACCTTGATGTGCGGACGCCCTGCGTCCACCAGGTAGCGGTTCTGGTAAAGCTTGTCCTCGATGCGAACGAGTGAAGTTGTCATAACACTTCTCCCTTTAGCGCCAAGCCAGTGCCAAGCGGACTGCGTCGCTGACCAGTCCCCATCTCGAACGCGCCTTAACAAAAGCGGCCGTGGTCGCTCTTTCCTTCTCGATCTTGGGTGTACCGTCGACGCGAACGAAATTTTGCGCCGCCTGCGATAGCAGCTGAGGGTAGGTCATGAAAAAATTCCGTGAATTCGTATGGATTAGGGCGGGCATGTCCTTGTATTTTCTAAGGTCTTTCACGACGAAAGATTTGTCAAGCATGGCCTTGTAAAGGCAGAGGTTCTCGCTGGTCATCGGGCGCCCTCGGCTTTTGACCATGGCGATCGTTTCGCCGGCGATGCGACCCGACGTCATCGCGAGGTTTGAGCCCTCTCGATGCACGGCGTTGTTGAGCTGCGCCGCGTCGCCAACGACAACCCAGCCGTTCCCAAAGAGCTGCGGAATTGCCTTGAATCCACCCTCCGGAATGAGGTGCGCCGCATATTCTTTAATCTCCGAGCCTGCAAGTAGCGGCCTGATTGAGGGATGGCCCTTGAAGGCCTCAAGAAGAGCGTATGGGCTTTCCATGGTCGCTGCGAAATCGGATACAAGGCAGCCGATGCCGAGCGAGATCGATTCCTTGTTGGTATAGAGGAATCCCAATCCGGCCATTCCGCGCGAGATTGTCCCTGCCGCTTCAATAACGCAGCCTTGATTGCCGCTAAGGCCGAAGCGTTCAGCGATGACCTCTTCCGGCAGGAAATGCATTTCTTTGACCGCGAGCGCCACGGCTTCGGGTTTCGGCACCTTACGAAATCCTGCTCTCGTGCCGAGCAGGCCGTTCACTCCTTCGGCGAGAACAACCACGTCCGCATGGATGATACCGCCCTCTCGATCAGTGTGGACGCCTATCACCTTACCGTCAGCATCGAGAGCCAGCTCCGTCGCCGTCGTCTCGCACAAAACGATCGCGCCAGCCGCGCGCACTTTCCGTGAAAACCACTTGTCGAACTGGGCTCGGATAATCGTGTAACGGTTTGGCGCCGGCTCATTGAAGTCGTCAGACCGATAGTGCATTCCGGTGTGTGACGTGTCGTCCATTACCCAAAATCGCTGCTCGACCAGGTGCCGCTCAAGAGGTGCGTCATCGCGGAAATCTGGAATGATTGTCTCCAGCATATTGGCGTAGAGGATGGCGCCTTGGACGTTCTTGGAGCCCGGGTACTCTCCGCGCTCCAACTGCAACACCTTTAGGCCGCGGTTTGCCATCGTGTAAGCGGCTGCGTTTCCAGACATACCGGCACCGACGACAATGGCGTCGAACTTTTCCACAGTCATAGCCTTACCTCAGTTCAAGAGTCTCATAGGATTGCGCGGTGCCAACCGTTTGATGAAAACGTCCGTCAAGGCTGGCAGAAAACTGATCGCATCGGCGACAACACCGACATTGGCGAAGTCGAAGATTGGCGCGTTCGGATCGGTATTGATCGCGACTATGAGATCAGCTCCCTCGACGCCAACGCGATGCTGCACTGCACCTGATATTCCAGCCGCTATATAGAGCCGCGGCCTGATCGTCTTGCCGGTTTGGCCGATCTGCCGATCGGCCGCCAGCCATCCTTTTTGCACTAGCGGTCGAGAACAGCCATAGTCACCGCCGATCGTTTGCGCGAGGTTCTTCAGCAGCTGCAGGTTCTCAACAGCGCCGAGTCCAAGCCCCCCTGCAACTACCACATCCGCATAGGCGAGGTTGGCGTTCTCCGACTGGCCATCGGATAGGAAATCGACCACTTTCGTGACGATCTCATCCTCCAACATCCGCAAGTCATGCCGGATTACCCGTCCGATCGGCTTGTTTGACCGCTGCGGCATGCGCATGACCCTTGGTCGCACGGTTGCCATCTGAGGACGGCAGTTGAGCGTATAGATCGTGCAGAGCAACGAACCGCCGAATGTGGGCCGGGTGGCTGCGAGCGAACCGTCCGCATCCACGTCAAGTCCAGTGCAGTCGGCTGTGAGCCCCGTCAGCAGTGTCGTCGCGACTGAACCGGCGAGGTCTCGACCCAGTGTCGTTGCGCCGAGAAGCAGAATCTCGGGTTTATAATTATTGACGAGATCTGTCAGTGCTTTGGTGAAAGGCTCGTTTCGATAATCGGTGAGAAGCGGCTTCTCGACGAGATAGACAAGGTCCGCATCATACGCGAAGGCCTCAGAAACGGCATGCTGGGTAGAGTCTCCCGGCGGCCCGAGAATAACGCCGGCGAGTTGAACGCCCAGTTGGTCAGCTAGTCTACGGCCTTCGCCAAGAAGCTCGAATGAGACGGGATGGACCTGACCGCGCTCTAGCTCCAGGAAAACCCAGACGTGCCGATAGTCCCGGAAACGCTCAGGCAGCTTCTGCTTCGTATCGGCGCGGCCGCCGGCGGGAGGCGATGCCTTACTTTTTTGAGTTCCCATAATCTGCTCCTATCTGCTCACGCGCTACGACTAGAGGAGAGCTCGTGTTCCAGCGCCGGCTGGTGGGTGAAAATGGAAGTGACCAGTTCGTCAGCTACGTCGCGCACCGTCTTTTCGGTGGTGTCGATTTGCGCCGCTTTTTCCGCTCGCGGAGTAGGGGCGAAGACCCGCTTGACCACTGTCGGTGAACCGCGCAGCCCGCATTTGGTCATGTCTTCGATACCGGCTTCCGCCGCATTCCACTTGACGATCTCGCTGCGCGCGGCGCGCAACGCGTCTTCAAGTGAGCCGCGGCGGATGGCAGCAGTGCCTTCTAGCATGGTGATGAGGCAAGGCAACTTGCTCTCCAGGACCTGCGTGCCGCCTTCCGAGCGACGCTCGACCGTGATTTTGCGCGCGCTGAAATCAATGGAAGCGATTTTTGCGACATAGGTCAGCTGCACCAAGTTCAGGCGCTTGGCTATTCCAGGGCCGACCTGGGCTGTGTCGCCGTCGATCGTCTGCTTGCCCGTGAAGACGATATCGGGCGTGCCAAAGCTCTTGCCGATCTGCGCTATTGCCTGAGAAAGAGCGAACGAAGTCGCCAACGTGTCGGAGCCGGCAAAGTGACGGTCAGTCAGGAGTACCGCGCGGTCTGCGCCATAAGTGAGCGCCTTGCGCAGTGCGTCCTCTGCCATTGGCGGACCCATAGTGAGCACCGTGACTTCACCGCCATGGTAGTCACGTACTTTGAGGGCCTCTTCGAGAGCAAACAGGTCGTAAGGGTTGATGATGGTCGGTACGCCTTGGCGCATGATCGTGTTCGTCACCGGATGGACGCGTATCTGCGCTGAGTCCGGAACCTGCTTGATACAGACTACGATGTGCATGAGTCTCTTTAGCTCCGATCGCATGTTCGTCATGACGGTTTTGCCTCTCTTCAAAGCACCAATCGTGCCAACCCCTTGATTTTCGGCAGCCCCCTGGAATTTAAGGGTTGTTCGTTTCCGAACAATCGGACCCCTGGCAGCTTTGTCGGAAAGGGGACATTATGGTGTGTCGTAAACCAGACTCATTTGTCGCTTCCGAATGACTTCAGGACCGTATCCAGCGGCACAAAAGTCTGGCCTGGCGCCGCAGTTCTAGCGGGGTCGCGTTGCTCAAGCACCCTGAACACCCGATGTGAAAGCGGCGAAGAGGTCGCAAAATCGGCGTAGGCGCGCTCGAGCGCATCGCGCGCACGGGCGACGGCCGCGCGGGCGCTATGAGCGGAAATGTCCTCCTCCTCCAGATACTGTCCCATGCGCTTCATGATGTGGAGCCTTGAGACATCGAGCACCTTCGGCTCATAGGAAACGCCAAGGGTCTCGAAGAAATCCTCGGCAGCCGACAAGCTCTTTAGCCGTGCGACAATGTCGGTGACATCACCGGAGAGGGCCTCGCGATCACAAATCATTGCATTCTCCTTTAGTCCCAAACTACGAGTTGGCCCCGGCTTTGCTGGACCGTGAACCCGCCGGCAGGCCTTCTCCATTTGTGTCCATACAAAGAATAGATGGACGCGCTCGCTGATTGTTCATCCTCAGCTTTTCGCCCACCAGACAGGAGCCGGATACGAACCCTGCAATTTCTTCACGATTCCGGGTATAACCTGGAGTACCTGATCAACATCCTCCTCGGAGTTGAATCGTGAAAAGGAGAAGCGCACTGCTCCGAGTGCTGCCGTGGAAGGTATGTTCATGGCCTCTAGAACATGGCTCTGCATCTGGAAACCGGAGTTGCAGGCGGAGCCGGAGGAGCAAGCTACGCCGATGCGGGTGAGCAGCAACTGTATAGCTTCGCCGACAGTCCCACCGAAGGTGACGCTTGTGGTATTTGGTAACCGCGCCAGCGGATCGCCATTGACAGAGGTCTTGGGGATACGCTCGAGAAGTCCTTTCTCCAATCGGTCGCGAAGCGATTTTACCCGTGTGTTTTCTTCGTCCATACACTCCAAAGCAAGTTCGGCCGCCTTGCCTAAACCTACTATCCCGGGAGTGTTCTCTGTGCCCGCCCGTCGGTCGCGCTCCTGGTGTCCCCCCTTGAGGAGTGCGTGAAAAGGCACGCCGCCTTTTATGTAGAGGGCACCGACCCCTTTGGGTCCATGAAGCTTGTGGCCGGAGACCGACAGCATGTCGATCGCAGTCGATTTCAGGTCCATCGGTAGCTTGCCGACGGCCTGCACTGCGTCGGTGTGGAAAATTGCGCCCACTTCCTTGGCTCCCTCAGCTAGGTGAGCCACAGGAAAGATCGTTCCCGTCTCGTTGTTCGCCCACATAATTGAGACGATTGCCACACGCTGGGTGAGGGCTATGCGGTAGGCGTCAAGGTCAAGCCGGCCATGTTGATCCACCGGAATCCTGTGCACCTTGATTCCACTTGTTTTCTCAAGGTGCGTGCAGAGCGTCAGCACCGCCGGATGTTCGACCGCTGACGTGATGATCTCTGTTCGCCCAGGCATCACGCCCAGAGCCGAAAGAATCGCCGTATTGTTGCTTTCGGTCCCGCCCGACGTGAAGATGATCTCATGCTCGAACTTTGCACCGATCAGAGCTTGCAGTTGCTGGCGGGCTGTCTTCATCGCTGCGCCAGCAACGTCGCCAAGGTCGTGCATCGACGAAGGGTTGCCGAAGTGATCCGTAAAGAACGGCAGCATCGCCTGGAGAACTTCGGAATCGACGCGTGTCGTTGCGTTGTTGTCGAGATAGACGCGCTTCAAGGATGCCGCCCTCCGCCTGAGAAATGACGCAGCAAGCCCGCTGAGACCTGAGCATTGCAGCGTCTTGCTTGATTCTTCTCGTAATGACCTCGCATTCTGGTTCCCTCGGTCGTCGGCGATCAGCCGAAAGACTTTCCGCAGGCGCAGTTCTCACGTGCGTTGGGATTGTCGAAGATGAACCCGGGGGAATTGACAGCCGTGGTGAAATCCACAGTCATCCCGCCGACATGAGGTTGAGAGTCTGGGTCCAGGAATACTTTAACCCCACCCGCCTCAATGACGGCATCGCCGTCGCGTGATTCGCTTTCCAAACCTAGGTGGTATTTGAAACCCGAGCAGCCGCCCGCTTGCACTTTGATGCGCAACCCATTCACCGGCTCGGAAGCCTGGGAAAGCGCAAACTTTACTGCCGCAATGGCACTGTCGGTGAGCGTTATCATAGGTTCGTTTCTCCTGGTTCCGAGTTGCTTGCGGACGATGCACCTAGTGTGCCAAGGAGAAAACCGTGCCATATCAACGACTTGCTCAAAACGGCTATGTCGCATGTACGACACAGTCGGAGTTGCGACATTGGCAAGTTGATTTAGCCGAGTTCGTTTGTGGCTCTCCGAATGCGCGGGCATCGAGGTCTATTCTCGGTGTTCGCTTAAACAGCGACGCGGCACCAGTCGGCTCTTGCTTCATCCCTGGTGCAACAACTCCGGCGCTTCTCCATGCTCTCGGGCCAGATCACAATGTCGTCGAGGTCAAGGTGCACTTGGGCACTGATAGGACGAGAACAGCCGCACCTGCGGGCGGCCGAATAAATGCGGTCACGTCACCTAGTAGTCTCGGCCAAAGAAGCGGGATTACGCCCGTGCGTTCTCTCCGGCAGCAAATCAGGCGCTCCACGGTTGGCACCATCGACGCCATCCGACACTCATGTCGGCTTTGCCGATTTGGTGACACAGCGCTACTTCACCTGATTCTTCCATGTTTATGCCTAAGTAGCTGAAAATCCGCGCGAATTGAATTGCTGCTGCCGCCAATGAAAGTGGCATGAACTTTGAAACTTCCATTGGACGCAGCGGGAACTGGTGCCGCCAGTCCATCGATGCTTTTGGGTCTCGCAGATCGGGGACTACAACAGGCAGGACATCGACCGTGGCCCTTCGAAGTGACAGGTTCGGGTAACCAGCATGAAGGATACACTTCTTTCGCTACTAGCAGCGCTGTTGCCCCCGGGTTGCACATTAACGCCCCCGACCGGCTACGGCCCCTACCATGAACCCATGCCTGGCAGCATCACCTATGGCGGACAGCCCCACACGAAACTTACAAAAGCACCGGTCGGCAGCACCGTGCCGCATCAGTTCATCGGCCTGTTCGGTCGCCGAATTTATGAAACCTACGTGATCGAACCGCAACGCTCGCTGCGCCTCGTGAGCCGCCGCTACGGCGACTATTTGCTTTGGGATGACGATCGCCCGACGGCCCGAAAGACGAACTGCCGAGACCGGGGTGCCGTCCGAAACCATGGTCCCGTTCCATCCGTCAAGTTCGCGGGCTTGAGGCCGACGAGACCGAGCAACGTGACATGACCCGATAGTCGAGCCTTGTCGTGAGTACGTTGACGAACTCTGACACGCGGCCAGGCTCGCACCGCGATACAGCCAACCGGGCAAACCCGACGACGAAGCCAGTGCCAGATTCCGACGTTGACGGCGTTGCCCACGAGTGAGTTCAATCATGCAAGAGAATGGACGCCTCCTTCGCACACCCATGTCGGCCGCGGATACGCTAAGCTGTATTTCGATGAAGTGCTTCAAGCTGAAGACGGCTGCAATTTCAATTTTCTGCGTGCAAAGCCGAGGGAAGTCCTGTCAGCGACCAACTGCAGAAACTGCCGCGACCAGCGGCGCTCTATGAAGATGAATTCGTCAGCGGCCGGCGGCCGCTCGCTGAGTGGCTGACGATAGCTAGCAGAGCTAAACTCGCGCTGGCCCAACAACCTGTCTGGTCGTGCAAACTCAAATACCGATCGGACCACCACATAGGAGCTGATCATGACAATTGCGACGCTGCCCTCAATCAGCGAGGCGGATGCACAAATAGAGCGCCGAGTTTGCGAACTCGCAACTTCGGATCCAGGCTCGATCTGGTGGGGTCAGGACGAATTTTCCGACGCTATTGCAGAGGCGGGCATCCACCTTGAGGGCCGAGCGTATCCCGTATGTCTCCGGCCGCTTGCGATAGCCTCCGGTCTGGCAAATCACCTCAGCGCTACCGCTGAGGCCTTGGTCAAGCTTCTCGACGTCGCCGCTGAGCTCTATTGCTGTGATGAAGACATTCAAGATCTATTCCCAGCCTATAAACATTTGCGGCAATGGATCGCTCGTCTCCCAGAATATCGGCCCATTGTAAGAATATGCCGACTTGACGGCCTTTTCGGCAGCGACGGCTACTATAAAATACTTGAAACGAATGCCACTACGCCTGGTGGCGTAATTCAGAACGGCCTGGCCGCAAAGATCTGGAGCCGTATACCCAATCCATTGACACGTGGTCTGTCGCTGGACGTGAGCAAGCAGCCCTTCGCTAAGGATCCGAACTGCTTTGTCCAGGAGTTGGTGTCTGCCTATCGAGCCGTGACCGGCACCGAACTCAGAACTGCCGCCGTAGTCAACTATCGCGGGCGATATACAAATGAAGTGGATTGGATTGTGAGAGGCCTAAGACACGCGGGCGCCAGAGCAGCGTTGGTGGATGTTAGCGCGATCAAGCGAACACCTCGTGGGCTTGTCGGGCCGGACGGCGAACTGATTGAGCTTATATACAGTAAACTCGATGCCAGGGACTTCATTGAAGCCAGGGAACATGACGATTACCTACACGCCTGCGCGGCTCAAGACGTGGTTTCGATAAACCCGTGGATCTCCCAGTGGGTGTTAGCCGACAAGGCGATCCTCGCTGTACTCAGCGACGATCTTTACAGCTCGAACTTTACGGCCGAGCAGATCGAACTGATTGCACGACACGTTCCATGGACTCGTGTTGTTAGACCGGGAGCAACAACTGACCCAGAACGGCATAGGATCGAGCTCATCGGCTACATCCGGCAGAACAAGGCTAATCTTGTTCTGAAGCCCTCTAACGCGAGCCGTGGCGAACATGTCTTGGTTGGCCGTTTCACCTCTTCCGATGTATGGGAGGAACACATTGATCGGGCCGCCCGCAACCCGTACGTTGTTCAAGAGTACATCAGACCGGGGGAGGTTACGACTTTGCACGCGCCAAGCCGGTCGATCGAGAAAATGGCGTATGGCATTGACTGCTATGTATTCGGTGGCCGCCTAGCCGGGTTTCAGTCGCGCGCAAGCTTCGATCCCGTGATGAACGTTGGGAGAAGCGGGGTTCTGCTACCCGTCGCTATCGACTAAATTGTCCCACCTCAATACGCCCCGAGATAATCCCCTGCGTAAAGCTATTCGGTCCAGTGATAAAACCGACAGTATACGAGTGATCGCGAAACTTCGGATGGCCGGCAATTGATAACGGCGTGGTCGCCACGCGCCGAATTCGGAATTGGGCGGCCGGTATCGTCCTGGACCTGATGGCCGGGACTTGGGTGCCTGATCGCCGCCCCTTCAGGACTTGGATCTGGGGCTTCACCATTGATCCAAGGACCTCCTTCACTGTGTGGTCGACCTGCGATCCGTTAGAGTAGGGGAAGTACTGAGGGTGATGCCGACGGCATGGAACCGCAGGTTGAGAATGCATTTGTGTGCGGGCTCTTCCACAACCGCGTTCTCAGCATTGGCCCTACCTTTCGGATCATCGCCCGATCGTCGATTGTCGGGCTCAAAAAAGCCTCCGACATACTACGTCGACGACACTGATTATACGCATGGTACCAAGACCGATGATGCGATCCAACGGTTCGGGATATTGCGCCCAACGCGCACGGATGGTGACGCTGGCGTGGCATACGAGACGTTCGCGCTGTCCAGCGGCACCCTCTAAGACGCTTCATGGCGATTTTGCTTCAGCGTGAGTAGAAGCCCCATGCTCTGCCGATCATTCCGCTCAGAAGCTGCCGCTGTCAGCGTCGCCACGATTCGTTCTTCGGCAGTTCGAGCGGTATAGCGTTCCAGTTGGGTGGGTTCTGCCCGAGAATGTTGCGAACGAAGAAGTCCAGGAGTTTTCGCTTGCTGTAGGCGCCAGGAGCATCGTGGTCGGCACCTGGTACATAGACCATTTCGAAATCTTTCCCCCCTTTGATGAGTCGATCGGCAAGCTGAAAGGTGGAGGATGGATCGACATTATGGTCCATTTCGCCGACGACGAGCATCAGCTTGCCTTGAAGTCTGTAGGCGTTGTCGACGTCGGAGGATTGCTGATATTCAATCCCGACCGGCCAGCCCATCCACAGTTCGTTCCACCACATTTGATTCATCCGGTTGTCGTAGCAACCGCTGTTGGCGACCGCGACCTTGTAGAACTCGGGGTGGAAGAGCAGCGCGCTCACTGCATTTTGACCCCCGGCGGACGCTCCGAAAATTCCGACATTGGAGATGTCGTACCACGGAAACTTCGCGGCCGCCGCCTTGTGCCACAGGATGCGATCGGGAAAGCCCGCATCCTTCAGATTTTTCCAGATGACGTCGTGGAAGGCGCGCGAGCGGTTGTTCGTGCCCATGCCATCGATCTCAACGACTATGAAGCCTAATTGCGTGAGTGGCTCCACCGACGTGGAGAAGGATTTGGGGACGGAGGAGCCGGTCGGCCCCGCATAGATGTGCTCCACCACCGGGTACCTCTTCTTCGGATCGAAGTTGGCCGGCAGGTGAATGACGCCCCAGATGTCGGTCTTGCCGTCCCGGCCCTTGGAATGGAAACTGACCGGTGGATGCCAGCCAGCGGCGATGAGCTCGGAAATATCGGCGGTCTCGACCTGCATCAGTTTGGCATTGTCGCTTGCGCGGTACAGCACCATGTGCGGAGGCACATCGGTGCGTGACCAGAGATCGACATAATAGCGGCCGTCGGGAGACATCTCGATGTGGTGGTTGCCGCGCTCAGGTGTCACCTCGGTCAACCCCTTGCCGTCGAAACCGATTCGGTAGGCGTGGACGAAATAGGGGTCCTCCCCCGGGTTCATCCCGCTCGCCTCGAACCAGATCTCGCGCTTGACCGGATCGACATAGTCGACTGTGCGGACCACCCAATCACCGCGGGTGATCTGATTCTCGAGCGCGCCCGTCCGGCCGTTGAACAGGTATAGATGTTCGTGACCGTCGCGCTCGGACGCCCAGATGATCTCCTTCCCGTCACCGATATCGTAACGAAAGGTCTTTCCGGTATCCTGCTCGTTCCTCACCAGCGGCCGGTAGTCGACGAAGGTCTTGCTGGGCTCATCGATCAGGGAGCGCGCGCGGCCGGTGGCGCCGTCGACCTCGACCAGACGATAGAGCTGATGGCCCCGCTGGTTATATTCGAAGGTGAAGCCGCGGCTGTCCTCCCACCACCGGAGAGAGGAAAGCTCGAAAGGGTTCGGAAATAACGCATTGTCGATCGTGATCTGACGTCGGCTGTCAATGTCAAACAGTATCGGCTGGGGAAGCGGCAGGACATCACCCGCCTTGGGATAGACTGTTGACGGATACTCGGGTTGGAGTTGGTTCGTCGTAGACGAATTGACATAGCCGACCTTCCGCTTGTAGCCCGGGCGAACGCGGTAAGCCGCGATGTGGCGAGAGTCCGGAGACCAGCTCAGCGTTGAAAAGACGTAGTAATCGCCCTCCGACCCGTCCCAGCTAAGCGGGACATCCTGCGTTCCGTCCTTGCTGCGCAGGAAGACATTGTAGTTCTTGATATAGGCGATCCATTTGCCGTCGGGCGACGGGCTCCTCTCGTCGGGATTATTCTGTGCCGGTGGCGTGTAGTCGTACCTGAGCTGCCGAAAGTCCGAAGCGGCTGGGTCCAAGCTGGTGTACGTGCAGGCATAGCTCGCAAGGCTGCAGCTCCAACGGCCATGTTTACTCAGGAAGTCGAGCTTGCGACCATTGTCCGTCAGGGCGAAACGGGTGAACGGGAGATCGCCGGGCTCATAGCTCTGGCCGCTCGCCTTGTTCAGCGCCGCCGCGAGGCGGACCTGATCGAAGGCCGGCCGCTTCTCTCCTGTGGCGGCATTGACCAGCATGAACTCGTGCCGGCCGTGGGTGGTTCGGCGATAGACGAACTCTTCGCCCTCGTTTGTCCAGAAAAGCACATCGGGAACATTGACAGCGAGCCGGCCGTAGCGATCGCCGATCGTGAGCGCCCGCTCGAAATCGGCCGGCTCAAGCGGAGAATTCACCGCGCCAGATTCGCTCACCGGTGCCTGGGCGAGTGCCGCTCCCCCTTGAATGCAGAGCGCAAGCGTTAAAGCGGCGATCTTGTACATGATTGTTGACCTCTTCCTTTGTTTATCAACTACAGCAGTTTCGGTATGGTCTCTCAAATGACGGCGTGCGGGAGCGTTGAGCGTCTCCCGCCCCCGCGAGGCAGGGCAGCTCCACACGATGACGGCATGCCGTTGCAGGTATCCAGGAGCGGCGAACCGGGACGGGTTGCAGAGGCCCTAGAACTCCGGTTTCCCGCGACGCGGGGATCGGTGAGAGTGCGATGAACGAGGGCCGTTTAGTGGCGACCCGGCAGTTGCGGGGCTCAAACTCAGCGCCCGGGCTCCAGAACGTTGGGCTGGAAAGTTCACACCGAAGTATCAAAATCCTGTCGAGGACCGCTTGAAGCGGATGCGGTATTGCGAGTCCTCAGAGTTTCAAGAATGTTCTGCGGAGAAGAGACCGCATAGGGATCAGACTCGCAGTTGTCCGAGAAGCCCTCCTCTTCGAACCATTGCTCCACAACGCCATCATTGACCACGGCAGCGTAGCGCCAAGAGCGCATCCCGAAGCCAAGATTGTCCTTTGCGACCAGCATGCCCATCTTGCGAGTGAATTCGCCGGAACCATCCGGTATAAGCTTGACCTTCTCTACGCCCAATGCCTTGCCCCACGCATTCATCGCGAAGGCATCATTGACTGACAGGCAGTAGACCGACTCGATCCCGGCCTTCCGGAATTCGTCATAAAGCTTCTCAAAATCGGGCAATTGGTGAGTTGAGCAGGTCGGGGTGAACGCACCGGGAAGCGAAAACAGGACGACGCGCTTGCCGCTGAAGTAGTCCTCGGTTGTTCTGACCTCCCACCGATATGGATTTGGCCCCTTTATCGTCTCGTCGCGAACGCGCGTGTGAAAGGCAACGAAGGGAATTCTTTTTTTCACGTGCATCAGCATTGCTCCCTCTTCCATGGGCATCAGCATTGCTCCTCACACAAGAATGGTGCATTCGCCGGCTCTGGATCCTCTTGCGAAACACCGTTACTTGATTGGCAGCTTGTCGGGTGCCAACGAGCGGACAGCAAGCGCCGTGCCACTTGACATCCAAGCTGCAACAGGACTGCCTTGTCGCGTGCCATGTTGGTGTGCGCGTATCGGCAATTGGCATTAGCTCCCGGCATACGCACCTTCTAGGGCGTCAACCCGCCGCGCCATCGCCTCGCGGCCATTCGCGCCTACCCAACGCTACCGCCTGCAAAGCCGAAATTTCCGGAGTCTGCCGATCGACCGTTCAGGATTTCCGGTTAAAGAATCCGGCCGCCGCTTTTGGCAGAGAACTGACATCTCGTATCGATCTTGTCGTCTTTCCGACACGGCCGCATTCAACTGCGCCTCCTGGCACACCTTCATTTAGTCCTTGAATGGCAACCGCAAAGTTACTCTTCGGCTCAACAGGCTCGATTGGCACGAGTTTTGAAACTTCCCAGGCACGACGCGGCAAGAATTGCCGTGCGGCAGCACCTCGCGGGCGCTCCGGTGTGTGGAACGAAAAGGGAAGGAACGGAACATGTCAAATCTAGCTGAAGTCCGCGCTTTGCCGAAAGGCAGAGCAACACTCGGAGTCCGAATGTCGGAGCGGCCCGKTTGGCGACAATTATCTGAACTGCTTGGCCTCGGGCCTTGGCCGCCCATAGACCTCGAAATGGATTTCGATCAGTACGTGCTTGCGTGTGTCCTCTCGCGTGCACTCGAGGAAATCGATGCCGGCGAGGCAACTGCCACAGAGGCAACAGGCCTCACGCAAGCCGAGCTGCGGGAGATTCTCAACGACAGTTTCCCCGCCCCAACTAGTCACGCTTTTCGCTTGGAAGAGGTAAGCGATGTGGAGCCCGGCCTGGAGGAGGAACTTCTGCGGGATCTGCTGCTTGCACATGCTCGAGGGGGCGATTCGGCAAGCGTACGTTTCGCCAAGATCATAGCCCGCCGTGCCCTGCGGCACGACCATCTCTGGAGGGAGCTGGGTCTTTTCGATCGGGTCGAACTCACCCGATTGCTCGCCACTCATTTCCCAACGCTTGCGGCCGGCAATACCAACAACATGCGATGGAAGCGATACCTTTACCGCAAGCTCTGCGAGGCTGAGGGCTTTTCGCTGTGCACGGCGCCCACTTGCCGGGAATGCAAGGACTTGGAGAGCTGCTTTTGCCCCGAGGAAGGCGAAAGTGTTCGCGTGGAGGTCAAGTAGGCGCCGCCTACGCCGGCTGTAACCGCTGCGAGGCCTTTTCGCCAATTCATCATGCTCGGTTGACGACACACGCATTCACCATGTGGAGGATATCATGTTGATCGCAGAACATTCCGCGGAGGTCAGCGCCAAGACACCTTTTTATCGCCATCTCTATGTCCAGGTCCTGGCCGCGATCGCCGCGGGCATCCTGCTCGGGCATTTCTATCCCGAGCTCGGCACTCAATTGAAGCCGTTCGGCGATGCTTTCATCAAGCTCGTCAAGATGATCATCGCGCCGGTCATCTTCCTCACGGTCGCGACCGGCATTGCCGGCATGACCGATCTCGCCAAGGTTGGCCGGGTCGCCGGCAAGACGATGCTGTACTTCCTGACCTTCTCGACGTTGGCGCTCGTCGTCGGCCTGGTCGTCGCGAATGTGGTGCAGCCGGGTGCCGGCATGCATATCGACCCCGCCTCGCTCGACGCGAAGGCGGTCGCCACCTACACGGCGGAGGCCCATGAGCAGTCGGTTACGGGCTTCTTGATAAACATCATTCCGACGACGCTGGCCGGTGCTTTCGCCGAAGGCGACATCCTGCAGGTGCTGTTCATCTCGGTGCTCTTCGGCATTTCGCTCGCTACGGCCGGCAAGAAGGCCGAGCCCGTCGTCGACTTCCTGCAGGCGCTGACGCTACCGGTCTTCCGGCTGGTCGCGATCCTCATGAAAGCCGCTCCGATCGGCGCCTTCGGCGCCATGGCTTTCACCATCGGCAAGTACGGCATCGCCTCGATCGCCAACCTCGCCATGCTGATCGGCACCTTCTATCTGACCTCGTTCCTGTTCGTCTTCGTCGTGCTCGGCGCCGTGGCGCGCTATAACGGCTTCTCGATCATCTCGCTCATCCGCTACATCAAGGAAGAGCTGCTGCTCGTGCTCGGCACCTCCTCCTCCGAAGCCGCGCTGCCGGGTCTCATGAACAAGATGGAGAGGGCTGGGTGCAAGCGTTCGGTGGTCGGCCTCGTTATCCCGACCGGCTATTCTTTCAACCTCGACGGCACCAACATCTACATGACGCTTGCGGCGCTTTTCATCGCGCAAGCGACCGATACGCCGCTCTCCTACGGCGACCAGATCCTGCTCTTGCTTGTCGCCATGCTGAGCTCCAAGGGTGCCGCCGGCATCACCGGCGCCGGCTTCATCACGCTGGCTGCCACTCTCTCGGTCGTTCCGTCGGTACCGGTCGCCGGCATGGCGCTGATCCTCGGCATCGACCGCTTCATGTCGGAATGCCGGGCGCTCACCAACTTGATCGGCAATGCCGTTGCAACGGTTGTGGTGGCCAAATGGGAAGGAGAGCTGGATCAGCCGCAGCTTGCAACCGCCCTTGCAGGCAAGGCGACGATCCAGACCCTGCCGGCGTCCGTCAAGCCAGCGGAGTAATGCACTTGAACCCGGACAGTCCTGTCTTCCCGCGGTCTATTTCGCAAGATCGCACCCACTTTCTTGCGGCGCGACCGTGGGCTGCCTGCCTGTGCAGCGGGTATTTCCCTGGATTCCGCCTTCCCGCCTCCTTGATGGTCGCCCAAAGGGCAGGGGGCGATCTCTGATGGAATGCTCCCGATCGATTCCGCTCAGATCTTCGACGGCCCGCGCAGTTGATGAGTGTTTGACAGAAGGAGACAGCGAGTGAAGACCAACCCCATTCCAGATCATGTTCCGCCCGGCCTAGTGCGGGACTTCAGTCTTTTCACCTCGCCAGGCATGGCGCCGACGCCTAACGGGGATCCGCATGCTGCCGTGGCTTGCGCTCATGATGGACCACCGATCTTTTACTCTCCTGACAACACGCGCGACGGACGAGGCACCTGGGTCATCACACGCGCGAGAGACCAGCGCCGGGTGCTGCGGGATACAGAGACCTTTTCCAGCCATCGCAGCATCTTCGCCTCCGCACTGGGCGAACACTGGCCGGTCATCCCGCTCGAACTGGATCCACCGGCCCATGGCGTGTTTCGTGCACTGCTAGAACCTCTGTTCTCGTCCAAGCGGGTGATGGCACTGGAGCCGACTATCCGCGACAGAGCAGGCGCACTGATCGACGGCATAGCGAGAAAGAAAACCAGCTGTGATGTCATGAAGGATTTTGCCGTGCCCTTCACAGTCAGCGTCTTCCTTAGCTTTCTGGGGCTTTCGCAGAGGCGCTCCGAAGTCTTTGTCGGCTGGGTAAGCGATTTGCTCCACGGTAACGCAGACAAGCGAACGGCAGCAGCCCGGTCGATCGTGGCCTTCATTGACGACGTTGCAGCAAGGCGCCGCAAGGCACCAACTGTCGATTTCATGACCTTCGTCGTGCAGGCGGAAATTGAGGGCCGCTCCTTAACAGAAGAGGAAGTCCGTGGCATCGGTGTGCTTTTCTTGGTCGCGGGACTCGACACGGTCGCAGCCGCCATAGCCTTTGACTTGGCCTATCTTGCACGCAATCCAATGGACCGGGAGTTGTTGCGGAATGAACCGGATCGGGTCGTCCTCGCCGCTGAAGAATTGCTGCGCGCCTATTCAACCGTTCAGATGATCCGCGTGGCCACGAAGGATATCGAGTTCGAAGGCGTGCCGATCCGCAAGGGCGATTATGTTTCCTGCGCCACGATGATTGCCAATCGCGATCCCTCTGAATTCGAGTACCCCAACACCATCGAGCTGGCCCGACAAGATAACCACCACACCGCCTTTGGCTATGGTCCACACCTTTGCCTCGGAGCGCATCTTGCACGGCGAGAAATTGTCATCGGCCTACGTGAATGGTTGGCGCGCATCCCAGCTTTCCGCATCAAGGAAGGCACGGCGCCGATTACCCACGGCGGTCATGTATTCGGGATCAAGGATCTCGTTCTGACTTGGGCCTGATCGGGGCCCGGCCAGCACGCAGAACTGCATGGCTCAAAACGCCTCATCGTCTCGGTGCCTCAACAATCAGCGGCTTGAAAGGCCTTACGATGACTGTCGCCTTTGTCGGTCTTACGACACAGGCTTGTTTTGACCCTTGAGCTAAGTAGCTGAACAGGAACTATAAAGTTCAGTTCTGGCATGTCAGCCAAATTGGCATGAACTTTGAACCAGCCCCATTGGGCGGCGGCGGCAGGTTGCCAGTGAGCACACGCCTGCGGCCTCAAGCGTTCGAGTGCCCTCTCAAAGTGGACCGTCATAAACGAAAGGAAGAACAAGGTGACAAAGACCGTAGAAGAGCCTTTTTGGGGAAAGCTCGAAAACTCCGTGTTCCGATCCTGGCGGGCCGAGGGCGAGCATGGCGCGGCGGATGCGCGAATCCTTGCCGATAAAGCCTGCTCCGTGGACACGCTTCATAGATGTTCAGAACCTCTATAGAGCCCATGAATCAAACAAGCATAACTCAACTCTTCGACCGAGAAGCAATCCGCGACTGTCTCTATCGTTACTGTCGAGGAATCGACCGGGCAGATGAGGCTGCTTTGCGCAGCTGCTATTGGCCCGATGCCCGTGACAATCACGGGAGTTACTCCGGCTCTGCCGGTGGGTTCATTCAGTTTGCGCTTAGCCACTTCAAGACCCAGCCGCGCAACATCCACCAGCTTGCAAACATAATGATCGAGTTCCTGGGCCCGGCAGAGGCCGTCGTCGAGAGCTACTTCACCGCGCTGCAGCGCGGTCCCCACGAGTCAGGCGAGATGAAGCAGGTGCTCCTGTGCGGACGCTACTGTGATCTGTTTCAGAAACGGGAAGGGGAGTGGCGCATCGCCGAACGCACTGTGGTCTATGATTGGATCGAAGAACAGAGGCCTCCGACGTCTTCGGAAACAGAGCGGTTCGGTCTTCGCCAGCCGATTGGGGCAACGTATCCGAATGATCCCGTCTACGAACTTTCGAAACGGCGCACTCCTCCGAAAAATCATCCAAAGAACCCGATTGCCAGTGGAGAAGAAGAACCATGATACGACGCTACGCTCCGTTTCCTGCCGCCAGCGCCTGTGCGGTGAGGACGCGCCTTGACGATTGCTCGGTTCAGTCAGGACGGGTCATCATCGTCACAGGTGCTGCAGGGGGTATCGGCCGTGCACTGGTCGATACTTTCGCCACGAATGGAGACACTGTCGTCGCGCTGGACCTCCCGGGCAGCGGCGTCGTTGAACTGGGCGCTGATCTTGGCCAGCCCCACCTCGGCCTTGAGCTGGACGTGTCGCGAGAGGACGATGTCGTCGCATTCCATACCCTTCTCGCAGAACGATTTTCGCACATCGGAGTGCTCGTCAATAATGCAGGGATAGGCCCTACCATGGCTGCTACCGCCGACACGCCTGTCGAAGATTTTCAACGCGCTCTAGCAGTAAACCTCATCGGGCCGTATTCGATGGCGTGCGAAGCCGCGAAGCTGATGAAACCTGGCGCCGCCATCGTCAATGTCGCTTCGATGGCTGGCCTTCTTGGCAACCCGAAGCGCAATGGCTACGCCGCTTCGAAAGCTGCTCTGATCTCTATCACGAAATCGCTGGCGTGCGCATGGGCTTCGCGCGGCATCCGCGTGACAGCGGTAGCGCCAGGTTATGTTCGCACGCCAATGGTCGCGGAACTAGAGCGAGCTGGCGACGTCGACGTCGGCGCAATAAGGCGCCGCGTACCAATCGGCCGACTGGCTCGTCCCGACGAGATCGCGCGGGCTGTGCGTTTTCTGGCCAGCGAACAGGCAGGTTACATCACCGGAACGACGCTTGTGGTCGATGGTGGCTGGATGTCATTCAACCAGCCGGGGGGTGCGTATCCGGCGCGGGGTGGGGCGCCCGGAGCAGAACTCTCTCGCCCGATCGAAGGCACCGATGCGCGAACGGTAGTCGTCATGGGCGGCGCCAACGGCATAGGCGCGGCCATCGCTCGCCGCTTTGCCGCGAACGGCGACACGGTCGTGATCGCTGATGGAGACGGCGGTGCAGCGGCAAAGCTCGCTGACTTGCTCGGTGACAAGCACCTGTCAAAATGCGTGGACAGGACGGTCGAGAGGGAGGTCGTCGCGCTCTTCGAAGAATTGCGGGAGCGCTTCGGCCACATCGACGTCTTCGTCAACGGTGCTGGCATGAATGACATACTCGTCTCCGATATTGATGAGGCGCCGGCAGACCTCAAAGACATTCTCGATGTCAATCTTACTGGTGCCTTCACCTGCGTGCGGGAGGCCGCGGTATCGATGCGGCCTGGCAGTGTAATCCTGAATCTCGGGTCAAGTTGCAGCCCCTTACCTCTCGCGACGAGTCATGCCCGCGGCGCATACAATGCTGGCATAGACATGCTTACCCGGTGCATGGCGGCCGAATTCGGGCCACTTGGGATCCGCACAGCCACGGTCGCTCCAGGTCACATCCGCGCGTCTGACGGCATCCAGTCGGAAACGACAACCGGTATGGACCAGCCATCGCTCGGACAGGGGATCCCTTTGGGCAGGGTTGGGGACCCGGCAGAAGTCGCCGAAGCTGCCTACTTTCTGGCCTCGTCTGATGCCTCCTACATCAGCGGCTCGATCCTGCACGTGGACGGAGGCTGGACCGCGTCCAGAGACGCGGGATGCCCCAGCGAACTCGATGGGACGATTTCCGCGGAGAATAAGTGGCGCCGGCGAGCGGCGAGGCGACAGGGTTTGGCTACTCGAAGCTGAGGATTTCCACGTTTCAGCTGTGGCGCTCTGGGCGCAATCAGGCCCAGCTACCAGTCGTTTCGTCGATGATGGGAGCATGCTCGTGGATCGAGGCCGTTCCAAGCACTAGATGCGCGGACTGACCGCCCGGCCAATCACGAGCTGCACGTCCCTATCCGCAAACAAGGAGACACCATGGAGTTTTCAACCTTTATTCTGGCCGCCCAGCGCAGCTATCACCAATCTCCCGATAGCGTCATCCGCAACTCTATAGAGCAGGTCATTCTTTCGGAGCAGGCTGGTTTCAGCACAGCCTGGTTCGCCGAGCACCACTTCAACAACTACAGCCTCGTCCCGTCGCCCTTGCTGATGGTGTCCCACTGTGCCGGATTGACGAGTTCCATTCGCCTTGGCACCGCAGTCTGCGTGCTGCCGCTCTATCAACCGCAGCGCCTGCTAGCAGAAATCGGCTTTGCAGACGTCGTTGCCAACGGCCGACTCGAACTCGGCGTTGGTTCCGGATACCAGCAGTTCGAATTCGACCGCTTCGGCGTCGATATAGATGAGGCGCCGGCCGTCTTTTCAGAATACCTCGACATCTTGCTCAAGGGTCTAAAGCAAAAGATATTCTCCCACAGCGGTCACTACATGCAGATACCCCCAACGGCGATTTCGGTGCGCACCCTGCAAAAGCCGACGCCGCCGATCTGGATTGCTACCGCGTCACCTAAGACTGCCGCCCGAGCCTATCGTGAGGGACACAACCTTTTCGTCACAGCCTTCCATGACGGCTTGGAAACTCTGGGCGTGCTGCGCGGCATCATTGAGACCGCTGCCGCATCCGAGGGCAAGAAGGTCCGCGACGCCAAGATATCGCTGCTGCGCTGCTGCTATGCCAGCGATGATAGCGCGGAAATCAACAGCTACCTCGATAACGCCCGCTTCCAGCGCCGGCTGTCCGAGGCACTGCATCAGCGTCGGCAACAGAGTCAGGACGGCTACCTGTTAGAGGAGACGCCGACGCATCAGGATCTGTCGTTCGATACCATGCGCAAGAACCTGCCGATCGGCAGCATAAATCGCGTGATTGATCGCCTTCTAGAGGAGATCGACGTCTTGAAGCCGGACCAGATTGCAATTCAGACCCAGTTGGGGGATCTGGACCAGAAGACGATGCTGCGCCAGATAGAGCTCTGGGGAGACAGGATCATCCCAGCAGTCCAGAAGTCTCTCGGGCAGGCGGACGCTTGAAGTTGTATCGTGCCTGACTCTCAGGTCAGCTCACTTCCCTCGGGTCATTGCAGTGCCGGCAAGGTGTCGTAGCGACCGGCCCAGAATGCCGGTCGTTGCGTCGACGAGCTGCGCCGATATGCGAATTTGATCGTCGTTGCGGCCGACGCTCCCTTCGACGATATACTGTGCATTCAGCTCGCGGCCAACGCGCAGGATATCGGCGGCCTTGTCACGATACTGAAACGAGGAATGGCGAGCGACGACGTACAACTGCTGAAAACGAGCGAGCTCCGTAATAACGTCTTCGGTGACGCCATCGCTGAAATATGCCTGCTCGGGATCGCGGCTCATGTTGTCGAAAGGCAGCAGTGCGATGGACGGCTTGGCAGGAAGGAGGCGGGAGTTCTTTGACATCGCTGCCGTGGTCCCGGCGAATCGGCGCTCTTGCGGCCTTCGACAAGGCCGGCGCTTGGGTCGGAGAGCCTCGCCGTGATGTGGCTTTCATCGATCGTGCCAGCCTTGGTTGGCTGGATCAGGTCACCGACCTCATGCATCGCTTCCTGCGTGTCGATATAGACGTCCGCGATCTCGACACATTTGTCATCACTCTCTCGCATCGACGGTGTGAAGGGCCTATTAGATCGACGTGCGTGCCGGGACGCAGCCATTCGCCGCGCACCAGCGGGGCGGAAGAAGGCCGAGATGATGTCAGTTGCAGGAACCGCCTTGTCAAGGTCGCCGGCAACTGTGCAGGAGAAACCGTCTTTTTCGAGCGAGGCCTTCAGTTGTGCGGCGCTTTCGTGATTAATGTCCCAGATCGTCACGATCTCGGTATCGCGAACGGCGCGGTAAGCATAGGGAATAAGGCTCGACTCGGCCGGAGCCGAGGACGAGCAATGATCTCGGGTCCGGTCATGAGAATAGCTCGCCGCCAGAGCCGACACCGCGACGGTGCGCCGGCCGCGGTCAGGCGTCGAGCACCAGATCGCTGGTCGGTACGGCCTGACAAATCAGGCAGATCGCAGGATCTTCCGGCTCGGAGCCATGCAGGTGGCGAACGGTGCCCGAGACAATTCGGACGGCGCAGCTTTCGCATTGGCCGACACGGCAGCCGCTCGGCAGTGTGAGGCCAAGCTTGTCGGCGAAATCCAAGAGTGGTCCTTGCGTTGCCGACCAATCATGCGCTGTTTGGCTGGACTGCGAAAACCGAACTGCGTATGTCCGTCCGTCACTGATGAGAGGGCCGGGCGGAGATCGGAATACTTCTCTGAAAATGTCGAAACGCGGCACACCGCGGTAAACGAGCCCGTCGGCAAAAGCCTTCATCATGCCGGGAGGGCCGCACATGTAAACCCGTGGTCGACGCTCGATCAGGCTGTCCGGCACGACCTCAGCGCTGACGCGCTTACGGCTGGTGAAGTCGCGTCCCTCAACGTCTTCGGGCAACGGGGCGTCATAGTGGTCGAAGACCTGCAGGCCTGGCAGGCGCTTGCGGTGATCGGCAATACGATCACGAAAGGCATGGGTTCTGCTGCCGAGATTGCCGTAGAACAGCCAGATCTCCGTTTCGTCATCGCTCGGCAGCGATTCGAGCAGGCTGATGAACGGCGTAATGCCAATCCCGCCGGCGAGCAGGATCAGCGGTTGCGGTGAGTTGCGTGGCAGGATGAAAGTGCCAGACGGTGGTTTCAGCTCGACGACATCGCCGAGCATCATGCTTCGATTGATGTGGCCCGACATGCGCCCTTCGAAGGCGGAACCGTCCTCGGCAATGCCTTTCTGGTGACGCACGGCGATGCTGTAGCTGCGGCGATCCTTTACGCGGGCGGGGCCGGTCAGTGAATAGGCGCGGCTCGTACGTCCTTCGTCGTTCAGGCGGATCTGGATATGCTGACCGGGCCGGAAATCCGGCAGCGGCCTGCCATCCACGGCCTCGAACGTGATGCCGCGCACGCCTTCCGCTTCCGCGGTGATCGCGGCAACACGAAACGGACTGTAGCCGGACCAGGCCCGCTGTCGCCGTTCGGTCAGCGGATCAAGCTCGACGTTGCAACGGAAGGAACGGTGCGGGATCGATCCGCTGACGGGGTCGATGGCATCTGCCGATATCAGGCTGTTTGCGTTGCTGCTTTCCGCCCCCTGGATGGCCAAGGCATCGCGGTCGAGTTCCGGACACGCCTGCCACCAGCCGAATTCGGCCACGACGACAACATCCGCGAGGCCAGGTACGATGCGGGCAACGAAGCGGGCCGCGCCGTTACGCGTCGAGATCCGGATCCAATCGCCATCGCGTATGTCGCGCTCGCGAGCGAGCCCCTGGCCGATTTCAGCGATCGGTTCCGGAGCCCGCTTTCTTAAGGAAGCCAGGCCGCGATGCTGGCTGTGACAGTAGTAGCCATTCTTGACCGTACTCAGTACCAGCGGGAAACGACGGGAGAGCCCCTTTCGTCTCGTGATTTCGTCTTCGGCAGGAGGCACAAAGGTCGGGACCGCGGGCTGTCCATTGCGATGCAGGAGTTCGGAATAGAGTTCGATGCGGCGGGTCTGCGTATCGAAGCCGCGAACCCTGCCCGAATTATCGTGGTGTGGTAGCTGGTATTTGCGTTCGCGCGAATCGATCTCGCATTTGACGCCACGCGGATTGGCGCGTAACGCCTCCACGGACAGGCCAAGCGGCTCCAGCATATGGTCCCAACCTGCCTCCAGACTGCCGCCGAAGAATTCCTCACTCATGCCGAGCCGGCAGGCGAGATCGAAGAGGATGTCGTTGTCGGAACGCGACTCGCCCTGGGGCGTTGCCATGCGCGGGCGAAACTGCACGTGGGACGCAGCATCGTCGCTGATCTCGAAACCGAAACGGATACCTTCGTGTTCCCAGGGCGTATTGACCGGCAGGAATATGTCGGCATAGCTGGCGGTAGGGGACTCGAAGAGATCGCAATGGACATGGAATTCTAGTTGCGCCAGAGCGGCTTCTGCAAGGCCGGTATCGGCCTGGGAGACGGTCAGATTTGCTCCGAACGTCATAAGGCCTCGAATTCTGTAAGGATCTCCCTCGGTGATCGCACGATACATGTCACGCGCAGTGATCCAGCCCATGGCCGGCGGACCGATCGGCCTTTCGGTGGCACCCAGCGCCTTTGAGAGCTGCTCTTTCGACAACTGACCGAGAGCGTTGACGGGGCGATAGAACGGGCCGCGGCGAACGCGGTTGGCTCCGACAAGGTCATAGCTGCCGGAAAGGGCATAAAGACATGCGACGGCACGTTCTGTCTGGGTCGCGTTGCTGTGCTGGCCGATGCCGGTCCAGGAGTGGTAGGCGATCCGCCGACCACCGCAGAGAAGCCTGGTTGCTGCTGCGAGCGCGTCCGGACTGACGCCCGTGATGCGTTCGACAGCTTCTGGATTGAAGGGGGCCGCGGCCCGTATCAGGAGCTCAAAGACGGGCGAGCAATTGACATGCTTGCCGCCTTCACCGCCGAGGGCGACAGAAATCTCACCGCGAAGGCGCAGTTGCGAACCACCAGCCTGGGGAGGCTGGTCTAGATCGATTGGGCCAGGGCACCCCTCGCTGTCGTTCCAGACTAGGTATCTGTTCTGCTCGGCATCCGGCCACAGCATTTGCTCGCGCAGAAAGAGGCCTTCGTCCTGCCGGACGAGCAAAGGCGCGTTCGTCCAGTTCGCTACGAAGCTTTCGTCATGGAGGTTTTCCGTCAGCATGATCCGGATCATGCCGAGCGCCAAAGCGCCGTCGGTGCCTGGGCGAACCGGCAACCAGACATCCGCCTGCTTGGCGAGCGCGATTGGCCGGGGATCAATCACAACAAGTTTCGCGCCGGCGGCGCGTCCTTTCGAGATCGCATTCGCCTGGGCAAGCCAGGTATTGGTGGGATTATGGCCCCAAAGAAGAATCGTCGCGGCATTTTCGTAATCTGCCGTCGGGATGCCGTGGCCGAAGGTGAAGGCGTGTGCGTTGTCCTTGTGCCAGTTGCAGATTTCCGTGCCATAGCAGGTGTTCGGGCTGCCGAAATGGCGGATGAAGCGCTCGATCCAGTCGATGCTGTCGGAGAGCGGCGTGCCGCTCGGGGTGGTAACGGAAAAGGCTACCGCCTCCGCTCCGCTCTCGGCCTTGATCGCCCCCAGTTTTTCGGCCGTCTCGACCAGGGCCTCTTCCCAGCTGATGCGGACCCAGCCGGGATCGGCGGCATCCTTGGGCGCGCTTCGGCGCATGGGATAGAGTTGTCTGTGCGGACTGTGCACGAGCTCTGGTGCGGCCCGTCCCTTCATGCACATTGCCTGGCCAGTCGGGTGGGACGGATCCGGGCGCACGGAAACGAGTTGCCCGTTTTCCACGGTATTGAGCGTACCGCATCGCGATCGGCAAAGTGTGCAATATCCGGCGATCTCTGTCGTCACACTTGGCCCTTAGTGCTTGATCTGGGAGGCATCATCTTGTCGGCTCCTGACGTCTGATAGGCGACGCCATACAACAATCGCTGGTTACAATTGTCGGTTTCCCGACAAAGGCATGCTTTGTGACGCGGTTGATCTATTTTCGATCTAAGAAGCTGATAATTCAGGACAATCAACGTTTACTCGGTCCATTCCGCGGAGTTGGCACGGGTCTTGTAACCATTCTTTCGCAGGCGGCGGAAGCTGCCGGCGGCATCACGTTGCGGGCAACCGCGATGGTTCGAACCAGCGAAGGAAAGCAACATGGCAGGTCTGCGTCAAATCGCATTTTACGGGAAGGGTGGTATCGGTAAGTCCACCACCTCACAAAATACGCTCGCCGCTCTTGTCGACCTCGGGCAGAAGATCCTCATCGTGGGCTGCGACCCCAAGGCCGACTCCACCCGCCTCATCCTGAACTCGAAGGCGCAGGACACGGTACTGCATCTCGCAGCAAAGGAAGGTTCGGTGGAAGACCTCGAGGTCGAGGACGTGCTGAAGGTCGGATACAAAGGCATCAAATGCGTGGAGTCCGGCGGCCCCGAGCCAGGCGTCGGTTGCGCCGGACGCGGCGTGATCACGTCGATCAACTTCCTGGAAGAAAACGGCGCCTACGACGATGTCGACTACGTCTCCTATGACGTGCTCGGCGACGTGGTGTGCGGCGGCTTCGCAATGCCGATCCGCGAAAATAAGGCCCAGGAAATCTACATCGTAATGTCCGGTGAGATGATGGCACTGTATGCCGCCAACAACATCGCCAAGGGGATCCTGAAATATGCCCACTCGGGCGGCGTGCGGCTCGGCGGTCTGATTTGCAATGAGCGCCAGACGGACCGCGAACTCGATCTCGCCGAGGCACTGGCGGCCAAGCTCAATTCCAAGCTCATCCACTTCGTGCCACGAGACAACATCGTCCAGCATGCCGAGCTCAGGAAGATGACGGTTATCCAGTATGCGCCGGAGTCCAAACAGGCGGCGGAGTATCGCGCGCTCGCTGAGAAGATCCATGCCAATTCGGGTCAAGGCACCATCCCGACCCCGATCACCATGGAGGAATTGGAGGACATGCTGCTCGACTTCGGCATCATGAAGACCGACGAGCAGATGCTTGCAGAACTCCAGGCCAAGGAAGCGGCGGTAGCAGCTGCCCAGTGACTGCAGCCGCAGAAGTGTCCGGAACTGAACCGGCGCAATATTCCACCAACGGTGCCTCTTCCTAGAGGCATCACCCAAATCTCGACAAGGGGGCAGGCCCAATGAGCCTCGATTACGAGAATGACAGTGCTTTCCATGAGGAGCTTATCACGCAAGTGCTGTCGCAGTACCCAAACAAAGCGGCGAAGCGTCGCCAGAAGCACCTCAGTGTCGCAACGGACAGCGAGGAGGTCGGCGAGGAAGGCCAGATCTCCGAATGCGACGTAAAGTCGAACATCAAGTCCATTCCAGGCGTGATGACAATCCGCGGCTGCGCCTATGCTGGCTCGAAAGGCGTGGTCTGGGGCCCGGTCAAGGACATGGTCCATGTCTCGCACGGACCGGTCGGTTGCGGTCAATATTCCTGGTCGCAGCGGCGCAACTACTATGTCGGCACGACAGGCGTCGATACATTCGTGACGATGCAGTTCACCTCCGACTTTCAGGAGAAGGACATCGTCTTCGGTGGCGACGGTAAGCTGGAAAAGATCATCGATGAGATCGAGGAACTGTTTCCCCTGAGCAAGGGCATCACCGTCCAGTCTGAATGTCCGATCGGCCTCATTGGTGACGACATCGAGGCGGTGTCTCGCAAAAAGGCCAAGGAGCACGAAAAAACAATCGTGCCGGTACGCTGCGAAGGCTTCCGCGGCGTCTCGCAGTCGCTCGGCCACCACATCGCCAATGATGCCATACGTGACTGGGTCTTCGGCAAGGACGAAGTCGAGTTCGAAACTGGCGCTTACGACGTTAACGTCGTCGGGGACTATAACATCGGCGGCGACGCCTGGGCCTCGCGCATCCTGCTCGAGGAGATTGGGCTGCGCGTCGTCGGCAACTGGTCGGGAGATGCCACGCTTGCGGAAATGGAACGTGCCCCGAAAGCCAAGCTCAACCTCATCCACTGCTACCGATCGATGAACTACATCTGCCGGCACATGGAGGAAAAATACGGCATCCCCTGGATGGAATATAATTTCTTCGGCCCATCCCAGATCGAAGATTCCCTGCGCAAGATAGCCAAGCATTTCGGCCCAACAATTGAAGAAAGGGCCGAGAGGGTCATCGCCAAGTACCAGCCATTGGTCGATGCTGTGGTTGATAAGTATTGGCCGCGCCTCCAGGGCAAGAGAGTGATGCTCTATGTGGGTGGTTTGCGCCCTCGTCACGTCATCACCGCCTATGAAGACCTCGGCATGCAGATCGTGGGTACCGGCTACGAATTCGGCCACAACGACGACTATCAGCGCACCGGCCACTACGCAAAGAAAGGTACCCTGATCTATGACGACGCAACCAGTTACGAACTGGATACGTTCATCGAGAGGATTCGTCCCGATCTTGTCGGCTCCGGCATCAAGGAGAAGTACCCGGTGCAGAAGATGGGCATACCATTCCGCCAGATGCACTCATGGGATTATTCCGGCCCATACCACGGCTATGACGGCTTCGCCATCTTCGCCCGCGACATGGATCTTGCCATCAACAATCCGGTCTGGGACCTCTACGACGCGCCCTGGAAGAAAACGACAGTGCCTGCGGAACGGCTAGCAGCCGAATAAAAGCCTGGTCTTCCGCGGACAGGAACCCGCGGGAGACCCGACGTCTCGAACGTGTTCTGTGCCGCCGTTCGACGAGGCCAGATGAAAAAGGGTGACCAATATGCCGCAATCGGCCGAAAAAATTCTTGACCATGCTCCCCTGTTCCGCGAGCCGGAATACAGGCAGATGCTCGCAGAGAAGAAGCTTAATTTCGAATGCCCCCACGCCGAACACATCGTCACTGAGCAAGGTGAACACACCAAAACCTGGGAATATCGCGAGAAGAACCTTGCCCGCGAAGCGCTCGTGGTGAACCCCGCCAAAGCCTGCCAGCCGCTCGGCGCCGTGTTCGCGGCTGCGGGATTCGAGCGGACCATGTCCTTCGTCCATGGCAGCCAGGGCTGCGTTGCGTATTACCGTTCACACCTATCGCGGCATTTCAAAGAGCCGTCATCGGCCGTTTCGTCCTCAATGACGGAGGATGCGGCAGTGTTCGGCGGTCTGAAGAACATGGTCGACGGGCTCGCCAATACTTACGCGCTCTACGATCCGAAGATGATTGCCGTCTCTACCACCTGCATGGCGGAGGTCATCGGTGACGATCTGCATGGTTTCATCGAGAACGCCAGGACCGAAGGCTCAGTCCCTCCCGAATTTGACGTGCCATTTGCTCACACGCCCGCCTTCGTCGGCAGCCACGTCGACGGCTATGACTCCATGGTCAAAGGCATCCTGGAGCATTTCTGGAAAGGCAAGGAGCGTACGAAGGCGGCTGGCACGATTAATATCATCCCGGGCTTCGATGGCTTCTGCGTCGGGAACAATCGCGAGCTCAAGCGCCTGCTCAACCTTATGGGCGTGTCCTACACCTTCATCCAGGATGCCTCCGACCAGTTCGATACGCCGTCCGATGGCGAATTCCGCATGTACGACGGAGGCACGAAGATCAAAGACGTGAGAGCGGCACTCAATGCGGAGGCGACGCTGTCGCTGCAGCACTACAATACCCGCAAGACGCTCGAATATTGCCGGGAGTTCGAACAGGCTACCGCCTCCTTCCACTACCCGCTCGGGGTCAAGGCAACCGACGAGTTCCTGATGAAGGTGTCGGAGGTATCCGGCAAAGAAATCCCCGAGACAATCCGCCTGGAACGCGGCCGACTGATTGACGCCATGGCCGACAGCCAATCCTGGCTGCACGGCAAGAAATACGCGATTTACGGAGATCCTGACTTCGTCTACGCCGTAGCTCGCTTCATCATGGAAACCGGCGGCGAGCCGATCCACTGCCTCGCCACCAACGGCACGCCGGCCTGGGAAGCGGAGATGAAGGAACTGCTTGCATCCTCTCCCTTCGGCAAGGATGCCCAAGTCTGGGCTGGAAAGGATCTGTGGGCGATGCGTTCGCTGCTCTTCACCGAGCCGGTGGACCTCCTGATCGGCAATTCCTATGGCAAGTATCTCGAGCGCGATACCGGCACGCCACTCGTCCGGCTGATGTTTCCGATCTTCGACAGACACCATCACCATCGTTTTCCGCTCATGGGCTACCAGGGCGGACTGCGTGTCCTGACAACGATCCTCGACAAGATCTTCGACAATCTCGATCGCGAGTCGATGCAGACTGGTGTGACGGATTATTCATATGACCTCACGCGTTAAATGCCACTGCCGGCAAAGACCGGCCCGCCTATAGAAATTGGAGGTCAAGGAAGTGTCCTCGCTCGCTGCCAAAATCCAGGATGCCTTTGTCGAACCCGCCTGCGAGAAAAATCGCAGGAAGGACGCCAGCACCCGCAAAAAGGGCTGTTCGAAACCTCCGACCCCCGGTGCGGCAGCCGGCGGCTGCGCTTTCGACGGTGCCAAGGTCGTGCTGCAGCCGATCACCGACGTCGCACATCTGGTTCACGCACCACTCGCCTGCGAAGGCAATTCCTGGGACAACCGAGGTACGGCGTCGTCCGGTCCCATGCTGTGGCGCACCAGCTTCACCACAGATCTCACCGAGCTCGACATCATGATGGGGCAGAGCGAGCGGCGGCTTTTCCACGCCCTCCGCCAGATCAAGGAAGCGTACGCGCCGCCGGCGATCTTTGTCTATGCGACTTGCGTGACCGCGCTCATCGGCGACGACATCCAGGCCGTCTGCAAGCGCGCGGCGGAAAAATTCGGCTTACCGGTGGTGCCGATCAATGCGCCGGGCTTCGTCGGTTCAAAGAACCTCGGCAACAAGCTCGCCGGCGAGGCTTTGCTGGATCATGTCATCGGTACGGTCGAGCCTGATGACGCCGGCCCTTACGACATCAATATCCTTGGAGAGTTCAACCTGTCTGGCGAGTTCTGGTTGGTAAAGCCTCTCTTGGACAGGCTTGGCATCCGTGTTCGCGCCTGCATTCCGGGCGACGCCCGCTACCGGGATGTTGCCTCCTCACACCGCGCACGGGCAGCCATGTTGGTGTGCTCGACGGCACTCATCAATCTTGCCCGCAAAATGGAGGAGCGCTGGCAAATCCCCTTTTTCGAGGGGTCCTTCTACGGCATCACCGCCACCTCGGAAGCACTCCGGCGGATTGCTGAGCTGCTCGTAAAGAAAGGTGCCGACACAGAGATCCTCGACCGCACCGATAAACTCATCGCAGAGGAGGAGGCGATTGCGTGGAAAAGGCTTGAAGCATACCGCCCGCGGCTCAAAGGCAAGCGGGTGCTCATCAACAGCGGCGGCGTGAAGTCCTGGTCGCTCGTTCATGCGCTGATGGAGATCGGCATGGAGATCGTTGGCACCTCAGTCAAGAAATCGACGGTCGAAGACAAGGAGCGCATCAAGCAGGTGCTGAAGGAAGAGCATCATATGTTCGAATCGATAGCGCCTCGAGATCTGTACGCCATGCTCTCGGAACACAAGGCCGACATCATGCTGTCGGGGGGGCGCACCCAGTTCATCGCGTTGAAGGCCAAGACGCCTTGGCTTGATATCAACCAGGAGCGCCACCATCCCTATGCCGGCTATGATGGCATGGTGGAACTCGTGCGCCAGATCGATCTCGCCATTCACAACCCTGTCTGGTCCGACGTGCGAGAGCCGGCACCATGGGAAGACGATCCTGCTGTGGAGGAACAACTCTCCAGCCCGCACACGCACATCGAGCTGTGAGTGTCGCGCCCTTAAAAACTCGCCGGCACGACGCCGACGACTTCGCCGAATGTTGAGGAAAGCCAATGGTGCACATCCATCCCCAAACGAAATCAGCGGCGGTCAATCCGCTCAAGTCGTCCCAGCCGCTGGGTGCCGCGTTAGCCTTCCTTGGCGTGGATGGTGCGATACCGCTATTCCACGGCAGCCAAGGCTGCACCAGCTTCGCGCTAGTGCTGTGCGTACGCCACTTCAAGGAAACGGTCCCTCTGCAGACTACGGCGATGGACGAATTGGCAACAGTCATGGGTGGGGAAGGCCACCTGGAAGAGGCGATCCTCAACTTGAAGAAACGCGCGAACCCGAAGCTGATCGGCATCTGCACGACAGCACTGGCGGAAACCCGTTCTGAAGACTTCGAAAGGCAAATCGCCAACATCAAAATGATGCGCGCGGAGGAACTTGCAGGCACGGAAATCGCACTGGCAAACACGCCGGATTTCGATGGCGCCCTCGAGGAGGGCTGGGCCAAGGCTGTCACCGCGATGATCCAACGGATTACACGGCGGGGCCAGCAGGCGCGTCACTCGAGAAAGGCAACAATCATCGAGAGGATTACAAAGCCTGGCGAGCAACCGCACAAGCGGAAGAAAGTCGCGATTCTCCCCGGCTGGCATCTCACGGTCGCTGATATCGAGCACTTGCGCGAGATGGTGGAAAGTTTCGGGCTCAAGCCGGTAATCCTTCCGGACGTTTCCGGCTCGCTCGACGGCACGGTACCCGATCGCTGGATGCCTACCACCTATGGCGGCACCAGTGTTGAGGATATCCATGAGTTGGGAACGGCGGTGCAGTGCATCGGAGTCGGCGAGCATATGCGGCGCCCTGCCGAACTGCTGCAGAAGTTAACGGGTGTGCCTTACGCCGTATTCCAATCGCTAACCGGATTGAAGAACGTCGACCGGTTCGTCTCGCTTCTTTCCGAGATCTCCGGCGTGGTGGCACCGCCGAAAATCCACCGTTGCCGCGCGCAGCTGCAGGACGCACTGCTTGACGGACATTTCCATTTCGCCGGCAAGAAGATCGCGATCGCCGCCGAGCCGGATCAGTTGTACCAGCTCGCCACCTTCTTCACTGGGCTTGGCGCCGAGATCATCTCGGCCGTCACCACTACCGGTGCGTCAAAAATTCTCGAGAAAGTGCCGGCCGAATCGATCCAGATCGGCGATCTTGGCGATTTCGAAGATCTAGCCAGTGACGCTGATCTTGTCGTTACCCATTCGCACGGGCGCCAGGTGGCGGAGCGCCTCGGCATTCCTCTCCTGCGCGTCGGCTTCCCGGTATTTGACCGTCTCGGCAGTCAGCACAAGCTCACAGTTCTTTATCAGGGAACGCGCGACCTGATCTTCGAGGCGGCAAATGTCTTCCAGGCGAACCAGCGCATGCCGTCGCCTGAAATAGTCGACGGATTGCGGAAGCGGAGAAATGCCGGATGACTTCCCTTCGTCGCCTCTCACTCGTCACTGACGAGATTCACCCCCGGCGTCCCGGCGCATTGCGCGTAGCTATCGCGACGCAGGACATGAAAGCGCTTAACGCTCATTTCGGATCGGCCAAGCACTTTGCAGTCTACGACGTGACTCCCGACGGCTGGGATTTCGTGGAAGCGGTGAGCTTCGATGACGTCTCCAGCGAGACCGGGAAGCATCGGACCGAGGGCGATGACCGCATCACCCCGAAGGTGAACGCGTTGAGAGGCTGTCACCTCCTCTTTTGTCGGGCTATCGGCGGACCTTCCGCAGCCAAGGTCATATCGGCGAAAATTCATCCGATAAAAGTGGGGCAAGCCGAACCCATTCAAGACGTACTTTCGCGGACCCAGCAAATGCTCAGGACAACTCCTCCGCCGTGGTTGCGAAAGGTGCTGGCGCAAGCAGGCGTCGCCGAGAAAAAGCCGTTCGAGGACGAGGACTGAACCATGAAAAAAATGTCGATCACCGCGGGCACGCCTGCTGTCAACGAGGACGAGGCGGCCCTTGCGACCCCCTTTGTCAGATGCCTTGCGCGGCTGATCCGCGCTCAGGATACCTATGGGTCGCAGGACGGCGTATCGGACGCGCAGCTGTTGGCCAACTTCATCGTCACCGAGCAGCAGCGCCGTGAAATCCCGATAATCGGCGATCCCGATCCGGACGTGATGTTGAGGCTCAATATCTTTTACACCGCCGTCGGGCTTACAATCGAAGCGCACACCGGATTGGTGGCGTCGCCGACTATGATGATCAGCCATGAAGGCTTCGGACGAGTGCTTCTCACGACCGGGCGGCTGGTCGTATTTTCGAAAACAGTGCGCGACGTCCACCGATTCGGCTTCGCGACGCTTCGGAAGCTCGCCGAGGCCGGTGCAAAGCTAGTGGACGATGCGATCGCGGCGATCGAATCCTATCCCGAAGTGGCGCGGGCCTGACGATCGATCGGGCAATGACGAATCGCCGGCCCTCTCTGCGCTTGAGGGTCGACGTGGGCAGCGGGGCTGATCTCTCCATCCACTCCCGGTCCCGCTGCCGTCACGCCCGAAACCTGAGGCGGACATGCCTCGGTAAGATGCTGGTAAAACAAGCGCTGTCCCAATCAGGGCGATGATCATAGGATCGAGGTTCAATACTAACGTGCTGACGAAAGTATCCGTGGCACACACTGCGCGTGAGAGCTGCCGGATGAGCGACGCCGCATTGCTGCGGTCGTGCCAATGGGGGTGACAATCTCTGAATGCGTTGAAAAGTGCGAGATGAGAGGCCTCGCATGTCAGTGACGAAAGATCGTTCGTCTTCGAAAACGACGCATGCCGAAGCACAAGAGCGAAAAGTGCAAACCCTGCAAGCACGGCCACAATAAGCAGCGTATCGTTTAGGCGACCTTCGTTGGGCCGAGTACTTACGGCCTGGCAACGACATTTCCCTGGCTCCTGCGCATGTTGGTGGCAAATTCTCCTTTCGGCAGCTCCCGGCCTCACAATCACGCCGGCCGACAGCGCTCGCTAAGGCTCCGGGCCATTAACGAAGACCATTAGAATTTGCCTTAACAGACAGCCGCAAGGGCTTGCAGAAATTGACCTTCTTCACTCGAGCGATGCAAGGGACTCGAAATGAAAGGGGCCGCGTACGCCGGCAGAGAAACGCTCAGCCGCATTGAGAGCTATCTCCAACCTTTCGCGAGGCGGAGCATCTGAGGATGCGAAGAGCGCACCCAGTGCTATCTGGCTCCCGCATCCACAGGCGTCGAAACCATCGACCGGCTCCGCGACCTGGTAGTCCCCGCGGATCTGGAAGAGGCGTCCCGCGTAGCCGACGAGGAAGGTGCCGCCACGTTCGACTTCGTAGTAGCGCTGTGCGCAGCCACCAGCCTTCAGGCACTGGCGGAGCGCATCGATGAACTCTGTCACCATAAAAGCGTAGACATCCTTTTCCGGATGCCTCTTTGGTGGCTTGAAGGAGTGCGCCAACAGTTGGCCCACTCTAAATGAAGTCGTAAATCCGAAGATGAAGTCTTGGTTACGGAAGACTTTGCGATCGGCACGGACCGTAAGTGAGAGGCCGTCCACACCAGCGCTATCGCCCCCGATGTGCACTGACCCGTTGCTGATTAGACCGACAATGCACGTCATTCCTTGCTGCTCCTCATCTGGGCCCCATCCGAATCTGTAGATGTCGGTTGTCGGGCGAGCAGCCTGACTGAGGCCCTGCCGCTTGCCTGCCCAGGATCACCAGCAAGCACTATGCCAGCCTCGGATAGTGAAGGGTCGCCCGACCATCTCCTTGGCCGTCTTCCGGCTGCCAGGCACATTTGCCCGGCGCGCCGACAATTCCACTCGAGACTACCCTATTCGATACGGCAGGACGCGGCGCTGTCGGCTGTGTCGAGTTCGTGACGCGGCGGTGTTCGACCACCTGCTGCTGCTTAAATGCCGCAATAAGACTGGAAACTGGTCTCCTGAGGCCTTCTCGGGCAGGTGGCATGTGAACATGCCTCGCTGCCAGACAGCACGGAGGTGGCAATTGGAACGCCTGACTGGGTTTGGGCCGCTGGGATACGATCCTTCGCCCGCCACTGATAGGCGTCAGCGCCTCTAGCTCGGCAGCCGCCGCGAGAGCAATGTGTAGAGATTCAAACAGTCGCTTCGACACCTTTGTCGGGCAAGCGACACAGGCTTGTTGACCAGCCCTTTTTGCCCCTGACTAAATGACTGACAGTAGGTAACAAATTTCTTTTTTAGCTCGAGCAACCAACTGGCACGAGTCTTGAAGGCATCCCACTGAGGCGGCGAAAGCTGCCGATCGGTAGGGTGCCAATGAAGGACAGTACCATGGCAGATCTCTGTCAGATCGCATTCTGCTGGTAGGAGGGCATCGACTCATGCACCAACAGCCAATATACGCTCGTCGCCGTCGTCTTCCTCGGATCGAAGGTCCATATCTTCGGGATCAACGCGAGAGCCGAGCCCTGCCGCCTGATCCTGAACTCAAAGGCGCAGGACCGCGCGGCAGCGCCGGACGATCCCTATCATCGGCGATTCCGATCCGGACGTGCTGCGGAGGCTCAATACCTTCTACACCGCTGTCGCGCTGGCAATCGAAGTGCGTGCCGGTCGGTGGCTTCGCCTATGGCCCACGAGGGCTCCGGCGTGCTTGCTTCTCGCGACCGGACCTGATCGTATTCATGAAAATACTGCCCGAGTCCACCGGTTGGGCTTCCACAGGCCTCGGAAGCTCGCCGGAGACCGGCGCGAAACTGGTCGACAATGCGATCACCGCCATCCGTGCGTATCCCGAAGTGCCGCGAGTGACGGTCGACTTAGGCTATGATGAACCGCCGGCCCCTCCGTTCTCCCCGGGGGCCGACGTCAGGCAGCGGGGCCACTCCTCCCCCATGCCCCCCGGTCCCGCTGCCGCGACCGTTCCAAAGGGCAAGGCTCAAAAATGCCGGGCAAGTTATTGCAATGGGCCACCGATGATCAGCCCGCCCCCCGATAAGCTGGACAACAAGATTGGCGCAGGCGGACGAGACCGGTTTCGACGAGTGATGTCATGTCAGATCTTCGAAGACATTCCAGATTTTTGCGGGTGACCGGTGCGGAGAGAGCGCCTGCGTTGGAGAAACTAACGATGACAAGTCATTTCTTTACCCGCGACGGCTCCACATGGATGCCGGAATACCTGACGGTTATCGATGGCATGACCTGCATTGGTTGCGGGCGCTGCTTCAAGGTCTGCTCGCGCAACGTCATGCACCTGTACGGCATCGACGAATCCGGTGAAATCCTCGGTATCTGCGATGGAGAGGACGACGACTTCGATGGCGAACTCAATCGTATGATCATGGTCGTCGACCACGCCGGACGCTGCATCGGCTGCGGAGCGTGCGCCCGCGTTTGCCCGAAGAACTGCCAGACCCACGTCGCGGCTGACAAGACTGTTGCTTGAGCTGACGGACGAACCGGGAGAACGGCGTTGCCCTTCAGAATCTTTTGTCGAGTCCTGCAATTGGTCCTGTGCGCCAATGCGATAACGGTCTACTTCGTCTCGCATTCGATACGCAGAGTAATCATTACAACGTTCGGTACTTCGCTGCTTCTTCAAGTTGCCTACTTCGGAAGCGTGCTTTTTCTGGTTTGGCGGGCTAGGTGCAATCGGAGAGCTGTCGAAAGGACCGGGCAAAGAAGGTGTGACTCTGACCATTCCTGATGCGCATGGCTAGGAATGCATTTTGCATGGTGGGGGGCGGTTATCTCGCACTAGCATCGGACGGCACCCGAAGGACACATGGATAGGCGAGCAAAGGTACCTTAAGAATGAGGACTGAACGATGGCGACACTATCGGATCCCACGGTTACTCCGGCTCTAGGCGACAACAAGGCCATTGCCACTCCTTTCATCAAATGCCTGGTGCGGTTGATTCGCGCTCAGGATTCCTACGGCTCATGGAAGGAAAAGTGCGACACTGACCTGCTCGCCTACTTCACCGTCCCCGAGGAAAAGCGCTGTACCATTCCAATCATAGGCGATCCTGATCCGGGCGTTCTGTGGAGGCTCGATGTCTTTTACGGGGCCGTCGGTATCGCTATCGAGGAACGCTCCGGCTTGCTAATATCGAGGACCATGGAAATCAACTATGGGGGCTTCGGCCGCGTGCTTTTTACGACCAGACGGCTCGTCGTTCTGTCGAAAACCCTGCGTGACGTTCACCGGTTTGGCTTCAGTACTCTTCGCAAACTCGCCAAGGCGGGCGCGAAGCTGGTCAACGATGCGGCCCGAGTCATCGAAGCTTATCCGGATGTGGCACGGGCGTAATAGATGTGCACGGCAGCGCATGAGACCCTGAAGTAAGCGGTTCGAATGCTGCAGTCGCACGCTGAATCGCAAAGATGGAATCGTACGAACCTTGCCTTTCCCGACCGACCAGAGCGAAAACATGAACCATCGCCCTTTCTTGTCAGTTAAACCTGTCGATGTGACCATTCAGCAGAAGAACCAGGAGAACTGCAGTGCCGTTCAGAAACGTTCCTCACATCTTTTGCTTGCTCCTGTGCACCAATGCTCTCGCTAGCTATATGGTCTCACATCCTGTTCGCAGCTTGTTTGTCGTGACACTCGCTCACTCGCTGCTTCTGCAAATAGCTTATATCGGAAGCGTCTTCTTTCTGGTCTGTTTAGCTGCGCTCGCGGAGATTTCCAAAGGACTAAGCATTTCGATCTTTTTCGCTGCGCGCAATCCCGACATCGGCAACGAAAAGCAAGGCTTGGCGGATTGTCGCCACCGATCCCGGCCCGCATGGGCCAAGGTCGACGGAGAACGGTATGGAAAAGAGCATCGCGGCCGTCGGAGCGCCTTGCCTCAGCGAGCAAGTCGTCGGATTACCATGAATGCCATCAACCAGACGTCCTGGCCGTAACGTTGCTGATCCTAGGACCGCTGCCGAATTATGGCGATCTCCTTTAGTCACGGCGCGTCGGAATCACACAGGGGCGAGACAACCCGACGTCTCGCTCACGGGACAGTTAATCGCAAATACTACGGGAAATTGAATGCTTGATTTGAGGAATGCAAGGCGGATAGGGATCATCGGCGGCGGCATTGTGGGTTGGCTTGCGGCGATTGCATTGTCCCGTGTTTTTGACCCAGCGGTGGAAGTCACGGTCATAGAGACTACGGCGTTATTTCCACTTGGCCTCGGGGAGGGGGGCTCGCTCAACCTGATTGACACGCTGTGTCGTAATGATCTCGACTTGGACGTTTTTATCGGTGAAGCCGGTGCCACATATAAGCATGGTGTGCTCTATGAGAATTGGACTGGCGGAGGAGTTCCGGATCGCTACTATCACCTGTTCGGCGGACCAGGCATTCCGGAGATCGAACATCACGTCGATGGCTTCTTTCCTCTGCTATCTGCGAGAATCGCGGTGGGGGCGAGCCTTCACACGTGCATCCCGGGGTTTGAGGCGATCGCCAGGAATGCATCGCACCAGGAGATAGACGAATTGATGGCGACCGGCCAGTCCGGTCTCTACCCGTCCTACCATTTCGATGATATCGGATTCGAGCAGTACCTGAAGCGGGTTGGCCTGGCACGTGGGATCACTTCGCGGGAGTCCCCGGTATGTGACATCAGGCTTGATAATCGAGGCCATGCGTGCGCCTTGCAGCTCCAGGGCGAGCAACTCGAGGTCGACTTCGCTGTCGATGCCTCAGGGCTTGCCAGAATGGGACTCGGCACAGCCTTTAATCCACATTGGCGTTCGTTCGCAAATGTTTTGCCAACCGACCAAGCAATCACCTTTGATCTTCAGCCGGCAGGATCATCGCGTCAGCCCTTAACCCGTTCGACCGCCATGACAGCCGGATGGATCTGGGAGGTCCCATTGAACCGCACGACCAAGGCCGGCTATGTGTTCAGCAGCAGACATGCGGACCATACGATGGCGATAGCGGAGGTCCAGCACCGCTTCGGATGCGATGTCCAACCAAGGCGCGAGCTTTCATTCGATCAAGGCTATCTTGAAACTGCCTGGGTCAACAACGTCGTGGCACTCGGCACGGCTTCCGGATTCGTGGAGCCGCTGGGGGCTGCGCTTGCCGCCCATACCTTCGAGCAGTTGAGGAATTTGGAACGTATTCTCACCAACGGAGGCGGAATCGCGCCTGCTCAGGCGATCGAAGCCTTCAACAGGGCAAACGTACGATCCTGGACGGGCGTTCGGGATTACCTGCGGCTGCACTATAATGGTAGCAGAAATGACACGCCGTTCTGGCGAGATCTTGCTTCGGCCGAGTTGCCGGAGAGTTATGCCCAGCTAAGGGCCTGCTTTCAAAAACGGACACCGCGTTTTATCGATATCGAACCCTATGTCGGGAGCGGGTGGCAAAGCCTATTTCACCAGGTCGATTGGATCTCGGTGGCCGCGCCACTCGGGGTCGTGCCATCGACGGCGGCGCGCGCCGAGCTAAGCCAACTCCCGATGGAATGGCAGAGTAAGGCGCAGGCCTACCTCGACCTATTGAAAGGAACCTCGCCGACGTTCCGACCGCGTAGTGGATGGCGGCATTAAACGCAATGATGGAAGCACCCATTTAGTGTGGTGGCGGGCGAGGAGGTACCTTTCCGTAGCGTATTCAACTTTACAGCGCCCATCCGCATGCGGCTATGGCACCATACGATAAAATGCACCCTCAAATGCGTTTGGACTTAGGGCGTCCTGGTGGGCTTGTTCGGAGCTATGCGGGCAGCCTCCTGTAGCAGGATTTCCCGCATCCAGATGCTTGCCTGATCCCTGTCGTGGAGGGTGGGCCACTGGACAGCCATGGTGAATGCTGGAACTGGCAGCGGAAGCTCGACAATCCGTAAGGGCATTGTCTTTGCGAAATGGCGGGCGAGCCTCAGGGGTATGGTCGCTATACGGTGGGTGCCCGATAGCAGCGGCGGGATCAAGCTAAAAGCTGGCGCGACGACCTCGATGCGTTTTTCGATATCGTGCCTGAGCAATAACGATTCTTCGATGGAGGGGGCCAGCGCGCTCCCGAACTTGGCTGCAACATGCCCCATCGACATGTATCTTTCGAAGGAAAGCTGCTGCGGCAGCTGCTGGTTCGTGGGGCACCCCACGCAGACGAGTGTCTCGTCGAACAGGGCCGCTTGGGGATAGACGTTCGACATAAACAGTTCCGGGAGAATCAGGAAATCGATTGCACCGCGTCGGAGTAATTCATCGGGATCATCGTCGGGAGACAGCAATTCGAAGCCAACGGCGGGAGCCTCCCGCGCCACGCGCTCTACAACCTTTTCGAAGAAGACATGCGTCATGAAATCGGACAGGATGATCCTAAACCGGCGCTGCGATATGGCCGGGTTGAACGTGTCCCAGGAAATGATGGAAAACTGAATATGCAAGAGCGCGTCGCGGACTGCAGGGGCAAGCGCTTCCGCACGCGGTGTTGGGATAAGTTCACGGTCCCGCATTGTAAACAGCTCATCGCCGAAATAGGCGCGTAGCCGGCGCAGGGCAGAACTCATGGCTGGTTGACTGAGCGTGATGCTGCGTGCCGCTTCGGTGACGCTTCGTTTGGTCGTCAGAGCATCGAATGCAACAAGGAGATTGAGATCAAGGCCCTTATAGCGCATGCTTGCTACCCGCAGTACGGCTGTTTGACATCCAAATAGTAAACTCCATTGCCGAATCGGCGTCGTCGGCTGGGGTTCTCGGGGCCCGCCACGGATCTCCATGCAACGACAAAAGAGAGGAGGCGGTAGCTCGCTTGCCCTGCCTGAGGCAGTCAAGATGATGTAGAACTGTAGACATCACTGCGCGACCGAGCTGTTCTCTACACTGCGAAATGCCAAGACGCGCAGACCTTGACATCGGGTCAGGTTCCCCGCGCTCCGAGGAGCATCGACCGCAACGTGACCGCGCCACTTTGCGTGCAGCCGACTGTCGTCGGCCATTTCACCGCTCAAACTGCCATGAGAGCACCACGCATTAAGCATCCACGCTTGGCCGGCAAAGCGCGCTGACGCCGCCACCTTCGCGTCGGCAGTGTGCTGCCCGGGTCGGATCATCTTGGTTGGACGTGCCGCGGACCGAAGCTTTCCTGGATACATCAATGGCATCTCTCCGATAGCTAAAGGAATGGGAACTAATACTGCCCGCCGCCCTTTCCTTGCCATGCAAACTGCGTATCCCATCATGCGCTTCGGATATCGTTGAGGCACTCGTTCCGAGGGAGTGCAACGAGACGGCGTCCGCTTTGTGGTCACCAAAGCCCAATTGCGGACTGCCCCGAGCCGGATGGCGGCAATGTAGCTTTCCCAACATCAGAGGTGAGGCGCTTTTGCGCGCTGCTCACCTGCCTTTGAGCAAACGAGCAGATTTGATCACTAGATCATTAATACGCGTACTATCCATGGCGTGAATGCTAGCCATGCGAAGAGTCAATTTTTCCACTCTTGGGGAATTCGATAGAGATTCATTGGAGGCATAAGTGGAAGTTCGGACACGCCAGCCCCAAGAGGAACGGTTGCGATGCGTTAGGTCCCTTGAGCACGTCAGCGTGGCCAAAGCGCGTCCAACCAACACGAGACAAAGGAAGTTCTTTCATCCCTCTCAGAGAGCCCGAGGATTTGGCCTTAGACACCAGTCTCCGAGGAGAATAAATCATGGATCAACCTGCTTGGAAGGGATCACTTGCGATCATCGGCGAAGATGACGCCGCGCAGCAACGGCAGATGCCGAACCTGGCATCAATCGACCTAAACCTGCTGGTGGAGCTCGAAGCGCTACTGCAGTACCGCAACGTCACGCATGCGGCCCAACACGTCGGCCGAAGTCAACCGGCAATGAGCCGAGCGTTGTCAAGGCTGCGTGGCATGTTCGATGACGATCTTTTGGTTCGGGGCTCGAGCGGCTTGGTTCGGACGCCGCAGGCCGAACGCTTGGCCAAAATGCTGCCCTCGGTGATGAAGGCGATCCGTGAGATGCTAACTCGCAGTTTTGCCCGGAGCGACATGCGGTGGAAGGCAACAATCGCGATGCCCGATCATCAAGCGCTGATAGTGCTGCCGCGTCTATTGCCGCGTCTGCACGAGTGCGCGCCTCATCTAGACATTGTTACCGATCCGCTCTTGGAGGGTGCACTGCGCCGCCTTGAGCAAGGTGACATCGATTTGGCTGTCGGGCAGATCGGTACGGCACCTCCCGGCTTCTTGCGGCGCAAGCTCTACGCCGACCGCTTTGCTTGCCTGCTGCGCCATGACCACCCAGCTCTGGAGCAAGAATGGAGTATCGGGACCTTTGCTGCATTGCGCCACGCCTCCATCGTCTCCGACTCCAATGACCGATTTGGTCAGGTCTATGACGGGCTGATCAAGCTGGGACTATCGGATCGCCATCCAATAGTGCTCTCCAATGTGCTGACAGCGGCTGTGGTGATCGCGGCAACCGACTTAGTGCTAGTCGTACCGCATCGCGTTGCAAGCCGGATCGCCGCCATGCTGCCGCTCACGCTTATCGATCCCCCCGTGGAGCTGGCGCCCTACGAGGTTGCATTGATCTGGCACGAGCGTTCCCATCGCGACCTGGAACATCGTTGGCTCCGCCACGAAATAGCTGCTGCAGCACGGCCCAGCCGGAGCGGGCCGAACACGAAATCAAATGCTACCGAGACTGAGTGATCGGGAACGCCCCTGCGAGGCATGCACCTCCAAGCACGCCCACCTCACGCAGCTCTTACTGGATCGCATCACTTACCATCTGAGAACCGGTCATGCCGACGTTGAGGCCTCTTCAACTACGCACACTGCGACAAGAAAGCAGTTTGAGATGTAGCAGCGAAAGACGCTAAGGTGAGTCGCTGCGATGGGCAGGGGGCTATAAATCACGTATTCCTGGCACGTATTCCTGGAGAGAACATGCTAGAAAAGTTTGAGCGCTACCCGCTCACCTTTGGACCGACTCCTGTTGAGAAGCTTGATCGCCTCGGAAAACACCTTGGAGATAAAGTCGAAATCTACGCCAAGCGCGAGGACTGCAACTCAGGTCTTGCATTTGGTGGAAACAAGCTCCGCAAGCTCGAATATATCATTCCAGAGGCGATCGCCTCCAAGGCAGACACCCTCGTTTCTATCGGCGGCGTACAGTCCAACCACACGCGGATGGTTGCCGCCGTCGCCGCCAAGATCGGCATGAAATGCCTCCTGGTGCAGGAGAGCTGGGTGCCGCATGAAGACGCCGTATATGATCGGGTCGGCAACATTTTGTTGAGCCGCATCATGGGCGCAGAGGTGCGCCTTGTGGACGGGGGCTTTGACATTGGTATTCGACACAGTTGGGAACAGGCGCTAGCGGACGTTAAATCAAGAGGTGGCACGCCTTATGCAATCCCTGCTGGGGCTTCCGTTCACAATTATGGCGGCCTCGGCTACGTAGGGTTCGCGGAGGAGGTGCGCGCTCAGGAGAAGCAACTTGGGTTTGCCTTCGACTACGTTGTATTATGCACCGTCACCGGGTCGACCCATGCCGGCATGCTCGTCGGATTCGCCAAAGACGGCCGACAGCGCAACGTGATTGGTATCGATGCCTCGGCTACTCCCGCCCAAACCAAGGCGCAAGTACTAAGCATTGCCCGCCATACAGCAAATCTGGTCGACCCAGGAATGGAAATCGTTGAGGACGATGTGGTCTTGCTCGAGGAGTATGCACACCCATGTTATGGCATTCCGTCCGAGGAAACGAAGGAGGCTATTCGCTTGTGTGCACGGCTTGAAGGCATCATTACTGATCCGGTCTACGAGGGTAAATCAATGCAGGGAATGGTCGATCTCATCAAGAAAGGCTTCTTCCCAGAAGGATCGCGGGTTCTCTACGCACATCTCGGTGGTGCGCCAGCTATCAATGGCTACAGCTATACGTTTCGCGAAGGCTGACGCCGCGTCGGGCCGCGGCGTCCGATAAGAACAGGAACATGCCGCGGCAATCCTTACGCCAAAGCCGAAAAGCTTTATGAATACGAAGAAGGTCGAGGAGGCTTAACCCATAGCCTTCGAAGAGATCACAGAGCACCTTCCCCACTTCATTTAGTAGGACTACAACAAACGACAGCTTCATTCAGGCGATCCGCAACCTGAGCCTTAACAGTTCCTGGCTCACGTCCAGCAGACTGGCAAATCGGCAGCCTAATCATCTTCCCCAGCCTTCAAAGACCGGGGCATTCATCGCGACAAATCGAATCCTTACTGACGTATGGCGTCCTTGGACTTTATCACTCCCTTCGCCGGCGAACCGACATCAAAATGTTTGGATGAGGCCGCAGCGTGACCTTCATCACGCGCCGCGGTGGGGTGTCGGTACAGTTATTCAACTTGAACGACTGAAGCAGGACAGCAAGCACGGCAACGGCTTCCATAAGAGCGAAGGCGTTGCCAATACAAACGCGTGGCCCCGCACCAAAGGGCATATATGCATATCGGTGGCGGGTGCGGGCGTTTTCCGGCTCGAACCGCGTAGGATCGAAGCTTTCTGCATCCCGCCACAGGTCAGGTTTACGGTGCACTGCATAGATCGGGATGAAAAAGACCGTGCCCGCGGGGATCAGGTACCGGTCAAGCCGAAAATCTGCAATTGCCGTGCGCGTGATGATCGGCGCTGGCGGAAAAAGGCGCATGGCCTCCGAAAACACCTGCTTCGTATAGACGAGGTGCGCCAGATGTTCGGGGAGGACTGGCCCGCCTCCAGTAACGTGCGTAATCTCCCTGACGACCTTCGCCTCATCTTCCGGATGCCGGGCGAGAAGGTGAAGTGTCCAAGCCAGGCCGAGCGCTGTCGTCTCATGGCCCGCAGTGATGAAGGTCATCAGGTTATCAACGATCTCCTCGTCGCTCATCGCACGGCCGGATTCCGGGTCAGACGCCATCAACATCATCGAGACGAGGTCATGCCTTTCATTCGGTTGCTGTCGGCGCTTCGCGATCACCGCCGCTAGGCTCGCCCGGAGAAAAGCGACAGCAGAGCGTGCTTTCGTGCGGCCTGGATACGGCAGCCACTCGGGTACGCCAATCATCCCAAAAGCGAATGTCCAACCGCTCGGTTCAAGAAAATCCGTTACGCTCCGCTCGACGCGAGCGACATCGATGCCGTGCCCGCCCGACATCATCGTATCCACAATGATGCCGAAGGTCGTGCGCATCATCTCATGGCCCACGTCCAGAACTTCGCCGCGCCGCCGAAGCCAGCGGGCCTTGGTTTCTTCAGCGGCGGCAATCATCGCAGGCTGGAGTTCAAGAAGCCTTTCGTGCCGGAAAGCGGCGGCCACGGACTGTCGCTGCCATTTCCAGTGCGCACCGTCGCCAGTTAGCAAACCTCGGCCTAACGCAGGCCCCAACATGCGCCTAATGTGCTCGCCCTTGCTAAGGCGGTCCGCATTCTCCACGAGCGTCTCGTGGATAAGGACTGGGTCGGTCAGATACACCTGCAGATTGCCCATCCGCCCGGTAAAGACAATGGGCTCCTTGAACACGGCCGGAGGCAGTGCGTCCAGCGGATTCTTGATCATGGCCAAGAATGCCTTGGCGGTCGAGTGCTTGGTCACCGGAAACGGTGGTGCCCGATCAATGCTCGCATCCATCAAGAAGCTCCTTAGGTGACACCATCTCCTGCATTCGTCGCAGGGCGCTGCAGTCGTCTCCAAGTCGTCCGTTTCAGTTGAGATCGTGTATGTCTTTGAGCGCCTCTCCAGGCGTCCTGCACGATGATGAGCATAACGGCGACAGTCGCCATCACTTCGCGAAATGGATTCACGGGAATGTGGCGCGGGCATGATCTCTGCAACTGCGATAACGAATTGACACGACAACGATTTCGCATCCATACGCACGCGTCTTTGATCCAGATCATTTGAACAGAAAAAAGCAATCTCAGGGAAGTCTCGCGCTGCGTCAACGTGTTATCGGCGCCGACTAATGCTCGCCAGGACTCGGCCTCAAGATGCATGGACGCCCGCTGGTGTTCGACCTCCACTATTGACCCTGTCAGGCAAATCCCGCTGACTCGGCGTTGAAGCAGAAATAGCTTGCGGTGCCACTCGCCTAAGGAGGCATAGGACGGTTCGCAAGCGGGTATTGTTCATGCTCAACTGTCGCGAGGCCGCGGAGGTCAAAACACCCAGCGCCATGGTGACTTCCGGCCGTTCTAAAGGAAGCGCAGCCACGGCGGCTACAATCCAGGAAGCTGAATCGAGAGTCTAGGTGCCGAGCCCGTCGCTGTTAGGCCCACTTTTGGCAACCAGGTGTGCAACAGCTCAACGTGGCTGCCATTGTCCGACCTACGACAATGTCGGAATGCTTACATGGCCGGTTCGATCGATAGGCTTGTATTTAAACCCGTTTTTCGTTCGGCACGCACGTTGCTCCGCAGACGCGTTATCAACGACGATAATCGTGCGGAGAATGCCTAGATGTCAGCACAATGCTTGAAGCCAGGGCCTGCGCCCGGCCACCTTACCGCAGCACGTTCCAGGTGCAGACGAAGGAAGAGGCGGTACTCGCGAAGTAATGTTCGAGCCAAGACCGCACAGGCGCTTTTACCCTGGTGGCGGATGAAACATGCTCGAGTGGTTTCGCGAATGCGTGCATTTGCCCTGAGTATGGTCGCGTTGCAATCTCTGATGACCTCGGAAGTGGCGGCGGTCGAGGTCCCGCGTCCCGAAGCCGAGATTGCAAATTTCATGCTGACCAACGGCATGGAGGTGGTCGTCATACCCGATCACCGGGCGCCGATCGTCACGCAGATGGTCTGGTACAAGGTCGGCAGCGCCGACGAGCCACCCGGCAAATCCGGCATCGCTCATTTCCTGGAGCATCTGATGTTCAAGGGCACGAAGAAGCATCCGCCAGGCGAGTTTAGCGCAAAGGTCGCGGAGATCGGCGGTGAGGAGAACGCCTTCACGTCATCCGACTACACCGCCTACTATCAGACCGTCACGCCGGAGGCGCTCGGAACAATGATGGAATTTGAAGCTGACCGGATGCGCGATCTCGTACTCACCGACGCAGTGATCTTCCCCGAGCGCGATGTCATTCTTGAGGAGCGGCGCTGGCGCGTCGAGAACAATCCAGAGCAGCTTCTCGAGGAGGAGATGCAGGCGACCCTGTATCAGAATCATCCTTACCGCATCCCGACGCTCGGCTGGATGCACGAAATGGAACAGCTTAATTGCGGGGACGCCCTGGCGTTCTACGATCGCTACTATGCCCCGAACAACGCCGTCTTGGTCGTGGCAGGCGACGTGGACGCCAGGACGGTGTGGCGGTTAGCTGACAAGACTTTCGGGGCCCTGCCGCGCGGTCAGAACCTGCCGGAGCGGGTGAGGCCACGGGAGCCGGAGCAGAACACTAAACGGACCGTGGTGCTCACTGATAGGCGCGTGACCGTGCCGACCTACGAAAAGTCATGGGTGACGACGTCCTATGGAACGGCCGGGCCGGGCGAAGCGGAAGCTCTCGATATCCTGGCGGAGATTCTCGGCGGAGGAAACCGCAGCCGGATCTATCAGCAATTGGTGGTTAAACAGGGAATAGCCTCCTCGGGCGGCGCCTATTTCAACGGAAGGTCGCTCGATCCGTCGAGCTTCACGCTTTATGGCTCGCCGCGGGGCGAAGCGAAGATCGAGGCGGTGGAGGATGCGATCGATGCTGAAGTTCGGAAAATCATCGAGTACGGCGTTACGGATGTCGAGCTCGAGAAGGCCAAAAACCGCTTGGTGCGCTCCATGGTCTTCGCACGCGACAGCCAGTTGGGGACGGCCCACATTTACGGGGCGGCGCTTGCGACCGGTAACACCGCGTACGACGTGGACGAATGGCCGTCGAGGATCCACGCCGTAACGGCGGTAGAGGTTCAGGCGGTTGCTAGGAAATACCTTAACCCGGACCGGTCGGTGGCGGCATATCTGCTGCCCCGGGAAAGCGCTATCGCAGGAGATAAAAGCCGATGATCATGTTCAACCGACAGCCAATCGGGGCCAAACTAGTAGTGGTCATGGCATACCTAATGGTGGGCCTTGCCGCGATGCCAGCTCTCGCGGGCATGGCCATTGAGGAGGTCAAGACATCGAGCGGGAGAAAGGCGTGGTTGGTGCAGGATTATTCGCTACCGATCATCACCATTCGTTTTGCATTCCGGGGCGGCAGCGCGCAGGATCCGTCCGGTAAGGAAGGCCTTGTGAATCTGATGACTGGGTTGTTTGAGGAAGGGGCCGGTGACCTTGACAGCGATGCCTTCCAGGAGCGGCTGGACGATGCTGGCGCCGAGATGTCCTTCAAGGCCAGGCCCGATGCCGTCTATGGCTATATTCGAGTGCTTGCCGACCGGAAGGACGATGCGTTCGAACTCCTTCGGTTAGCAGTCGAACAACCGCGCTTCGACCAGGCTCCAGTGGACCGCATTCGCGCCCAAATCGTCTCCGGCATCCTTGCGGAAGCCAATTATCCCGAAACGGCGGCACACGTCGCATGGATGAAGGCGATCTATGGCGATCATCCGTATTCGCGGCGGTCCGAGGGTACCGAGCAAACACTCGCCGCCGTCAAGACCTCCGATCTGAAGGCGCTTCATAAGCGGATTTTGGCGCGCAGCAATCTTACCATTGCCGCGGTGGGAGCGATCGATCCCGGCACACTCAAGCGCGATCTGGATCGGATATTCGGCGGACTGCCTGCTACCTCCTCCCTGACGCCGGTTGCGGACACGGTGCCTAAGCTAGGGCGGGCAATTCGAGTCCCGTATGACTTACCTCAGGAGCAACTGAGCCTAGCTTACCCGGGAATCAGCCGCAAAGACCCGCAATTCTTCGCGGCCTATCTCATGGACCAAATCCTCGGCGGAGACTCGTTCACGTCCAGGCTCTGGAATGAGGTGCGCGAGAAGCGAGGCCTCGCTTACGGCATCCACACCACCCTCGTGAACAACGACCATGCTTCGGCGCTCGTCATCAATACGGGGACCCGGCCAGATCGGGCCGCAGAGACGCTCTCCCTCATCCGCACCGAGGTCAGGCGAATGTCGGAGGAGGGCGTCAGCGAAGACGAGCTCAAGGCGGCGAAGAAAAAGCTCATCGGCGGCTATGCGATCGACAATCTGAACTCATCTAGTGCGATCGCCGCCACTTTGGTCGAAATCCAGCTGGAAGACCGCGGCATCGACTATATCGAGCGTCGCAAACAATTGATCCAGGCCGTCACTGTGGAGGACGTCCGGGCAGTCGCGAAACGGCTGCTCTCCGCCGACCCCACGGTGATGATCGTCGGGCCGCCGCTCAAGGAAACGAAAGGCTGACCTTCCAGAGGAGGCCCGGCTGGTAGCGGCTGGGCCGACCTTTTCCACCCCCCCGGCGGGTGTGCCCGCCAACTTATCCAGCCGTCATGACCACTCGACCTTTGGATTGAGGGTCGCCACGTTAACGGTGAAAGCAGCAAGCACACCGCCATGTTGGTCTTAAATTTGCTCTACCGTCCTTTTGAGAGGCTGATCCGTCCACTTCACATTCCCAGACCGTTTCCGGCGAGCGGGCCATTTCGCACGTATGTTCCGTGGCGTGCTGCTACCAGCGCCATCCTTGCGGCCGGCGCCGAGGGACGATCTGGGGCTTCTCAGTCATTGTGGACAGAGTGAGCGCGAAGGGTGCGGCAGGTTTCCTGGACGCGGATCGCCTTCGCTGGCCAATCTCGGCCCAATGGTTTTCCCGGTACTGCCGCCCCTGATCTTCCTGGCCTATACGCTGAACTCTGAGACGCTCGCGGCCTGCATGCCAGCCGCGATGAATGGCAGGTCTGATGCTCTCGTTTGATCTGTACGCAAGCTCGGTCGCCTTACGCGCCATTACCAATGCAAGTGAGGGATATTAATTCGGTATCCTAATTCGCCCGGATCGTTTACAGGTGGCGACCTCGATCCACACTCCGCGCCAGCGTCCGCACCACTTTTTCCCGCGTTAGCCGTAGTGCCCGTGTGGACATCAAGCCGCTCACTCAGCAACGGGTTTGTCGTCTCCAGCACTTGCCGCTATCTCAGCACTGCTCACCACCGGAGATACTGGTTTCTCTCTGGCATAACGCGACTATGCACGCACGGGAGGGGTTCGTTCACGCTCTTTCCTTGGGGTAACGTCAAGATCACGATCAGGACCTAACTCACGATAATTGCCTGTGGAACGGCGGTACGGGCCTGCGCCTCAAGTGTGCCGGCGCAACCGGCGCGATGCACTCGAGCGCGGCCGCTCCTGCGACGCTGGACACACACTGCCAAAGACAGGTGTTTGACCCTACAGCAGTGGTCTACGAGTTACTCACGGAACCAACCTGCTAACGCGTGCCGGGTTGAGGCGTCATACAAATGTGCTTAGGGTTGCGGTCGCGGACGCACAGATGCCTCAATTGAGTTGCTGACTTTCAGTTGAGCTATGTCAAAGGAGTGTGTCGACAGATGTGGGACTCATTTCACGGCTCCCGAAGAGCAAATAGGATTACGGACTTAGGAGACGATTGTGTTGAGTGTTAACCCTGAAAAAAATCGAGGTAAGCCAAACTCTGTGGATGTCCATGTCGGCCGGCGAATTCGCCAGCGGCGCGTATGGCAGAACATGTCGCAGGCGACTCTCGGCGAAGCCATCGGGGTGACGTTTCAACAGGTGCAAAAATATGAAAAGGGCGTGAACCGCGTCGGCGCTGGCCGGCTCCAGCAGATTTCGAAGGCTCTGAAAGTGCAGCCTTCCTACTTCTTTGAAGGTAATCCTGACGAAGTCCAATCGGTCGGGCAGTCCGCCGAGATCCAGGTTGATATCCCGCCCGAAGTGATTGAATTCGCTGCAAGTGAGGAAGGGATCGATCTCATTAGAGCCTTTTCACGCGTGGGCGACCATGATGTACGCTGCCGAATCGTAATGCTGCTAAAGTCTCTGGCGAACACGAGTGGTGATGTATAATCGCCCGCCTCGGTGTGGAGGCAGGGTGCTCTCTAACGTCAGACGGGGACCGCCGCAGCAAGGAAATTAATCGGCCAGTCCATCTGAAACTCTCACAACCTGGCGCGGGGCTTGGTGCATCCACAGCGCCGATGGTTGCCATACAAACAACCGATTTCTCGAATGTCGCCGAATGCTGCATAAACGCCAACAGCAGCTTTCGCCCGCATCGATGTGCCGCTGTTTCGTTCAGCTGGTTGATGAGGCGGCTCGACGAGACATGGGGCAGCCGGCCATAAGTGCGAACGCGCCTGTGCTGCTTAAGCTGTTGGATGATGCCAGTATGGGGAAGTTCCTACACGAAGGGAGTGATCGGATGCCGGACCAGCCTTACGTGCACACAGACGTAATGAACAGCGATGGCGCAGACCTTTCGGTGAACGCGGACGGCCTGAAATGTGCATTGCGCAGAATGAGCGGTGGCGTCAGCGTCATCACCACAGGGCAGGGCGAGGAACGTACCGGAGCAACCGTTACTTCCGCGACGGCCCTTTCTATCGAGCCTCCGTGCATGCTCGTCTCTCTCAATCGTTCCTCCTCAACGTGGCCTGCCGTTGCGCGATTCGGCCATTTTTGCGTGAACATCCTAGGCCATACCCACGAGTTACTCGCGAGCCAATTCGCCGGCCGAGGCGGGCTGACAGGCGCGGAACGTTACCGCGGAGCCAAGTGGACTCAACTCATCAGCGGCGCGCCCGTCCTTCAGGATGCGGCGGCGGCCATCGACTGCGAGCTTGAGGAGGCTATAGAAAGGCACAGCCATGTGATTGTGCTCGGCCGCGTCGTCGGCATTTGCATCGGGAACGGAGGTTCATTGGTTTATCGTGGCGGCCGGTATTTTGCATTTGAGTAGAGCCAGAGGCAAAGCCCACCCCGCACTGCAACCTGTTTTCTTTTGGATTTCTTGTCTGCAGGAGTATGAGACGGTCGCGGCAATATTGGAATGTCCGCACGAGCGCAACGCAGAGAAATGGCACTTTGGTTTCCCCACGGCCACCAAGCGCGTGGATTTGCGACTAACACCGGACCGATTGACATAGCGCAAAGACACGAGGAAAGCGCGCCGGCTAGTGTGATTTTGATGTGAGCATGGGACACCAGCCTTTGCAGACTCCAATTCCTGGAAAACTATTGCGATGCCCGCCTGCTTTGGTACACCATTTACCCGACGGTACCGGAATTGTCCGCGGCGGTGGGTGTCAAGGCTTGTGAGAACTGGCTGAGGAGCTTGCCGAGCAACGAGTCGGTGTCGCTCTATCTCCACGTGCCGTTCTGCCGCTCAATCTATTGGTACTGCGGCTTCCCTACCACCAGCACTCGCCGGGAGGCGCCGGTCCTCAATTACTTAGCGGTGCTGCGTGAGGAGATCCGTTTGGTCGCAGAGCAAGCTCCCCAAGCGTTGCTCGTGAGTGACGTGCATTTTGGCGGCGGAACGCCGAACCTTATCGGGCCAGCGGAGTTCCTCGCGCTGATGGAATTCCTGCGTCGCCGCTCCGCATTCACGAAAACCGCTACGGTAGCGGTTGAGATCGAGCACATTCACGATGGAGATGGCCGAAGCCTTGGGGGAAGCCGGTGTGACCCGCGCGAGCCTTGGCGTGCAGAGCTTCGATCCTGTTGTTCAAGTAGCAGTCAACCGGGTTCAGACTGAGGCGCAGATCGCGGCCGCCCTCGAAAATCTGCGCCAGCATGGAATAAGTCGCGTCAACTTCGACCTCATGTACGGTCTCCCTTATCAGACGGTGGAGTCGTGCGTTGAGACCGCATCGATGGCGGTGGCGATGCGCCCCGATCGGCTTGCGGTTTTTGGTTACGCGCACATTCCTTCGTTCAAAAGAAATCAGCGCCTAATCGAACAGGCAGCACTGCCGGACAGCGCTGTTCGTGCCGAACAGGCTGCGGCCATGGCGGAGACGCTGGTTGCCGCCGGCTACCGAGAGATCGGGCTCGACCATTTCGCCCTTCCGGAAGACGAACTCGGGGTGGCGCAGAAAGCCCGGCGCCTGCGGCGTAACTCCTTGGGGTACTCGGCCGACACCTGTAAAACGCTGATCGGCTTCGGCGCCTCCGCCATCGGCCGTCTCGGCGACGGCTACGTCCAGAACGAGGTGCAACCGGCTCCTACACTCGACAGATCGGAGCTGGCCACCTCGCGACGTCAAAGGGCCACCGTCTCACCGACGAAGACCGCGTACGAGCCGCCGTCAGCGAGCGGCTCATGTGCGATTTGGAGGCGGACGTGCCGGCAATCTGCGCCGCCCACGAATTTGACCCTATCCAGATTCTCGCGGCTGAGCGCTTGGCGGCACTCGCCAGCGACAAGATAGTAGACATCGAAAAGGGTGTTGTTCGCGTGAGACAAGAGCACCGATTCATGGTCCGCGCTGTAGCTGCCGCATTTGATGCTTATCTCGCCGCTCGCCTTGGCTAGCATCATCACCAGGAAGCGAGAGCGGATCCACACGCATCCTTACGACTATGCGGACGCAGGCGGGGACGACCGTCCTCCAAGTGCCGCATTCAAAAACGCAGCTTCACCCGACTGTTTGATAAGGATCAAAGTGACCGCGTCGTCTCTACTGTATCTCCCTGCGTCGCGAGCCAAGCCGGCTCTGAAACCAAAGGAGAATTTCCGTGCGCACATTTGCGAAAGCCGCTGTCGCCGCCGGCATCCTTGTTGCCAGCACCGCAAACGCCGCCGAGTTCGAGGTTCAAATGCTCAACAAGGGCGCCGAGGGCCCGATGGTGTTTGAGCCAGCATTCGTCAAGGTGAAGCCCGGCGACAGCGTTACCTTTATCCCGACAGACAAGGGGCATAACGTCGAGACGATCAAGGACATGATCCCAGACGGCGCCACCCCCTTCAAGAGCAAGCCGAACGAGACTTATAAGGTCACGTTCGATGTCCCCGGCCTTTACGTTGTCAAATGCGCGCCGCATGTCGGCATGGGCATGGTCGGCGTTGTGATTGTGGGCGATGCATCTGCCAATGTCGAAAAGGTGAAGGCCGGCAAGCTGCCGAAAAAGGCTGTGGAGCGCCTTCATGCCGCTATCGCGGCTGCCATGCAGTAATTGGCGAAATGGGACTGGCGGTCGGAATATTGTCCGGCGACCGCAAGCCGGTCGTACAGGCACTCGCGGATCAATTGGACATCAAAGACTGGACGGCCCGATCTGTCGCCTGGCGGCAAGGTCCAAACCTGCGCTGATGCCGCTGGCAGCGGTCGCAGGACGCTGATGGCGGCGACGGCATCAATGACGCGCCGGCATTGCGTGCGGCTCATGTTCGATGGCGCCGGCAACTGCTGCCGACGTAAGTCGTCAGGTGGCGGCTTTCGTGTTCATGCATCAGCCGCTGACCGCCGTCCCCTTCGCGATCGAGACGATGGTGCTCGGATGTCATGACACTAATAGGCCCCTGAACATTAAAGGAGCACAGATATACGGTAGGCGGATCGAAGGGGGAACGCCTGACCGATTGGCGCGCACCGGCAAATCGCAATCGAGTGGTGATCAGTCGCCTGCTGTGACCAGCACGAATGACGGCCATGCGGACGGAGGAGAATTGGCGCTTACCAGCAAGATAACGGCCTATAAGGTCTCCCCGCCGTCATGTTCGTTGTGCTCTCTCAAATCAATTTCGCGGACATACTGGATTGCCTGGCCCGCTTCTTGGCCGCGCGGGGGCAATCATGCCATGGAACGGATTTCACGTGGTGTTTGCCCGCAGCGATGTCGGATCCCGGAGAGTAGCCATCCTGCGGATTGTCCTTCTTCATCCTTTTCAATTCGGCGTGCCATATCGCCTTTGTTGTCAGTGCTGAACTGCTCCAAGAGTGGGGATGTGCTACGGCGTGGCGGTATCCGCGGGCGCCAGGCCCGGGTCGATGCCGGTCATTGCGACGGAGATATCCCATAGCCGGCGGGCGAGTTGAGGATCGCGCGCTTCGTTTGACGGGACACACTCGTGGGAGGGACCGCGCAGTTCGAAAAATGCGGTGGGGCCGTAATATCCACCGGGCTTCACATTTCCAGTAGCCGCCTGCAACGTGCCCCAGGCGCCCATGGCGGGCGTATTGAGAAAGACACCGCCCAGCCCCAACACGATCCTGCCAGCGATGCTCGCCCTGCCGAAATTGGTTCCCGCCAGGCCAGGATGGCACGCGGTAACGGTGATCGGCACCTCAGCCGCTTGCAATCGCCGGTTGAGTTCAAAAAAGAAGAGCAGGTTTGCAAGTTTGCTGACCCCATAGCGTGGGATCCCGCTAAAGCTCTTCTCGGCATTGAGATCGTCCCATTCGATCTTCGCGCCCTTGTGTTGCCCGCTACTGGTGATGACGACCCGCGATCCCGGAGTTTCGCGGAGCTTTGGCAGCATCAGGGCAGTCAGCGCGAAGCTGCCGAGATGATTGACGCCGAACTGGAGCTCGAACCCCTGCCGAGTGGTCTGCCGCGTCGGAACCGTCACACCTGCATTGTTGATCAGCGCGTCGATGCGCGGCTCCTTCGCGGCGAGTGCCGCGGCGCCGCGTATGCTTTCGAGATCCGCCTGATCGAGCGGCAGGAAGGCGAGATCGGCATGGGGCGCTTCTGCCCGAACGCTTGCCATGGCGGCCTCGGCCTTTGCCCTGTCGCGGCAGGCAAGCAGCACGCGGGCGCCGCGCTTCGCCAATACGCGCGCCGTCTCCAAGCCGATGCCGCTGTTCGCGCCGGTGACGACAAAACACTTGCCCGCCTGATCCAGCACATCATCTGCGGTAAATCCCTTCGATCCCATTAATCTCTCCTTGGATGAGTGTGCCCGGAGGGGGTAATGCCTCGGGGTAGCCGGACACGCGAGATGGACATTTGGCATCACGGGCCCAAACCCGTGAACCGGTACTTCAGTTAGCTGGCGACGATTGGCGCCTTGCGCGTAAGCCCCACAGCTCCTCCGGCGATCCGGATCGCAGCGCAGGCACGATTTCCTATCGCCGGATCTATCATCCTGTCCTCGCCGTAGGCGATCTCGGCGCGGCAGGGCCTTTATGAGCGGCGCAGTCTGAATAGTCCGCGCCGCCCACGTCCATCATTTGCTCGCTTCGGCTGCCTTGGGGAACATTCCATAAGGCGACAGCTTGCGCCGCGCGGCGTTCTGCGTCGCGAACGAGACGAGCAAGGCCACCAACCCAACCAGTGCAGGTCCAAACCCGTAGTCGCCTGCATTGAGGTGCGCAGATACCGCCAGAAGCAAGTGAAAGAACATTCCCGCATAAGCGAGGTCGGACAAGGTGACACTAAACCGCCAGAGGATCGTGACGGCAGCAAGCGGCTTCAAAACGGCCAGGATCGGCACGAGATAGGGCGGGTATCCGAGCGTCGGGAAGACGCGCTGCACCCCAGCCATGTCGGAGAGATAGTACGCACCGCCCGCGAGATACATGAGGGCGAGGAGAGCGGTGGCGGTCCAATAGATCCAATTAAGTTTCATTTGGAGCTTCCTTGTTTACAAGTCGTTGGCTGGCCAGACCCAAAGCTCGAGTGTTGTGAACATTTATCTGTCCCGTTGCTCGTCTCTCAGCGCTGCTGTTGTCAGCTCGCCGGCATCTGCGGAAGGATCGCCTCGACCCGGTCGCGCTTGGTGACAAGCGACCAAATCTCCTCAGCGATCTCATCGGGATCGATCACCGGCAGCCGCGGGTCGAGCTCCTTGCCGCCTGCCGTCGCGGCGCGCATGCCAGCCGAACGGTCGATGAACGCTCCGATGTTCATCGTGCCGGCATAGACGCCCTTTTGCGCCACCTCCGCGTTGAGCGTGAGGACATAGTTGCGCGTGGCGGCCATCATTGGCCCGACGCCGCTCATTCCGGGGATCGTGACCACGGCCGTGAGACCGCCGACGATCACGATTGCACCATCGCCGCGCGCCAGCATGCCGGGCAGGACCGCGTGCGATACCTCGATCGGCGAGAAGGTGAAGATGTCCGCCATCGGCTGGAGTCTCGATGCGTTCAACTCCACCGCCGGGATGAAGCCGAGCTCCGAAGGAACCGGGCAGAAAACAGCTGTGTCGATAGACCCGAACCGCTCCTCGATTGAGCGCACCAGCGCGGGAATTCCGCCCAGATTGGTGAGATCGGCCGGAAAGGCGGCAGCCGCGATACCGGCGCTTGCGAGTTCGGCGACCCGCTCTTCAAGTGGAGCGGCGCGGCGCGCGACGAGGGCAACCTTGTAGCCTTCGCGTCCGAACCGCGTGGCGAGGGAGGCGCCAAGCCCTGTGCCAGCGCCGAAAATCGCGATCGTCTTCTTGTCAGTCATAACGTACTCCTGAGGGTGGTATGTTTTGCTGACCAGATATGAGATACTGACTCGAATGCCGCAAGAACGCATATTTTCGAGGCCTAGTCACATGCATATGCCTGCCCCTCCAAATACCCCTGGCACCAACCCTGATTGCCGGAAGGTCAACGCGATCCTCAGCCGAATTGGCGACAAATGGACGATCCTCACCATCATGATGCTTGTCGACCAGCCGCGGCGCTTCAACGAGTTGAAACGAATGATAGGTGGGATTTCCCAGCAGATGCTCACCCGCACCCTGAAGGCGCTGGAAGCGGACGGGATGGTGACGCGCAAGGTCTATCCGACCATACCGCCTCAGGTCGAGTATGGCCTGACCAATCTGGGCCAGTCGCTCGCGGTGCCGCTCATCCAAGTCGGGGCCTGGGTGCTGGACCATATAAGCGAAATCGAGGCCCATCGGGCGTCGTATGAAGAAGAGGCAAAGCGGATGTTGAGATGACAGCCGCTTCGGCGCAAACCTGCCACCTCGTCTAGGCGCTCGGGTGTCCGCTTCTGGAACGCCGCCATAGTCAGTTCAATGACCGGGATGAGGGCGCACAGCGGTCGTCCGGGGCGGGAACTGCTGGACCGGGCTCAATCGAGCCAATCATCATGCCGGGCGCCAATGACTGCAACGGCGCTCGAGAGCGGCCGGAGAAGGCGCGAAGATCTCTGCCCCACATGACTCAGATTCCACGCTTGTGTCGGGCGAGCAATTTTTCACCATCGGCTCGCAATTCGCCTTTACGGCCAACAAATCGATACAGCGTCTGCCGGGTGACGCCGAGCTCGGCGCAAAGATCGGCGACCTTCGTCTCCGGCTGGCCCATGGCAGCGCGGGCGAGGCGCAGTTTCGCCGGCGTCATTTTAAAAGGGCGCCCGCCATTGCGACCACGGGCACGAGCCGCTTCCAGTCCGGCTTTCGTCCGTTCCACGATCAGCGCCCGCTCGAACTCGGCCCTGTCGGCTCGAAGCTGATTTTGGCCAAGTTGAAGAACGTTGTGGGAACACTGCCGCGGTGATTGACGTGTGATTTGCCGGGGGACGACATTTCGCTCCGATCTATGGAGTGGAGTGACGAGTTTGAGCCTTTCGCATGAAGATTTGGTCAGCCGCTGGAGCCTGAGTTTTTCTGATATGGAATTTGTGACCGGCAAGCCGGTATCGGCGCGCCTTGGGCTGGCGGCGCAGCTGAAGTTTTTCATGGCCTACGGCTTCTTCGTACAGGATCGCAGCGCAATCCCTGCCGATGGTATCTCATACCTGGCCGAGCAGCTTGGATTTGATGACGATACCCCGAGCGAATACGATTTTGGTGGTCGTACCGCGCGCCGGCATTGCGCCGAGATATTGCAGTATCTCGGCTTTCGGCGGCTGCAGCGCGCCGCTCGGGCAGAGCTGACATTATGGATCGCGGGCGAACTGTGTCCAACCGGGCAATCGGTTGGCGCCATGCTCGAGCAGGTTTTTCTGTGGTGCCGGGACCGTTGCATATACGGCCCGTCGCATAAGGAACTGGAACGCCTGGTGCGTTCGCAGCGGCAACAGTATCTCGACAATTGGTTGACCGGGGTGAGCGCTCGCCTTTCAGCAAGCACGGTCGCATTGCTGGAAGCTTCTATCGCTGATCCGGACGGCCAGACAGGCTTCAATACGATGAGGGGTGATGCTGGCCAGGCGTCACTCGACGACATCCTCAGCATGACGGCGAAACTTGCCTTCATTCAGAAACTTGATCTGCCACGAGATATCTTGTCGACGATCGGCAAGGCATGGGTGGAGCAGATTGTCCGCCGTGTCGCCGGCGAAAAGGCCTGGGAGATGCGGCGACACACGCCGGCCAGGCAAATCGGCCTCTACGCGATTTGTCTTTTGTCGCGGGAAGCGCAGCTCACGGACGCCATGGTCGATCTGCTGACCGAGACGGTCCACAAGATTGGGACGCGCTCGAAACGCATGGTGAGCGATATCGCGAAGGATATCGAGCGGGTCTATGGCAAGGAAAGATTGCTGGTTGAGATTGCCAGCGCGTCGATCAACGAGCCCGCGGGGCGCGTCTGCGATGTCATTTTCCCGATCGTCGGCAAGGACAAGCTGGCGGCGATCGTCAAGGAGAGCCAGGCGAAAGGGGCTCTCGACCGGCGCATATATAGGGTGATGCGCTCGTCCTGGGCCAGTCATTACCGGCGCATGCTGCCCAGTCTGCTTTCGGTTCTGGAATTCCGGTCGAACAATACCGTGTGGCGTCCGGTGCTAGTGGCGCTGGATTGGATCAGGAGCAAGGTGGATGATGGCTGCCGGTTTGTGCCGATGCAGGATGTGCCGATTGACGAGGTTATTCCGGCCAGATGGCGCAGTTCGGTCATCGATGACGATGGCCGTGTGAACCGGATCAGCTACGAGCTTTGCGTTCTCACCCAGTTGCGTGACCGCATCCGCTCCAAGGAGATCTGGGTCGTCGGCGCAGACCGCTATCGCAATCCCGACGACGATCTCCAGGGACTTCGAAATCCGGCGTGACGCTTATTATTCCGGCCTCAACCTGACCCCAGACGCGCGAGCGTTCACAGCCGGCATTCGCCAGGAGCTTGAGCACGAGTTACTGCTTCTGAACGAAACGATCCCACAAAACGGCAAGGTCCGGCTGCTGTGGCGGGGCGAAAACCGCATATCGGTTACACCGTTCAAGCCTCTTCCGGAGCCGAAGGGGCTTGAAGCGATCAAGGGCGAGATCGGTCAGCGCTGGCCGATGACAGGATTGCTCGACGTGCTGAAGGAAGCCGCCCTTGATACCGGTCTGCTGGAGGCCTTCGAAACATCGGCGTCGAGAGTTGCTCTGTCGCGCGAGGCGTTGGATCGACGGCTTCTGCTGTGCCTTTACGGTCTCGGCACGAATGCCGGACTCAAGCGGGTCGCCGGCGCGACACCTGATGTCAGCTACGACGAGCTGCTGCATGTTCACCGCCGCTTCATCCATGCGCCGGCGCTGAGGGAGGCCTGCGCACGGGTGGCGAACGCGACATTGTCGATCCGCAACGCGGCGGTCTGGGGTGACGCGGGTACGGCGTGCGCGTCTGATTCCACGAAGTTCGGAGCATGGGACCGCAACCTGATGACGGAAATGCCCGCTACGGCGGCCGAGGTGTCATGATCTACTGGCACGTCGAGAAGCGCGCAACCTGCGTCTATTCGCAGTTGAAGCGATGCTCCTCGTCTGAGGTCGCCTCCATGATAGAAGGCGTACTTCGTCATTGCACAGATATGGAAATCCAGCGCCAATATGTCGACAGTCATGGTCAAAGCGCCGTCGGCTTCGCGTTTTGCCGCCTTCTCGGTTTTGAACTCGCCCCACGCTTTAAGGGTATTGCCCGCCAGAAGCTGGCGATCCCGGACGCGGCGATGCGTGCGCGATTGCCGAATCTCTTGCCGATCCTTTCCAGCGCGATCAACTGGGAGGAGATTGAGCAGCAATATGACGAGATGGTCAAATACACCGCCGCTAGACCAGAACGGCGGACCCGGAGGCCATCTTGCGCCGGTTCGCCCGTGCCGAAGTGATGCACCCGACCTACAAGGCGCTGAGTGAGCTCGGCCGCGCGATCAAGACGATATTCTTGTGCCGCTATCTTCGCCAGGAGGCATTCCGCCGGGAAATCCACGAAGGGCTGAATGTCGTCGAAAACTGGAACAGCGCCAATGGCTTCGTCTTCTTCGGCAAGGGCGGCGAGATCGCTACGAACCGGATCGATGAGCAAGAGATTTCCGCTCTGGCTTTGCATCTGCTGCAGGCGTCACTGGTCTACGTGAACACACGCATGCTTCAGACCGTGCTGGTGGAACCGAAATGGGCTGGCCGCATGACAGAGGAGGACTATCGCGGCCTCACGCCGCTCATCTACAGTCACGTCAATCCTTATGGCCGTTTCGATCTCGACTTGAATAGTCGGATCGATTTTGATCGGCTGGCGGCATAATTTTGGAGACGATAATGGTCAAGATTGCTGAAGCATGCCTGAATGTTCTCTACCAGCACGGGTTGTCGTCGGCACAGTTCCAATTCTGCTTCGAGAGAGCAAAGCATGATCTCCTGGCCGATGGCATGGCCTGCGACGCCATTGTTGCTGAGGTTATGCAGTCCATGGACGATCATCCGGACGCGGCAACCTTGTTCGGGTTGCTGCTTGATGAGGCGCGAATGGGTATCGAGAATGACAGCCCATATGGAAAGGTCTTCCTGGAAAATGCGGAGAAGGCGATCAAGGCTCGCATTGCCGCCGACGCTTTCGAACCGCTTCACCGTTTGAAAATCGCTGGCTTGTATCGGCGTGCCGGTCTGCCCGTGCCAGACATACTGATGCTCGATCCGGAGGGGGAAAGTGCCGCCGATGAGGTCCCGATGCCGGATCTTGATGGCGTGCTTGCCGTTTTAGCGGCAGAAGTTGAGGCTGAAGGCGGCGGCGCGTATGAGTTCTTCAGTGGCCTGGATGAGATGACGGCAGGAATGCCGGAGGAAGCCAAAGCTGGGTTTATTCATCATCTTATGAGCCTCGATAATCCCTTTTTGGAACGCTGCGCGCTCTATTGGTTGGTGTCTGGTGCAGCCTTGACCCGGGAGGCCGTGGCTGCCGGTCTGCGAGAAAGGCTCATGCGCGGAGAGCTGCTGCCTGAAACTGCATCCTATTTGCCGATTATTCGTGGCTGGTTGCCAGCGAGTGCCGCCCGGGCGACTGTCGATGACATCGGCAAGCTGGCTCGGCGACAAGGTCTTGCAGATGCTCCCAATCAAAACAGGGCAGAGCCGACCGTCAGCGACGTCATGGCGACCACCGCTGACGGTGTTGGAGCGCAAGGCCTGACGATTGTGGGAAAACTGCAAGCCCGGATATTTGTCGCGATGATCCTGTTAAAGACCGGATACGGCATCAAGGATGCCTTTGTCATTCGTTGCCGTTCAAAGCGCGAAGCAACCAACATCGTCTCTTATGCCCGCCAGGAAGCGAACAGCGTCAAAATAGATCGAATGACTGCCGAACTGCTGCTGGAGGCGGCTCTGGCGGATGGGATGGAAAACGGCCACCCACCAGCACCAGGCTTCATTGACGTCATGGAGGCTTGCAGCCTGAGCCAATTGCGGCCCCAGGAAAGGGATCTGCAGGCTTTGCTGGAACACGTCGATCCGCAAAAGGAAATCCAGAATGCGACAGCGGCAGAGCTGAATCGGATGCTCCGCAATGAGTCCGCACTGGATGCGCTCGTCCCGTTCACCGACAGCTGGTTTGAAGACACAGGGGAAACACGCGGCATCATCCAGGGCTCTCGGTCGGCGCGGATTGTTGAAAAAAGGATCTGGGCCTTTCTCGAAGGCCGGCGAGACATTTGGGCAAGACGATTTCTGCAAACCGCGATCATTCTCAAATCGGCTAAGAAGGAGCGAATGTCAAAAGCACTGGCAGCCGCAGCCTTCGCGCTCATGCACAAGCATCCTCTACAGGACATCCCGCTTATGGAAGATATCGTTATGACCACACTGGACGCCGGCGGCGGATCTTCGTGGTGAGTATTTTGGGTATACCCGTAGTGAACGTCGTCAATGAACAGTTCGAGGTTGTGGAATCCTGTTTATTTTGGGTTCCTGCTGAGATATTGAACAAATCGACACGAGGGCACATCCAAATTGAACAGTTTGCATGGTATAGGACATGGCTCGTATCGGATATGCCCGTACATCCACAACAGACCAGAACCTTGCGGCGCAAATCGCCGCGCTCAGGAACGCCGGTTGCGAGGTCATCCGCGAGGAGCAGAAAAGTGGCACCTCGCTCGAAGGCCGGCCGCAACTGATGACCATTCTCGACTTCATCCATGCCGGTGAAACTCTTGTCATCACCCGCATCGACCGGCTGGCCAGATCCTTGCGAGACCTTCAGGTGATAGTCGACCGCCTCAAGGCCAAGGGCGCGCATCTTGTTGCCACCGAGCAGCCCGTCGATACCTCCACCGCCGCCGGGAAGGCGTTCTTCGACATGCTCGGCGTCTTCGCGGAATGGTCATCAAGAAACTCCATGACGAGAAGAAGGGCGGTATCCGAGAGGATAAATTCAACACCTTGATGGCCCGGGCCATCGAAATTGACGACGCAAGCCTTGAGCCTCCTCCGCCACCGAAACCGACCAAAGCCGCAGCCAAATCGACATAGCCCAGGAAGCCGACACTGATAATGTGATCAGTTGAAAATTCAGCTCCGATTCTTATGCGTTTTAGGCAAGTTAGTCCAAAGATCGCGATCAAAAAGAAGACTGCAGATTGGGACAAACCCGTGGGGGTACGGTTCTTCGCCTGACAGTCGAACGGCAGTTTGGAAACCGGGCGAATTGAACCGCCATGTGCGGATCTCCATCTTGGCCAGACCTCGAGACAGGATGCGCCGACGCAGACTGAACGGAACTACCTTTCAAAGGGTGCCACATTTGCGAGCGGGTGCGGATCGCGGCGTTGTTGCCGGGCAACGCCGCTGACCCTGGTCGGACGCGCGACCCATGACGGTGTTCGTCAACGGCTGTTTGTGGGCGCTGCGTTCCGGGGCGCACTGGCGCGCTTCACCAGAACGCTATGGCACGTGGAAATCGGTGCATCGCCGGTTCAGCTGTTGGTCGGCGTGTGGAAGCGCGTAACTCAAATCTCAGAGAGCACCACAAATTACGGTATAGATAGCCCAGTCCTGATTTTACCCCATATCCTTGCATCAGCAATTTTCGCGTAAGTAGATGCGAAACTCGATCGGGCCGATCTGCCCCTCATACCGGCCGTAGTGAGCGAGGAATTTCTGAATAGCAACCCGTGCTTCCGACGTGCGATCCTGGTCGATCACAGCGTCGATCAGTCCCTGCTTGAGCAGGCCTCTGTTTTCTTCGGTCAACTCATGGCTGATGAAAGTCACGTGCTGCATGCCCATGCTCTGGAGGATTTCAGCTATTTCCCTGCTGCCGACGGGCATATTGTAGATACCTGCTATATTTCTGTTTTCTGCCAAGGCGCTCTTCACAAGAAGTTCGGTGGCATTTCGATCGTCTCGGCTCTCGATGAGCTTTGCCAACGGGCAATTAGGGAACCGGTCGCGGAGGACCGAGCGAAATCCCATCTCTCTTTGTTCATGGCAGTGAAACGACTGAAGCCCGGTAATCAGTAGGATCTCTCCGCCAGCTTTTCCGAGAAAACGGCCCATCAATTCACCGGCCACTCTGCCTTCGGCCCGAGGGTCGACGCCAATATAGCCGACGCCTCCTATGTCCGGGACATCCGAAACCAGCGTAAAAACCGGCAATGACGCCGAAAGCTTCTGAAGAACTTCTCGAACTTGCGGATGCTCGAAAACGTCTACGAGAAGGCCGTCGCATGCGCGGGCAGCCGTCTCGACGCTCTGCAACACGTCGCGATGCGTTAATCGTTCATAAAAATAGAATACGAGCTGGACATTCAGGTAGCTATAGTCGGACGCGCATTGTTTGAGCGCATCGACCATCGCCCTGTAAAACGGATTGCTGCGGGTCTGCAACACGACGCCGAGTCGCAAGATTCTGGTTGGGCGCAGGTTTAGCGCCCGATCGAGACGGAGTTCACGCGCGCACTCGAGCACCCGTTGTTCCGTTTCGGCTTTCACGTTTCCTCGACCGTTAATTACACGATCGACGGTCCCGATGCTGACGCCGGCTGCGGTGGCAACATCCGCAAGTGAAGCCTTTCTGCCTGCCATTCCGCAATTCCTGTTGGATTCCCAACATTATAGATGTTTCTAGCGGAATGCCAACAGTCTAGCATCAGGGCGTTATAGAAGCCACGAAGTGGCCCACCAGAGGATGGAACAACATGGACATCGATATTCACACCACCCCCTCCAAAAGACGGCGCTCGTTTCTCGGCAGCCTGTCAATCGCGATCATCGGCCTTGCATGTGCAGCAGCGGTCGCATCGGCCGAAGAGCAGCGCTTGAAGATCGTTCACGTTGGCGTCGCGGCGCCTACCGGCTTCTTCGCCTATCTCAACAAGGGGGCGGAGGATGCGGCGCGCGAGTTGGGAGTGGATTTTACTTATGTTTTTCCCAGCAACTCGACGCTCCCGGCTCAAGTGGAAACCATCACCGCCGCCATGGCGTCCGGAGCGGATGGGATCATCATCAACGGCATTGGCGATGACAAAGCCTATTATGACGTCATCGAGCAGGGCAAAGCCCAGGGGATCGCTTTCGGCAGTGCCTTGGGTCCGCAGGCCGGAAAGGGAACGGAGCTCCGCGATCCGAATGATCCTTTCCTCTTCCATGTAGGCGCCGACGAATATGCCGGCGGGGTCGTGATCGCCAAGAAGCTCTTGGAAACCATCAAATCTGGCCACGTCGTCGTGGGTAATCCCCAGCCAGGCGACAGCGCCACATGTCAGCCGCGCGCGGCCGGTGTCGTCGATACGCTGAAGGCGGCGAATGTCTCGGCCGAGGTGCAGGAACTCACCCTGGATCCAGGCCAGATCGCCGAAACGATGAGCAACTATCTTCGTGCCCATCCGGACACCAAAGCGATGGTCTCCGCCTGTTCGCCGATCGCTCCCTATCTGGAGGCGAAGGAAAGGGCCGAGCGGTCTGATCTTGCGCTCGCAGGCTGGGATCTGGATGAGACAGGTGTCGCGGCGATCAAGTCTGGCAAGCTCAGTTTCACAATCGACCAACAGCAATACTGGCGGGGCTACATGCCGGTCCTGTTGATGGCACACTATCTGAAGTACGGGCTCGTTCCGGCGAACGCGTTCCTGACAGGTCCTGCCATCATCGACCAATCCAACATCGACAAAGTCGCTCCGCTTGTCTCAGCGGGTTACCGGTAACGCGGTCCGAGGTCTCGGCCTTGAACTCACTGCCGGGGCCTCGTTCCTGATTGGATTGGTTTTAAGATGTCTCAGAAACTCATGTCTAGTCGTTCAAGGGAAGCAGCAGAGTGGGCCCGTGAACTCCTGTTGCGACCTGAATTCACCGCGGTCGGCGCCGCGATCGTCGTGGTTGCCGTCTTCAGCTCTATGACGCCGTTGTTTTGGACGATCCCGACCCTTGCCTCGATCAGCAGTGTTGCGGCCGAATTGGGCATTGTCAGCATCGGCATGACGATCCTGTTGATCGCCGGTCATTTCGACTTGTCGGTCGGCGCGATCCTCGGCCTGGCTTCCTTCTTCGTCGTCACCTTGATGAACGACTTCGGTCTGTCGCCGGTTTTGGCAATTGTTCTGGCGGTCGTCGGGGCAACCCTGCTCGGCCTGATCAACGGCATTCTCCAGACCCGCACCGGCATTCATTCGTTCATCATCACGCTCGGTACGTCTCTCGTCTACCGCGGCATGCTTCTCGCCTTTACCGGTGGCTTTCCCAAGGCAGTCGACATGCCACGCACAGTCTCCAACATCATCGCTGGACCGATGCTCTTCGGTGGCATGAGAATGTCCCTCGTCTGGTTCGTTCTGATCACCGCTCTTGCGACGATTTTGCTGCTTAGAACGCGCCTCGGAAATTGGATTCAGGCCGTCGGTCAAAATCCGAGAGCTGCCCACAATCTCGGCGTCAATGTGACACGCACGACCGTTATCGCATTCATGTTGTCCGGCGCCCTTGCGGGTATCGTCGGCGTCATGCAGGTCGCACGGTTCGCTAGCGTGGATGCCATGCGTGGAACCGGCATTGAACTCCAGGCTGTTGCGGTGTCCGTGATCGGCGGAACGCTCCTTTCGGGTGGCTACGGATCCGCAATCGGCGCGATGATGGGCGCCATCGTGCTGGCCACCATCCAGACAGGCCTCGTGCTTATCTCCGCACCAGGGTTCCTCTACACGACGATCATGGGTGTCATCGTGGTGGGCGCCGTTCTCGTCAACAACTGGTTCAGCAGCCTCATCTCGCGCATAGCACCGATGACCGGCGAAGAGACGGAAGCAGATCCAATGCAGCGTGTCTCCTCGGTTCCGCGCGGAAAAGAGATCCCCAAGAGCCGGGGGGAGGGCACCACCATTTTCCCCAAAGCCTTGCCGGCAAAGCGGGAGGCGCAGAAATGATGACGCACTCTCAGCCAAATGGCGCAGCCCAATCTCCTGAAGAAACGCCCGTTCTTGAAGCTGTCAACATCGCCAAATATTTCGGTGCGACAACGGCTCTCTCCGACGTCTCACTGAAGGCCTGGGCCGGCAAAGTGACGGTGTTGCTGGGCGATAATGGCGCCGGGAAGTCGACACTGATCAAGATTCTCTCCGGTGTCTATCGTCCGGATGCCGGCGAACTTTTCTTCAAGGGCAAGAAGGTGACGCTCAGCGGCCCCGACGAGGCAAGAGCTCTCGGAATTGCCACATGTTATCAGGACCTTGCCGTCTGTGATCTGCTGTCCGTCACGCGCAACATCGTTTTGGGGCAGGAGCCAACGAAGGGCTTTTGGAAGTTTCGCATCTATGATGCGAAGGCCGCGGACCGTTTGGCACGTGAAGCGCTCAGCGGGCTGGGTGTCCGCCTGAGAGGCAATCTTCGCTCCCGCGCCGCGACACTTTCCGGCGGCCAGAAACAGTCGCTCGCGATTGCCCGGGCGATGTATTTCGGTTCGTCTTGCCTCATCCTCGACGAGCCTACCGCCGCGCTCGCGGTCCGCCAGGCGACACGCGTGATAGAGCACATCGATCGCGCGCGGCAGATGGGCAACGCCGTCATCCTCATCACCCATAACTTCAACCACGCGCTGGAGATTGCCGATCACGTGGTCGTGTTCGCACGAGGGCGCGTCATTGGCTCGTTCGAAAGAGACGAGGTGACAATGCAGATGCTGACCGAGCTTGTATCGCGGGAGGCCTGACGGCTTCCCGACAACTTCGTCGCTTCCAAAGGATAATTTCATGCACTCCGAACTTGAAGAGTTCATCGCGTCAAGCACGCTTTGCAACACCCACGAACACACTGAGTACGAGCGGTTCTACCGCGCCTCCCGACATGACGTGCTCACGCATTTGTTCGACAACTATGTCGTTTTTGATCTTCACTCCGCAGGCGCGAGCCAGCAAATTCTTGATGCGCTCGTTGACCCGATCAATCCGGACGTGGAGCGTCGCTTTCGCGACGTCCAACCCTATTGGGAGAAGATCGAACTCACCGGCTACGCCGAGGGTGTGAAGCTGGCGGCCAAGCGGCTATTCGCCATCGATGCGGTGACCCCGGAGGCGATTTGCGCGGCTCAGGAAAGCTGCAAATATAAGGGTGAGGAGAACGAGAGACGCAGGCTCCTCAAGGACATTGCCAATCTGGATCATGTTCAGATCGACACGAACACCCGTCCATTTCCGCCGGAAATGATGGGGCAGGACTTCTTCCTCTACGACCTGAACATGTTCGATTTCTGCGCCGGCGGGCCCGACTTCGATGTCCTGGAACGCCAGCTCGGCAAGGACGTAAGCTCGCTCGAGGAACTGGGAGCCGCAATCGAGATGCTGTTTAGTATCAGCGCTCGCTATGCGGTGGCAGTGAAATCGCAGCACGCTTACGCCAGAACGCTCAAATGGGAGCCGCGGAGCGAGACAGACGCGGCGATTTCATTTGCTACTGTACGCCGGCTCGGAAAAGCCGCGCCGCAAGCCGACCGCCTGTGCCTCGGAGACTGGTGCATGTCCCGCGTTGCGGAGATGTGCGCACGGCATCATCTGCCGTTCAAGATACATACCGGCTATTTCACGAAGAACAACTTTATGCCCACCGACAACCTCCGGGCAGGGAACATGGATCTATTCTTGAAGATGCATCCGAACACCCGGTTCATGCTGATGCATATCGCCTATCCGCATTCCGACGAACTGATCACGCTTGCCAAGCATTACACCAATGTTTCCATCGACATGTGCTGGGCCTGGAGCATCAACCCCCTACATGCCAGCGATTTTGTTCGGCGCTACCTGCATGCCGCTCCCAGGAACAAGCTGTTCGTGTTCGGTGGAGACACGCTGCTTCCGACGTCCTCGGTCGGCTACGCACTGCAGTTCAGAAAGTGGTTTGGCAGAACTCTAAAGCGTGAGGTTGCCGACGGTACAATGTCTGAGGAGGAAGCCATTCGGCTGGCGGACTTCTTCATGATGGAAAATCCCTATGACTACTACGACCTGTCCCGAAAGAAAGAGATCCTGCGCAGCGCTGATGCCGACAGCATCGCAAAACTCGGCCATGGGGGTGCGTTCGGGGCTCCGCCAAAGAGCATTCGCGACAGCGGCAGAGCCTGAGCCTCCATACGTGGTTCTCGGCCAGCCATCAAAGTATCTTCGCCCGGGCTTTTCGCTCACCATATTCGACCCGCGCCCTGAACATTGCATCGCCATGGGGTGCATCGGTCATGAAGACATTCGACGCGATTGGATGCGAGAAAGCGTGATTCCGTTGCGTCGTGATGGCTGAACGACTGGCCGAGCCGATTCATCGAACGCGCCGGAACCACTCTTTTCGCTGAAGCGCCTTTATCGCTTCCAGATCGAAATGGGCAATCACAAGCTCCTGCTCGGTCCCGCCCATGGCGACGACCCTGCCCAACGGGTCGACAGCGAAGGATCGCCCGTCATCTTTCGGAAGCGGATAGTTAGCGACGGCGGCTCCGACAACCGATTGAAAGGCAAGGGCACGCACCCCGGCCACGCGCACATCTCCGACGGCCTCATGATCCAAAAGCCGGCAACTGTTGGGAACAAGAACAATTTCCGCGCCGCCGCGAACGAGATCTGACGTCGGGTCGGGGAACTCCCGATCCATGCAGATCAGGATGCCGACTGCCACGTCTCCGGCCTCGGTTGTCAGCTTCGCGACGCTCGAGCTTTCGCCGGCGGCACAAGCCTCCTCCGGAACGTCGAAGAAACAGATATGACGCTTGCGCTGGTGCAGGATAATCTGACCTGTCCGGTCGATCAGGACGGCGGAATTGAAAGGCTTGCTCGGACCTCGCTCGAGGAACGTGGCGACGATCGCTAGTCCGTTGCTGCGTGCAGCGTGCCTGAACCTCTGCACATAGGCACCCTCAATTGGAACGGCCGCGTTGATCCAGGTCAGCCGCGATTCTTCACTTTCGGGGTCAAACCGGCAGTATCCGTTGGAGAACATCTCCGGAAAGACGACGATGTCTGCGCCTCTTTCTGCGGCCGTTGCGCAGATCGCATCGATATCGACATCATTCATGACCTGCGCCAGCGCAACACACAGGGGCCTGGTGGTTGCCATGCATTTTCTCCTGCTGATGATTTCGCTTCTTAAGCCGCCGCCGGTTTGTCCCGCTCGCGGCATTCTGTTCTCTCTGAAAAAAGGCCCGGCGTGAGCTGCGAGGTTCATCGCCGGGCCAGGGGCCGCCATGGGAGGAGGAGGGTTGGCGGTGGACAGGTTCCTCGTGAAATTCGCAAGGTCAGGCCTTGTTGAACAGAGCTGATGCTGACTGAATCACACTGCCGTAGGGCACGTTGGAACAAAGTCCGGGCGCCGTTCCGAAACGAGTCGTCGCCCCCGACCTTGCGATCGAGTGCCGAGCGTTCGCGAGGAAGACCTTGTATGTTTCACCTCTATGAGTGTGGCTTTCTTCTCAGGATAGAGAGGCGGGTTTGGCGCCCCCCGGACACCGCAACCGAGCGCCGGCGTTAGTTGATGAGCGAATGCGGATCCGGCTCGGCTTCTGCGATGTTCTCCGTGAGAATATTATATGTGTCGGGCCGCCGGTGCCTTCCTCCCCAGATCGCGTTCTCGCGATAGGTACGCAGCTCTTCCAGATCAACATCGAAGGTGAATATGCCTTCCTCGGGTCCGCCCTCAACCAGCAGTGTGTTCCGGTATTGGGACTGCTTGTTGTCGTCAGTGGCCCGGGAATTGGCGTTTGAAAACGCGACTGCGGATATTCCGACAGATCGCCCGTTTCCATGGCCGGCGGAACTCGGATAGTTGGTCATGGCAAGAACGATTTTGTTCTCAAATGCCCGCGTCTTCATTTGGCACAGACGGTGGTCGTCGAAGTGGCAGGCGTTCGGCACGAGGACGAGTTCTGCGCCCTTGAGCGCGAGGATGCGTGCCGCCTCGGGGAACTCGCGATCGTAGCAGATCATCGCGCCGACCGTCACCGGGCCGGATCTCGTCTGAAGCGTCGAGACATTGAAGTCGTCGCCGGGTGCGCAATTTCTCTCGAGCCCGTGGAGACAGACATGCACCTTGGCATATTTGAGGGCGATCTCGCCGCGCATGTCAGCCAAAGCGAACGCGTTTCTCGGTCCCCGGTCGGAGGCTTCGAGGAACGAAAAGCCGATCGCGATGCCCAGTTCCTTTGCAAGCTCGCAAAAACCTTGAACGTAGTCGCACTCCCAAGGCATCGAGGATTGTCGCCACTCTTCGAGGCTTCCTGGCGTGTCAGGATCAAAGAACCGGTAGCCGTGGCTCCAGATCTCCGGCAGCAGGCAGATATCGGCGGCGAGTTTCTGCGCCTGCCGACAACCTTCGGCGGCGATCTCAAAGGATTCCTTGGGGGTGGCACCGGGATGCAGTTGCAGGAGCGCAATGCGAATGCTTTTCAAAAGGTCTACTCCAACCATAACCATCAATCGAGTTACATTAGGATAGATGATGGAATTAGCTAACCAACGGTTATTTTGCTTGGATTCCAACATTCGAAAGTGGTCGGACGTTATGGCCCGCCGCTGTCATCGCGTTGGCATTACATTCTCGATGGTCCTGCTGCAGAACGACACCGGAAGGCAAATCCGCGAGCATTGAGCATAATGTTGATACGGCGGCTTCAGGGATCATGCTTTTGCGATCTGTTCCATCCTCAGTTTCCGGTGCACCCAGAGAATTCGCGATCTGCCGGGCGAGCGGCTGTTATTGGAACATATAGAAGCTCGGCGAAATCGCCATCGGTGAGCAAATCGGCCGCGGGCTCCTGCCCAACGTTGCACCGCTCGGACGGGGGAGCTGCCCTAAAGGTAGTATGTCCGCCCCCGTACCCTTCTCATGCCGTTCTTGGGATGCTCGTGCTCGCCGTGTGTGGCGACGTGAAGCGTAGCGGAACTTCCCTGCACCAATGGGCGACGGCCCCAATTGGCGTAGCCTTCCCGAACCGAGCCGATTCGACGGGAGCGACCCATCGCCCCCTGTGCTTCGAGCACCAGGGGGACGCGTTCCCCGTCGATGCCCCGTGGGGAGTTCGAACTCGAAAACGACCTTGGGGCACAGTGGTTGCTCGATCTCTGGGAGACCGTGCCGACACCGGACAAAGCCGCGTGCAGCCGCGAGGCGACGATCGCCAAGCTTCCCAAAGCACCATCGCATCCGCCGCTGCCCGCATTCGCCTCGTCAAACGGTGAGGAGTCCCCTCGCAACGACCGCTTTTTGATGCTTGTGGCCGTTTTCGATACAGACCACGTTTTTACTGTCCGAACGGCAGCCCCCCGCTACAACCCCGATCGTCAGAAGACGAAGCGCCAAGTCAAACACCTAGAACATTTCATATGATCGAAGCGCTCGCCGAGCTGTCTTGAGGGCACGCCAAGGCAAGCTTCATCGCCGTTGGCGACGCGGCTCACCTGAAACAAGTCAGGCCCTCCCGAACCCGTCAGCGGTGCCGATGGTATCAAGTTTACCCAGATAGGAGTCGGTCTGGATCTCAATGAGCTCAAGCATGCTCTTACCTGGATTCTCGAGCCGGTGAACCTCGCCAACGGGGATATACGCGGATTCATTCTCCCGTAAAATCTTCACCCTCTCTCCAATCGTGATCTCGGCGATCCCCTTGACGACTACCCAGCGCTCCGAGCGATGTTGATGTTTCCGAGGCGAGAGCTTCATTCCGGGCGAGACGAATAAAAGCCTCACGTGGAAGCCATCACCGACATGCACAGATGTATAACATCCCCATGGGCGATAGCATGTCGGGTGTAACTCAGTGAGCTTCGACGTAGTCGGCGTAGCTTCGAGCCGCTCGACAACATTGCTGACGCCCTGGCTGTCCTCCATGCGGCCCACGTACACGGCATCTTTGGTGGCGATGGCGACGATTCTTTCAAGTCCGCTTACGACGAGATGCGGACCATGAGACATGACTAGAGAGCTTCTCGTGCCGAACAGCGTTGTATTTTCGGAGGCGACATTTTCGTCCTTATCCCGCTTCCCGCTCTTCCACACGGAATCCCAACTGCCAAGGTCGGACCATTTGAAGACCGCGGGAACCACAGCCGCCCTTGATGTCTTTTCCATGACGGCGTGGTCGATCGAAATACTTGGGCTTTTCTCGAAGGCTTGGCGGTCGAGACGCAGGAAATTGTGCTGTCTCACGGCCCCTGCGACTGCCGCTTTCGAAGCATCCAGTACGTCGGGAGCAAATTTTTCTAGTTCGGAAAACAGCATCGGAACGGCAAACATGAACATGCCTGAATTCCAGTACACCCCCCCTGCGGAAAGCATTTCAATGGCCACAGATAAAGCAGGCTTTTCCACAAAGCGCTTTACTGCACGAGCCCCGCTCGGAAGGATATCGCCGATCTCAATGTAACCATAACCTGTAGCAGGCTCTGTGGGGGTGATGCCGAAGGTCACGAGCGCGCTGTCTTCCGCCGCGGCGCGTGCCGTGAGGATTGCGCTGACGTAGGTCTCGTTGATGTCGATCTCATGATCCGAGGGCAGGACATGCATAACTGCGTTTTTGCCGAAAAGAACTGATGCTTCTAAGGCTGCGGCCGCAATCGCCGCGGCCGTGTTGCACGCCACCGGTTCGAGGACGATGCTGCTGAGATCGCTGCCTAGCTCACGCGCCTGTTCGGCCACTAGGAAGCGGTACTCCTCATTTGTGACGACGATGGCGGGCTCGTAAACCGCGGTATTAGAGACTCTCGCTAGCGTGTTCTGAAATAGGGTTCGGCTACCCACGAAGCGAATGAACTGCTTTGGTGCCGCCGCACGGGAAAGCGGCCAAAGCCGCTTGCCCTTGCCGCCGGCGATGATAACCGGCACAATTTTCTCGGTCATTACATCCCCTCGCAGGCGATCACCCATTGCGCTTCCATGTTGTTCGTCCAATATCTCAAGCGCTTAAGAGCAAAATCGAGCAGTTGCGCAGCAGCTTTTTCTGTCGCCGCTTCGACGTAGCAGCGCATCTCCGGTGCGTTTCCGGAAGCACGAAAATGAATTGCTCGCTGGTCGGATAAACCCACACGAAGGCCATCAATATCGGTTTTTGATAAGACCTGGCCTATACTCTGCAGGAAGATTGCGAGATTGGCGTCCGATACGCGCAAATGGTCGAGCAGCTGGGCACTCCGCTCGCTGGGGAAATTCTCCAACCGGCCGGAAGCAGCAAACGGCAGGCTGTACGATCGAACGATCACGGAAAGAGGCTCTCTCAGGACTGCGATGCGCGATAAGGCGACCAATATCGGCAGCATGCAATCGCGCGTTGGCAACGCATCGATCGTATGTTGGCCTGCATCGCATGCGGTCGCCAGCAACAATCCGCCATTCGCCTCGAAGCCGACAACACGCTTTTTACCCGCAGCAACAGCCTCCTTCATACACGCGACGACGAATGGAGAGCCGACTCTGGTTCGCGTGACCGAGAAACCGAGCGCCTCGATCCCCGAATTGGATGTAACAGGCGTGGCGACCGCATCAGCCTTCAGGTATTCGGCAACCATCAGCCCAAGAAGGTCCCCACGCACGGGAATGCCTCTCTCGTCGGTGACGAGCGGGCGGTCGCCATCGCCGTCGGCAGAGACGATGGCGTCCAAACCGTGCTGCTTGGTCCAGCTAGCGAAAAGCGAAATCATGCCATTGGAAATTGCTTCGGTATCCAGCGGTGCGAAGTTCATAGAACGGCCGAGGGGCACGATCTCTGTCCCGTAATGAGCCAGTATCTTGACGATCAAATCACGGGCCACCGTGCTGTGTTGATAAACGCCGACTTTCAAGCCTGCGAGCGCGCCCTCGGCCAGGAAGCTCGAGTTCCGCTGATAGAAGAGATCCAGACACTCGGAAGAATGGTCTTCGGCAATAGCGTGTGAGGTATGACTTGCATCTGCCGGATGCACGTTAGCGGCTAATTCGGTGATCACCGCCTCATCCGCCTTATCGATTTCACCGTCTGACTTGTAGAACTTGATCCCGTTACGGTCAGCGGAGATATGCGACCCGGTGACCATCATGCTTGGCCCACCTTTTTTCATGCTGTAAAGCGCCAGCGCCGGCGTTGGCACAGTCCCGCAATCGCACACCGTGAAACCGAGTCCGCTGAGGGCGTCGAAGCAGATAGTCGCAATCGCGGGGCTAGAATCTCGCAGGTCGCGGCCAATGAAGATGGGGTCCCCCGCTTTGACTTCCCCAATCCAATTGAGATACCGTGCGAAAGCAGTGGCATAGGCCGAGGCCCCGGCGCTAACTAAATCAACAGATAAGCCACGTAGGCCGCTGGTCCCAAACTGCAAAGCGTTCACCCATAGTTGAAAAATGATATGGTGCGATATTAATCCGACACGTCGGAATTATTTCCGTGCGCCAAAAGTCGGCGATAGACAGTTCCCGTTTCACTCAGTTCTGCAAACGTTCCCGCTTCAATTATGCTGCCTCTTTCAAGGACATATATCCGGTCGAACAGCTTGGTTAGATTCAAGTTGTGCACGGCGGCGATGATGACGTTTTCCTCATGATTGGCTATAACTGCCTTGTAAATTGAGAGCTCATTGGAAGAATCAACGCTGCTGGTCGGCTCATCCATCAGTATGATGGCGCTGTTTTTGGCGTGAAGAATGCCGCGCGCTAGTGCAAGGCGTTGTTTCTGTCCACCTGATAGGCTTGCTCCCCGCTCGCTCATTACTGTGTCGAGACCGTCTGGCAGAGCACTAAGAACCTTGTCGAAGGTGGAATCGGAAAGCGCCCTATTTAGTGCCTCCTCAGACGTCGGGCTTCCGAGCGTAATATTTCGACTGATCGTCTCCTCGAATATTTCGGGATGCTGCGGAATCAATGTCGACATGGCAGCAATCAACTGTAGGCCTTCTACTTTTTGCCCGTCGATCGAAACGTCGGCGTTATCCGGCGTGTAAAGGCCGGCGAGCAACATCAATAGTGACGATTTCCCAGAGCCACTTTCTCCCACCAAGGCAACTTTCTCCCCCGCCGCGAAGGAGAACGAGCATCCGATACATGACCGTCTTGCCACGTGCGTAAATTGGAGGTTGCTGACTTCGACGAAGCCAAAGTGACGGGGCGGGTTCAGTTCGACTGGTGGTGACTTGACGTGCTTCCGGATCTCGTCGATCGCTTCCACGTCGATCTCCCATTGGGTTATCTTCTGATATTCCTGAGCAAAAGAGCGGAATGTAGTCGTAAAACGTTCTAGGTATTGGTAGACCGCAGTAACATAACCAGCCAGAACCGTCCCTTCTGTTCTAATTTGCGTGTAGATATAATAGAAAACGCCAAGAACCTGCAGAAGTGTGACCAGCAGGGTAACACAAAACCATTTCAGAGCGTTTACAAACCCATGCGCCCTCATATTTGGCGCGTAACCGTTCCAAATGGACGCAGCCAGCCTCCTCTCTGTGTATTCCTGAAGCTGGTAAATGAGTATTGTAGTTATATTTGACAATAGGTCGAGTAATGTAGAAGATACCTTATGATTTTTGCGATTTATGATGCGATACCAGTGCGTCAAACTTTCATCGAAGTATCTAATGAGTAGAAGAACTAGCATAGCCGCGCATACCGAAAATATAGAAATAATTGGGACCAGCATGGCGAGCAGCGTAAGCGATCCCAAGAAAGCAACAATAAATTCAACGTAAACAAACTGCATTGTAGTAAACTTAAACAAAGCCGACGAGGCCGTGTTGATAATGTTAATAACGCTACCTGTGTGGTTATTATTGTGCCATGAGATCGGATTGGACGAAATATTTCGGTAAGCGTCGCAGACGAACCTAGTCTTTGCGGTATACGCTACGTGGAACTCGATATAACGACCAAGCCGATGAAACAGGTTGAAAGAAACAAAGAGAACAATCCACACGCCAAGCCAGTAGATAATCGTAGGCAGAATTTCGTTCCGCTCTGATAATTGCACAGAGTTGATAATTTTGGCGAATACGAATGGGTACATCAGCTCAGATGCGCTGGCGAACGCATGTAACATATAGAATGCAACGATAAGATGTCTGTCGCCCAAAGAGTATTTCCACATCCGCCGGAATAGAAGCACATATGACATATTATTCCCGTTCTGAAACACACCGAAATAAAAGAAGCGGGCCTGGCTTCCCGTCAATCAAACGCGAGCGTTGAAACCAATTAGCGGCCAACGTGCGGCCACAGAGCTGCTGAAGGTGCCCACTTATATCAAATGGGCGAGGCGTTCTGGCCGCACGTCGATAAAGCGCTCTCGCCAGAGCACAAATACCTCGTCCATGAGTTTGTCTCTATCGCGCGCTGCGACGCTGTCCGTGAGATGCGCAACCAACGAGAATTCGCCCCCGAATTCGCGCAAATATCTCGCTAACTGCCAGCTGTTCAACTCACGACTATAACTTGGCGCCCGCTTCAGGACGGCCCGCTGGTGCTTGACCGTTGTGATCTCCTCCATCCACGCCGCATCACTAAGTTTCAGGCTATACGTTCCGATAAGGCTCCTTATGTCGACGCTCTTTTCAGCCATGTTGTCTCCGACACACAAGCAATCTAAATCGGTCGTCAAGTATGTCCGAATGGCGTCGGCCACATCGTCGACGATCGGTTCATACCGGTTGTTAAACGAGGTATTTAGAAGTACCGGGCAGCCGGTTTTCTTCTTGAAAGCCGATATTAGCCTCCAAAAATCAGAGTTAGCAGACTTCGCGACGACTTGTACCCGCGCTGTCCCGTTGACATGAGTAACCGCTCCGAGTTCTGCTCGTTTCTCTTCTCGCACCCGGGCAACAAAGACCATGTGATCCATGTTTGGATTCGACGGCAGCGGGATGAAATAGGCTTCGAAATCCTCCGCGAGTACTGCTGGCGCAAATGGGCGAAAGCTCTCTCGCTGCTTGATCGCCAGATTAATCCGTTGCCAGTTTTCTCTAGGTCTAGGGTCTCCTAGTATACTTCTGTTACCAAGCGCACGCGGCCCAAATTCGGATCTGCCTCTCGCCCATCCGATTATTTTACCTTGAGCAATCTTGTCGGCTGCGGCCTCGAAGATATCATCGCACTCGACGATGCTCATTCCCCCCTCCCAAGCTTCTATCTCGCGGCGAATGTCATCATTCTGAGGGAGCTTCGGGCCAAGGAGCGGAGTATATGGGACAGCAAAGGAAGCAATTGCTGATTTCTGTCGACTGGCTGTGTAGATCGCAGCGCCGAGAGCCGCGCCAGCATCATGCGAGGAGGGATGGACAAAAATTTTCTCAAATATTTTCGTTTCAGCAATTACACCGTTCATCACGCAGTTCTGCGCTACGCCTCCTGCAAGGCAAAGATGTTTTAGATCTAATTTAGACTGCCACCAAGAGAGGATGTCGATGATAACAACCTCTAGCAATTGCTGGATCGCGGCAGCGAAATTAGCTTTTCGTTCCCATTCCGGCGCGGGTGGTTCTGCCTGGCCGAGAACGCCAAGATTGTAAGCGATATCGCCAAGTCTAGTGATATCGAGGTCATAAGATCCGTCAACATTGAACTTGTAAAGCTCGGATACGAGGCCGAAATACTTATGAGCTTGCCCATACGGGGCCAGCCCCATAAACTTATACTCATCGAAATCCGAGAAACCGAGAAGTTTAGTCGCGTAACGGTAGAAGTATCCTAGCGATACGCTGACTGGGTAACTATATACGTCGTTGATCTTTCCGTTGACGCCGCTGAAAATGCTGAGGGATTCGCTTTCTCCATTGCCGTCGACGACGAGAATGAGAGCCTCTGGAAAGCCTGACGCAAAATAGGTTGCGGCGGCATGGGCATGGTGGTGCGGGACGAACTCGATTTTCTGACGATTAATCTCCGCACCAAGCGCGCGCGATATGTTCTTCGTGAGAAGATCCCGCACTCCCTCCCTTTTTTTGAGGCCCAATATCGCGGACTCTTTGGCCAAATCGACGTCAAAAAAGGTTTCGCTAAAGAAGAATGCAAACTTTTCGACCTCATCAATGGAACATCTCGCGGCGTCGATCGATGCTCTTATTGCTAGGGCGGGGAAGCGATTGGTGTGCTTTTGCCGGGTAAGCCTCTCCTCTTCTATTGCAAAGATCGGATTACCATTTTTTACAATCGCAGCGGCAGCGTCATGAAAATAAAGTGGCGACAGTTTTGCAAACTCGTCGTTGATTTCAGAATATTGAGGACCGCCGCTGAAGCCTACGATGAACATCTTTCAGCTATCTCCCTCGAGTTGTAAGGTTTTGCCAAATGGTTGCGAGTTCGCCCGCGGTCGACTGCCAAGTCGGCAGCAGATGGATAGCGCTCAGCGCGCTCGAGGCCACCTTTTCGCGTGCGCGATGACCATCGAATAATGACGCAGTTAGCAGCGCGATCGCTCTGGGAGTCTCCCCACAGAAGATCAACTCCTTGATGCCGACGGGCAGGCCGCGTTGGGCCTCTTTTGTGCCGACGATAGGCAGGCGATGGGAAACCGCATCGATTACCTTAATCTTGCTTCCTCCGCCAAATCTGAGAGGGCATAGAAAGACATGAGCGCCATTGGCGACATCGGCGAACTTCTCAAACGGCCCGACATAGGTCACCTGCTCCGCTTTCGCGGCACGCAATTTTAGTTCCTCGCTCATCCCAGCGCCGGCCAAAACAAGGTGTGCTTCAGGCACAATATCGAGGATAAGCGGCCATATCTCATCGATCAGAAAGTATGCGCCGTCTTCGCTTGGTGCCCAGCTATAATTGGCAGCATACAACGCGCTTGGCGTGGGTGAGAGGCACCTTGTTGTCACTTCCTTCAGCAGATCGCCATCAACGGAGTTCTCCAGGCAACGCGTGTTCATCTCCGGTATAACTGACCTGGCAGTTCGTTCGTCTTCAGGGGTAACGAAGATGCAAACGTCTGCTGCGCGCCATGCATCCAGCTCAATTCTGCGTGCGACATCTTCTGCTTTTTCTCCAGACGGCTCCGCCCCGCGCACCGCCGATCGACCCGCATCAAGCTCGAACTCGATGTTTTCCTCCGTCAGGACAACCGGACAGGGAAGCCCCCTGGGCAAATAGTGCATTAGAAAGCACCCTTCGACGTGGATGGTGCCTGGTCTGACGAGTTCAATCAGTTTGAAGATTACATGCTCGCCGAACGGTGAATAATGTTCGCGAACTCTCAATGGCATTACATCAGGTGGAAGGTCTGGTTCCTGACGCCTCAAGAGTGTTATCGAGCCGAAACAATCGACTAGTTTTCGCGCGTGGGTGCGGTCGGTATCGAAATTCTGCGTAAACCCTACATAATGAATGTCGAACAGACCCAGCAGCGGTTCTAGAAGCTTCGACTCCCTCACCGCGCCGCCAGACGTTGGAGGAAAGCAGAACTTGTTTGTGACATACAATATCGTCGGACGGTCACTCGGCGCAGCATTTGCGTTAGAGTAGCGCGATTCATGGAATACATGTTCAGCGGGAAATAAGCCCAGCACCGCTTCTTCCTCCGTTACTTTTCCACGAGGAAATTATTAATTGCTAGAGCATCAATGTCGTGCCTCAGGAAGAAGCGTATGGAATCCTCGGCACGGAAGCAGACCGGTTCACCTTTACCATTAAGCGAGGTATTAATAACGATTGGTAGTCCTGTTTTTTCTTTTATCCTATTTAAGAGTAACCAGTACTTCGAATTGGCGTTCTTCGTAACCACGTGGGGCCGGGCGGATCCATCCACATGTACGACTGCTGGTATCCTGTTGCGGACGTGTTCTTTCACTGAGGCGGCCACAATCATGAAAGGATTAGGGATGCCATCGAAATATTCTTCGAAACTCTCCTCCAGAACACTCGGTGCGAGTGGCCGCCACAGCTCGCGCTCCTTTATTTTGTTCATCTTGATGAGCGTCTGCCGTTTACCAGGATTGCCTAGAAGGCTGCGGGCCCCTAATGCGCGTGGGCCGATCTCTGCTCGACCTTGATGCCAAGCGACGATGCCCCCGTTGGAAATTATGTCCCCGACAGACTTACCGACCTGCTCGTTGGAAAGGCGAGCGAACACCAATTTGGCGTCAACCAGCGCACGCGCCACATGTTCATCCGTGTCCTCAAGGCTCCAATATGGATGCGTCATACGGGTCGGGCTGAATTTGGCACCGTACAGTTCAGCAGATGCGAGAAGAGCTGCACCGAGTGCAACCCCGACATCGCTTGCGGCTGGCTGAACGTAGATACTCTGCGCGATGTTTGACCGCGCCAGCACCCCGTTGGCGGAGCAGTTAAGTGCGACACCGCCCGCGAGTACGAGATTCCTGCTACCGGTCTCTTCGATGGCCCGGCGGGCCAGTGCCAGTACGCATGTCTCAAGGGCGTGTTGCGCAGATGCTGCGAAGTCCGCATACGCCATAAGCTCGTCGGACAACCCGGCGGCGTATGGAAAGTGGTGGTACTGGAAGTAGTCCAGCAAGTCCGCATGGCGAAGGTTTATGCCGCTTCGGCCGGTGGCATTCGCATGTGCACGCCGTGTCCAGATCTGGCCTGTTGCGTCCACATCCGGCCGAATAGGCATTTTCATATTTGGCCGGCCATACGAGGCCAACCCCATGAACTTGCCCGCCTCCATCTTGTTGAATCCAGCGTACTCGGATGCGGCTTCGTAGAAAAAGCCGAGCGAATCCTCGACATTGTAGAAACTCTTCAACTCCAGCTTATTGCCGGCGCACTTGAATATAGTACTTGAGGCATCCTCACCCATCGCGTCCATGACCAGAGCAGCCGCATCATCAAATCCGCTTGGAAAGAAGGCGCTTGCCGCATGAGACAGATGGTGCCGAACTCGCATGATTGGGGGGATATCCGCCCGGGCAATTTGGTTTCCGGCGAAGAGGTGCTCAAACGAGTCATAGGGCAGGTCCGTATTCTTTTCCCTTTCGCTCAGCCCTAACCAGCGCGCCAAAGCCTCATGATCGGAGCCTAGTGCAATACAATCGAGGTCGCGAATCGTAATACCTGCATAGCGCAAGCATTCCGAAAGCGCCTGACTTGGTGACTCGCCCTCAGCATGTTTGCGTCTGGACAGCCGCTCTTGCTCGATGAAAACAATGGTTTTCCCCTCGTGCAACAGAACGGCCGAGCTATCGTGTGAGCCGTGGTTGATCCCGGCGACCCACCCGCTATTCGGTTTGATGATATTTTGGCCGGTCAACAACACAACTCCCTCTCAAAAGAATGCAAACGTTTCCAGTTCCGTATAAGTTCTCGGCAATATCGAATGGCTCCCTTTCTGAGTGAAACTCGCAGTTTAAAAGCAAAACGTATGCCAACCCGAAAAAGGTTCGCAGCTCAAAGGTTTGCGCGCTTCTGTCCGCTTTGCTCCGACACAGTTTTGTCAGGCTTTCGACAATGCAAAGTGGACTTGAGCGGCTAAGCCTGCTCGGCACATGGCTTGCAAGGAAAGCAAACTCCAGCCTGAGGTTTGACAGAGGCCATCACAAACGGCTGACTTGATGTAGGCGAGGCCGATCCCAGGGGAAACTCTCCCTTCATGTCCTGCCGTTCGACTGCCGCGGCCAGCCCGCCGAGCTCCTGACGGCCGACGAGGTCGCGACACTCAAACATCTCGCCGGGCGCCGACATTCCCTGGGTAATAATGGGTAGAAGGCAGAAGAGGCCGAACATGTGGGCCTGCCGGGTGCGTACCGCGGGGTCTCAAGGCCACTTTCGCGTCAGGTGCCTGGAACGCGGCAAGATCGCGGGGTGCCGGGATTGCAACTGTTCCACTGACGCCACCAGCCAATGGCCACGCGGGAAACCAGCCGTTGCGAAGTGCCTGACCGGGTTGGGCAAGATTTTGCGTCGGTCCGCAGATGCTGCGGCGACGCGGACGTGCCTCGCAGCGGCCCGCTTGGCGCGAAGGAAGAGGCGTGACCTCTCAGCATAGATCTCGTGGCCGTCGCGATCATACTCCCGCTGGTGGCCAGCCCAGTCCAGGCAAGCGGAACAGAAGAAGCCCGACATCTTGTGTCAACGATGACATCCGCAGTACCGTCGGCCATCCAGACCGCCAGCTCGAGGTCTGGATGGCCGACGGTGCGGCGGGTGTCAATGCCGCCGTAAATTTCCCCAAAAGTGCCGACTGGGTCGTCATGGAGAGATGGCCATTTTTCGGCGGCCATCCCCTCGGTTTCGGCGGAGGGGTGAAGGCTGGAGGCGTGATCAGCGCCTTCGAGCGGACATGCTCCGGCATGAGCTCGGCATGCTGACGCAGTCGATAGCTTGATCCCTCGATTTGGACGACAACGGCATGGTGCAGAAGCCTGTCGAGCAGTGCGGTGGCAACGACCGGATCGCCGAAGACATCGCCCCATTCGGCAAAGCCACGATTTGAGGTGAGGATCATTGCGCCACGTTCGTAGCGGGCGTTGACGAGTTGGAAGAACAGATTGCCGCCGCCGGCGATGACCGGCAGATAGCCGATTTCATCGACGATCAGCAGGCTTGGTCTGCAGAAGAAGCGGATGCGCTCCTGCAGCCTGCCTTCCCGTTCGGCGCGTGCGAGCGCGGCGATCAGATCGGCGAGCGTTGTGAAGTAGACGCTCTTGCCGGCCTTGACTGCCTCGACGCCGAGAGCGGTGGCCAAGTGGCTTTTGCCCGTTCCCGGTGGGCCGAGGAAATGGACAGCCTCGCACCGCTCGATAAAGCCGAGCTGTGCGAGGGTGAAGATCCGATCCTTGTCGAGCGATGGCTGGAAGGAGAAGTCGAAGCCGGCCAGCGTCTTGATGGTCGCAAGCCGCCCCATCCGCAGCGCGGTCTTGATGCGGCTATTCTCGCGCAGGGTCAGCTCCTCGGAGAGCAGGATGTCGATCGCTTCCAATGCGGAGAGTTCGCCATGCTCCAGGCGACGAACAACGTGATCGAGAGCCTCGAGTGCACGGGGCATCTTCAGGCCGACGAGATCGTGGCGAATGCGATCGATCATTGAGGATGCGGTATCGAGGGCGGCGCTCATGGGCGGTTCTCCCGTGCCATGGCTTTGCCGACGGCGTCATAAAAGGCCAGCGACCGATGAGAGACTCTGTCGCCAGCGCCCTGAAGAACGGCGCTGCTGTCAGTGGACGGCGGCCGGGAACGCTGGGAGGCCAGGCTTCGACGATGATCGGGGTGGACGCGTCGTTGCCTGCGCCCCTCCAGGACAGGATGGACGGCGATCAGCGTGCCGTTCTCGAAGATGCGGACCTCGTCCGCGAGCGAATGGACTTCGACCATCCGGCTGCGGGTCGCGTCGGGAACACTGTAGGCATTGCCGCCGACGCTGACCATGCCGTCGCGGGAGATGCGGCGCTCCAACTTCAGAACCGAGCGGAAAGCGGCGAGCGGAAGCGGTCGCAAATGCGGCTGTTCTTCGGCGAAGGCCTCATTGACGACGCGTAAGGTGGTGGCATGCGTGCGCGGATTGGCGACGCTGTCCAACCAGTGCCGCAGTTGAGCGTTGAGGTCGTCGAGGTTGCGGAACGAGCGCGCCAGGAAGAAGTCTTCACGAATATAGCGAAACGGTCTCTCGACCTTGCCCTTCGTCTTGGCCCGGTAGGGACGGCATGCCCTGGGATGAAAGCCGTAATGACGCGCGAGATCAACAAGCGCACGGTTATAGACAATACCCTCTGTCTCGCCTTCGCCGATGACCGCGGTCTTCATCCGATCGTAAAGGATCTCGCGCGGAACGCCCCCAATGGCCTCGAACGCGGCGACGTGGCAACGCAGCACGGTCGGCAGGTTCTGATGCATGACGAAGCGCGCCCAGATGAGGCGGCTGTAGCCCAGCACCATGGAAAACAACCAGACGATCCTCGACGTCGTCGGTTCGTCGGTGAAGACGACATGAAACTGGGCAAAATCGACCTGCGCCTGCTCGCCCGGCGGTGTCTCGAAGCGAACCTCAAAACCTTGTTCGCTCGGCGGCCGAATGTCGCGCAAGAAGTCGGTCAGCGCCGTGTAGCCGCCGGAATAGCCGAGATCCTTGATCTCGCGGAAAAGCCGCCGCGCTGTCAGGCCGGGATAGGTCTGCACGCGTTCGCGAAGATAGGCCGCGAACGGGTCGATCACCGTCGCTCTTGGCTTGCGCGGTCCATAGACCGGAGCCTCCAGCCCGCGCTCGATGTACTTGCGCACCGTCTTGCGATCGATACCAGCCTGCCTGGCGATCGCTGACACCGACAGACCTTGCCGATGTAGATCCAGGATCATCATCATCTCCCTCAGCTTGATCACCGAAATCCCCCTTCCGACCATCGGAAGTAGTATCGGTGATGACATGTGACCGATCTTCCGGGGCGCGCCCCGGAAGACCGGTCACGGCGCAAACTGGGGAAGATTCAAACGGCACATTTGGGGAGTATTGTTCCGGTATCGACAGCGGGTGCGTGGTTCCTTCAAGCATGACTTTGCTCGTTGGGCGGAGGCTGCGGCTTGCATGGCCGTAAGATATCCTGGATCGCAAATAGTATCGGCGTCGACTTGCAGGATCAGCAGATCGTTGGCGGCCACACCACGCCACTGCGCGATTTCCGCGGCGGTGCCTATCCCGGAAGATCGTGCCGGCACATAGCGCCCTGACCGGCTCCTTACAGACCACCACGGCGCAGGGGTTTGCGCGCGCCTGTATGGACCGCATCAGATTCATCGTGCCATCGGTCGAGCCGTTATCCACCAGGTGTACTCCTCTGGCAGCTAATTTGATGGGGTGGAGCGGCCGTTTGTTGCAAGAGAGAAAATCTGTAATGCCGCTGGTCGGGTGCAAGCCATGTGTCCGACCTTCGCGAGGCAGTCAGCGCTCCGCAATTCCTGAAGGCTTAGAAGACCTGTCATGGGCCAGCGTTGACCAGCGCCGATTTGAGCGCAGCAAGCCCCCTTCGGTTCGGGTAAGGTTTGAACGGCGTGATCGAAATCCGGCTTTCGTTGCGCCAGATAATTCTCACTTTTTCATTTTGCGAGGCGTTTCGTTCAGGTGCAGCAGTTCGTGTTCCAGTTCACGACGGACCGATGCTGCAAACTCTCGTGCACCCGCCCACAGATTCAGCCCTGCATAATAACAGGACCGCCGAACTTCGAAGTCCTTAGGCAAATCGTCATCGGGGTTGCGGGAGGTCAGCACCGACCAACCCAAATTCCCTTGGGGGGACGACCACCATTGGCGAAGTCGTTGGTGCCGGGATGGCCCCTTTAATGTTCAGGGGCCACTAATAGTGTCCCCCTCATGGCGCGGCCATCATCGTCGTCATTTCTCCGCTATTCGCCTCTCGAGGAACTCCTCCACTAGACGCGCCAGCTGGGCCGGTTGGTAGCCAACGGTTTCAAGATGCAGTTCAGGACTTTGGGGCATCTCGTACGGAGATGTGATGCCGGTGAAATTGGCGATCTTTCCGGCGAGCGCTTTCGCATAAAGTCCCTTCGGATCGCGCCGCGCGCATTCCTCCAATGGCGTGTCGACGAAGATTTCAATGAACTCACCTTGGTCCATCATCTCGCGCGCCATACGCCGTTCTTCTCGGAAGGGCGAAATGAAGGATACGATTACGATCAATCCTGCATCGGCCATCAGCTTTGCCATCTCGGCGACACGGCGAATATTCTCAACCCGATCTGCGTCGGAAAAACCAAGATCGCGATTGAGGCCGTGACGCACATTGTCGCCGTCTAGCACATAGGTGTGCTTGCCACGCGCATGCAGCGATCTCTCGAGCGCATTGGCGATCGTTGACTTGCCTGATCCGGATAAACCGGTGAACCAAAGAATGGCGGGGCGTTGATGCTTGATCGCACTACGGGCCGCTTTGTTCACGTCCAAGTCATGCCAATGAACGTTTTTGGGACGGCATTGCTGGGAAGTGTTCATTTCGGCGCCGACTGTCGCGTCCACCAGGACGAGTTCGTCGCTATCTTGCTCCATCTCCACACCGTTGTGCTGCCGCAGGAGGAAAAGAACGGCTTCGCTGAAAAACGCCTTGCGGGGCGACGAGCGAATGGGATCTTTTCCAGCGAAACAAACCATAGCGGCGTACAGGACGTTCGTGCTGTTGCACGAGTCCTGCGTACGCCGTCGAAGATCAATGAGATAATCAGTTACCGCTGTTGTTCGAGAACCTCGGCGACCTCAAAAAATGTCGCGTAGGGCCCTCCGGCAAAATGAGCCCGCAACTCATGAAAATTCTCGAGTGTTTCATTCAATGGCCGTTGTTCCTGTCGCTCGAGCACGACGTCACCAGAAAGTCGAAGCGGAGCAACGCCTAGGAAATCACAAATCTTTGCTAAGCATCCGGCCGGATCGCCAAGAAGACCCTCGTACTCGATCGTGAGCGTGTTGCTCGACGCAAAGGAGCGCTTGACCCGAGCGTGGAAATCTTCGGTAGTCTTAAAGTAAGTCTCGCATTCACCGATCGACAGTTTGACGCGTGGTGGCGGAGCCATATTTTTGTCGGAGCTGAACTTCAGCCAGTGCCCAGACCGTCTCGCCTGTATCAACGAGCGCAGCGATTCCAATGTGTTGTTGCGAGTCAAGAGGATGACCTTGAGACCCGGCCAACGGGCAAGCTCGGACAGAAAGCCTGGACGCTCCTCGAATTGAGGTTCGTTGATCTTGCAGCCAACGTGCGTCACCTTCTCCTCGCGTGCAGGACGCCGCAGATAGGCAAGCTCGAGCAGTTCGCGATCGCTGCGTAAAAGGCGATCCTTATCGGGCCAATTCGGATCGTACTGATTGAGCAACTCACCGTTGCTCAATACGCACGGATGCTTGTTTAACAATGCTTCCAGGTAATGCGTGCCGGTCCTTGGCATCCCAAGAATTACAAATGGCTCCGGTGGCGCTGACTGCATCACATACTCCTCAAATGGTGGGAAGTGGCCTCAAGGCATGAGACGTCGACGTAACAGTGCCGCCGACAGGAAGAACGGCAACACTGTATAGACACACAGCGCTCCGATATGCAGGCCGACACTCTCGCCCGGTCGGCCAAGCAATGCCGGGCGAAGAAGATCCACTGAATGCGCGAGCGGCAGGAAGCGCCCCACCTGCTGAAAGGCGCTAGGCAGTTGCGAGACTGGAAAGACCGCGCCGCCCAGGAACAACATGGGTGTGAGGACGAGTGTTTGATAAAAGATGAAATAGTCGTAACTGGGCGCAAGGGCCATAACGACCATCGCCAGGCTCGCGAAGGCGAAGCCAGTGAGAACGACGACTGGCAGCGCATAGAGAGCGGATGGCCATGCTGTATAGCCCAAGATGCTGGCAACAACCATGATAGCCGTGCCTGCTAGAAAAGCCTTCGTGGCGGCCCACGCCAGTTCGCCGAGAATGATGTCGCCGAGCGTGAGTTGCGTGCACAGAATTGCTTCCCAACTCCGTTGAGAATGCATTCGACCGAATGCCGCATAAATGGTTTCGAAAGTCGCCGAGGTCATCGCGCTTGCGGCGACCATGCCGGCCGCTAGAAAAGCGATATAGGAAGCGCCGTCGACTGGACCTACCATTATTCCAAGGCCAAAGCCGAGGGCGAACAGATAGATCAAAGGATCGGCGAGATTTCCGAGTATTGCCGCAATCGCGATTTTTTTCCATGCGAGATAGTTGCGTCGCCATACGGCGATCCAATTCCACGCGTTGGCGGGCATGGCCGCCGCCCAGCCTTCAACCATTGCTCAATTCTCCATGTCGCGCCCGGTCAGCCGCAAGAACACATCCTCCAGATTCGGAGGACGCTGCAAAACGCGCAGATCCGCGCGCCCGCGCAGTTGCACGCGCACCTGCTCGGGATCGCTCGCATAGCAAAAGACAGTCTCGCCGCTCACTTCGATACGCTCCGCGTAAGGATTGATGAGCGCGCGCAGCTCACGCGGATTGCCGCCGTAGATCTCAAGCACGGGGCATCCGATCTGCTCCTCGATCAGCGCGTGTGGGCGGCCCTCGGCGATGATGCGCCCTCCATCGAGCACGCACAGGCGATCACATAGCCGTTCAGCCTCTTCCATAAAGTGGGTCGTCAAGATTATTGTCTTGCCGCGCGCCAGCAGTAGGCGCAATCGCTCCCAGATCAGATGGCGCGCATGCGGATCGAGGCCGGTGGTCGGCTCGTCCAATACAAGCAGCTGCGGGTCGTTGATCAGCGCACGCGCAAGCGTCAGGCGCCGCTTCATCCCGCCCGACAGTGTATTGACGCGCGCATCCGCCTTGCTCTCAAGTCGGGCGAACTCAAGCAGCGTCGGGATAGCAGCTTCGATCTCGCTTCGGCTCATGCCGAAGTAGCGCCCGAACACCAACAGGTTCTCGCGGACCGTGAATGCGTGCTCCAAATTGTCGAACTGCGGGACCACCCCGATGCGCCCGCGCGCTAACCGAGCGCGTGCTGGAACTGGCATGCCGAGTACGGTGATCTTGCCGGCGTCAGGTGGTGCCATGCCGAGAACCATACGCGTAATCGTGCTTTTGCCCGCGCCGTTCGGTCCCAGTAGGCCGAAGCACTCTCCTGCCGCAACAGTGAACGACAGCCCGTCAACAACGACCTTGTCGTCATAACTCTTGCTTACGCCGGTAAGATCGATTGCTATATTGGACATACGTTCATCTTGCCGTGAAGGTCGTGTCGACCAACGATTGCTCGGTTGTATGCGTTTGCCTGAACAGCATGCCGTCGCACCATATGTGTTCGACGCGTCCCCACTCGCAGGCTGCAGATGCACTTGGGAAGAAGCCACGCCCGTGGTAATTGGCGCTCGTGTTGCAAAGCAGCGGGATGCCCGTGAGCTTTTCGTATTCGACGAGTACCTCGGCAACCTTGTGGTGAGAACTCCTGGAAATCGTTTGCAGCCGCGCAGATCCGTCAAGGTGCACAACAGCAGGAACTTTGTCCCGCCACTCCGGCCTCGTCTGGTGATCGAACAACATGTATGGATCCGGCGTTCCGGGGCTGAATATATCCGGCGCCCGGTCTTCGAGGCATATCGGCGCCACTGGTCGGAAGTGTTCGCGAAATTTGATGTCGTTGAGATAATCTTTCATATCCGGCGAGGTGGCTGCTGCCAGAATGCTTCTTCCTCCCAACGCCCGTGGCCCCAGTTCGGCGCGCCCGGACAGGAAAACCACGGGTTTGTTGCTGGCGAGGATGGCCGCAAGTTCCGGGATGCTGCACGGCGTAGCGTCCCATCCGGCCGGCACATTGCCCGCTTGCAGGCTCGGGCCACTGTAGACTGACCATTCCAGCGGGACGAAACCTTCCTGTGCCACTATTTCGGCGCAAGCTGCACCAATTGCAGAGCCGCTGTCATTCGGAAAGGGCGGCACCCAGACTGCATCGAACAGACCCGCCTCACGCAATGCACTGTTCCATTTGATATTGAGCCCGCAGCCGCCGGCTATGCACAAGTTGCGCGGCCCCGGAAACGAATGGTGCTGCAAGGCAATCGCCATCTCCTTAACAACAAGGCGCTCGATGAAAAGATGAAAGGATGCGAGCACATCTTCCGGTGACGCGGCCGTCAATAGGAGCGCGCTGGCTGCGAAAAATTCATGCACGGCCTGAAGCGAGGCCTCAGCGTTGTTGATGTTGGCGCGATAGGTACGGGCAAGGTCCGTATCGCCGGCAAAGTGCTCCTCGTAGAGCTTCTGAAACACCGCGACGATGCGTTCATCAACCGAGCCGAGCGCGATATAGGCCATCAGCTTGCCAGCCACGCCCAGGTCCCACCCCCCTCGGCTCGCCTGCTTATAGGGCCCGAAGTAATGGCCCGCGGCAGCGTAGGTCTGGCCTATCATCGGGAACAGAGCTTTGACGAAGCGGACTGTCTTGCCTTCCACATAATAGAGGCGCGGAAATATACAGCCGTCCCACACTAAGCAAAACGCAGGTTGTACGGACTTTGCAAAGGGGCTGGTGCAGTATGCAGAGGCCACATGGCCCGTCACATGCGGATAGCTTCTATAGCTAAAAACCCGCCCATCAAGTGTCAGGTCGGAGCCGTCGAGCCAGTCGAGAAGTCCTTCGTCATGGCGTTCAACGTAAGGCGCCCCTCTGAGGGTAAGAGGAGTCACCCCACTGAGGACCTGGAACTGGGACTCGACCTCACCGTCCCAGCCATCGATAACAAACTGATCAATATCCCGCACATTCAGACCGTGGTCCGCCAAAGCGGCGACAACTGCATCGAGATTATCGATTGTTTGATATCGCGTATTGTTATCCCTCTTCTCCTGCTCAATGCAGAAGACGAGCTTTCCATTCTCAACAAGAGCGATAGCCCCGTCATGGGTCAGCTTGATGCCACAGACGCGCATAGTGTCTCCATGTAAGTTGGATCTATTAGAAACTGGGTTTCTGAAAACGGGCGAGCAAGCAGTCTTCGTTGGCCGACTCACCCCGGCAATCAAGCCGCTCCGCCTCGATCAACGTTTCTCCCAGCATCGCCATGACAGTCTCAGCACCAGCAACATGGCCCCAACGCCGGCAATTTGCGTCGCGAGCCGAACCAAAAATTAGCTGCCCACCCGGCGCAAGCATGCTCGCCAGGTTACAAATGGCACCGCGCATCGCGGCTATATCCTCAAGGTAGTAGAGAACTTCGGCCACGACGATCAGATCGAAGAGCTTCCTAGTAGAGAACTGTTGAACGTCAGCGACTATCCAACTGATGTGTGGCGGCTCCTTCATCCGTTGCCTCGTTCGAGCAATGGCTTGCGGCACAACATCAATCACTGTGAGCTGCTTGCAATGAGGCGCAAGTTTCTCCGTGAATGCGCCGGCCGCGCACCCGACTTCGAGTGCGTTTTTGATGGGACCTTGGGAAAGCGACAGCCGAAGCATCTGCGCATGCCGCTCCCGCTCGAACTTGTTGCCGTCGAGCCGCCAGGGATCCTCCGCCGCCAGCTCATGGTGCAATAACTGATAGTTGTTGACCTGCGTCAAGATTCGCCCTCCGAGACAACGAGCACGATCAGTCGTCGCTGCAGACGACGGCGGGTGCCACGGTTGCAGAGTCCCTCGCAAGATTCAGCCTTCGAAGCGTCGTTGCATTTCCCGACGTCGCTCTAGCGCTCGATTCGGACGTCGGGTGTGGAACGAAAACGCCTTCTCCACCCGCGCCTGTCACGTTTGCCGGGGCGCTGCGCGACAGCCAATCGCTATTGGTCAAAGTGCACAGAGCGTAGGCCTTCAATGGGAGTAAGAAAAACAGGTTGATGGGGGTGTGCAAAGAAAACGCCAGAAAACGAAGCTGGCGAGCACGGAAGGCAGCCACGCTGCAGCGGATCATGGTCATGGTGGCTATCATCATCACCGTCCACAAAGGCACTGTAGCTGTCAGCGCGACTTGCGCGACCCCTGCTAAGACCGCGAACGCGAGAAGGAGCGGTCCGAGATTTTGTCCGACCACGTCCAGCGTGATGTAGCGATCAAGCCCCGGTAGTAATCGCAGCGCCAGGAAGGTGTCGCGGAAAGTGCTCCGTGCCCAGCGGAGTTGTTGGCGCAGATACGGGCCCATCCTGTCCGGGACAACGGTTGCCGCTATCGCATCCGGAACGTACTCGGTTCGAAAACCTGCTTTCAGCATCAGAATGGTGAGGTGGCGATCCTCACCGAAGTCGCTTGGCTTGCCCCAAAAAAACTGCGACTCGTACTGGTCAAGTAGCAAAAGGAGAGCAGACCGGCGGTACATGGCACATGGACCGCAGCAGCACATGACGGCACCGAAGCGAGCCTGTGCCGCACGCTCCTCGTTGCAAGCGAGCCAGTACTCCATATCAATCAACCGGGTCAACCAAGTGTCGTTTCGATTGCTGGCGGTCAATTGACCCATGGCCGCGCCGATCTCTGGATTTTGCATCTTCAGCGCGAGCTTCGTGACGACGTCGGACGCTAATGTCGAATCCGAGTCGACGTTGAGCACCAAATCTCCAGATGACCGGCGTATCGCAGCGATCTGCGCCTTGCGTTTTCCGACATTCTCGCGAAGTAGAATGAAGTTGAATCTCGGATCCCGCGCATAGGCGTCGTGTACAGGTCCCAATTTCTCGCGATTAGCGGAACCGTCATCAACCACGTAGACGCGCAGTTTTCCGGCGTAATCCTGATTTGCAATGGAAGCCAGACACTCGGAGAACGTGCCCGGGTCCTCGTTGTAGCAGGGGACAATGACATCCACGCTCGGCAGAGGGGCGTGGAACACGAAGTCCTCCGAGGCCGATGAGAGGTCTTTCGGCCGAGCATACAGTGTCTGCATGCTTTTATAAGCGGTCGAGAGCAGCGCATAACAGGAGACAGCGCCAATGCCAATTGTATTAAGCAGGTCCATGGGATGTCACTTTGTTCAGGGATGTTGAGGAAGCGCGCAGATTCCAAATCCGCGCTCGCGTAACGCTGGAATAAGGCGGGCCAGCGCAATGACGGTTTGATCGCGCAGACTGTCTTCAGCACCCGGCCTGATCTCGTCGGGGGGGCATCCATCGTGCAAAAGCACCACTGCGCCTGGCTGGACAGAGGCAAGCACTGCATCGACAATCGCGTCGGCACCGGGCCGAGACCAGTCCCGCGGATCTACCGACCAGTGGAGGGGCGCCAGTCCAGCGCTCGCTGAAGTAGCAAGCACCTCTTCGGTCCAGATGCCATAGGGCGCGCGCACGTGCCGGACGGATGCCTGGGGGCAGGCCGTCCTGATGGCCTTATTCGTCTCAAGTATTTCATGGTGCACATCGCTCGGTCCGCATCTGGACAGATCCGGATGAGTCATCGTGTGGTTGGCGACTTCGTGCCCTTCTGCAATCATTCGCCGGATCAGTTGCGGCTGTTCTGCCGCGTAGGCGCCGATAACGAAAAAGGTCGCCGGCACACCGTGTTTTTCCAGCACGTCCAGGATTTCCGGTGTGAAAAGTGGATTAGGACCATCGTCAAAGGTCAGATAGACGTTGCGACCACCCGTGCTGTCGCTGCACGTGCTGCGCACTCTTGATAAGCAGTCAAAGTGCGTCACAGCTCTGGCCCGTTCCGATCAATAAGCGTGGCGGTCGGCCAATCAGACATGGCCGATCCGACCGGCAAAACAACCACGAGTACGTCTTCCATGCGCGTGGGGGGTAGGTCGAGACGCGCGTCTGGGAGCGTAGACCGCACCCGAATCCCCGACAGAACGGTCGCCGGGAAGTGTCGGCCGAACCTTTCCACGTGCCTTTGCAAGGCGTGCCGAACCGCACCGAAACCGAATGGGACACGAAGTTGCTGCAATACTGGATACATGACGCGAAGTGAGTGGCTGATTCCAAGGCCCTCAAGGTCCGGCCGTACTCCATATAGTCCCAGCTCAGCCACTAGAAGATCGACCTCACCAACCTTGATGAACCGACGCAGCAAGCCCATGTGAGCCGCTACACCGTTTGAGTCGTGGGCGATTGCTCTAAGCTCAGGTCTGGCTCCGGCCCAACTCCTACTGCGTTCGAATGGCTTTGCGTTAAAGGCACCAGTCGGTCCATAAGTGTTTCGAAAGAAGCTTGCGAGTTCGACATGTTCGTCGAGTTGCAATTCACTTTCCCAGCGCAGCGTCCATTGCACCTGAGAGCGCACGCAAGACCTCCTATTTCTTTCTGTTTCTTGCGACGCGTGCCTCAATGCGGTCACCGTCGGTCCACTTGACGTTGGTCAATAGTCACACTTTACTAATGCAGCGCCCCCACAAATTCGTAAAATCGTTTTTGTGGATGGAACCCATCCACGCTCTGGAAGTACGCAGCCGATAGTTGACCGCGGTCGAGGGAGAGCACGCCTGAAAGTTGCTGGCATCAATCATGGCCGTCTTCGAGACGCCGACAACGGAGCCCTCGATTCAGATCATGCTGGAAGTTTAATGTGACCGATGATCCGGACCTTAGGATTGCTTTTCCGCATCCTCGCTTCGGCCTGCAGCACAATAGCGCCCTGCCTACGCGAAGGGGCAAGCGCGATACTCTGAATGGAGATGATTTCCTTCAGTGGACGAAGAAGAGAGCGGCAGCTTAGAGTACCCGCCATCGTGTTCTTTAGTTCTTTAGGATGAAGGCGCGCGTTTCAGTGTGAGCGTCCGGCGAGCGCATTTTTTGATCAAGGCGTAGGTGTTTAGCTAGCGGTTGCGCTTGACCTCGTCGGCCATAATGCGCTCGATCATTTCGGGATCGCATTGCTCGTCCATGAGAAACTGGCGGATCCCGCCGTCCCACGTCCGTATGTCCGCGAGAAGCTCCTGGAGGCCCTCTACGCCATCGCCAGTCAAGCCTCTTGTACCGTATTCGCTTCCGTCACGGACGTGGACCATTTCGCCCTCGGCGATATTGTCCGGGTTGCTGGTGACTTCCTCGATCAGTTCGAGGTTCTCGCCGATCATGTCAGCGACCTCTCTAAGCGTGTAGATAATCTTCGAGCGGGCCATCAGACAGCCTCGTGCAGGTCTTTTGCCGGCGTCCACTGCCACGGCAGCAGTGATTCAAGGCGTTCGTGGGATGATCTTGGATCCGGGCTAGGACGTCTGTCAGATAGACCTCCGGATTGAGGCCATTTTGGACCGCGATCAGCGCGAGCGCAATTGAACTCCCGTAACGCTGCTGGCGGCATTTCAGACGCGCCTCAGGTGACTTTAAACCGCTCAAGCATCTTCTTGAGCTGCAAGTTCTCTGCGTAAATCCGTGCAGCGAGCAGCCCCTTGAGCCGCTGATTCTCTAAGTCAAGGGCAGCCAGTTCGTCGAAGGAAATTGGGCCTTCTGCGGCCTTGGCTTGGCCTGTCTCATCCTCACGCACGTCCACTGAAATACGTTCAGGGCGCTTTCGTGAAACGCCGCCTTTGGAGCTTCTTCGAGGCTGCGATACTGGCGGGACGTCTTCCGATTGCGCAACAGTGTCGGCTGCCAGACGACGGCGCTCTTGCGGCTCCGACACTTCGACCTCCACAGTTTCGGCCGAATTTATCGCCGCTCGTCCAACCTCTGCGCTTCCCAGGTCTTCGACGGCGATACCTCCATTCGGCTCGACTGGCGGGTGGTGACCTGCTTTAGGCGTTGCGTTTGCTTCTGTTGAATTAAACAGATGCGGCGCGATCTCTTCCACTTCCCGGGTCAAAGCCTTAAAGTCGGTTTCCCCCCATATTGAGTTCGTGCGCCCCTTTTGCTGCCGCCGCGGCGACTTGAACTCTACGATGAATTTGCGTGGTGGTGCTTTCATAGTCTCAACCGCACAGTGCCGATGGGGGATTCCTGCCGGGCGGACAAATACAGCCCCTTCCTGTTCTTTTCAAGTGATCGCGACGCAAGGCGATGCTCACCGTAATCCGACAGTGGCGAGACTTTCCACAGGCCGGCAGAGCGCCTATTACGCCCTGTGCGGAGTTCCGATCTTGATTAATCCAGCCCAAGTCTCTTGCGCAGTTCGGCGTTTTCCGTACGCAGTTTCTCTGCCAGAAGGTTGCGAAGCCTCTGGTTTTCCTTTTCGAGTTGAACGAGATCTGCCAACTCATCGCCAGCCGGCACCGGCGTGGCGGCCTTTTGCTCAACCGGCTTTGCAGCTCGTTTCCACTGATAGTAGGTTTGCTCGGATATCCCGGCACGCTTGATGGCGTCCTTCAGCGTGCTATCGCGTTGGGCGACTTCCGTCTCGATGAGCTTGAGCTTATCGGACCTTTCTTGCTCGCTATACTTCTTCGCCTTAGCAGCCGTTGCCTTTGACTCCTTAACCTGTTCCGTAGCTTTTTGACGCCGTGGCGACCTCTGTTTTTTAGCAGTCGGTGCTTTCGTTTCGGCGGCCGCTTCAGACGCGGCAACTGGTCCCGTGTTACTCTCGTCAGCCACTGTAGTTTCCTCCCTTAGCCACCTATCATTTGGACTGAAAGAGCTAAAGAGTCAACGCGAGTGTTAAACTCCGACTTCACGTATGGTTGATCTTTTGCTGCCAATATGAGCTCGTCGAGGGAGGGATGGCGCGAGAACGCCAAAACGCCGCTTCAAATCCACCATCCTCACGCACCGCGCCGCGCCTACTTCAGGATCACAAATATCCCTGATACACATCTGCGGACACCCCGGAAGTGCAAGGGGATATTTCGGTCGGGGTAACGTGCGCGCAGTCGGGTGCTGATATCTGCCCTCCTCTAATAGACCTTCTGAACGGCCCGTATGGGAGTTCGCGGATCGGCTCCAATCATTACAGCGTGGTGCTCATGGGCTCTCCTGCCGTCGATGCTAGCATGATCGTCGCGGACGCGGATCGTCAGCACGGGATCGACACAGCCGAGGACCTCGACCCAGAAGCCCAACCAGTATCTCGCCACCTGGATGTGCTTCCTTTGGAGCCGCCACGCCGGTGGAGTCCAATTCAAGTCGCCGGTCGACCCAAGCGGCACCCTGGACCTCAAGGCGCACCGCCGCAACTTGCGTGCGGCGTTTTAGCGATCAATCACGGCAACTGCTTGGCCGAAGTGTCCGCTCGGCAGGGGAGCCAAATCCAATCCTGCGCTGAGGGGGCGACCAGCGCCGCAGATCCAGGTGTTCACCAGAAGCGGCAGGTGATCTATTTTCTGCGCTAGCAAGTCTCTGATGGAGATTCGATCCGGGCAGCCTCCTGTAGCATGATCTCCCGCATCCACATGCTTGCCTGGTCCCTGTTGTGAAGGCCGGGCCACTGGACCGCCTCGGTGAATGCTGGAAGTGGTAGCGGAAGCTCGACGATCAGTAGCGGCATTGTCTTTGCAAAGTGACGGGCGAGCCGCAAGGGTATCGTCGCTATACGCTCCGTGCCTGTCAGCAACGACGGTAGCAAGCTAAAGCCGGGCGCGGAGACCTCGACGCGTCTCTTGAGACGATGCTCAAGCAATAGCCATTCCTCGAGAGAGGGCTTCAGCGTCCACCCGAACGTGCCTGAAACATGCCCCATCGACATATACTTTTCGAAGGAAAGCGGTCGCGTTAGATGCTGGTTCGTAGGGCAGCCGACGCACACGAATCTCTCCTCGAACAGATCCGCTTTGGGATGCTCGTTCGACATATACAGTTCCGGCATGATCAGAAAATCGAGTTCACCGCGTCGCAGCAGGTCATTGGGATCATCATCGAGAGCCAGCAGCTCGAAGCCAACGCCGGGAGCTTCCCGCGCCACACGCTCGACAACCTTCTCAAAGAACACAAGCAGCATGAAATCGGACAGGATGATCCTGAAGCGGCGCTGCGACGTGGCCGGGTTGAACATGTCCCAGGAAATGATGGAAACCTGGATGTGCAGCAGGGTGTCGCGGACTGCCGGAGCAAGGGCTTCGGCACGTGGTGTTGGGATAAGCTCGCGGCCCTGCATTATAAACAGTTCGTCGCCGAAATAGGTGCGTAGGCGGCCGATCGCCGCGCTCATGGCCGGCTGACTGAGGTTGATCCTGCGCGCCGCGGCCGTGAGCTTGCGTTCGGTCATCAGAGCGTCGAGCGCTACGAGGAGATTGAGATCCAGGCCCTTAAAACGCATTTCTAGTCCATAGATGGCGCAATTGGGAGTGATGGGCCATGGCCGAACTCATCGGGACGGGCCCGTCTCATCGTCCGGGCTGCCGGTTGCTCTCGCTTCGACAAGAGGAAATCGATCCCCGTCCAGTGCGACAGGCGCGGGGGCCAAGCGCTGCTGATAATTCAACCTGTGCGTCCATAATTATCTCTTTTCAGCGCTCCGTCGTTCAGAAGCAGGCACGCGCCTAGACTTGGTTTGAGCGGCAAATGGCTCGCTGAGTTCACCGCCGGCCGGTCTACCGGTCCGATATTTAAATCGCGGCGCCAGTAACATGGAGGCCGGTGAATCGAAAATGGTATTTTCTCATGGACCGATGAGCAGAGCTCATAATGCTGTGCGGCGCCACGAAGTCATTAGATGCGAATCTCCGGCGCAGTCGCCAGGAGCGCCTTGCCTCTGGCGGTCGCGGTGGATGGTGAAGCAAGCATTGCGAACTCAAGGCTGGTTTACGACCTGTTTGGGAACGAGTGGATGCTCCAGTCGGTTCGCTTCTCCGATTGCCGGGTCATGGCCGCGGAGCTTGCAACGTCAGCGGCGGTCAGGGAGCAGGGGGTCCAGTTGCCCCCGTAGCTGATTTCCACGTCAGCGTCGAAGAAATAACCCGCACCCCGGGATGTTTTAATCAGAAGAGGGTTAGCCGGATCAGCCTCCAGTTTTCGGCGCAACCGCAAGATAAAGACATCAACACTTCGGTCATATACCTCTTCTCCACGCACCCGGCTCGCAAACAGAAGCTGTTCTCTGGATAAAACGTCGCGTGGTTTTTCCAGGAAGGCGATTAGAAGATTGAACTCACCAGACGTCAGCTTGACCTCGCCGCTGTGTTCAGAGATCAGCCGGCGTTGCTTAAGATTGAGCGTCCAACCGGCGAAATGAAACGAGCGCCGATCCTTTGTCCTCCGACTGACCGGGCGCTCGCGCAACGCCACTCGGATGCGCGCTAAGAATTCTCGCATTCCAAAAGGCTTAGCTACGAAATCAGTCGCTCCAAGCTCCAGTGCAACAACTTTCTCAGCCTCCTCGACACGGTCGCCGCTGATGGTAATTATGGGAACATCGGATTTTGTTGCCAAATTGCGGACGATGTCGAGCCCATCCTCACGACCTAGATTAAGATCAACAACAGCGAGATCGACCGCATCGCATGTGAGCACGCGATTGAACTGCCAACTATCCGTCACTGCGGTTACCTTATAGGCGTGCATTGTGAGATACTCGGTAATGAGGTGCCGCATGGCGACATCGTCATCGATGACAAGAACATGTTTCAACGTCTCACCTCTCAATCTCGGATCAGGCTGCCGAGACCCACTGTCACGCAGCTTCATGAGGACCTGTACACGCAACAGTTACCCCACTGCCAATCCGCTAGGCGAATGTCAGCATGCGGGCACGAGATGACGGCGCTCCGCGTGGCGACAGGTCGAACAGTTTGGGTCGCCCTACGACGAGAATATGGTTCGTACAAATACCGACTGAAGGATTTGAGGGGCTGGTCGCGTAGCCACTGAACGGCAGCTCCAACAATGATGAACCTAATGCTGGTTGAGAAGGTCAGCCACGGTCTCTCCGCGTCGGCGGGCGTCGGCCGCAAGCCAAATCTCGCCGACCTCGTAGATCTCGCCGTAGGTACGGAACGGAACAATGACATCGATGGCGGCGGAAAGCATATCAATCAGCGTGCGGTCTTCAAGAGCAGCCCCTTGCGAGCTGCTCTTGACGAGCGAAAAGAGCTTTTTGAACGCCTGAACAGGATCGGCCCCATGTATGGTGGAGATCGATCCTGGATGGCCAGAAACGACTTCGCTGAGATAAGCCCAAGCGGCATCGTCGCGCAGCTCGCCGAGCAGTATTCGATCCGGTCGCATGCGCAGGCTGGCCTGCAGCAGCTGTTCTGCCGTTACCGCGCCTAAACCTGTTCCATCCTTTGAATAGAGTAGCCTTACATGGTTCTCATGCGGAATTACGAGCTCGAGCGTGTCTTCGATTGTGATGAGTCTTTCCTGCGGCGGGATGGCGCCGATCAAAGTCTTGCTCATGGTCGTCTTGCCGCTACCCGTGTGCCCGCAGAGCAGCATCGTCAGCCGAGCAGTCACGCATGCATGCAGGAATCCCTCCAGATCACCTCGGTCGTAGTGCTCAAGAATCTGTTCGTCCTGTTCAGCTTGGCGCTGCTTGCGCGAGCGCCATTGATTCCATCGCGAAGCATCATACCGGGACGCGACTTCCTTGAGCTCCGGAACACGGGATCCGGGGCGCCGAATTGTCAGGCTGACGGTGCCCGATGGCACAGCGGGCGGTAAACAGATTTGAAGCCGCTCTCCATTTGGCAGTTCGGTGGCGCACAGAGGACTTCGCGGTCCGACATCCTGCTTTCTTAACGCTCCCGCCAAGATCGCGATGTCTTCAAGATCATCGTAGGTGAGCGGTAACGGATATTTTGCGAAGCCGCCGGCCTGACGAACGAAAGCCTCTCCAGGTCTATTAATCGCGACTTCTTCGGTCCTTGGCTCCTCAAGCCAGCCCAAAACTGGTTCAAGGAGAAAACGCAATTGTGGAGCTGCCTCCGTCTGCATTCAGGCCTCCGATTTACTATCTGGACCAGGGTTGCCGATTTCGCCCTCTCGACGCGCCAGTGGCTGTCCGAAGCTCGTATACATCCGAGAAGTCGATGTCCCGCGCGACAAAAATGGATACCGCGTCCCCCTGATTTTTTTTCAGAGTGGGTGGAATGTTGATCGACGCTCTTAGCATCGTGTTGGCGGTCTGTTCTCCATTCCCCTGCAAACCGTTAATGCTGGTGCCGGCACCTGGGCCGCCAGCGTAACTGCTGGCCGCCTGGAAAGCACCCTGGACGGCGCTCAAGAGCATTGCCCCGCCAACGCGTTGCCAGAAGTGATTGTCGACCGTGCCAGGCAGTCCCGAGCGACCGAGTTCGTCAGCGCCTAGTGACGCGAGCGACACTACGGCATGATTGGGTGTAACGGCGCGATTCCAGATCACAAACACGCGTGCATCCCCTTGTTGTAAGCCACGCTGGATTTCGCCAACGACGGTCGTGCCGCGATCCAGGAGGACAACGTTGCCTGTTGCCCCTCGGACGTCCTGGGGTAATACGCATTTCACGTAACCGGCCAAGTTGGTATCGATCGCTGTTTGCAGAATGCAGGGAATAGTCGTTCCTTGCGTAATCATGAAGTCAGGGTGCGGTAAGAGTGTTGCCCGGCTAGGCTGCAGCACAGTCGGCTTCATCCGCGTTGAAAGATCATTCTCGACTGAAGCTTCGCCGTTAAGCAGGGATGTGCCTTGCTCCTTGCTCTCATGTTCGCGACCTATGCCCGCCCGTTGGGCCGGCCCGCTGATGCTCTGATCACCGCTGTTATAGGCAAAGATAGGCGTTTTCTCAGGCTGTTCCGCATCGCGTTCAGGCTGGCTAATCTCTGCCGCAGGAGCTGGTGGCTGCGCAGGCTTCTGGGTTGCTGGGGGCTCAGGAGCAGTTTCTATTGGCAACGGACGAAAGGGCTCGGTGTTGGTGCTGAGAATCGTTGTTTGAGGCTGCGAAGCGCCGTCTTCTGCCTTTGAGCGTCCACCCAGCCAGATGAGGCATAGGGACAACGCCAGAATTAAGGCTGCGACCATCAACTTCTGCAATCCCGAAAGTCGCCGGCGAGGTGAGTCAGAAACTACAGATCCGGACGCATCCACATCGTGCATTGATTGTGGACTGACGTCGTTCATCGCCTTGGCTCCTTTAGAACGCGCCAAACATCAGGTCTGACCGTGCCGGTGCCCGGGTCTCGTCCCACGGGATCGTACGCGCTATTCCAGATGCATAATACTGTATCTCCGTCTCTCAGTCGCCAACCACGAGCAACCGAGGCAATCTCGACATAATCGCCTTTGACCGAATAGTTGGCAGTGGCTTCCTTGCCGTCTGGATTGATCGTATAAATCGATGGGACGCGCACATTGCCTGGAAAGCGAAATACAGTGGTGATGCCGTTGTCAAAAACTTCCAGGGGCATCAGCGAACGATCCCCCTGGGCGACATAACGCCAATTGTTGGCGCCCGGACTGTCGGTAGCGGCGGGCTGATCTAATAAATCCTCAGCCCTGCGTTGATACAGCGCTTCCGATCGGAGTCGATAGGCGACGGACCTTTGTTCAGCTTGCTTCCGCCGAGCCGATGCCTCATCGACAGGATAGGCGAATTGTACGCTGTAGTAGAGTTCAGGCTGCTCTTTATCGAGCCCAGACATGGTCTTGGCGGAAATGCTGAAAACATAGCGCCGCATACCCGCGTCGCTCGCTGTCAGCACGATGACCGGCTGCGAGGGGAGGACACGACTTGCCTTGAAGAAGAGATAGTTACCGCGCGGAAGGGCTGCGAGATCGTTGCTGTTGGAAACGGCGACGGCTGTGACGGTCTCGTTCGCCCCAAATGTGACAACCATCGTTGCCCCGACAGCGGTTGACAGGCGCACCACCTGGTCCGGGTTGTAAGCTAGATAGCGCATGCGAGGATCCAGTTTTCCGGCGGTAGGAGTGTCTTCCGCGCGCGCGCCCACCGTGAGGAAAAGCAAACAAGCCAGTGTGAAAAACGCTTCTTTCCTCATGGTTGATTACCTCCGAGGTTCGAAACGGAATCCTCCGAGCTTTCATAGGAGGTAACAAGTAAGCCCCCCGGATTGGTCAGCCTCGATCGGCCGGGCAGGCTTGTCACTTTTTCGTAGCGAACTGTTGCAGTCCAAGTACTCACCACCGGCATCTGTCCCTCCAGGAAGAGCGTACGCTTGTAGCGAATTTGTTGCACACCCGGCGTGATGTCATTCGAGGCGATGTGCTCGACCTCCAGCCTGCCGCGCTTGCCAATTACGACTTGCGGCGATTCTGGATTGGGGTAGTTGAAGAACTCTTGATATTCCTGTCGCACGGCCGGAGCGCTGAAACTTGATACGAGATCATAGGCATACTGAGCCGTGTCCGCTGTATAGCTCTCGCGCAGGCGCACATATTGCCAGAGGGAGGCATTCACAACTGCCTCCTCTTGCGTCGCCGGCAGTCGTGAGACGGACACTTCACTGTCAACTGTACCATCGGGGCGTACCCAAAGATAAACAGGCACAAGCTTGTTTAACGGGACCATGGTGGCGATAGTAAAGGCCTGGGCAACATTTCCAAGAACAGCGACCGCCGCTGTGACGGCCAGCACCTTGGAGAGACGCCGTGCTGACTTCGCACGTGCAGTTTGAAACGCTTCCACTTCCTTGTAATGGGCAGCCAATGCTTCTCTCTCCACCAGCAGAGCATATTCAGGGCCCTTCATTCAATTCTCCCGCGACCTGAAGATCCGGTGGAGTCGGTTGCCAATGTCCGACGTTCAGGGGGAAAACTGGACCCCTGCAGGTCGCAAGCTTGTCGGTTGTCTGGCACGCGGCCAGAGTAAGGGTTAGAAGCAACAGCCAATACTTCATTGCGTTTTCCAAAGTTGAGTGATTAGTTCGTCCTAGCCACGTGTCAATTGAGCGAGGTGGCGATTAAGGCTGCTGCCAATCTGGTGTGTTCCGCCCAAAAAGCCGCCTCCAATGTTGCCGGCGATCACCGGGAGCGCGACGATCAGAGCGTCGCCGGCGAGAAAGAACATGTCGAGTTCGTAAAGGCCGATAATCTTAGCTGCGGTCGTGCCCGATAAAGAGATCACGCGCAGCATTATCGCCAGGGAGGCCGCTTCGATCGCGATAACGATGGTTGCCACGATGTTCAGCAGGAGCAAAAGTATCCCGTAGGAGAGGAGTTGACCTACCCATTTCGCAGCCATGTCTCGAGTGCGATCAAAGAGGTAGCCTACAAGGATCAGCGGTCCAATTGCCACCAGCACCTTCGTGAGAATTCCAGCGGAATCGTAGATTGCGAATGCAGTCCAAAGCGCGCCGTAAAAAACCCACTGCGCGCCTTCAAAGGCGAGAATGTCCTGGCCGTTCATTGGGCCGATTTCGGATGCTATGCTTTGAAAGTGGAATTGGCTTTGAGCGAATATGATGTCGAGCTTTACTGGAATCTCAACGAATGGAATGTGACTGCCACTGACCCGGTCCACGAAATTTGGAATCGTGTCCTCAAAGACTGACACGACGTAATCATGGTAGTTCGCCTGCCCCACGACAAGGGCGACAACAAGGGACACCGTGATGACCTTCGTAATGCCACGACGCGTGTCGATTTCACCGCGCATGACCAAAATGCCCTGAACTATTATCCAAAGTGTGACGCACGCCACCAGCGGCGCGCTGACCGCGCTCTGGATCTTCTCCAGTATCATGTTCAGCTTGATGTTAAAGGCCGTATCGAAGATCATGTGAATAGCCGTAAACGGCGCGGCAATTCTGAAAGTCATCGCTCCAACCTGTTTTGCTTCTCTCCGCCTTCGGTGGGGACCGGCTGCGCGTCCACCCGAGCGATAAACCTGACAAAAAAATTACGGTCCCGTGCCAAACATCTTCGCAGTTTCCTGGCGCTCACGCCGCTGTGTCGTTGCCTCCTCTGCTGCTTGAAGGCGTGCCTGTGCAGTGGTCATCGTCAATAAGCTAGTGGCCTGAGTGTTCTGAATAATCGCGTCGTGTATCTGCTTGAGAATTAAACCGTTCGTTACGGTCGCCTGCATAATGTTCCGCGAACGCGAAAGCTCATTCAGCGTGCTGGCGTTTTCCTTCAAGCGATGATCCATGGCGTCCAGATTGTTGGCTGCGGCCCCGGCTGCATTGGAAGAACCGACAATTTGCTCGCGTAAGAGAGCCCCTTGCGCGTCGTTACCCCACTTCACATCATTTTCGGCATCCGATGCGATCGCGCGCGCCGTCGCCGATGCCGGCGCCCGAGCAGCAAACATCTGCTTTTCAAGGTGATCCGTAGACGGATAGCGGTTCGGCTGGTTGAGTGAGCTTAAAACCCCGGTGACCGCAAAGGAGGTCGTGAACATCTGCACCATTTGTACTGTCTGTTCGAGCAATGCAAGTGTGTGAACAACGTTTTGCGCAGTGTTTACCGCAGTTAGACCCGACTGGAATTCCGTTGCGGGATCGCTGACGACAAACTGAGCTCGGGCGGGACCCTGCAGAAGGAGGCAAGCCGCAAGCGCCGTTGCCGTGAGTTGTGCTATTTTCATGAACATTGCCTCCGTCAGTCTTGTACTTCGTCGTAACGCGCTATGAACTCGTCGAGCCACGCAGAAGGGTCCTCGCCATATGTCTGACGCAGCTGATCGGCAAAGCGCACGGTGTTCGCCCGTCCCGAGAGTACGGCGACATATTCGCGCATCTGCCTAAGATCGAATTCGCAGACAACGCTTCCGCTCTCGCGCTTAAGCAAAAACTTGCGGCTCCCGACTGTCATATCCTCACGGATCGCCTGAAATTCTCGTTCGGTACATTTCAGTCCGCCGATATAGGCAGATCGGTCCGCTGTAGGTGATGGGTAAAGGATTTTTGTCATGCATTGCGCGACGAGGCTGGCTCCTAGACGCGACTCCAACACGTGCTCAGGTTGCTGTGTTGCAAGGATAAGCATGCCGTTGTTCTTGCGCACGGTGAGCAGGAATTTGTCCACAACGGCGGAGAATTGCGGGTTCAACAAATAGAAACGAAACTCGTCGCAGCTCATGACAAATCGGCGGCCATCCACGACAGAGCCCACTCGATGCAAAAGATATGCAGCGGCCGGTGCACACACCTCCTCATACTCCAGGAGTTGCGTCATATCGAAGCCCGTGACCGAGGCATCCAGCCTTACTTCATCGACCTCGCCGTCGAAAGCCCAACCGAGCGCGTTTCCTCTGCACCACCGCTGTAGTCGCGCACCCGCGCCCTCGGATGGACCGTGCAACAAGAATTCGCGAAGGCCTGCGAGTGAGCGCATACCCGGCTCAAACGAAAGCTGCCGAACGATACCTCGCTCCAGGCGACGATTCTCCTCTGGAGTGATGCCGCCGCGTCCGTCGCTCTCGATCAGCGCCACGATCCATTCGCGCAGAAAGTCCCGCGAAGCCGATGTATTGGGCAGGCCCCGCAGAGGCGCCAAGCCGCTCGGCACTCCTCTGCGTAAAGCCAGGTATGTTCCTCCCGTTGCACGTACCAACAGCTCACCACCACGGTCCTTGTCGAAAAAGACGATCGCGCCATTGCGGTGAGCCATACTCTGCTCGAGCATGGCCAGGATAAAGGTCATGAGCGTCGTTTTGCCTGTACCGATAGGGCCGAATATTGCGGTCATGCCCACGTCGTTCTCATGGGGGACATAATCGAAAGGGGTCCCACCGTTGGTGCGAAAGCGCGCAACTGCGTTGCCCCAGTGCCCTCCAACATTGCCGCCAGGAAAATTCTCAAATGAAACCAGGCCGGCAAAATTTCGCGACGTGACCGCCCCGGGGCGCGTGCGCCACTTGAAGTTCCCCGGAAGCTGCGACCAGTAAGCGGCCTCCATACCGATAGTTTCTTGGACGATGACTGCGCCTGCATCCGTCAACCGAGTGCGGGCGTGCGCAGCGCGATCGGCGAGGTGGTTAAGATTATCGGCATAGACGCAAAGACTTAAATGATGCGAACCCATAACGAATTCGTTGCTTGCCAATGCGTCCTCTGCCTGGGCGAGTTCATCGATCTGGGTGATGGCCTTGTCACCGGAACTCATCATTTGACTGGACTTGAGGCTGAGCTTGGCATGAGCCTGTGCACGAGTGAGGAACGAGAAACTTTGGCTTAAAACAAGTGGGAAGTCTGTGGACAACAGCGTGTTGAGCATGCCCGGCCGCGTCTTTGCCGGATATTCACGGAACGAAAAGATGGAGCCTACGTAACTGTCTTGCGGCGTTCGAATCTCTAGCGCCCGCTTGCCGCAGATGACTCGGTCGGTATAGATCGAAGCGCCAAGTGAGCCGCTGACGACTGGAACCGGTGACCAACGGCAAGTCATGATAAGGCGGAGGGCTTCGCCGATCTCCGAGAAAAGCACGTCATCTTTCTCGCGAACACCGAGCCGGCGCAGGCCATACGCGTCGAGTCCGCCAGCAAGCACGTGCCAGAGATCTTCCAGATTGCGCATCTGGCTTGCAAGATCGTTCTCTTTCCTTTTGTGGAACTTAGTGAACCGGCCGCTTATTTTCGCAAGTGGGGCGCGGGGAAACACAATCAAGGTCAGGAAGTGATCGTTGCGAAAAAGTTTGCCGGAGAGCACACGCTGCTCAAAAGCGTCGCTCAGACGACTTGCAAAAACGCTGCGGAACTGCCGAGCTGGCGGCGACGGCACATGGTTATGGCGCACGAGATGAGCGTTTATTGACACATTATCATCGGCGATGTTGCGCAAGAGCGTATTAAACGCGCGGCAGCGTGCATTGCGGATTTCAATATCTTCCAGTTCAAAGGGCAAACCTCTGACATGTGCCATAGTCATGATCGAACCGTCTTCCAAAAGGACCACGTGATCGCTAAGGTGCCCGATATAGGGAAGATAAATTTCCCCAGACCTCTCGGTCGTGCCGCTTGTGCCGAGCATCACACCATTCCTCTTCCGCGCTGCGGCACCTTTATTGGATTGGGGCTGACACTTGCCCCACCCCAAACCTGACCGTCAATGCTTCTGCCGGCACTCTGCAGAAAAAGCAGCACTACGCTCACGGCGTTATAGTCACGCTCGACGATAACGCGCGCTCCGAACCAGAGTGGCACGAGAACAAGTTCGTAAAGGGGATTCTGGAAGATGACGATCAGAAACCCGGCTGACATCATGAACAACCCGGCCAAGGTCAGCGGCACTCCGAGAAACAATGCCGGTCGGGTGGCCGCCACATAAAGTGTGCTTTCTTCCAGACGGGCATTCATCCGCCGGCCCCAATAAGCGTTTTACCGAGAAAGCTAGCTCCGAACATGATGACGATCCCCCCAACAACGCCGGCAACTAGACCGAGTGAAGCACGACCGAACATCCAGGATAGACCGATGGCGACGATGCCGAGAACTGCCAGTGACTGTCCGAACGGACCAAGGATAAACGTGCATATGTTATTTAGCATTGTGGCAGGGTCGGCGCTTCCGCCCACCTGGGCCGCAGCGGGCCCGGAGGAGACAAAGCTCCACCCGGCCGCCCCACCAGCGGCGGGCGCATAGGTAACGGCCATGCGCAACGCCGTGTCCAGAAGGCTAAAACGCTTCAAATGCTCGTGGCACCTTTTGAGGAATGTCATTACTTCACCTTTGTGTGGTTCAATCGAATATGAGTTGATTGTCTTCCATCGATTTGCCGTCTTTCGGCATCTCTGGAGGATTTGATGAATCGCCGCCGGAACGGTGCCCATGGGAACCCCAGACATCCCACGTTTCTTCAGGCTTCGCCTTTTCGCTGCCTTTCTCCGGCGGGAGGAGTAGCGGCGGCACGATCTTTCGCGCGGCTAACTCAACCTTCCGCACATAACCGTTCGCAAACCCGCGCGTCAGATCCCCAGTATTGTAGGCGGAGATTGCCCGACGAAGCGCGCGCTGTTCTGCCGCGGCAGTCTTGCCGCCCGCGTAGCGGCTCTCAAGCAAGGTCCCTGCAGCCGAGAGTGAGATGCAGGGCTGAAATGCATTTTCGGGCGTGAGACCAAGCGCAGAAAAGTTCGTCGAATTGATCTGCATAAGTCCGACGTCGATCGAATGTCCCGCTTTGAGGCGCTCCTTGACGCTCTGCGTTGCTTCCATCGGATCTTTCCAGTGAAGGGTTTCACCGGTGGTATTGTCATGTGCCGAAAGCGGTTCAAAATCACTTTCAACTTTGGCAATCGCTGCAAGCGTAGATGGGGAAACCCACGGCGAGCATTCGCGGGCGAGGTGGCCGAACTCACGTAAGGACAGTGGTGCTGCTTCGCTTGAGAGATACATGGACGTCAAAAGGACCAGCGAGACTGGCCAAACTGCATTCAACATTTCCCCCTGTCCCCTCTGTCGCAACCCGTCAGCCGTGATTGGCATCTGTTGTTCGCGATTATGGAAAGGGTCTGTTACTCTTGGATTTTCGAGTCGCTCCTTTCTGTTTCATCTGAAGCAAATGCCGATTAGGGCGTCAGGCGAGTACAAGATCCCCGATCCAACTGCCGGCTGTCCTGGAACTCAAGTCGGGCCAAGCCAGGCAGCTTGCTTCAAAGTTATTCGGCTGTAATCACTCAAGTGGCGTGATTAATGTAGGCCAACACACGTTGTCGTCATTGCAGGGACTGCCGACCTTCCATGCCATTGTCTCGATTTTGAGCAATTTGATGAAGCTTTCGTCGCCCTTGACCATTTGTCTCGTCAGGCTAACGTCGGCACCTAGATGCACACGTCATCGGCAGCTTTGGCGCGCGGGCGATAGGCCCGACACCCGCCGCTCCCCCAAAGGCCGCATCACCTCGCGAATACAAACGTTTATGGGTTGGAGCTTAATTTTCTGGTTCAGCGCTCGCTTGGAGATGAACTCGACCACTTACTCAGCGCGAATACCCTCCAGTCCTCAACCGCTCAGGTGAGGCTGCCGAGAATCCACGCTCGCAAGATCGAACATAAGAGCGCGAGAGCAGCGTTAATGGAAGATGCAGTTTTGCTTACCGGACCGGAGCGGCGTCGGCGAACGGACTTTGAAGATCGCGCCCGGATTCTTGCGGACAGTTTCGCCAGGCGCCCCTGGTTTTCCAACGTGCCCGCGTTTCACCGGTTGACTCGACAGACCTCACGTACCTCCTCTCGGCAACCCAGCGGCTTCACCCCGTAGATGCCCGTAGCGGACACCGCTCACTGCCGCGGTTTCAATCGCAATCGCCGGTGGTCTCAACCGCTAAAAACCTCGGCGGCTGTGGTTGGCGACTCTGTCAATGAGCGGGTGGCGAAGCCGCTCGCCGATCTGGATCCCGGCGGTCTGCGCGGTTCCGGCTTTCAGCTCCAGTACAAAATGCGCATCAACCGTCGGCGAGATGAGCATCGTAGAGAAGGGTCGACCCTTTTCGATCGCACGTATTTTTCCATCTTCGCCGACAAACAGGAGATCGAGCGGAATGGCCGTGTTCTGCATCGTGAAGCAGCGTGGCTGGCTGTCCTCAAAAACGAACAGCATGCCATGATCGTCGGCCATCGTGGTGCGGAACATCAATCCGCGCCACCATTCTGCAGGCTCGTCCGCCACTTCTATCGAGAAGCGTTGCTCGCCCGATTTGGTCTCGACCGATAGAGCCGCCGGGTCGGGCGGGAGCAGCAGCGGGTCTCCGGCAAAGACCGTTTGAGCGTTGATGGTGAAGGCCGCCAGCGCGGCGAGATTCAGCACAGCAAGGGCATGGAAGGATCTCCGGACTATGGTCGGCAGGCCAAGGACGATGGATGCGGGTGGGCTCGACCGCCCTTGCCGATCATCCCCAAAGTCCTACCTGAGGCGATCGTGATGCACGTGCCGCCACATGAAGAGCACCGGGCGAAGACACCCATCCCGGCGCGCCGTCGCACGCGCCGGCGCTGGTGCGGTCATTGACACTAGCTGGCGCTGCTGGGTCCAGCGCACATCTCCCCCGCATGACCTTGGCCAGGTGCGTCACCATCCTTACTCCGCAGCCGGTGTGCACATCTAACCACAACACGTTCTAATCCTCGTGCGAATTGCATACGCCAAGGTCCTGGATGACACCGGCTTATGCAGCGCAAGAGCGCAGGCTTGATCGCCGCCCGTGAGTGGCATGTTAAGGTTAGCTCCTCCGACCAGGATGACGGGCACTGTCTTGAGGGCCGCTTGAACGGCGCCCACGCATTGATGCAGAAGAAAAGACGAACGGTCTGCCACAATGAGATCGGCTATTTTCCCCCTCAAAATCCAGTCGCAAAGACTCTCAAATGTCTTGAACCCGACTGGCTCAAAGCCCAAGGCGGCAATCCTGTCCTCATATAACTCCAGCGCCGCTGGATCGGGCTCTACTATGGCGATGATCTCTCCGTTGCCAAGGGGTGTACTAGGGTCTGTCGACATTCAGGCGATGGCTCGCATGGCGGCTGAGAGATGGACGAAGGCTGCGAAGCTTTTGTCGGTCTTGTCGTAGCGCGTGG
>NZ_MDDV01000013.1 GCF_001854885.1 Ensifer sp. LCM 4579 | reverse complement strand
TGGTGCACGCCATGATCCTCCGGCTGCAGGCGCTGCTCCTGCCGGTGCAGACGCTCGTCCTGACCGGACATTGAATGGAGGGCCGCCGGATGACTCTGACAGTCCCTCGGCTACCACTTCTCTCCGGCCTCGACGGCTATGACGCGAACGCTCTGCGCAGCGATGTTTCCGCCGGCCTGGCCATCGCCGCCGTCGGACTGCCAAGCGCCATCGCCTATCCGGCAATCGCCGGCCTTCCGCCGGAGACCGGAATTTATGCTAGCATTACGCCGCTGGTCGCCTATGCGCTTTTTGGTCCCTCGCGGAGACTCATCGTCGGACCGGATGCGGCCACGATGACCGTGCTAGCCGCTGTGTTGGCCACGATTCTCGCCACGCCGGGTGTGACGACCGATCGGGTGTCCGTAGCAGCGCTCCTGGCGCTCACAGTCGGTGCGCTGTGTCTGGTCGCTCGGCTGGTCCGCCTTGGCGTGCTCGCGACCTTTCTGTCGCGCCCGATTCTGACTGGCTTCTTCGCGGGAATTTCGCTTTCCATCCTGATCGGCCAGATCAAGCGTTTCACCGGAGTCGATATCGAAGCGGAGGGACTTGTCGCGCCCGTGCTCGAACTCGCACGGGAGGCGGCATCGATCCACTGGCCATCGCTGTTGCTCGCATTCGGCTGCTTTGCGCTGCTGCAAGTGGCCCGGGCCCTGGACTCTCCTATTCCCGGCCCGGTGATCGTCGTCGTCCTTTCCGTGCTGCTTTCATTCTTCTTCGATTTCGAAGGACACGGAATCGCCATCGTCGGCAACATCCCCGAGGGTCTGCCGTCGATGACGTTGCCTCGAATGGAAAACATGCCCTTCGACACATTGCTGGTCGGCGGCGCCGCCATTTTTCTCGTCAGCTTCGGCGCGGGGATCATAACTGCCCGCAGCTTCGGGGCGCTCGGCGGCTACCAAGTCGATCCCAACCGGGAACTCTCCGGCTTCGCCGCTGCGAATATCGCCGCCGGTTTCTTCGGGACATTCCCGGTCACGGCCTCCGATTCGCGCACGGCGGTGAACTTCACTGTTGGCGGCCGCTCGCAGGTCGCAGGCCTGGTCGCGGCAGCTGCCCTTGTGGCGGTGCTCATGTTCTTGGGAGGCGTTCTGCGCATCTTGCCGATCCCGGCGCTTGGCGCGATTCTGGCGGCAACCGCACTCAGCCTGATCGATCTTGGCGCCCTAAGGCAGATCTGGCGCGTCAGCCGCATGGAATTCGTCTTCGCGTTGATCGCAATGTGGGGACCGATCGGATTGGGCGTCCTCAACGGCGTTGTGATCGCAATCGCCGCGACGCTGGTCTACATCCTTCGCAAGAGCATGTACCCCCATGACGCGCTGCTTGGCCGCATTCCCGGCCGCGACGGCTTTTACAAGCTGCATCGCGAACCGCAAGCACGCCCGGTGCCGGGCTTCGGGGCCTGCATGATCCAGGGCAGCCTCCTCTTCTTCAATACCGACTACGTGCAGGCGCGCCTGCTTAAGATCGCCGAGGCGCTGCCGGCGGGCACGCGTTGGCTGGTGATCGATGCAAGCGCGATTCCGCAAATCGACAGCACGGCGACAGCGATGCTCGAAGAGGTTTGCGAAGAGTTGAAAAAGCGCGGAATCGCGCTGGGTCTGGCAGAACTGCACGGCGATGCGCGCGCCATGCTCCATCGAGCCGGCGTTATCGACAGGATCGGTTCCGATATGGTCTTCACGGGCATGGAGGACGCACTCGATGACTTCGAGCAGCGCTCCGAAAACGCGGCTTAATCCATGTCGACCGAAAGTGTGCGCGGTTTTGGGACCGCGAGTTCCGGGGCAAGGAGGGAGGAAGAACCATGGCCAAGAACGGCAAGGACAAGGGTAGAGACAAGGCAAAAAACAGGGATAAGGATGGCACCATTGCGGATTTCGCCGGCGGAGCACCAAGCGGCGACTATGCCAAGGAACTCGCGCGATTGCAGGTCGAGATCGCCCACCTGCAGGCGTGGGTGAAAAAATCGGGAGCGCGCATCGTCGTCATCTTCGAGGGCCGCGACGCCGCGGGAAAAGGTGGCGTGATCAAGCGCATCACAGAGCGGGTCAGTCCGCGCGTCTTCCGCATTGTGGCACTACCGGCGCCGACGGACCGCGAGAAGAGCCAGATCTATATGCAGCGCTACGTCGCGCATCTGCCGGCCGCGGGCGAGATCGTGATATTCGACCGCTCCTGGTACAATCGCCCGGGAGTCGAGCGGGTGATGGGTTTCTGCACCGAAGCACAGGCGAAGCGGTTCCTGGAGCTCGCACCGCGCTTTGAAGCGGCAATCGTCGAAAGCGGCGTCATTCTGCTCAAGTATTTTCTCGATGTTAGCGAGGAGGAACAGGAGCGGCGCTTCCGGCAGCGCATCGGCGACCCGCTGCGGCAGTGGAAGCTCAGCCCGATGGATGTGGAATCCTATCGCCGCTGGTGGGACTACACCCGCGCCTATGACGAGATGATCCGAATGACCGACACCGAATATGCCCCTTGGTGGATCGTCCCGTCCGACGACAAGAAGCACGCGCGCATCAACTGCATTTCGCACCTCTTGAACTCGATCCCGTATGAACGCGTGAAATTCGATGAACCCGACCTCGGAAAGCGCCAGAAGCGCCCGGCCGACTTCGACGAAGTCAGGCATGTTCGACGGTTGGTGCCTAATATCTACTGAAAGGGCGGATGCTGCGCGTCGCCTCACGGGCGCGCAGCCCTTCTTCAGGCCCTTGATCCGGCTTTGACGCTTCTGCTATCGGACTTTGCGCGTCCGGTGGTCAGACGTCGTCCGGCGCCCAGTTCAGGAAGAAGCCGACGTCGCCGGGCATGCCGCCGGGGAAATTGATGATCATCGCCTTCAGCTTGTAGCCCTGCGGCTTGCCGATGGTTTGGTAACGATCGAAGAACTCCTTCGCCTTTCCCTGGAGGGTCTTCGGCCAGTCCCGGTCGCCACTGTTTATCGCCCGACCGCTGTCGGTGCACAGATCGGACGGGAAGCTGTAGACCATCGCCTCGAACTTGCCGTCCTTGACGGCGTTCGTCACGAGACGGCGAACCATGGCTATTTCTTCCTCCGTGACACGTTCCTCGAGGAATTCGGCAGCGAAATCGGCGAGTTTCTCTTGCTGTATCGTCTTGAGCTTCCGCTCTTTCTCCATCTCATCCATCTCGCGCTGGAGGAGTTGCATGCGAAGCTCTTTTGCACTTGGGGGTGCCTTGGCATTCAGGTCTTTCTGTTCCGCCATCGCTTTGCTCCACTTCTGATTTGCGTTAAGTTGTGGCTCGCTTGACTTCTCGAATGGCACCATACGGGTTCGATTGCGGGCCACGCCCTTCAAGACGGAGCGCCTCTATCGCCAGCGACCGGTTCGAGTACAGCCGGTTTCCCGTTATCTCCGACCCTAGCCAGACGGGCTTCGGTGGGTCGCCGTCTCCCTTTTGGAGTTCGATCTCCGCGACGACGAGGCCGTCGTTCGCGCCGGAGTAGACGTCTATTTCCCAGCGGCGGCCTTGATGATCCACCTCGTAACGCGTCTTCTCTATGATCCCCAGAGCATGCTCGAACATCTCCACCGCGTCCGCGTAAGGGATCTCGTACTCATACTCTTCACGTCGCAGACGGCCGGTCCGGATCTTTACGGCCAGCGTCGCACGACACGCATTCACGATCCTGACACGAACCATGCGGTTCTTCGTACTCACGACATAAGCTTGCCGCAGTTCAGATATCTTGGAGGCATGCTTCCGCCAGCGGTCGTCCACGACATGAAACTTTCGCTCGATCTCCGCGGCCATTTCCCACCTCCAGCAGATCGCAATTCCCTCGAGCGGGGCACACCCGCCGATACTCGATGCCCCTTGATAGACAGGACACGATCCGACCCAAGTCCCTTGACCCAAGTCCCTTGCCGGGCGCCGGACGGAAGCCTTTGTGCGATCGCATCGATCTTAGAAATGGCGAGCGGTTCTGTCATTGACTTGAGACAAAACGGGTGGAATCCACCCATCAATCGATGATGTGATAGCCGCCGTCGATGTACAGGGTTTCGCCGGTGATCAACTTCGCGGCGTCGGTGGCGAGAAAGGCCACGGCACCCCCGACGTCGTCGATGGACACCAGACTGCGCGTCGGCGCTTTGGACTGCGCCTTGTCGAGAAGCTCGTCGAATTCGGCGATACCGGATGCCGCCCTCGTCTGGAGCGGGCCTGGTGAGATTGCATGGACCCGGATGCCCTGGGGCCCAAGCTCGGCGGCCAGGTAGCGTGTGGCGCTCTCCAGCGCCGCCTTCACCGGCCCCATGAGGTTATAGTGCTCGACCACCATCTGCGAACCGTAATAGGTCATGGTGAACAGCGTTCCGCCGTCACGCATCAGGGGCTCGGCGAGCTTCGCCATGCGGATGAACGACCAGCAGGATATCTCCATGGCCTGCAGGAAGCCGGCCTTCGAACAGTCGACCACGCGGCCATGCAGATCCTCCCTCGGGGCGAAGGCGATCGAATGCAGGAGGAAGTCGAGCTTACCCCATCTGGCGCCGATCTCACTAAAGGCCGCCTCGAGTTGCCCCTCGACGCCGAGGTCCAGCGGCAGCATCATGCCGACCTCGATTTCTCGGCCGAGCGGCTCGACATAGGAGCGCGTCTTTTCATTGAGATACGTCACCGCGAGTTCCGCTCCAAGAGAGCGAAATGCCTTGGCGCAACCCCAGGCGATGGATTGATCGTTGGCGATCCCGGTCACGAGACCGCGCCGGCCCTCGAGCGAAACGGAACGTGGATTGAACGACATGGGACTCTCCTCGCAAAACAGTCGGAAAAGGATCACTTCCGAGAAAAGGCCACCGGGTGATCGGACCGGGGGCAATGACGAATTCAGCGCGCGTTTTGGCGGAGGATCGCGAGCGTATGGTCGGCGATCATTCGTTCTTCGTCCGTCGGCACGGTGAGCACCGTGACGCGGCTCTCAGCGCTCGATATGCGCGGCCCTCCCTCCGCATTCGCAATCGGATCGACTTCAATGCCCAACCACGCCATCCGCTCCGCAACCGTCTGGCGGATGCCGGGCGCATTCTCGCCGATGCCTGCGGTGAAGACGAAGCCGTCAAGCCCGCCCATCGCGGCGGCGAGGGCGCCAGCGGCCATGGAGACGCGATAGACGAAATACTCGAGCGCAAGCCTGGCCCGCTCGTCCGAACTGGCGATCAGCTCGCGCATGTCGCTGCTGATGCCGGAAAGCCCCTTCAGACCGCAGTCGTGGTAGAGCAGATGCTCGACGGCTTTGACGTCCATCTGCTTCTCGGCCAGCAGATAAAGGACGACGCCAGCGTCGAGCTGGCCCGGACGTGTCCCCATGGGCAGGCCATCTAGGGCGGTAAAGCCCATCGTGCTCTCGACACTGCGGCCGCCGACGAGCGCGCACATCGAGCAGCCGCTGCCGAGATGGGCGACGATGACCCTCCCCTTTGCCAGATCGGGCGCAACTTCCCTCAACCGGCCCACAATGTATTCGTATGACAGGCCGTGGAAACCGTAGCGCCGCACGCCTTCGCGATAGAATGTTTCGGGGATGGCAAAGCGATCGGCGACGTCCGGGTGGCCGCGGTGGAAGGCGGTATCGAAGCAGGCAACCTGGGTAAGGTCCGGCCGCTGTCGGCGGATCGAACGGATCGGCGCGAGGTTGTTGGGCTGGTGGAGTGGCGCAAGAGATACGAGCTTCTCCAGATTCACGAGCACTTGGTCATCGACGGCCGTGGGTTCGTTGTAGAACGGTCCGCCGTGCACCACTCGGTGCCCGACCGCCGTCGGCGGTGCGCCGATATGGCCGATCAGCCAGGTGCCGACGACATCCTGCGCAGCCGCCAGGTCTTTGACCTCTTCCACCGAAAATGCCTTCTCGGCAACGACCTGCCCTTCCGCGTCGCGGACTACCAGTCGAGGCCGGGTGCCGATCCCTTCGAGCTGGCCCTTCAACAGCCGCTCGAGCGTGTGGCCCTCGTCGATCGAGAAAAGCTGGAACTTGAGGCTCGAACTGCCGGCATTGACGACCAGGATGCTGTCCATGTCCGTCACTCCGCGGGAACGGCGAGGGTCTGGCGCCTGGCCGCGGCATAGAGCACCGCCACCGCACAGGAGGCCATTCGTGCGCGCAGGTTGTCCGCTCGCGACGTGAGAATGACCGGCACTCTGGCGCCCAACACAATGCCGGCTGCATCGGCATTGGCGAGAAAAGTGAGGTTCTTGGCGAGCATGTTGCCGGCCTCGAGGTCGGGCACGACGAGGATCTGGGCCCGCCCGGCCACCGGAGACCGAATACCCTTGATCCGCGCAGCCTCCTCGCTGATCGCATTGTCGAGCGCCAGCGGGCCGTCGAGAATCCCCCCGGTGATCTGGCCCCGATCGGCCATCTTGCAGAGGCAGGCAGCGTCGGTCGTTCCGGGGATCTTTGTCGTGACGGTCTCCACCGCCGAGAGGATGGCGACGCGGGGTTCGCCGAGGCCAAGGCCGAGGTGCAGGTCTATCGCGTTCTGGACGATGTCGCGTTTGGCCTCGAGGTCCGGAAAAATGTTGACTGCCGCGTCGGTGATGAACAGCGGCTCGGGATAGGTCGGCACATCCATGATGAACACGTGGCTGATCCGCCTTTGCGTCCGGAGACCGGTATCCTTGGCGGTGACCGCCCGCAGCAGTTCATCCGTATGGAGGCTGCCCTTCATGATGAGTTCCGCCTTACCCGCGCGAACAAGCTCGACAGCCCCGGCGGCGGCGGCGTCGCTGTGCGGCGCATCAACGACCTGGTATTCACCGAGATCGATGCCGCAGCCCTCGGCGGCGGCACGGATCTTCGCGGAGGGACCCACGAGTATCGGATCGATCATGCCGGCATGCGCGGCCTCGACCACGCCCTGCAACGAACTCGTGTCGCAGGGGTGGGCAACCGCCGTGGGGATCGGCCCTACGCCATGGGTCCGGTCGATCAGGCGCTCATATTTGACATGGGGACGATCTGCTTCTGCGGGGCTCGTCAAGGGCATCGCCGTTCTCCTTATGCCTTTTCCCATCGTCACCTGCTCCGTGTCGCCTCACGAAGTGCGGCGCGGTCGTACCGATGCTCTCACCGGAGTTTCCCTCACGATTTCCGGTCTGCCCGTGCCGTCGGAGAAAAGTGCCTCGACACGGCTCATGCGGGCCTGAACATCCTGGTTCATTTCACCGGTGCTCTCGATGACCTCACGCACTGCCGCCAGTGCCGCCGTGCGCTGTTCATGGTCTGCCGGCAGCATGGAGGGGAGCGCGGCGAGAGCCGCCGATTCATCGACGAGCAGCATTAGTGACTGCTCCCGAAAAACGCGTTTGAACGCCTGGAGTGAAAGCCCCTCCCTGTTCCGCGCCCGGATGCGCCGCAATACCGCCAACTGGCGCTCGTCCATGCCATAGCCGCGGCCGACATAGACGAGAGCCCGAATGCTGGCTTCGCGCGGCCCACCTTCGCCCATTCGTGCCTTGAGTTCGGCGAGGCGGGCGCGAATGAAGGCCAAGGTCTCCGGCTGTTCGCCGGGATGGCGCCGCGGCGGCTCATCGCTCGCCCGAAGGCCTACGGCGGCCTGCAGAACGGGAGAATCGTAGACGGCGAGGAATGTCTGCTCCTGAGCTTGGTCCCGCCAGGCGCCCCAAAGGTCGAGAGTGGTTTCGATCTGCTTGGACATGAAATCCTGCAATGTGGCGAACATGTTGTCCGGACCGGCCGGCTGGCGCTCCTCGCGGACCTGGTCCGCCAGAGTCGCGATAGACGCCATGAGGGGATTGCTGTCCGAGAAGAACTCGAAGGGCAGGCGCGCCGGATGCAGACGGGCAAGCCAGGAAGCGGCATGGTCGCTGGCGATGGCCTGAACGAACGGTTGCGCGAAGGTGCGGTAGAGGCCGAGATTGATCTCCGAGACGCGCCGGACCGTGGCGAAGCGCCGCTCGTCCTCCGGATCGTTGCCGCCCATCTCGCGCAGATCATCCAGTGTGCGCGGCTCGAAACGGGCGATCCACGCGCCGAGCTCCAGGTCCTGCGCAACGTTTTCGCCCGTGTGCGGGATCAATACCGCTTCATAGAGCCCCGGTGGCAGGGTGTCGATCAGATCGATGTTGCTGGCGAATTCGGCATGCTCTTTGGCCGCCACCTTGCCCGAGACGAAGATGCCGAGGTGACCGATCGTCTCGTGCATCGCGTAGATGATCGTCTGTCCGTGCGCACGAATATCGTCCACGCTCCGGTAGAGATCCAGGATCCATCCCAGCGCCTGCTGCGGCGGGGTTATGTTGTCGCCCTTGGAGCAGAAGCAGAGGATCGGCGACTGGATATTGCGCATGTCGATCCGGATGCCGTCCGAGGTGACGATCTCCGCCGTTGCCAGTCGGTTGCCGACGAACAGCTCGTCGACGATGAACTGCATTTCCTCAGCATTGAGATTGACGTGTCCGCCCCACCAGCGCTCGAATTCGAGATAGCGCTCAGCCTCGGTATCGACCTTTGACCAGACGTTATATTGCTTGCCCCAAAGGGTGTTCGCAGGGTTCAGGCCCTCGAAGTTCGTCACCAGCCAGGCCCCGTCGAACTTGCCGCCGCCAATGTCGCCGGTCAGAGCCGTGAGCCAGCTGCCGCCGAGCAACCCGCCGGTATATCGCATCGGGTTTGCGCCTCTGACACCGGCCCAATAGGAAAGCGGAGATCCGGCTATGATGACCGGTCCGAAGAGTTCCGGCCGCGCTGCCGCGAGCATCATCACCGCCCAGCCGGCTTGGCAATTGCCGATCACGCAGGGTTTGCCGTCCGCCTCAGGATGGAGTTCGATCACTTTTTCGAGGAATACGGCTTGTGCCCGCATGATGTCCTCGATCGTCTGCCCGGGCACCGGGTCCGGGAGAAACCCGATGAAATAGCAGGGATGTCCCGCCTGCAGCGCAGCACCGATCTCGCTGTCGGCCTTGAAGCCGCCGATGCCGGGGCCGTGCCCGGCGCGTGGGTCGACGACGACGAAGGGGCGCTTGCCCGGATCGACAACGACATCCGCCGGCGGCACGATGCGCACCAGGCCGTAATTTACCGGGCGCGGCAACATCCGTCCGCTCAACACAAGCTCTACATCGAAGCGCAAGACATGTGGCACCGGGCTCGAATTGTGCTCGGCATATTGATTGCCCCGGCGGCGCAGAACGTCACAGAAGAGGATCGTACGCTGCCATGCATCAATGGCATATTGCCACGATTCCTGCCACGGCTGAGCCTGCCGAAGCCCGGCCTTTGCGCGGTCTTGCTCTCTTACAGCATTGTCCATAACCGTCTCCTGTTCCAGCGTCATCGCATGTTCGTGTCGCCGCATCTTCGCGGATCTCGATCAGTACCCAACGAATGATCGTCGGATGCCACGACAAGCACTCATCGACCAAGCAAAATATCTATAGATGATATACTGCAAAATTAAGACAACATTGGTCACATCTTCGATGCAACTGGTACATTTGAGGAGATATATTGTCTTAATATTACGCGCACTTAATGCGCTATCGCAAATGACGCGATTCAATACTCCATTCCGTTTTGCGCCGCCAGGAGGCAACCTCATCGTTCCACGACGGAATCCGTCAACCTCTTCGGGCCGCATGCTCACACGGGTCGGCCGGTCGACAGAACAGCAAAACCGCCTCGATGAAATTGCGCTGGATCAATGCTTGGCCGTAAGATACTCGAACATACGGGACTTGCCCGCGCTTCCTGCTGCCGCCCCTCGCACTCGGAAGTATGCTGTTCGCCTCGACTGCAGACTGGCTTTCTTTCTGCCGCCCCGGGGCTCCTCATGATCGTCGATTCGGCCATGTCGATCATCAATGCCTATCTTCGTCTCGTGGAGCGGTGGCGATGGAGCCTCCTGCTGGCCATGTTGATTGGGAYGTTCTTGCTTCAGCCCCTCTGGTCGCACACGAGCCTTGGCGAACTTGCGAATGTTACGCTCTATCTTCTGGTTTTCGGAGGCGCGATCCATGCCGGCCGGATCGGAGCAACGTCCGCGGTCGGTGTGATTGCGCTGCTGTCGATGGCTCTGGCGCTTCAAGTTCTCAGCACATTGGGGATTGACGGTCTGGATGGCCCGCTCTTGGGACTGATGCTGGTCATCGTCGTCAGTGCACTGATCGCGACGTTTGCAGAGCTCGTGGGAAGCCGCGAGATGAGCGCCGACAGTCTCGTCGGCGCGATATTCGGCTACTTCATGATCGCCACCGCCTGGACGCTGCTTTATCTCCGGCTCGAGGCCTGGCAGGCAGGGTCGTTCAGAATCCCGATTGGCGGCGATCTCGACACGCAACTATTGTATTTCAGCCTCGTGACCATCACGACGGTCGGCTACGGCGATATCACACCGGCCACCCCAACTGCCCAGGTTCTGTCTGTGCTCGAAGCCGCAATCGGGACCCTCTACATTGCGATCCTGATTGGGCGGATCGTCGGGCAATTCAAGTTTGGCGAAAAGCGCGTCGAACCAGAGTCTGAGCGCAGCGCGATGTCCTTCACCGGCCAGCGATCGCCGGAGGAGGACAAAGGCGCGTCCTGACATACCGTTCAGCGACAGCGGAACTTTTCCTGCCTTTGATTGCAATCAACGACGCGGCCGCGTGAAGCGGGTAACCTTCCCCGAAAGTGGTTGCCGAGACGTCGTGGAGCTCGGCACAAGCGCCACGGGGGCAATTGATGATCAGAAAAGCTGCAATTGCACTTGGCGGCGCGATGGCGATCATGCTGGCAGTACAGAGTTCCGGCACCTTCGCGCAGGAAAAGACGGCGACAGCGACCGAAGCGCCGGCCGCCACGCCGGAGCCGCTCACCGACGACGAACTCGAAGTTCTGGTCGCAAGGATCGCGCTCTATCCGGACGAACTGGTGGCGCTGGTGTCAGCCGCGTCGCTCTATCCGCTGCAGATCGTCGAAGCGGAGCGATTCCTCGAGGCCCGCAAGAAGAAGCCCGAACTGAAGCCTAAGGAAGGCTGGGACGGCAGCGTGATTTCGCTGCTGAATTATCCTGAGATCGTATAGATGATGAGCGAGGATCTCGAATGGACGCAGGGCTTTGGCGAGGCGATCGCCAATCAGCAGAAGGACGTGCTGATCGCGATCCAGCAACTGCGCGACGAGGCGGTCGCCAAGGACATCATCAAGACGGACGACAAGATCAAGGTGGTCGAGGAGGGTGACAACATCATCATCCAGCCGGCGAACCCGGAAACGATCTATGTCCCGCAATATCCGGCGGAAATGCTCTACGAGCCCGGCTACGCGCCGGTGCCGATCGACTATTACGACGAACCGTATCCCGCCTACTGGTATCCGGGGGCGGCCTTTTTCGCCGGTGCCGTTACCGGCGCGATCTTCGGCGCCATCATCGACTGGGACGATTGGGGGGTCTGGGGTGGCCGCTGGGATGGCGACATCGATGTCGACTGCAACAAATGCTTCAACAACGTGGATTTCGACGGCAAGCTGAAGTTGAATGACATCGACTGGAAGAATGTCGACCGCAGCAAGCTCAAGTTCGACCGCGACCAGCTCCAGAAATTCGACCGGACGAACATCAAGAACAGCATCAAGGCTAACGGCGACAACAATATCCGCAACCGCGCCGCAGAGATCAACCGCGACCGGTTGCAGCCTGGCGGCGGCACGGGCAACGTCGCGGACGTGCGCAAGAGTACGCTCGACGGGTTGAAGGCTCAGGCGCGCCCAAAGGCGAAGCCCGCCGGCGGGCAGAAGGTGGCGAAGGCGAAATCCGGAGGGTCGAAGCAGAGCCTCAACCGTCCCAAGGGCAAGAAGTCCTCGCAGGCCAGCCGGCCTGCCGGGAAGAAGAAGATGGCCTCGAAGGCGCAGAACCGACCGAAAAAGCCGTCCGGCCTCGGCAATGTCAATTCCGGCCGGCGCGAGGTGGCCTCGTCCCGGCGCGGCGGCCACAGCATGGGCGGCGGCCAGCGCGGCGGCGGTCGGCAACATGTAAGCCGCGGCGGCGGCAGACCGCCCATGGCTCGCGGCGGCGGTGGCCGCGGTGGCGGGCGCAGACGCTGAACGGGGAGGGACGGTCATGACCAGGCATTTGCATGTTTTCCTTCTCGGATCGGTGATCACGTTAGCGACCGTGCCTGCGGTCATCGACGTTGCTATTGCCCAGGCGCAGCAGCCGGCCGATACCCAAGGGCCGGCAGCCATCGACGACTATGCCGCAGCGGAAGATCCTCCCCTGTTCGACGATCCAGCAAAGGCGGTGGAGACATTCAAAGCCCGCCTCGCCGCCAACGACTTCGATGGCCTTGCCCGGCTCCTGGGGCTTGATGCGGCGAAGCTGAAGGCAGGCGAAGACGCGCTGGAGACCTTCGCCCTCATTCGCGAGGGGGCGGCCCGCAATGTCGTCGTTCGCGATCTCGAGGGGCGCAAGATCCTCCAGATCGGCGACAGACTCTGGCCCTTGCCCTTCCCGATAACCAAGGGCGAAGACGGCAAATGGGCCTTCGACACCTATGTCGGGCTCGAGGAGATCGTCAACCGCCGGGTCGGCGAGAACGAGCTTGAGGCGATCGATACCGCGCGCGCCTATATCGAGGCACAGAAGGACTATGCTTCTCAGGACCGTGATGCGGATGGCGTGTTCGAATACGCGCAGAAGCTGATCAGCAGCCCCGGCCAGACCGACGGGCTGTACTGGCCGGCGGACCAGGGTGACGGCGAAAGCCCCGTCGGAGATGCCATCAGCGCGGCGGCCTTGGAAAAGGCGAAGGCGGGTGAGGGCTATTTCGGCTACCGCTTCCGAATCCTGACCTCGCAGGGCGACAACATCGCCGGCGGGCGGTACGATTACGTCATCAACGGCAACATGATCGCCGGCTTTGGACTGATCGCCTGGCCGGTTTCCTATGCCGAGACCGGCGTCAAGACCTTCGTCGTCAACCAGCAAGGCATTGTCTACGAGCGGGATCTCGGACCGAGCACCGAGGCGATCGTGCCTTTCATCGACCGTTTCGATCCGGACGACAAATGGGCTGTGGTCAAGGATTGAGTTGATTCTCGAGAGCGGCGTGGCGCTGCTTCGGGTGCTCGCAGGTGAGCACTGCCGTCAAAACCTCGGCGGCGGTAAGGGCCGCGATCACCGCCGGGCGCTTGTCCTTCAGCGCCGCACCGCCGATCGGGCAGACGAGTTGCTCGAAAAGCTCCGGGCGCTCGATTTCGCGGGAGAGCCAATTCCTGAAGGTGGCGCGTTTCGTCTTCGAGCCGATCATGCCGACATAGGAGGCGTCGCCGCGCGCGAGCGCCTCCGCGGCAATGAGGAAATCCAGTGCATGGTCATGGGTGAGGATGACGAAGGCGCTGCCCGGCGGCGCCTTGCGCACGATCGTCTCCGGCATGGCCGTGAGACAGGTTTCGATGCCGGGCACATCGATTATTGCAAGCTCACGCTCGCGCGTATCGACCAGCACGGCCCGGACCGGCGCAAGCGACAAGGCCGTGGCGAGCGCCTTGCCGACATGGCCGGCGCCGAAAATATAGACGTGGGGGCGACGCGCCAGCTCACCGTCGCAGCGCTTCACCAGCTTAGGCCGGTTATCAGCGTCGACGGCCGCGAAGGAGAGCGCCATTCGACCGCCGCAGCACTGGCCGATTTCCGGGCCGAGCGGTATTTCCAGGCGATCTTCGGCGGTCGCGCCCCGAAGCAGCTCGCGCGCGTGGTCGATCGCCATAAATTCCAATTGCCCGCCGCCGATGGTGGCGAAGATGCGGTCCTTCGAGACGAGCATCCAGGCATCCGTGTCGCGCGGGGTCGAGCCTGCCGCGCCCGTCACCTCGACGAGGATACAGGCGGGCTCCCGGGCGAGAAAATCGCGGATGTCCTCTCTCGTCGCCATCTCCATCATCCGTCCGCTTCTGCGGCGCGCAGTCGCTCGATCGCCATCAGCACACGCTCCGGCGTCGCCGGCGCGTCGACGCGCGGCGGAATACGATAGCCCGCCACGCTCGCCGCTGCCATGGATATCGCTTCGAGAACGGAAATGCCCAACATGAAGGGCGGTTCCCCGACTGCCTTCGAGCGACGGATCGTCTCCTCGCGATTGACCGACCATTCGGCGAGCCGCACATTGAAGACACGGGGCCGGTCCGAGGCGAGCGGGATCTTGTAGGTCGAGGGCGCATGGGTGCGCAGCCGCCCCTTGGCATCCCACCAGAGTTCCTCGGTCGTGAGCCATCCCATGCCCTGGACGAAGGCGCCCTCCACCTGGCCGAGATCAAGCGCCGGATTGAGCGACCGGCCGACGTCATGAAGGATATCGGTGCGCTCGACCTGGTATTCGCCGGTCAGCGTGTCGACGGAGACCTCGGAACAGGAGGCGCCATAGGCAAAATAGTAGAACGGCCTTCCCCTGCCCTCCGAGCGGTCCCAATGGATCTTCGGCGTCTTGTAGAAGCCGGCCGCCGAGAGCTGTACGCGCGCGGCATAGGCGGACTTGATGAAATCCGCAAAGGCGATGCGCTCGGCGCCTATCCGGACCGTATTCGGTTCAAAGGCCACGTCGGCTTCGCTGACGCCGTAGCGGTCCGCCGCGAAGCGCACCAGCCGCGCCTTGATTTGCTGGGCCGCATTGGCGGCGGCCATGCCGTTCAGGTCGGACCCGGAGGAGGCTGCGGTCGCCGAGGTGTTCGGCACCTTGCCGGTCGAGGTCGCCGTCACCTTGATGCAGTCGAGATCGACCTGGAACTCGTCCGCCACCACCTGGGCGACTTTGGTGTGGAGCCCCTGCCCCATCTCCGTGCCGCCATGGTTCAGCTGGATCGACCCGTCCGTATAGACATGGATCAGGGCACCGGCCTGGTTGTATTCCGTCTTGGTGAAGGAGATGCCGAATTTGACCGGCGTCAGCGCGATGCCGCGCCTGACCACGTGGTTCTCGCGGTTGAACGCAAGCACGGCCCGCCGGCGGGCGGCGTAATCGGCTGATGCATCCAGTTCCTCGATGATCCGGCCGATGATGTTGTCTTCCACGGTCTGGTGATAGGGCGTGAGATTGCGTCCCTCCCCGGCGTAGAAATTGAGCTTGCGGATCTCGAGCGGATCCTTGCCGAGCGTATAGGCGATGTCCTCGATCATCCGCTCGCCGCCGACCATGCCCTGGGGACCGCCGAATCCGCGAAAGGCGGTGTTCGAGACCGTATTGGTCTTCTGCGGCCGCGAGCGCAGCCTGACATTCGGGTAGAAATAGCAATTGTCGGCATGGAAGAGGGCCCGGTCGGTCACCGGCCCGGAGAGGTCGGCCGAGAAGCCGCAGCGCGCAGCAAACACGGCGTCCACCGCCTCGATCCGGCCCTCCTCGTCGAAGCCGACCTTGTAGCCGACATGGAAATCGTGACGCTTGCCGGTTGCGGTCATATCGTCGTCGCGGTCCGGGCGCAGCTTGACGGCGCGGCCGAATTTCCTCGCCGCAAGCGCCGCGACGGCGGCAAAGAGGTTTGCCTGCGTCTCCTTGCCGCCGAAGGCCCCGCCCATACGGCGGACGTTTACCGTTACCGCGTTCGATGGAACGCCGAGCACCTGGGCGACCATGTGCTGCGTCTCGCTCGGGTGCTGGGTCGAGGCGAAGACCGTCACCTCGTCGTCCTCGCCGGGGATGGCGAGGGAGATGTGACCCTCGAGATAGAAATGATCCTGGCCCCCGATCCGCATCTCGCCTTCGAGGACGTGCCGCGATTTGGCAAAACCGACGTCGATATCACCCCGTTCGAGCTTCAGCGGATCGACGACCAGCGGATAATCCGCGGCCGCCGCTTCGACGACGTCTGTGACGTGCGGCAGATCGCGATACTCGATCCTGACCTTTGCCGCCGCACGCCGGGCTGCGTCGCGCGTGGTGGCGATGACGGCGAAGACCGGCTGGCCATGAAACTCGACCTTGTCGGTTGCGAACACGGGATCGTCGTGCTTGTGCGCCGGGCTGATGTCGTTCTCGCCGGGAATATCCCCGGACGTCACGATGCCGATTACCCCGGGGCTGCTCGTCACCGCGCCGAAATCGATGGAGAGGATTTCGGCGTGGGCGCGCTCAGACAGCCCGAGATAGCCGTGCAGCGTCCCAACCGGCTCCGCTATGTCGTCGATATATTCGGCCGTACCCGTGACATGCTTATGGCCGGATTCATGCCGCTCCTGCTCATGGACACCACCGCGGATGCGGTCGACGGGCTGCATCACGTTCATCGCACCACCTCCTAGACAGCGACCGCGACAGTGCGGTCGATACGCGTGTTTCGTGTCTCCTGCGTCTCCAGATAGAAGCGCCTGAGGAGGTTCTTGGCGACCAGCATGCGGTAGTCCGCCGAGGCGCGCCAATCGCTGAGCGGCGTGAAATCCTGCTCAAAGGCAGAGGCGGCGGCCTCGATCACGGCTTCGCTCCAGACGGATCCCTTCAGCGCCGCCTCCACAGTCTTGGCGCGTTTCGGCGTGCCGGCCATGCCGCCGAAAGCGATGACCGCATCGGCAACCCCGCCTTCCTCGAACTTCACGCGGAAAGCGCCGCAGACGGCCGAGATATCCTCGTCGAACCGTTTGGTAATCTTATAGACCGCAAGACGCTCCTCCTTGCCGATGAATGGAACGCGGATGCTCTCGACGAATTCGCCGGGCTCGCGATCCTGCCTGCCGTATTCAATGAAGAAGTCTTCGAGCGGCAGCGTCCGCCGCGTCGCTCCCTTGCGCAAGGTCACCGATGCGCCAAGCGCGATCAGTGCCGGCGGCGTGTCGCCGATCGGAGAGCCATTAGCGATATTGCCGCCGATGGTGCCCATGTTGCGCACCTGCTCGCCGCCGATCCGGTCCCAGAGCTCGCTGAGTTGCGGCAGATGACGGACGATCACCGGATAGGCCTCCGAATAGCTGACCCCTGCGCCTAGCGTAATGCCGCCCTCGTCCGTGGAAATCCGCCGCAATTCATCGAGATGCGAGAGGTGAACGACCGGCGCGATCTGGCGCATGAACTTCGTCACCCACAGGCCGACGTCGGTCGAGCCGGCAATGATCGTCGCCTTCGGATTGGCTTCGAGCACCGCGGCCAGATCATCGACCGAGCCCGGCAGCACGATGCGTTCGTCCTCACCGTCGATCTCGATGCGGCGGCCATCCTTGAGCGAGACGAGCTGTCGGGTGATCTTGTCGCGTTCGGCAACCAGCGGATCCTTTCCGAGCTCACCGATCGACGAAATCGCTTCCGCCGCGCGGATGATGGCGGCATAGCCGGTGCAGCGACAGAGATTGCCCTGCAGAGCCTTTTCGATCTCCCGGATGCTCGGGCTCGCGTTCCCCATCCAGAGCCCGTAAAGCGACATCACAAAACCGGGCGTGCAGAAGCCGCACTGGGAGGCACGGGTCTCGACCATCGCCTGCTGCACCGGATGCAGCGGACCGTCCGGCTGCGAAAGCGCCTCGACGGTCACGACATGACAGCCGTCGAGCGAAGCAACGAAGCGAATGCAGGCATTGACGGATTCGTATTTCAGCCGGCCCTCGAACAATCGACCGACGAGCACCGTGCAGGCGCCGCAGTCGCCCTCGGCGCAGCCTTCCTTCGTGCCGCGCAAGTTGCGATCGATGCGCAGGAAATCGAGCAGAGTCTGAACCGGCGAGACTTCGGCAAGCTCGACCAGCCGGTCGTTCAGGATGAAGCGGATCGTGTTGCGGATCTCGGTTGTCATTGCTTTTCAGCTCCCGCGATAGGTGGAATAACCGAAGGGCGAGAGCAGGAGCGGCACGTGGTAGTGCGCGCCTGGATCGGCGATTCCGAAGCGGATCGGAATGAGGTCGAGGAACGGAGCGTCAGCGCCTTCGGCGCCCATATATTCGCCCGCGTGAAACCGCAGTTCATAGACCCCGCATTCCATAGCGTCCCCGCTGATGAGCGGCGCATCGCATCGGCCATCGTCATTCGTGCGGACCGAAACGATATGCTCGCGCCACTCGCCGTCGAGACGGTAAAGGTCGATCCGCAGGTTCGCGGCCGGCTTGCCGCTTGCCGTGTCCAGCACGTGCGTCGTCAGCCGCCCGGCGCCGCCGCTCTCAGTTTGCATGCCTTTCCTCCTCCCAACTCGCTCCTGGCAGTCGATGGCCGAGTATCCGGAGGACTGCCCGCCTTGTGTAGCGCGCATAGGCTTCGAGACTTTCAAATTTTTCAATGGGAATTGGAGCCGATGTTACTCGCTACGAATCCTCCGCGAGAAAACAACAGGAGGATTTGCTTCACATGAGATATCCGCGCGATCTTCACGGCCACGGCCCGGATCCGAATGTCGCCTGGCCCGACCAGACCAGGATCGCCGTGCAATTCGTCGTCAATTACGAGGAGGGCGGCGAAAATTGCGTGCTGCACGGCGATGCGGCTTCCGAGGCATTTCTCTCGGAAATCGTCGGCGCCGAGCCCCGGCCCGGCAAGCGCCACTGGAACATGGAGTCGATCTACGAATACGGCGCGCGCGCCGGCTTCTGGCGCTTGCACCGGATTCTTACCGACCGGCACGTACCGGTTACGGTCTATGGCGTCGCGACCGCCTTGCAGCGATCACCCGCACAGGTGGCCGCCATGCAAAGTGCCGGCTGGGAAATCGCTTCGCACGGGCTGAAATGGATCGAGCACAGGGATTTCACTGCCGAGGAAGAGCGCGCGATGATTGCCGACGCGGTCCGGCTCCACACGATGGTCACCGGCGAGCCGCCGCGGGGCTGGTATACGGGCCGCTGCTCGGAGAACACGCTCGACCTCGTCACCGCGACCGGCCGCTTCGACTATATTTCTGACAGCTATGCGGACGACCTGCCCTATTGGCACGAGCATGCCGGCCGGCACCAGCTCGTCATTCCCTATACGCTCGATGCCAACGATATGCGTTTCGCAACGGCGCAGGGCTTCAACAGCGGCGATCAGTTCTTCAGTTACTTGAGGGACAGTTTCGACATGCTCTATGCCGAAGGGCTGGCCGGCTCTCCGAAGATGATGAGTATCGGCCTTCACTGCCGTCTCGCCGGGCGACCCGGGCGTGCGGCCGCGCTTGCCCGCTTCATCGATTACGTCATAAGCCATGAGAAGGTCTGGCTCGCCCGCCGTATCGACATCGCCCGCTACTGGGCCGAGGCCTATCCGTTCCGCCCGGCGGACGATCGCCCCTCGCGGCTTTCCGAGGCGGACTTCGTCGCCCGTTTCGGCGGCGTGTTCGAACATTCGGACTGGATCGCCCGGCGCGCCTTTGCCGGCGAGCTGTCGCCAGCCCACGACACGGCCACCGGTCTCACCGCGGCGCTGACGGCGGTCTTTCGCGCGGCGAGCGAAGCGGAACGCCTTGGGGTGCTCAACGCCCACCCGGATCTCGCGGGCAAGCTCGCCCAGGCGAAGCGGCTGACCCCAAGCTCGACCAGCGAACAGGCCTCGGCCGGCCTCGACGCGCTGACGGATCGTGAGCGGGACCGATTCACTGCGCTGAACAACGCCTATGTCGAGACATTCGGCTTCCCCTTCATCATAGCGGTCAAGGGGCGCAGCAAGGACGAAATCCTCACCGCCTTCGAGGCCCGGATCGGTAATGACCGCGACGCGGAGTTCGAGACCGCCTGTCGCCAGGTGGAGAGAATCGCGGCGCTTCGCCTTGAGGACATGCTGCCGCGCTGACGAAATCAAGCCCGGCTACCCCTCAAAAAAGCAGGCCGGACCCGCATCGCTGCGGGTCCGGCCGTTTCTATTGTTCCGAAACCTCACCCCGCGAAGAAGGCGAAGCGCACGATGAACAGCGCTGCAACGATCTGCGTCGCCGGGTGGATGACGGTCCAGCGCCCCGTGCACAGCTTCAGGATCACATAGCTCACGAAGCCGAAGGCGAGGCCGTTGGCAATCGAGTAGGTGAAGGGCATGGCGAGCGCCGTCAGCGCGGCCGGAGCCGCCTCTGTCAGGTCGTCCCAATCGATTTCCGTCAGTTCGCGCATCATCAGCCCCGCGACGTAAAGCAGCGCCGGCGCGGTCGCGTAGGACGGGACGGCGGCGGCAAGCGGCGAGATGAAAAGGGCCGCGAGGAACAGCAGCGAAATGGTGAGCGCGGTCAGCCCGGTGCGGCCGCCCGCCTGCACGCCGGAGGCGCTTTCGACATAGGCGGTGGTGCTGCTGGTGCCGATCATCGAACCGACCATGATGGCCGAGCTGTCGGCAAGCAGCGCGCGTCCGAGACGGCTGGGCTTGCCTTCTTCCACCAGCTTCGCCCGCTTGGCGACACCGATCAGCGTACCGGTAGCATCGAAAACCTCCACAAGAACGAAGACGAGGATCACATGGACGAGACCGCCATGCAGTGCACCCATGATGTCGAGCTGGAAGAACGTCGGCAGGATGCTCGGCGGCGCGGAAACGACGCCTTTGAATTCGGAAACACCGAGAACCATCGACAGGACCGTCACCACCAGGATGCCGATCAGGATCGAGCCGCGGACCCTAAGCGAGTCGAGCACCGCGATGACGAAGAAGCCAAGGATTGCCAACAGCGGCCCGGTCTGCTTCAGGTCGCCGAGGCCGACCAGCGTCGCCGGATTGTCGACGACGATACCGGCATTCTTGAGCGCGATGATGCCGAGAAACAGACCGATACCGGCCGCAATGGCGCTGCGCAGCGAGTGCGGAATGCCGGCAATCAGCCAGCTGCGGACGCCCGTCACGGTCAAAAAAAGGAAGATGATGCCCGAGATGAACACGGCGCCGAGCGCCTGCTGCCAGGTGAAGCCGAGTGCTGCCACCACCGTGAAGGCGAAGAAGGCGTTGAGCCCCATGCCCGGCGCCATGCCGATCGGCCAATTGGCGACGAGCGCCATGACGGCGGAACCCAGGGCCGCCGCAAGACAGGTGGCGACGAAGACCGCGTCGCGGTCCATGCCGGTGGTCGACAGGATATCGGGGTTGACGAAGATGATGTACGACATCGTCAGGAATGTCGTGAGACCCGCCACCAGCTCGGTGCGGATCGTGGTGTGATGCTCTTTCAGTTTGAATAGTCGCTCGAACATTGTTCCTCCCTTGGATCACGGCTCATGGACGTGATCGATCCTCATGGCAGGACGCGGACTCGTGGAATCCGGCCGCCTCTCCTCGACCCGCTCCGGCAGGCGCACCGCCGCGAGACAGGGGCCGGCAACCGCTCCTCCGGCTCCGGCCATTGCTGTTTTCTGACCGGTCGTCGGACGATCCAGGTTCACGGCGGCCCTTTGGCCGCGGCGTACGAGCGCTCTCGCCTCTCATTCGCAGCCCGCTGATTGTGCTTCGTCGAGCGAGCGACCGCTAGCCGCCTATTTCCCAAAGGAAAACGAAACACTTTCAAGAATCTCCAGGGCAGTCGGCATGCGGCACCCGATCCTCGTAGCGAACGACCGGGGCTCCGAATGCCTCACTTTGCAACTGCTGCTTCGCTGTGAAGCCGGCTATTGCCGCCGGCCGCTCCGCGCCGAGAGAGCCTGCCTCAATTGCTGGAGAACGTCATCGGGCTGGTCCACCAATGCCGTCGCCACCGTCCTGAGCTCGCACCTCAGCCCGTAGAGCTGATCCAGCAGCGCCAGAATGATCGGCACGGCGTCATCATTCACATTCATGTCGCTGCGCAGCTCGCAGACCAGGCGAATTCGAGCGACGTCGACCTCGTCGAAAAGCGGTCCATTTTCGCTTTGTGACGGCACGATCCAGCCGCGCTGCACCCACTGGCGCAGTTGCCGGAGGGTGACTGCACCGAAGACTTCGAGGACTTCCCTTTCACGCAGCTTCATGAGGCCCTCCGTAACGCTGCGCGCGGGTCATAGGCATGCGTCCCGCGCCAGCCTTCCATGAATCTCTCGAGCTCGGGGTCGACCTTCTGCGGCAGAACAACATTCAGGACGACGCGCTGATCCCCCGCCGGGCCCTGTTGAGACTTCACGCCCTTGCCCCTGAGACGAAGGACATTGCCGGTGTTCGAACCTTTTGGGACGGTCATTGATACCCGGCCGGAAATCGTCGGCACCTCGATCTTGGCGCCGAGCACAGCCTCATAGAGCGTGATCGGCAGATCGATTTCGATGTCGTTACCTTCGCGACGGAAAACCGGATGAGAACGGACGCTCACCTGGATCAGGGCGTCTCCGTTCTCGCCGCCGCTGATCCCGGCCGTGCCCTTGCCTTTGAGCCGCAACGTGCTGGTATCGCGCGTGCCGGCCGGAATCGTGACATCGAGAGTGTTTCCGTCGGGAAAGGTGATGCGGCGCCGGGCGCCGTTGACGGCCTCGAGGAACTCGATCTCCAGCTGATAGTAGAGATCCTGGCCACGCGCCTTGAACCGTCCCCCGCCGCGTCCCCGGCCGAAGAGATCGGAAAAAATGTCCGACAAATCCTCGAACTCACCCGCTCCGGCCGAGGATGTGTAGCGACGCGCCTGGTCCGCATCGGCATAGTGCCGGTAGTAATGCTGCTGCGGCCGCTCCGCCCCCGAGGCGTCGATCTCGCCGCGATCGAAGCGGGCGCGCTGCTCAGGGTTGTTCAGCAGCTGGTAGGCCGCCGAGAGCGCTTTGAACTGCGCCTCAATCCCCTTGTCGCCCGGGTGCAGGTCGGGATGCAATTGCTTGGCACGCCGGCGATAGGCTTTGCGGATCTCATCCTGCGTCGCGGTGCGCGAAACACCAAGAACCTGATATGGATCGTCACTCACCAATAGCCCTCCATCGACTTCATCCGCTCATCTCGCCGTCAATCCCAGCAGCCTCGGCCTTTCCAGACCGCGCCAGCAGCCCGCCACGGCGCGATGGCGCCGAATGGAAGACCTGATGCCCCACGGGCGGCGGACGCCGCTCTAAGGACATGGTGTCATTGAACGCCGATTTCAAAAAGGGGTTGATCAGGGAGCAACCGCGCCAGAAGACTCAGCCGATAAGCGGTCAGGATTCGAGCTGCGTTTGACCTCCGCGTGGCCGTTAGGCGGATCGCAGCAATGGCTCAGCCTTTTTTCTCGGCGGTTGCGACCGGTTCTGTCGTCAGCTTGAAATCCGCCATCTCCTCCACTGTGAGGTAGTAGAGCCTGTCCGGCGGCGTTTCGAGAGCATTGATCCAGAGCCCGGCGCCAATACCCATCGCATGGAGGTGACGGGCGACCCGGGCGGTGGTGGATTGCGCGGCCGACATCGCCTGTTCTGCCGTCGTCTGTCCGCTGCCGCTAAAGACCTGGTGCACGCCGACGACGGCATCCTTTTCGGCCATGCGCGCCACGCCGCCGGCAAAGACGATAGGGCACGAGGAGGCGCAGAGCGCCCTTGATGCCACCTTGGTATTGAGCTGCTTTTCGCGGATGAGTTTCGAGATGGCGATCGCGTCTTCCACCGATCCGCCCGGGGAATTGAGCGCCACCGTCTTCACATATTCGCCGCGCGCGGCGATCTCCTCGGCGAAGCGCGCCGCGGCCCCGAGGTCGATCGTACCTTCGGCGAGCAAAACGCCACCGGATCTGAGCTCGAGTTTCATCGGCTGGCGCAGCACTTCATTGGAGCTGGCGGGTTGCACCGGCGGAGCGCCTGGTGCGCCTTCGGTCAGCGCAGGAGGCAGCACCGGCTGGTCCTGGCGAAGCGGGTCGATGCCGGGAAATTCAGCGTTCATGGCTGCGATTTCGCGCATATCGATCCAGAGGAAGATCGCCGCTGCAGACAACAGCGTGAAGAAGGCGCCGCGCATCAGCATGCCATCGTCAAGCCGCGCCAGTACCCAGGAAGCCTCATCGATCCTCATGCAACCGATCCTTCGCGCGCGCCCTCGCCTCCAGGCTGGTGATGTTGCTCAGCTCTTCTCCTTCCGGAAGAGAGTCAATCTCCGACGGGCTCACTCCGTTTGCCGTTACGGCTCGTTGTACCTCAAGCGCTCTCAGGAGCTCGGCCGCCGTAATGCGCTCCGCAAATGGCATCTTCTCCTCCTGTTTGCGGATGACGCCGTGCACCGTGGCCAGAATGAAGACCAGCACGCCTGGCAGCAGGTCGATGGAAATGGCCCCGGCCCACGCGGGGATGAAATCGGTCGCATAACGCAGCACGGCTTCGGCCGAGGAGAGCGGCACGAAGCGACGCTCCGCCACGGGCTGGCGGGCGAGAATCTCGTCGGCCGCTTCCGAAAGAACCCTGGACTGCGCCGCCACAGAGGACCGCACCGTCTCCATCACCGTGTCCTGGCGATTGACGAGATCCGCATTGCCGCCGTCGGCGACCGGCGCGATGAAGCCGAGCGAGAGGTCGTCTGCGGCGCGGCGGATCGAGGGTGCAATCGAAGTCTGCCCGAGGGAAGCTATCACACCTGTGAGCGCCACCACTTCGGAGGAGAACTGGTCGGCACGCGGCGACACGGCGCCCGGCGCCGAGACGAGCCTGCGCATGGTTTCGAGCCGCTTCTGCCCGTCATTGAATAGTTTCGTGACCTGTTCGCGGGAGGCGTTGACGCCATTCTCCAGCTCCTTCATCTGCGCCGACATCTGCGACAGAAGCTGTACCACGCTTCCGGATCCTTGCGTCCCCGTCAGCGCTCCCGATTGCCGCTCCGAGAGGGCGAGCTGGGCGAAGCGTTCGGATACGCGTTGGATATCGGGAAGCAGGCTTTGAGCCGCGAGTGCATTCTGGTGCGCCCGGTCGAGATCGCCGCTATAATCCTCCACCGTTTCCGCGAGGTGTTGTTCGAGTGCGGCCGAACCGGCCAGCGCCGCCGCATTGAGCCAACTCGACATGGCGATGATCATCGCCGCGCCCAAGGCCATTACACCCAGCATGGCGGCCCGCCCCACATGGGTGGTCACATGCGGATAGAAGCGCGCCATGTAGGACCAGAAGGCGTAGATACCGACCGAAACCGAGGCCGAATAGATGATCGCTGCAAAGAACACCGCGGTCGGCGAGCCGTCGAGAAGGCTGCGCACGCCGAGATACGTGTAGACGCCCGAGGCGAGCGCCAGCACTGCCAGCGCAAAACGCGTCATGGTCTCGACGGCCGCGACGCCCTCGTGCAAACGTTGGGATGCTCCGAGCGTCATGAGCGAAATCTCCGTAAAGGAATGTATTCCTTAACAAAGAATGAAGAAGCGGGCGGAATAAAGGCCGGCGTGCTGCATCTCGAACGACTGTGGTTGTCCCGCTGCCGCCTACGCGTGAACGCAGCATTCTCGGCAAAGGACTGCATTTGCTATCTTGGATCAGCTTTCTTCACGTTCAGGTCGGAGTCGGCGCGGATTCCCAGCTGACGAGGTTGCGCCATGGCAGGCATGAGCCACCGCATCATCACCGTCTTCGGCGGGACTGGATTTCTCGGGCGCCGCGTTGTTCGGCATCTTCGCAGCGGCGGGTTTTCCGTTCGGATTGCAACGAGGCATCCGGAAAGGGGCACAAAGCTGTTTGGTTCCGATGATCCGCAGCTTCAATCAGTCGAAGCCGACATCCACGATGAGCGCTCGATCGCCGATGCGCTTGGCGGCGCTCACGGCGTGGTCAATGCGGTCAGTCTCTATGTCGAACGCGGACGGCAGACCTTGCATTCCGTGCATGTCGAGTCGGCCCAGCGGGTAGCAGCTCAAGCACGCCGAGCCGGCGTCGAACGGCTCGTCCACGTTTCAGGAATCGGCGCGGATGCTGCCTCGCCGTCACCCTATATTCGCAAGCGTGGCGAAGGCGAATTAGCGGTTCGCGCCGCCTTTGCCGACGCCATACTGATCCGCCCGGCGGTTATGTTCGGGCCGGATGACGCGTTTCTCACCGTCATCCTAAAACTTCTCCGCCGGCTTCCCATCTATCCGATGTTTGGCCGCGGCCTGACGAGATTGCAGCCGGCCTATGCCGACGATGTGGCGGAGGCGATCGCGAGAGTGCTGCAGGGGGCGGAACCACACGCGACCACGTATGAATGCGGTGGTCCTCGCGTCTACTCGTACGAGGAGCTTCTCAGAGCCGTTGCGCACGAAGCCGGTCTTAGACCGATATTAGTTCCAGTGCCATTTGCCGTGTGGCAGGCACTGGCGTGGGCGTTGGAATTGCTTCCCAGTCCGCCCGTCACTCGGAACCAGGTGGAACTGATGCAGGTGGACAATGTGTTATCGCCCGAGATGCCCGGATTTGGAGCGCTTGGAATTTCACCGCACTCCGTCGAGGAAATTCTCCAGAACATGTTGCGGGACCACTAACTAAAGCCCCGGGCCGCGAGTGGCTACAGCGCCGCTCGGGTCCTCGCTGGCAAGCTCTGCAATCCGCTTGCGAAGGAAGCGGCGAACCTCGCGAGAGGCGAGCGGCTGGCGATGTGGAGGGCTTCGTCCATGCTTTCGGCCCGAAAGAGAATGATGCCGCCGAGGAATTCCTTGATCTCGGCGAGGGGGCCGTCGGTGACCGAGATTTTGCCGTCGCGCGTGCGCACTGTCTTTGCGGTTGCCGGGGCCCGCAGAGCTTGAGCAAGGATCAGGTGACCGCCTTCGGCGAGCCCATCGTCGTAGGCCCTGCAGTCCGAGGTGAGCTTTTGCTGCTGCTCCTCGGACAGCTCCTCGATTGCCGAGGTTTCGAACCATATCTGACAAAGATAGTTCATCGCCCCCTCCTCACGAACCGCTGCCGAAATCAAGGATCGGCCGCACCTCTATGCTGCCGAGCTTCGCGAGCGGAATGCCTGCGGCGATGCGGATCGCCTCGTTCAAATCCTTCGCCTCGACGAGGATGAACCCGGCGATCTGCTCCTTGCTTTCGGCGAATGGGCCGTCGGTCACCGAGATCTCGGCCTGACGCACGCGAACCACCACCGAATTCGCCGGCGGCTGCAGCGCTTTGGCCGCGATCAGATGGCCGCGCCTGGCTAGATCCTGATCATATGCCAGGGAGTTCCTGTCCAGTTGGACCTGCTCCTCTTTGGACAAGGCCTCGAAAGTCCCCTCTTCGCGCCAGACCAGACATAGATATTCCATAATGCGGTTCCTCCTGTGGTCGACCAGTCTGTTAACGATCAGCCTGGGCAGGTTTCGACAGAGCCCGGAAATTTTTCTGTGATCTGGCGAGCGCATGTCGAAATGCGATGCCGTCGTTCGACCATTGGTCGTCAATCCTCAGAAGGAGCGCCGGCCATGACCATCCTTGATGCCGCACTTTCAATTCAGATCCTCATGCGAGGCCAAGGGCTGCATGACATCAAAAATGGGGAGAGCCGCCGCGTCTTCTGGCGACTATGCGCCCTCGTGGCGATCCTGGCTACCACCGTCGGCGCGCTTGAAATCGTCACGCCGAAATCGCCGATCGTCGCCGACGATGAGATGCGGCGCCTCATTTCAGCGGCAGTGCCAATCCCCGCTTCAGCGTCTTCAGGACGACATGCGTGGTGAATTTGCGGATGTTCGGGTTTTCGTTCATCAGCCGCTCGGCGAGCAAATCGAATTCCTCGATCGAGCCGCAGACGACGACGAGCGTATAGTCGCCGCGGCCGGTGATGCACCAAGCTTCCTGGACTTCGGGCGTTCTCGCGATCCAATGGTGGAGTTTGACCATCAGTTCCGGCCGGTCCCGCTCGAGCTCGAGTTCGACGAGCAGCGTCACACCGAGGCCGAGCTTCTTGGGATCGATGATGGAAACCTCGCCAAGGATGACTTTCTCCTCACGCAAGCGCTGCAGGCGCCGCTGCGCCGACGACGCCGAGAGCCCGGTTTTCGCCGCGATGTCCTCTATCGTCGCCCGAGCGTCCTCCTGCACTATTCGCAGGATCGCCTGGTCGGTTGCTGTGAGCTTTTTGGGTGAAGTATTCACTTTTTTATCCGATCAGGGAGATTCACTCGATTTTTGGCGCCTGTCTGCGACACTTTCCCAAGGAAGGCATCTATGCTGCCGCCATGACCGATTTGCAACACCTCCCCAGCGTCGACGCCATCCTTGCAGCCTATGACGCGATCGATCCACTTTTCCTGAACACGCCGCTCGTGCGGCACGCATCGGCCGATGCCGCGCTTGGGCTGAAGCTCCATGCCAAGGTGGAAACGCTCAACCCGATTCGCGCCTTCAAGGGACGTGGAACCGACTGGCTTCTCGAGACGATGCCTGCCTCCGAGGCCCCGCTCGTTACCGCTTCGGCCGGAAACTTCGGCCAGGGGCTCGCCTATGCGGCGGCCAAGCGGCAGCGGCGCGCGATCATCTTCGCGGCGACGAACGCCAACCCGCTGAAGATTGCCGCCATGCGGCGCCTCGGCGCCGAGGTGCATTTGCATGGAGATGATTTCGACGCGGCCAAGACGGAGGCACGCCGCTTCGGCGAAGCAGAGACATATGCCTTCGTCGAGGATGGGGCGCATGGGGCTATCGCCGAGGGCGCCGGGACAATTGCGCTTGAGGTCACGCAGCAGGCGGAACAGCGCGGTACGGCTTTCGACGCCATCCTCGTGCCGCTCGGCAACGGTGCGCTCTTGACCGGCGTCGGCACGTGGGTCAAGGCGCAGATGCCCTCGTGCCGCGTCATCGGCGTCGTGGCCGAGGCCGCCCCTGCCATGCTGCTCTCCTGGCAGCGCGACGCTTTGATCAGCACAGCTTCGGCACCGACGATCGCGGACGGTATCGCCGTTCGCGAGCCGATCCGATACGCGCTCGAGTCGATGAAAGCAACCGTCGATGATGTCTGGACCGTCGGCGAGAATTCCATTCGCGCCGCCATGCGCTTCTGCCACGCGCATTACGGCCTCGTCGTCGAACCGGCGGGTGCTGCCGGCGTGGCCGCGGCGCTCGAACACCAGGAAGAGCTCGCAGGGCACTCCGTGGCGACGATCCTGTGCGGCGGCAATCTGACACCGGAGCAGATGCGCGCTTATCTTTGCGACGATCAGGTTGAACCGACCCGTCGCGCTCGTATTACTTAGCCTCGATCCCGATGCGGGCGTAGGCTTCGGGCGGGGCATCATTCGCGCGCATGAGACCTTGCATGAGACGGATCATTGCCTCCTCGACCTCCGGGGAAGAGATGGGCGACTCCTGTCCGGGATCATCGGCGAGGTCGTAGAGCCGGGTTTCGCTCTCAAGGAGCGCGCCGGGACCGTAGTTGTCGAACATCGGCGACCGCTTGATGACTGGCACTTTGAGGACGGGCGCTCCCTTCGTGAAGGGCATCGGCTGTGCAAGCAAAGCTCCAGCGAGTTCTTCCGGCGTGAACGGCTCCCAGATATGCGTCGGCATCAGTGTGTACTGGTAGAGCTCTTGCGAGCGAGGATCGGGCGGAAACCGGTGATAGGTATAACGCCCATCGGTCACGTTGATCGCACCGCCGAAATAACCGAATAGAGCGCCGTGCCGCAGTTCGCCATCGGCGTCAAGCAGAGGCAGCAGTGAACACCCCTGCATCTCGGCAGGGGCCGGCACGCCGAACAGATCGAGGAATGTCGGCGTAAGATCGATGGTCTGGGTCAGGGCCGATCGCCGGACGCCGGGGCTTGCCCGTCGCCGCGGATCGTAGACGAAGAGCGGGATGTGTACGATCTCCTCATACATGTTCATCCGGTTCTTCGCCCAGAAATCATGCTCGCCAAGAAGAAAACCGTGATCGGTGGTGACGACAAGCGCGGTATCGCGCCAGAGGTCGTACCGATCGAAATAATCGAGAAGCTCCCCGATGAGACCGTCGCAGAGCGCGACGACAGCGTAGTAATTGGCGCGCAGTTCCTCGCATTCTTCCGGCAGATCATCGACGCGGCCATAGCGCGGCCAATCGCGAACCGGACCGTTCCAGCCAGTCGTGAATGCCTCGCGAAATCGCTGGGGCGCCGTGAACGGTTCATGCGGATCGAACGTTTCGATCTGCAGGAACCAGTTGTCCGCAGTCCGGTTCCGCTCGAGGAACTCCAGACCGGTGGCGAAGCAACGCACTGACGGGAACTCGCTCTCGTCCTTGATGAACTCGCGGTTCACGATGTTGCGGCGAAACTTGTCGCGTGCCGTCTCGCTGATTTGCCGCTCATGATACATCTGGCGCAGCCGCTCCCATGGCGGCTGCACCATCGCCTTCCAGGGATCGCCCTCCTGCCCGCGGATGAAGTCGTAGCTGTCATACCGGGTGTGATAGGTCGCGCCGCCGTCTTCGAAATAGTGGAAGTGGTCGGTGACGAGGTGGCTGTACGCGCCGGCCCGGCACAATATCTCGGGGAAGGAATTGTCGAACGGTTCGAGAGGTCCCCAGCTCCTGTGGAGAAAGCTGAGCCGTCCTGTCTGCAGGTCGCGGCGCGCCGGCATGCAGGGCAGGCTACCGACATAGTGGCGCTCGAATGTGGCCGCGCGCGCTGCCAAGCGATCGAAATTGGGCGTCGGCAGACGCCTCCCTCCATATGGGGCGAGCACGTGTCGGTTAAGAGAATCAAAGAGGACGAAGACGACCTTCATCGGCTGTCCCTCATTCAGAGCTGCCGGATGCAGCACGTCGTTTGCGCGTTTCGACCACTCCCAGCGTTGCGGGCACGGATCGCTGAACGAGGCACGCTGGTGCGCGTCGCATTCGTTTCTCCGCTCACCTCGGCCGATCGACGGTTTACAGTTTGCTTAAATCCTAGCCGATTTAAGGAATGCTGTAATTCAAAGAGCTGCAGCGATCCTGTGCGCGCCTGATCACAATAATCGACAGCAGCCCGCTGTGGCTTGGCCACATGCCCCGTCAGATCGCCTTCCTCATTCTCACATTCGTCCGGAGCGCGGATCTCACCTCGTCTACGGCCGCAGTTTGGCTGCCAGGAACGAGACGAAGCGTCGGACCTTTACCGCGATATGGCGATTGGCCGGATAGACCGCTTGCAGCTGTATCGTGCTGATATCCCAGTCGGGGAGAAGACGTATCAACCGGCCCTGCGTGAGGTCTTCCCCGACGATAAAGTCGGGCAGGAGGACGATACCGACCCCCAGCAAGGCGGCGTCGCGCAGGCCAAGGCTGTGATTGAGTTCCAGCCGGGGCACGATCGGAATGCGAAACTCCTCACCGTTCCTGCTGAACGGCCAGATCCGCCCCCATCTCAGTTCGGCGAAGTGGAGACAGGAGTGATGTGCGAGGTCGTGCGGCGTCTGCGGTGTACCATGTTGGGCAATATAGGCGGGTGAAGCACAAATCACGATTGACGATGTCGCCAGGTGCCGGGTGATGAGATTGATATCGACCGACAGGCGGCCTCGAATTGCAAGGTCGAAACCATCCTCGATCAGGTTTACGGCCCGATGCGACAGGTCCAGCTCGATGGACACAGCCGGGTTGAGCTTGAGGAACTCCGAAACCGCCGGCACGATCACCAGATGCCCGAGATCGGGCGGCGCGGACACCCGCAGTCGGCCGACGGCCTCCTTCTGGAACGAGGTTGCCGCCCGTTCCGCCTCCCTTATCTGCGGCAGGATTCCCGAAAGCGCCTCCCGGTAGGCCGCGCCCGCCTCGGTAAGGGCGATCTTGCGCGTCGATCTCTGAAAGAGGCGGATGCCGAGACGATCCTCGAGCTGCCTGACTTGGGCTCCCACCGTCGCACGCGACATGCTGAGCTCGTCTGCCGCCTTGGAGAAGCTGAGATGCGTGGAAACCGCTAGAAAGGCGGCAATCCCGTCAAGCGGATCGAGCGTTTTCATGAGAACGATTATCCATTCAATGATGTCAATTTATCGATCTTATCATGAGACGCAGCCCAAAGTAATCGATGGGTGTCCTCAAGCAGATGGAGACCCGACATGAAGACATTCACCTATGCGGCGGTGTCACCGCCCGGCCATGGAACGCCGGCAATGGCGTTCGGCAAACACGTCATACGCATGATGGCGGCCAATACCGGCGGCGCGTTCGGCATGCTCGAGGCCATCGTGCCGCCCGGAGAAGGTCCGCCGCTTCATGTGCACGAACGCGAGGACGAGTTCTTCCGCGTCCTGTCCGGCCGCTTCGGTTTCTGGTGTGCCGGCGACTATGTCGAACTAACGGAGGATGGCTGCATTGCTCTGCCACGCGGCGTGCCGCATCGATTCCGGAACATCGGAACGAAGGAAGGTCGCCTCATGGTCGTCGCTACGCCGGGCGGGTTCGAAAACTTCTTTCCGATCATCGAGCTCTGCAAGCCCGAAACGCCCGAGCAAATCGCCTCCGTCGCAAGGGATTTCGGCCTCACCTTCCTGCCCGACGAAGATCGCCCCGGCAAGGATCGCAATATCGCCTGATCCGGCGAGGCCGCCCTGAAACACAACGCCGACGACCCCGCAACGATCCATCGAAAGGAGATCGAAGGATGACACACGCACCTTCAAACGAAAACGGAATGCCCCTGACAGCCGGTCAGCTCGACATCTATCTCGCAAGGATCGGGCTTGAGCGGCCGATTTCTCTCGACCTTCACAGCCTGTCGAGACTTCACCGTGCCCATCTCATGGCATTCACCTGGGAGGCGCTGGATGCCTTCATGGGGTGGCCATCTTCCATCACTCCCGCATCCGCCTTCGCCAAGATGGTGGAGGGCAGGCGTGGCGGCTGGTGCTACGAGATGAACGGTCTCTTCGGCGCAGCTCTCGATGCGCTCGGTTTCCGGGTGACCCGCCTTTGCGGTGGCGTCAACCGTGAAATATTGGGCGGCATTGCCATCGGCAATCACCTGACCCTGCGTGTCGATCTCGACCGCCCCTATCTCGCCGAGGTCGGCGTTGCCGACGCCATCATCGAGCCCGTGCCGCTTGCTGTCGGACCGATCAGCCAGCGCGGTTTCGATTTTTCGATCATGCCGACGGAGGACGGCTGGCTGCGCTTCAACAATCACGTGCACGGAATCGCACGGAGCTTCGATTTCCGGGCCGATCACAGCGACGAGGCCGCCATGGCCGCCACGCAGGCCTGGTTGATGCGGGACCCCGGGTCGCCGTTCACAAACGCATTGGCAGTCCTGCGTCATACCGCGGACGGCTATGTCGCCCTCCAGAATGATCGCTTGCGTACCGTGACGCCCAACAGCGTCAGCGAACGGCGCATCACAAGCGCGGACCATCTTGCGGATACGTTCGAGACCATTTTCGACCTCGACATTTCCCGGCCCCAACGCGTCTGGGACAAGATCCAGGCGATTGGCCGCGACAAGGCGGCCTGAACAGACACACCCTTTCAACACTCAGGACTCAAGGAGACATCCATGCTTCGCCTAGCCGCATTCTGTATCGGTTTCGCACTGAACACCGCTCTCGCCGTTGCCGCAGGTTCCGATGAGCAGGCTCCCGCAGGAGCCTACAAAACCGACCCGTCGCATTCGAGCTTCAACTGGTCGTTCAGCCATTTTGGCCTGTCGCGCTACACCGCACGTTTTACGAGGGTCGACGCAAGGCTCGAATGGAACCCAGAGAAGCCGGAGGCATCAGCGCTTTCCGTCGAGATCGACCCGCTTTCGGTTCGCACCGACTATCCTTGGCCGGAACAGGTCGATTTCGATGCGAAGATCGGCGGTGACGAGACGTTCCTCGCTGGCAAGCCGATCACATTCGTCTCGAGGACGATCCGCGTGACGGGTGAGAAGACCGGCACTGTCGACGGGCTTCTCACCTTTCGCGGCCAAACGCATCCGGCAACACTCGATGTCACCTTCAACGGCTCGATGGCGGAGCACCCGATGATGGGAGTTCCGAAGATCGGGTTCTCCGCGACCGGCAGCATTCGGCGCAGTGAATGGGGACTGGACTTCGCCGTTCCCGAACTGGGCGACGAAGTGACGTTCGTCATCGAGACGCAAATGGTTCCCGCGGATCACCAGTTCCAGTGACACAAGGGTTGCGGCCCGAGGGCCCTCGTCGCCCGGGACTTCCGAGCCCGGGGCCTCAGCCCGCGCGGCCGGCGCGCTTGACGAGCATGGCGATGAACGGCACGTCATCACCCGAGATCGTGTCGATGAGCCCGTCGGCGATCCATTGTACGAGGTCCGGCAAGGGATCGCGGCCGCCCCGCCAGTACTCGGCGAGGACATCTGGACGCGGTATGTGTACGCGGTTGCTGAAGCCGGCTTCATGCAACGCCCTCGCATCGTCGGGGTGGAACATGTCGAGCTCGATCGACACCGAGTTCGCGCTGCACGCCCGCAACACTCCGACGAGGTCGGCGTGGCGCGCGTGGGTGATGGCTTCGGTCCTGAGGTCCGGATGGCGCTCGATCGCGCGCTTCAGCAGCACATGATCGAAGCAGATGATCATGACCCGGTCGACGACGCCCGTCGAGCGCAGCAGTCCGGCGACGAGATCAACGGCAAGATCCGGCCGCTCTGCCTCCTTGATCTCGAGCACAACACCCATGTCGCCCGCTTTCGCCCAATCGAGCACCTCGGCCACCTTCGGTATCTTCGTTCCGGCAAAGGTCGAATGGAACCGGACACCCGCGTCCAGCCTGCGGATCTGCTCGAGGCTGAGGTCTGCCGCAAAGCCGTGTCCGTTTGTCGTCCGATCGACGGTCAGGTCGTGCAAGATGATCGCCTCACCGTCCGAGGTCAGGACGACGTCAATCTCGACCGCAGTCGCCCCTGCAGCCTTTGCCGCTTCGAGTGCGGGCAATGTATTCTCGGGGTAATGGCGACTATAGCCGCGGTGGCCACAGACATGTACGCGTCCGGCTTCACGGGCAAGAAAGCGGAAGGCCATATCAAACCTCCATCGCGCCGCACGACTTCTTGACCGTCCGGCTTCGATCGCTTCGCAGACCGACCCGCCGGACCCTTCAATGCGCAATCATAGTTGGACATTCCCCGAAGTGCATTCATAATGCTGTTGCATCATTGCAATAGTCAATGAAAGACACGATGAAATCGTGTCGCGGCTGGGAGAAATCATGATGTTTCACTGGAAAATTGGAACTGCCGCACTTCTGAGCGCGGCACTGGCAGGCGGCACTGCGGCATTCGTCATGGCCACGCCTCTGTTCGCACAGGAAGCCGTGAAGCTCGAACTCTGGTCGCGCCAGGATCCCTCGGGACCCCTGCGCGCAGGCAACGTGGTCAAGGCTGCCGAGCGGCTGAACAAGGAACTCGAAGCGGAGGGCTCTCCCAAGCGCGTCGAGGTTGTCGTCCGCGAGAGCCCCGCCAAGGGCTTCGACGACGACGCGCTGCAACTCCTCAAGGTCTTCGGCATCGGCGAAGGACCCGACATGTTCATCGCCGCGCACGAATGGATCTGCGCCTTCCAGGAAGATGGCTTCGCTCTCAAACTGGACGACTATATCGCCAAGTATCCGCAACACTTCGGAACGATATTCCCATCGCTCTGGAAGGCGGCGAAGTGCCCCGACGGCACCTACGCGATTCCGCAGGACGCCGAAGCAAGGATGTTCTTCTACAACAAGAAACTTCTGCGCGAGGCAGGCTATGACGACGCCTTCATCGATTCCATGCCGGAGCGCACCTTGTCCGGCGACCTGACCATGGACGAGCTGCTGGAGATCGCCAAGCAGGTCGTCGATAAGACCAATGCGCAATACGGCGTGCTTCATCGGCCGAACAAAGGGCCGGACTACATCATGGTCTTCAATGCCTATGGCAACGACTTCGCCGATCCGGAAACCGGCAATTTGCTCCTCGAGCGCGACAAGCTCGCTGCCGCCTTCGGCTGGTTCGAGCGCGGGGTGAAGGCAGGTGTCATCCCGGCCAATAACACGGCGATGGAATTCGATGCACTGCGCAAGGAATTCTATACCGGCAACGCCGCATTCTGGATGTACGGCATCTGGGACCTCGGCAGCGTCGCGTTCCCGACCTACGGCTTGCCACAGGAGGAGAAGACCTTCTTCGAGGATTGGGGCTGGATCGCCGGGCCGGCGGCAGAGAAGGGCGGCTCGCCCGTCAGCCTGACCCATCCGATCGTCTATGTGATCGCCGCCGATACGAAGGAGCCGGAACTGGCCGTCCGTCTGCTTGGCCACGCTTCGGCAGCCGACCTCAACACCGATCACGCGGTCACGACGACGCATCTCGGCATCAAGCCGGAGCAGCTCGAAGATCCGCGCTATGCCGAGGCCTGGCCGCTGGCCAGGGCGACCGACCTGCTCAAGATCACCAAGTTCCTGCCCAACAACGCACAGTTCGGCGAGCTCAACGGCATCATCTATGCCGGCATCCAGGGCGTGGAATCGGGGCGGTTGTCGGCGCAGGAAGCGGCTGATTTCGTCATCGACGAAGCATCGGCTTCCCTCAAGGACGTGATCGTCAAATAGGCCCGTTCGGTCTCGCGGCTATCGACCGGGTGGCGCCGGCCGAGGGTTGCGAGACCTCCTAAGCAGATATTCATGGGTTTACCCTCGAATGTCTGCTTGGATTCCTTGGGTTTGCCGCAGGTTTTGACACTTTTGCGGAACCTGCTTGGGTGTGAGTCGAACAATGGCGACGATAGCAGACGAACTCGCAATCGAGCGGCGAGGCCATCGTGCGTCGGCGGCACGCCGGCGCACGAACTTCGTGATCTTTCTCGGCCCGGCGATCGTGCTCACGATTCTCTTCTTCGTTCTCCCCGTGATTATCGATATCGCAGTGTCGTTCACCGACCTCGGCCGCTCTCTGCGCATCACCGAGTTTACCACCGAGCAATATCAGAAAGTCTTCCGGACCGATCGCCGGCTGACACAGGTGATAGGACTGACCTTCATCTATGTTTTTGGAACGCTGGCGATCTTCAACGTCACCTTTGGCCTGATCCTCGCCATCACCACCACGGCGATCCAGAATGTATCCGGCAGCTTCTTCCGGGGTGTGTGGCTGCTGCCGCGAATGAGCCCGTCGGTCCTCTACATCCTGCTCTGGCTATGGGCGGTGAGCCCCACCGAGGCCGGCCTCGTGAACCAGGTGCTCATGCAGGCGTTCGGCCTCCGCGCGCCGCTCGACCTTTTGACCACGGCGCCGGTGGCGCTCATCATCATCTCGAACGGCTTCATCGGCGCTTCGATGGGCATGATCATCTTCACCGCCGCGATCCGTGGGATCCCGGAGCACCTGTTCCACGCCGCGGCGGTGGACGGCGCCGGAACATTCGCAAAGATCCGCTTCATCACCCTGCCGGCGCTGCGTTGGCCGATCAGCTTCGTGACGATCTACCAGACCTTGTCGCTGCTGGTCAGCTTCGAATACATCCTGCTCCTCACCAAGGGCGGTCCCTTCTACGATACGACCGTCTATGCACTTTACGTCTACCGTCGCGCCTTCGAGAGCGGCCAATACGGCTACGGGGCGGCGCTGGCGCTTTTTCTCATCGTCATCGGCATAGTCGTCGCTCTTATCGGCTGGCGGTTCTTCGACATGGAGCGTCTGCTGCAGCGCCCGCGTATCGAGGTGCATTGAGATGGTCCCGCAAGCCACGGACGATTGGGATGCATTGGCAGCGCGGGCGCGGCGCGTCCGGCGCTCGAAGGCGGTCGTCCTCTACGCCTTCCTGATCGCCGTGTCGCTGCCGATTATCCTCCCCTATTTTTGGCTGGTCACGATCGCCTTCTCCGCCAAGACCGGCGTCGCCGAGACAGCGGTTCTGTGGCGCTCGATGGCCGTGGTCGTCCCGGCCGTCGTCGCCTTCTGGCTTGTTGCCGCGCTCGCGCAAAACAGGCGCCAATTGTGGTTCGGCCTTGTGGCGGTTGCCATGGGCGCTGCCTTCGCCTTCGCCCTCCTGGTCGGGCCCGACCTGCACCTCGGCAATTTCGTCTTCCTGTGGGAGCCGGACTTCGCCTCGGTGGTGCGGTCGCGAGTGGGCGAAGTCAAAGGCGCGGTCCAGTTTCCCAATGTCTGGCATGCCTTCGGCAACTCGATCCTGATTGCCGGCGCGCAGACTGCCATCGTCGTCACCGTCGCCTCCTTGGCGGCCTACTACCTGTCGCGCTTTCAGTTCCCGGGCCGCTCCTCGATGCTTCGCTCGCTCCTGGTGCTCCACGCTTTCCCCGTGCTAACGCTGATCGTGCCGCTGTTCCTGATGCTCTACTGGATCGGTCTCCTCGACACGCTTTCCGGCGTGATACTCGTGCTTGTCGCCTTCGAGTTACCGTTTGCGATTTTCATCATGAAGGGCTTCTTCGACGCCGTGCCCTGGGACATCGAGATGAGCGCGCTGACCGACGGCGCGTCACGGCGGCAGGCATTCGTGAGCGTGGTGCTGCCGCAGGTGCGGAACGGCGTCCTTGCGATCGCCGTGTTCACCTTCATCCGCGGTTGGGAAGAGTACATCTTCGTATTCACCTTCCTGATCAGAAACAGCAATTGGACGATGAGCCTCTATATGTACTGGGTGCGTGATGATGTCATGGGCGTCGACTACGGCGTCGTCTCCGCTGTCGGCGTTTTCTATCTCGTCCCGAGTCTCATTCTCTACATGGCCGCGCAGCGCTATCTCATGCAGATGTCGATCGGCGGCGTGAAGGGCTAACGAGGATGGCGAAGATCGAATTCCGTCACGTGTCGAAGCGCTTCGGCGCCGTCGAGGTGATCCCCGACATGAACCTCGTGATCGAGGACGGCGAGTTCGTCGCGCTTCTCGGCCCCTCCGGCTGCGGCAAGTCGACGAGCCTGTTCATGCTCGCCGGCATCTATCTGCCGAGCGGCGGCGAGCTCCTCTTTGACGGTCATATCGTAAACGAGGTGGAGGCACGCGACCGCAATGTCGGCATCGTCTTTCAATCATACGCGCTCTACCCGCATATGAGCGTGCGCGACAACATCCTGTTTCCGCTGCGCTTCAAGAAGACGCCGCGCGACGAAGCTCTCGATCGGGTGAAGGCGGCTGCGGAGCTTGTCCGGGTCGCAGAACTTTTGGATCGTCGCCCGAGCGAGCTTTCCGGCGGCCAGCAGCAGCGCGTCGCCCTTGCACGCGCGCTTGTGAAGAAGCCGCAGTTGCTGCTTCTGGACGAACCGCTTTCCAACCTCGACGCTTCCCTTCGCCTTTCCATGCGCAGCGAGATCAAATCGCTGCACGAACAACTCGGCGTCACGACCGTCCTCGTCACCCATGACCAGATCGAGGCGACGACCATGGCCGACCGTATCATCTGCATGCGCGCCGGGCGCATCGAGCAGGTGGGAACGCCGGATGACCTCTATCTCAGGCCGTCAAGCCTGTTCGTCGCCGGATTCATCGGCTCGCCGCCCATCAACCTCATCGCCGGCGAAGCCCAGGGCGGCACGGTCACCGTGAATGGCACCAGATTTCCGGTCGCGGACGCGTCCGGGTCGGTGACGGTCGGGCTGAGGCCGGAGCATCTCGGATTTGGCGATACCGGCTTTCCCGGCCGTATCGCTCAGATCGAACCGATGGGGCGCGAGATCCTCTATGTCGTCGAAACCGATATCGGTCCCCTCCGCGTACTGGAACAGGGCTCGTCCGTCGGGCACACGACGGGAAAGCAAGTAAAGATCGGTTTCCAGCCCCAGAATTCGCTTGTGTTCGACACAGAGCGACAGAAGCTCATCGCCGGTGCGCATGTGCATGCACCAGATTGAATAAGGGCAGTTGCTGCCTCTCAGGGAAGGAGTCCGCGCCTGTGACGGCTTTGGAGACGAGCGAGCGCACGTCGAACACGCCGGTGGCAGTCGAAGGTCCACATGGCCCTGTGCGGCTAAAGTGGCACAAACTGCGCAGGCACCTCACCGAGGCGCCTTTCAAGCGCTCGAACCTCGCCCTCGGCTGGCAGCTCGGCGCCAGTCTCGAGGTGGATATACTCGCCACCGCCGACGGCCGCTTCGCTGTTCTCCACGATGCAACGCTCGGTCCATCGACGACCGGCCGTGGCCACGTTGCGCGCATGCCGATCGCATCGACGCGAGGGCTTTTCCACCGGGACGCCGACGGCGCGCCGGATCCCGATGCACCGGTATTATCGCTCGCCGAACTGGTGGCGCCGCTACGAACGCTGCCGAGGGCGCCGTCGGCCAGCCTTCAACTCGACCTCAAGCTGCTCAAAGGACACAGGCTCACGGATGCAGCGATTGCTGATGCCGCGGCGGCCGTGGCCGGGCTCGGGGACGCCATCATCGTCGGTTCCCATCATCTGGATGATGCACGCCGTCTCGTCGCCGCTGTTCCCGGAGCGAGGCTCGGCTACGACCCGATGCTGGCGGTCACCCGTCAGCCGACCCTTCGCGACCCGGAGCGGCTCCTGCGTCATGTCGAGCGGCGCAGACCGGGCGTGGGCCTCGCCTATCTCCGGTTCGACGCGATCGTCGCCGCCGAGCGCCAAGGCTTCCCGCTTGTCAGGCGCCTGTTGGATCTCGGCATCGAGACCGACGCCTGGACCGTCAATCCGGGCCGGATCAGCATCGAAGCTGTCCTCCGCACGCTCCTCGAGGCGAATGTGCGCCAGGTAACGACCGATGCTCCGGGTGCGATTTTCGCTGCTGCTTCGCTTCAACAGCCGGCTCCTTCCGGACGGCTCGCTTGCTCGAGACCTTGAGGAGCCGCAAGCCCTTGGAGATCCTGCATATCCGCGCTTTACCCGATGGCGACGATCTCGAGCTCTTGATCGCCTACGCTCACGATGTGCCCGACAGCTTTGCCCATCAGCATCCTTGCGACCGGCGACACGTAAGAGATAGTTCCGCACTTGGGATCCGCTTCATCCTCCCCAACGATACGATACGTCTGCACCCGTCCGTCGTCACGGCTGAAGGTCACAGTGCTCCCGAAGGAAACAGCGGCAAGTGAAGTCGGGTCGGGAACGACCTGAGCCGTGCGAATTCTTTCTGCAAAGTAGCGCAGATCGCGTAGCGGGCTTGCCGCTTGCCGCCGTCGCTCATCAACGTCTTCGATTGAGCTGACAGCATCATAGGCCTGGCGCGCCTGTTGGAACTGCGATTGCAGAGCCTTCAATCCCGCTTCTGTGACAAGGTTCGGATGGGGCGAGACGGGTCGGTCGGGCAACACGGTCTCCGAAGCCGTTTCGGCACTTTCTTCTTTGGTGAAGGCGACGCTCAATGATCGGACTCCCGTATAAACGCGCTATGCTCGACACGTATTGGATGAACGCCCTCGTATCGTAAACGAAACCCCGGCGGGTCGCTATCGGCGGCACGGACTATAAAATTCGTCTCCGCTTGCAAACCGGACGGTCGGCATCTAAATTTCCGGAATGCTTGACCATTCGTCCCGACCGTCTTCGCCGCCACATATCCCAATGGATGCCCTAAGCGAAGTGTTGCAAGACTTTCGCTTGAGTGGCGTCAACTATGGCCGCTGCGAGCTCCGGCATCCTTGGAGCATCGCCTTTCCGCAACAACAACTGCTTCGTTTTCACTTTGTCAGCCAGGGTCCGTGCTGGATCAATACCGAAGCTCAGGGATGGCAGAAATTGAACGATGGCGATCTGGTGTTGCTGCCGCAAGGCATCGCACATCGACTGGCCAGCGCGCCCGACGTTGTAGGCGACTCGCTCGAGGGTTGCCGGGTGACGAAGGTGGGGAGCAACGTCTGCGAAGTGGTACAGGAAGGTGCGGGTGCGACCAGCACCCTGTTCTGCTGCTCCATGGCATTGGGCGCCTATGCGCTTCACCCCTTGATCGGTTTGATGCCACCAATCATCAAGGGCTGCGATGTGGCTGGCAATGACCCTATCGTTGGTCCCCTGCTGGCGGCCATGACGGCGGAGGCTACACAACCCCAGATGGGCAGTGCGACCGTATTGTCGCGTATGGCGGACTTGCTGACAGCACGGCTCATCCGCTGCTGGGTCAATTGCAGTGGAGCCTCGACCACCGGTTGGCTCGCCGCCATCCGCGATCCCCATATTGGTCGGGTTCTGGCAGCTATGCACCGAGACCCCGGCCATAACTGGACGCTCGAAAACCTCGCCAGCGTGGCAGGTCAGTCGCGCTCGGTGTTCGCCGAGCGCTTCAGCACTGTCCTGGGGGAAGGCGCGGCCCGCTATCTCGCCCGTCTGCGTATGCAGCTTGCCCGCGAGCTGTTAGGGCAAGGCGGCATGTCGATTGCCGAGGTTGCTTCCCGTCTGGGTTATGAATCCGAGGCCTCCTTCGCTCGCGCCTTCAAACGCATCACGAGCGTCTCTCCAGGCGTTGTGCGTCGCACAATTTCCGGACGAACGGACATAGATTTCGGATTTTAGGCCACATATAATCCCAAAAAGGCCGTCTATGAAAGGCTCCCGAACGTAGGAGATCTTTCAATGACGGACACAACATCGCAACTTGACAGCGCGCTGCTAGACCGTGATGCCACTGGATCGGGCATCTGGAGTGCAGCCACTTGGTTCGCGGTTCTATCGATGGCGGCCACCAGCTTTGCGCTGGTCTCGGCTGAGTTCCTGCCGGCAGGCCTGCTGACTCCATTGGCGCGCGATCTCGGCATCAGCGAGGGAACAGCCGGGCAGATAGTCACCGCCACCGCTTCCGTAGGCGCCGTTACGGCCTTGTTGAGCAATGTCCTCATCGGCAGGTTGAACCGCAAAACGGTGCTGGTCGGTCTCAGTGCGTTGGCGATCGGCTCTAATATTCTTGCAGCGTTGGCAACCGATTTTTGGCTGTTGTTGTTGGGTCGGGCTGGATTGGGTATCGCGCTCAGCGCTTTCTGGGCGCTTTCAGTCGCCGTTGTTGCGAGGCTGGTTGGCCCCAACGCAACGGGACGGGGCATGGCTATCGTCACCCTGGGCGTCTCGCTCGCCACCATAGCTGCACCCTCGATGGGCGCCTTGGTTAGCGATTGGCTGGGCTGGCGCAGCGCCATGGCCATGACGGCGGCGCTTGCCGCGCTTGCAATGCTGCTGCAGCTGCTCAGCCTCCCGACGCTGCCTGCAAACGCAAACAATAGTCTCGCCGATGTCTTTCGGCTGACACGGCGACGCCCTATCCAATTGGGAATGCTTGCTATCCTTTTACTGATGACGGGGCATTTTGCCGGATCAGTCTATGTGCGTCCCTTCCTCGAACAGGTGACGCTCCTTGAAGCCGGGCCGATCGCCCTGGTGCTGCTCGGCTTCGGAATCGCCGCTGTGGCTGGTAACGTTGCCGGCGGACGAATGGCCGACGCCAATATCCGCATGGCGCTTGCGGTCACCGCCGCGTTGATGGGGTTTGCGACACTCGCTTTGGTCCTTTGGGGCGCTCACATCGGCGTTGCCTTCGGTTTCTCCACGCTTTGGGGCTTCGCCTTCGGCATGGCACCAGTCGTACTGCCTACCAATCTGTCGCTCGCGGCGCCCGACGCTCTGGAGGCGGCGGGTAGCCTGATGGTCGTTTCTTTCCAGGTCGCCATCAGTATCGGCGCGGTTTTCGGTGGCTATGTCGTGGACAACTATGGCGCTACCGGGCCCTTTATTATTACCGCTGTCCTTGCGGCATCGACGGTCGCCCTGGCGCTGCTGCGGCCCCGGAAGTGATCCCGGGCAGAGAACCAGACGTAGTCAGGAAGCTGCCCAGCGGCTTACTGTTTGAGGCAAATCTGGTGTAACTTCGGGCTCGGAGGTCTCATTGCGATATTGGATTCCGTCGGTGTTGAGATCATAGACCTCCATCGGAACTCCTGCGGAATCTACGGCCAGTATCCCGACGATCTCGGGGGGAGCATTGCGCAGGTAGTTCTCTGCCCGGTCGAGAGCGGCGACGAGGTCATCCCGGATCCTTGCCACTCGTCGTCCCTGACGAGTGGCAAGAAGCGAGTTCGAGTCTCGCTCATCCATTGGACCCGCGCATGACGTTTGCTTCGACGCAGCCGTAGATGTTGATCTCGACAGAGACCTGGAAACCGTCAGCCCTCAGTTTCTCGATGTTGGCATTCGCAGCAGATCCGATTTCCTCATCGGTATCATGGAAGATGTCGATGTGATCGGACACGCGGGGCCAGTCCACAAGACCAAGCCGCCGGCAATGTAGCTGCTATCGGACCTATTCCCGGCGATGGAGGCCATGATAACCCGCGCCTTCTGCGGCAGATCGTTCAATTTGTCGATGTCGATGTTGTCGAACACTCTCGGAACATATCTCTCAGTCGCAATCCTGATGAATTCAGCAAGTCGATCCTTCTTGGCCCGGTGTTTGGAGCGGAATTCTGCGGCAATATTCACGATCTCTTCTCGACGCGCTCTTGGCACGAGAACTTCCACCCGCACGAGATCGGCTGCTCCTCCGGTCTCCCAATATCTCTTGATGCGCTCTTTTACAGACATGGACAGAGCTCCTGTGGGGCAATATAGGCGTATCCGGGATACGGATTAAGTTTACATTTTGCTAAGTGAAATACGAATGCGTCTTCTCACGGCAACTGGTCGCCGGCGGCAGATGGGGCGGAGCGACGTCGTCGCTGCGGTGAGGAGACGGTTGCGGCGTAGACCGCCGAGGGTGAAATTTGCCTGGACGCCGAGCCATTCAAATACAAAGCCGGGGTGGTCGTTCACGGTATCTGATATAATTATGACCCCATGTCATACCGGAAAAAAGCTGATGCAGTTTCAGGAGAGGACTTCTTTGTCGCCGCTCTCTCGACCGATCCGGAAAGCTGGGCTCTGTTCCTCGATATCGATGGAACGTTGCTTGACCTTGCCGAAACGCCGGACGCCGTAGCGGTTCCGCCATCCCTGCCCGCCCATCTCCAGGCCTTGTCGAGAAAACTCGGAGGCGCGCTTGCACTTGTGACCGGTCGCGGTCTTGATTACGCGGGGCAGCTTTTTTCGCCGGTCCGTTTTCCCATCGCCGGACTTCATGGTGCCGAGCGCCGCGATGCGGATGGCCGGATGTACAAGGCCGCAGCGACGCTGGAATTTGAGCGACTGAAGGCTGATCTGATCGCCGATACTGCCAACTGGGCGGGCGTTCTGATCGAAGACAAGGGAGCGGCAGTCGCGGCCCATTACCGGCTTGCGCCGGACCGACAGCACGCAGTTGAACCGCTGATGGAGCGGGCTTTGATCCGAGCGGGACCGGACTGGACGATCCAACACGGCAAGATGGTTATCGAAATCCGTCCGGCCAGCGCCGACAAGGGCCAGGCCGTGGCGGCATTTCTGGCGCAGCCAACCTTTGCCGGCAGACGCGCGATCGCGATCGGCGACGATGTGACCGACGAAGCGATGTTTCGCACGGTCAATCGGCTCGGCGGCTATTCGATCCGCATCGGCCCGCCTTTGCCTGCGAGCGAAGCGCTGGGCACCATCCCTTCTTCCGAGGCTCTGCGCGCCATCATCGCCAGGTTGGTCTCCTGAGGTCGAGCACCTGACATATTTCTTGCATGAAAGGTATTGAGCATGAGCCGCCTCGTTATTGTCTCGAATCGCGTACCCGTTCCGGACAAGGGCGGGATTGCGCCCGCCGGCGGGCTGGCGGTCGCGTTGAAAGTCGCCCTCGAAGAGCATGGCGGCATATGGATGGGCTGGTCGGGAAAGTCGAGCGGCGAGCACGAGCCGGCGCCGCTCGCGCATCTCCAGCAGGGCAATGTCACCTATGCGCTGACGGATCTGACCGATACCGACGTCGAGGAATACTACCACGGCTTCGCCAACCGCGTTCTCTGGCCGATCTGTCACTACCGGCTTGACCTCGCCGAATACGGTCGCAAGGAAATGGCCGGCTATTTCCGCGTCAACCGCTTCTTCGCCCATCGCCTGGCGCCGCTTGTCAAGCCCGATGACGTCATCTGGGTGCATGACTACCACTTGATCCCTCTCGCCGCGGAACTGCGTCAGATGGGCCTGAAGAACCGCATCGGTTTTTTTCTCCACATTCCCTGGCCGCCTGCGGACGTGCTCTTTACGATGCCTGTTCATGAGGAGATCATGCGTGGCCTGTCGCACTACGACGTCGTCGGCTTTCAAACCGATCACGACCTCGAGAACTTCGCCAGTTGCCTCAGGCGGGAAGGCATCGGCGACGAAGTTGGCGGAGGCCGCTTCAGTGCCTATGGCCGCGTATTCAAGGGCGGCGTCTATGCGATCGGCATCGAGACTGCCGCCTTCGCCGAATTCGCCCAAAAGGCATCCACCAACAGCACGGTCAAGAAGGCACGTGAAAGCATTGAGCACCGCAGTCTGATAATCGGTGTCGATCGCCTGGATTATTCCAAGGGAATCACGCAGCGCATCGACGCATTTGAGCGCTTCATCCTGGACAATCCGGTCTACAGGGGGCGCGTCACCTATCTGCAAATCACGCCGAAGTCGCGCTCCGAAGTGCCGGAATACGAAGCAATGCAACGCACGGTTGCCGAACAGGCCGGCAGGGTGAACGGCGCACTCGGCGCCGTCGATTGGGTGCCTATACGTTATATCAACCGCTCGGTCGGCCGCCGCATTCTTGCGGGGCTTTACCGGCTTGGCAAAGTCGGCCTCGTGACGCCGCTTCGAGACGGCATGAACCTGGTCGCAAAGGAATATGTGGCCGCGCAGGATCCGGACGATCCGGGCGTGCTTGTGCTTTCGCGCTTCGCGGGCGCTGCCCGCGAGTTGCAGGGCGCGCTTCTGGTCAATCCATACGACATAGAGGGTATCGCCAACGCCATGGCGCGCGCGCTCAGCATGCCGCTGGGAGAGCGGAAGAAGCGTTGGAAGGTGATGATGGATCACTTGCTGGAACACGACGTTTCGCGCTGGTGCCGGAATTTTCTCAGCGATCTGACGGCATGATCGAATCAGTTCGGTCCGGGCGCTCCGAAGAGATTGCCGATTTGCGTGTTGCATGGCGTTTGAAGTGCCGCAGGATCATTTGCTCGCTGTTCGAACCATGCGCGAAGCTCGTCCTGGCAAGGCATTCGGAGAGCGACATCAGAACTCCAAAATCGCATAGGGCCGCCCGGACGGCTTCTCGACATGGGCGGCGACGTTGTAAACGGGGGCGCCGCCGGGTGTATTTCCCCGGTAGGTGCCCCTGTGCGCGTGGCCATGAACGACTGCACTCACCCGAAAGCGGTCGATGGTTTCGGCCAACCGCGAGCAACCGAGAAACGGATAGATCGCCTCCGGCTCTCCGGCGACAGTCTCCGCGATTGGGGCATAGTGGAGCACCACGACGGAGTGCCGCGTGCTGATCTTTCGCATGGCGTTCTCCAGGCGCATCGCCTCGTCGACCGTCTCGGAGACCATCGCTTTGATCGCGGGCTCGCCGAAGGAGCCGAGCATGTGCCGGCCGAAGCCGCCCACGAAGCCTTTCGTGCCGGCAAAGCCGACGCCGGCGATTTCGACCGCCTGGCCGTTGAGGAGGTGAACGCCGGCCTTCATCAGGATCGCCGATATCTCCTCGACGGCGTTGCATTGGTGGTCGTGATTGCCGAGCACGGCCACCACCGGAACCGTGCAGGACTTCAGGTCGGCGGCTAGGAGTTCGGCTTCCGCGGGTTTGCCCAGATCTGTGAGGTCGCCGGCGATCACAAGCACGTCCGCCACGCGCGAGATCTCTGAAAAAAGCTCCGTGCAGGAGACCGAGCCGTCCTCCTTCACATGAAGATCCGCGACCGCTGCCACTTTCGTCTTGCTCATCGCCCTACTCCTTGCTTCCTGTACGCATCTCGACATCGCCGCCGACGTCGGCGAAGCCCCATTCCGTGACGTCGACTTCGTAATCGCCTCGCGAGTACATTCGTCCGCGGCAGATCTTCGTCTGCGGCAGCGGAAGTTCCCCCTGCGCGGCCAGCCGACGCAATAGCTCGTCAAGCAGCCATGCCGGAACCCGGTCGCGTTCGGAAGGATATATCCACCGGAAATTGAGCAGGTGGATCAGCAAGACCTCCCAATGGGCGTCCATGGTGTCGAGCAGCCTGTGCCAATCGATCCGATCGTGGGTCTTGAGGATCATGTGCGCCAAGTCGGCGCCGTCGTAGCGCTCGCGGAGCTGAATGAAGGATTTCGACCAGACGAGTTCTGTCGGCGCAACTATCGGAACGGAGCTGGAATTGATCTTCACCGTCAGCGCGTGTTCGAACCAGGCATCGCTGACGAACATGGTGCCGTTCGAGGAGGAGAATATGACGTCGAAGAAATGCTTGCCCTTGTAAACTTTGCCCAGCCAGCGCTCGTCCTCGATCTCGGCGGTGTAGCCGAGTGACTGGAAATGGTTGAGTATGCGGCTGAAATCGCCCGCCCTGCAAAATATATCGAGGTCCTTGGTCAGCCGCGAGATGCCCGTATAGGCACTGACGGCGAATGTGCCCGCGATCAGGAACGGGATTTTCGACTTCACGAGATCGGCGATGGCGGTCGCGACAAACTCCTCAGCCTCCGCGCCGGCAAGTCGCGGCAGGGCCAGCGGAGGCTGAGCGCCGCGAGAGGATTTCTGCGGTGACCGCGCCATGATCTTGTCTCCCACGAAGGAATTCCTACGAGAACATTCGAGAACTTGAGTAAGTTCCCCGTGTCTCAATTCGGCGCAGTTCGTCTCGATAGGCGAAAGTCGCCGAGGACTTTTGTTGCCGACGCCCCACCGCACATGATGGGGGATATGTGCGCGCTTTTCCGCAAGCTGACATTCAGCCGGTCATTCAAGTCGAAGGACTATGCTCGATAAAGATGCGCACGCGTGATCTCCGCCTTGCAGGGACAGGCTCCATAATTGCGAAGCGTTCACCCTTTCGGACGTTTTCTTAAACGGAGTACCGAAACCGGGGAATCAGGCCTTCCTCTCCGATCAAACCGCAGATAGCGTCTCAGCGTAGCTACATCTCTAGGCTACGCCCCCCGCTCCCAACGAAGGCAACTGGAGGCGGGACTTGCCCCGCCCTCGTGCGGGGCTTTTTCGTCCCGCCTTTGAGTCATAGGCGCGCCATTCCGCATAGCGAGTGCGGAAACAATTCTACTCAGCTTGCAGTTCACCTATTCTGGAGTTCGGCGAGACAATCGCCAATCCAGTCGCAACATGAATCTGCAATCACCGACCGTTGCGCGTCTGAGAAGGCTCTCGGCGCTGTAGAATGGCGGGTCTCCCCCGAATACGATCAGGGAGGATGAACGAATGGATTTTCTATCCGGACTGGAACGCGAGATTGAGCTGCTTCCGGCGTGGGTCGCAAGCCTGGGAATTCTCGCCGCTTTCATATTCGCAGGCCTTCTCGTCCACCGGCTCGTCTTCAGCCTTTTCCAACGGGTCGTCGGCCAAAAGGATCTGTTCTGGCGTTCGCTTGTCGCACGCACGGAACGACTGGGAAAAGTGGTAACGGTCGCCTTCGGCCTCCATGCCGCCGCCCTGGTTGCACCGCTCACTCCGGGCCAGGCCAGCTCTCTGCGTCATCTCCTCTTGGTTTGTCTCATCGTCCTGGTGGCGTGGATCATCCACAACGCCATGCATATCTGGTCCGTCGTCTATCTCAGACGTTTCCAGCTCGATACCGAGGACAACCTCCTCGCACGCAAGCATGTCACCCAGTTCCGGATCATGCGCCGCATCGCCAATTCTCTGCTGATCGTCCTGGCGGCAGCGGCTGTGCTGATGACCTTCGAGAACGTGAGACAATATGGCGTGAGCCTTCTCGCCTCCGCCGGCGCCGCCGGCATCGTCGTGGGTCTCGCTTTGCAACCGGTCCTGAAAAACCTCCTGGCCGGCGTACAGCTTGCGATTACGCAGCCCATCCGCATCGACGACGCGATCCTCGTCGAGGGGGAATTCGGACGGGTCGAAGAGATCACCTCCACCTATGTCGTCGTGAAACTCTGGGACTGGCGCCGGCTCGTTCTGCCATTGAACTATTTCATGGAGAACCCCTTCCAGAACTGGACACGCGAGAGCGCTCCGCTGATCGGTTCGATGATGGTCTACCTCGACTACACGATGCCCGTGGACGTCGTTCGCACGAAGGTGGAGGAGATTGCGTCGCGATCGGTCAATTTTGACGGCAAGGTTCTGAATGTGGCGGTAACCGATCTGCGCGAAAACGTGATGCAGATCCGCGTCCTCGCCTCGGCTGCCGACTCCGGTCGCGCCTTCGATCTGCGTTGCGAGATGCGCGAGCAGCTCATCGATTTCGTGCAGCAGATGTTTCCGAACGCACTGCCGCGTTTGCGCCTGGAGGAGACACCATCGGCGACTTCGCGTCATAGATCAGGCAATTGGCAAGAGCGGACCGGATGATTGTCGCGCGCGCAGGAAAGCACCCGGGCGCCGGTCGGAGTGCCGCCCTCGATCCGGAGCGCCAGCCGCAGACTGGAGAACAAGCTTCACGGACTCGGCAGGCATGTTCGGAACGGCCGCATTTTCGCAATCCCACCTCTTGACCTTCCAACGCTGGGAAGGTCCATCTTCAGTAAATCGAATGCGTCGTCCTACCGGCGCCAGCAATCGCAGTCGCGAGGAAGAAGAAGATGACGTTGCCCGAGAGCGCCAGGGGATATGCCGGACCGATTTCGGACGAGCGTAGCGCCACCTTTTCGATTGAGGGCATGAGCTGTGCTTCCTGCGTGAAGCGTGTCGAGAGGGCGGTCTGCGCCGTGCCGGGCGTTCGATCCGCATCCGTCAATCTCGCAACGGAACGCGCCGAGGTGCGGTTCGACGAGACAGCGAAGCCGGCGGATATCGTCAAGGCGGTGGAAGATGCCGGTTATGAGGTGGCGGAAGAGCAGTTCGACTTCAAGGTCGAAGGCATGAACTGCGCCTCGTGCGTGTCGCGCGTCGAGAAAGCCGTGAAGGCAGTTCCGGGCGTCATTGAGGCCAATGTCAATCTCGCGACCGAGCGGGCGACCGTTCGCCTCGTCAGGGGCTTGGCCTCGGCCGCGAACGTCGAGGCGGCCATACGCGGCATCGGCTATGAGGCAAGGCGCATCGGCGGCGCCGAAGCATCCGACCGGGAAACGGATAGGCGCGACGTGGAAAGCCGACGACTGAAACGCGACGTCGCCATTGCCGCGCTTTTGACACTGCCCGTATTCATCCTCGAAATGGGCTCGCACTTCGTGCCGAGTATCCACGAATTCGTCATGAGAGAGATCGGCATGGAGGAAAGCTGGTATCTCCAGTTCGCCCTCGCAACGCTCGTACTGTTCGGCCCCGGCCTTCGCTTCTTCGCGAAGGGCGTGCCGGCGCTCCTTGGCGCATCCCCCGACATGAACTCGCTGGTCGCAATCGGCGCGGCCGCCGCCTGGGGGTATTCGGTCGTCGCAACCTTTGCCTCCGGCCTACTGCCCGCCGGAACGGCCAATGTCTATTTCGAGGCCGCGGCGGTGATCGTCACGCTGATCCTGCTCGGTCGGCTTCTGGAGGCGCGCGCCAAGGGCCGCACCTCCGAGGCAATCAAGCATCTCATGGGACTGCAGCCGAAGACCGCCCGCGTCCTGCGCAACGGAGAGATGGCTGAAGTTGCGATAGCAGACTTGCGTACCGGCAATGTCGTGCTCGTGCGTCCCGGCGAGAAGATCGCCGTCGATGGCGTGGTGATCGAGGGCTCCTCCTATGTCGATGAATCCATGATCACCGGCGAGCCCGTGCCGGTGGAAAAGACGAGCGGCTCAGAGGTGGTCGGCGGCACGATCAACCGGACCGGCGCCTTCACCTTCCGCGCCACAAAGGTGGGAGCGGACACGGTGCTTGCCCGGATCATCCGAATGGTTGAACAGGCCCAGGGCGCGAAATTGCCAATCCAGGCGCTTGTCGATCGCGTCACCGCCTGGTTCGTGCCGATGGTCATGACAATTGCGCTGCTGACCTTCCTGGTCTGGTTCGTCTTCGGACCGGATCCCGCCCTGACCTTCGCCCTCGTCAACAGTGTCGCGGTACTGATCATCGCCTGCCCCTGCGCCATGGGGCTCGCCACGCCAACATCGATCATGGTCGGCACCGGGCGGGCCGCGGAGATGGGCGTTCTCTTCCGCAAGGGAGAGGCGCTGCAAACGCTGCGCAATGCCGAGATCATCGCCATCGACAAGACGGGCACGCTCACCAATGGCCGTCCGGAACTGACCGACCTGGAGACTGCCCCCGGCTTCGACCGCAACACGGTACTCGCCTCAATTGCAGCGGCCGAGACGCGCTCGGAACACCCGATCGCACAAGCCATCGTTGCTGCAGCGAAGGCCGATGGCCTACCGATCGCGGAGCCGGAAATTTTCGAAGCGATCCCCGGCTTCGGCACCCACGCCGAGGTCGCGGGCAAGACAGTCTACGTGGGCGCCGACAGGCTGATGGCGCGGCTGGGCCTCGATGTTTCGGCCTTCGCCGCCGCGGCCGAGCGCCTCGCCCATGGCGGCAAAAGCCCCCTCTATGCCGCGATCGACGGTAGACTTGCCGCCATTATCGCCGTCGCCGACCCGATCAAGGAGACGACACCCCAGGCTATCCGGCAATTGCAAGATCTGGGTCTGAAGATCGCGATGATTACCGGCGACAATCGCCGCACGGCAGATGCCATCGCCCGCAAACTCGGGATCGACGAGGTGTCCGCGGAGGTGCTGCCGGACGCAAAGGTTGCCGCGCTCAGACGGTTTCAGGCGGACGGCCGGAAGGTGGCCTTCGTCGGCGACGGCATAAACGACGCGCCGGCTTTGGCAGCCGCCGATGTCGGACTGGCAATCGGCACGGGGACGGATATTGCCATTGAAAGTGCCGACGTGGTGCTGATGTCCGGCGATCTGCTCGGCGTGCCGAAGGCGATCGCGCTGTCCAGGGCCACGATCCGCAATATCAAGGAAAACCTGTTCTGGGCCTTCGCCTATAACGTGGTCCTGATCCCGGTCGCCGCGGGCGCGCTCTATCCCGCCTATGGCGTGCTGCTCTCGCCGGTCTTCGCCGCGGCCGCGATGGCGCTTTCGAGTATCTTCGTCGTCGGGAACGCGCTGCGCCTCAAGCGCTTCAAGGCGCAAGCTTAGAGGCGCGGCCCTGCTCGAGATCCTGGAATCCGGCTGGCACAGGGTCTATATCTTGGCTCAGGAATCGAAAGGTTATCGCATGAATATCGGCGATGTCGCACGCGCTTCAGGCGTCTCGGCGAAAATGATCCGCTACTACGAAACGATCGGCCTCATTCCGCCTGCGAGCCGCAGCCAATCCGGCTATCGCAGCTACGGCGACAATGACGTCCACACGCTGCGCTTCATTCGCCGGGCACGCGATCTCGGCTTCACCGTCGAGCAGATGGCCGATCTCCTGGCACTGTGGCACGACCGATCGCGCGCCAGCGCCGAGGTCAAGAAAATCGCGCTTGATCAGGTGAAGTTGCTGGAGCGCAAGGCAGACGAACTGAAGGCAATGAGCCGCACGCTCAAGCATCTGGCCGCGCATTGCCATGGCGATGCCCGGCCGGATTGCCCGATCCTCGACGATCTTTCAGGCGGCGTCGGCGAGCTGGAGACATCAAGCGAGCCGGCCCGGTTCGGGCGCACCGGCATCAATCCCCTGCAAGGTGCGCAGCGATCGCGCGCATAGCGGGATCGAAACGGACAGCGACGACCCATGGGCGCCCGCGAACCGAGCCCTGAAGCGAGCATTCACCGAAGTGCATGCGACGCGCTCTGCCTTAGCGAAATGCACTATTTCGGGACGAAGAGCAGGTCGAAGCCCCTGAGTTCGCGCCGGGCAATCGACTTGCGGAGCGCCCCCCAGATCGCGGAGGGATTTTCCAGTCGGAAGCCGCGGAAGCGCCGGACGAGGCGGATCGTCGCCACCACCGTACGAAGCACCCGAAATGCAGCCGGGCCGGACAGCGAGGCCGCGAGGATTTGCGGGTGCACGGCCAGAAGCACGCCCGCGGTCCTCTTCCGATCGATCGCGCGAAATTGGTCGAGCGCCTTATACTCATAGCCTTCGATGTCGATTTTGAAGCAAAGCCGCTCGGTCTTCGCCATCGCCTGGAGTTCCGGGATGGTGACGGTCCTGGCGGTAATCGCCATGCCTGTTTCGTCGGCAATAAGCGCCGAGGTCTCCGAGCTGCCAAAGCCGCCGCCGACGGAGTGGAGCACCAGGCTCTCATCCTCGGACAGCGCGGCATTGATGAGTTCCACCCGGCCGGCATTTCCCGGCCGCATCTGCGTCAGCACATCGAAGCAGACCGGGTCTGGCTCGACAGCAATGACGTTGTGCGCGATCTGCGCAGCCCAATAGGGGGTGACGCCGATCCAGCCGCCAATATCGACGAATGTCGTCCTGTCGTCGACGAGGCGTTCGATATTGCGGAACGTGCCGGGCTCCCACTCCCCGGCCTGGAGCCGGGCGAAGAAGCGTTTCTTTTCCGGTTTCTCGGGAAAGTAGACGGTTTTTTGGAAATAGGTTATCGCGCGCATGGCGCTTCTCTAGCTGATCGGCCCGAAAACCGGAATCGTTTTTCGGAAAACGCGATACGTAGATACAAAGAATTACAGCGTGCCTGAAGAGACGCGCGGCGCTGTGGCGCGTGACTTGGGACTCGGAACCGGGCTCACGACAAGATCATCAAGCAAAGGCGGCCGCGGCATCTGGCAGAAATCGAAAAACCTCAGGCTTCGACGCGTTGGGCGCGGCTGCGTGCCTCTGTCAGTTCCGATGTCGTCTGGCTGAGGCGATCGGCAAGAACGCGCATGATCTCCACGGCCATCTCCGGAAAATCGGCCAATAGCTTCAGGAAGTCGTCCTTGCGGATGCGCAGGGCCTCAAGCGGCGTCGTCGTCGTGATCGTAGCGGTGCGCGGCGTATTACAGAGAATGGCGATCTCGCCAATGATCGAATTCTCTTCCACCTCGGCGACCTTCACCGGACCAGTCGACGTCGAGACCAGCACATCCGCCTTGCCAGACAGGATGACATAGGCAGCATCGCCGATGTCCCCCTGATGAAACAGGCTCTCCCCCGCGCCATAGAGCACACGGTCGGAGGTGAAGGCCAGAAGCTTGAGCTTTGCAGGTGGCAGACCGGCAAACAGCGTAATCCGGCGCAGCATTTCCACTTCGTCTTTCAGGAGCATATCAGTCCGCTTCTCTCCGCATCTGTCACGGGCGCAAACACCTCCCGTCCCCACGTTCGGGAAATATGCCTGCCTCCTCGCACAAATACTACATCAAGATGCCAATTCCTTGTAGTCGCTGTCTTTTGCGGGCGTTTGCGCGGTCTCATCCTTCGACAGCCGTCCATTCTCGAAATGCGCAACGCGATCGAAGAGTTCCGAGAGGGCCGGATTGGAAATGACCCAGACGATGGCCGGATTGCGATTCTCATCGCGGAGGAACGCAAAGACGTTCCGCGTAATCCGGTCCTGCGTGCGCTGATCGAGGGCAAGCAGCGGCTGATTGAACACATAGAAGTCCGAGATGCGCATGAGCGTGCGCGCCAGATTGAGTTTCTGCCGCTGACCAGCCGTCAGGCGCTTGCCGCCCGCCCCGACGTCGAAATCGAGGCCGAAGGCCAGCACCTTGCCGTCAAGACCAAGCGATTCGAAAAGGTCGCGCACGATCGCCCGAATCTTGTCCGAGCCGTCCGTGTGCTTGTGGCCAATGCGGCCGAAAAGCACGTTGTCGATGATGCTCGCAGAAGCCATGTAGCGGTTCGGCTCGTAATGCTCGATGATGCCCATGAGATCGGCGGGCAGCCCGTCGCTGAACTCGCTTCGGGCCTCGACGATCTTCGTCATCAGTTTATCGCTCAAGAGACCGAAGCGGTGCCGCGTCTCGATGTAGCCGAAGCATAGGCGGATGATGCGGATAGCGTCATCTTCCGAGACCTCTTCCAGTGGCCGCCCCCTCAACCTCTGCAGGAGCCCTTCATAGACGGGAATCTCGTCGCTCGTCATGAAGGTGAGTTGCTGGAAGAACGGATGATCCGGAGGCAGGTCGCGGAACAGTTCGACGACGTTTTCCGCGATCTCCAGCCCCATTTCATAGAAAGCCTCGTGCAGACCCGCACGCTTCAGCACCGTCTTGAAGAACGGATGGTTCTCCAGCGCCTGCTCCCACCTCGCCCGGTCCGTTACGGTTCCGAAAAGCAGGTTCTCGCCGACGGTCGCCTCGATGTTGTAGGAACCAGGTTCGAAGAACACGACCAGATCGCTTAGCTTCTCGTCCTCCAGACGCCGGCGCAGGGCGCCGCGCATGTCGACGATCTCACCTGCGAAGTCCGCATGTTCGACCGGATCCATGGTCGAGCGGACAGCCAGCGCCAAGACGTCATTGGTCAGCAGCACAACATCGAGAACCGCCCTCACCTTGGCAAAGAGATCCTCCGGGCCGGTCGCACCCGCGGCGGCGTAGTCGATCCAATCGCTGTTGATGTCGAGCGACGGATTGCCGGCAAGCTTCGCTTCCAACAACTCCCATCTGCGGTGGGCGGCCCTGTCACCTTCATAGACGACCTCGGTCAACGGTGCGTGTTTCAGTCCGTAGAGAAGATTGTCGCCGAGGCTGCCCTGGAAGGTGTAGACCTCGGAAGAGGCATAGGAGATCCGCCGCCCGATGACGGCTTCCGGCACTTCGCGGATATCGTTGTCACCGACGACGATCCTCCCGCTTGCGGGCCACGTCAGCCGCCCGAAGGCCTCGGCCAGCGCCTCGCCGCCACTGCCGGTGCCGCCGGTGATCGCAACCGTCTCGCCCGGATGGATCTGGAGCGACACGTGTTCGATGAGCTTCGCCCCACCGTCGTCGGCGAGCGACAGATTGACCGCTGCAAGCGCGCCGCTCAATTGAGGAGCAGGCTCGACCGAGACCTCCTGGACCTTCGGATCGATAAGCGGTTCGACGCTGAACTGTTCCACGACCTGCGTGTATTTCACCTGGACGTCCTGGCGCGCCTGATCCCAGTCGATCAGTTCCTTCAAAGGACCTGGCAGATCCTTGTACGCGCCGATCACCGCGACGAGCTGACCGATGTCGAGCCGCCCCTGCAGCGCGAGATAGCCGCCGATCGAGTAGAAGAGGAACGGCGTCACCTGGGCGAGGAAGTTGTTGAGAAACTTCACCAGGAACTTCCATTGGTAAAGGTCGTAGCGAATCTTGAAGATATAGCCGAGGCGCGCGGCGATATCGGCCCTCTCGTAGTTCGACGTATCATGACCGCGGATGGTGTGAATGCCGTCGACGATTTCGCTGACCCGGCCCGAAAGCTGACGGGCGGTCAACTGGCGTTCGCGGCCGAGGACCAGCAGCCGCTTGCGCATGCGCGGAATGATTATCGCCTGCAGGGCGACGACGAGCGCCGCAACGAAGCCGAGCCAGAAATTCTGGAGAAGGATGAAGAACAACGCCGTCAGCGCCTGGCCGCCGAGCAGCGCCGGCTGCACGAAGGCGTCGCCAGTGAAGCCGCCCATGGGCTCGACCTCGTCTTTGACCATGGTGGCGATTTCGGCAGGCTTCACCCGCTTCAAATGGTTGGGCGGGAAGCGCAGGATGCGGTCGATCAGTTCGAAACGGATGCGTCTGAGGAGTCGCTCGCCGAGCCGGCCCTTGTAGGTGTTGATGTAGAATTTGAAGAGACCGTTGACGATCACGAGCACGAGAAACACCAGGCTGAGCGCCAGCAGCGTACCTTGCCGGCCAAGCTCGAAGCCGGAAAACAAATCGACATGACCGACGATCGGCAAGTCGAAAGAAATCGGCATGAAGGGCTGGGTAGCCCCGGGCGTTTCGAAACCGTCACCCTGAATGGGCCCGTTGACGATCTGCTTCGGCAGGTCGAAGGACAGGAAATAGGGAATCATCGACAATGCCACGACCAGCAGGATCCAAAGCTGCTGCTTGCGGGTATGAGTCCATATGTAGCGGGAAAGATGTGTTTCCATGGGTCGGCAATGAAACCTGAACTAAAATATGGGACCGCGCGGCCACCTCGATGGCAGACGCTCGCCGCACATGGTTTGTCTACATCCGATCTTCAATGGCTTCCCTTCAACCAACTGTGACCGCTCGCCACGAGCGCAGGTTGCCGTTGCGCCACGGTCTTCCGATGTGGTGGGCTCCCCGTCGCCCGAGCCTAGGGCTTCTCGCGCGCTGCTTGCGCTTGGTACAGGGTGAGCTTACAACAGCCGCATGACGCATGCCAGCCACCCCCCCCGCTCCGATGCAGATTGGCACGAGAACGCCTACGACCTTGTGCGGGGACTCGCCGCCTATTCCGGCAGTGTGCTGGCGGACGGCATCGCCAAGGTGATAGCCAGGCATCCGGACGCCAATATTGCGAATGCCTTCAACTACAAGCAGGTTGGCTGCAAGCTCTGGGCGCGCGAGAAGCTCTTCGATTGCGCCGGCCCCCGCTATCGCAAAGTTGCGGTTCTCGGCGGCTGGTATGGCGTCCTGCCTGCCATGCTCCTCGAAGACCCGCGCTTCGATATCGAGACAGCCGTAAGCTACGACATCGATCCCGCGGTTGAAGAGGTTTCACGCACGCTGGGCTCCGGGTTCGGCGAAAGATTTCGCGCGGTCACCGCCGACATGTATGCCCTCGATTATCGGGTGATCGGGGCCGATCTAATCGTCAACACGAGTTGCGAACACATTGCCGACCTTGCCGGTTGGCTTCGCCTCCTGCCCTCGGGAACTCGCGTTCTTCTCCAGTCGAACGACTATTTCAGCGAACCCACACACATCAATTGTGTTTCCTCGCTCGACGAATTCCGTGCCCAAGCCGCTCTCGCGCATACTGATTTCGCGGGCACGCTGCCGATGAAGAAATACACGCGCTTCATGCTGATCGGAACGGTCTGATCGCTCTATCGCGCGACAACCGATCCTCGATGATCATGGCGGTCTGGGCCGCGCCGTTCAAGTCGAGCGGCGGCGTGGCCGGCCTCGGCCGGACGAGCATTGCCTCGACGCGATGCGCAATGTCCTCGGGCGTGATGCCCGCTTCCGGCAGAACGGCCGCGAGGCCAAGCCTTTCAAGCCTCTCCGCACGTGTGCTCTGTTCGGTTTCCCCGCCCGCCGTGAAGGGAATGAGCAACGAGGCGCAACCGGCGCGAAGGACATCGCAGACGGTGTTGTAGCCGGCCTGAGAAACCGAAAGGCGGGCACCGGCAAGCAGGCTCGCAAAGTCCTGACGGAAGCGAAAAAGACCGACGCCCGCGGGCGCCGCTGCGCTGAGCGCGTCGAAATCGCCTTGCGGCAGGTTGGGACCGGTCACCAGGCACCAGCGAAGCGCGTCCGGCAGCAGCCGCGCCGCCGCGAGCGCGGCGGCGATCAATTCCTTGCCGACCGCACCGCCGCCGGCGGAGACCACGACGTCGAATCTTTCGCTCGGCTGCACTGGCGGCGGCGGTGCGACGAGGCCCGTATAGACGACCCTGTCCGCGATCTCGCCTGCGAGCGGAAAGGTCTCCTCAAGCCGCGCGAAGGCCGGATCGCCATGGACGAGCACCAGATCGAAATGCTCCCTGACGAGCGCCACCGTCTCCTCCGCCCGCCCCGGCTTCAGCCGCTCCTGCAGGATGTCGCGCAGCGAAGTCGCGACGAGAGGACGCCGTTCCATGGATGCAATGGCGTCGAGCAGCGGAAGGAGTTCGAAGCGCATCTGCCGGCGCCCGAACGGGAAAGCTTCTATGATGACCACGTCCGGCTCGGCACGCCGCAACGCATCGATCAGCAGGTCCTTTCGGTTCTCGATGAATGCCGGCGTCACCGGATCGCCGGCCGCGTCGCAGAGACCGGAAAAGCCATGATCGCCCGCCGCCACCGCCGGCAGGGCAACCGCTTTTGCTCCTGCCTCCGGAAAGCCCGGCACGGGCAGGCCGCCCATCGCCATCGTCACGTCGAAGCCCCGTTCGCCAAGCGCCTTGGCAATTCGGCTCGCCCGCGCGAGGTGGCCGATCCCGAGAAGGTGCTGGACATAGAAGAAGACGCGCCGTTTGCTCAAGGAACCTGCCTCCATTCGTCCTGGAAAAGCCCGATCAATTGGCGGACGCTCGATTGATGATCGAATGCGGTGCGCACGCGCATTTCCGCGGCCGCCCCGAGGCGCCGCCTAAGATCGGGATCGCGGATCAGGAGTTCGAGCGCCACGGAAAGAGTTCGAGGGTCTTCCGGCGGCACCACAAGCCCGTTCTCCCCATCCTCGAGAAGCTCCGGGACGCCCGAGACGGCTGTCGATACGCAGGCGAGCCGCTGGCTCGACGCCTCCACCAGAACGTTCGGCAAGCCGTCGCGGTCGCCATCGGCGGCAATACGGCAGGCGAGTGCGAAGACATCGCTTTCGCGGTAACGGGCAAGGACGTCCTTCTGATCGAGCGCGCCGTTCCAGCACACCCGTTCGGCTAGGCCAAGCTCGCCGGCCAGCACGCGAAGCTCTTTTGTCAGATCACCGGCCCCGATGTGGTCGAATCGCCAATTGAGGTCGGGGGGCAGCAGCGACAGCGCCTTCAAAAGAACGTCGAATCCCTTCTTTGCAACCGCCCGCCCGACGCTGACGATCCTAACGGGATCGTCCGGGTCCGAGCCGTCGCGGTTCGAATGATCACCCGCAAACACCGGAAAGCGGGCGAGATCGAGGCCATGATAGCTCAGGTGGACCCGCGATTTTGCATCCGTGAGGCCCTTGAGATGCTCGAAACCGGTCCTGGTGCAGGTCACCGTCCAGCGAGCGCGCCCGAGTTTCTCGGAAAGTTCCCAGTCGGAAGACGTCCAAATATCCTTCGCATGCGCCGAGCAGGTCCAGGGAACGCCGGCCATGAGGCTGGCATAGGCCGTGACCGATGCCGGTGTGTGGATGAAATGCGCGTGCAGCCAGCCTGGGTCTCCGGGCCACTCGGCAAAGAGCACCAGCGCCTGGCCGAAGCGGCGAAAGCGGTTGCGCGTCCTGTCGCGCAGGAGATCGCGGAGGAACGGCCCTAGCGCGCGCCAGAATCCGGCTTTCGGTGCCGATCTGAAAAGCGCCCGCAGCACGCGCCCGGGCTCATCGCGCAAATATTCCGGCAGATAATGGACAGCGGCGCGGATTTCGTCATGGACTGGGTGACGCTTCAGGTCGGTCGGTCGGCGAAGAGCGATGAGCACGAGCTCGTGGCCCGCCCTTTCGAGACCAAGCAATTCCTGCGCGATGAACGTTTCCGAAAGGCGCGGATAGCCTTTCAGGACGACAGCGATTTTTCGATTTGAGGACACGGATATCAGCTTGTCTGCTTTACGATGCTCAAGTGCTGTTGCGATCGGTGGTCGAGCCAGTCTCCGACAATGTCGGAAATGTGCATAAGGCCCTCCAGCCTCAGCCCGTGGGCGCTGCGGGACGGCGGTGCGCGATGCGGCAGGGCCTTGATGGCGGCGGCGAAGCGTAGCGGATCTTCGGACTCCTGCGGCAGCAGCATTTCGACCAGGCCTAGGGCGGAGGCACGCTGCGCCCGGATCAGTTGCTCCTCACGTGGTACCAGCCGCGGTACGATCAGCGCCGGCTTGTCGAAGGAAAGGATCTCGCAATAGGTGTTATACCCACCCATCGATACGACGCCATTGGCGCCTGCAACCAGCTCCTCCATGCGGTTGTCGAACTCGATCATCCTGATGAAAGGTATGCTGCTGCCCTTGCGGGTCAGCTTGTTGCGCTTCTTGGCAGGCATGTAGGGTCCGAGGACGACAAGCGCATTGTAGGTCAGTTCGGGGTCCTGCTGATAGGCGTGGATGACATCATGGATCAGATCGGCGCCATCGCCGCCGCCGCCGGTCGTCACGAGGATGTAATCCCCCTCCGGCCTGTGGCTCGGCATATTGTCGCGCGGAACGCCTCTTTGCAGGAAACCGACGAAGTTCATCCGGTCGCGAACGGCCACGGGCACATCCAGTCCCACCAACGGATCATAGAAGTCCGGCGGACCATAGACCCAGATGGCATCGTAGAACTGCTCGATCTTGCGCATCGTATCGCGGCGTTTCCACTCGACCTCGAGCAGATGTGGCGCGTCCATGACGTCGCGCAGACCGAGGACCAGCCGGGTTCCGTGCGCCTTCAGATATGTCAAGGTGTCCTCTACCTCGCCGCGCAGGCCCATCGGCTCCTTGTCGACGATGAAGATGTCCGGCTTGAAGGTCTCCGCCGTGGAGCGAATGATCGACTGGCGCATCTTCAGCGTCTCGTGCAACTCGATGTGCCGGTCGAGCGAGGTGTACTCGCCGTTTCGAAGCTTGATGACGCTCGGGATCTTCACGAAATCGACGCGGGCGCGATAGTCGAACGCGCCGGCAATCGTCGCGCCGGAAATGATGAGAATCTGCAGACCGCTATAGTCCTCGACCAACGCATGCGCGATCGCACGGCAGCGCCTGAGGTGACCGAGGCCGAAGGTATCATGGCTGTACATCAGGATTCGGGCATCTTCGAAACGCCGTGTCATGCCAGAACCTTTCTCTTCTTGAGACCGCGGCCCGCTGCAGCGCGAGATGGCCCGGGAGGTGAGGTGATACCGAGGCTATTTGTAGGGATCGGCGGCGTCGCGCAACCCATCTCCCAGGAAGTTGAACGCCAATATCACAAGAATAACAGGTATGGTCGGCAACAGCAGCCATGGGTAGAAGGCAATGACGCTGACACTCCTTGCCTCCGTCAGGAGGATGCCCCAGCTCGTGATCGGCGGCCGAAGGCCGAGACCAAGGAAACTCAGCGCGGTTTCACCGAGGATCATACCGGGAATCGAAATGGTGGCCGTGGCGATCAAGTGGGACATGAAGCCCGGGACGAGGTGGCGCCCGATGATTCGGCTGCTTCTTGCACCCATCAACTGCGCGGCAAGAACATAATCTTCTTCTCTCAAGGCAAGCAGCTTCGAACGGACGGCGCGCGCAAGCCCGGTCCAGTCGAGCAGCCCGAGGATCACGGTGATGCCGAGATAGATCAGGATCGGGCTCCATGTCGCGGGCATGATCGCCGCGAGCGCCAGCCAGAGGGGAATGCTCGGTATCGACTGCAGGACCTCGATCAGCCGCTGGACGACTAGGTCGAAGACCCCGCCGTGATAGCCGGCCAGCCCGCCGATGATGATGCCCAGAACGAAGCTGACGGTGATGCCCAGGAGACCGATCGTGAGCGAAATCCGAGCGCCGTAAATGATGCGCGACAGCACGTCGCGACCAAGCCTGTCCGTGCCGAGCAGGAAGAGCTGACCGCCTTCTGCCGGACAAAAGAGATGCACATTGCTTTCGAAGAGACCCCAGAAGCGATAGCCGTCGCCGCGACAGAAGAAGCGGATCGGCTCCACGTTGGCAGAGTTGTCCGCATAGTTTCGCTTCAGCGTGTCCATGTCGAGCGTCATGGTCCGGCCATAGACGAAAGGCCCGACGAATTCGCCGTCATGGAAAAGATGGATCGGCTGCGGCGGCGCATAGATGAAATCGACATTACGCGTATGCAGATTATAAGGCGCCAGGAACTCGCAGATGAGGATCATTCCGTAGAGGACCGCAAGGAAAATGCCGGACGCAAGCGCCAGCTTGTGGCGCTTGAATTTCCACCACATCAGGCGCAACTGCGATGCCTGGTTGACGCGGACTTGCTCCTCCGTCATCTCCTCGACCGAATAGGGATCGAAGGGAGCGGTCGAAACGTAATGCGGCAGGGGCTCGCCGGGCGCCGGAATGGGGGACGTCACTTGGTGCTCCTGCCTTGCAAGCGAATTCTCGGATCGAGGACGGCCAGTGCCAGATCGGAAATCAGCACGCCGATGACGGTGAGGAATGCGAGGAACATCAGAAACGAACCGGCCAGATACATGTCCTGACTCTGCAACGCCTTGACCAGCATCGGGCCGGTGGTCTCGAGCGAGAGCACGATCGCCGTGATTTCCGCACCGGAGATGATGGCCGGCAGGATGGAGCCGATGTCGGAGATGAAGAAATTGAGCGCCATGCGCAGTGGATATTTGAGCAGTGTCTTCGTCGGCGAAAGCCCCTTGGCCCTTGCCGTTACGACATATTGCTTTTGAAGCTCGTCGAGAAGATTAGCTCTCAGCCGCCGGATCATGCCGGCCGTACCGGCGGCGCCGATGATGACGACCGGAATCCAGATGTGTTCGAGGATCGATTTCGCCTTCTCCCAGCTCATCGGCTCCGAGAGATACTTCTGATCCATGAGATGGCCGATCGACGTGCCGAACCAGATGTTGGCAAGATACATCAGGATCAGCGCCAGCATGAAGTTGGGGACTGCGATACCGATGAGCCCGATCAGCGACAGGCCGTAGTCGCCCCAGCTATATTGATGCGTCGCGGCATAGATGCCGATCGGAAAGGCGATGATCCAGGTAAACGCGATCGTGAAGAAGGAGACGAGAATCGTCAGCCACAGCCGATCGCCGACGACATCGCTCACGGGCAGCTGGTATTCGAAGGAATAGCCGAAATCGCCCTGCAGCATGCCGCCGACCCAGTAGACGTAGCGTACCACTGCCGGCTGGTCGAAGCCGTACTCCCTGCGTAGCGCCTCGATCTGCTCCATGTCGACGCCCTCGCCCTGGGCGCGCAGCTCGGCAATGTAGCTTTCGAAATAGTCGCCCGGCGGCAGCTCGATGATGGTAAAGACGAGCGCTGAAATGATGATGAGTGTCGGCACCATGACGGCGATACGCCAGAGGATGTAGCGAAGCATGTCAGATGCCCTCTTCCAGCCAGAACGTATCGGTCTTGTAGACGCCGAAATAGCTCGTCGGATCGAAGCCGTAGAGCCCCTCATCCGGGAAGTTGCGCAGTTTCTTCGTGACGAGGATCGGCTGTAGCGAGGCGTTGACCAGTCCTATCGAGAAGACCTGGTCCGTGTAGATGGAGAGCATCTCCTTCCATATCTCTTCCCGCTCGGCAGCGTCGGTGGAAAGCCTCCAGCGCTTGAGAAGCTTGAGAAGCTCGACGACCGACGGCATGTCGGGCGCCTCACCCATCTCGCCGTGGGACATGTAGTTGAGCCCCCAGACCGGCCATTGCAACTGGTCATCCGCAGTCGGCGCGAGCTGGCCGGGGTTCATGTCTGCCGTCGGCACGCCGTTGTCGATGCCGAACCACAGCGACATGATGATTTCGCCGCCGACTGCGCGGCTGCGGAAGGTATCGCGCTGCGAGGTGCGGATGAAGAGCGAAATGCCGACCTTGTGCCAATAGTCGGCGATGAGTTGGAGCACGTCCGTATCGAGCGTGCTTTCGCCGGGCGTTTCCACGACGATTTGCGCCCTGCGCCCGTCGGGCAGGAGACGGATGCCGTCGCTGTCGCGTTCGACGAGACCGGCCTCGTCGAGCAGCGCATTCGCGCGATCCGGATCGTGAGCGATCCAGGCACTGGCGAATTCGGGCTCGAAAAGCGGGCTCTCCGGCAGGACGGTATCGGCGCTTTCATTCGTCAGGCCGTAGAACATCGCCATGTTGATTTCGCGCCTGTCGATCGCCAGCGACAGGGCCCGGCGGACGCGCACGTCTCTCAGCAACGGCCGCCAGACCGGATCTGCGCAGTTCAGATTCGGAAGCAGCGCAAGCCGCGAGCCTTGCGTCTTTTTCCAAAGCTTGACCTCCACCGGATATCGCTTCTCGGCATCCTTGAGGAAAGTGTAGTCGACAAAGTCGATGCCGGTCGCCTGCAGGTCGCTCTCACCCGTGCCGGCCTTTGCCGGAATGAGCGCGGACGAGCTGACACTGAGCACGAACCGGTCGATATAGGGCAATTGCAGGCCGTTTTCGTCGACGCGATGGAAATATGGATTGCGCTCGAAGACGAACTGTTCGGCCGGCAGCGGCGTGGTATTGCGCCAGGGATCGAGTGTCGGAAGATCCGGATTTTCCGGCCGATAGGAGCGCGCCATGCGCATATGCAACTGGCTCCACTTCTTCAGGCGTTCCTCCTTGAGGATCGCCTCCAGCTTTTCCTCGTCCTGGTACTTCTGGTGGAACTGCTTGAGATAGGCGGACGGCATGGCAATGACCAGAGGCTGCGGCGCGGCAAGCTTCTGGAGGAAATCCGGATTGGGCACCGACCAGGAATAACGCAGGGTGCGCTCGTCGAGGATTTCGAACTTCCCCGCCTCCCCGTCGATGACCAGTGCCGTCGGCAGGCCAGCCGGCGACAGCTTCTCGTTAAGCAGCACATCCTCCCAGCAATAGCGGAAGTCCTCCACCGTCAGCGGCGTACCGTCCGACCATTTGTGACCTTCACGCAGGCGGAAGGTGAAGATGCGATCCTCCTCCGTCTCATAGCCTTCGAGAACATCCGGGTGAAGGTTGAGATTCTCATCGTAGCCGACCAGCCGGGCATAGCCGTAGATGGTCATCAGGCGAATATCCTTTGCGCTGCCGATCAGCATACGGAGCCTGCCGCCATGGCGGCCCGGTTCCCGTCCCATCGCAGCGACCTTGATTACCCGCGGGATCTTCGGCAGTCGTTCGCTCAGCGACGGCACCTTGCCTTCGGCGACGAGCGGCGCCAGAGCATCGAGCTCGCGCGTGGCGCCGAGCAGCGATCTCGGAAACGCCGCCGAGGCGAGTATGCCGAGCGCGGTTCTTCGCGTGATCACCGTCGCAACTCCCTTGCATCCGCCGATTTCCGGGCGAGCACGAAATGACCGCCGCCGAGATCGGCGGGAACCAGCGCATCCCTCTCGCCGCCGTCGACGAATTGTGCGCCCCATTGCCGCTGATCCGAACCGCCGCTCGCCTGGAGCGACTCGAAGTCGAGCTTGCGGTCGAGGTCCGGATAGGGCACGGCCGCCAGCAGCGATTTCGTATAGGGGTGGACCGGATTGCCCATCAGCACCTCGCGCGGCGCCAGTTCCACGATGCGGCCGGCGCACATGACGGCAATGCGGTCCGCCATGTAGTCGACGACGGCGAGGTTGTGCGAGATGAACAGCATCGTCAAGCCGAGCTCCTTCTGCAGATCCTTCAGGAGGTTGAGGATCTGCGCCTGCACCGAGACATCGAGTGCCGAAACGGGCTCGTCGCAGATCAGAAGCTGCGGCAGGAGAGCCAGTGCCCGCGCAATGCCGATACGCTGCCTTTGGCCGCCGGAGAAACTGTGCGGGTAGCGGTTGATGAAACGCTGATCGAGGCCGACCGCCTGTAGCAGGGAGCGCACGGTTTCGACCCGCGACCGCGGCGTACCCCGGCCGTGAATTTCGAGCGGTTCGCTCAGGATGTTCTTGATCGTCAGGCGCGGAGAGAGCGACGACACGGGATCCTGGAAGACCATCTGGATCTTCGTGCGCATCGCCTTGAGCTCCGCCCCTTGGAGCTTCAGGACATCCACCGGCCCATGACCGTCGTCGAAGGCGACAGCGCCGCTATCCGGTGTCACGGCTCGCATCAAAATCTTGCTGACCGTCGTCTTGCCGCAGCCGCTTTCGCCGACCAGACCCAGGCATTCGCCGCGGCGAATATCGAAGCTAACATCGTCGACCGCCCGATGACGCGAACCGTCATCACCACCAAACCAGCCGGAACTGCGGGTCGTGAACGTCTTCGAAAGATGGCGCACCGACACAAGGACATCCGGTCCGGCCGCTCGTTTCGCCTGGTGGCTGCCGATCAGGGTGCCCGCCTGGACCGGCACTTCGCGAAGCGCCTTCAAGCGTTCGCCGGGCTTCATGTCGAAATGCGGCACGGCGGCCATCAGCCCCTTGAGATAGGGGTGCTGGGGATTGCGAAAGATCGCTTCGACCGGGCCGGCTTCGACGACTTCCCCGTGATAGATCACCACGACCTCATCGGCCATATTGGCGACGACGCCGAGATCATGCGTGATCAGCAGCATCGCCATGTTCATCTTGGCCTGGAGCTCACGCAGGAGCTGGAGAATCTGCGCCTGCACCGTGACATCGAGCGCGGTTGTCGGTTCGTCGGCAATCAGCAGCGCCGGCCGACAGATCAGTGCCATCGCGATCATCGCGCGCTGCCGCATGCCACCGGAAAGCTCGAACGGGTACATGTCGTATGCTCGCTTCGGATCGGCAAATCCAACATAGCCCAGAAGCTGTTCGGTCCGCTGCCGCCGCTCGGCCTTGTCCAAACCCGTATGAATCGTCAGCACTTCGGAAATTTGGTTTCCGATCGTATGGAGCGGCGACAGCGACGTCATCGGCTCCTGAAAGATCTTGCTGATGCGCGCACCGCGAATCTCGTGGATCTCGCGTCCATCGGGCTCCAGCGCCAGAAGGTCGACAGGCTTTCCACCCGCCTTCGGGTCACTGAAGAGCACCCGCCCGCTGACTTTGGCGACGCTCGGCAGAATGCCCATGATCGCCTGGCTGATGGCCGATTTTCCAGAGCCGGACTCACCGACGAGCGCGGTCACCTTGCCCGGCAAAATCCTGAAGTTGGCCCCCCGGACGGCCTGCACTTCGCCGCCAAGAACGGAAAACGTTATCCGCAGACCCTCAACTCGCAGCAGGTCCGCTCTCAAGGTCATTGCAACACGCTTCCTCGCGCCCCTCCTTGCATAACTCGGCTCGAAATTATGCAAGCAACCCCAAAGTGTTACAGCGTCACTCGCACATCGCGGCGGCTGTCAAGCCAAAACAGTAGCCTAGGTTCAGCAGGCTGTCCAGCAGACCGGAAGGCGGGTGAATTCGCCTAAAAGGGGCAAGTGCCGTTCGTCAGCACGTCGGGGCAGAAAGGTGAGCGACGGAAATCGTCGTAGTAGAGGGTCCAGTCGGTGGTATCGGCAGCGCGATAGGGACCGAATTTGAAATACTGGTTTTCACCGAGTCCCTTGTCCGCATGACCGATATGGCCTTTCACCGTCACGATCGGCTTACCATTGGCATAGAGCTCGATGTGGCCGGTACCGTCGGGGCCGGGTTTGGTGTAGACGGCGAAATCGATCCAGCCGGAGTCGGGATGTGGCAGCGGGTTGCCATGATTGGTAACCGTCACGGCCGTCGTGCAGGAATTGAAGAGGCTGCCGTCTTCCGGCTCCCAGTTGCCGTCTGTCGCCACCAGTATGCGCATCTGGTTAACGTCAGGGCGGAGCCAGACGGGCGTTTCGCCGGCGCCGCAGCGGGCGGGGACATTGTCGGGCCCGGTCGAAACCGGCGGCAGGTAGTTCGTCTCTACGGTCGCAAAGAGCTTGCCGAGATCCATGCGCAGCGCAAGGAAGGGACTGAAATCGCCGTCCGCACCGGGGTCGATCTCGCGTTTCCACTGCGCGATGAGGTAGCGGTGATCGCCGTTCGGGATGGGATCGTCGAACTTCACCGCGAAGCCGTACCAGACGCCCTCGTCGTAAGGCACGCGCAACTCTGTCTTTTCCCAGATTTCCGCCCGCTCGCTGCACCCGTCGTTCAGACTCGGGCAATGGGGCACCACGCTGAGCTTCAGGCCCCCAGTGCCCGTTCTTTTGACGAGGCTTTGGAACTCGACCGATCCAGCACTCTGTTCGAAGTTCTCACGGTAATAGAGGCCGCCCTGCGGGGCGAAATCCTTGCCGTCGAAGCCATCGACGAGCTTGCGCTCCGCCGGCGGCGGCTGCGACGATTGAGCACCCGCAACGCCGGGCAGGATGAAAATGGCAGCCAGCAAAACGACGCGAAGCATCGAACTCCTCATTGAAGCATCTTGTCGATCAGACCGCGCGGCCCCGACACCTGTTTCTTGTTACGATAGAGCAACATGACATGCTCGGCTTCGGAAAGTCCATCCTCCACCGTGCGCTCTGCATTCTCGTCCACGACCGCGGCAAGGGCAGCATCGCGCGGGTAAAGCACGGTGAACTTCTGGCGCACGCCGCGCAAGGTCTCCTCGCCAAGGGTTAGCCAGTCGCCCCCGCAGTAATTGACGAAGGCTTCGCTGGCGACAACGCTGTGACCGTATTTCTTCGTCAGGCTCTGCAGCCGCTGCACCTCGTTCACCGCGGAGCCGAAGACCGAAAAGGTCAACCGGTCCCGAAGCCCCACATTGCCGAACATGACATTGCCTACATGCAGACCGATGCCAAAGCCGATCGGGTCGCGGCCAAGTTTTTTCCGCTCGGCATTGAGGGCGGCCATGCGCGCGCTCGCCGCGCCGACGGCCGCGAAAGCCTCGCGGCTGGCCAGTTCCGACGGCTCCCGGTGTCTGCCGCAGGGATAGACGGCGATGAAGCCGTCGCCGACAAAACTCAGGATTTGACCGCCGTTGCGATTGAAGGGCGTGGCGATAGCGTCGAAGAAGCCATTCAGCGTTTCGATATAGGCCTGCCGCCCCTCCTTCTCCGCCAACATGGTGGAATCTCGCATGTCCGCCATCACGAGAGCCGCGCGAACCGTCTCGCCATCGCCGCGCCGAACCTGTCCGCTCATGACTCGCCGTCCGGCATTGGCGCCAAGATAGGTCGTCAGCATATTGTCGGCGAGCTTGCCGAGCACGGCGACCTTTGCGGCGATCGCCAAGTGGTTCTGCAGCCGCAACAAGGCCGCGATGACGTCGTCGCTGAAGCCGCCGTGGCGATCTGTCGTCCAGGAGCCGACCATGCCATGCTCGGATTCTGCGCCGAGCGGCTGCATGAACGCGATATAGTCGGTCGCGCCCTGTTCCTTCAGCTCGTCAAAGATCGGAAACTCCGACGGTTCAGACGGGTCGATGCGCCGTCTCACATGGTCGAGATTGTTGCTGAGCAGGTAATAATAGGGGCTCTCCAGGAAGCGCTGCGGATTGCGCGCCAATTCCTCGTGGCGCAATCCGGTCACCTCGATGCCCCTGCCGCGCCACCAGGTAAAGCCGAGTGCGTCGTAAAGCGGGTGCAGCATCGAGAAGGACAGATGGACGCGCATCAGCGGCAGGCCCGCCGCCGCGAGCCTTTCGCAGAAGCCGCGCACGATCGTCTCCAGCGTTTCGTCGCTAAGCGAAGTGCGCATGAGCCAATCCGCAACCTTGTCCAAGAGGATTTCGGAAACATTGCCATCGGATTGGCTCATTGCATGTCCTCATCGTTGCGGTGGCGTCCGCTCCCGCCACGGCAGGGCGGCGAAAGGGATCGCCTGCCCGGGGCAGCATCAGAAGTTTCGCACCGTCGAAATAGAAAAGTTCACGCCGCATTGCGGCAGACTCGTACGGCGACCGGTTGTCGCCTGCTCCCCGCAGATATTCACGGTCGGGCAGGATTTCCAGAGACCTCCGCAATTTTCGATCGCAGAGCGACTCTTACACGAAACGTCGGATGCGTTTACACCCTCGAATTGCTGGGGTTGTGCGGAGCGGAACGGCCCGTGCTTGACTTGAGGCCGCATTATCGCCAACAAAATGGAACCGAAATGGCAGCCGCACCCTGGTCAGATCGACCGCCTGCGAACACTGGAAGCTTACCTTGACCTCCCCTCATCACGACCGGCTCCTCGAATCGATTTCAGCGCACGCCGCCAATGTTGGCGTCATCGGATTGGGCTATGTCGGCCTGCCGCTCGCCATTGCCGTCGCGCGCTCTGGTTTCTCGGTAACCGGCTTCGACATCGACCCTTCGAAGATCGTCGCGCTCGATGAGGGGCGCTCCTATGTCGAGGCAGTTACGGACAACGCTCTCGGACGCGAAGCGGCAGCCGGGCGCTTCCGCTCGACGACCGATTTCGCCGGCCTCGGCCTCTGCGACGTGATTGTGATCTGTGTGCCGACACCGCTCACTAGGCACCGCGATCCCGACCTCTCCTTCGTGGAAAACACGTCCCACGCGATCGCCAAGACCTTGCGGAAGGGCCAGCTCGTCGTGCTTGAGTCGACCACCTATCCCGGCACCACCGATGGCGTTGTGCGCGCGATTCTCGAGGAGACGGGACTGAAATCCGGCGCTGACTTCTTCCTCGGCTTTTCGCCGGAGCGCGAAGATCCCGGCAATCGCGCCTTCGAGACGGCCAGCATCCCCAAGGTGGTCGCCGGCGACGGCGCACTCGCCGCGGCGCTCATGGAGCGGTTCTATGGCGCCGTGGTCGCGTCGGTCGTGCCGGTCTCATCCAATGCGACGGCCGAGGCGGTGAAGCTGACGGAGAATATCTTCCGTGCGGTCAACATCGCGCTGGTCAACGAACTCAAGGTCGTCTACGACGCGATGGGCATCGATATCTGGGAAGTGATCGAGGCCGCCAAAACGAAACCGTTCGGCTACATGCCTTTCTATCCCGGCCCAGGACTCGGCGGGCACTGCATCCCAATCGATCCGTTCTATCTTACATGGAAGTCGCGCGAATACGAATTGCCGACCCGCTTCATCGAACTCGCAGGCGAGATCAACTCGGCCATGCCCCGCCACGTGGTCGGGCGGCTCGCCGAGGCGCTCGACCGCCGCCAGGGAAAGGCGCTGAGCCGCTCGAGCGTGCTCATCATCGGCCTTGCCTATAAGAAGAACGTCCCCGACATTCGCGAGAGCCCGTCGCTGAGGCTGATCGAACTCATCGAGGAACGGGGCGGCAAGGCTTCCTTCCACGATCCGCATGTGGACGAAATTCCCTCGACGCGAGAGCATCTTTCGCTGAAGGGACGCCGGTCTGTCCCCCTCGACGAAGACACGATCCGCCGTTTCGATGCCGTGCTTGTCGCGACGGACCATGACGCCGTCGACTATGCCGCCCTCGCCCGCTGGGCGCCGCTGATCATCGACACGCGCAACGTCTTTGCGCGCCGAGGCCTATTGGCGGAGCACATTCTCAAGGCATGACGGAAGAACCGGCGACCCCACTTGGGAACCGTCCCGGAAAGATCACCTTGAGGTTCTTTGCCGCCATTGCGTAGCCGCCGGCGGCACCGTCGATGAAATGCATGTGGTCGCGGCTCATCGGCGTGGGAACGATGCAGGTCATCAGTGCCGAGTCCTGCCGATGCAGTCCGTACCGGCAAACGCCTGCGTCCACCCCTCGCTCCAGCCGCTCTTCGATGCGGCGCAGCCGGTCGGCGCTGACGTCGATCGTCATCTTGAGGCCGTCATCGAACTTGCGGAAATCGGAATTGCTGGCGAGATCGTGCTTGTATTGCGCGACATCGAATTTGCCGAGATTGAGGCCCAGGCGGAAGCACAGGAAGAGCACGAGACTTTGCAGCGCGATCCATGACCAGGCGAGCGACCGCCAGCCTTTCGAAGCCAAGGCGCGCGATTCAACCGTGACCCCGTTGATCGACAGACGCGGCTCCGGGCCGTCTTCGGGCACCGGGTGCCCCGCCCGCTCCTCGCCCTCGGCCAAGGCCACGATCTCGCCGATCAAGGCCTGGAATTCTGGGCCGCTGCCGCGCTCGCCCGGCAGGGCGATGATCGAGACGATGGCGCCGTGCCTTGAAACCATCGGGCTCCAGCGGCAGGAGAGGCCGGTCAAGTCGGGTCTCGTGCCGGGCGGCGCCGCCTCGACCTGGTAGCGGCCTGCTTTCATCTCGGCTTCCGCCCAGCTTGCGCCGCCGCCGGAAAACATGGCGTAGGAGACCTGCTCGCTCGCCTTGAAGCGGGCTACGCGCATGTCGAGCCCCTGCGCCCGAATGTCGGAGACGGGCACCAGCGCAGCACGCAGTTCGAGGCCGAGTTCCTCCGCCACCCAGGTCTTGGCCGCCGCGAGCGCCGATCGCGCCTTGACCGCCATCGCCGCCGGTACGGCGGCAAGCGCCCCGTCGCCGCCGAAGACGAAGGCCAGGTTTCGCTCGTCGAGCGCATTCATGAGCGCTGATATCACGCTGGCACCGGCGGTATTGACGCTCTTGTACTTCCCCTCCGCAATCGCGCCGGTAGAATTGACAATGTCGGCGACGGCAAGCAGCCAGCCTTCTGGCAGGGGCCTGTAGTTGGCCTCGTCGGCAACGCCTTCGAACGCCTCGAAAAGCGGTAGGTTCTCGTAGAACCGCAGGTCGGCCGCGTTAGCCATGGATCCATACCTCTCAACCGATCGGGCGAGTCGGTCCGCTACCGGATCAGCGCCCGATTAACATCTATCGCGATCCCGCCGATGAATGAAACAGGTTGGTGCGCCAGGACCGAGTTTCAAGGGTGCTCGATCGGCCGCACCAGAGATGCAATCCGGCTGCGAGCTGCGAATGCCTTGCAGGACCATGATAATGTGTGCTTGTCTAGTCAGCACGCTGAGGCAAGGGGCTCGAAGCGGGCAGGACAAAGCCGGATTGGAATGCAGGAAGAAACCTTTCGCGTGAGGTTCTGGGGCGTACGAGGCAGTTTGCCGGTTTCCGGTGAGCAATTCCTGGCCTATGGCGGCAATACCTCCTGCATCGAAGTCCGCTACGGCAACGAGGTGCTGATCTTCGACGCCGGTTCCGGCATACGGGAAGCCGGGCTGGCACTGATGGGGGAAGGCATATCGAAATTCGATGTCTTCTTCACCCACAGCCATTATGACCATATTATCGGCATGCCCTATTTCAAACCGATCTACCGCTGCAGCACGGCGGTGCGTTTCTGGTCGGGCCACCTTCACGGGCAAATGTCGACCCGGGAGATGATTAACGAGTTCATGCGGCCGCCGTGGTTCCCGGTCGGCACGGGGATTTGCGAGGCCAGCCTCGACTGCGTCGACTTCCGTCCGGGCGATACGCTTTCGCCCCGGGAGAATGTCTCCGTCCGAACAATGAGCCTCGTTCACCCGGGCGGCTGCGTCGGCTACAGGGTCGATTGGGGTGGCCGCGCTGTCGCACTCATCTATGACACGGAACACGAGCCGGGCCTCCTCGATCCCGCGCTCCTCGATTTCATCGCCGGCGCGGACCTGATGGTCTACGACTGCACCTATCTGGAATCGGAGATGCAGACCTATCGTGGCTTCGGCCATTCGACAGGTATGCACGGCTCACGCCTGGCAAAGGCCGCCGGCATTCCGCGGCTTGCCATGTTCCACCACGACCCTTCGCGCACCGATGCGGCGCTTGCCGCGATGGAACAGGAAGTGCAGGTCTTCTTCCCCGGAGCATTCGCCGCTCGCGACCGCCAGATCATCGACCTATGAGATCGGCGACGCTGCGCCACCGGCAGGCGGGGTGTGACGCGGTGATTTCGAAGAGTTTCGACAGAAATGCCCATACGCTCTCGTCGTGAACCAGATGGTGGGCGAGGATCCCGACGGTTCCCTCGCCATTACTTGCCTCGTCGAGCCGCCGGAGGATTTCCTGGACGAGCTTCGCGTGATCGCGGCCGCCGCGTGTCCCCCGCCAATCCATCACGTCCACATGCGTATTGATGACAGCGAGCCCCGGCCGGCGAGTGGCGGCGGCTTTGCCGCTGGCCTCCGGTCCGAAGACCGAGAGCGCCCGGAAACCGATATTGGCGAGTTCGGCGATTACCCCGGCATCGATGCGGTTCCACGGCGGGACGAGCAGCGGCACGAAGGCCGTGGGAAAGAGCATGCGCAGACGCGCATATCCGGTGCTCAATTCCGCGACGATCGCGCCGCTCGGCCGGTGCGCTCCGAGTTCCTGCCGCTTTTCTCCCGCCGAGGCGTGATTTTCGTGCGACCAGCCGTGAACCGCAACGCTGATGCCGCGGCGTCCGGCGACGCAGCGCGCGAGGCGTTCGTCGGTATAGGCCGGGATGACGGCCAAGGTCGCCGGCACGGAGAAACGCTCCGTCAGATCGAGCAAACGGTGAAGCGCCGCGGTCGGTTCGACCGCGTCGTCGTCGCGCAGCCAGAAATCGACACTTTGCCCGGCGTCCTGCAAATGGTCGAGCCGGTCGATCAGCGCCTGCCAAGCGGAATGCCCGGTCATGTCTTGCTCCTCACGTAACGGTCGAATATCTCGCCGAGGCGCTTGGCGGCAGCTGAAAGCGAGCGCTCTTCGAACACGAAACGGCGCGCCCGCTCGCCGCAGTCGGCCAGAAGCCTCTTGTCGAGACGAAATCTCCGGATCGCCGCAGCAAGAAGCGCGACGTCCCCCGGCGACGTCAGAAGCCCAGTCTCCCCGTCTCTGACGACCGCAGGCACGCCTGCCGTCCTTTGCGCCACGACGGGCAAGCCCGCCGCCTGCGCCTCCAGGAAGGAAAGTCCATAGGCCTCGCCGCAGCCGGGCCAGACATAGAGATCGGCGCCAGCCAGAATTCCGGCGATCGCTCCCGGCTGCTTCTCGCCGGCCCAGTCGAGCCGCTCTGCCGGTAGGGCGGAAAAGACGCCAGAGACCTCGGCGCGGGCAGGACCGTCTCCGACGACCGTCAGCGTCCAGGGCAGATCGACGAGGTGCTGCAAAGCGCGCGACAGCATTCGAAAGCTGTCCATCTTGTCGCCCGGCCGCATCATCGCAACGCAGATCAGCCGGAAGCTCCCGCTCCTTCCTCTTTCCAGTTTCTCGAAAGGCGCGACATCGATGAAGGGCGCGAGCATCGCGTAGCGCCCGGCCGGGATTGCGCTCTCCAGTCCCTCCCGATCGCGCTGGGTGAAGCAGATATTGACTGCCGCCTGCCGGGCACCGGCGGCCACCTCGTCCTGGGCAAGCTTCCAGGCCCCGTGACTGCGACGGGACGAATAGGAACTCTCGGCCGTCACATAGGGAATGGAGAATTCCGCCGACAGGCGGGGACCGATCAGGTCCGGAGACTTGTAGTAAGGATGGTAGCAGAACCACGCATCGGGTACGCCGCCCTGCCGCCAGAGGGCGCGAAGGCGCGCAATCTCCTGATCTGCCTGGAGGCGCAGCGTCGAGAAATCCGCATGCGAGGCTTCGCGCGAGAAGCTTCGCAGGCGCGAAGCGATGTCGACTTCATGCCCGGCCAGTTGCAGCGCTTCGATGAGCATGCGCGCCATCTGCCGGTCGCCCGAGGGGACCGGGTGGTCAGGGGATTTCAGAGGCGCATGGAACGCGATCTTCATTGCGTCGCGAGCTATCCCGCCTTCCCGACCCCATGTCAACAGCAGCCACGAGCGCTCTCGTGCTCGCAGGATCAATCACTCAGCCTGCCGCCGCGGCCCGGACGAACTCTCCGGGATCATGCCGATAGCCGAGCTTTTCCGAGAGCTCTTTCGCCGCGTCGATCAGGACGCGGAGATAGGCATCGCGATTGCGCAAACCATCCTCCTTCGGGGCGACAAGGCAGAGTGTTGCGATGCAAATTTCGCCCGCATCATAGACCGGCACTGCGAAGCAATGGGTGAAACTGTCGACGATGCTGTTGAAAGTGAAATAGCCGTTCTGCTTTGCTTCGCGAACTTGCGCGATGAACTCGGCCGGGTCGAGCCGATGGCCGTTCGGCAGCAGGAAATCCTCCTGCGGAATGAAGGCCAGTAGCTCCTCGTCGCTCATGTGATCCACGAGCAGGCGGCCCGAGGCAGTCCACGGAATGGCGACCGGTTCGCCAATATTCGTCGAGATGCGGAAGGGCCGGCTGCCCTCGTTCATAAGAACGACGGCATATTTATTGCCTTCCAACTGGCACATCTGCGCGGTTTCGCGCGTCTCTTCGGCAATCCGCGCGAGCAGATGCTCGGACTCGCGGATGAGGTCGAACTGCTCGGCATAGGCGGCGCCGAGAAAATAGAGCCTGCGGCCCAGAAACACGCGGCCGTCGTCGCCCCGATATTCGAGCACGCCCTGACGGAGAAGCAGATTGACGAGCTCATAGACCGAAGAACGCGGCGCCTCGATCCCCTGGGCGATTTCGTTCGGGCGGAGCGGCTGGCGCTGCAGACGCAGGAAGTCGAGGATCTCGAAGGCCCGGTCGAGCCCCCGTGCCCGGCGGTTGATCGTGTCTGCTGCGTCCGTCATCGCACCCTCGGTTTCGATCGGAACGCGACGAGAAGATCCCATCCCGGTCCGACCGCTTGGAAGATCACTTCATTTAGCCTTGTAGGCCACGCAGTCAACTTCAACCTTGCAGTCGACCATCATGCGCGATTGCACACAGGCGCGTGCCGGCGGGTTCTTGCCGAAATATTCGGCGTAGACACCGTTGAAAGTCCAGAAGTCGCGCGGGTCATCGAGCCAGACGCCAACCCGGACCACGTCTTCGATCCCGTAGCCCGCCTCGTGAAGGATGGCGATCATATTCTCGATCGCCTTACGGCTTTCGGCAATGATGCCGCCGCCGATGATCTCGCCGCCCTCCATGGCAACCTGGCCCGAGACATAGAGCCAGCCGTTCGCCTCGACGGCGCGCGCAAAGGGCAAGGCCTGCTTGCCCGCACCGGTTTCGCCCGTTCCATAACGCTTGATCGTCACACGTCACTCCACTTCTTGATTTTTAGCTGGATGGTCAATTGAACGTCGAGGATTTCAGAAATTCCGCCAGCCGCTCCGTCTTCGGCTTCACAAACATCTCGCGGGGGTCGCCCTCCTCGCCGATCCGCCCCTGGTTCATGAAGATGACCCGAGAAGACACCTCATAGGCAAAGCGCATCTCATGCGTGACGATGAGCATGCTCATGCCGTCTTCCGCGAGGCCCTTGATCACCTGCAGCACCTCGTTGACGAGTTCCGGGTCGAGCGCGGATGTCACCTCGTCGAAGAGCATCAGCCTCGGATTCATGGCGATGGCGCGGGCGATTGCGACGCGCTGCTGCTGACCGCCGGAAAGCTGGCCGGGGTAATGGTCGATACGGGAGAGGAGCCCGACGCGGTCGAGCCATTTCTCGGCAAGCGCCCTTGCTTCGTCGCGGCCCATCTTCTTCACCTTGATCAGCCCCAGCATCACGTTCGCTGCCGCGCTCATGTGCGGAAACAGGTTGAACTGCTGGAAGGCCATGCCGGTCAGGGCGCGCTGGCGAGCGATCTCGCGCTCCGGCTTGCGGCGGCGCACGCCGCCAACCGTCTCGTAGCCGATTTCCGCGCCATCGAGGGTGATGGTGCCACCCTGGAACTCCTCGAGCATGTTGATGCAGCGGAGCATTGTCGTCTTGCCGGAGCCGCTCGAGCCGATGATGCTGATCACCTCGCCCTGGCGCATCGTGCAATCCACGCCCTTCAGGACCTCGACCGTGCCGTAGCGCTTGTGAAGATCACGGATTTCGAGAAGATTGCTCATCGGGGCCTCACGATGGAACGGCGGTCTTGCGCTCGACGTAGCGGCCGAAGCGCTCGATGCCGTAGTTGATGACGAAATAGAGGAAGCCCGCGAAGAAATAGAATTCGAGGCTCATGAAGGTGCGGGAGATCACTTCCTGCGTGCGCAGCAAGAGCTCGGCCACGCCGATGATCGAAAGCAGCGTCGAAGCCTTGACCATTTCGGCCGCGGTGTTGACCCAGGCCGGCAGCGCCTGGCGCAGTGCCTGCGGCCCAAGCACATAGGCGAAGGTCTGCGGGAAGGTGAGCCCGATCGCCTTGGCGGCCTCGGTCTGGCCCTTCGGGATAGATTGCAGCGCACCGCGCACCAGTTCGCCGACATGCGAGCTGCAAAAGATCGCAAGCGCCAGTACGCCCGCCTGGAACGGGCCGAGATTGATGCCGACAGTGCCCAGGACGTAGTAGCTCGCAAGCACGAGGACGAGCACCGGCGTGCCGCGGATGAAATCCGTGTAACCGCGAACCAGCCATTTGAGCGGTCTCACGCCATAGGTGAGCGCCAGCCCGACAAAAACGCCCAGCACCGTACCGACGACGATCGACGATAGCGAGATGGAGATCGACACGCCAAGGCCCTTGAGAAGTGGAAACCGCGCCACCCAGAGCTGATCGAGAAAGGAGAAGTCCATTGGCGTCACCTCGGCACGGCGAGCCGCCGCTCGACGGCCCGCATCAGCGCGGCCAGCAGCGAACAGGTTGCGACATAGAGGCAGCTCGCGACGATCCAGGTCTCGATGACCCGGAACGTTTCGACGTTGATCTTGCGCGCCTCGAAGGTGAGTTCCGGAACCGCGATCGCAGCGGCGAGCGACGTGTCCTTGAAAAGCGAGATCATGGTGCTGCCGAGCGACGGCAAGACGTTGCGCAGCATGAGGGGGATGATGATCGAGGTGCGGATCTGCAACTCGGTCAGTCCGATCGCCAGCCCGGCTTCGCGCTGCCCGGGCGGCACGGCGATGAGACCGCCGCGAAAGACCTCGGCGAGATAGGCGCCGGAATATATCGCGAGCGTCAATACGAAGCTCTCGATCTTGCCAAGGCGGACCCCGAGCTCGGGAAGGGCGAAATAGCTGAAGAGGACGAGAACCAGGATCGGCGTGTTACGGATAATCGTCACGTAGAGGCCGGCCGGCCTGCGCCAGAGAGCGCTCTTCGAGACCAGGCCGAAGGCCGTAATCAAACCGATCGCGCACCCCGCGAGGATCGCCAGTGCCGCCAGACCGAGGCTGAGTGCAAGCCCCTGCAGGAGAAGGTCGAAGGAGCGCCAGACGGCCGAAAAGTTCAGTGTATAGGTCATGAGCGATAGCCGGTTGCGACCGAGCCACCGGCAGCTCCGCGGGTCGACGGAACTGCCGGCGGCTGCGGCTTACTTGTATTCGACCGGAAAGCCGATCTGCGGCGGCATAAGGTCCTTGCCGAACCAGGTCTTGAAGGACTTGGCGTAGAAATCGAACTCGACCCCCGTCATCGCTTCGTGCAGCGCCGTGTTGACGAAGTTCAGCCAGTCCTGATCGCCGCGCTTCACGCCGCAGGCGTAGGTCTGCGGGTTCCAGCCATAGCCGGCGTCCTTGTACCGGCCCGGATTTTGGGTCATGTACCAGGCAAGCGACGATTGGTCCGTGGCCGCGGCATCGGCACGGCCGGATTCGAGCGCCTGATAAATCAGGTCCACGGACTCGTATTGGTCGACGGTCGCCTCGGGCAGCGCGGCGTGGACCATGTCCTCGGCATAGACGTTCTGCAGCACCGAGACGGTAACCGAGGAGCCCCCGGCCTTCAGCGCCTCATAATCGGCATATTTGCCGTCGGCCTTCAACATCAGGCCGACGCCCTCGCGATAATAGGGAATGGTGAAGGCGATCTGCTGGGCTCGCTCGCCGGTCACCGTCATGAACTGACAGGTGATGTCCACCTTGCCGGTAGTGATGTTGGGGATGCGGGCGTCCGAGGACTGATTGACGAACTCGATCTTTTCCGGGTCGCCGAAGAGCGCCTTGGCGATGATGCGCCCCATGTCGATGTCGAATCCCTGCAGTTTGTCTTCTGCACTCTTGAAGTGCCACGGCGCGTTCGTGCTGCCGGTGCCGAGTATCAGATGGCCCCGCGACAGCACCTCGTCGAGCTTGCTGGAGGGCTGCTGTGCGGCGGCCGGCATGGCGGCCAATGCCGCGACGGCAAAGCTCGCCGCCATAGTCAACGTCTTGATCATTGGAGATCTCCCCTTTTTTGTTCCCGGTCTGCGTGTTCCAATATATTGGACATGCGTCCTGAATATCGGATTGACCTATCAAAGGCCCCGGTTCATAACTTGTCAAGCGGGCTCGGCGAGATTCGCCGTTTTCGCTTTTCGATGGAGGAACGGAGGCCGCATGACCCTGCCGATCGAGACACCCGCCGTGCTCGTCGATCTCGACGTCACCAGGCGCAACATTCGCGCTTTCCAGGCCTATGCCGACCAGCACGGGATCCGCGTGCGACCGCACATAAAGACGCACAAACTGCCGCAGATGGCCGAGTTGCAGCTGGACGCGGGTGCGGTCGGAATTACCTGCCAAAAGGTGAGCGAGGCGGAGGCCATGGTCGACGGCAGCGCCCGCATCGAAGACGTGCTGATCACCTACAATATTCTCGGGGAAGAAAAGCTGGCGCGGCTTGAAAGCCTGAACGCGCGCGTGACCCTCAGCGTGGTCGCCGACAATCAGACCGTCATCGATGGCCTGTCGGCCCATTTTGCCCGCACGGAAAAACCGCTTACCGTGCTTGTCGAATGCAACACCGGAGCGGATCGCTGCGGCGTGACGACATCTGCCGAGGCCGCCCGCCTCGCCCGCCGTATCGCCGACGCACCGGGATTGCGCTTCGGTGGCCTGATGACCTATCCGCCGGCCGGCGCCGCGGCACAGGTGCAGTCTTTCATGAGCGAGGCAAAGCGGTTGATCGAGGCGGACGGGCTGGTGGTTGCGAGCATCACATCGGGCGGCACTCCAGGCATGATGCGAGCGGCGGATGCGCCCGTCGCCACGGAATACCGGCCAGGCACTTACATTTACAACGACCGCTCGCTTGTTGCCCGCGGCGTGGCAACGTGGGAGGATTGCGCCCTCACCGTGCTTGCGACCGTCGTCTCCGTGCCGGCGCAGGACAGGGCGATTATCGACGCTGGCAGCAAAGTGCTGACCTCCGACCTGCTCGGCCTCACCGGCTACGGCCATGTGCTCGGCCGAGACGACATTCGCATCGATCAGCTTTCCGAGGAACACGGTCGGCTGGTCTCGGACGGTGCCATTGGCCTTGAGGTCGGCGAGCAGGTCCGTATCGTCCCGAACCACGCCTGTGTCGTGACCAATATGGTGGATACCATTCATATCCTTGAAGGCGGCGCACCGAAAACGAAATGGACCGTGGCGGCGCGCGGCCGCGTTCTTTGACCGACCCGAGTTCTTCCCGCCACTGGCGGAACCGATTGATGCCGAAAACGTTGCTGTCGATCGCCGAGCGCGCATTCGCAGGCGAGCCGTTTGGCCGGACGGCCGGATCTGAGCACCCAGGATCGAGGCAACACATGTTCATTTCAGCGCCACGAAAATGATCTGTTCTTCTGCGATTTGGTGGAGCCACGGCGGGCAAGGATTTCCGTGAAATGGCAGAAGAAGGATAGAACATTCCCCAAACGCCAGCTCCGGCGTCACGGGTTTGCGTTGCAGTAGTCTACTAAATTGATAGTTTTATTCGGCAAACGGATGGAGGTCGAGATGAGCTCGAATGGATTTGCCGGAATGCTGAAACTAGCACTTGTGGTCGGAAGCCTGCAGCTTGGCTCGATCGGCCTCGCTCACGCGGACACAACGATCCTTAACGTCTCCTATGATCCCACGCGGGAGTTCTACAAGGACTTCAACGCCGCTTTCGCCGAGAAATGGAAGGCCGACACCGGCGAGACGGTGACGATCCAGACCTCCCATGGCGGCTCGGGCAAACAGGCCCGCTCGGTCATCGACGGGCTTCCGGCGGACGTGGTGACGCTGGCGCTGGAAGCGGACATCGACGCGATCGCCGCCGCGACGGGCAAGATTCCGGCCGATTGGAAGACGCGGCTGGAGAACAATAGCTCTCCTTACACCTCGACAATCGTCTTTCTTGTCCGCAAGGGCAATCCCAAGGGCATCAAGGATTGGGGCGATCTCGTCCGTGACGACATCCAGGTGATCACGCCCAACCCCAAGACCTCCGGCGGCGCCCGTTGGAACTTTCTGGCCGCCTGGGCCTGGGCGCGCAACGCCAACAACGGCGATGATGCCAAGGCCCAGGAATATGTGACCGAGCTCTTCAAGCACGTTCCGATCCTCGACACCGGCGCGCGGGGTTCGACCACCACCTTCGTCCAGCGCGGCCTCGGCGACGTGCTGCTCGCCTGGGAAAACGAGGCCTATCTCGCGCTCGAAGAACTCGGCCCCGGCGATTTCGAGATCGTCACGCCATCGGTTTCGATCAAGGCGGAGCCGCCGGTGGCGCTCGTCGACGGCAATGCCGACAGCAAGGGCACGCGCAAGGTGGCGGAAGCCTATCTCCACTATCTCTACAGCGACGTCGGGCAGAAGCTTGTCGCCAAGCATTACTATCGACCGTTCAAGCCCCAAGCCGCCGCTGCTGAGGACCTCGCCCGTTTCGCCGATGTGAAGCTCATCACCATTGACGACTTCGGCGGATGGAAGGAAGCTCAGCCGAAATTCTTCGCCGATGGCGGCATTTTCGACCAGATCTACAAGCCGGGACGATAAGATTTCATGGCCTCTCGCTCACATACGCGATGGCGGTTTCGGCAGCCGAGCGTCATTCCGGGGTTCGGATTGGCGCTCGGCGTCACACTGACCTGGCTCGTCCTCATCGTCCTCATTCCCATTTCCGGCCTCTTTTGGCGCTCAAGCGGTCTCGGCTGGTCCAATTTCATCGCCCTGGCATTCGACGAGCGCACCCTCAATGCGTTGGCGATCAGCTTCGGCACGGCGACCATCGCCGCGATCGTCAATCTCGTCTTCGGCGTCGTCCTCGCCTGGGTGCTGGTACGCTACCGCTTCCCTGGCAAGCGCGTGATCGATGCCATGGTCGACCTGCCCTTCGCGCTGCCAACCGCAGTTGCCGGCATTGCGCTCACCACCCTTTATGCCCCAAACGGCTGGATCGGCTCGCTTCTCGACCCGCTCGGCATCAAGATCGCCTTCACGCCAGCGGGCATCGTCGTGGCGCTTGTCTTCGTCGGCCTTCCCTTCGTGGTCCGGACGGTTCAGCCGGTCATGGAGGAAATCGACAGGGAGGTCGAGGAGGCGGCCGCCACTCTCGGCGCCAATCGCTTCCAGACGATCACCCGTGTCCTGCTGCCGGGCCTCTTGCCGGCGGGCCTGACCGGCTTCGCGCTCGCCTTTGCCCGCGGCGTCGGCGAATACGGCTCGGTTATCTTCATCGCCGGCAATCTGCCCTACGTCTCGGAGATCGCGCCGCTGCTGATCGTTATCCGCCTCGAGGAGTTCAACTATCCGGCGGCAACGGCGATCGCTGCGGTGATGCTTATTCTTTCCTTCACGATGCTGCTGGTCATCAACATGATTCAGGCGTGGAGCCGACGGAGATATGGCTATGGCTCATGATATAAGTTCGGCTTCGGCCGCCGCGCCACCAAGTCTGGTCGATGCGGCAACCTCGGAGAGCCGGCTTGCCCGCGCGGTCCTGACCGCGGTCGCGCTCGGCTTCGTCGCCCTCTTCCTGCTCCTGCCGCTCACAACGGTGTTCATAGAGGCGTTCCGGAAGGGGGCAGGCGAGTTCCTCGCGGCTCTCGCAGACCCGGAAACCTTTTCGGCCATCATCCTGACGCTCACCGTCGCTGGAATCGCCGTCCCGCTCAATCTCGCCTTCGGGGTGGCGGCGGCCTGGGCGATCGCCAAGTTCGAGTTCAAGGGCAAGGCGTTCCTGACGACGCTGATCGACCTGCCGTTTTCCGTATCGCCGGTCATTTCGGGTCTCGTCTTTGTGTTGCTCTTCGGCGCCAACAGCGCGCTCGGCCCTCTCCTGCAAAGCTACGGCCTCCAGATCCTCTTCGCCGTTCCCGGGCTGGTGCTCGCCACCGTCTTCGTGACATTCCCCTTCGTCGCCCGCGAACTGATCCCACTGATGCAGGAGCAAGGCACCAGCGACGAGGAGGCGGCCCTGTCGCTCGGGGCCACCGGCTGGCAGACCTTCTGGCATGTGACGCTGCCGAACATCAAATGGGGCCTGCTTTACGGCGTGCTTCTCTGCAACGCCCGGGCCATGGGCGAGTTCGGCGCCGTCTCGGTGGTTTCCGGCCATATCCGCGGCCAGACGAACACGATGCCGTTGCAGGTCGAGATCCTCTACAACGAATACAACTTCGTCGCCGCATTTGCGGTCGCAGCACTCCTTGCGCTTCTGGCGCTGGTGACGCTCGTCCTGAAGACGGCGCTTGAACTGCGCTACAGCGACGAGATCGCTGCAAGCCGCAGGCATTGAAAGGTCCAGACATCCATGGAAGTCCGCGTTCAGAACATACGCAAGGCATTCGGCCGCTTCCCGGCGCTCGACGACGTCTCGCTCGATATCCGCTCCGGCGAACTGATCGCCCTGCTCGGCCCCTCCGGCTCCGGCAAGACGACGCTGCTCCGGCTGATAGCCGGGCTCGAAAGCCCGACCGAAGGCACGATCTTCTTCGGCGACGAGGATGCGTCGAAGAAAAGCGTGCAGCAGCGCAACATCGGCTTCGTCTTCCAGCACTACGCGCTGTTCCGGCACATGACGGTGCTCGACAACATCTCCTTCGGGCTCAAGGTCCGGCCTGCCAGGCGGCGGCCACCGGTCGCGGAGATCCGCCGGCGGGCGCTCGACCTCATCGACCTCGTGCAGCTCTCCGGGCTGGAGAAACGCTACCCCGCCCAGCTTTCCGGCGGCCAGCGCCAGCGCGTGGCGCTCGCCCGCGCCATGGCGGTCGAACCCAATGTGCTGCTGCTCGACGAGCCTTTCGGCGCGCTCGATGCGCAGGTGCGCAAGGAACTGCGCAAGTGGCTGCGCGAAATCCACGACCGCACCGGCCACACCACCGTGTTCGTCACCCATGATCAGGAGGAAGCGCTCGAGCTTGCCGATCGCGTCGTGGTGATGAGCAAAGGCGCGATCGAGCAGGTCGGCACGCCCGACGAGATCTACGACCACCCGGTCTCGCCCTTCGTCTACCGCTTTATCGGCCAGTCGAGCGGCCTGAACGTGACGCTTGCGAGCGGCGAGATCCGGTTCGAGGATCGGCCGATCGGCCTGCGTGACGCAAACGAAGCGGACGGGCCGGCAACGCTCTATTTCCGCCCGCACGACGTCGAACTCGTCGACGGCTGCGGCGGCTGCCTCGCCGGCCTTGTCACCGGGAGCCGACGCGTCGCCGGCACACGCCACCTCGAACTCAATCTGGGCAGCGCCCACCCATCAGTCGAGATCGAGTTGCCGCCGGAGCGCGCATCGTCGGTGGATCAAAGCCGCATCGCCTTCCGGCCGACAAAATGGAAGCTCTACCGCAGGAAGGAAGATTTGACGGCGCCGCCGCTGCAGGCGCAAACGTCAGCGATCGAACTGGCTCCGACAGGGACCTGATGGGCGATCTGTCGAGACGAGCGCCCGACGGAAGTCGAGGATCGAGGCGGGACAGTCGGACCTAAAGCCACGACGCAGGCGATTTCGGCAGTCGGCCCTCGGGATCGACGACGTCGAGCCTCGGCCCATTCTTGCCATTCCAGCGCCAGAGCGCGGCACAGGTGCCGCCGGGCGACATGAAGGACGGGTAGATCACGCCGTGAAACCCACGGGCGACGAGGTTCGCGTGCGCGGTGTGCGTCTGCGGCGCCACTCCCCGGTCGAGTGCCTCGCGCCATTCGCAGCGGTGAATGGTCTCCTCAACGCCGAGTTCGGCGAGCACGCCGGCGTCTGTAAGGTCCGCAAGCTTCGCGTCGCGCAGTTCCAGCTTCACGATAAGCGCCGGATGCTGGACGAAACCCTGGTTGTATTCCGCCCAGGCGGTGGAAAGCTCGCGCGCCGCATAGATCGTCGGCGTGCCGATTGGATTCCATCGGCCACCGAATCGGGCGGCACCCTCACCGGAAAGCGGCATATGCGCCCAGCGCGGCACGAAGGCGCGCCAGAGCTCCGTCGGCTCGGCTGGCGTCATCAGGAATAGACGCCGGCGCGCACGGACTCGAGATAGGCAAGCACCTTGTCGGCCTTGCCTTCGCCCACCAGATCATAGGCCGTCTTCCCGGCCCAGCCCGGGATCGGCTGATGCTTGAACCAGATGACGGCACGGGTCTCGTCCCCCGCCATTTCCGATGCCATTGCAAGGATGCGCACGACCTGGCTCAGCGCGCTGTCGACCTTTCGCAGCCCGGACTTGGCGGTCAAGGTGTTGCGGGCGACGCCGATCAGCTTGGCGAGTTCCGCGAGCGTTACGCCCAGCCGGTCGGCAACCAGGCGGGCCGACAGATACGGCGAGTGGTCCTCTCCGAAGCGCGCAGCGGTAATGTCGAAATCGACAGCGATCATGACCAATTCAATCCTGTTTTGATCAGCTTGGTGTAAAAATAGGATCGAATTCTGATCAGTTCAAGCGCAAGCAGAGCTCAAGCGCGCCAGGACGGCTCGCGGCGCTCGAAAAAGGCCGATACCCCTTCCCGTGCTTCGTCCGTCTCCCAGGTATCGGCGAGCCGCTCGATCGTCGCCGCGATGATCGCATCGGTGATGGGAGCACCTAGCGACCGCGCCAACCGCTTGGCCCGCCCGGCTGCTCCGGGAGCGGCGGCAAGATAGGATAGGATTTCGGCTTCGATCGCGGCGTCCAACTGGGCGGCATCGACAACCGCCGTCACCAGCCCTGCGGTCGTCGCCTCTTGCGCTTCGAAAAGCCGCCCGGACATGAAGAGTGGCCGGGCCCTTCCCTCGCCGATCCGGGCAACGACATAGGGACTGATCGTGGCGGGGATCAATCCAAGCCGCGCTTCCGTCAGACCGAACTTCACCCCCTTCGCCGCAACTACGGCGTCGCAGACGCTCATCAGCCCGACGCCGCCGCCGAAGGCATTGCCGTGCACGCGCGCGACCAGCGGTTTCGGCAGTTCATTCAGCGTCTTGAGCATCATCGCCAGCCGCATCGCCTCGGCGATCCGCGTCTGCCGATCAGCGGCAAACTGCTCGCGCATCCATTCGAGATCGCCCCCCGCGCAGAAACTCTTCCCTTCGGCATCGAGCACGACCGCGCGCACTGCCGCATCGGCACCGAGCCTGACGGCTGCGTCGGTGAGTTCGCCGATCATCACCGCGGAAAGGGCATTGTGCTTTTCGGGCCGGGCAAGAGTCAGCCGGGCGATACCGCGATCCTCGACGAGAATTCGAATCGTGTCATAGGTCATGGGGCACCTAATAGGGACCGGGCGAAGGCTGCGGCGTGATCGAGCTTCTCCCCGTCAAGGCCCGTAGAGAATCCCTTTCGACGCAGGAAGGCGTTCACCGCAAGCGTGTCGACATTGCCCGCCGCCCCCGGAGCATAGGGGCAGCCGCCGAGGCCGGCCACGGAGGCATCGAACACCCTCAGCCCATGATCGAGGGCAGCGGCGATATTATCGAGCGCCCGCCCGGACGTATCATGAAAATGGCCCGCGAGCTTGCTCGCGGCAATCTCGCCGAGCACTGCCGCGAGCATCGCATCGACGGCCTTCGGCGTGCCGCGGCCGATCGTGTCGCCGAGGCTGATTTCATAGCAGCCGAGATCGGCCAGAAGCCGCGCGACGCGCAAAACCGCCTCCGGCGCAATGGCGCCCTGATAGGGACACTCGATGACGCAACTCACATAGCCGCGCAGCGGAATACGGCGGTGATGGGCCGCCTTAGCGACCGGACGAAATCGCTCGATGCTCTCGGCGATCGAGCAATTTATGTTCTTCTGCGAAAAGGCCTCCGAGGCGGAGGCGAAGATCGCCACCTCGTCGGCACCGGCGGCAATCGCCGCCTCGAACCCCTGCATATTGGGTGTCAATGCGGCGTAGCGCGTGCCCAGCCGCCGCCTTATGCCCGACAGGACGGCCGGCGCGTCGGCCATCTGCGGCACCCAGCGCGGGCTGACGAAGCTCGTCACTTCTATTCGTTCGTAGCCGCAATCGGAAAGGAGATCGACGAGCCTGATCTTGTCGGCCGTGTCGACCAGGCGCGGCTCGTTCTGAAGCCCGTCGCGGGGCGCCACCTCGACGATCGTGACATGTCCTGCCCGCTGCGAGGTCATTCGGCTGCCTCCTCTTGTAGCGTCACGAGCACCGTACCTTCGCTGACCCGCGCGCCCTCGGCCACGAGCACGCTCGCGACAGTTCCCTCGCGCGCTGCCGAAAGGGTCAATTCCATTTTCATTGCCTCCATGACGACGAGCGGTTGGCCCTTGGCCACAGCCTCCCCCGCCCCGACCCGGACCAACTTGATCAGTCCCGGCATCGGCGCGATGAGTTCGTCGTCGGCGATTTCTCCGCCGTGTGCGCCAGCGAAATGGTCCGGCAACTGGAAAGTCAGGTTGCGGCCGTCGACAAACAGGGTCAATGTCTCGCCCTGGCGAACGAAGCGCAGCGCCCGCCGCCGGCCCGATACCTCGACACTGGCGCCGTTCTCGAAACGCTCCAGCACCAGCACGGGAAATGTGCTCGTACCCGCATGAACCGCGAACTGGTCACGCCCGCGCGCCTTCAGCGTCACGACCGAGTGCCCGCCCGCATGGTCGATCATGACGGTCCGGTCCGCGTCACCCCAGATCTGCCAATGGCCAAGCGATAGCCACGGATCGTGGGAGGCGATCGGCCGGAGCACATCGGTCGAAACGATCGCCGCCAATGCCAGTTCTTCGTCGTCCGGGGCGACCGGTGCCGTCAGTCGTTCGATCTCGCGGTCGATCAGTCCCGTGTCCGGCCTGCCGGAGCGGAATTCATGCTCCTCCGTCAGCCGGATGAGAAAGTCGAGATTGGTCGCCGTCCCGCCGATGCGGCTTCCCTTGAGTGCCGCCTGCAGACGCGCGAGGGCCGCCGCTCGATTGCCGCCATGGACGATCAGCTTGGCAACCAACGGATCGTAATAGGGAGTGATCGCATCGCCCTGCCGTACGCCGGAGTCGATCCGCACGCCTTCGTCCGGAAAGCTCAGGTGCTTCAGTTCTCCCGTTGCCGGCAGGAAGCCCCTGGCGGGATCTTCCGCATAGATTCGTGCCTCGAAGGCCCAGCCATCGATGCCGATATCCGCCTGTCGTCGCGGCAGCGGTTCGCCGGCGGCGACGCGCAATTGCCATTCGACGAGGTCGAGCCCGGTAACTGCCTCCGTCACCGGGTGCTCCACCTGCAAGCGTGTGTTCATCTCCATGAAATAGAACCGGTCCGGCCATAGCCCATTCGTCACATCGGCAATGAATTCGACCGTGCCAGCCCCCACATAGCCGATCGCCTGCGCCGCCCTGACTGCGGCGTCGCCCATGGCGCGGCGCACCTCCGCCGTCATGCCCGGCGCCGGGGCCTCCTCGATCACTTTCTGGTGACGGCGTTGCAGCGAGCAGTCGCGCTCGAAGAGGTGAACGATGTTGCCGTGGCGATCGCCGAACACCTGCACCTCGATGTGGCGCGGCCGCGTCAGGTATTTCTCGATCAAGACCGCGCCGTCGCCGAAGGCGGCCTTCGCTTCGCGCCGCGCCGATTCGAGCGCCTCGATGAAATCCTCCGTCCGCTCGACGCGCCGCATGCCCTTGCCGCCACCGCCGGCTCGTGCCTTGATCAGCACCGGGTAGCCGATTTCCGCCGCCCGTCCTGCGAGGAAGTCCGCCTCTTGTGCATCGCCATGATAGCCCGGCACAACCGGAACGCCGGCGCGCTCCATCAGCGCCTTGGCCGCGTCCTTGAGGCCCATGGCGCGGATCGCATCCGCGGGCGGCCCGATGAAGATCAAGCCGGCAGCCTCGACGGCTTCGGCAAAGTCGGCATTTTCCGAAAGGAAGCCGTAGCCCGGATGAATGGCGTCCGCCTCAGCGCTTCTCGCCGCCGCAATGATCCGCTGGATCGAGAGATAGCTTTCGGCGGCCGGTGCCGGCCCGATCCGTATCGCTTCATCCGCCAGAGCCGCATGCATCGCCCCGTCGTCGGCGTCGGAATAGACGGCAACGGTGCGCATGCCGAGGCGATGGGCAGTTCTGATGATGCGGCAGGCAATCTCACCGCGGTTGGCAATCAGGAGCTTCGATACCATGCGTCTCTCTTCCGCTTCACTGCGCCGCCACCACCTCGACCTCGAGCAGCCAGGCCGAGTCGAAGATACCGGTGACCACGACCGTCATCGCCGGCGCCAGGGTGCCGAGATAATCGTTGCGGATCTCCCGGTTCTCGACGACGTGCTGCCTGTCGGCGAGATAGGTCGTCACCTTCACGACATCGTTCTTGGACATGCCCGCGGCCTTCAACTGCGCATCGACGTTGAGCCACACCTGGCGCGCCTGGGCCGTAAACCCCTCCGGCACGACATCGTCCGATGTCATCGGGATCTGGCCGCTGACAAAGAGCAGCCGGCGGAAGTTCTCGATGCTGACCGCCTGCGAATAGCCGCCGCGGGGCTGCGGCGCATTCATGGCATTGATATTATCGCGTTTCATCCCGCGCCCCTCCATGACTTACATTCTGAACAACCCGAAACGCGTTTCCTCGATCGGCGCATTCAGCGCCGCCGAGAGCGACAGGGCCAGAACCTCGCGGCTCTTGCGCGGGTCGATGACGCCATCGTCCCAAAGACGCGCCGACGCATAAAGCGGATGGCTTTGCCGTTCAAAAAGATCGAGAACGGGTTTGCGGAAACGTGCTTCCTCCTCGTCGCTCCAGGGGGTGCCGGCCCGACGCAACGCTTCGCCGCGCACGGTCGAGAGTACTCCCGCCGCCTGTTCGCCGCCCATGACGGAGATGCGGCTGTTCGGCCAGGTCCAGAGGAAGCGCGGCGAGAAGGCCCGGCCGCACATGCCGTAATTGCCGGCCCCGAACGAGCCGCCGACGAGCATGGTGATCTTCGGCACCTTTACGGTCGCGACGGCCGTCACCAGCTTGGCGCCATGCTTGGCGATGCCCTCGGTCTCGTACTTGCGCCCGACCATGAAGCCCGTGATGTTCTGCAGGAAGACGAGCGGAATGCGGCGCTGCCCGCAGAGTTCCACAAAATGCGCGCCTTTCAGTGCCGATTCGGAGAACAGGACACCGTTATTGGCGATGATGCCGACCGGCATGCCGTGGACATGGGCGAAGCCGCAGACGAGCGTCGTTCCGAAACGCCCCTTGAACTCGTCGAAGCGCGAACCGTCGACGAGACGGGCGATGACCTCGCGAATCTCATAGGGCGTCCTCACATCGGCGGGGACGATACCGGCGATTTCGCCCGGATCGTAGAGTGGCGGCTCAGGCGCGCGCAGTTCCACCGTCCAGGGCTTTTCGCGGTTCAATGCGGAAATGACGCGGCGCGCATGCGCCAGCGCATGCGCATCGTCGCGAGCGAGGTGATCGGCAACGCCGGAGAGACGCGTATGCACATCGGCACCGCCAAGATCCTCGGCTGAGACCACCTCTCCCGTCGCCGCGCGAACAAGCGGCGGACCAGCGAGAAAAATCGTGCCCTGTCCCTCGACGATGATCGTCTCATCCGACATGGCCGGCACGTAAGCGCCCCCGGCCGTGCAGGAGCCCATCACCACTGCGACCTGGGGAATGCCGGCCGCAGACATGTTCGCCTGGTTGTAGAATATGCGGCCGAAGTGGTCGCGATCGGGAAAGACCTCGTCCTGGTTCGGCAGGTTGGCACCGCCGGAATCGACGAGATAGACGCAAGGGAGACGGTTCTCGGCCGCGATCTCCTGCGCCCGCAAATGCTTTTTCACCGTCATCGGATAATAGGTGCCGCCTTTGACCGTCGGATCGTTGCAGACGACCATGCATTCGCGGCCGGAGATCCGGCCGATGCCGGAGATCAGCCCGGCACCGGGCGCGTCGCCGTTATACATGCCGTGCGCGGCGGTCGCGCCGATCTCGAGAAAGGGCGTCGCAGGGTCGATCAGCGATGCAATCCGGTCCCGCGGCAGGATCTTGCCCCGGCTGACATGACGTTCGCGCGCCGCCTCCCCGCCGCCGGCCGCGGCGAGCCGCACCGCCTCCTCGACGGTCGAGATCGCCTCCGACATGGCGGCGCGATTTGCCCTGAACACATCCGAGGACGGCGAGATCTGCGATCGCAATATTGTCATGGTCCCCCCCAGACCTATCCTTTCGCTCCGCCCCGCTATTTCGTTTCGGCAAAGATCTCACGACCAATCAGCATGCGGCGGATTTCGCTGGTGCCGGCACCGATCTCGTAAAGCTTCGCGTCGCGCAGCAACCGACCGGCCGGAAAGTCGTTGGTGTAGCCGTTGCCGCCAAGCGCCTGGATCGCCTCGAGCGCCATGACAGTCGCCCTCTCCGCCGCGTAGAGAATGCATCCCGCGGCATCCTTGCGCGCCGTCTCGCCGCGATCGCAGGCGGCAGCGACCGCATAGACATAGGCGCGCGCGGCGTTCAACGTCACATACATGTCGGCAAGCTTTCCCTGCATCAACTGAAACTCGCCGATCGGTTGCCCGAACTGCGTGCGTTCATGGAGATAGGGGACGACGACATCGAGGCAAGCGGCCATGATGCCGAGCGGACCTGCGGAGAGCACAACCCGCTCGTAGTCGAGGCCCGACATCAATACCTTGACACCCTCGCCCAGCTTGCCGAGCACGTTTTCTTCCGGAACCTCGCAGTCCCTGAAGATGAGCTCCGAAGTGTTCGAGCCGCGCATGCCGAGCTTGTCGAGCTTCTGGCCGGTCGAGAAACCGGCAAAGGTCCTTTCGACCAGGAGGGCGCTGATGCCACGCGGTCCGGCCGCCGGATCGGTCTTGGCATAGACCACCAGCACATCGGCGTCGGGGCCGTTGGTGATCCACATCTTGCTGCCATTCAGAATGAAGCGGTCGCCGCGCTTTTCGGCCCTGAGCTTCATGGACACGACATCCGAACCGGCGCCCGGTTCGGACATGGCCAGCGCCCCGACATGCTCACCCGAAATCAGTCTCGGCAGATATTTCGCTTTCTGCGGCGGGCTGCCGTTGCGGTTGATCTGGTTGACGCAGAGATTGGAATGGGCGCCATAGCTCAGGCCCACCGAGGCGGAAGCGCGGCTGATCTCTTCCATCGCCACGCAATGGGCGAGGTAGCCAAGGCCGGCACCGCCATACGATTCATCCGCCGTGATGCCGAGCAGCCCCATCTCGCCCATCTGGCGCCAGAGCGCGGCCGGGAAGGCATTGTTGCGATCGGCCTCCTCGGCCAGGGGTGCAATGCGCTCGGCAGCGAAGCGGCGAACGCTGTCGCGCAATGCGTCGATCTCCTCGCCGAGCGCGAAGTTCAATCCACCTTGAAACATCCCGTCCTCCTCCTTTGGCAACCCGGCGATGATCTCCTCACCCGGGCCGCCGAACCGTGCGGCAATTCAACATGCTGCTGCGGTCCATGATAACGCCGCACGGCTTTGTCGCGAACGATAACATCGCTGGCGGCTAATTTCCTTCCAAAGAGCTGGGCCGACCGAGCACGATCTGCAAAGAAGAGCCTGGTGCCAATGACAGAACGCTGCTCCGCCGTCGCCCGCTCAGTGACCGCTAAGCGACGGGGCAACCGATCGGCACCAGTCGTCTTTTCTGTACAATAAACGGGAGAACCACCTTTTTTCGGCAATGGACGGAATTGACAGAAAAATCGTTGGTATTCTCAGCGCGGACCTCGGTGACGGAGATCGGCGCGACGGTCGCCCTTTCCCCCTCGGCGGTCAACGAGCGCATCCGCCGCCTTGTGGCAGCCGGCGTCATTCGCGGTTTCACGCTCGAAGTCGATCACCGGTCGCTGGGGTGCTTGCCGGCATCGGCGCGCTTGCTTCGGCAGGCGCCGACCTCATCCGCCGCTGACAGACGACCTTCGCCCTTTGTCTCGGTGGACCGCGCGACGGCAGCGAATCCGGCTATGGCGCGGGCAACCGATGGTGGTCGCGCGAAAAATACTGGGCAATACGGAAGAAAAAGGCATTTCAGCTGCAGAAATTGGCGCGCACAGATTGCATGGCCGCCGCGATTCAAGCACATTTGGATTCAAGACTACACCTATAGGTAATCGAGTTTGCAAGGAGAATAGCAGATGAAGAAGGATCCCAATCCGATCGATGTCTTCGTCGGTTCGCGCGTGCGAATGCGCCGATTGATGGTCGGACTGAGCCAGGAAAAACTTGCCGACGGCCTGGGCATCACTTTCCAGCAGGTGCAGAAATACGAGAAGGGCACGAACCGCGTCGGCGCGAGCCGGCTGCAGGCGATTGCCGACATCCTTGGCGTGCATCCGAGCTTCTTCTTCCAGGAGGACGACAAGACCCAGGCGCGCGAAGCCCCGGCCGATATACAGGAATCGCAGGAGATTTCCTCCTTCGTCGCATCGCGCGAGGGCATCGCCCTCAACAGAGCTTTCCTGAAGATCGCCGATCCGGTCCTGCGGAAAAAGATCATCTCGCTCGTTGCCGCCATGGCGAACACGCCGGAGGCGGAGCAACTTCCGTCCGGGGCGCACCACAGCGAATCCCTGCACAGCTGACGGTCGTCGCTTGTGGCAGCCTGGAAAGGACCGAGAAACGCGGACGCAAGGCGCGGACGAATCGGACCACCCGAGTCGATATCATGCGACTGCCGCATCAACGATACGTTGCAGCATACCCGAACCGGCGTGACGTTGCCCGCATGAAAGTCGTCTTCGTCGGTCCGACGGTTCCCGATGCCTCGGAAATGGCCGGCGAGGCGCTCGTCATTCGTCCGCCTGCCCGGCAGGGCGACATATTGCGCGCCGTGCGCGACGGTGCCACCGCGATCGGCCTAGTCGACGGCATTTTCGAGCGTGTCGCGCCGGTCTGGCACAAGGAGATCCTTTTCGCTCTGTCGCAAGGCATTGCCGTTCTTGGCGCAGCGAGCATGGGAGCCCTGCGCGCTGTCGAATGCGCCGCCTTCGGCATGATCGGGGTCGGTGCGATCTACCGCGAATACGCAGCGGGCGGGACTGTGGACGATTCCGACGTGGCGTTGCTGCATGCGCCGCAAGAGCTCGGCTACGCGCCGCTCACCCTTCCCCTCGTCAACGTTCGGGCGACACTGCGGCGCCTCGCAGAGCGGCAGACCATTACGGCTCAGCAGGCATCGGCGATCGAGGACGCCGCTGCCAAGCTCTTCTACAAGGAGCGGACCTGGCCCACCATCATCGCAGGCGCAAGGCTCCCGCATGTGGATCGCGAGGCTCTGGCAGCGATGCTCCGCGCCGGATATGTCGACCAGAAGCACGCGGACGCGCTGGAGCTCTTGCAGGAGCTGTCTCTCCTGTCCGGAGCGGACGCGTCGAGGCCGGGATGGACGTTCAATGCGACCAGTCTCTGGACGCGACTGCAGGACACGTAGCTGACGGTGCGCATTTGGAGCTTCGCGCCTGCCCCGCTCTCCGCTGACGTTCGGAACCGAAGAACTCCGTTTGGAATTGTAACTGCATGACCAACCGTCCAGCAACGGATACGGGGTTGCGATGGCGAAGAGGACATCCGCAGATTCGAAAACAGCTTTCGCGCTGCCCGCCACTTTCGAATGGTGGACGCAGCACCGCGGCGACTGGCCGGTCGTCGCGACCGCCATTCACAATGGGCATATGGCTCGCGACGCGGTGCGGAGCCTGTTTGCGCTTTCCGAAGCAGAGCGTCTGCGTGAGGAAGATCCATACACCGAGTTCCTGATCCGCGACATCCCGAACCGTATCGTCGTTCACCGCTCGCGGTTTGAAGTCGACATCAACCGGGCGCGAAACGGCGCCGTCTATCTGCGCCCGGAACAGGCTTGGGGCCTCGCGGTGTGGAAGACGGAACCGCCGCGGGATCTCGTCGAAGCATGCCTTGCCATGCACGACGAATACTATGCGATGCTGCATTCGTTCCTTGCCGGGGTCGAGCGCTGTCACGGACGCTTCGTCGTTCTCGATGTGCATAGTTACAATCATCGCCGGGCGGGCCCGGGATCGGAGCCGATGCTCCCGGCGGAGGCGCCTGACATCAATATAGGCACGTTCTCCATGGACCGGCGGAGATGGTCGTCTGTGGTGGATCGCCTGATGGAGGCGCTGCGCGCCTCCGACTTTCCCGGCGGCCGATTGGACGTTCGCGAAAACATCGCATTTCAGGGCCGGGGCGAACAGACACGCTTCATCCACGAGCATTTTCCGAATGCCGGCTGTGCGATTGCCGTCGAATTCAAGAAAATCTTCATGGATGAGTGGACCGGCGAGCCGCGGGGCGACGTCCTGATGGCGCTCAGGCGACTCGTTCGATCGACTGTATCGATACTGCTCGACGAATTGGAGGCGCGTCGATGAAGCGGGCGAATGCAAACGCCGCGAGGGATGGGGACGCTCCGGAATGGCTTGAAGAAGCCTTGAGCGCGATCCAAGCGGGCAAAGCCGTGCGCAAGGACTTTGCCGACGGTGGCCGCCTCCATATCGACCGGGCACTGCCCTTTCTCTGCATCCATATCTCGGAAGACGAAGAGCCGGTCGCCCGCGAGATAGTCCAGGCGAACGCGTCCTATCTGCTCGCGCCCGATGTCGCCGCCGCCACGCCGATCGTAAGGGCCATCGGAAAGCTGCTCGAGCGCCGCTTTGGTGCTTTCATGGTACTCGAAGTCGGCGAGTTCGCCCGCGATCAACTCTTGACCGAGAAGGCGCCGCTGCTCCCGCCTTTCAGGATCGAAGTCGTCGCAGGCAGTAAAGGGAGTATTCAGACAGCCGCGAAAGCATTTATCGATGCCGTGGAGGTGATCCAGGGTAAATTCCGCACGCCGCAGGTCGAGTTCCGCGGGTGGCCGGAATACCGGGGCGACGCAAATGACACGCTCGATGTCCCCTTCCCGATGATGCGCGTGTGTTTTGCACCGATCTACCGTCAACGCGAATCCGGCAATACTTATCCGGAGGTGCGCGAGCGTCTGATCGCCAATGTATATGATGCTATCCTGCATGCCTTTGCGGCCTTCGCCGAGGCGACGAGCAGCCTCACCTTTTCGACGCATCGCGCCCTTGGTAGGAAGGCCTTCGTCGATGCGGTGGTACGGACTGACCGGAGTATCGATGAAGTCGCTTCGACTTTCGATTTCCTCCTGGCAGTGACGCCGATCAACGCGGAAGCGGCCTGGAGCGAATTTGCGGCCAGCGACTGCGAGCGTGCGCCGCGCTTCCTCTACCGACCCTTGATCCTGCAAGTCGATGCCGCGAAAAGGAAACTCTTTTCGATCCCGTTCGAGCACCTCGAGGATCCGGTGCTCTATCAGCTTTATCGCGAGAAGCAGCAGGAGCTCGATCTGCAACTGTCGATGCTGTCGGCCCGGGACACCCCGAAGTTCGTTGAGTTCGGCCGTGCCCTTTACTGCCCGGTGGAGGCTGGCCTTTTGCGGACCGCGCGAGACATTCTCGCCCGAAGCCAGGGCGTCGTCTCGGATGCCGCACGAAGGGCTGAACAGCGCGCAGACTGCTATGTCGTCGAAAAGCGTGCGCGCGAGATGATCGCCGAATACACGCGGCGTTTCGCCGGCTTCGAAGCCTGCGTCGAGGTGCGGGACGACCTTCCCTCAGGCCTGCTGGTTTCGGGAAAGAGGCTGTTGATCGCCCGAAGCACCGTCATGGCCGCAGGCCGTGTCGAGCCTCTCCTTAGCCATGAGATCGGCGTTCACCTCCTGACCTATGTCAACGGATCAGCTCAAGGTCTACGTCTGTTTCGCTCGGGCCTTGCCGGGTACGAGGGCATGCAAGAGGGGCTTGCGGTCTTTGCGGAGTATCTGTCGGGCGGCATGACGGGTGAACGCCTTCGCCTCATCGCCGCCCGCGTGGTTGCCAGCGCCGCCATGCTCGACGGCGCCTCCCTGCCGGAAGTCTATCGCACCCTCGTCGGGGATTATGGATTCGCGAAGACGGAGGCCTTCAACATCGTCCTGCGCGTCTATCGGGGTGGGGGTCTCGTCAAGGACGCGATCTACCTGCGCGGACTGCTGCAACTCCTCGACCACCTGGCAGACGGCGGAACGCTGGAGCCCTTCTGGATGGGAAAAATCGCGGCTTCGCATTTCGGCGTAATGCAGGAGTTGCACGCACGCGGTCTGCTCGGAGCGCCGTCGGTCGACCCTATATTCCTGGATTATCCGGAAGCACCGTCCCGGCTTGCCAGAGCGCATGCGGGAATGGCTCCGCTCGACATGCTGCAACAATAGGAGCCGCAGATGCGCATCGCCTTTTTCGTCAATTCCATTGAAGGCGAGGCGCCTTACTATACGACGACGTGGCTGGCGCTTGCCGCGCTCGCGCGCGGCCACGAGGTCTGCTACGTGACGCCGGGAGATTTCGTATTGCGCCCGGATGACAGCATGCTGATCCGCGCGACGACCTTGGAAGGCTCGAAGCCGAAGAAGCCGGAGACATTGCTTGGCGCCTTGCAGAGCAAACAGGCGAAAATCAGCACGATCGACCTCAGCGACATCGATGTCCTTTTTCTGCGAAACGACCCCTCCGAAGATGCGGACAGCCGCCCCTGGGCGGTTTATGTCGGCACGAACTTTGGACGGCTGGCGGCGGCGCGCGGCGTCATCGTCCTCAATGATCCCGAAGGCTTGGCGCTTGCCCAGAACAAGCTTTATTTCCAGGGCTTTCCTGAGGCCGTGCGGCCGACGACTCTGATCTCCAGGAGTATCGAGGAAATCCGGGCGTTCATCGACAGCCATTCGCGCGGCGTGGTTCTGAAGCCCCTGCAAGGCTCCGGCGGCAAGAATGTCTTCAAGATCGGCTCCAAGGACGAGGTCAACCTCAACCAGATCTTCGAGGTCGCCAGCGGTGGGGGGTATCTGATAGCGCAGAGCTTTCTGCCGGATGCCGTCGCCGGCGACATCCGTCTCTTCCTCATGAACGGGCGGCCCCTTGAGCGCGATGGCGTGTATGCCGGCTTTCGGCGCGTCCCGGCCAAGGGCGACGTTCGCTCGAACATCCATGCCAGTGGAACGCCCGAAGCCGCCACCATCACACCGGAGGTTCTCGCAATCGCCGAAAAGCTGCGTCCCAAGCTCGTAGAGGACGGCATGTTCCTGGTCGGTCTCGACATCGTCGGCGACAAGGTACTGGAGGTGAACGTCTTCACACCCGGCGGATTCCCCGAGATTGCGACGATCGTCGGCGTGGATTTCAGCGATGACCTCATCGGGGCGCTGGAGCACAAGCTTCACATCCAGGAACTCTATGGCGGCCGGGTGCCAAACCGTACCCTGGCGACTCTTTGAAATGAACCCGACAAAAACGCCCAGCGTGAGACCGATGAACCGATAAGGCCGGTCACCCTTCCCGCCCAAGACCGGCCGCGACCGCGCATCTCCTGCGTGTCGCCACCGATCAATTTCGCCTCAAATTGATGCAACATTCGGAAACGCAAATAATTTAGGCAGCCGTATTGCGAAAATTGCTGCACCGCATCATCATGCGGCATGACTCATCGCGACCTGACCATTCTGGTGATTGACGAGAACGCCATCCGTGCCTCGATCATCGAGGCCGGGCTGCGCGATGCCGGCCACAGGCGGGTCAGCGTCGTTCACGATGTCCATGGCGTCGGGCGCGTCATCGAACGGCTGCAGCCGGACGTGATCGTCATCGATCTGGAAAACCCCAATCGCGACCTGCTGGAGAGCATGTTTCAGCTCTCCCGCTCGGTGAAGCGCCCCATCGCCATGTTCGTCGACCGCTCCGACAGCAGCATGATCGAGGCGGCGATCGATGCCGGCGTCTCCGCCTATGTGGTCGACGGGCTGCGGCAGGAGCGGGTGAAGCCGATCCTCGACATGGCGATCGGCCGATTCAACGCCTTCTCCCGCATGGAGCGTGAACTGGCGGAAGCGCGCAGCGAGCTCGCGGACCGCAAAGTGATCGACCGCGCCAAGGGTATCCTGATGAAATCGCGCGGCATCGGCGAAGAAGAGGCCTACAAGCTCCTGCGCACGACCGCCATGAACCAGAATCGCAAAATTGCCGAGATCGCACAGAGCCTGGTGCTTGCGGCGGGATTGCTGGAGGACCCTTGAATGGCTGCCATCGCCGACATCACCCTTGGTTACATGCCGCTGTTCGACAGCGCGGTCCTGATCGCCGCCGTCGAAAAGGGCTTTGCCGGCGACGAGGGGCTGTCGGTGCAACTCGTTCGAGAAACGTCCTGGGCGAACATCCGCGACCGGATCGCCGTCGGTCACTTCCAGGCAGCACATATGCTGGCCCCCATGCCGATTGCATCCAATCTGGGCCTGACACCGCTGTCGCTGGAGCTTGTCGCACCCTTCGCGCTCGGCCTCGGGGGCAATGCGGTTACGGTTTCGCGTGAGCTTTGGGGGCGCATGTTTGCCGAGGGTGCCGGGCCCGGCACCGATCCGAGCGCCAACGGCACAGCTCTTTGCCATGTCGTCGAGAACCGCCGTGCGGCGGGCGAGTCGCCGCTGCGCTTTGCCGTCGTCCACCCCTTCTCGGGCCATAATTATGAGTTGCGCTACTGGCTTGCGGCCTGCGGCATCGACCCGGAAACGCATGTCGAAATCGTTGTGGTTCCACCGCCCCTGATGGCGGACGCGCTGGCGACCGGAGCCATCGATGGCTTTTGCGCCGGCGAACCCTGGAACAGCGTTGCCATTGCAGACGGCGCGGGGCGCATTGTCACAACCAAGGCATCGATCTGGCGCCTCAGCCCCGAAAAGGTACTGGGCGTCTCGGCGCGATTCGCCGCGGAAAACCGCCCGGCGCTGGACGCCTTGCTGCGGGCGCTCTACCGCAGTTCGATCTGGTGCGGCGACAGCGCCAATCACGAAGAACTCGCCGCCCTGATGAGCGGATCCGGGCACCTCGGCCTTCCACGCGAAAGGCTGATGCCGATCCTGACCGGCCATCTGGCGCTTGGCGACGGCGCCACCGACGCGATCCCTGAGTTCTTCGTGCCGCATGCCAAGGGGGCAACCTTTCCCTGGCAGAGCCATGCACTCTGGTTCTACAGTCAGATGGTTCGCTGGGGTCATGCAAAGCACTCGCCCGCACAGGCCGAGCGCGCACGCGACACTTATCGGCCCGATATCTATCGACAGGCACTGAAGCCGATCTCCGCGCCAATGCCGGGCGCCAACATGAAGGTCGAAGGGGCGCTGACCGCGGCGGCACCCGTCGGCGCCTCCGAAAAGGGACTGGTACTCGGCCCCGATGGCTTTTTCGACGGACGGATATTCGATCCCGACCGGCTCGACGCCTATCTTGCGAGCCAAAGCTGAGTCCGCCCAACGTTCTCTCTGCCCCATTTTTGTGCACTGCGCAAAATTTATTCAGGCACTGGCTTATAGAACATCCGAGCTCGGTTTGCCTCCACCTCATATTCCCTTGAAAAACCGCGGAAATCCGCAGACTGGCGAAACTGGCACGGTTCGTGCATCGATGAAAGCATAGCCCCCGCGGGGGTGCTCGACATAGTTCGCGTCCAATGAGGGGCGCTAAAGGCAAGGCTGCCAAACCGGGATCACGCTCTGAACGAGGGGGAGCGTTGGATTCGGTTTGGCAGCCTTTTCTTTTGCTCCCTGAAACATCGCAACCACAGGCGAACCTCCCATCGCCGGCACACAGGAGAAAAGCATGAGCAGACCATCGACCGACAGAATTGCGAAGTGTTCGATCGTCGCCGCCCTGGCGGCTACCCTCTATGGCGGCACCGTCTCAGTCACAGCGGCGGAAATGCTGGAACTTGAAAAGGACGAATTGAAGCTCGGCTTCATCAAGCTCACCGATATGGCGCCGCTGGCGATCGCCTATGAAAAGGGCTTCTTCGAGGACGAGGGCCTTTTCGTCACGCTCGAGCCGCAGGCGAACTGGAAGGTGCTGCTCGACCGGGTGATCACCGGCGAACTGGACGGTGCGCACATGCTGGCCGGCCAACCGCTCGCCGCGACGATCGGCTTCGGCACCAAGGCCCACATCGTCACGCCCTTCTCGATGGACCTGAACGGCAACGGCATCACCGTCTCCAACGAAGTCTGGGCGATGATGAAGGAGCACATTCCGCTCGGCGAAGACGGCAAGCCGGTCCACCCGATCAAGGCCGATGCGCTGAAGCCTGTGGTGGATCAGTTCAAGGCCGAGGGCAAGCCGTTCAATCTCGGCATGGTCTTCCCGGTCTCCACCCATAACTACGAACTTCGCTACTGGCTTGCTTCCGGCGGTATCAATCCGGGCTTCTATTCGCCGGAAAACGTTTCGGGGCAGATCAAGGCTGATGCGCTGCTCTCGGTGACCCCGCCGCCGCAGATGCCGGCAACCCTCGAAGCCGGCACCATCGTCGGCTATTGCGTGGGCGAACCGTGGAACCAGGCAGCCGTCTTCAAGGGCATCGGTGTTCCGGTCGTCACCGACTACGAGATCTGGAAGAACAATCCGGAGAAGGTCTTCGGGCTGACGAAGGAGTTCACCGAGAAGTACCCGAATACGACGCTCGCCCTGACCAAGGCGCTCATCCGCGCCGCCGAGTGGCTGGACGAGAACAACAATGCCAACAGGGCCGAAGCGGTCGAAATCCTGTCGCGTAGCGAATATGTCGGCGCCGACGCGGAGGTCATCGCGAATTCGATGACCGGCACTTTCGAATATGAAAAGGGCGACAAGCGCGACGTTCCGGACTTCAACGTCTTCTTCCGCCACTACGCGACGTATCCCTACTACTCGGACGCCATCTGGTACCTGACGCAGATGCGCCGCTGGGGCCAGATCGCCGAGCACAAGGACGACGCGTGGTACGCCGAGACCGCCAAATCCGTCTACCTGCCGGACGTCTATATGAAGGCGGCGGAGATGCTGGTCGAAGAGGGCAACGCCGATAAGGCCGATTTCCCCTTCGGCACCGACGGCTACAAGGCACCGACCTCCGACTTCATCGACGGCATCACTTTCGATGCCAAGGCCCCGAACGCCTACATCGACTCCCTCAAGATCGGGCTGAAGAGCGGCCAGACCGTCTCCGGTTCGGAGGTCGTCGGCGGCTGACATGCGGCGGGCGAGCGCGACCTTTGGGGCGCGCCCGCCAATCCCTTGGACCCACAAATTCCAACAGATGAGACGAATTCATGACTCAAGCGATCACCGTAGCTGACCCGCGACTTGCGCGACGAGAGCGCCGGTTCCAGCGGATCAACAGAGCCGCCGGCTGGCTGAACGTGCTCGGCCTCGGCTGGGTGACCCCGATCCTGCGCATCGCGGCCGGCGACAACGTCGGCGAACAGATGTCGGAGATCCGCAAGGCGCTACTGGTGCCGCTTGCCGGCATCCTGTTCTTCCTCGCTCTCTGGGCCGTCCTCGCGCCGAAAGTGCAAACATCGCTCGGCGCCATTCCGGGGCCGGCGGCGGTGTTGGCGCAGGCAAACGTGCTTCTCAAGGACCATATCGCGGAACGGCGCAAGGCCGATGCTTTCTATGCCCGACAGGACGAGCGCAACGCCAAGCTCGTCGCCGAAGGCAAGTCCGGTCAGGTGAAACATCGCGTCTTCACCGGCAAGCCGACCTATCTCGATCAGATTGCCACCTCGCTCTTGACCGTCGGCCTCGGCTTCGCGATCGCGACGCTGGTCGCCGTGCCGCTCGGCATCGCCTCCGGCCTGTCGAAAACGATCAATGGCGCCATCAATCCGCTGATCCAGATTTTCAAACCTGTCTCGCCGCTAGCATGGCTGCCGATCGTCACGATGGTTGTCTCCGCCCTTTACGTAAATCCCTCGGACCTCCTGCCGAAGTCGCTGGTGATCTCGGCGGTGACCGTGACCCTCTGTTCACTGTGGCCGACGCTGATCAACACGGCGCTCGGCGTCGCTTCGATCGACAAGGATCTGGTCAATGTCGGCAAGGTGCTGCAGCTCTCGACCGCAACCACCATCCGCAAGCTGGTGCTGCCGTCCGCCTTGCCCCTGATCTTCACCGGCCTGAGGCTGTCACTCGGCGTGGGCTGGATGGTGCTGATCGCCGCTGAGATGCTCGCCCAGAATCCGGGTCTCGGAAAGTTCGTCTGGGACGAGTTCCAGAACGGCTCCTCCGACTCGCTCGCGCGGATCATGGTCGCGGTGCTGACGATCGGCATCATCGGCTTCATCCTGGACCGCGTGATGTACGCGCTGCAGTCCGCCTTCACCTTCTCCTCGAACCGGTAGGAGGCACGCGTGACCATTCTTGAACTGAGCGACGTCTCGAAATCCTTCGGCGAGGGTAAGTCTCGCAACGACGTGCTTGCGTGCGCGAACCTAAAGGTCGAGGAAGGCGAATTCATTGCGATCGTCGGCTTTTCCGGCTCGGGGAAATCGACGCTGATCTCCCTTCTTGCCGGCCTGTCGGCGCCTGACAGCGGCGCCGTGCTCTTCCGCAACAAGGAAGTGACCGGCCCCGGTCCGGAGCGCGGGGTCGTCTTCCAGTCCTATTCGCTGATGCCCTGGCTCTCGGTTCGCGCCAATGTCGCCCTGGCGGTCGATGCGGTGCATGGCGGGAAATCCAGGTCCGAGCGGAAGGCGATCATCCAGAATTACATCGACATGGTCGGCCTCTCGCACGCGACGGAACGCCGACCGGCGGAACTTTCCGGCGGCATGCGCCAACGCGTCGCGGTGGCCCGGGCCCTCGCGATGCAGCCGGAAGTCCTGTTGCTCGATGAGCCGCTTTCGGCGCTCGACGCACTGACCCGTTCCAAGCTGCAAGACGAGTTCGCCGATATCTCGTCGAAAGAGAAGAAGACCATCATCCTTATCACCAATGACGTCGATGAGGCGATCCTGCTCGCCGATCGGATCATTCCGCTGACGCCCGGCCCGAAAGCGACGCTTGGACCCAGCTTCGCGGTGAACCTGCCGCGGCCGCGCGACCGCGCGGAAATGAACTCCAATGCCGAGTTCATCCGACTGCGCGCCGCCGTGACCGAATATCTGATGGATCTCGGCACCGAGCGCAAATCCGAGGACGGCAGCGCCGTTTCCCTGCCGAACGTGGTCCCGATCACGCAGAAGACGCCCAAGCTGCCCGATGCCTATGCCCGCAAGGCGCATTCGGCGATCGAGAAGAGCTATGTCGAGTTCTTCGAGGTTCGTAAGGTCTATCCGACGCCGAAGGGCCCGCTGACCGTCGTCGACGGCTTCGACCTTAAGATGAACAGGGGCGAATTCATCTCGATCATCGGCCATTCCGGCTGCGGAAAGTCGACCGTACTGTCGATGATGGCCGGCCTCAACCCGATCTCCTCCGGCGGCATCATTCTCGACGGTCGGGAGATCTCGGGCGCCGGGCCGGACCGGGCGGTGGTGTTCCAGGCACCGTCGCTGCTTCCCTGGCTGACCGCCCGGGAGAACGTGGCGCTGGGCGTCGACCGTGTTTATCCGGACGCGACACCTGCCGAGCGCCGCGACGTCGTCGAATACTACCTGCAGCGCGTCGGATTGGGCGATGCGATGCACCGCCTGGCGGCCGATCTGTCGAACGGCATGAAACAGCGGGTCGGCATCGCCCGCGCCTTCGCGCTGTCACCGAAGCTGCTGTTGCTCGATGAACCCTTCGGCATGCTGGACAGCCTGACCCGCTGGGAACTCCAGGAAGTCCTGATGGACGTCTGGAAGCGCACGCAGGTGACGGCGATCTGCGTTACCCATGACGTCGACGAGGCCATCCTGCTCGCCGACCGAGTGGTGATGATGTCGAATGGGCCGAACGCCCGGATCGGCAACATCATGGAGGTCGACCTGCCGCGACCTCGCTCGCGCAAGGAGCTCCTGTCACATCCCGATTACTACGCCTATCGCGAGGAACTCCTGGACTTCCTCGAGGCCTATGAAGGCGGCGCAAACCCCGCTCCCGAGCATCTCGAAGCAATCCGGGCAAAGCGCGCCGCCCGAACGATGCTGTCCGCCCAAACCCTCAAGAAACAAGCCGCGGAGTGATGGAATGACCGAGAAACTGGTGATCGTTGGCAATGGCATGGCGCCGGGGCGCATGCTGGAAGAACTCTTCGAAAAGGCGTCTGGGCGCTACGACGTGACGATCTTCAACGCCGAGCCGCGCGTCAATTACGACCGCATCATGCTCTCGCCGGTGCTCTCCGGCGAAAAGGACTATGAAGAGATCATCATTCATGGCGACGGCTGGTACATCAAGCATGGCATCACGCTCTACAAGGGCCACAAGATCATCGCGATCGACCGCGCTGCCAAGACGGTGACGTCCGACCACGGCGTCACGGAAAGCTACGACAAACTGGTGATCGCCACCGGCTCGGTGCCCTTCATCATTCCGGTGCCCGGGAAAGACCTGCAGGGCGTGATCACTTACCGCGATCTCGACGACGTTCAGGCGATGCTGCTTGCGGCCCAATCGCGCGAAAAGGCAGTCGTCATCGGCGGCGGTCTGCTTGGCCTCGAGGCGGCGGCCGGTCTCAAGTCGCGTGGTATGGACGTGACCGTGCTGCACGTGATGCCGACGCTGATGGAACGCCAACTCGACCCGGCCGCCGGCTATCTGCTGCAGAAGGCCGTCGAGGAGCGCGGCATCAAGGTCCTCACGAGGGCGAACACCAAGCGCATCCTTGGCGATGCTAGGGTCGAGGGCATCGAACTCGAAGATGGCCGGATCATTCCGGCGACGCTGGTGGTGATGGCGGTCGGCATCCGGCCGAATGTGGGGCTTGCCAAGGAAGCGGGCCTCGCCATCAATCGCGGCATCGTCGTCGACGCCGGCATGCAGACCTCCGACGGAAGCATCATGGCACTTGGCGAATGCGCCGAGGTCGGCGGCATGGTCTATGGCTTGGTGGCGCCGCTCTATGAAATGGCGCGGGTCGCCGCGTCCCATCTCGCCGGCGACCGCAGCGCCGCCTTCGTGCATTCCGATACACCGACCAAGCTGAAGGTGACGGGCATCAATCTCTATTCGGTCGGCGACTTCGCCGATGGCGACGGACGCGAAGAGATCGTGCTGCGCGATGCCACCGCCGGCATCTACAAGCGGCTCGTGCTGAAGGAAAACCGCATCATCGGCACGGTGCTCTATGGAGAGACCGCCGATGGCGCCTGGTTCAACGACCTGTTGAAGCGCGGCACCGATATCTCCGAAATGCGCGATACCCTGATCTTCGGCCAGGCCTATCAGGGAGGATCACCGCTGGACCCTACGGCGGCCGTTGCAGCCTTGCCGGATGATGCGGAAATCTGCGGCTGCAACGGCGTCTGCAAGGGCAAGATCGTCTCGACCATAACGGGCAAGGGTTTGACCTCGCTCGACGAGGTGCGTGCCCACACCAAGGCGTCTGCGTCGTGCGGCTCCTGTACGGGGCTGGTCGAACAGCTGATGTCCGCCACCCTCGGCGCTGCTTACAACCCGGCCGCAGTGCAGCCGATGTGCGGCTGCACTGATCTCGGACACGACGACGTGCGCCGCCTCATCAAGGCGAAGAAGCTGAAGACCATTCCCGCCGTCATGCAGGAGCTCGAGTGGAAGACCTCCTGCGGCTGCGCCAAATGTCGCCCGGCGCTCAACTATTACCTCGTCTGCGATTGGCCGGACGAATATGCCGACGACTACCAGTCGCGCTTCATCAACGAGCGCGTCCACGCCAATATCCAGAAGGACGGCACCTATTCGGTGGTGCCGCGCATGTGGGGCGGGGTTACCAGCTCCAAGGAGCTGCGCGCTATCGCAGACGTTGTCGACAAGTTCAATGTGCCGATGGTCAAGGTGACCGGCGGGCAGCGCATCGACCTGCTCGGCATCGAGAAGGAAGACCTGCCGGCCGTCTGGGCGGATCTCGGCAAAGCGGGCTTCGTCTCCGGTCAGGCCTATGCCAAGGGTCTGAGAACGGTGAAGACGTGCGTTGGCTCTGACTGGTGCCGCTTCGGCACCCAGGATTCGACCGGCCTCGGCATCCGCATCGAGAAGTTCATGTGGGGCTCCTGGACGCCGGCCAAGGTCAAGATGGCCGTCTCCGGTTGCCCGCGCAATTGCGCGGAAGCGACTTGCAAGGACGTCGGCGTGATCTGCGTCGACTCCGGCTACGAAATCCACTTCGCCGGCGCGGCGGGGCTCGACATCAAAGGCACCGAGATTCTGGGACTGGTCAAGACCGAGAATGAGGCGCTCGAACACATCGTGGCGCTCACGCAGATGTATCGCGAGCAGGCGCGCTATCTCGAGCGCATCTACAAATGGGCGAAACGCATCGGCCTCGACGAGATCCGCCGGCAGATCATGGACGATGCGGAAAAGCGGAAAGCCTATTTCGACCGCTTCGTCTTCAGCCAGAAATTCGCCCAGGTCGACCCCTGGTCGGAGCGCGTCTCCGGCAAGGACAAGCACGAATTCAAGCCGATGGCCGTTATCCAGAAGGAAGCAGCGGAATGAACGCTCACAATCTTGCAACGGAAGCAGCGTGGATTCTGGTCGGCACAGTCGACGACATCCCACGCCAGGGTTCGCGCCGCGTCCGTAACGGCGAAACGAAAATTGCGGTCTTCAGGACGATCGATGACCGGATTTTCGCATTGGAAGACAAGTGCCCGCACAAGAACGGGCCGCTCAGCGAAGGGATCGTACATGACGGTTGCGTCACATGTCCGCTCCACAACTGGGTCATTTCGCTTGAAACCGGGGAGGCCCAAGGCGCGGACGAAGGAAGGACATCAACCTTCCCGGTCCGGATCGAGGGTCGGGAAATCTACCTCGACCTGACAACCAATTTTGCGGCTCGCTGAGTCGCTGCCGAACGCGAAAAGGAACCGCGATGTCCTACGTAGCTCCCCAGGAATTCGCCACCAAGATGATAGATGCGGGCGAGTCCAAAGTCTTCATGTCCACAAAGGACACACTGATCCGCGCCTACATGGCCGGTGCCATCCTCGCCCTTGCCGCAGCATTCGCGGTCACGATCACCGTCAACACGGGAGAGCCGCTGGTCGGCGCCTTGCTCTTTCCGGTCGGCTTCTGTCTGCTTTACCTCATGGGCTTCGACCTACTGACCGGCGTCTTCACGCTGGCGCCCTTGGCGCTCATCGCCAAGCGTCCGGGCGTGACGATCGGCGGTATTTTGCGGAACTGGGGTCTGGTTTTCGTCGGTAATTTTGCCGGCGCGCTGACGACCGCCGTGTTCATGGCGATTATCTTCACCATGGGCTTTTCGCAGGAACCCAACGCGGTCGGGCAGAAGATCGGTTCGATCGGTGAATCGCGTACGCTGGGCTACGCCGCTGCCGGGGCCGCTGGTATGCTGACGCTCTTCATCCGGGCAGTCATGTGCAACTGGATGGTTTCGACCGGCGTCGTCGCGGCCATGATGTCGAACTCGGTTTCCGGCAAGGTCATCGCCATGTGGATGCCGATCCTAGTCTTCTTCTATCTCGGTTTCGAGCACTCGATCGTCAACATGTATCTCTTCCCATCGGGCATCATGCTCGGCGGCCAGTTCACCTGGATGGACTATTTCCTCTGGAATGAAATCCCGACGGTGGCAGGCAATCTCGTCGGCGGCATTACCTTCGTCGGTGGGATGATCTACGCGACCCATTACAAGACCTCGCCGAGCCGCAATTCGAGCGAAAAGCCCGCCACGCGCCTTGTTGCCGCCGAATAAACTGACACAGCAGTTATCTGGTTCCGCCTCGCGGCGGGACCGTTTCCTTTTTGGGAAGGTTTGATGCTGAAGTCGCTCACGCCGGGCAAACTCACGGTTGATCTCGGCCAGTACTCGTCGGCGGGTCGCAAGACGATCAATCAGGATTTCCATGGCGCCGTCGTTCCGGACGGTGCCGCCCTCACGATGAAGGGCATCGCTCTTGCCATTGCCGATGGCATTTCCTCGAGCCCGGTCAGCCATATCGCCGCGGAGACAGCGGTCAAGAGCTTCCTGACCGACTATTACTGCACCTCCGATGCCTGGACGGTCAAAACCGCCGCAAGCCGCGTGATCGACGCGACCAATTCATGGCTCAGCGCCCAGAACCGCGGCCTAGAAGATCGCGATCACGCCCATGTGACAACGTTTTCGGCGCTCGTTCTGAAGGGCCGGAGGGCTCATCTCTTCCATGTCGGCGACAGCCGCATCTGGCGACTTTCCGGCCGCAGCCTTGAGCCGTTGACGACCGATCATCGCCTGGCGCCTTCACATGGCGAGAGCTATCTGGGCAGAGCGCTTGGATTGCTCCCCTCCGTCGAGATCGACTATCGCCGGCTGGATCTCCAGCCCGGGGACGTCTTCGTGCTGACAACCGACGGCGTTCACGACAGCGTTTCTCTCCGGACTATTGCCGCATGCATCACTTCGAACGCGGACCTTTCCGCCGCAGCGGCCGCTATTGCAACGTCGGCCCATGAAGCGGGAAGCAGCGACAATCTGACGATTCAGATCGTCCGGATCGAGGGCCTGCCTGAAGACGACCTGGAGTCGGTCTTCGACAAGGCAGATTCGTTGCCCCCGGCGCCATTGCCTCGCGTGCCCTGTGAGTTCGAGGGCTACCAGCTTCACCGGCAGATCCACGCGAGCCACCGCAGCCATATCTTTCTGGCCACCGAACCGGAAACGGGTGAGCGCGTGGCTCTGAAGTTTACATCTGCTGACATGCGCGAAGACGAAAACTACCTTCGGCGCTTCGCGATGGAGGAATGGATCGCGCGCCGCCTCTCGAGCGTGCACGTCTTGAAGAACCGGCAGCCGCTAAAGCCACGCCGATGCCTCTACCTGGTTACCGAATTCGTCGAAGGCGAGACCCTGGCTCAATGGATGGCAGACCGGCCGCAAGCCGATCTCCGCGCTGTGCGCGATATCATCGGCCAGATCGCTGACGGTCTTCGTGCGCTCCACCGCAAGGAAATCATCCACCAGGACTTGCGCCCCGAGAACCTCATGATCGATCGGAGCGGGACCGTGAAAATCATCGACTTCGGTTCGGCCTTGGTGGCTGGCCTCAACGAGGCAGTGCCAGGAATCGATCGCGGCGACATTCTCGGCACAGTCCAGTATTCGGCCCCGGAATATTTCGTGGGGGACCATGGGAGCGAGCAATCCGACCTCTATTCGGTCGGCGTGATCGCCTATCAGATGCTGACCGGTCGCCTGCCTTATGGCGCGGCAGTCGCGCGAACTCGCAACCGGCGACAGCAACAGAAGCTGCGCTTCAGCAGCTTGCGGGAGATCCGGCCGGATGTGCCGGACTGGGTGGAAGGGGCGATCCGCAAGGCGGTCCATCCCGATCCCACCGAGCGATATCAGGTCTTGTCGGAGTTCGTGCACGACCTCTCGCATCCGAACCCCAAGCTGGTCTCGACTGATCCGCAGTCCCTGATGGATCGCAACCCTCTGCTGTTGTGGAAGTGCCTGACCGTCCTCTTGAGCCTGGTGACCATAGGACTGCTCCTGAAAGACTTCGGTTAAGGCATATTGCCTATTTTGTGTGCGCAAAATGCAAACTATTAAATCTTGTGCATTCGCGGTTTTTTTGCCAATATAGGCAGGAGCAAGTCAGGCGACTCTGTCGCCTTGGCCCTTCTTAGAAACGGTGCATCCGCAACGGAGCGGCCCCACCGCCAGCCTTACATCCAGGCGCCAGCATCGACGCTGTGTAACTCATCCAACTCCCGAGGGAGACTGGCTGAATTGCATGGCGTTTTTTCGTTTGAGCAGGCTCGCGACGCGAAGCGTTCTCAATCGGCGCATCCACCTGATCCTGTGGTCAAACGAGGAATTGGTACGATCGAATGCCAGAACCGGTCCAAGAGAAGAGCACGAAGACCACTTGTCCCTATTGCGGCGTCGGCTGCGGCGTGATCGCCCGCGTCGGCGATGACGGCACGGTCGGCGTCAAGGGCGACCCCGAGCATCCGGCCAATTTCGGACGGCTCTGTTCCAAGGGATCGGCGCTCGCCGAAACCCTCGATCTGGAAGACCGCCTCCTTCATCCCGAAATCGGCGGCCGACGGGCCGGCTGGGACGAAGCCCTTGACCTCATCGCCGAGCGCTTTTCGCAAAGCATCGCGGAACATGGTCCGGACTCGGTCGCCTTCTACGTGTCGGGGCAATTGCTGACGGAAGACTATTACATCGCCAACAAGCTGATGAAGGGTTTCATCGGCTCGGGCAATATCGACACGAATTCGCGGCTCTGCATGTCCTCATCGGTGGCGGGGCATCGCCGCGCTTTCGGGTCTGACACGGTGCCGGGAACCTATGAGGACCTGGAGCTTGCCGACCTCGTCGTGCTGACGGGCTCCAACCTCGCCTGGTGCCATCCGGTCCTTTATCAGCGCCTCGCCACGGCAAAGGCGAGCCGGCCGGAAATGAAGGTCGTGGTCATCGACCCGCGGCGGACGATGACCTCCGACATCGCCGACATGCATCTGGCGATCGCGCCCGACGGTGACACGGCACTCTTCAACGGCCTCCTGAGCCATCTCGTGACAAGTGGTGCCATCGACCAGAACTACATCTCCGCGCACACCCATGGCTTCCCGGAAGCCTTTGCCGCCGCCTCGGCGCTCGACCTTCCGGCACTCACCAGGGCAACCGGCCTGACGCAGGCGGAGCTTGGTGATTTCTACCGGCTGTTCGAAGGAACCGAGAAGGTCGTGACCTGCTACAGCCAGGGCGTAAACCAGTCGGCCGCCGGCACCGACAAGGTCAATGCCATCCTCAATTGCCATCTCGCCACCGGCCGCATCGGCCGGCCCGGCATGGGCCCCTTCTCGCTGACGGGTCAACCCAACGCCATGGGCGGACGCGAAGTCGGCGGGCTCGCCAACATGCTGGCTGCCCACATGGACCTCGAAAAGCAGCACCACCGGGATCTGGTGCAGCGTTTCTGGAACGCCCCGGGTCTGGCAACCAAGCCTGGCCTCAAGGCGGTTGATATGTTCCGCGCCGTCGCCGACGGTCGCATCAAGGCGCTGTGGATCATGGCGACGAACCCGGTCGTGTCGCTGCCCGACGCCGACGCAGTCGAGACGGCGATCAAGGCCTGTCCCTTCGTCGCGGTCTCCGACATCCTGCGGGAGACCGACACGGCCCGCCATGCCCATGTACTGCTGCCCTCGCTCGGCTGGGGTGAGAAGAACGGCACGGTGACGAATTCCGAGCGGCGCATCTCGCGCCAGCGCGCCATTCTCGATGCCCCCGGAGAAGCACGCGCCGATTGGTGGCAACTGGCCGAAGTCGGGCGGCGAATGGGATTTGCGGAAGCCTTCGGCCACGCCTCGCCGGCAGAGGTTTTCGCCGAACATGCCGCCCTTTCCGGCTTCGAGAACGACGGCCGCCGTGATTTCGACATCAGCGCCCATGCCGCGATCGACGAGGCGGGCTACGACGATCTCCCGCCCTTCCAGTGGCCGCAGCCGAAAGGCACCGTGCCTGAGGAAAGGCGTTTCTTCGCCGAGGGCGGGTTCTTTCATCCGGACCGCCGCGCCAATTTCGTCGCGGTCGAAGCGCCGAAGGCAAGACCCGCCAATGACGCCTTCCCCTTCACGCTCAACACCGGCCGGATACGCGACCACTGGCACACCATGACGCGCACCGGCAGGAGCGCCCGGCTCTCCAGTCATCTCGCCGAGCCCTTCGCGGAAATTCATCCGCGCGACGCGCAGAACCTCGGCATAGCGGATGCCGATCTCGTGACGATCGAAAGCCCCTACGGGCTCGTGGTCGTGCGCGCCCTCGTCACCGAGCGGCAGGCGGAAGGCAATCTCTTCGTGCCGATGCACTGGAACGATCAGTTCGCCGCAAAGGCGCGCATCGACGCGCTGGTGCCGCCCGTCACGGACCCTTTCTCCGGCCAGCCCGCCTCGAAGAACGTGGCGGTTCGCGCCACGCGCTTCGCTGCCAAGACTTACGGCTTCGCCGTGTCCGCACATAAACCCGAGGTCTTCGATACGCCCTATTGGGCGGTCGCCAAGGCCGAAGGCGGATGGCGCATGGAACTCGCCTTCAAGGGCGACGATCCCGATTGGATCGACTGGTGTCGGCAGGTCTTTTCCATCGCCGCCGATGTTGAGCCGATTGGTTACACCGACCGGACCTCCGGCGAATTGCGCCTCGCTTTCTTCGACGAAGACCGGCTGCTTGCGGCGCTCTTCCTTTCACCCCGGCCGGTTGCCGTCGCGCGCAATTGGGCGGTGTCGCAGCTTGGCGCGTCGCACGCAAATCTCAGCAGGCGCTTTGCCATGACGGCGGGGCGGCCCGGCGCCGACAAGCCCGATCCGGGCGCAACCGTCTGTTCCTGCTTCAGTGTCGGCGTCAACCAGATCACCGCCGCGATACGCGACGGCTGCCACAGCGTCGAGACGATCGGCGAGAAACTCAGCGCCGGCACCAATTGCGGCTCCTGCCGCGCCGAGATCAGGGGGATAATCCATGCCTGTCTTGCAGCCGCTGCCGAATGACGTGAGCCCAAAGCCGCAGCGCGTCGCAGCATTGGCGACACTGCCGCTTTTCTGGTCGCTGACGCGCAAAAGGGTGGTCGTCGCCGGCGGCAGCGATGCGGCCGCCTGGAAAGCGGAGCTGCTTTCGGCTTGCGGCGCCGAGGTCCATCTCTACGCGCGGCATTCAGAAGCGAGCGAAGGCCTTCTCGACCTCATCACCCGTCGGGCTGCCCATGAATGCGGCCGTCTCGTCCATCATGACGACAGCTGGCACGACGGCGTCTTCGAAGGCGCCGCTCTGGCGATCGGCGATTGCGAGGACGATACCGAAGCGGAAGCCTTCTTCAAGGCGGCACGAACGGCCGGCGTTCCGGTGAATGTCATCGACAAGCCCGCTTTCTGCCAGTTCCAGTTCGGATCGATCGTCAACCGCTCCCCGGTCGTGGTGGCAATCTCGACCGACGGAGCGGCACCGATCCTTGCCCAGGCGATCCGCCGGCGCATCGAAACGCTGCTGCCACCGGCGATCAAGCACTGGGCAACGATCGCCCAGAGGATCCGCGAACGGGTCAATGCGCGGCTGCAGCCGGGTGCAGCGCGCCGCATCTTTTGGGAGCGTTTCGTCGATCGGGCTTTCCAGGACACACCGGAGGAGGGTGTGGAGACGCGGCTGATGGCGGAGTTGGGGCGTCTGGCGACGCCCCGCCCCGCCATCGGCCGCGTCACCATCGTCGGGGCCGGTCCGGGCGATGCGGAATTGCTGACGCTCAAGGCGGTGCGCGCCCTGCAAGCCGCCGATGTCATTGTCTATGACGAGCAGATTTCCAGCGACGTCCTGGAACTCGCCCGCCGTGAGGCCAAGCGCATCCTCGTCAGCCGGTTGAACCCTACGGCAAGCGGCGAACCGAGGGCTGAGGATGGAGCGCAAGTGGCGGCGCTCGCCAAAGCGGGCAAGCGCGTCGTTCGGCTTCAACCCGGAAATCCGGGGGCGACGAGCGCGGGCATCGAGGAAGCGGAAAGACTTGAACGGCTCGGCATCGCCGTGGAGCTTGTCGCAGGCGTGAATGCGGACAACGGGGACGCCGACGCCGCGGCAATGACTGTTCGGGCAATCGATGCCACACTACCGCGCCGCGCGTCTTGTTAGAAGCGCAGAGATCGCTGTGGCAAATGTCTTTGTCCTTTAATCGAGGTCGACTTACGGAGACGTGCAGTACGAGACTCAGGGCTCCGAGTCCTTGGGGCACAACGCCTCGAGCCGATCGAGAAACGGCCGCTGCGCCGGGTTTATCTTCGCACGCGCGTCTGCCAGGGTGAACCAGGCGGCGCGATCGACCTCCGGAAAGGATTGAGTGCGGCCGCTGCGCGGCGGCCATTCCATGTCGAAACTGTTGCTCCGGAGGCGGTCGATGTCGAAATCGCTCTCGCTCGCATAGGCCACGACCAGCTTGCCGCCTTTCTGACGCTCCTCGCCAAGAGACGTGAGCCGGCCGGTCACCGCGATGCCCGTCTCCTCGAGGAATTCGCGCCTTGCCGCGGCGTCCGGCTGCTCATCGGGACCGTATTCGCCCTTCGGGATCGACCAGGCGCCAAGATCACGGTTGCTCCAGAAGGGTCCTCCAGGATGTACGAGCAGGACGCGAACCCTGTCGGCTTCATATTTATAAAGCAGAATGCCCGCGCTCCTCTTCGGCATTTGCGACCCTCGGTTGCCGCCATAATGTATAGTGTTGCAGTGATCGACACCGCTGTGAAGGGATGCGCAACGCGCGGCTTCGAAAAGCCGCACGCTTGTCAAAACCGTGCGCTATAGTCGGAAGCTCGGGAGCGGACGACGCCTGCTCTCCGCGAAAGGCTCGACCATGCGAGCGATGGTGCTTGAGGAAATCGGCAAACCGTTGGTAGCGGTCGAGCGCCCGCTTTCCGACCCGCTTGCCGGACAGATAAGGCTAAGGGTCGAAGCCTGCGCCGTGTGCCGGACCGATCTGCACGTGGTAGACGGCGACTTGCCGCAGCCCAAGCTGCCGCTTGTCCCTGGCCACGAGATCGTCGGTGTGGTCGAGGCGGTCGGCGCGGGCGTGGATCAGGCACGGATCGGCCGCCGCGTCGGCGTGCCATGGCTCGGCCACACCTGCGGCACCTGCTTCTATTGCCGCTCCGAAGCGGAAAATCTCTGCGATGCGCCGCTATTTACCGGCTATACCCGGGATGGCGGCTTCGCGACGAATGTCGTCGCTGACGCCGACTATGCCTTCGATCTCGATCCTGCGGGCGACCCGGTAGCGCTCGCGCCCCTGCTCTGCGCCGGGCTCATCGGCTGGCGCTCGCTGAAGCGGGCAGGAGAAGGCCGGCGGATCGGTCTGTACGGCTTCGGCGCCGCCGCGCATATCATCGCCCAGATCTGTACCTGGCAGGAAAGAGAGGTCTATGCCTTCACGCGTCCCGGCGATACGGCGGCCCAGCGCTTTGCGCGCGAGCTCAGCGCGGCCTGGGCCGGGACATCGGACGAATCCCCGCCCGAGTTGTTGGACGCAGCAATCATTTTCGCGCCGGTCGGAGCTCTTGTACCGAGGGCGCTCCAGGCGGTGCGCAAGGGAGGTCGGGTCGTCTGCGGCGGCATCCATATGAGCGACATTCCTGCCATGCCCTATCAGCTCATTTGGGGGGAGCGCGAGCTTCTGTCCGTTGCCAATCTGACGCGTCAGGACGCGCGCGAATTTCTTGAGATTGCCGCGCGCGCCGGGGTGCACACCCGCACATGCGTCTATCCCTTGGAAGAGGCGAATGCCGCCCTGGATGATCTTCGCAACGGCAGACTGAACGGCGCCGCCGTGCTGATGCCTTGATGCTGCCCTTGCTGCCGGCCCCCGCTCCGCTTCTTGACAAGGATCAATGATCGCAATCGCCGACAATCTACGATCATGCCACACATGACTTGGATCAACCCGCGAAGGAGGTTCCTTATGACGTACAAGACCATTCTCAGCGTGATCGGCGTCAACAGTTTTGAAGATGATCTGCAGGCGGCGGCCAATATCTGCGCGGCGAACGAAGCCCACCTGACGGCGTTGATGGTCAAATTGGCCGCACCGCCCCCGCTTGGCGACTATGCCGCCACGATGTCGGTCGCGTGGCTCGATGAACGGGAGCGGGATCTGTCCGATCTGCGCAAAGGCGTGCAGGGAGCCAAGGCCGTGCTGTCCAGAACCGGAGTCTCCTTTCAAGTCGACAGCATCTATTCAGAATTTGCCTGGGCCGACAACGAGATAGGCGAGCGTGCCCGCTATGCCGATCTGACGCTGATCGGCACCGGGCTCGCCGCCGATCCCGAATTGCGGGCTCGTACTGTCAACGGCGCCCTCTTCAATTCGGCCCGGCCCGTGCTGCTGGTGCCGAAGGGCCGACGCGCGACCATGGTCCCGAAAACGGTGCTGCTCGCCTGGAATTCCCACATCGAGGCAGCGCGCGCCGTAGGCGGGGCCTTGGAGTTGATGGGCGCCGCCGATCTCGTCCATGTCACCATGGTCGATCCGGAGGATTCGCCCGCAAAGAGCGGTGAAGAGCCGGGCGCCGACATCGCCGCCTACCTCGCCCGCCACGGCGTCAAGGTCACCGTTGACCGTCTGCCGAGCTCCGGCCATCGTGTCGAGGACGTCATCAACCGGCATGCGCTTTCGATCGGCGCCGACCTTATCGTCATGGGCGCCTATGGCCACTCGCGCATGCGCGAGCGGATTTTCGGGGGTGTCACGAGATCAATGATCGACACGGCAGCGGCGCCGGTGTTCATGGTCCATTAAAGATAGCGCATCGGCCCGAAAATCGGACCCGATTTGCGGAAAGCCTGAGCGCTAGCCTTCCGCCACCGCAGCCCGTCCGGTCACTTCATCGATGACGAGGCAATAGAAGAGATGCGGCGACGTGGCGAGGATCTCCTGTGGCGCCGGTTTCAGCCCTCCCGGCTCCCACCAATTCGGATATGCCTCGAGCGCCGACCATGCGCGCAGGTGCTCCTGATGCCACTGCCCCCTCTCCGGAAGCTCCTGATATCGTCCATGCACGACCACGCTTTTCCACTGGTGCCGGTCCAGAAATTCGTCGACCTGGACGCAGACATGTGGATTGCTGCGCATCCACTCGATCTTTTGCCCAGGCATAGAAAAGCTGTAGAGACACTGGCCGGCATGAGCATAGTAGATGGGAACGACATACGGCCTGTCGCCCTTGACGCAGCCCAGCCTCCCCAAGCGATGCGACGAAACGAGGGCGAGGCATTCGTGCTCGGACATTTCCCTGACGAACATGGTTCTATCCCTTCATGCTGCAGCCAGAATGATTTATAACTTAGACCGCTCGAGCTGCATTGAGATAGCTCAAGGGCTGAGCTTCATCCGCCTCGGTGGCCGCCCACAGCGCCGTGCGCCTTGTCCTTAAATCGGTAGGCCGGTGATTGACACGGATCAAAGAGCCTAAGCATCGCCGCCTGATAATGTTTTGCAAGACGAGTGACACGGCATCGGAAAATTGGCCCTAAACTCGACGTCTTGAGCGTCGTTCGTAATTCCGATTGCCGAACAGGGCGACAAGAAGCTGCGAATAGAGGAGTTGCCTTCATGCCCAAGAAGACCACGGATAAGTTCGCATCCACGTTTTGGCCCCAGGTTCCGGCAGCGGTTGACGGCCGCATGTTTCTGCTGTCGATCGGACATTTCCAGGCGACGGCGATGCAGGCAATGTTGCGTTACCAGATCGAGGTGCTGACCTTCATCAAGAACCGCAGCGAACACGACAGGCAATTCCTGGAGGAACTGCTCGCGTCGGATTACGCGCGCGACGGGTTCGATCTCTATTGCAGCTTCTGGCGGGAAGCACTCCAGGACTATTCCGACGAGGCCGAGCGCCTGACGCGGCTCGGCTCGCAAATGGCAGCGCAAACGGCCAGGCAGGTTCGCGACGATCAGGAAGAGCTGACCGAGGAAGTCGCGACGAGGATGGTCATGTAGCAGCCGGAGCGCTCCGGCACGGGAATATTACAGCGCCGCGCGTCTCTTCAGACGCGCGATGAGTGCTTCAACTCATAGAATATGCGCATCGGCCGTTTTCGCGGTTGCTCTCATCCGATCGTCAGATGGACCGCCCAGCCGACGCCGACTGCCAATGCCGAGGTCATCGCCAGCGGAAGCCAATAGGCCGTGGTGCCGGACGAAATTGCGGCGACGAACACCCGGCCGGCGGCATTGGCGGCAATGGCCGCGAGCACCGCATCACCGATGATCGTCAACGGCAGCGATTGGCCGCTTGCCCGCAACGCGCTGAGGACGGCGACGTCGACGTCAAAGGCAGCGGACAGCGCCGAGACGGCGATGAGACTCTCGTTGCCGATATGCGCCACCAAAGCTGCTCCTAAAGTAGCGGTCAACGCGAAAAGCGTGGCGAAAACGAGCAGCGGCATGAGGTCGAAGGGATTTCGTGCGCTCACCGCCTGGCGGCTCGGAGTTAAGCCGCGCCCCATCAATACGGCACCGACGAGCGCGAAGACGGCGGCGCCGGCAAAGACTGCGAGCGCGACCTGCGGAAGGACCGCCGGGGAAATGACGGCGACGATCACCTGCGTCCGCAGTAGCGATACAACGGCAGCCAGGCTCGCCGCGCCGGCCAAAGCCTTTGCGCTCTCGCCGCTCCGGACCTTCTGCCCGAAGCTCGCGGTGACGGCGGTCGAGGAGACCAAAGCGCCGGCAAGTCCGCTGACGAGCAGCCCGCGCGTCGAACCGAACAGACGCACGGCGATATAGCCCAGGAAGGAGATCGCGGCGCTGAGGACGGTAAAAAACCAGATCTCCCAGAGGTTGAAGCCGCCCCACGGATCGATGGCGCGGTCGGGCATCAAGGGCAAACCGATCGCCGTCATGACCGAAAGCGCGAGCGCGGAACGCAACTCGATCCATGAAAGGCGTTTCAGAAGCTTGTGAAGGACCTCGCGGCTAGCAAGCACAGCCGCAACGGCAGCACCGCCGGCCGCCGCCGCGCGGAAGTCGCCGGCAACCGCTAATCCGCCGAGCGCAAACACGCAAAGCGCGGCGACCACGCCGGTGACGCTGAAGTCGGCGTCATGGCGGGCCTCACGCAGTTTGAACCATGCAAAAGCGAGGGCGTAGCCTAAGAACCCGGCGGCGAAAATGAAGCCGCCGCCTTGCTCTCGCGCCAGAGCGCCGAATACGCCGCCAAGCAGGCCGGAAATCCCGTAGGTCCTTATCCCCGCCGTGCGGCTGCCCTCCGGTGCGTCCCGCTCGCGCCACCCGCGTTCGAGGCCGACAAGAAGGCCGATCGCGAGAGCAAGGCCCAATTTCGGAATGAGCGCTTCCATCAGGATGTCCAGACCCTAGTTTTGTTCAGCACGCTGCAATGACGAGAACAGTCGCCATTGCAGGCGACGACATTCTCCCTTGTTTGCGGACTGCCCGCAGTGACCGAAGTCAAAGCCGCCGTCAGTCGGGGGAACAAGCTTGAGATCAGTACCTGATGCGCAATTGCGGCTGCATTATTCGGAAGCGCCCCTTGCCTTGGGGAGTATGCTGGCAAGCTCCATCGGGAAGGGGAAGATCACCGTCGAATTCTTCTCGCCGGCGATGACGTTCAGCGTGCTCAGATAGCGCAATTGCATCGCCTGGGGCTCCCGAGCGAGGATTTCGGCCGCTTCGAGCAGTTTCGCTGCCGCCTGCTGTTCGCCTTCGGCATTGATGACCTTGGCGCGCCGCTCCCGTTCGGCTTCCGCCTGGCGGGCGATCGCGCGGATCATGGATTCGTTGATGTCGACATGCTTGATCTCGACGGTCGCCACCTTGACGCCCCAGGCATCGGTCTGCACGTCGAGGATCTTCTGGATATCGTCGTTGAGCCGGTCGCGTTCGGCAAGCATCTCGTCGAGATCGTGCTTGCCGAGCACCGAGCGCAATGTCGTCTGGGCGAGTTGGCTGGTGGCCGCCATGAAATCCTCGACCTGAATTGTCGATTTCTCGGCATCGATCACCCGAAAATAGATGACAGCGCTGACCCGGACCGAAACATTGTCGTGGGAAATGACGTCCTGGCTCGGGACGTCGAGAACGCGGGTCCTCAAGTCGACCCTGACCATCTGCTGGACATAGGGAAGGAGGAGAATGAGGCCCGGGCCCTTGACCCCGGTAAATCTGCCCAGCGTGAAGACGACGCCGCGCTCATATTCCCTGAGAATTCGAATAGCATAGGCGATGACGATCAAAAGGAGAAATAGTGCCGCCACCAAAGGGGCTAGACTTCCAAAAAAGGGCATCGAGATCCTCCTCTTCCCGCCTTGGCGAGCCTTGGTCTCACCGATCCACAGGCCCGTGATCGGCTCTACGACTTTGTGCGGGATGGGAGGGCGACTATAGACGCTCTGCCTTACCCGCCGCTCCAACTGCCTTGCGCATGGCGCACGACCTTGAGCGTCAGGCCGTCGCGGCCGACGACCTTGATCTCCTCACCCGGATCGAGCGGCTCCGTGCTCACCGCCTTCCAGCGTTCGCCATGTGTGATGACGTAACCGGCGGCGCCCGCCCAGCTGTCGACCTTGCCCGACAAGCCGATCATCTCTTCCGAACCGGTGACGACCCGATGCCGATGTGAAAGGAAGGCGAGGCGCGCGACGATCAAACTGAAGGCGAGGCTTGCGATCGCGATGCCGCCCAGAACCGGCCAGGACACCTGCAGCCCCGGCACGTCGGTATCGAACAGGATGGCGGCCCCGAGCACGAGAGCAATGCCACCGCCGATTCCGAGCACGCCGAAGGACGGCGAATGTGCCTCGCCGACCAGAAGCCCGCTCCCGAGCACGATAAGCCCGATGCCGGCATAGCTCACCGGCAGCACGGCAAGCGCGTAGAGGCCGAGCAGCAGGCTGATGCCGCCGATCGTGCCCGGCACCATCGTGCCGGGCGACAGGAATTCGAAAATCAGCCCATATACGCCGACGATCATCAGCAGGAGAGCAACGTTCGGGTTTGTGATCACCGAGAGCAAGCGGGTCCGCCAGTCGGGTGCCAGATCCTCGACGGCAAGGTTCGACGTGTCGAGCCGGACATCTGCCTGGGCGACGCGGACCATGCGACCGTCGGACTGCCTCAAAAGATCCTCAATAGTGGGAGCGACGAAATCGATGACATTCTCGCGCGCCGCCGCGGCCGAGGACAGGCTTGCCGCTTCCCGTACGGCGCGCTCCGCCCAGTCGACGTTTCGGCCACGCAGCTCCGCGAGCCCACGGATATAGGCTATCGCATCGTTGAGGAGCTTCGCTTCGGCGGCATTGGCGGGACGCTTATCCGCACCCTTCTCGTCTGCGTCACCGGGCGTTTCCTTGTCCGCCTCGTCCCCACCGAACAGCCCTCCGCCAATGGCGATCGGCGTGGCAGCGCCAAGATTGGTCCCGGGCGCCATCGCGGCCACATGGCTCGCGTAGAGTATGTAGGTCCCGGCGCTTGCGGCCCTCGCCCCGCTGGGCGCGACGAAGCTCGCAACGGGAACGGAAGAATCGAGAATGGCACGAATGATCTCGCGCATGGAGGTGTCGAGACCGCCCGGCGTGTCCATCTGAAGAACCACCAGCGCTACGCCGCGCTCGCGGGCACGTTGAAGGCCCTTCGTCACATATTCCGCCGTCGCCGGCCCGATGGCACCGTCCACATGCAGGACGAGAGCGACACGTTCTTGCGCCGGCGCGAGCGGAGCGGGCAGCGCGAGCACCGCCAGGAACAACAGCACGATGGCGAGGATTCTGGACATCCGCCGTCAAAGCCTCATGGTCTCGCATGGAGCGAATGCGCAGGCGAACGCAAGCATCGCGCGCTCCCTGCCGCTACCTTTCGTCGAAATTCGGCTTTCCTAATATAGGCCAGAACGGCCGAAAGTGTAAGAGATGGCCTTAGGAGCCTGCCGCAGAAGTTGCATCGATGCCGCATTAGTGCGTCGCTCCGGCAAAGCCGCCCCGCACATTCGGCAGGAGATAATAGCTGCCTTTCCAGAGCGACAACGGCCCATCTGACGCGCTGCGGGATTGACACGGATCCGCCGCTGATGGTATTTAGCCTGAGTAAACGTTAACCCATAGGAGACATCCGTGACGGCCTCGCTGACCGACATAGCCAAGCGCGCGGGCGTTTCCGTCAAGACGGTGTCCGGCGCCCTGCATGGCGGCTCGGCGCGCATGTCCGTTGAGACGCGGCAGCGCATCAAGGAGATCGCCGAGGAACTCGGCTATGTCACAAATCTTGCCGCCCGCAGCATGCGCCAAGGCTGGATGCCTCTGATCGGCGTCGTCGCCGATGACTTGATCACCTCGCCCTTCGCCACCGAAATCATCCGCGGTCTCGACGGCGCAGCGCGTGCATCGGACATGGCTGTCTTCGCGATGACGTTGAGTGGTCGGCGGGACGTGGCCTCTGTACTGGAGGAGGTGCGCCGTTTCCGTCCGCGTGCGATCGCTTACGCGGCCATGTACCACAAGACCGTGTCCCTGCCGGAGGAGTTTGCGGACACCGTCGGCGTGATGATCAATTGCCGCGAAGCCAATGACCGTGTGACTTCGCTGGTGCCGGACGAGGTTGGCGCCGCGCAGGAGATCACCGGCTATTTGGTCGATGCCGGGCGACGCAACATCGTCTTCATCAACCTGCCTGGTCTGCTTGCCGGGGAGTTGCGCGAAGCGGGTTTCCGGCGCGCAATGACCGATGCCGGTCTCGACAGCACTTGCGTCCGCGTTTTGCCCGCCGTCCGCCGCTCCGTTTACAGCGACAGAGCGCCGAGTCTCGTCCTTTCCCATGTTACCGAGTTGATGGGCGGCCCCAATCCGCCGGATGCCATCCTTTGCGGCAATGACCGCGTGGCCATGGAGGTTTATGCGGCGCTGCGTCGGGTGGGCGCAGATATCCCGGACGATGTCGCCGTTGCGAGTTTCGACAACCAGGTCGACATCGCGTCGCGTCTGGATCCGCCCCTGACGACCATGGCCCTGCCACATCGCGCCATGGGCCGGCAGGCTGCCGACATCCTGCTCGCCGGCGATGCCGCGCCGGGCGAAGTGCGCAAGCTGTCGTTCCAATTGGTGGAGCGAGCATCCGTCTGATTCCGTGCAGCGTGAAAATACTTGAGGAGGAGAGACTACGATGGGTAAACGATTACTTTCACTGCTGATGGCATCCGCCGCCCTGAGTGGGTTCGCGGAGGCGAAGACCGTGATCCATGTGATGCATCAAGGCGATCCCGGCTGGGTCGCGACCTATGGCGATGTCGCCAAGCGGTTCGAAGCGGCCAATCCGGATGTGGATATCGAGCTCATTTACGCGCCGCATGACGCCTATAATGAGAAATTCAGCGCAGCCGTCATGTCCAGGCAATTGCCGGATATCATGGAACTCGATGCGCCGTTCCTAGCAAACTACGTCTGGTCCGGTTACCTGCAGCCGATCAAGCTGCTGATCGACCAGGACGTCCTCGACGACATGACCGAATCCAACATCGCACAGGGCACCTATCCGGTAGACAAGGATCTTTACGCCGTCGGCCTTACCGACTCTTCCGTCGTCCTCTATGGCAACCGGAAATACCTGGAAGCCATCGGCGCCCGCATCCCAACATCGGTGGACGATGCATGGACGCGGGAGGAGTTCGAAGGCTATCTCGAAAAGCTCTCAAAGCTCGAGGGCGTCAAGTGGCCGATCGACACGTTTCGCGGCTACGGCATCAAGACAGAGTGGATAACCTATGCCTATGGCCCGATCCTGCAGTCGGCGGGCTGCGACCTCATCGACCGAAAGACCTGGAAATCCGTCGGAACGCTCGACAGCGATGCTTGCGTCGACGCGCTTTCGATGATGCAGACATGGATCAAGAACGGCTGGGTCGTGCCGCAATCCTCCGGCACCAACCAGTTCTTCGCCGAGGGGCATCCGGCAGCCCTCGCGCTCGGAGGCCACTGGTTCTATGCCGAGGCTGCCGCCTCCATGAAGGACGACGTCGTGGTGATGCCCCTGCCGAAATTCGGACCGAAAGGGGTAAGCCCGAACGGGACCTGGATCTGGGGGATCACGACCGCTTCCGAACATCCGGAGATCGCCGGAAAGTTCATCAGTTTCATGCTGAAGGACAAACAATTTCGCGACTATGCCCGGGACGATTCCGCATATCCGGGCCTGAAGAGCTTCGCCGCGGATTCACCGCTCTACGACGACGGCGGCCCGATGGCCGTCGCCTTCGAGCAGGCCTCCAAGACCGCGGTCGCACGGCCGCCGCACCCGGCCTACCCGATCATCACATCGGCATTCATGGGAGCCGTCGACGAGATCTTCAACGGCGGCGACGTCAAGGCAGCGCTGACAGCCGCGGCCGAGAAGATCGACGAGGACATCGACGAAAACGACGGCTATCCGCCCTTCGACGAGCAGCCGTAACGTGCATGGCAGCAGGCCCGCGGCGCCAATGCCGCGGGCCGCAGCTGATGCCCCGAGCGATACGGCTGTCGACGCTGAACGCGCCCCGAAGAGGAGGAAACCATGACCTTGCAGCAATCGGCGCTGCCGACGACTATGGCTGCGGCGCGTCCTGCATCGCGCCGGGACAAGAGCCGGCTGTATCAGGAGATGTCCATGCTCGCGCCGGCGGTGATACTGCTGACGATCTTCCTGATCGTGCCGTTCCTCCTGTCGTTCTGGACGGCGATGACCAACCAGCCGTTGGTGCCGCGCCCGACGCCCGTCCGCTTCGTCGGCTTCAACAATTTCCTGCGTATCCTCAGGGACGATCTCTTTTGGACGTCGCTCTGGAACGTCTCGCGCTTCACCTTCTGGATCCTGCCGGTCCAATGCGGCCTGGCCTTTGCCACCGCATTGCTCTTGCACCAGAAGTTGCCATTCCGCAATTTTTTCCGCGGCCTCTTCTTCCTGCCCGCAATCACCTCGATGGTGGTTGTCTGCGTCATCTGGGGCACGCTCTTCCAATATCCGACAGGACCGCTCAACCAGGTAATCGGCTTCGTCTCCGGCGGCAGCATCCGGCCCATCGACTGGCTTGGAGATCCCGATTGGGCGATGTTCTCGATCGTGCTTCTCTCGGCCTGGCAGGCCTATGGTTTCCAGATGATCGTCTATCTCGCCGGCCTGCAGGGCATTCCCGACGAACTTTACGATGCCGCACGGATAGACGGCGCCAACGCCCTCCAGCGCTTCTGGCACGTCACCATGCCGGGCCTCAGGCCGACGCATGTCTTCGTCCTGGTCATCACCACGATCCAGGCCTTCAAGCTCTACACCCAGGTCGCGATCCTGACCCAGGGCGGTCCGAAGAGCAGCACGGAAACCGTGGTTCATTACATGGTGCGCTCCGGCTTCGAAGAGCAGAAGCTTGGGCATGCCTCGGCCGTCTCGGTCATTCTCTTCCTGATCGTTCTCGTCATCGCGCTGCTGCAGCGCCAACTCCTGAGGCGTTACGATGTCTGATCTCGCCCTTTCCACAGCACGGGTGGAGGTAAAGCGCGCACGCTCCGCGATCGGTTCGCTGCGCATCGTCCAGACCGCCTGCATTCTCGTCATCGCCCTTGTGATCGTCTCACCGCTCCTGATGCTATTCGTCGCGAGCCTGAAGGACGACCGCTTCCAGATTCTCGCGGACATGGGCAGCTTCCGGGCCTTCTGGGTGTCCAACCCGACGCTCTCGAACTTTGCCGAGGTCGGTAATTTCTCCGGTCAGCTTGCCTTCGGCCGCTATCTGATGAACTCGCTGATCATCCTGGCGAGCACGGTCGGCTTCGGGCTCATCGTCAATTCCATGGCCGGCTTCGTACTCGCCTGGGGGTCGCTGCGTGGCCGCGCGCTGATCCTGTCGCTGGTGATCGCGCTTTACGTGATACCCCAGGAGAGCATCATCATGCCGCTCGTCATCATGGTGTCGCGCGCGGGAATGACCGACACGTTCACCGTGCAGATCGTGCCCTGGGTCGCAAGCCCGCTTTACATTTTCCTGTTCTACCAGTTCTTCGCGCAACTGCCGAAGGAACTGTTCGAAGCGGCCGAGATCGACGGCGCCTCGGTCTTCCGTATCTATCGTTCGATCTTCCTGCCGCTCAGCTTGCCGGCGCTGGCAACCGTGTCGATCCTGATGGGAATCGAGGCGTGGAACCAGTATCTCTGGCCGATCCTGGTGACGCAGACCGACTATGCCCGGCCGATCGCCGTCGCCATCGCCACCTTTTTCGGTCAGGACAGCATCTATTGGGATCGCGCCATGGCGGCCTCCGTCCTGATGATGATCCCGATCCTCGCCCTCTATCTCGCCTTCCAGCGCTGGTTCGTAAGCTCCTTCGTTGGCTCCGCCGTGAAAGGTTGATCAATGACAAGCCATGCAAGTCCCTCTTTCCTTGCCGACGGCAGCCTGAAGGCACTGAACGCCGACCTTCGCGCTGGAGCCACAATTCATGCGTGGCTGAAAGCCGCCGACGCTGAAACGCCGGCCGAGATGACGGCAAGCCGGGACGGAAAGGTGATCGGCCGGTTCACCGCCCGAAATACCGAGGAATTCGAGCATAGTACGCTGGTGGTGGAGAATGGCGGCGACACCGTGCTCGCCTATGACGCGGCCACCACAGCGGTTTCGGTGGTCTATGCCTTCTCGGAGGGGAGCGTCCTCAACGAGGGTATCCGTGTGCTTTTGTGCGGCGAAACCAATTCGCCGCCCGCCGTTCCGGGCAGCTATCATTTCCGCCCACCCTTCGGCTGGATGAACGACCCGAACGGCTTCGGCCGCTTCGGCGACCAGGTGCATCTCTTCTACCAGCACTACCCGCATGGGCTTCGCTGGAACACAATGCATTGGGGCCATGCCGTCTCCGACGACTATTTGCACTGGCGACACCTGCCGGTTTTCCTCTTTCCCTCAACGGAGCTTTCGAAACGAGCCGACGGGCGGGGCGGCGCATTTTCCGGTTCGGCCATCCCGCGTTCCGGGGGCGAGCCCGGCATCCGCGTTTTCTTCACCGAGCAGGTCAAGGATCGTGAGCCCGAGGAACAGATCCAGTTGACCGCCGTCAGCGAAGACCTGGTGACCTCAGACCCGGCCACGCTCGCTCTTGCCGAGCGCCCGGTGGGCCTGGACCTGACGCTTGATTTCCGGGACCCCTATGTACTCAAGGGTCCGGATGGTCTTTGGAAGATGCTCGTCGGCAGCCGCGATCATGCCGGCGGCGTCATCCTGCTTTATGAGACTGCCGATCCGGATGCGGCGGCCGGCTGGACTTTCCTCGGCATTCTCCACCGCGAGGACCGTTTCGGGATGACAGCAGCCGAATGTCCCTGCATCGTGCCGCTCGACGGCCCGGCGGACGATCCGCAAACCCGCTGGGCGCTGATATTCGGGCTCCTCACCAGCCGCGATCCGGCGACTGGCAGGCGCAACCTTACGCTCGCGACCGTCGGCCGTTTCGACGGCCGCAAATTCGAAAAAGAGTTCGAGCAGGAGCTCGATTTCGGTACCGACGCCTATGCGTTCCAGGCCTTCGTCGATCACGCTGGCCCCGTCGGAATCGCCTGGCTTGCGAACTGGACGGATATCTCCAAAAAGACCGATTTCCCGACGGCGATGACGCTGCCGCGCCGTCTCCTGCTCGAAAGCGGCACGCTGCGGACTCCTCCGGTCGAGAAGGCCACGAGCCTGCGCCAGCAGCCCATCGACGATCATCGACTCCTCTCCGGAGAGAGGGTCGAACTCGCCAACGGAGCCGTCGAGATCGTCATCGCTCTGTCGGCACCAGGCGCTGCCTTCGATCTCGAATTCGACCACCCCGAGGTCGAACTCGGCCTCAGGCTCGATGAGGAAGGCTTGAGCATCCTTTGTGACGCGCCCGACGGTAAATTGCCGCCCCGCTACATTGCCGCCGGAGCGCGCCCCTCGACGCTTCGCATCTTCCTCGACACAGGATCAATAGAGGTCTTTGCCGACGATGGCCGCTGGACAGGAACGAAGCGTCTCTCCGGATTCCAAGGCGTTCGCTCGGCTCGCCTCGCGGCGCCCGAGGGCAATGTCACGGGCGCCCGCCTGTGGCAGCTCGCGCTCTGACAGTACACGACAGGAGGAATTCATGGCATCCGTCACGATCGAACAGGTCCGCAAGCAATATGGCGCCGTGCCGGTTATCCACGGCGTCTCCATGGATATCGAGGATGGAGAGTTTGTCACCCTCGTCGGCCCTTCGGGCTGCGGCAAGTCTACACTTCTGCGCATGCTCGCCGGCCTCGAGGATATCAGCGGCGGCGAAATCCGTATCGGCGGCCGCCTCGTCAACGATGTGGCGCCGAAAGAGCGCGACATCGCCATGGTCTTTCAGAGCTATGCGCTCTACCCGCACATGACGGTCGCTGAGAACATGGGGTTTGCACTCAAGCTGAAGGGGCAGACCAAGGCGGCGATCGACGAGCGCGTCCGGGAAGCCGCCGACATCCTGGCGCTCTGCCCCCTGCTCGACCGGCTGCCGAAACAGCTTTCCGGGGGACAGCGCCAACGGGTCGCGATGGGCCGCGCCATCGTCCGCCACCCGCAGGTCTTCCTGTTCGACGAACCGCTGTCGAACCTCGACGCCAAGTTGCGCGTGACGATGCGCGCTGAGATCAAGGAACTGCATCAGCGCCTGCAAACCACGACGGTCTACGTCACCCACGACCAGATCGAGGCGATGACCATGGCGGACCGGATCGTCGTGATGCGCGGCGGCAAGGTCGAGCAGATCGGCAGACCGCTGGAGCTCTACGACCGGCCGGTCAACACATTCGTCGCGACTTTCATCGGCTCGCCAGCGATGAATCTCTTCGAAGGCACGATCGCGGAGGGAAGATTCCTCACCGATGCCGGCGTCACTTTGCCGCTGCCGACCGATTGCAAAATCGGTGCAGCCGGCCTCTACGGCGTCCGGCCGGAGCATCTGACGATTGCTGAAAGCGGCGCTCCCGCCACCGTCGTTGTCGTGGAGCCGACGGGCTCCGAGACCCATGTGCTGGTGAAGCTCGGATCAGCCGAGACGACCTTGGTGCTGCGCGACCGGGTCGACCTTAAACCCGGCCAGCCGATCAAAGTTGCGCCGGATCCTGCAAGGATTCATCTGTTCACGGCAGAGGGCATGCGCGTCAATTGACGCCGGCGCAGAGAGTAGCCGAACCGGCTTGCGCCTGTCAGGCCGCGGAGATGGAATCGTCGACAATCACCACGGGCCGGCCGAGCGAGCAGCTTTCGACCCGTGCGTCGACACGATACACGGACTTCAGCATGTCCGCCGTGATCACCTCTCGCGTCGGGCCGCTCGCGGCCACCGAGCCGCCGCTGATGACGATCGTATCGTCGCAATAACGCAGCGCATGGTTCAGGTCATGCAGCGCGATCAGCACCGCCATGCCGGATCTTGCCGCCAGGCGCTTCATGAAGCCCAGCACCTCGATCTGGCGAAAGAGGTCGAGCGCCGATGTCGGCTCGTCCATCAGGAGCACTTCCGGCGTGCGCACCAGCGCCTGCGCGATCGAGACGAGCTGGCGCTGGCCGCCGGAAAGCTCGCCGAGACCGCGAAAGGCCAGTTCCTCGATCTTCAGCGCCGCCAGAACGCGATCGATATCCGTGAGCTCGCTATCCTTCACCCTCCAGCCGGAACCCTGCTTGGCCGAAAGCAGCACGGACTCATAAACCGTCAGCACGGCATTGGCGCCGGTATCCTGCGGCATGTAGCAGATCGCTTCCGGTCCCTTGGCGGTGTCGGAAAGATGAACGAGGCCTGGTCCGGCCGCCAGCCCCGCGATGCGCTTGAAAAGCGTCGATTTGCCGGCCGCGTTCGGGCCGATGACAGCGGTCAATCGGCCGCCCCTCAGGGTCTCGGTGCTGATGTCGGAGAGCACGATGCGCCGACCATAGTTCGCACCGACGTCGTTGAGCGCCAAGGCTACCATGACCGTTTCCTGTTGGTGAAAATCAGCACGAAAAAGAAGGGGACGCCGACGAGCGCCGTGATGACGCCGATCGGCAGCACCGCACCGGGGATCAGCATCTTGCTGACCACGGATGTCGATGACAGCAGCAGCGCTCCACAGAGCATGGCGGCCGGCAGGAAGAAGCGCTGGTCCTCGCCGACGAGCATGCGCGCAATATGCGGACCGACGAGACCGACGAAGCCGATGGTGCCGACGAAGGAAACGGGAATCGCTGCCAGCAGGCTGACGACCATCATGGTCTCGAGCCGCAGGCGACGGACATTTATGCCGAAGCTTGCCGCCTTGTCGTCGCCGAGCCTCAACGCCGTCAGCGCCCAGGCGTGGCGCGCGAAGAGCGGCACGGCAATCAGGAGCACCGCACCCGTGATCCAGACCTTCGGCCATGTCGCCTTGGTCAGGCTGCCCATGGTCCAGAAGACGACCGCCGCAAGCGCCTGTTCGGAAGCGAGATATTCGAGCAGAGAGAGCGCCGCATTGAAAGTGAAGACAAGGGCAATGCCGAGGAGCACGATCGTTTCGACGGTGACGCCGCGCCTGGTCGAGGCGAAATGGATGAAGAGGGCGGCGGCCATTGCCATCAGGAAGGCATTGAGCGGCACCATGTATTGTACAGCGACGGGGAAGATCGCGACGCCCGCGACAAGCCCAAGCGCAGCGCCGAAGCCGGCCGCTGCCGAGATGCCGAGCGTAAAGGGACTCGCCAACGGATTGGCGAGTATTGTCTGCATCTGCGCACCCGCCAGCGAAAGCGAGGCGCCGACGGTGACTGCCATCAACGCGATCGGCATGCGAATGTCCCAGATCACCACGCGCAGCTGGTCATTGACGCTGGCCGCCTGAAAGAGCGCCGACAGGACATCGGAGAGCGGATAGTTGGCAGGCCCTAGCGCCATGTCGACCGAGACGGATAGGAACAGCGCCGCGACCAGAGCCGAAAGCATGAGCAGCCGGCGTGCGGCAAGGGCGCGATAGCGCACGCACCCTTGCATGCCGGGGACTTCGTCTGCGAGCACGGCCATCACTCGCCCCGATCCGAAAACGAAGCGAAATAGCCGTGCCGATATCCATCCATGCGAAGTTCCTGCCAATTTTTAAGCACAGCGAAGATCGCCAGGAGAACTTTCTTTAATACCGGCATCTGCAAAACCCCGATGGAAGGACCGGAGAGCCCTGCCCTCCGGTCGGATTGGTTACTGACTGACGCTCAGCGAGGCGAAGTAGCCGCTCTTGTAGGGCAGCGGCAGGAATCGCTCATGCAGTTCCTTGAACGTCGCCTCCGGATCGAGATCCTTGAACAGGTCGGGATGCAGCCATTTTGCGATCTGCTGGATGGCCACGAACTGATAAGGATTGTTGTAGAACTGGTGCCAGATGGCGTGGACATTGCCCTCCTTGACCGCTTTGACACCGGTGAACGCCGGACGCTTGGTCAGGTTTTCAAGCTTGCGCAGGGCTTCCTTCTCATCCGCGCCATAGCCGACGCCAACCCAGTCGCCACCCGGCACATAGCCTTCCCAGTTGCCGCCGGTGATGATCACCTGGTCCGGGTTCGCGGCAATGATCTGTTCCGGATTGACGGTGCCGAAGGTGCCCGGGATGATATTCTTCGCCATGTTCCTGCCGCCGGCAAACTCGACCATCTTGCCGAAGTTCTCGTCACCGAAGGACATGCAGCAATCGTCGGAATAGCCGCCGGCGCGCTCCATGAAAACGAGCGGCCTCTCCGGATTGGCCTTCGACAGGACATCCGTTACCTTGGCGATCTGCTCGGCGCGGAACCTGATGAATTCCTCGGCCTTTTCCTCCTTGCCGAACAGTTTGCCGATCAGGCGCATGCTGGGCTCGGTGTTTTCCATCGGTTTCTCGCGGAAATCCACATAGACGAGCGGGATGCCGACCTTTTCGAGTTTCTCGATGTAGCCCGCCTCTTCCGTCGCCGTCTTGGCGTCGATATTCATCAGCATCACGTCGGGCTTCAGGGCGACCGCCTGCTCGATGTCGAAGGTCCCATCCTTCATGCCGCCGAAGGTGGGCAATTTGGCGATCTGCGGATACTTGGCGAGAAAGGCGGCGTAGCTCTCGGGATCGGCCTTCGTGAGATCGTCACGCCAGCCGACGACGCGCTTGAAGGGCTCCTCCTTGTCGAGGGCGCCAACAAAGTAGATCTGGCGTCCCTCTCCGAGAATCACGTGCTCAACCGGCACATTGACTTCGACCTCACGACCGGTGACGTCGGTCACCTTGACCGTTTCAGCGAGTGCCGCGCTCGAAAAAAGCACGCAAAGACCCGCGGCAGCCGCAGCCACCCTGTTGAAAACTCTCATTGTTTGTCGCTCCACTGAAAATTTGACGCGATCTAATATTTCATGACTTTATCAGTCAACAATTATCTTTTAGAACGCTTCCAAACGTGAAGGAGCAGACTGACATGAGCGACGTGGCAGAGCGGCGAAATTACGATCTTCGCGACGAGATCAAGGCCTATTGGTCGGAGCGCGCCGCCACATTCGATCTTTCTCCGGGGCATGAAATCTTCTCCGAGGAGGAGCGCGCCGCCTGGCACCGTCTTTTCCTGCGGCATATCGGGCACGGCGGCGGACGCCAGGCACTGGACCTTGCGAGCGGGACCGGGGTGATTTCCCATCTGCTCGACGACCTCGGGTTCAAGGTGACAGGCCTCGACTGGGCCGAGCCCATGGTCGAGCGCGCCCGCCGCAAGGCGAAGGACCGAAAACGCACGATTTCCTTCCGTATCGGCGACGCGGAGAACACGATGGAGCCGGATGACCGGTATGACGTCATCGTCAACCGGCATCTCGTCTGGACGCTGGTCGACCCGGCTTCGGCCTTCGCGGAATGGCTGCGCGTATTGAAGCCCGGCGGGCGGGTGCTGATCGTCGACGGCGATTTCGTCAGCACGAATGCGCTCGAGCGATTCTTCGGAAAGCTGAGCGCCTGGGGCCAGCGCGCAAGGGTATTCGGGCCGGACACGCCGATGCACTCGCCGGAGATGATGGAAACGCACCGCAGCATTCTTTCGCGCGTCTACTTTGCCACTGGCGCACGCGCCGAGGCGGTCGTCGATCTCCTGTGCAAGGCCGGCTTCACGGATATCGAGGTCGACACCGATCTCGGCGAGATTCACCGTATGCAGGCGAAGAACTGGAACTTTTTCAAAGGGCTCGCGCGCAAGAGCCAGCACCGCTACGCGATCCGCGCAAGCAAGCCTTTGCCCGCAGTGTAAGCGAGAGCCGGAAAGGCTGGCTCACACGCGCAATGCTCGATGCGAGCCCATATCAATTGCCATTACGGGCCACAAAGCTGCCGCTCAATGGTCAGCAAATTGCCCCGCCACCGCCCAACCGAGCCCTCTTGCGCCCTGCATGGTCCCGCTCGCTTCCGGTTCGATTTCGAATAGGGAGCGCTAAGCAGGCGGTTTTGCTGCCGTTCACGTCATGCAGGTTAGAGAGGAATGAACATGCTCACTCGTCGCACATCCGTTGCATCGTTGACCGCTGCAGCCTTCAGTTTGATGGTCTACAGCCCCGCAGCTGCACTGGAACTCGCCCAAGCGCAGCAGGCCGAGCCGGCGCAAGGCCAGACCGGCGCCGCAAGCGCGCCGATCAGCGACCAGAAGCTCGAGGCCTTCGCCGTCGCCTATCTCCAGGTCGACAAAGTCAGGCAGGAATATTCGTCAAGGATTGGTTCGGAATCGGACGCATCGACAAAGGAGAAGCTGCAGACCGAGGCCAATCAGGAGATGGTCAAGGCAGTCGAAGCCTCGCCGATCTCCGTCGAGGAATATACGAGCATCCTGACGGCCGCGCAGAACGATCCGGCACTCGCAAAAAAGGTACAGGAGAAACTTCAAAGTTCCCAGCCGGCGCAGCAATAAGCCGTTTCGGCCCTTACGGGCGGTGTTCGCGCCGACGGACCCTGCCCGTCTGGCTTATCCGGCGAAAAGCCAGAACAATGACGCACCAACCACAATAAAGAGCGCGATAATCGTGAGCAGCCGGGCCATTCCGGCATTGGTATTGCCGCCCAGGGTCGTGTTCCAGGCCTCGCCGCCAGCGCCGTCGTCGTAGCGGACGGCGTGATCGCCCGCCGCCTCCCGGTCTTCACTCCGTGCACCGATCGGATGGTGGTGCCCGATCTTTTCGTCGCTGCCATGGTCCTGCGCGGAGGGCGGCATCTCGGGTGCCCTCGCGCGGTCTCCGCCATTTGACTGAGTCTGTTGCATGTCGCTCTCCAGAAACACTTCGTGGAGCACAGCTCGCTGCCACGGATGAGCAGCAAGGTCGGGAACGGAAGATCAGTCGTGCCCTATCGAGGCGTTCAGGATGCCGGCGCGGGCACCGGCATCCTGCAATGACGTCTATTGATTTCCGGCGCCGTTTTTGGGGGCTTTGCGGCGGGGCGACGGCGACCGTTTCGACGGCCTTGCGCCGCCGTTCCCGAGATTCGGCGCCGAACCGTTTTGCCCCAGCATTTCCCGGAAGGCTTGCTCCCAATGCCGCATATGCTGGCCCTCCGGGCAGCCTTCCTGCTCCCAAATGGCGTAGGCTCGGCGCCTGATCAGCTCTTCCTCGTGATTTTCCATATGGTCACCTCTCCGTTGGACTACACTACCGGCTAAACTGTAACGACAGGCGCCGCTTGTTTGTTCCTTCGGCTCAACCCACTTCCGGCTCAGACCTGCTGGTCGAGCTCCGGGTAACGACGAAAGATGCAGGATTCGTTGAATGCAAGACGGCGATCCGACGCAAGATACCGGTCGATTCGCGGTCGGGCCGCAACGGAGTCATGCAGGGCGACCAAGGCCGGTACGCGCGGCTCATGGACCCTCATTGCGTTCGGGAATGCATAGCGAAGTCCCTCGATGAGCTGAAACAGCGAGAGATCGACATAGCTCAGTTCCTTCCCGACAGCATGCTCCCGGCCCGCTGGGTTCCGGTTGAGAATGCGTTCGAAATAGCCGAGGAACTTCGGCAGCCGATCGCTGAGAAACTCCGCCGACCGCCGCAGCGCTTCGGGCTTCTGCTGCTCATAATAGAGAGACACGCTGATCGGGTGATGCGTGTCGTGAATTTCGGCAAGCAGGTCGGTGATCGTCAATTGCAGACCATTGGCGACGTGACGCAGCCCTTCGTCCTGCGGGGCGAGACCGAGCCGCGGTCCGAGATAAAACAGGATATTGGCAACCTGCGAGATCAAGAGATCGCGATCCACCAAAAAGGGCGGCGCGAAAGGGATGGAAGCGGCACCCGGATCCTTCATCAGTGCCAGCATCTCCTCAGTACCACCCGGTAGGCGGGCGACATCGACATAATCGGTGCCCGCCGCCTCGAACGCGAGGCGCACGAATTCGCCTCGCCCGGGTATCCCGTCCCAGTAGTAGAGCTTGTAGGGCATGAAAGGCTCCCCCTTCGCTGCGTCTACTGCATGTCTCCTTTAATCGACCTCGATTAAAGGACAAAGACATGCAGGAATTCAAGTGCTACAGTGACCTTTGCGCGTCTGATAAGACGCGCGGCGCTGTAGAAATCCGGCAAGCTCCGCCTCACCTGGGCGCCCGACCGAAATCTCTCCGTAGTTCGTTCTTCGCCCTTTCGAGAATATGGCGCCGGTCGCCACTCAGCCCCGCACCCGCCCTGTTGATGTAGAACGTCAACATGGACATAGCCGAGCGGAAGGGGCTTGCCTTGCGGCGATCGCTCGCCTCCGCCGACCGCTTCAAAGAATGCGCGATTTCTTTGGGATCGTCGAGTGTGAAGACCCCCGGCTCGAGATCCATCGCGTCGCTCTGGACTCCTTGCGACCATTTGGCTTTGGTCTCTGGCTTCTTGCCCATGGCCATTTACCCGCGTCGGCTGTCGTCAGCGCAACCACACCGGTACGTCGGAAGCGCCCCGAATGTCCAACGCTCGGTGCTTCCAGCCAAGCTCTTCCCAAGCGAAATGCTGCGCGGCGGTCTGCGCCTTCTCCTTCGTCGAATAGACCTCCGGCAAAAGATATTCCCTGTCGCCATAGGTCAATAGCGCCCGGCCGCTTCGAACATCGAAATGAAGCTGCAGGCACTCTTGCGTTTGCATGGAAGCCTCCCTGATCGATCTTGGAACTGGAGAGAATTATGCGCGGTTTTCCCACTCTTTAGAACGGTCCACATACCTATTTTTGAGTAGAAACGTTCACCCTCGGTGGAAACGGCGACCGGGCAAGGAAGTTCCGGAAGGCAGGATGTTCCTCGGGGCCGTTGCCAGCCGGAGGGTGGCGCGATCAGCCCGGATATTTGTACCGGTCAGCACCAGTCCCGGGCGCGGCCTCGGACCTGGCACATTCGGCCGGCCGGCCCTCGCGGCTTTCCTCCCAGCCGAAGACGCTCCGCCCGCCGAAACGTGGCGAGTCCCTGAACTCTCCGGCGACGATTTCCTTGAGGTCCGTCCCGGTGGCGTAGCGTTCCAGCCGGCGCGACTGGTCGTCGAGCCGCTTCAGCGCCGCAAGCTCCTCATCCCGCCCGAGCCGGCCCTTCCTTACCGCCGACTTCATGACATTGATGGTTTCGTCATAGACCTTGAGCGGCACCGGAAAGGGGTGGCGGTCCTTGCCCCCATGGGCAAGCGAAAATCGGGCGGGATCGGAAAATCGGCATGGGGCGCCATGGACCACCTCGGTGACCAGGGCGAGTGCCTTGACCGTGCGCGCGCCGACGCCCGGCACCATCAGCAGCTCCTCGAAGTCCTTTGGCCCTCGATCGGCGGCAGCGGCAAGATTGCCGTGCAGGCGCCGGAGGTTGACGTCGCTTTCGCGCACATCGTGATGAGCCGGCATGACGAGATGCGGCAAGCTCGGCTGGCTCTGCGCGATCGGCACTGCCCCGCGCCTTTCGATTTTCGCAACCTCGCGGATTAGCCCATCGGGGCCCAGCGAACTGAGGAGAGCGAGTTGACCCTGGCGCGAAGCGGCAGCGCGCCGGTCCGCGAGGTTGACGATCTCGCCCTGCGCCCTGCCTTCGATTGCAGCATGCGGCGACTCCACGAAACTCTCCAGTCCTTCCGAGAGCCAGTGATAGCGGCGTGCTTGGCGCCGGTCGCCATTCATGCCTTGCTGGACGACGACCCACTTGGCGTCGTCCGTGACGATAAAACCGTGCAGGTAAAGATCGAACCCGTCCTGCACGGCGGCACTGTCGACTTTGGCGACAAGGCGGCTTGCATCGGCAAGCAGGAGGCCGTCGAAACCGACGCGATCTCCGATCGCCGAGAGCTCGGCCGGAGTCTTGCGGGAATGCTGGCCGCGGCCGCCGCAAACATGAATGCCGAGTTCACCGGCACGCGGCGTCAAACCACGTTTCATCGCGCCGATCACGCTGGTGGTGATGCCGGACGAGTGCCAATCCATGCCCATGACGGCGCCGAAAGACTGGAACCAGAAGGGATGGGCAAGCCGCCTCAGGAACTCGTCGCGGCCATAATGGTGTACGATCGCCTCGGCAATCAGCACGCCAAGCCTCGTCATGCGGTCGCCGAGCCATTTCGGGACGCGCCCACCATGCAGCGGCAGATCCGCATTGCCTGCTCTTTGCGCCATCGCACCACGATCCCTTCTGCCACTTGCGACCCCGGCCCGTCAGGCAAACATCGCCACCGACGCACACATTACATGCTTCGGATGTTCCCGGAAAGTTCTCATGGACTGCGCAGCGCTAGAAGATTGGCGAGAAGCGCCGATGCGCCTACATAGGGGCGGCACAGTTGGAAGGAACATTCATTGCAATGGGACGACACATTCTTTTCGCGGAACGCCGTCGAAGTCGCGTCTGATCTGATCGGCGCGGAACTTACAGTGTCTGGCGCCGGTGGCATTATCGTCGAAACCGAGGCCTACCTGCGGGACGACGCGGCGTCGCACAGCTTCGGCGGCACGACCGAGCGCAATCGCGCCATGTTCGGTCCCTCCGCGCACGCCTATGTTTATCTGTCCTACGGCCTTCACTGGTGCTTGAACTTCGTTTGCCTGCCCGGCAGCGCGGTGCTCATCCGGGCGATCGAACCGAAATGGGGCCTTGAGGCGATGCGCGAGAGACGCGGAGTTTCCCGAGACCGGCTTCTGTGCTCGGGGCCGGGCCGCATCGGCCAAGCCCTGGCGATCAACCGGGAACAGAACGGTCTATCGCTCCGGCAGGAGCCTTTTCGCCTGCGTGTTCCCGAATCAAGGCCGGAAATCTCCGCCGGCCTCCGCATTGGCATTTCGAAAGCCGTTGAGCAGCCCTGGCGCTTCGGCCTGACAAACTCCACCTTCCTCAGCCGCAAGTTCTAACCAACTGAAGCGCCGAACCCGGGCCTCTGAACGGTGCGTCCATCAACGCTCGCAGGTACCGACGAGCGTGGCCTCGGCGATCCTATGCTTGCTTGCCCGTTTCCAGGCCTCGGCGGCGCCGACCTCCTCCGGGATCGAGAGATTGCCGACGTCGAGAGCCGCCAGCCTGAACTTGTAATGGTGAACGCCGGTTCCGGGCGGCGGCTGGGGCCCGTCGTAGCGCGCATTGCCGAAATCGTTCTTGATGAACTTGATGCCGTGTTCAGGCCCGGTATCGACAGACTGCTGAAGCTCGGTCCAATTGCCCGGGATGTTGATGATCGCGCAATGGCGGAAAAGGCCGCTCACGGCGTCCGGGTCCTCAATGACGAGGGCGAAGCTCTGCGTGCCCGCCGGCGTGCCCGTCCACTTCAGAGGCGGGAACAGGTTCTCGTCGAAACGGGTATGCTTGCTGGGAATTGGCTGGCCATCAGCGAATGCGGGGCTGATCAAACTGAAGGTCATCGCCTGCCTCCTTTCATGTGGCCGCATCCAAATGAGCGAACGATCGTGGCGGTCCTCCAAGCCGTTTGGCGCGGGAGCGTTGATCTCGCTCAAGGATCGCCTACAGCGCATCAGATAGGCTTGACTGGCCGATGCTCAAGAGCGCCGGCACTAAACCCGCTTAGACTCGGTCGAACACACAATATCCCGCGAAACGGTGATCACCGAGCGGTAAGCACCGACAACTGCATTCCGAGGAGGCCAGGCAGGTATGCATGATGCGGCGTCGACGACAGCGTCCCAGCCACCGGACTCGACCGAACCTGAGAATACATCCGCCACGACCAATATGACGGTCGCGCCCGAGCTCGCCTGGCACGCTATCGCGCCGGAAGCCGTCCTCGACGTGCTGCGCACGGAAGCGAGCGGCCTCTCCGCGCAGGAGGCAAGCCGCCGATTGGAGACCTGCGGCCGCAATCGCCTGCCGGAGGGCGCGCGCCGGAGCGTCCTGAAGCGCTTCCTGCTGCAATTCCACGACCTGCTCATCTACGTTCTGCTGGCCGCCGGCCTGATTGCTGCCGCCATCGGCCACGGGCCGGACTCGCTGGTCATCTTCGCCGTTGTACTTATCAACGCCGTGATCGGCTTCGTTCAGGAAGGTCGCGCGGAGAAGGCGCTGGATGCGATCCGGGCCATGATCGATCCACAGTCTTCCGTCGTCCGCGACGGCCGTCGCGCCACCATCAGGGCAGACGAAGTGGTGCCGGGCGATATCGTTCTGCTCGAAGCCGGCGACCGCGTGCCTGCCGACCTTAGGCTCATAAAGGCGCGCAATCTGCGCATGGATGAAGCCGTTCTCACGGGCGAGTCCGTGCCCGTCGATAAATCGATTAGGCCTGTCGCCGGCGACGTGACGCTCGGCGACCGGTTTTCCATGGCCTTCTCGGGCACCTTTGTTGCCGCCGGACAGGGGGCGGGTGTTGCCGTCGCGACGGGTGCGCAGACCGAACTCGGGCGGATCAGTTCCTTGATCGGCGCGGTGGACCGTATCGCCACTCCACTTGTCCGACAGATGGGCCAATTCGCCAGGCAGATCACAATCACCGTGCTCGGCCTTTCCGCGCTCGTCTTCGCCTATGCCGTATTCGTCCGCTCCTATCGGCTGGAAGACGCCTTCATGACGGTGGTCGGCCTGGCCGTCGCAGCAATTCCCGAAGGCCTCCCCACGGTCATGACCATCACCCTGGCCGTCGGGGTCCAGCGCATGGCGCGCCGAAACGCCATCATTCGCCGCCTGCCCGCCGTCGAAACGCTGGGTTCCGTCTCCGTGATATGCTCCGACAAGACCGGCACGCTCACACGCAACGAAATGACTGTGAGCGCCATTCGCACGGCCGACCGCGAGATCGAGGTGGACGGAGCCGGTTACCGGCCGGAAGGCAGCTTCCGAATCGGCGGGCGCAGGGCGCTGGACCCGGCCGCCGACCCGGTTCTTGAAGAACTGTCGCTCGCCGCACTTCTCTGCAACGACGCGCATCTCGAGGACCACGGCGAGGAGTGGACGGTCAACGGCGACCCGATGGAAGGGGCGCTCGTCGCATTGGCGATAAAGGCCGGGCACGACGCCGCGGCGGCGCGGACCGACTTTGTCCGCCTCGACGAGATCCCCTTCGATTCCCGCCATCGATACATGGCAACGCTCAATGCCCGCAATGGTCGCCGGCCCGTGGTCTACGCGAAGGGCGCGCCTGAGCGCATCCTCGCTATGTGCAGCCGCGTCGCAAGCTTTGACGGAGAGCAATCGCTGGATACCGCCGACTGGCACGACAGGATACAGGCGATGGGCGATGCCGGTCAGCGGGTGATCGCATTGGCGCACCGTCCGATGAGTAACGGCACCCGCAAAATCGCGCCGGCGGATGTGGAGCACGATCTCATTTTGCTCGGCCTCGTCGGGCTCATCGACCCGCCGCGTCCCGAGGCCATTGCTGCTGTCGCCGAATGCCGGGCCGCAGGCATCCGGGTGAAGATGATTACGGGAGATCATGCCGCAACGGCACGCGCGGTCGCCCTGCAACTCGGGCTCGCGGAGGCACCAAACTGCGTCACCGGGCAGGATCTGGACGAGGCGGGAGAGGCCGGCATCCACAGACACGCCAGGGAGGCGACGGTCTTCGCCCGCACCAGCCCGGAGCAGAAGCTGCGCCTGGTGGAGGCGCTGCAGGCGGATGGGTCGACCGTCGCCATGACCGGCGATGGGGTGAACGACGCCCCAGCCTTGAAGCGCGCGGATGTCGGGGTCGCCATGGGCTGCAAGGGGACGGAAGCCGCCAAGGAGGCGAGCGATATGGTGCTCGCCGACGACAATTTCGCCTCGATCGTCTCGGCCGTGCGCGAGGGGCGCACGGTCTATGACAATCTCACCAAGGTGATCGCCTGGACCTTGCCGACAAATGGCGGCGAGGCCTTCACCATTGTGCTGGCGATCCTGTTCGGGCTGGCCTTGCCCGTCACCCCCGTGCAAATCCTCTGGATCAATATGGTAACGGCCGTCGCCCTCGGCCTGACCCTGGCCTTCGAGCCGACGGAACCCGGCGCGATGCAACGGCCGGCCCGCCCCCCAGGGGAGAGAATCCTCTCCAGGCGACTGCTATGGCGAATCCTGTTCGTCTCGGCGCTGATGGTCGCCGGCACCTTCGGCATGTACGCCTGGGCCGTCTCGCGCGGGCTATCGGTCGAAACCGCGCGGACCATGGCCGTGAACACGCTGGTCGTCATGGAAATCTTCTACCTGTTCAGTGTCCGCTATGTGCACGGTACGTCCCTGACATGGCGGGGCGTCCTCGGCACCCGTGCGGTCCTGATTGGCGTCGCGACTGTCGTTGCGGCACAATTCGCCTTCACCTATCTGCCACCGATGCACTTGAGCTTCGGCAGCCGGCCCGTCTCATTCACCGATGGAATGATGATCGCAGCAGTCGGCGTCGCCCTGCTCTTTGTCGTGGAGGCCGAGAAGCGGATCGTCGCATCGTTCAACCGCATTACCGACGGCAGGCGATTGGAGCAGAGGCCTTGAACGCATCGGCGGAAGCGAAGGAATTCACACCGATGCATCCATTCGCGAAGCTGATGAATTGATCAAAAACCGTGCATGGATCGCGGCGCCCGAATGTGCCAATGGCTGGGTTTCACGAGGATCTCGTCATGGCCGTCGATACTGCTTCCGCTTCCGTTTCCGCCGCACCGGGTACCGCTCGCGCCGGCGTGCTGATCATGCTTCTCGGCATGCTGATGTTTTCGCTGAACGACGTCATGGGCAAATGGCTGGTGGCAACCTATTCGGTCGGGCAGGTGGTGCTGATCCGCAGCATCGCCGCGGGTCTCGTGCTCTTTCCGTTCCTCTGGGCCCGCGGACCGAAAAGGCTTGTCGCGGTTGAAAGGCCGGGCCTCCAGCTATCCCGCGTGCTCGCCTCGACGGCGGAGGTCTTCGCCTTCTATTTCGCCGTCATCACCCTGCCGCTCGCCGATGTCATGACCTATTGGCTGGCCGCGCCTATTTACGTGGCGGCCGTTTCGCCGCTGGTGCTGAAGGAGCCCGTTGGCTGGCGGCGGTGGACAGCAATCGCCCTCGGCTTCGTCGGCGTCATCATTGCGCTCGAGCCCTCCTCGCAAGCCCTGACGTTGCCGGCGCTGGTCTCCATCCTCGGCAGCATGTGCTTCGCCTTCATGATGGTTTCCGGACGCTCGCTACGCGGAACGCCGGACACGACGCTCGCGTTCTGGCAAATCATCGGCGCGGCGATTGCCGGCGTCATCTGGGCACCCTTCGACTGGACGCCGCTGAAACCACTTGACGCTGCTTTGCTCGGCCTCCTCGGCGTCATCGCCATGCTCGCCCATGTTCTCGTCAACCGGGCCTTGAAGCTCGCCGATGCAGCGACCGTCGCGCCGCTGCAATATACGCTGCTCTTCTGGGCGATCGTCTTCGGCTGGCTGATCTTCGGCGATAGCCCACGCCTGTCGATGGTGCTGGGCGCCGGCCTTATCGTCGCCTCCGGCCTGTTCATCTTCTTCCGGGAGCAGCAACTGAAGCGGCAGGGAAGATTGAAGGGTTAGGCAGAGGGCGACGCGCCTTTCCGCCCGCTATATGCCCTTATCCACACTACTTCTCGCCGCGACCCTTGCACGTCTGGCAAGACCCGCGGCGCCGTCGCCTCGATCAGTCCGCGACCACCATCTGCTTCTGCCTGCCGAGCCCCTCGATGCCAAGCTCGATGACGTCGCCGGGTTTGAGGTATTGCGGCGGCTTGAAGCCCAGGCCCACGCCGGGCGGCGTGCCGGTCGAGATGATGTCGCCCGGATGCAAGGTCATGAACTGCGACAGATAGCTGACGAGGTATGAGACGCCATAGACCATGGTCTCGGTCGTGCCGTTCTGCTTCGTCACACCATTGACGGTGAGCCACATCTTCAGGTTCTGCGGATTGGCAATCTCGTCACGGGTGACGAGCCACGGACCGATGGGGCCGAAGGAATCGCAGGATTTGCCCTTCGTCCACTGGCCCGATCGCCTCGCCTGGAAATCGCGCTCCGAGACATCGTTTACGACACAGTAGCCGGCGACGTGATCGAGCGCTTCGGCCTGGTCCACATATTTCGCCTTCTTGCCGATGACGACGCCGAGTTCGACCTCCCAGTCGGTGGCAACCGAACCGCGCGGAATGATGACATTGTCGTTCGGCCCCGTGATCGCCGAGGTCGCCTTCATGAAGATGACGGGCTCGGGCGGAACCTCCAGGCCGGATTCGGCAGCATGGTCAGCATAGTTGAGACCGATGCAGATGAACTTGCCGGTGCCGGCGACGCAGGCGCCGAGGCGCTGCGCACTATCGACCGCCGGCAGGCTCTCGATCTCGAGTCCGTCCGCCCATGCGAGATCGGCGATGGCCGGACCTGAAATATCCGCGATTACACCGGAGAGATCGCGAATTCGGCCGGCGCCATCCAATACGCCCGGCTTCTCCGCCCCTTCAGGTCCATAGCGCAAAAACTTCATCCAGCTTCTCCCCGGCAAATGTGACGAATGACTGTGTCTGACAAATCAAACAGTGCCGTGGATGTAAAGCGGTTTTGCGCAGTCGCAGCAGCTTTCGGGATGTCGACCGCGCCGGAATCGATCGAAGCGTGCGGCAGCACCCGACAGGGCGGCGATTTCGGAATCGGACAAAGCGGGTCACCATCCGGAACGGAGGCCTCACGCTATCTTCTGCCGGAAAAGGCAAAGACGTCGACCGGGTGGTCGAGTCCGCGCAAGGCATGGGAGCCGAGACTTTCCATCTGTGCGGCGCATCCCGCCCTTTCGACGAAGGCGCGTGAAAGAAGAACCGGACGCTTGAGTTCCTTGGTCAGGCTCTCGAGACGCGAGGCGACGTTGACCGCGGGTCCTATGACGGTGAAGTCGAGGCGCTTGCGCGAGCCGATATTGCCATACATCACGTCCCCCACATGGACGCCGATGCCGTAGCCGAGCGGCTCGCGACCTTTGCGCAGGTTCTCCTCGTTAAACTCGGCCAAAGCTGCCTGCGCTTCCGCGATGGCGCCGAGCAAGTTGCTGCAGGCGCACGGGTCACTGAGCGGGAAGATCGCCAGGAGCCCGTCGCCCATGAACTTCAGAATCTCGCCGCCATGGCGCTCGATCGGTTCCGACATGGCGTCGAAATAGCCGTTCAACAGGTCGATCACGTCGTCGCGCGGCCAAAGATCCGACAATCTGGTGAAATCGCGCAGGTCGCAGATCAGAATGGCGGCGCCAACCGTCACGCCACTGCCACGCGTCGTCGCCCCCGCCAGAATCTGTTCGCTCGCATGCGGCCCGACATAGGTTTCGAGAAGCGTACGCGCGAGTCGGTTCTTCAGCCTGATCTCGCTGACGAGCGCCAAGGCCGGCAACACGTCCTTGAAGAGTTCGATGTCGCCCGGGCGAAAGCCGCCTTGCCTGTCGCTGGCGAAGGTGATGACGTGCTGTTTGCCGAGCGTGTGCTCCAGCGGCCAGGCGATGTACTCGGTGATGCCCTCAGCCCGCAGATCGTCGTAAAGCGCGTATTCCGCTCCATCGCCGGAGGAATCGTCGAGATAGTGCCGCACCTCGGACGCTCCGTTGTTGATCTCGTAGAGGGGGCTGTTCAGGTATTGCGAGCTGTCCTCAATCCCGTAATTGTAGAGATCGATTTCGGCTTCGGACAATCCCTTCCGCCACAGGATCCGCGCGCCTATCCATTGTGGATGATGAATCCGGAAATGCAACGTCGCGCGGGCGACCGGCACACCGGCCTCCGCCAGTTTCCGGCATATCTCGACGAAGATATTGTCGATGTAACGCTCGCTACGCGTCTCGTTCACCAGCCAATCCAGGACGTGCCGCCGCTGGACAGGCCACTTTCCTTCACTGCCGTCGGTTGAATTCAGAAGTGCATCCGATAAAGATCGCATAGCAACCTCCACTTGCGGCATCCTTAAGCCGATATATACAAGCATGCACGACGCCGCAGCCGGGCACAATCTGCCATCGTTCAAAATGACAGGGACCGCTGAGCGGGTTCCGGCGCGTTCAGATGAACGCCTTCCAGTTCGAGCATGCGCAGCTTGGCGGACGCCCCGCCGGGCGCCGAGAAGCCGCCGATCTTGCCGCCGGCGGCCAGCACGCGATGGCAGGGGATGATCAGGGCTACCGGATTTCCGGCCATCGCCTGGCCGACATCCCGCGCGGTCTCGGGGCCGCCTCCGAGGCCCTTCGCCAACGCCCCATAGGTGGTGGTATGCCCCCATGGGATCTGTCGCGCCGCCGCATAGACTTTCACGAAGAAAGCGTCCTGCCCTTCGAGGTCGAGATCGACTGCGGAAAAATCCGTCTCGCTCCCGTCGAAATAGCGTCGGACGGCAGCGATCGCTTCCTGCACCCTGGGCGGCGGCGCGTGCGGTTCGCCCTTGGCAAGGCGGCGCAACAGCAGCCGTTCGGTCATGGCCGCGGTTTTCGTCGGCAGCTGAAAGCGGGTGATGCCGCGCCCGCTCCAGGCGATGCCGCAGAATCCGCCGGCGGTTTCGAAGACGCAATAGTGGTGCGCTTGCTCATGCATCGAAAGCCTCCGCATTCATGTCACATGAAGATCGTGTGATCCGAGGCCCGAATCAACCCGATTTGCAAAGCGGTCACACGCGGAGTACTCGCCTCCCGATCAAAAGAGGCGACGAACACCTGAACTTGAGCATCCATGATATAGGAAAGCAGGCGCCACTGCCGCAGCCGACTTGCCGCGCGCCTCAAGCGCTATACGCTACTTGGCGCAGTACTACACTTCGCCGCTACCGCAGACCGCGTGCCTCTGAGGCACCGGCGCTGTAGCGACGAAGTGCCTCCCCCGCTATGACGCTGTCCGGGCAGAGGTCATCCTCGGTCGAATGGCTCGCAAAGAGTTTCGCCGCGGCCGACTTGGTCGCCGCCTTGACCACCTGCCTGTAGACGCCGCCAGCTTAGCCGAGGAATATCTGGCGCAGGCGAGCGAACAGGCCCGGCTGTTTCTCGACCAGCATCGTGCGGATGTGACGCGCTGCGGTCGATGCATTAACCGTCGCACCGAAATGGCAATAGCAGATAACCTTGTGCAATTGCTCGTCGCTCAACTCGAAGAACCGCTTCGCCTCGCCGTAGCTATCATTATCCAGCCCAGCCGCCCGCAGAACGGGATCTTCGAACGCTACGGAGATCGGCGTACCGTCGCCGCGCATGGTCGCGCGAACGCGTGCCGGCTGATACTCGGTCTCGTGCAGCGTCGAAAGCCGTCTCTGAGGGTTCTGCTCCAGAAGCTCTGCCCAGCGCTCTAGACGCTCGCTGCGCGACAAAGCCCGACGGGGAAAGTCGTGATTGACCTCGGCGACGATTTGCAGTTCGTCGATTGCATGGTGCTTCATTGTGACCTCCTACTCAGACGATAGTTGGTCCCCCTTTTCAGCCTCATAGGCCTACTTAGCGTGACTCCAACCGGCCGCGAAGTCCAATCACGAAAGTGCCCTTCCGGCATTAAACCGTCAGATTTCAGCCGAAACTCGCGAGGCGGCACCAACAGAGCTGCGTACCGGCGGGGTCGCCTCGGCGTGAGGCAATCACGATCGAGATAAGCGTCGGCAGTGAGGCTTCTCAGTCCTCGCGGAATGCGTGCCGCATTTGGTCCGTCAGCGGCTTCGTCAAGTAGGAGATGACCGTGCGGTCGGCGATCTTGATGAACACCTCCGCAGGCATGCCCGGATAAAGAGACAGTCCGGCCAGCCTGGCCAGGCTTTCAGGTTTCGGACGGATGCGCAACGGATAGTAGCTGGCGCCGCTGCGCTCGTCCGTCACGAGATCCGGCGCCACGGTCACGACCTCGGCCTCGACTTCAGGCGTCGTTCGTTGATTGAAGGCGCTGAAACGGATTTCGACCGGCTGGCCGACCTGAACCTGGTCGATATCCTTAGGAGCGATGCGCGCCTCCACAGTGAGGTCGTCCGCCTCCGGCACGACAAGCATCAGCGTCTCGCCGGGATTGACCACGCCGTTCACGGTATGGATGGCGAGCTGGTAGACCCGGCCGGAGAGCGGCGCGGTGATGTCAAGCCGTCGCAATTGGTCGGTCGCGGCCGTGCGGCGCTCCTCATATTCTGCGATCTTCGCCTCGACATCCGTCAGCTCCTTGGAAATCTCGGTGCGGCGGTCTTCGTCGAGTTGCAGGATCTGCAGGTCGATTTCGCTCGATTTCCCACGCGCCTGGGCACGCCCGGCGATGTGGCGCCCGCGTTCGCCCTCGAGTTCCGCGCGCTGCCGTTTAAGGCTCGTCACGCGCTGCATCGGCACCAGCCCCTGGCCGTAGAGGGAATCGACGCCCGTCAGTTCCTCCTCGATGAGCCTCAGTGCATCCTCGATCGCCTTCAGCTGAACGGTCAGCCCTTCGATCTCATCGGCAAGCTGCGCCTTTCTCGACGCGAGCTGGCTCTTCATTCCGCTCAGCGCGGAGCGGCGGCTTGCGAAGAGCCTCTTCTCACCGTCGGCGAGTTTTGCCGCCGCCACCCCGGAAAGGAAACTCTCGAGATCCTCGTGGATCTCGAAGTCCGGCGCGCCGACGCGCTCGGCCTGAAGCCGCGCGCGACGCGCATAAAGCTGCGCCAGCGTGCCTTCGACGATCGCCAGGTTGGCGCGAACCGTGGTCCCGTCGAGGCGGATCAGCACTTGTCCGGCTTCGACGCGGTCGCCCTCCTTGACCTTGAGTTCGCCGACAATGCCGCCCGTCAGGTGCTGGACCTTCTTGACGTTGTCGTCGACCACGACGACGCCACCGGCGACGATCGCGCTCGAAAGTTCCGTGGTCGCAGCCCAGCCGCCGACGCCGGCGACGAGGGCGAACGCAAGGACGGAGACCCCGACCAGGTGCCGCCCGAGCGAGCGCCGCGCACTCATCTGTTCCTTGCGCTCGCTCATTGCGCCGCCTCCTGGCCTTCCGCCGCGACCTTGAACCGCGATGAGGCCACGGGTTGCGGCCGAAGCACCTTGCTCAATACCTCCTCCTTCGGGCCAAAAGCCTGCATGCGCCCCTCATGCATCATCAAAACGAGATCGGTGCTGGCAAGGGCGCTCGGCCTGTGGGCGATGACGACGACGATGCCGCCCCGCGCCCGCACGTTCATGATCGCCTCGCTCAAAGCCTGCTCCCCTTCCGCGTCGAGATTGGAATTTGGCTCGTCGAGCACCACCAGGAAGGGATCGCCATAGAGGGCTCTCGCAAGCGCGACGCGCTGGCGTTGGCCGGCGGAAAGGGCGACACCGCCCTCGCCGATCTCGGCGTCGTATCCGTTCGGGATTCGGAGGATCAGGTCGTTGACCCGCGCGGCCTTGGCGGCAGCGACGATCGCTTCGGACTTCGCATCCGCGGCGAACCGGCAGATGTTCTGCGCCACGGTTCCAGCGAAGAGCTCGACGTCCTGCGGCAGGTATCCGATGTGCCTGCCGAGCGCGTCGCTGTCCCATTGGTCGAGCGCCGCCCCATCGAGGCGAACAGAGCCGCGATAGGCGGGCCAGACGCCGATCAGGGCCCGTGCCAGCGACGATTTTCCGGAACCGCTCGGGCCGATGACGCCAAGCGCGCTGCCGGCATCGACGGTGAAACCGACATCGGTGAAGATCAGGCGTTGTGCCGCCGGCGGACCGCTCGCCAATGCCTCCACGCTCAGGCGTTCCCGAGGACCGGGCAGTCCCAGCGGCGCGTCCCTTTCCGGCAGCGCACTCAGCAGGTCCTTTAGTCGCTGCCAGCTTTGGCGTGCCGAGACGAGGCCGCGCCAATTGCCGATCGCGAGTTCCACCGGGGCGAGCGCCCGGGCGGTCAGGATTGAGCCTGCGATGATGATGCCGGGCGAGGCCTCGCCCTCGATGACGAGTACGGCGCCCGCCGCCAGCACGCCGGACTGCAGCGCCATGCGGAAAACTTTCGAGAGCGCGCCGTAACCGTTGCCTATGTCGGAAGTGCGCCTGTTCTGGTCACGGAACTCCGAGTTGCGTTCGTCCCAGAGGCTCGTCAGCCGACCGGTCATGCCCATGGCCTGGACGACTTCGGCATTGCGCTGCGAGGCCTGGGCAAAGGCGTTGCGAAGACCTCCCGCCTCGGATGCCTTCCTGGAAGGCGCCTGCGTGTTGCGATTGGTGAGATAGGTCAGAACCGTCAGGATGAGGCCGCCGCAGATCGCGACATAGCCGATCACCGGGTGGAACAGAAAGCAGATCGCGACATAGAAGGGCAGCCACGGCAGGTCGAACAGCGCCGCCGGCCCGGCACTCGAAAGGAAGGAGCGGACCTGTTCGAAGTCGCGGAGCGCCTGGAGGCCGTCCCCTTGCATCCGTAGCTTCAGCGGCGCCTTGACGAGCGCCCGATAAATGCGGGCGCTGAGGCTTTCGTCGAGCGCCCCGGCGATGCGCACCAGCATGCGCCCGCGGATCAGTTCGAAGACGCCTTGGAAGCCGTAAAGCAGCAAGGCGAGTAGGCTGAGGGCGATCAGCGTGGGAATGCTTCGGCTCGGCAGGACCCGATCATAGACTTCGAGCATGAAGAACGAGCCGGTCAGATAGAGGATATTGATGAGCGCACTGGCAACGCCGACGCCGATGAAAGCCGTTCGGCAATCGCGAAGGGCGGAGGCGGGATCGATGTTCCTGCCGTTCGAACTAGGCTCGGGCACTGGCTGCATTCTCCCTGTCGACGCAGTCGGTGAACGGTGCGGACCTTTCCAGTGGATTCCGGCAGACGCGCGTCGAAGTTCTGCTGTGCTCGTTCATGCTTGGTCTCGTTGACTATGCCGGCTGCTGCCAATGGGCCGGTGGGAGGGGAGTTGTCTACCTGAAGCCAGCGGTTTATGGAAAGGTTCCCGGTTGACCACCATCCTTTTGCCTTGACCGCGCCGAACCTGCGGCTTCCCGCCGGCCTCTGCAGCTTCTCCGTCCGGAGTTGCCAAGTTGTTACCGACATGCCGAAAAGTCCGGCGGCGGACACGGTCGATTTAACTATAGCAGAAATTCTGCATCTTCTACTTGCAACACTGAAACACCTACACGAGATCGGCGGCCGATGAGGCAATATCTGAGGAATCTCACCGCAAAAGAGCGCAACGCAGCGACAGACCGGCATCTGGCTTTCTATCTGACATTCGTTGCGGGCGCCGCCAACGCCGGCGGCTTCATGGCCGTGCAGCATTATACGTCGCACATGTCGGGCGTCGTTTCGGCGATTGCCGACAATATCGTGCTCGGCAACTTAGCGCTGGTCATAGCCGGGCTTGTGGCACTGGCATCATTTGTCGCCGGCGCGGCTATCTCCGCGATTCTCATCAATTGGGGACGGCGCTTGGAGTTGCAGGCGGAATACGCACTGCCCCTGATGGTCGAGGCGCTCCTGCTTATCGGATTTGCAGCGATCGGCCCCTTTGTCGATTCGCAGGAAGACGTCATCGTCTCGGCGACCATTGCGTTGCTATGCTTCATCATGGGCCTCCAGAATGCCATCATCACCAAGCTTTCGGGCGCCCGAATCCGAACGACCCACGTGACCGGTCTCGTCACCGACGCGGGCATCGAGCTCGGCAAGCTCCTCTATTGGAATGGCGGCACGCCCGGAGGGGACCGAGCACCCGTGCGAGCCGACCGTCAAAAGCTGAGGCTGCTGACGTCGCTGATAGGCCTCTTTCTGGCAGGCGGCGTTTGCGGTGCAATATTCTTTGGCGCATGCGGCATGGCCGCGGCACTTTTCCTCGCCGCGCCGCTGATGGTCATCGCTGCGCTGCCGGTTGTCGAAGATCTTCGCGCCGTCTTGAGTCGATAGGGCAGCCCGGCCGCGCCGCAATTCACTCGGCTACGGCGTCTACGCCCAGTAAAGGGGCCGTAGGGGAAGCATCCTCTTCCTTGGCGGCATCGCAACCTTCGATGCTGCCGCCTCTTGCCCACAGAGCGGCGTGGCTCATCAACTTTTCCATCTCCTTGCGGAGCCGGTGCCAGGTGAGGATGTCTTCCGCGTGCGGGGCGTTGGTGCGGAGATCGTAGAACCGACCGATCTCGTCGCCGCTCTCGTTCCGGGCGGCTTCCAGCCTCAACTTCAGTGCGTTCGCCTCGTCTTTCGCCTCGAAATAGCGACGCATGACTGCAATCAACGCTAGGTCGTTTCGGCTCGCATTCAAGGGCCTTCCTCCGCGCAATTTCGTGGTGTCGGCAAGGAGAAGTATCACTTCCCCTGCCAAGGGGATCGCCATCGCGCGAAACTTTGGCCCTTTTCCGGCGGCGGCTTCGGAAAGTCGAATCCGGATGTGCGACGCGGCGTCGCGGCGCCGCCATTCGCTGCCTTACTCATGATTGCCTGACGGTCTGACGCAAATCAGCAGAGCGCATCCGCTCAGGAAAAAGGCCCGGCGGAATGTCGCCGGCCCCTGCATTTATTCCCGCTTGCGATTGCGCTCAGGCTTCCGCATGTAATCGCTCGCGAGTGTCTTGCCTCGCATCTTCCGCTTGCGCGTGCCGCCGGTTGTAGCGGATCGACGACCAGAGCGAGAGGCCGATAAGGCCGGCGCCGCCGAGGCCGGTAATGACCTCTGGAATGTGCACCAGAGTCTGGCAATACATCACCACCGAGAGGATCAGGATCGCATAGAATGCCCCATGTTCCAGATAGCGGTAGGCGCTCAACGTTCCCTTGTCCACCAGCATGATCGTCATAGAGCGGACATACATCGCACCGATGCCGAGTCCTATGGCGATGATGAAGAGGTTCTGCGTCAAGGCGAAGGCGCCGATCACGCCGTCGAAGGAGAAGCTGGCATCAAGCACTTCCAGATAGAGGAAGGCACCGAAGCCGCCCCTGGCCGCAGCGCTCATGGTCTGCTGCGAAGCGTCGAGCAGACCGCCGACGACCTCCACCAGGAGGAATGTCAGCAGACCGTAGACGCCGGCATAGACGAAGACATTCGCCTGCTCAGCGTCGAGCAGGGTTGAAAAGCCGAGAATCAAGCTGAGCACGAAGGCGATCTCGATTCCTTTCACCGTCGCAAATCGCGCCATCTTCCGCTCGATCCACGCTATCCAGTGCACATCCTTCTCCTGATTGAAGAAGTAGCTGAGCCCAACCATCATGAGGAACGTGCCGCCAAAGGCTGCGATCGGCAGATGCGCCTCGTGCATGATGCGGGCATATTCCTCGGGCCGCACCGAGGCGAGGATGATCGCCTCGATCGGGCCGATATTTGCCGCGATGACGACGATCAGCAGCGGGAAGACGATGCGCATGCCGAAAACGGCGATGATGATGCCCCAAGTCAGGAACCGGTGCTGCCATTCCGGCCGCATTTCCTTGAGCTTGTTGGCGTTGACGATTGCGTTGTCGAAAGACAAAGAGATTTCGAGAACGGCGAGCACAGAGCAAATGAAGAAGACTGTTGCCGTGCCGCTGATGGTACCTGTCGATTGCCAACCGACCCAGGCCCCGAGGAGAAGACCAATCGCCGTGAAGATGAAGGCCCACCGGAAATAGTCGAGCGCACCCTTGTTCGAATGAGTCTCAATCATGGCGCACCTCCCCTGCATATGCAGTTGCGTTGGCAGAAGAGAGATTGGTTGCGGGAAAAAAGCGCATAGCCGAGAGGGCACATGCGTCGAGCATGGGATTGATTTTCATGGTAGCTATTCCGCCGGCCTGATTTGCTGGCGGTACCGACATCACGAGAGCGCCGTAAACTCTCGCCAGAGGGGCCCGGCACCAATGTTCATCCCGCGATCTGATGCCTGAGAGCGGGAGCGCCCCTTTAATTAGCAAGGCCTTGCGCCGCGTCAAGAGGATGCGGACGCCACCCACCGACAAACATGCAGGCCTGCGCGGTCCGCGGGAACCAAAACGGGCCCGATAGGTTTGGCTTTCGATAGTAGATGCTGTGAGGAAGCGTCATGCACTGTTTCTGGTGGGACAAGACCGTCGAGTTGGAACTTGGGGAATCGGGCGGACACCGCTCCGTGAAAAGCACGCGGGAAGCTGTCGAACTTCTGCTGCTGCGTTGGCCTCAGAAGGATGGGCGCGCCTTTGCCGCCGCGAAGCGGACGTGCATTCAGGCGCTGGATGGCAAGGTGAGGACGGAGAAGGCCCGAAGGGCGTTCATCAAGGCCGCCGAAGAGGCGCATATCTCCATCAGCAGCCATTGACGGTATGCAAGCCGTCGGCCCGGCACACGACGCAAAGCGGCTCCGCCCGGCGGGCGGAGCCTATCATGTGTACCAGTAAAGCCGGAGCGCGCAGTTTCCGTAGGGCTTGCGGAGAGGGAACTATATCTGCGCGTTCCGACCATCAAATCTCTCTGGCGACGATTTGTTCCGGTCGCCACATGCAAATCTTTCTTGGAGGGACAAGCCCCAATGGCGGCTTCGGCGGCGGCCTGTGTCCCAGGATCATGTCCTGGCCTGCGGCACGGTCAGGCCAGACGAAGGAATCATTAACCATCTTGCCGATAGACGAGACATTCAGGCGAATGCGGAGTGATTCGATGGCAAGAAACTTGGACGAACGGACGATCGGGCGCAAAAGCGGAGAAATCTTCGCATTTCCCTTGGCGGCTCGGGCGGGCGACGTCAATCGCTGTGCGCGGGAACTCGACCTTGTCCATGGCGAAGCCGCCGTCCATTACTGGAGAACCGAGTGCCGCAAGCTCGCCGAGCAGCTTTCGGCACTTGGACTGAGAGATGAAGAGATCCGTCGCGAGATTATCTGCTTCCAGGTGCAAGTGCAGGCCGCAATGGCGCGGCGCTACCAGCAGCCGGCCGTCGGACGCAATCGTTCCGACAGCGGCGCTTGACCGGCCAATGCACCGGCTCAACGCTCCTGCGCCGCCTCCGGGTCGAGCTTGGCACGCAGCGCTGCGTCCCGGAGAATGGATGTTATTTCCGCAGTCATCGCGTTCTGCCTTGCAAAGGCCTCGGACGGGACCACCCCCGGATCCTCCTCGTGATCCTGAACGATCCGGGCCTCATCGACAGTGCGGCTGATCTCCGCCCAAAGGTCTTCATGGCGTGACAGACCCGAAAGGATGGCGACCAGAATCTCCCGATGGGCCGCCAATCGAAACTCGAGCTTCTCCATATCCGCCTCCCATATCCCGTGCGTTTGAAAGCACACCGGATGCTTAAAGCGCGCCGCCCGCCAAGGCTTGCGACGCGCTCCACTATGTTCTTGCCTGTCGGCGACATGTAGCTGCGGGCATCCCGCTCAACTCTCAAAAGTTGAACACGTACCGACTTCCGTTCCATCGGATCGCAACGCCCAATCTACTGAAGGATCTGGACGACGGTTCGGTCCGCGGGTTTCACGATGACGCGCTGATCATTGACGATCGCATAGGCGTAGTCCGGTTGATCCGGAATCGTGTGGATCTCCACGGCCTCGGGCAGCGGCTGTCCGGCGACGATCTCGCCTTCGATGGTGACGGACGGGGTCGACTGTTCGAGCACATAGGTCCTGACTTGGTCGGGTAGCACGACCGTCGTTTGGGCCATTACCGATGCCGGCAGAAGCATGACGGCGCAGATCAGAGCAATTCTCTTCATGATCTATTCTCCTTTCTCACGCCTCTTCAACCGGCTCGACCAACTTTGGTTCCCCGCAAGGGCGACGCCGCACGCAACGCGCGGGAAGACGGCGCGTTTCGGGCTTCCCCTTGAAAAACCGAAGAGCGTCCTCAGTCGACGGAATTGAGCGTCATCGACGTGCCGGCGGCAGCGACATTGAGGCCGAGCTGGCCGGTCACGCTCACCGTCTGCAGGTGGATCGATCCGGAGGTGCCGCCAACAAGCACATTGGCCCCGACGCCAGCGCCGATCGTCGCCTCGGCGGTAGCACCCTTGTAAAGGCCGCTCAGCGAACCGTGATGATAGCCGGCTGTCGGTGCGAATACGGCCCAGAGGAGACGACTGCGCATGGTGAAGCCAACATCGATACCAAGCTTGCGGATCTCCCCGGTATAGCGGTCGTCGATCTCAGCGCCACCGAGCGAGCGAAAGACGCACTCGATTTCCTTGGAAGAGCCGAGCACATATCCAGCGCCGCCGCCGATATCGCACTCGAGATAACCGATCTTGACGCCGTTCTGCGCATCCTGGATCGCCGGCGGCGCCGGTTCCCGATAGGGTGCAAGGTCTGCCGCATGGGCGACCGCGGCTACAAAGGTCAGCGAGGCGGTGAAAACTGCGATGGCAAGATTCGACTTCATTCATTTTCTCCTTATCGCATCGTCGCCGACAGAACCGAACGGAGCCCGCTCGAAGAGCAAAATGCCTCGACTGCGGGCCGCATGGAGTGCCCTGCCGGCTAAGACAGGCGCACCGTTCGGGCGTATTGAGACATTTCAGAGGCGAACCGGCCTGGGGGGAGATTTTTGGAGCGCAGTGTTGCCGATGCGTCAATTCAACTGGAACACTCGCGCGACAACGCCAGGTCCGATTGGAAATACTCGGGATCTAATTGCGGGCTCCGCTTAGCCGCCATTGACCAGCTGCAGAATGAGCTGGTGCACATTGCCGCCGTTGCTGAGCTCCGCCCGGTCAAACTGTCGGCTTTGCTGTCGCTGGGCGTTGGAAAGCGCGCCCAGCCGCTTCGTCATCTCGGCCTTGATCTTGCGGCATTTCGGGTCCGCCGGGACGGTAAGGCCGACTGTGGTCGCCTCGATCTTCCGCACCATCTCCTTGATGTACTCGCCATGCACCAGCTCATGGCGATGCACACCGGAGATGAACACCTCCCAGCGCTTCATCGTCCCGACCGGCAACGGCTTGGCCGGCTTGGGCAGCGTGTAGGTAATGGCAAGTCTCGGCACCGCCGAGACCAGCACGCAAGCATCGCCTTGAGCCTCATACTTCCGGGTCCAGGTAAGCTTGAAGCTCGTATGCGCAATGGCGCGCGACAGCCCACCGACCTTCGGTCCCCGCTCGCCGATCGATGCATAGAGCTCGGGGCCGGACAGTCCGGCAATTTGATAGGTTTGAACCTTCTCGACCGCCTGCCATTCGCCGAGCGCGGCCGCGGGCGCTAGCGCAAGACAGGCCAGCAATACACACAATCGATGGCCCGTCTTCACGCAATTCCTCACAGACATCCTTTGATGGCGACCGAAACTAAGAGGGACGCGCGGCGGTTTCAATCACCTCCATGCCCGCCGATGGCTGGCGCGCATCACACGCTGCTCAGCAGAAGGCTGGTCTCGCTGTTGGCGACGCCGTCTATCATCCGCACTTCGCGGAGGATGCGGTCGAATTCGGAAAGGTTGGCCGCGCGAATATTGGCGACGAGATCCCAATTTCCGTTGGTCGTGTGCAGTGAATAGATTTCGGGGATCCCGCGTAACTTGCGTATGACCTGCGTCGTCGATTTCCCAACGACCTCGATCATCATGATCGCATGCACGGTGTTGACATCGTAATCCTCCCGGACACGCACCGTGAAGCCCAGGAGCGTCCCGGTTTCGATCAAGCGGTCCAGCCGGTTCTGCACGGTGCCGCGGGCAACGCCGAGTGCATCCGAAAGCTTGGAGAGCGACGCTCGACCGTCTGCACGAAGGTGGGCAATGATACGGCGATCCAGATCATCCGGCGCATATTTTGCAATGATCGTGTCTCTCGAAGTCATTATGATTATATTGTACAATTATCCTGAACAAACTGCTCGATTCGGTGGCGAAAATAGCACAGCTTTGCGCTTTCGACCAGCAGCCCCAATCGTTACGCTCTTGGATGCCGATCCCATGCAGGAGGAATATCGATGCTCTCACCGCTCCCGTCCGCGAAGGCAATGGTGCCGTTCGTCAGTGTCGAGAACATGATGCGTCTCGTTCATCACCTGGGGGTCGAGACCGTTCTGGCGGAACTCGCGGACGCCATCGAGGCCGACTTCCGCCGCTGGGAGAGCTTCGACAAGACGCCGCGCGTCGCCAGCCATTCGCGCGACGGCGTGATCGAGCTGATGCCGACCTCCGACGGCAGCGTCTACAGCTTCAAATATGTGAACGGCCATCCGAAGAACGTCGTAGACGGACTGCAGACCGTGACGGCTTTCGGTCTGCTTGCCGAGGTTTCGACCGGCTATCCGGTATTGCTCACGGAAATGACGCTGCTGACGGCGCTCCGGACGGCCGCGACCTCGGCGATGGCCGCACGGCATCTGGCGCCGAAGAGCGCGCGCACCATGACGATGATCGGAAACGGCGCCCAGGCCGAATTCCAGGCGCTCGCGATGAAAGCCGTCTGTGGCATCGATACGGTTCGCCTTTACGACATCGATCCTCGCGCGACCGAGAAAACCATGCGAAATCTGGCGGGCTTCGAGCTTAAGCTGGTTGCCTGCCGGTCGGCGCAAGAGGCGATCGAGGGGGCGGAGATCATCACCACCTGCACGGCCGATAAGCAGTTCGCGACGATCCTGACCGACAACATGGTCGGCGCCGGCGTCCACATCAACGCGATCGGCGGCGACTGCCCAGGCAAAACGGAGCTCCACCGCGACATTCTCAAGCGCTCGGACGTCTTCGTCGAATATCCGCCGCAGACCCGCATCGAGGGAGAAATCCAGCAGATGGCGCCGGACTTCCCGGTGGTGGAGCTCTGGAAGGTCGTCACCGGCGCATCGCCTGGCCGGCGTGACGCACGGCAGATCACGCTGTTCGACAGCGTCGGCTTCGCGATCGAGGACTTTTCGGCGCTACGCTATGTGCGCGAGCGGCTGTCCGGCACGGATTTCTACCAGAACCTCGACATGATCGCCGATCCGGACGATCCGCGCGACCTGTTCGGAATGCTGCAGCGCGCGAAGTAAGGCAACTGAAGCAAATTATTCGCAGACGCTCTGCCCACTCAATGCGCCCGCCGCGGTCGTGATGGTCGGCCGCACCATTTTACCGTCCAACGGAATCAGCAGCCGAGACGCTGATGCGCCACGGGGTAAACGTGCATCTCTTCGACGACACCGGTACGGAAACGCCTGATTCCGTCTTCCCCAACGATGGTCAAGGCTTTTAGCGACGCTGCTATTTGCGCAGCCGGAGCAAGGCCTTTCTGGCCTCTTCCACCAAGGGATGGTCCGGATGCCGGCGAATGAAGCGCTCGTAAGCCTCCACCGTATTTTCCGCACGCACCCGCTCGAACTCCGACCTGACGGCCGCCTCGTGATCCGGAGGCTTCTGCATGTTCACTCCGATTGCTTTTGCGACGCCGGACGCTGTAACAGGCGTACACATTGCAGCCAGTATCGCCAGGGCATAAAGCGTAAGTAACTTAAGGAACGGCACGATCTCTCCAATCTTCGCGAACCCGTTATGGAAATCGTAGGCATTCGGCGCCTACCGTCCCCGATAGGATCCGTGTATTTGATCGTGGAGCAATTGGCTCGCGCATCGCAATCGGGAATTTCGCATGAGTGGTACCGGTAAAACAGTCAAGACCGTCAGCGTGACCAGCAATAGCATGATCAACGGCGTGCTTTCTGGTTCCGCATGGAGCGGCACCATCACCTATGCGTTTCCCACCTCCGCCAGCAGCTACGCCTATAGCGGAGAGCCGGATTACGGTTTCAGCGCCATATCGACGGCACAGAAGAACGCCGCACTTTTCGCCTTGGAGCAATCCTACGGTACAGCCGCCAATGACGGCTTTTCGGTCGAGGGGTTTACCAACGCCACGTTCAGCGCCGGAAACGCGGGCAGCGCCACAATTCGCCTTGCCCAGTCCCGCATGCCGGATACCGCCTGGGCCTACATGCCGGACACCTATGCGGACGCCGGCGACGTCTGGTTCGGCACCGCCTATGCCGGCACGATCTACGACTATCGCAAGCCGGTCGCCGGCAATTACGCCTGGCACACGCTGCTCCACGAAATCGGCCATGCACTCGGATTGAAACACGGTCACGAGACGGAAGGCGCGTTCAAAGCGCTGCCCAAGCAATACGATTCGATCGAATATTCGATCATGACCTATCGCGGCTATGTCGGCGCCGGCACGGGTTACCATTACGAACGCTACGGCGCGCCGCAGACCTTCATGATGGCCGATATCGCCGGGCTGCAGGAAATGTACGGCGCCGATTTTACGACCAACAGCGGCAACACGGTCTACAAATGGACGCCTGGCAGTGGCGTGACCCTGGTCAACGGGGAGGTGGGCATCTCTCCGGGGGCCAACCGCATCTTCGCCACCATCTGGGACGGCGGCGGCAACGATACGTTCGACCTCGCCGCCTACACGACCGGCCTCAAGGTCGACCTGCGCCCCGGGAAGGCATCGACATTCAGCGCCGACCAACTCGCCTATCTCGGCGGTGGTCCCAATAGCGGATACGCGGCAGGAAACATCTTCAACGCGCTGCTCTATCGCGGCGACACGCGCTCGCTGATCGAGAATGTCAAGGGCGGCTCGGCCGCCGACACGATCATCGGCAATCAGGCAGCCAACACGCTGTGGGGCAATGGCGACAATGACAAGCTCTACGGCGAGAGCGGCAGTGACACGCTCTATGGTGGCGCCGGCAACGACAGGCTCTCGGGCGGCAGCGGCAATGACAAGCTGTACAGCCATTCTGGCAACGATCTGCTTTATGGCGGAGCGGGGAACGATCTGCTGAGCGGCAGCAGCGGTAATGACACTCTGCTGGGCGAATCGAATAACGACGTGCTCTATGGCGGCACTGGAGCAGATAAGCTGACCGGCGGAACTGGCGCCGATACATTCCTGTTCAAGACATCGGCGGAAAGCACCGTTGTCTCTACGGGCCGCGATACGATTTACGATTTCGTCCCCTCGGAGGGCGACAGGATCAACTTATCCGCGATCGACGCAAACACTTCCACCTCTGGCGATCAGGCGTTCACTTTCGTCGGTACGGCCGCTTTCAAAGGCAAGAAGGGCGAGCTCAGATACGTCAAGACGAGCTCGGATACCTATATCTACGGTGACGTAAACGGCGACAAGAAGGCCGACTTCGCCATCCACCTGGACGACGCCGTCACGCTGCAGAAGGGCTATTTCGTGCTCTGAGCGGTGTGCCGGGTGTACGCGCCGCCAACTCGGCTGTGGCCTCAGAAGAGAGCGGCGTGAGCATTGTCGACTGCCCGCCGGATCGCGGTGTCGTGCGCTAAGAGAGAATGGATGGAAGGCCCGGCTCCTGAGACTTCCCGGGCCTTCCGTATCGCGGCCTCCCCCGCCTATCTCACGAGGCCGCGATAGATCGAAGGCAGGGCCGCCGGCAGCCTGCCGATACGACTGACGACGGCATAGCCGTTCTGCCCGAAAATCGTGGGCACATAGGATTTCGCCTCGCGATCGACCGTCACTCCGAAAACGTGGATTCCGGAGTGACGCGCCTCGGTTACGGCGCGGCGGCTGTCCTCGAGCGCAAAACGCCCTTCGTAGTGGTCGACATCGTTCGGCTTGCCGTCCGTCAAGACGATCAGCAGCTTCCGGCGGTTCGGGCGCTTGACGAGACCGCTGGCGGCGTGGCGGACGGCCGCGCCGATGCGCGTGTAATAACCCGGCTTGAGCGCCGCGATGCGTGACTCGACGGCGGATCCCATCGCCTCGTCGAAAGCCTTGACCGTTTCGACCCGCACCCAGTCCCGCCGGCGCGAGGTGAAGGTCAGGATTTCGTGGGCGTCGCCGCAGGCCGAGAGACCATGCGCCAAAACCAGGAGCGCCTGCTTCTCCACGTCGAGAACGCGCAGATCGTCGAACCAGGCATCGGTCGAAAGCGAGACATCGACGAGGAGCGTCACGGCGAGGTCGTGAGCCCGCGGTCGGTTCATCATGTGGATGCGGTCGCTGCCCTGGCCGCCGGCCGTGAGGTCGGTGCGGGCGCGCACCACGGCGTCGAGGTCGAGATCCGCGCCGTCGATCTGCGCCCTCAGCATCTCGTGCCGCGGCCGCAGCACTTCGAATTGTCGCCTGACGCGGCGGATCAGGCTCTTCGTCGCCGCATCGCTCTCGCCGGCGACGCCTTCGCCGAATGCAGGCGCGGCAACGACGCGGCAATAATCGCGGAGATAGCTGCCACTGCGGTAATCCCATTCGGGATAGCTGTGCTCCGCCGTCAGCGCCGTGCGGTCAAGCGCTTCCGGCGGCAGGTCGAGGTCGAAGCGGAACCGCGCCGCAGGCCGCCCCTGGCGCTCGCCGAGCGTCATCTCGTCGAGTTCGTCGGCAGCCTGTGCGTCGTGCTCGTCGCTGTCGTCGGACGGCCGGTCGACATTGACCATCTCGGCCATGGCGAGGATTTTCTCGAAACGATTGAGAATGAAGGGGCTACGTTCCTTCTGTCGCTGCGCCTCGCGGGTCGCCACATGGCGGGTCGTTTCGACTCCTTCCGCCCTGCCGCCACGGGCAGGCTCATCGCCGCTCTCCCGTCTTTCTGTCTCCTGCCTGAGCAGCGCCTCCGGCCAGAGCGGCACGGGAAGCATGGGCAAGTAACCGGGTGGTGCACGCCGTGGAAAGATGACCGGAATGATCTCGTCGTCCCGGCCGGCGCCGGCCCTCAGCATGCGCAGCACTCGGTTCTCGACGTGCTGCTCGACCGCCGGCAACGTCCGCCCTTGCCGCACCTCCAGCACCGCCCGGCACAGGCGGCGATAGCGCGGGCGCAAAGCCGGAAAGGCGCCGAGCACCCTTTTCACCGTCTCTTCCGCGCGCGCGAGGCTGGCGAGGTCAAGAGCGAGAGGATCGCCGACGCCGACCGGTGACAGCGGCATGACCGCCATCATCGCGGCGAGCCAGAAATAGAGATCGCGGTTGAGGCGCCTGAGTGGGAAGAGGTCTATTTCCGCCGGAAGCATCAGCGTCGCCTGATCGCGCGCCGGCTGCACCAGCTTCTCTTCGCCAAGCCCCATGCGCTGGCGCAGCCGCAGTCGATGTGTGGAGGTGCGGCCGCGCGCCGGCGCGATCTGCACCGCCTGGTCTCCGCCGAGACCGCGGAAGTAGACCGCAAGCACAGCTTGCACATCTTCGAGCCGGACGGCCGCCTCCGGGAAACGCGGCCAGCTGCGCGTGTTGCCGATGAAGCGGTGCCAGGCGCGGCCGACAGTTTCTTCGAGTTCGAGGAAATCCAGCATCTCGGCCTCTTCAACGGACGATCGCGTCGGCGACCTCGATCAGCGCTGCTTTCACGTCCGGCTCATCCGTCAACGGTTCGATCATCGTCGCGATCACCGCGTCGCGCAGCGACAGGCCACTGTCAACGAGGCTGGCGCAGTAGACGAGGAGGCGCGTCGAGACGCCCTCCTCGAGATCATGCCCTTTCAGCGCCCGCAGGCGGTGGGCAAGATCGACGAGCGGCGCGACGCGGACCGCGTCGAGGCCGCTCTCCTCCGCCACCACGGCAATCTCGCGCGCCCGCGGCAGGAAATCGAACTCGATGGCGACGAAACGCTGGCGCGTACTCGGCTTCAAGCTCTTCAACAAATTCTGATAGCCGGGATTATAGGAGACGACGAGCATGAAGCCCGGCGGCGCCTCGAGTAGCTCGCCGGTGCGCTCAAGCGGCAGGATGCGCCGGTCGTCGGTGAGCGGATGAAGCACGACGGCGACATCCTTCCTTGCTTCGACGATCTCGTCGAGATAGCAGATGCCACCCTCACGCACGGCGCGGGTCAGCGGCCCGTCCACCCATACGGTGTCGCCGCCCTTCAAGAGATAACGGCCGGTCAGGTCCGCCGCCGCGAGGTCGTCGTGGCACGAAACGGTCGAAAGCGGCAAGCCGAGTTTGGCGGCCATGTGAGCGACGAAGCGCGTCTTACCGCAGCCGGTTGGCCCTTTCAGCAGCAGCGGAAGCCGGCGCACCCAGGCGCTCTCGAAGAGCGCGCATTCCTGACCGGAGGGCGAATAGGCGGGGATCTCATAACCGGGAAGCGGAAGGTTTTTCAGGGCGATATTCATGGAGGATCTCCAAAGTCGGTTTCGGGTCAGCGGCGGCCGGCCACTACAGCGCCGCGCGTCTTCTCAGACGCGCTAAGGTCGCTGTAGCTCCTTGAATTTGCGCATCGAGCTTTCCGAAAACCGGTTCCGATTTTCGGGCCGATGCGCTGGCCGGTCCTCCACCCTCACTCGGCGGCCTGAATGGCCTGATTGACGACTGGGCTGCGGCTCCTGCCGGGGACCAGCACCGCCCAGGCGAACATCAGCGCAGAGACGAGCACCACCGCGCCCGAGCCGAGGCGTATCCAGTAGAAGAGCGCAAGTTGCTCCTGTACCACCATGAAGCTCTCGCCGAGGACGCGCTGCAGGTGGACCTGGACGACACCGGCGAAGGTGAGCGCGAAGGTCATTACCGACATGGCAGTGCACATGGCCCAGAAACTGGCAATCGACAGCCATTGGTTATAGGGCGCCCGTCCACGGATCTCCGGAATGGCATAGGCCATGACGGCGAGGTTCAGCATCACATAGGCTCCGAAGAAGGCGAGGTGTCCATGCGCGGCGGTGACCTGGGTGCCGTGGGTGTAGTAATTGACCGAGGACAACGTGTGCAGGAAGCCCCAGACGCCGGCGCCGAAAAAGGCCACGACCGAGCAGCCGATCGACCAAAGGAGGGCCGCCTTGTTCGGATGCTTGCGGCCGGCCTTCCAGGTCATCACGAAGGTGAAGACCACCATGGTGAAGAAGGGGGCGACCTCGAGCGTCGAGAAGAGCGAGCCGATCCACTGCCAGTAGCCCGGTGCGCCGATCCAGTAATAGTGATGGCCGGTGCCGAGGATACCGGAGAAGAGCGCGAGACCGACGACCACGTAGAGCCACTTCTCGACCACCTCGCGGTCGATGCCGTTGAGCTTGATCATCAGGAAGGCCAGAACCGAGGCCATGATCAGTTCCCAGACACCTTCGACCCACAGATGGACGATGTACCACCAGTACATCTTGTCGAGCGCCAGATTGATTGGATTGTAGAAGGCGAAGAGGAAGAAGATCGCCACACCCCAGAGACTGAAGATCAGGATGTTCGTAACCGTCGTCTTGCGGCCCTTCAGCACTGTCAACGTGATGTTGTAGAGGAACATCAGCGCGACGACGACGATGCCGACCTTGATCGCGAAAGGCTGTTCGAGGAATTCCCGGCCCTCGTGGATGTGGAAGAGATAGCCGACCACGGCAACGGCCGCGGCCACCAAGAAGATCCAGAACTGGGCGATCGCGATCTTGGGGCTATAGAGCTCCGTCTCCGCCTCCTCCGGCAGGAGATAATAGGTGGCGCCCATGAAGCCCATTAGCAGCCAGACGATCAGCGCGTTGGTATGGACCATGCGCACGATGTTGAAAGGCAAGAGTTCCGAGAGCGTGTTCGGCAGGACATAGATCGTGCCGGCGAGGACGCCGAACAGGACCTGGGCGAGAAACAGGCCGAGTGCGCCGTAGAAATACAGCATCGCGACCTTCTGCGTTTGATATTTCATGTCTTTTCTCCTTCTCCCGCCAAGCTCAACCCGCCTCGTTCGGCGGCCAGTTCTGCGTCTTGATGCGGCTCGTCCATTCGAAGAAATCGGCGAGATCGTTCAGTTCCTGCTCGGTCAGATTGAACTGCGGCATCTGCCGCCGCCCTTCGGCGCCGGAGGGCTGTGCCGCCATCCAGGATTTCAGCGTCTCGCGGGCGCCCTCCGGATCGCTTTCGCCGCCCCAGCGCTTCCAGACATTGCCGAGTTCCGGCGCGAAATAGGCGCCTTCGCCAAGAAGCGTGTGACAATTGATGCAGGAGTTCTTTTCCCAGACGTGCTTGCCGCGGGCGACCGAAGCCGTCAGCGTCGTTTCGTCCGTCGACTCCGTCTTCATGTAATAATGACTGTGGGCCGTCAGCCCGACGAAGATCGCGAAGAAAAAGATGGAGCCGCCATAGAAGACGTTGCGGGCCCCTGTCTTGGTAAGGCGTTCTGCCATCCCATGGTCCTTTCGATTCCGGGAGGCCGCAAGCAGCGGACCGGTCTGAACAATTCCCCGCCGGTCGGCTGCGACATCGACATCCGCAAACACCGGCAAACGCGATCCTTTCTAGGGATTCCGAACGGGCGTTCTTTGCGTTTCGGCAAATAGTCGAGAAGAGAGCCTCAACCACCCATCGGAAAGGCGGCGATGAGCGCTTTCGCCGCAGCCGCAAGAGCGAAAAAGGCTGGCCAGGCGAGAAGGCCGATGCGCAACGGGCGCGGGCCGAAACGCAGTCCGAGAAAGTCAAGTACAACAAGACGGGCTTTCAGCACCGCAAGCATCAGAAGCGCCGCTGGAACGGCGAGGGAAAGCGACGGATCGCTGACCCCGCGGACGAGCAGAATGCCGGCGACGACCATGGCAACCAGCCGTATCCAGGTTTTCTTCAACTGTTTGGGGCCGCTGCCGCTCATCGGATCAAACCAGATAGAGAATGGGGAACATGACGATCCACACGAGATCGATCACGTGCCAAAGCGTGGTCACGAGTTCGACATTGGCCGGTCGCGGCTTCCAGGCGACCAGGACGAGCACGATGCCGACGAAGGCCACATGGACGAGGTGGAAGCCGGTCAGAATGAAATAGAGCTCGAAGAAGGAGCGCAACTGTGCCTCGCCGGCGAATCGGATCTCCGTGCCGTACTCGTAGAGCTTGATGGCGACGAAGGCGAAACCGAGCAGCGCCGCAAGCACCAGTGCCCGGCGGCACGTGGCGAGGCTCGCTCCCTTGCCGGCCGCGACCGCCGCCTGCCAGCCGCTCGTCAACAGCACGAGCGTGTTGAGGGCGGCAATCCCCGGCCTCAGATGCAGCCGCGCGACGGCGAAGTCCTCAGGCGAGATCACCGAGGACACCAAAAAGGCGCCGATCAGAATGCCGAAGGCGGCCAACTCGCTCCAGACGAGAACCCAGAGAAGCAGCGTGTCTTCTTCCTCTTCGCCAGATCCCACTTCGCCAGCCGCGCCGGCCGCCATTGCCCGTTGCATGCCGCATCTCCGCAAGAAACCAGGAAAGCGGATAGGAGAATGGCACGGCCGCTTCTTTGCGCCCGATCAAAGACCAAAACGGCCCGCCCGCTATGGTCGGTCAAGAAACGGAGACCACCATGAACGACGCGCAGATCGGCCTCTCGGTCGCCACCCCGATCATCATCATCTTCGCCCTCGTGCTCTATCGCATGGGGGTTCTCCAGCGGACCGGCACGATCGCCGCGGTGCTGGCGTCGGTCGCTTGTGCCGCAGTGCTGTTCATCGACAAGTAGCGAGCGGGATGATGACGCCTTCGCCCTTCAAAAGCCTTCAGGAACGATACGGCGAACTTCTCCAGCTGTGCGATTCCGTTGAAGCGATCATCGACTCGATCGCCGGTCGGATCGATCCCAATCTTTGTCTGGCAACGGCAGCCAAGATATCGAAGCTCGGCGCGCCGGTCGCGGCCCCGCCACATTCCCGCACAACGTCACCGGACCGGCAGCCATTGCTTGCGGCCGCCCTCCGGTCAGCGGTTGCGGGACGAAGCGTGCATTCCTGGAGCGCGATCGACGCGATGCTGCGCGTCTTTCTCGACGAGCTTCGGCGGCATGTTGCAGCCGAGCAGGCTCTGCTCCAAGCGATGGAGGGGGCGAAAACCGCCCACTGAGTACAATGACTGAATTCCTGCTGGCACTCGGCGCCTTCCTCGCTCTCCATTCGATACCGGCGCTGCCTGCCATTCGCGAGCGGCTGATAAGCCACCTCGGACGGGCAACCTATTTCTCGCTTTATTCCGCCGTGTCGATCGTCCTGCTCGGCTGGGTCTTCCATGCGGCGCTGAACGTCGACTACATTCCGCTGTGGGAGCCGGCGCCCTGGCAGGCCTGGGCTACGTTGATCGCCGCGCCAATCGGCGTATTCCTCGTGCTCGCCGGCCTCTTCAGCATCAATCCGCTCTCCGTCTCGATCCGCCAGGGCGATGACCCGGGAGCGGTCGTCGCGATCACCCGTCATCCGGTACTATGGGGCTTTGCCCTCTGGGCACTCGGCCACCTCATCGCCAATGGCGACCTGCGCTCGCTGATCCTCTTCGGCGGCTTCGCCCTTTTCGCGCTTGGGGCCATGCCGATGCTGGAAAGGCGCGCGCGCCGGAGGCTGAACGACGCATGGCATGGACAGGCGGCAAAAACGTCCATCCTGCCCTTGGCAGCGCTTCTTCGCGGACGCGCCCGTATAACTGTCGATGCACCGCTCGCCGTCGCCGCCCTGGCCACCGTAGTCACGACCGCCTGGCTGCTTTCCGGCGGCCACGCCGTGCTGTTCCAGGCCGATCCGCTGCTTCTGGCGACGACGTTTTGAAACGCCTGCTGGCCACTTCACGAAGCGTCCATCTCCGCTGTGACCGCGAGAATTTTCGATGCCTACAGCGTCCAGGAAGTTCAAGCTGGATGCCCACCTCAATCAGAACCACCTTCAATCGGTCCTTTAGGCCAACCGTCTGCGGCGCCGGCATCGGTCCGGTGCTGCAGTGGACGCTCTCGCTCGAACGGTACCGCCTCATTTTTCGGTGCCGTCTGGCGTTACCTGCTGGCTGGGTCCGCCGGTCCCGGTTTGATAGGTGGGATCGCGGTCGATCGGGGCCGGTATCCCCTCCTCCGTAGCCGAGGGGTTTTGTACACTGCCTGTTTGTTCGTTGGAAGGCGAAGGCTGAACTTCCTCCACCGCCGCCGTTGGCGCGTCCGTATCCGTGTTCTCGGCCCATATAGCGATGGCTCCCCAGACGAGCATCGCCAGGATAAGACTTGTCGCGAGCACCACAAAGACGGGAAAGCCAAAACGGCCCTGGCGGGTCTCCGTCGTCGTGAAGGTCTTTCTTTCCGACTCATGTGTGGCTGAGGGCGGGTCGCCCCGTTCGTCCAGATGATTGCTCATTGAACTTCTCCGTTCACCGTGCCTCGACAACGAATGTCCGCTGTACAATGTTCCGGACATGTTTGACACTCGCGGAACACCTCTTTCCCAAGCGACAAACTGCCTCACTATTGGCAGGATCGTAGCCACGCGTCAGCGTAGCAGGATCGGAGGAGCGGCAGCATGCGCACCGTTGGCTGCCCGGCTGCGTCTTCTTTAATTCGTAACCAAACTGAAGAAACATGCAAAAATTGAACGAGCGATCTGTGCGTCCGAAAAGACGCGCGGCGTCTTTATTGCGGCAAATCCTTGCGGAGGCGACGATGTTTGTTCTGATACTCGGCCTACTGATCTTTCTGGGCGTCCATTCGATTCGGATCTTTGCGCCCGCCTGGCGCGACCGACGCCTTGCCGACATGGGGGACGGCCCCTGGAGAGGGCTCTATTCGCTCGTTTCCCTGACCGGCTTCGTACTGATCATCTGGGGCTTCGCCATTGCCAGGCCGGATGCTCCGGTCCTCTACGAACCACCGGTCTGGATGAAGCACATCGCTCTTGCGCTGATGCCTTTCGCCTTCATCAGCCTCATGGTGTTTGCCCTCCCGGCGGGTCGCCTGAAGCCGGCCCTAAAGCATCCAATGCTCGTATCGATCAAGATCTGGGCTCTGGCGCACCTGCTCGGCAATGGCGATCTCGCTTCGCTGCTGCTCTTCGGAGCGTTCCTGGCCTGGGCAGTAGCCGATCGCATCTCGGTTAAACGCCGGGGCAATGCAGTGGCGGCGCCGGGTCCGATAACATGGGATATCGGGGCGGTGGTCGCGGGTGTGGCGCTTTACGTGCTGTTCGTGTGGCGACTGCACGAATGGCTGTTTGGCGCCACGCCGCTTCCCTGATCCGCAGCCCCGCCCGGGCGGTAGCTGGCCAGTTTCGATTAGAGGTCTCGCCTCGTGAAACGGCCTGCTGCTCGCCTACACGCCGTAAAGCACCCAACAGCTCGCGCGCAAAAGAGCGGTAACGCAGCCTCTGTTTCCCAGCGCATCGGCCCGAAAATCGTACCCGATTTTCGGAAAGCTCGATGCGCAGATTCCAAGAGTTACAGCGATATTTGGGCGTGGACAAGACGCGCGGCGCTGTAGGCACTTCAAGCAATCGATCATTGCGAACGCTATTGACGCCACAATCATGGCTGGCTATTAGCGAACCAATCTTGACTATTTTACTCAAGATAAATAAGCGATGCAAAGAACAAGCGCGAGGGCCTGTCTGCATGGAATATTGCCTTCTCTCCCCAGCACGTTTGATTCCGACCGAAGAAGTGAATCTCGACAGCGTCGATGCACTGCAGGCCAAAATCCTGAAAGAGGGCTCCTGGACCGCGCCAATCACGGCAGAGAAGCACGCCTTGTTCGTGATGGACGGCCATCACCGGTTGACGGTTGCGCATCGCCTCAGGCTCACAGCTGTGCCGGTCGTTCTTCTCGACTACGATTCGGTGCGCGTGGAGAGCTGGCGTCCCGAGGAGAGGGTCACGCCGGGCGATATCTTCGACATGGCGCGCAGTGGCCGCAAATTTCCATACAAGACGACGCGACACGTTTTCGCCAAAGGCCTGCCGGCATGCGATGTGCCACTTGAAGTCTTGTACGGTTCCGTTCCGACGGTCATCGCGCCCGGTTTTTCCGGGGGGGCTTTGTCATGACGCTTCATGGTCAGAAAATCGGCCATGGGCTACCACCGATTCTGCGATCGACGACCGCGGAACTCCTCACCCGGCACCGTTCCCTTCTATTCGACTGGGTTGACCGCTACGGCTCGCCGCTGAACCTCATCTGGCCGGAAGCCCTTCAGGACAACCTTGCCGCCCTGAGAGGCGTTCTGATGGAGAACGGCGTCCGGCATGCGATCTATTATGGGGCGAAGGTCAACAAGTCCGCCGGGCTGATGCGAACGGCACTCGGCGCAGGCGCTGGAATTGACGTTTCCAGCCTTTATGAACTTCGGGACGCAAGGCGGCTCGGGGCCGATGGCGCAAGGCTTGTGGCGACGGGACCGGCGAAGTCGAATGCGTTCCACAGAGAACTGCTCGGCTGCGGTGCGCTGATATCAGTGGATTCCCCGGAAGAGTTGGAGGATTTGATCGGCGCTCTGCCGGCAAGGACGAGCCCGCAGCCAATCGTTTTGCGCCTGCGACCGGGCGACCACAGCAAGAGCCGCTTCGGCATGCCGGCCGACGCCATCGCTCATTGCCTCGCGCGGCTTTCCGGCGAAAGGCAATTGCGTTTCGACGGCGTTCATTTCCACCTCAGCGGCTACAGATGGGAGAGCCGCGCCGCAGCGTTGAGGGAGGCTGCCGACCTCATTACGGAAGCCTGCCGAATGGGATTTTCTCCGCGCATGATCGACATTGGCGGCGGCCTGCCGATCCAGTATGTCGATCCGATCAAATACCGGGACCATCTCGCCGCGCAGACGACCGACGACTACCGCACCGGAAAATTACCGGAATCCTTCTATCCCTATGGCGGCAGTTTTTCCGCCGCCGATTGGCTGTACCGGCTCTTGCAGGCAGAGATGGCGCAAGGCCGAAGCGTCGCCGACTATTTCACGCGTGAGGGGCTTTCCCTGGCGATGGAGCCGGGTCGCGCGCTGGCGGACCAGACAGCCGTCTCAGTCTTCAAGATCTCGCGTGTAAAGGCTCTCGGCCCGGATACGCACGTCATTTTCGTCGAGGGCAGCAGCTTCAGCGCCTGCGAAACCTGGTTTGCTTCCGAGTTCCTGATCGATCCCATTCATGTGCCGGCCGCTCATGTGCCGGCACCGGGACCGCCGCTCTCCGCGACACCTCCGGTCCGCGCCTATCTCGCCGGGCACAGCTGCCTCGACGAGGACGTGCTCAGCAACAGGTGGCTGTCCTTCTCCGTCGCGCCGCAAGCCGGCGATCTGCTCGTCTTCGCCAATACCGGCGGCTACCAAATGGATATTCTCGAAAACGAATTCCACCGTCACCCGATGCCCGCCCGCCTCCGTGTTGCAGGGGACGCGCAAGGGCAGCCCTATCTCGTTCCCGACACAGTTGAGGAGGCTTAGATGCTGCATACGACCGTAACGCAATTGATCGGCCAGACGCCGGTGATGTCGATCGAGGTCCCCAACCGGGACGCCACTCTGGTGCTGAAGATCGAGAAGAACAATCCCGGCGGCTCGATGAAGGACCGCATGGCGCGCAGCATGGTGGTCGCCGCGCTTCAAGACGGGCGCCTCGCACCGGGCGGCACAATCGTCGAATCATCCTCCGGAAACACCGGAACGGGCTTGGCGCTGGCGGCACTGGAGTTCGGTTTGCGTTTCATCGCGGTGGTGGATCACCATGCGGCACCCGACAAGATCCGTATGATGCGGGCGCTCGGCGCCGAAATCCGCTACGTCGAAGGCGATTTCCGAGAGGACGAGGTTGCTGTCGTCGAACGACAAAGATTAGCCGCGCAGCTAGGCGCTCAGCTTCCAGGCGCATTGTTCATGAATCAATCCGATAACCCGGCAAATCCGGAAGGCTATGCCGGTCTGGTCGATGAGTTGCTGACCCAACTCCCGGACGGAATCGATGCCTTTGTCGGCTGCGTCGGGACAGGTGGCTCCATGACCGGGATATCCCAGCGGCTCAAGCGCCACAACCCGGCTGTGCATACGATCGCAGTCGAGCCGGCTGGCTCGATCGTCTTCGGCAAACCGGGGCATCCCTACTACCAATCGGGCACCGGCACGCCGGCGGGAGACGAAGTGGGCAAAGTGCTAGATTACGGCTGCATCGACGAGGGTGTCCAGGTGACGGATACCGAAGCCTTCGAGACGGCGCGCTACATGGCCCGGCGCAAGGGGCTGCTGGTGGGCGGCTCGACGGGTGGCGCCATCTACAAGGCGATGGAATTCATCGCCGCTGGCAAGCTGACCGGCACGATCGTGACGACGGTTGCGGATGGCGGAGAAAAGTATCTGGGCACGATATTCGACGACGAATGGATGGCGAAGCGCCGCCTGTTCGATCCAGCTATCGCCGCCCAACTGGACGGCTGGCTCGCCGCAAGGGCGTGCGCGGCATGAAGGTGACCATTTGCGGCGCAGGCCATACAGGGCACTTGAACGCGATCCTGTTCAAGCAGGTTCCAGGCGTCGAGGTCTCCGTCCTGACCAACTCCACCGCTTTGGCCGATCGAAGGACGGCCGGTGATGGCGTCTGGCAGGCGGAGACGCGAGACGGTCGCGTAATAGCCGCCAGACCCGATCATGTCGGAACCGATCCGGCCAAGGCGCTCGATAGTGCCGACCTTGTCATCGTCACGCAGCCCGCCCAGGCGAGAGCGGCCCTCCTGAACCAGATAGCGCCGCACCTGCCCTGGGATAAAAAAGTCTATGTTGGAGCAATCCCCGGCTTTTGCGGCTTCGATTGGCTCGCGGCGAAGGTCTTTTCGGAGCGCGAAAACGTGGTGATCTGGGGCATGAAGGATGTGCCCCACATCGCCTTCGACCTGATCCCCGGCCACAGCGTGCGCATGGGCGGTGCCAAGGCGGAGCTCTTCGTTGCTCTGCATCGGCGTGAAAGCGCGGCAAGCGGTACCGCACTCGCGGCCATGCTGGATCGCCTGTATGAGGCGCCCGTCACCCTGCTACGGGACTATCTCGAAATCACGCTGACGCCGGGCAATGCGCTGATGCATCCCGCCGTCCTTTACGCGCTCATCGGCCCCGGCGCGCCGTGGGAGAACAGGCCGTTCGACGAGCCCCTGTGCTGGTGGAGCGATTGCCCGCAGGCGGCCGCCGAGCTCCTGGAGGCTTGCGATGCGGAAAACCAGGCCATCCGCCGCGCAAGCGAAGCGCGTCTGGGCATTGATCTAAGCTCCGTGAAGCCACTTCAGCAGGAATTGATCGAAGCCTACGGCGACCAGATCGCGGACGCCCGGACCATGTACACGCTTCTACGCACAAATCGCGCCTATGCCGACGTCCGAGCCCCCCTGGTTGCCAACCCATCTGGCCCCGGATTCGTCGTCGATCGCGAAAGCCGCGCCTTCCATGAGGACATAGCCTTCGGACAGGCATTGCTCGTCACAATGGCCGAACGGCTCGATGTGGCCGTACCGGCCATTGCCAAGACCTATCGATGGGCGCGCGACTCTCACGGCGGCCTGGCCGCCGGAGCGCCCGCATATGTACCCTCGGATTGGCCGGAGGCAGCCTGATGGACGAGAAGATTTCTTCCGCAACTGCTCAGATCCCCTCAGACGATAAGGAGCTTCTAACGAACGCGGCGCGAAATGCGATAAAGCGTCTGGTCCGTTGCCTCTTCGCGGAACGCCTGTTGGATCCGGATGCACTGCTACGGGCTCGCGACGGCCGCCAGGCCTGGTTGCCGCTTTGGCAGACGCGCCGCGTACTGCATTTTTCCGATCTTCGCCTGGCGCCCGCCGGAACTTTTCAGAACCGCGGGCAAATCGAGATCTTGGACGCAAGCGGTGCCCGACGTCGGATCGAGGATCCGTCCGTCCTGATGCGGGAGGTTGCGCCATCGCTCGCGGTTGCCCCTGCGGCCGACGGCCTGGAGCACTTCGTCCGCGACGTGGACAACAGCATGCGCAACGACATTCTCGCACGGCGACATCGGGAACGCTGGAGCGCCGAACTCCGCGAGCAGATCGGCCAGGCAGACGCAACCGGTTTCCTTGCCTACCTCGAAGAGAGCTTGCCGCCGCATCTGGTTGCCATGACGCTTGACCAATGGGGCGCACTTGAGGGACATCCCTTCTATCCGACATGGAAGGCCAAGCCTGGCCTGGCGCCGGGCGATGTCGCTGCCTTGTCGCCGGAATTCGGCGCTCGCGTGCGCCTGCGGATCGCCGCGTTGCGCAGCGGCTGGGCCTATGTGGAGAAGATGCCGCATGTCGGCGGCTATTCGGAATGGTTCGCCGAGAACTTTCCGTACCTCTGGCGCGAGTGGGCGGAGGCCCTCCGAGAGCGCGGTAAATCGCCTGCGGATTGGCTGCCTCTGCCCGTGCACGCCTGGCATCTGGAGAACTTCGTCCAACGGGAATTCGCGCCTGAGATCGAGGCTGACGTTTTCGACCCGCAAGGCCCGGAAATCGAAACGCTGCCGTCAATGTCCTTCCGCACGATGCTGCCGGAAACGCGGGACCCTAGGCCATTCATCAAGCTGCCGGTCGCGATCTGGATGACGAGCGAGCAGCGGACGCTGCAGGCCAAGTCGATTCATATGGGGCCACGTCTCAGCACGATGATTTCCGACATGCTGTCGAAGGAGGATGATCTCAGGAGCGAGCTGGAGATATTCACCGAGGAGTTGGGAGCGATCCTGCATCATCCCGAAACCGGCGATGAACATCCGGGCCGCTTTCTGTCGGTGGTCTATCGCAACACCGATGCGATTGCCCGTCGAGACGGCCTGCTGCCGGTGGCCGTTGCCGCGCTCCTGACAGCTGGCCCGGTCGACGGACGGCCGCTGATCTGCGAGCTTATCGGACGAAGCGGCGACGAGAGCGAAGCGGCGGTCGCCGCATTCTTCCGGCTCTACGCACGCACCGTTGTCCGACCGACACTGGCCATGTATCTCCTTTACGGAATCGCGTTTGAGGCGCATCAGCAAAACAGCACGATCCTATTCGACGATCGCGGCCTGCCACGAAAGCTCTTGATCCGCGATTTCGGCGACGGCCGCAGCTTTGCACCGCTCTTCAGGGAGCGCGGCTATGAGCTGAAGCCGTTCAGTCGAAAAGGCATTCTGCCAACCACCTTCGACGACGATATCAGCCTCGTGCGCTCCTTCGTCATCGATGCCTGCTTTGTCTGCCATCTTCACGAGATCGCCCTTTGCTTAACCGAACAATATTCGCTGGCGGATGACCGTCTTTGGCGCATTCTCGGGGAAGAGACGGAAGAGGCGTTCGAGGCGTTGCGGCCGCGCATGCTGTCGGATGCGTTCTGGCTCGAGGAACGCCATGCCTTCCTCGAACGGCCCTGGCCGACACGGTCGGTCCTAAGGATGCATCTCGAGCGCTATCGCGACTACCGCGTCGAGCACCAATTGCCCAATCCGCTGGCGAGTGCAGAATGACCGGTACAGTCGCGGCCCTGCGCGGCTTCGGACCCGTCTTCGCGCTGCTATTCGGACTTCAATTCATCTCCATGGGCGCCATGGAGATGAGCGGTCCTTTCTGGCCGATCCAGATAAAGGCGCTGAGCGCTTCCGACAGCGTTTTCGGCCTGGCGGGAATTGGCGTCTATGTCTGCCCCATGCTTGGCGTGTCCCTGACGAGCGCCTTTTGGGGGCGGATGGGCGACCGCTATGGCAATCGCCTCATGATGGTGCGCGCGCTGACTGGCTTGGCGGTGACGCAACTCCTCGTCGCTTTTGCCGAGGACGTCTGGACCATTCTGATGCTGCGATTCCTGCAAGGTGCCTGCGCTGGCTACATCGCGCCGGCCCAGGCCTATGGGGTGCAGGTAACCGGCGGGCGCGACCGCGCCCGCCTCTTCGCCTGGCTGCAGGTGGCGACGAATGTCGGCTCGCTCGGGGGCGCCTTTCTCGGCGGGATCATCCTCGACGCCTTGCCTTTCGCGACCGTCAACCTCACCGCCGGCGTGATCTGCGCATTCTGTGCCGCCGTCGCCTGGGCGAGCCTGCCCGTTTTGCCGGAAGGAAGAGATCTCATGGTGGCGGCGAAGGCGACAGCGGTATCACACCCGCCTTCTACCGGCGTACCGGTCATCGGAGTTTTCGGGCTGATGGGAATGCTGCTTGCAAGCAGGATGGTGCTGCAGGTGCCCTTTTCCCTCTATATGTCTGAGGTTTACGGCGCCCGGCATTGGATCACCGGCTTGAGCTATGGCCTTCTTGCGCTCGGCTTCGTGGTGGCAGCGCCGATGTGGGCACGGAGCTTCGAGGGGCGAGCGCCGTCCTTTGTCCTGGGATGGAGCGTGGTGATCGCCGGCGGATGCTCCATCATTACCGGGCTGGCGGACTCGACGCACGTCATAGGGCTCTTCGCAGCGCTCTATTTCACCTGGGGCGCGCTCCTCGGAGGAACCACGCCGGTTCTCCTGTCGCTCGTTTCGGCAGCCACGCGAAGTGAAAAGCAGGGCTCCGTCCTGGGGGTGGCGCAGACCTGCCAGCAGGGTGCTTCCGTCGTCGGCATCATTGCGGGGGTCGCCGCCACGCAACATTTCGGGCTCGAAGCTGCCTTTCCGCTCGTCTCGGGCCTCTATGGCCTGTCATTTTTCGTGGCGCTCGGCCTGTGGCTCAGGTCGCGCCAATCACTTCGGTAAAGGAGAAATATCGTGTCGAAACATTGTTTGTTGGCGCGTGCCATGTTGACAGCTCTTGTCTTGATGATCTTCGGCCTGGCAAACGTCATTGCCGGCGAACAGACAGCATCCCCGCAAGCACCGATCACCGTCACCGACATTGCCGGCCGGCAAGTGAGCGTGCACGCGCCCGTCAAGCGCATTCTTCTCGGAGAGGGCCGGCAGCTCTACCTCATTGCCTCGCTCGAGCCGGACGATCCACTGGCGCGCGTCGTCGCCTGGCGAAACGACCTGATCGAGGCGGACCCTGCCACCTATCGGCAGTATCTTGAGGCCCATCCAAAATTGGCAGAGGTTCCGGCCTTCGCAGGCAAGGAGAACGGTCTGATCGACATCGAATCGACCATCGTCCAGAAGCCCGACGTAGTCCTGCTCAATCTCGAGGCCATGCGCGCCAACGAGGATGCCAAATATATCGAGAAGCTGGCTGAGCTGAACATTCCGGTCCTCTACATCGACTTCCGCCACTATCCGCTGAAGAACACCGAGCCGACCATTCGCCTGCTCGGCAAGATCATGGGGCGCGAGGCGCGCGCGGAAGAGATCATCGCGTTCCGTCGCGAGGCGATGGCGCGCGTCACCGAGGTTATCGCCCGGGCGAAACCGGAGCGGCCCCGAATATTCATCGAGCGGATCGGCGGCTATGCCGAAGATTGCTGCCTTTCCTTCGGCGCGGAAAACTTCGGCAAATATGTCGAGCTTGCCGGTGGCCACAATATCGGCAGCGACATTCTTCCCACGACCTTCGGACAGCTCAATCCCGAACAGGTGATCGCCGCCAATCCTGAACATGTCGTCGTCACCAGCGCCGACTGGGAGGCCTATGTGCCCGGTGGACATTGGATCCCGCTCGGCCCCGGCGCCGATCCAAAGGTGACCCGCGAAAAACTTGAGTGGTTCACCAGCCGCAGCGCTTACACCGACATCGCGGCCCAAAAGACGCGGAACTTCCACGGCATCTGGCACCAGTTCTACAACAGCCCCTACGAGTTCTTTGCCGTCCAGCAGCTGGCGAAATGGTTTCACCCGGAGCTGTTTGCCGAGCTCGATCCGGACGCGACATTTGAGGAGTATCACCGCCGTTTCCTGCCCATTCCCTATCGGCCCGGCTATGCCGTCAGCCTCACCGGCAGTGCGGATTGACGGGTATCCAACAGGGCGAACCGGCGATGGCGGAGCTCAAGCCGGATTGGGGAAGTTCAACAAACGAAACCGATAGTCGTCAGCGGGCGAGGCTCTCAAACCGAGGGCCTCGCCTTCGCATTTCTCCATCCATTCGCTGCTGGCCTCGATCCTATTGATGAACTTGATCCTACCGCCAAACGGCAGAAAGCGCCGGCCTGTGGCCGGCGCTTTCATGAATATCACCGAGACGGGACGTCGCTTGTGCGTCGACACTCACCTCGCCGTCAGAAGTCGGTCGTCATCGAAACCCTGACCGTGAGCGGCGCACCCTGCGACAGCGTGCCGAAGCTTGCGACGCCGGACCAGTAGTCGAGGTCGAAGACGTTCTCGACGTCGGCGCGGAAGGTGACCGGCCTCTCGTGGATCTCGGTCAGGTAGCGGGCGCCGAGATCAAGCCGCGTCCAGGAGGGGATTTCCTGGGTGTTTGCCGTGTTGACGAATTGCTCGTCCGTGTGAATGACATTGCCGGTGAGCGTCAGGCCGGGCATGAAGGGCGTATCCCACTCCGCCCCCAGATTGACCTGCAGCGCAGGCACCCCGATTGGGGTATTGCCGCGCTCCGTGTCGACGCTTGTTTTCGTGATCTCGCCGTGAATGAAGGTGAGGCCGCCGAGCACTCGGATGGCGGGGGTCACTTCGCCGAAAACGTTCAACTCCACGCCGCGGTTGCGCTGCTCGCCGCCTTCGAGGAAGACGAGATCAGTGCCGCGCGCTTCAAGCACGCCGAAGGGCTTTTCGATCTGAAAGGCGCTGACGGTGACCGCCACCCGCCCGAGATCGACCTTCGTGCCGATCTCATACTGCCTGGATCGGTAAGGCGCGAGCGTTTCGCCGGAATTGACGGCCGTCGACGGAGCGGTGTCTCCAACGCTCAGGCCCTCGACGTAGTTGGCGTAAAACGCGACATTCTCCCACGGCTTCACGACGATGCCGGCGAGCGGTGTCAATGCACTCTCGTCGGAAGACGAAGAAACCGCACCGGTCGTGGTGTTGTAGTTTTCAGTGTCGATGTGCTGCCAGCGCCCGCCCAAGGTCAGCTGCACGCGTTCATCGAGCACCGCCATGGTGTCGGAAAGCGCAAAGCCGTGGAAGACGTTTTCCGAGAGCCTTGGTACATGCGTCGGCTGCGGCACATCCTGCTCGGGGCGGGGAAGCGGGTCGTAGATATTGGTTAGCTGCGCGGTTCCTGAGTTCGAGCCGCGGGCAAGGCGCTGCTGCAGTCCACTGACCTGGAACGTAACCGAATGATCAACAGCGGCCGTCTCGAACTCGGCGCGTACACCGGTCTCGGCCGTCAGCCGGTCGACATCGAAGATGAAATTTTGCGGCGTGACGCTGACATCGCCTGCGGAGTTGAGAAGCAGTGGTGTGCCGAAGAGCCGCTCGACGCGCGAATTGCCGCCGCCGACGGCTGCGAACACAGTGACGGCGTCRCTCACGTCGTATTCGACGCGGCCGAGCCACGACAGGTCGTCCGTCCTCGCCCATTCCCACGGCTCCTGGATATTGGACCGGCCGTCCGGCGCATCGGGGATCTCAAAGGTACCGACGGGGAAGAAGGGGCGAAGCGGGGCATCGATGTCCTGCCGCTGCCCGATGACGTCCAGCGTTGCCCTAAAGTCTTCGCCCTCGTAGTCGAGCGCAAGGGCGCCGACCGTCACATCGAGTGACTGGTTGTCGATTGCCGTATCGCCGCCGTGATAACTGCCGTTGAAGCGAACGCCGAATTGGCGCTCATCGCCGAACCGGCGGCTGAGTTCGACATGTCCGCCGCCATAAAGATCCGAAGCGTAATCGGTCGTGACACGGGTCAGGTCGACTTCTGACGCCCGCTTCGGCACGATGTTGATGGTGCCACCGACGCTGCTGTTCGGCGAGATGCCGTAGAGGAGTGCTGTCGGTCCCTTGAGCACCTCAACGCGTTCGATGTAGTCCGTAAACAGGCGGTAGGTCGGTGCGACACCGAAGACGCCATCGAAGGCGACTTCGCCGAAGTTCCCTTCATTCAGGGGAAATCCGCGGATGTAAAACGAATCCAGCATACCGCCGGAGGCGTGCGTGCTTCGCACCGAAGGATCGTTGGCGAGGACCTCGGCCACGGTTGTCGCGTTCTGGTTTTCGATCGTCTCTGCCGTGTAGCTCGTGATGTTGAACGGCGTATCCATAAAATCGCGGTTGCCGAGCAGACCCACGCGACCGCCGCGCGCCACTTGGCCCCCCGCGTAGTCTTCCGGCTCGGTGCCTATCGTCGCAGTCGACGTGCCCGCCTTCACCTCCAGACGCTCCAACACCGTTGCATCCTGCGCCAATGCGGCGCGGCTTACGCTCGCCAGCAGAACAGCCAGCAGTCCAACACGCAGTTCCATACACATCCCCCTGTAACCCATTGACCAAGAACATTTGTCGGTCCTGGCAAGGAGCGAATGTCGTTGGTGCGAGCGGGGTGTTAAATAACTTGAGTATAATTGTCAACATATGCACTGGAACATTGCGACGAGATCGCCAACGCCCGTCTCGGTTTAGGCAAGATTTCGCCCTATGGATGCACGGAACAGATCGCTACCGCTGTTCGTTGTTTACGGCGGAGGAAAATCGAATACAATTTCTGGTCTGTGCACCATGTTTGGGATCGATGCGTGCCGCACGATTTTATTGAGCGCGAGACGCCTTTGTCGGTCCAGAGGAGAAACTCCCGGCCCTGGCCGGTTCTTGTGAGGTTCGCCCGTGGATCAGAGGAGAACAATGAACGTTCTTTCGGCCGGTCAGAAACAGGAAGGCTTATCAACGACCCTCGCGCAGGTGCTTGATGGAGTCCCGTCGCCTCTGGTGGTCAAAGACAGCGCCTTGCAAATCCTGTTTGTCAATCTTGGCGCCTGCGCCTTGCTGGGCCGGCCGAGAGACGAACTCATCGGGCGCACGGATCGCGACATCTGGCCGAAAGAAAGGGTCGACCGCCTGCGGACGCTCGACCAGGCCGTTCTTGCCACGGGCAGGGAGCGCAGTTGCGAAGAACAATACGTATCCGCCGATGGTCGGGAGCGTGTACTGCTGATGACCAAGCGGCGCCTTGTGCTGCAAGTGCCCGCGGGATATGGCGAGACGTTCCTGGTCACCTCCTTTTCCGACGTGAGCGAATTGCGCAAGACGCAACAGGTGCTGCGGACGAAGGAAAAACACCACCGCGCCGTTATTGGTCTTCATCCGCAGATCCCCTGGACGGCCGATCCGGATGGCAACGTCCTGGAGGTCGGGCCACGATGGGCTGAACTGACCGGCATTCCCGAGGACGAAACCCTCGGCAACGGCTGGATGAAGGCGCTTTGTCCCGATGACGCCGGCACCGTTGACCGGCATTGGCAGCACGCCGTCTCGACAGGCGAGCAACCATTCGGCCAAGGAGTTGAACCGATGGGACGTTCGTTAGTTGGGATGTACCGTATCGCTTTTGTCGCGGGACCGACCGCCTGCCGCTATCGCCGAACACTGCCCGACCCTGGGGGAGAACAGCGATGAACCCGCATGGCATCGCACTTATCGCAGATGACGACGAGTTCTTCAGAATAGCCCTCTCCGCGATCCTGAAGAATAAGCTCGGTTTTGCCGAGGTCGTGGAGACCGGTTCTCTCGATGAAGCGATCGAACGGCTCGCCGATCGGGACGATTGTTCCGTCGCGCTCTTCGATCTCACCATGCCCGGCATGGAGAGCGCCGCCAACCTGGGAGCGGTGCGCGAGGTTCGCCCGGACATCAAGGTGGCAGTCGTCTCGGCCTCCTCGCGCCGAAGTGACATTCTGACCGCTTTGGCGGCCGGCATTCACGGCTACGTGCCGAAGAGCCTTGGTGCGCAGGAGCTCGCCGCCGCACTGCGCATGATCCTGAATGGCGCAATCTATGTCCCTCCTTCGCTTGCCGGCCGGCCAACCGGCCCGGCCGAGCCTGAGCCCGCGGCACCAGCCACCGCCCCGGTGGAGATCCCTCCAAAGCGGGCAATGGAATTCCTGACGCCGCGGCAAAGGGAGGTGCTTTTTCTGCTCGTCGACGGGCTGTCGAACAAGGAGATAGCCCGCAAGCTTCGCCTGGGCGAAGGAACCGTGAAGATCCACATGGCGGCGCTCTTTCGCAGCCTGCGGGTAAGAAACCGACAGGAGGCCGCCGCGGCCGGTGCCCGGCTGCTGCCCGTGGCCGAGGGGCGGTAGACCATCCGGATAGACCTCTACCGGCCAAGTGGTCGAATGGCCTGAACGAATGTGAGGACGTAGTTAGATAGCAACGAAGATCGATGTGGGTCAGAGATGCAGCGAGGCGGAACGAAGATCAGGAAGGCCCGATCGGCCTCCGAAGCAGGCCGGAGCGTCCGCCCTGAAAGCACCATCGACGCATCCATCAGCGATGCCGTCGCCGCGGAAATCGCTCGTCACATGCGCCTCAGCGTCGCGACGTCACGCGGTTCCGCGCTTGCTGCAGCGGTCCAGCGGGTCATGAGCCGGCACGGCATCACCGATCCATATCATCTGCGGGATCGCATTGCAGCCGATCACGCGCTGCGGGAGGAGGTTCTCGACGAGGCGACCATACGGGAAACGCATTTCTTCCGCGATTCCGAGCAGTTCGAATTGCTGCGCCACACGGTTCTCCCGGATTTGTGCCAGCGGCGAGCGGGCGCGCCAGTGCGGATATGGAGCGCCGGCTGTGCGAGTGGGGAAGAGCCCTGTTCGCTCGCCATTCTCTGCGCGGAGGACGGGCACCCGGTGCGAATCTCGGCCTCTGACATATCGATGAAGGCGCTGGCAGAAGCTGTCGAAGCGGAATACGGCGAGTGGTCGCTCCGGGAGACGGGCGAATATCTGAAGCGCCGCTATTTCCTGCAGTGCGGCGATCGCTACAGGCTCAGGACGGATGTGGCGCGGAGCGTCCGCTTCACCCGGGTGAACCTCGGCTTCGACAGGCTGCCTGCGCCCGACCGCGGATTGGCCGGCTTCGATCTCATCCTCTGCCGCAATGTGCTCGTCTATCTCGACGCCGCCGACCTCATGCGGGTTGCAGAGGAATTGTTCACCTGCCTCACCGAGGGCGGATGGCTGCTGACAGCGCCGACCGATCCTCCGCTCTGGAGGTACGCCTCCTTTCAAACCGCGACGACCGGTGCCGGTCTCGTTTACCGAAAGCCCATGCACGTTGCTCGCGAAGCCGGTTGCGAAGCGCGGTACTCCAAGGAAGCAAGCCGATGACGGCCCCCGTGCTTTCCAAGCCCCGCGTGATCGATTGGGAGGATGTGAAGCGGCGCATAGCCGCGGCCATCGAGCAGACGGAGGCACTTCTCGGCTCGGCCAGCCCTGGGGCCGACCGCGAGGCACGGTTTCCACCTGCACCCGTTTCAGACGGGGCGCCGAATGACATTCCGGCGCAGGTGCTGAAAGTCACCACTTTCGTGCTGTCGGGACGCCGCCTCGCGCTTGATGTGCACTATATCTGCGAGGTCGTCCCGATCGGGCGCCTGAGCCCGCTTCCGGGATTGCCGCCCCATATTCGCGGCGTTTACGACCTGCGCGGACAATTGCTGCCGGTGTTCGATTTATGCGATCTATTCGGCCTTTCGCCCATACAGCCGGGGGAAACGGCTTGGGCATTGGTCTGCGGCAGGGAGCAAGCCGAATTCTTGGTTTTGGCCGAGACCATGCCGGAATTGGAAGAAATCGCGCCGGAAACGCGTGCGCCCGCCAAGACGGAGGCGATGGAACTCGCTTTGGCGCAGGCGACGGATGGGACCGTGGTGATCGACGCTCCGCTTCTCTTCGATGATCGCCGGCTTTTCCCTTGCGACGATCAAGCCAACCCCGTGGCGGAGGACGACGCGCCATGAGCATTTCCTGGACTCGAAGCCTTTACGGAAAGCTGGGTCTTGCGATGCTGATGTTTGTGGCTGTCTCCGCCTTTCTGGTCGGCTCGAGTTATTTCGCCCTGGAGAGGGTGCGCAGGGATCTTTCCGCAACGGCGTCGCTCAGCAGGGAACGCGCTTTCTATCAGATGCTCTATCTGGCGAGCCGCCTGCCGACTGCAGACCCGGATCGCGCGGCTACCGTCGCCGAGCTTCGCGACCTGGTGCAGCGTAATGAACGGATGCTCGCGCGATTGGCCGCCGGGGAATTTTCCCCGGGGATTGCCACCGAGGCCGACCGGCAAGCTCTCGCCGAGTTGAGGCAGCTTCAGCAGCGTTGGGCAGAGGAAGTGCGCCCCGCAATCGAGCGTGCGATTGACCGGACCCCGCCCGGCCCGGCGGCACTCGACGAACTCGACCGGCAGATCCGAACCTACTCGGCCGCTGTTAACGAAAAAATAGACTCGATCGAAGACGCCGCGACGACCCGGCTGCAGAAATCGCAGTTGCTGCAGTTCGTCTTGTCCGGATTGGCCGTGATCTTGCTGCTCCTCGTCCTCACTGTGCTCAGGCACTTCGCCCGCCGGACCAGTGCGCTCGTGGAGGTCGCCAGGAAAGTGAGCGCCGGAGACCTCGAGCGACGGGCTGCCTACGAGGGCCGCGACGAATTGGCGATCCTGGGTCTCTCCTTCAACCACGTAACGAGCAAGCTGTCGGGCATGATCGAAAATGAGCGTGATGACCGGGAGAGGCTGGAGGAGCTGCTCGCCACCATTTCCGAGACCGCGCAGCATCTTTCCTCCTCGGCGGCCGAGATCCTGGCCGGAACGACGCAGCAGGTGGAAGGCATGCGCGAGCAATCTTCCGCCGTGGCCGAAACCGTCGCAAGTGTTGATGACGTGCTTCAAACGGCGGAGCAGGCGGCGCAGCGGGCACAGCAGGTGTCGGCGTCCTATGAAACGGCCGTGACCGTCAGCAGCGAGGGCCGCAAGGCGCTCGACGACACGGTCACCATGATGAACACGGTGAACGCCCGGACGGAGGCGATTGCCGGCGACATTCTTTCGCTCGCCGAAAACAGCCTCGAAATCGGTGAGATCGTCTCGGTCGTCGCCGAGATCGCCGACCAGACCAATCTTCTTGCCCTCAACGCGGCAATCGAAGCGTCGCGTGCCGGCGAGCACGGCAGGGGGTTCAACGTGGTCGCGAGCGAAATCCGGGCGCTTGCCGACCAGTCCAAGTCCGCGACCACGCGCGTTCGCCGGATTCTGACCGAGATCCAGAAGTCGACCAATGCCGCCGTGGTCGGCGCCGAGGAAGGGACGAAAAGCGTCAGCCGTGCGCTCGATACCGTACGCGAGGCCGGCGATACGATCCGGCAGCTCGAGTCGATCATCGCCGAATCCGCCCGCTCGGTGGCGCAGATCGCCGCCTCGGCCGGCCAGCAGAAAGCGGGCATGAAGCAGATACACGACGCAATGCACTACATCGACCAGGCGAGTAGCCAGAACCTCTCGGCCATTCGCCAGGCGGAAGAAGCTGCGAAGGACTTGAACGAGCTTGGGTCCAGATTGAAGCACATGCTCGCGGATTATGGCAATTTCAGATGATAAAACCCGAAGAACTCGACCGCCAGTTGCTGGAAATGTTCACGCAGGAAGTGCGGGAACGTGCCGCCGACATCGAACGGATGCTGATCGGCATTGAGGAAGCCGGCGAGCCAAGCGACAAGCGCGCCCTGCAGAAAAGGCTTCTAAGGACCGTTCACAGCCTCAAGGGCGCCGCCGGCCTCGTTGAGGTGCGCGGGGTGGAAAACATCTGCCACTGGATGGAGGAAGTGCTCGCCACTGCCGGGAACGAGGACCGCACGCTTGATCCGGGCCAACTCGACCAGCTTCTCAGGGCCGCGGATGCCATTGCGGAAACCGCCCGGCAATTGGCCCGCGGCGAAACGCCGGCGACCGAACAGTTGGAGAGCGATATTCTCGATATGGAAACAACATTCCCGCCTGCAGATGACGACATGGATCGGCAGGCGGTGCCGTCAGCATCTCGGGCGGAGCTTGCCGTTCCGGTCCGCTCTACCGATATGGATGGCTCGATGCGCGTCTCCGCCGAGCGGCTGGACGCCCTGCTTCACAGGAGCGGCGAACTCTTGTCCTGGAATGCGGCTATGCGCCGGCATGCCGACCAGGCGTCGCTTCTGAGAGAAACGGCAAGAAGGCTTCACGCTCACAAGGCCCGTCCGGAACGGGAAACTGCAAGCATGGAGAGCGGCCTGCGCGCGCTTGCGGCTTCGATGCGCCGGGATGCGCGGCTCATGCACGGCGCCCTCATCGCGCTTGGCCAGGAGGTGCGGCACGCACGCACCCAGCCCTTTGCCGAAGCCTGCCAGGGACTGACGCGCGTCATACGAGACATGGCGGCGGCGACCGGCAAGGCGGCACGGCTGGAAGTCAGGGGCACAGAGATCGAGATCGACCGCTCGATCTTGGCCGGCCTCCAGGATTCACTCCGGCACCTGGTCCGCAATGCCATCGCCCACGGCATTGAGCCGCCGGCGGAGCGAAGGGCAGCCGGAAAGCCGGAATGCGGTCTCGTGACCGTCTCGGCAACGGTCACAGGAGACCGGGTCCAGGTGGTCGTCGAGGACGACGGCCGCGGCCTCGATCCGGCAGCACTGGGCAAGCGTTTTGGTGACACGGAGTCGGGGTTGAACGGCGAAGGGCAACTGCTTCAGCACGTTTTCAAGCCAGGCATAACCACGGCACCCAGAGTTACCAAACTCTCGGGCCGCGGCATCGGTCTCGACATCGTCAGAAGCGCCGTCGAGGGAATGCGCGGCACCGCGACCGTTGCACGGCGCGCAGAAGCTGGGACGGCATTCACGCTCACCCTGCCGCTGACGCTCGCCACCGTGCGCGCACTTGAAGTGGTGGCGTCAGGTCACGTCTTTACAATCGACACCTCCTCTGTCGAGCGTGTCATAAGGCTTGCTTCACACGAAATCGCGGTCGAGGAGGAACGGGTCGTCGCCACGACCAGGGACGGGAAACTCCCGGTGATCGACCTCGCCGGCTGGCTTGGATTGCGGCCGACGGCCGCTATATCAGCGAAGGCGTCGGTGCCAGCCGTGATTATCGGAACGGAAGGCCGGCAGGCTGCCGTTCTCGTGGACGAGGTCGCGGGGGAACAGGAACTGCTTGCGCGCTCGCTCGGGGCTCGCCTGAGAAATGTTCGCCGCTATTGTGGCGGAATGATCCTGCCGGATGGTCAAATCGCGCTGCTCCTCAACACGGCCGTGCTGATCGAGGCCGCAGTGGAACGGACTGCGGCGCCAGATACATTCCCGCGGCCGGCGACCCTGACATCGCGCCGCAAGGTGCTGGTTGTCGACGATTCGAAATATGTTCGGTCTCTCGTCCGGCTCATTCTCCAGGGAGCCGGATATGACGTTGCGATGGCGGCTAGCGGATCGGAAGCCCTGGCGCACCTCGGCGAACACGGCGCCGACATCGTTGTGGCGGACGTGGACATGCCCAATATGGATGGGTTCGAACTGACCGAGGCAATCAGGGGGTCCGAACGGCTCTCAGCCGTGCCGATCGTGCTCTTCACCGGCCGCGAAACGCCAGAAGACAGGCTGCACGGCCTGAAGCTCGGCGCCAGCGCCTATGTGACGAAGAGCCATTTCGATGCGCAGCAGTTTCTCGAGACCGTGGGTCGGGTTGGCTGAGGTATCCATGGTTCGCATCCTGCTCGCCACATGGAGGCTCGACCTCCAGGAACTGGTCGAGAATGCTATCTGCGCAGATGGAGCGGCCGTCCTTGTCGGGGTGGCGCGCAGCAATGCCGAAGTGGTCAGGCTGGCACGGGAGCTTTCGCCTGACATCGTGACCATGGAGTTGAGGCTCGGCGGGCAGGACAGCGACGCGGCGGTCAGGGAAATCATGATTGCGGCGCCGGCCCCGATCCTTATGGTGACGCGGGAAAACGGCGCGGCACTTGGGGCAGTCTCCGCACGCGCTCTGGAAGCGGGCGCGCTCGCCGTCATTCCGGCGCCGCCAGCGTTCGAAGGGCGCCTGGAAAGGGCGGCGGCGGAGAATTTCCTGGCGACGATCAGGGCGATGGCCCAGGTCAAGGTGGTGCGGCAGTGGCCGAGAAAGGAGGCCGCCGGCCGCAGCGATACCGGCAATGGCGACTGCGATCTTCCGGTAGGCATCGTCGGGATTGCCGCGTCCACCGGCGGTCCGGCGGCGATCCGATCCATATTGATGCGTCTTCCGGCTGCCTTCCCGGCCCCGATCCTGATCGTTCAGCACATGTCCAACGGGTTCATAGATGGAGTCGCCGCCTCGCTCGACGCGAACGTCCCGTTGAAGGTCAAGATCGCGGCCGACGGAGAGCGGTTGCGGCCGGGGACAGCCTATCTCGCGCCGGATGGTTTCCAACTCGGCGTCTCCAGTCAATCACGCATCCGCGTTTCCGAGGATGCGCCGGTGGACGGCTTCAAGCCATCAGGTTCCTATCTCTTCGCCTCCATAGCGCGTGCCTTCCGGGCCCAGTCTCTTGCCGTTGTGCTGACGGGAATGGGAAGCGACGGCACGGGAGGTCTTCGGGCGCTGCGCAGGGCGGGCGGCAGGGTGATCGCCCAGGACGAGACGAGCTCCGTCGTTTTCGGCATGCCGAAGTCGGCGATCGGCGCAGGCGTCGTCGATTTCATACTGCCGCTCGAGGCCATAGGCGAGAAAATCGTGGCCCTGGCGCAAGGCGAAGCGAACGGCTCATAGGCCGTGACGGTCTCATGCCCAGCAATTCAAAGCTACAGCGGCCTTTGCGCGTCTGATGAGACGCGCGGCGCTATTACAAAAGCACAGGCGACTGCGGCGCCGCGAACGCTCGACCCTTGCACGCGGCGCCGCAATCGGCCCTCCCCCGAGTCATTGCACACCGGCGATCTGAATGGCGGCCGGCGTGATGATCACGGCGAAGAGAACCGGCAGGAAGAACAGGATCATCGGCACCGTCAGCTTCGGCGGCAGCGCCGCCGCGCGCTTCTCCGCCTCGCTCATGCGCATATCGCGGTTCTCCTGCGCCATCACGCGCAGCGCTTGGCCGAGCGGGGTCCCGTATTTTTCCGCCTGGATCAGACTGGTCACGACAGCGCGCACGCCCTCGACGCCGGTCCTGAGCCCCAGGTTCTCGAAGGCCTGACGCCGGTCCTGCAGATAAGAGAGCTCGGCCGTCGTCAGAAGGACCTCTTCGGCGACTTCCGGCGATTGCGCGCCGACTTCCTCACCAACCTTGCGGAGGGCGCTTTCGATGCCCATGCCGGATTCAACGGTAATCAGCAATAGGTCCAGCGCGTCCGGCCAGGATCGGCGGATCGCCTGCTGCCGTTTGGTGGTCTTGTTCCTGATGAAGATCGCCGGGGCGAAGTAGCCGAGTGAGCCGACGCCGGCAGCCATGGCGACAACCATGAACAGGTGGGCATCCGGCTGGATGACGAGCAGGAGATAGAGGAGCGCAGCCACGAAGATGACGAACGGCGCGATCAGCCTGACGGCAAGAAAGGTCGTCACCGCTGCCGGACCGCGATAACCGGCCATGCTCAGCCTGCGGACGATCTCACCGTCCTCCGCCTGCCTGGCGAGGTTGAAGCGATCGACGATCGCCTTGTAGAAGCGCTTGGGTTCGGCCCGCAGGGGGATCCTGCTCTTTTCGGCGTTGAGGCGGGTACGCTCGCGCTTGCGAATGCGTTCGCGCTCGCTCTCCACCTTGCGCATGCGTTCGGCAAGCGTATCGCGGAAGATATAGGGCCAGGAGACGGCCACGACTGCGGAGAAGGCGGCGAGGCCGGCCATCATCGCGGAAAGCTGCTCCGGATCGGGAATGTGGGCGCCGAGATTCATGCCGGTTCCTCAGAAGTCGAAATTGATCATCTTGCGCATCACGAGAATGCCGATGCCCATCCACAGCGCACAGCCGACAAGCACGATCTTTCCGGCAAGGGTCGTGAACAGCAGCGTCATGTAATCCGGGCTGGTCAGATACACCGCGCCAGCGACGAAGAACGGCAGCGCGCCGATGATGCCGGCGGAGGATTTTGCCTCCGCACTCATGGCCTTGATCTTGGCCTTCATCTTCTTGCGGTCGCGCAGCACCTTGGACAGGTTTCCAAGCGCCTCCGAGAGGCTGCCGCCGGTGCGGCTCTGGATGGCGATGACGATGGCGAAGAAATTGGCTTCGGGGAGCGGGATGCGTTCGCTCATGCGCTGGACTGCTTCATCGACTGGAATGCCCAGCGTCTGGTCCTGCGCGACCGTCACGAATTCGCTCTTGACCGGCTCCTCGGCCTCGGCCGCGATCACTCGCAGGCAATCCGTCATCGGCAAGCCTGCCTTCAAGCCGCGGACAATTACATCGACGGCGTTCGGGAACTCGTCGGCGAACCGCTTCAGCCGCGCCTTGCGCTTGCCATTCACATAGAGATGCGGCAGGAAAAGACCGCCCGCGAGTGCAAAGCCCGCAGTGGTCAAGGCGCCATATCCTGCAAGCAGCATCCCCACATATGTCGCAAGACCTGCGCCGGCCGAGGCGAGCCAGTAGGTCCTGGTCGACCAGTCGAGCCCGGCCTGGCGAAGCCTGACGGCGAGCTTCGGCTTGCTGTTCTTGCGAGCGTTCGCCTTCTGCTTCTCTTCGATTTCGCGCAGCGTCTTCTCCACCGAGCGGCGACGGTCGCGGGCATCCTCATCGACGGTTTCCATCCGCCGTGCCTCTGCCCCGCCCGCCACGCGATCGAATCTCTGCCGGTAGGCGCCGGCCTTGGCGGCGCGCGGATAGAGCGCCGCCAGCATCAGGCCGCCGACCGACGTCGACGCCAGCAAGAAGACGAAAATGGGAAACAGCGAAGAGCTCAGCATGTGACTTCAATCCATGATCTCTTGGGGCAAGCCCCGCCCTCTGTCATGCCAGAAGCGGTGTAGGCCGCCGCCAATGCCGATGTCCGCCCCTCATCCGGCTGCCGCCACCTTCTCCCCGCTCGCGGGGAGAAGGATATGCCGCGCCGTTGTGCTCGACCGCGCCGCCGGGCAAAGGGCGTCCCCTCTCCCCGCGGTGGGGAGAGGGCTAGTCCTCGGGTTAAACCCGAGGAGAGGGGCGAAACTCCGGGCGTCATCGCCGCCATCATTCCGCAGCCCGCGCCGCCTATGGCTTAAGTAACCGGCCACACATCCGAAGCTGCGCGCGTCAGGCGGCCGCCTTTACCTCGGCGGCATCCAGCGCCCGGGCGAGCCGTGCTTCCTCGCCGTAATAGCGCGCGCGGTCCCAGAAGCCCGGGCGGCCGATGCCGGTGGAGCGATGCTGCCCGATGATGTTGCCTTTCGCGTCCTCTCCAAGAATGTCGTAGACGAAGAGATCCTGCGTGGTGACCACATCGCCCTCCATGCCGAGCACTTCGGTGATATGAGTGATGCGACGCGAACCATCGCGCAGCCGCGCCGCCTGGACGATTACGTCCACCGAGGAGACGAGCATTTCGCGGATCGCCTTCGCCGGCAGCGAATTTCCACCCATGGTGATCATCGCTTCGACACGCGAAATCGCCTCGCGTGGCGAATTGGCGTGCAGAGTCCCCATCGAACCGTCATGGCCGGTGTTCATCGCCTGCAGCAGGTCGAAGGCCTCAGCCCCCCGCACCTCGCCGACGATAATCCGCTCCGGCCGCATGCGCAGGCAGTTCTTGACGAGGCTGCGCATGGTAATTTCACCCAGCCCCTCGATATTCGGCGGCCGCGTTTCAAGCCGCACGACATGCGGCTGCTGGAGCTGAAGCTCGGCCGCATCCTCGCAGGTGATGATGCGCTCGCCGTTGTCGATATAGCCCGTCAGGCAGTTGAGCAGCGTCGTCTTGCCGGAGCCGGTGCCGCCGGAAATGAGCACGTTGCAGCGCACGCGGCCGATGATCTTGAGGATCTCGGCGCCCTCCGGCGAGATCGAGCCGAACCGCACCAACTGGTCGAGGTTCAGCTTTTCCTTCTTGAACTTGCGGATCGTCAGGCTGGGGCCATCGATCGCCAGCGGCGGTGCGATGACGTTGACACGCGAGCCGTCGGCGAGTCGAGCATCGCAGATCGGGCTTGCCTCATCGACGCGCCTGCCGACTTGGCTGACGATGCGCTGGCAGATGTTCAAGAGCTGCTCGTTGTCGCGAAAGCGGATGCCGGTTTCCTGCACGCGCCCGCCGACCTCGATGAAGACCTGGCTGGCGCCGTTGACCATGATGTCGGCAATGTCGTCGCGCGCCAGAAGCGGCTCGAGCGGGCCGTAACCCAGAATGTCGTTGCAGATGTCCTCGAGCAGTCCCTCCTGCTCGGACTTCGACAGCCCGGCCTTCTTGGCCGCGACGATGTCGTCGACGATGACGCCGATTTCCCGGCGCGCTTCCTCGCCGTCCATGCTCGACAACGCGGCGACGTCGATGGTGGCGATGAGGGCGCTGAAGATTTCCTTTTTCAGGCTGTAATACTGTCCGGGCTTTTCGGCTTTGGCGACAGTGGCAGGAGCTGCGGTCTTGTCCATTTCGCTCAGGACCGAAGCGGTGACCGTTTCCCGCAGGGCGTCCGGCTGGACCGCCGCTACGAAAACCTTTTCCTCTGAAAGGGATTTCCTGCCGAACATCGATGTCGCCTTGATGACTCGTTGAGAACTCTCTTGCCCCTTAAGCGCGATAGCGGAGGGCGATGTGCCTTCCGCTCCGCAGCATATCGGCTGGCGCCTCTAAATTACCCAGCGGCGGTCGGCAGTGCATTCGCGATGGAGTCGAATACGCCGCTCACATCGGTTCCCACTGTGGTCACCGCGCCTATGATGACGACGGCAATCAGGCCGGCGATCAGGCCGTATTCGATGGCGGTCGCGCCGGACTCATTGCGGACGAAACGGACGAGAAGATTTTTCATGGGGTCGATCCTTCAAGTGGGTTGAGGTTGCGCCGACGTGAGGTTCGGCATCACAGGGCCGGGCCGGGTTCTGCCCTCGCTTCCCGCTTGCTGTGTGGCCTCCATATAGACTTTGTTAACCCTTTTGATCCATTCAGCCTGATGGCCGATACCTCTTCCGGATGTAATCGGCCTGTCGGTCTAGTCCGATCGACCAGGACGCGATTAATGCTATTCTACGTTGATCAACCGGACGGATGATCCGTCCGTTATCTGGATTGGGGAGTGGTCCGATGCGCATGGGCGTCAACTGGTCTGTCCTCGCCATGGCGGTATATGCCGCGATCGGTGCGGCTCACGCGGCGGAGGTCCCACCCGCGGCCGCCGGCGCGCAAGGCGCCGTTAGACAAACGGAGGGCGTGGTCAAGGTCATCGTCGATTTTGCAAGACCGCTTATGCTTGCCCGACCCGCCAGCACCGTCATCATCGGCAATCCCGCCATTGCGCAAGCGACGCTCAGCGACGACAAGACCGTTGTCCTGACCGGCAAGACGCCGGGATCGACCAACCTGATCGTGATGGACGCCGATGGCGGCGAAGTCGCCAACCTCGTCGTCGATGTGGTCGCCGCCGGCGGTCGCCTGGTCACCGTGGACCAGGGCGACGGACGGGCGACCTATAGCTGCTCCGAACGCTGCGATCCGGTGCGACCCGGCGAGGGAAATCCGGCCCCGGCTGCTCCGCCCCCGCAGGTCATCGAGGGCGACGGCTCGGCAGGCGCCGGTGAGCCATGACCACGCCCCAAGACGGGGGAGCGGTTATCCGATCGGGATCCGCCGCGACAGTCCAAGGCTGATGGGACTCTGCGCCAATCCGGGGAGAAGAAGCGTGAACGGATAGCGGATCGACAGCACGCGGAATGCGATGCCGTCCACGGTTTCCTTTCCGACGGCAATTTGCAGCAGCTGCGGATCCCCACTGTCGAAATGATCGCGCACCGCGCTTTCCAGCTTCGCCTGTGCGTCGCTGTCGGGCGCGTCTTTGGCGACCTGCCCGATGAGCACCCTCCGCGCTGCGATGTCGGCGGCGTAGGAGAGATCGTTCCGCACGTAAAGCGCGCGGCCGAACTCGATGATCCCGAGCACCAGCAGAAGCAGGGGAAAACAGACGAGCGCGAATTCGACCGCCGTCGCGCCTGACTGGCTCGCCCAGGCGCGACGAAAGACACGCGAACGTCTCGTCATCTCACCTGCACCTGCATTGCCGAACTGAGCTGAAGGGCCGGAAGCACCTCCGGCACGGACATCGGCCGATAGGTTTTCGTCGCCTCCAGGCGATAGAAGACGAACTGAGCGGCCGCATTGGCGCAGGGCGCCGTCCCGCAGCCCGGCGCCGCGTCAGGCGTGACATCGGCGTTTTCCGGGCAGGCGCAGTAGCGTTTCACCGGCGTCAGCATGACCGCGGTGGGCGCTGCACTTTCGGCAAGGGTCGACCGCAGCACCTTGTCGACCTGTGCCGCGCCGGGATCGGCCATGGCGGCCTGCGCGCCGGCGCGAAGGACATGATCGATCGTCATCCGCTCGAAAAGCGCAAGTCCGAGATCCGCCGCGGCGACGAGGCCAAGCGCAAAGACCGGAGCAATCAGCGCAAATTCCACGGCGGAAACGCCCCCCTCGGCCGTCTTCAGCTCGCCCACCTTCCTGAGGAGGGTGGATCGAACCTTCGGCGCACCGCGCGCGAAAACGCGCTGTACCAGGGCCCTGAGGCCTTTTTGCTGGGTTCGTCGCTCCGCTCTGCCGCCGACCTGCCCGGCAAGCGCCGTCACGGCGCGGCCCGCCTTCGAGTCCGACGCCTGCTCGATGACCGGCTGCCCGTCATTCGCCGCCTTGCCGAAAAGCTGCGGATCGAAGGGAATGCATATGCTCTCATCGAGTCCGACTGCCGCGACGAAATCGTTCGGCTTGATCTCGGCAAGCTTCGGGATCTCGGTCTTGTTGAGCACGAGTCGCGGCGGCGGATCATTCGGTCGCGCCTTCCTCAGGAAGTCGACCAGGTTCTTCGCGTTGCGCATGCTGGCGAGATCCGGCGTCGCGGTGACCACGATCTCGTCGGCCTCCAGCAGGACCTTCCGCGTCCATGGCGCCCAGTTATGCGGCAGGTCGACCACGATGTGCCAGGAGCTTGAGCGAGCGACCTCGAGAAGACGATCGACATCCTCTTCCTTCGGAGTGAAGGGCTGGCTGAAGTCGGCGCTTGCCGGAAGGAGATGGAGGCGATCCGCATAAGGCACGGCCAGACGCCGCAACAGCACGTCGTCGAGGCGCTTGGTACCATCGAGCACGTCAGCCATGCCTTGCGGCCCCTCCACGTCGAAGTTCAGGCCGAGCGTGCCGGATTGGAGGTCGAGATCGGCGACCAGTACATCGGCATCGACGCGCTTTGCCAGTGCGAGTGCCACGTTATGCGCAAGCGTGGAGGAACCTGTTCCGCCCTTGGCGCCGACAAAGGCGATGATGCGTCCGAGCTTCTCTCCGCCCGTGTCGCGGAAGCAGCGATGCACCGAAGCGACGAGCTCCATCGGCGCCAGAGGCAGGACGAGATAGTCGCTGACGCCGGCGTCCATGAGCTTCTTATAGAGGCCGACATCGTTGGAGCGACCGATGACGATGACCTTGGTGCCGGTGACGCACTCCATCGCCAGAGCCTCGAGCGCGGCCATCAGTCGGGCCTCGTCGTCATGGCTCTCGACAACCACGAGGTTCGGCGAGGTGACGCCGCCGTAAAGGGCGGCCGCGTCCTCTATGCCTCCCCTCTTGATCGCTACCGTGGCCCGTGCCATGCGGCGGTCGATCGTCGCGGCGCGGATCGCCTCAGTCACCTCCTCCGACTGGCAGAAGGCTGCGATCTCCACCTTTGGAACAGGCAGGACCGGCGGCGCGACCGCGGCTTGCGACGCATCTTGGGTTTGGTTTCCGAGCTGTTTCATCTGTCCGAGATCTCCCTGAGATCGATCAAGCGCCGGCCGCATTCTTCCTTGAGACACAGCCGACTTGAGGATAAAACACGAAGCAATTTCAATATGCTACAGCGAGCTTTTGTGCATCTGAAGAGGCGCGCGGCGCTGCAGTGCGGGATGGGACCTCGACTATCGACGTCTGCCCGCCGCTGACGAAGCGCACCACGCCCCTCCGGTTTCCGTCCGTTTCGATGAGCGGCGGTTCGTGATTGTCGGTAACCGCACGGAGCGCCAGCGAAACCGTGCCGGAGGCTTCCGCAGCCGCAATGGTCGCAATCTGTTGCGGATCCACTTCGAGCGTCGCGGTCTTTCCGACGACGGAGGTACCGTCGCCCCCATCCGAGACGGTCTGGTCGACCGCGAGCACGCGGATGTTGGAGAGGATGGCGCGGCTGATGATCTTGCTGTCCCCGCCGGATGGGTCCTGGCGGGCGACCGTGTGGATAACGTCGACATGGTCATTGGGCAGGATGAAGCCGCCGGCGGTGCTTTCCGCCGTCACGCGGACGGCGATCGCCCGTTTTCCGGAAGGCAGCATGCTGGAGAGGAAGCCGGCGCCGTGATCGGCGAGCTTGTCCTCACGGATCGGCTCCCCCATGACGAAGCCGCTCTGGGTGAACTTGCCCTTGAACGCTTCGATCGCATCCGGGCGTGAACTGCGGCTGATGAACACCGGCGGGATCTCGCCTTCCCATGCCTGCCAACGCAGGCTGGCCGCGTCTATGGCCGAGCCGCGTGCCAACTCCGCAGCGGCGACGAGCACCTCCTCGCGCGGCGCCTGCGGGATCTCGACGGCTGCGGTCGTTGGCTGGTCCGCAATGCCGAGCGCGAGCCATGAGGCAGCACCGCCGGAAAGGAGCGCGATCAGGAGAATGGCGACGCGGATCATTGACTTACCTCTTTTCTAGTGTCGTTTCATGAGCAGCGTCAGAGCAGGGCCGAGAACCAATGGCTCTGCGGCAGCAGGAGCAAGGCCGCCGGCGCCATGGCCGCCCCATAGGGAATGCCGGTTTCGCGCGCGTGCAGTCGGTTCGACCAGGCGCGTTTCTTCAGAGCGATCGGCAGGGGCACCCGGCGGAACTGAATGAGCGCAACCGTCAGGGCGGCGCCGATCACCGAAACATAGAGGAGAAAGGGCAATGCGAGGTCCGCGCCGAGCCAAAGCACGGCCATGGGCAAAAGCTTCGCATCGCCGCCGCCGATCCAGCCGAAGGCGAAGAAGGTAAAGGTGCAAGCGAGCACCCCGGAGGCGACGAGGACGCTTGAGGAAATGGTGGCGAGGTCGACCCCGGCGGCCGGTGCAAGGACCGCATAGGCGACCGCCAGCGCACCCACCAGTCGGTTCGATATCGTCATCGTCGCCACGTCCCGGACACCGGCATAGGTCATCAGTCCGGCAAAAAGGAGCAATGCGAGCCAAGCTGCGGACGTGGAGATCATTTTTTATCCTTTCGCGAGGGCCCGAGGGCCGGTTTGAAGGCCTGCGAAATGTGCCGATTCAACAGCGAAATCACCATTCGGCCTGATGGCCTAGACCGAAGCTTGAGTTCGGGCCGCAACGAAGCCCCGAAGCGAACTAGACCGACCGGCCGAATCGCAAGAGCTGGCGCACCGGGATATATCGTCCCTCCAACGACACTCGGGATTTCCGCGAATGAACGACACTTTAGAAGACAAGAAACAAGCTGCCTGTCTTCCGCGTCGATGGCGCAGGGATGAGCGCGGCACGGTAGCGGTGATTGCCGCAATCAGCTTTCCGGTTCTCGTCGGCGCCATGGGACTTGGCGCGGAAACCGGATATTGGTATCTGAAACACCGCAAGCTCCAGCACGCTGCCGACGTGTCGGCGCATGCGGCCGCGGTGCGCCTGCGTGCCGGAGATGGAAAACCGGCGCTCGAGGCCACGGCCAAGCTCATCGCCTCCCAGAGCGGCTACTCGCCGGCGGTCGGTACCCTGGCGATAGGCCCGTCTTCGTCGCCGAATGCAACGCCCGGAACACAAGACAGGCTCGAGATCGTGCTGACGGAAACGCGTGCGCGGCTGTTTTCCTCGATTTTCTCCAAGGAGCCCATCACGATGAGAGCCCGTGCGGTTGCCCAGGTCGAGGGTGGTTCGGTCGCCTGTGTGCTTGCGCTGTCGCAGACGAAATCGGGCGCCGTGACTGTCTCCGGGTCGACTTCGGTCGACGTGACGGGCTGCGATGTGGCCTCGAATTCGGACGCGGCCAACTCATTCCTCATGTCCGGCTCCGGCTCCATGAAGGCCGACTGCGTCCATGCGGTCGGCGGGGCCGTGACGACGGCCGGCTTGACGTTGAGCAGATGCGAAAAGGTTCACGAAAACGCGCCGGTGAGCATGGATCCCTATGCGAGCGTAGCCGAGCCCTATCCCTGGCCTGGCTTCGCCTGCGACGCTTCCGGCACCAAGAACATCGGCAACCCGGGCCAAAAGACGCTCGTGGGAACGACCCAGATGCACCCCAGCGGGGTCAGGGTCAGATGCTTTCCGAACGGACTGGACATCAAGGGAACGGTCGAATTCGAACCCGGCCTCTATATTCTACTGGGCGGCACCTTCTCCGCGAACGGCGGCAACGTGACTTCGACCTCCGCCGCGCGGGTTCAGGTCGGCCCGCCGGTAAACGGGTATAACGGAGTTACCTTTTTCCTGGCTAACGATGCCCGGCTGGATCTTAGAGGAAACGTTACGGTCGATCTGAAGGCGCCGACGTCGGGGCCCTATTCCGGAATTCTCTTCTTCGGCAACCGCAGCCAGACGGGCGTGAGCCATGTCATCAACGGCACTTCGAGTTCAGTCTTGACCGGCGCGGTCTACACGCCGGCGTCGTCAATCGAATACAAGGGCAATTCGGCGACGACGAGCGGATGCACGCAACTGATCGCGAGTACGATCACCTTCACCGGCAATTCGACGATGCAGTCGGCCTGTGACAAGGCGGGTACCAGGACGCTCCTGGCAGACCAGGCCGTGTCGCTGATCGAGTAGGATCAGCATTCCAACATCGGGCGCAAACACCTGCCCTGCCGCATTCTGCAGCCGCGCGATGACGCAGCAAGCGTGGGCAGCGCGCATCCGAAATCCGGTTCTCTCGGGCTCGCGATAAAAAATCATCTGGGAAAGCGGAACCTTCCACCCATCGGCCGGTTCGGAGCAACCGTGATCACGGTGCAACAAAAAGGAAGGATATGCACATGAAAAGGATTCACCTGCTGGTTGGCGCAATCTCCATGGCGATGGCCTCGGCCGCCATTGCTCAGGACAGCTCCGGTTCGGCGTCCGGTGCCGCCTCGGGGACGGCTGCCACCAGCACCGAAATGTTGCAGATGACGCAGGCGGAAAAGGACGCGACGGCGGATTGGACAGGCCCGATCGCGGACGCGCTGTTCACTGACCAATCGAAGACGTCGCTGCGCAGCGAAGCGGAAATCCGGGCCAACTGGTCTCAACTCTCGGCTGAGCAGCAAAGCAAGGTGAAAGAGGACTGCAATACCGTCCAGAGCGCCTCGGCAGACACGAGCACGACGACTGGCACAACAACGCCGTCGGGCGACACGACAGCAAGCACGACCACCGGCACGACGACCGGCGGCGCTGCGGGCTCGACCTCGGGCGAGACCACCGCCAGCACGACCACCGGATCATCCTCCGGCACCGCCGACACATCGGCATCGACGAGTGCAGGGGGCGTAATGTCAGTCGCGCAACTCTGCAATATGGTCCGGAACATGTAGTCCCGACCAACCTGTTGCGGGAGCTATCTCCCGCAACAGGTTGAGCGAAGCGATATCGGCAGGATCACGTCCGGGGCCAGCGATCAGGCGAGGTCGAATCGATCGGCGTTCATCACCTTGGTCCAGGCCGCGACGAAATCCTTCACGAACTTCTCCTTGGCGTCGGACTGGGCATAGACCTCCGCCAAGGCGCGAAGCTGCGAATGCGAACCGAAGATCAGATCGACGCGGGTACCGGTCCACTTGATTTCGTCGGTGTTGCGGTCGCGGCCCTCGTAGACGCCCTCCTGGCCGGCAACGGGAGACCACTTCGTGCTCATGTCGAGCAGGTTGACGAAGAAATCGTTCGTCAACGCTTCGGGACGCGACGTGAAGACGCCATGTTCCGGCTCGCCTGCCTTCAGCACGCGCAATCCACCGACGAGAACCGTCATTTCCGGTGCGGTCAACGTCAGCAACTGCGCGCGGTCCACCAGGGCCTCTTCCGGCTTCATGAACTGCCGGCGGCTGCTCACATAATTGCGGAAGCCGTCGGCACGGGGTTCCAGCGCTGCAAAGGAAGCGGCATCGGTCTGTGCCTCTGAGGCATCCATGCGACCGGGCGTGAACGGCACGATCACGTCGTGACCGCCGGCCTTCGCCGCCTTCTCGACACCGGCAGCCCCCGCCAGCACGATCAGGTCGGCAAGCGAGATCTTCTTGCCGCCGCTCTCGGTGGCGTTGAAGTCCTTCCGGATGCCTTCGAGAACCGCGAGCACCTTGGCAAGCTGCGCCGGCCGGTTGACCTCCCAGTCCTTCTGCGGACCGAGGCGGATGCGCGCACCATTGGCGCCACCGCGCTTATCGGAACCGCGGAAGGTCGAGGCGGACGCCCAGGCGGTGGAAACCAGTTCCTGTACTGTAAGGCCAGACGCAAGAACCTTGGCCTTGAGATCGGCGACGTCCTTCTCGGTGACCAGTGGGTGGTCGACGGGGGGGATGACGTCCTGCCAGATCAAGTCTTCGGCCGGCACCTCAGGACCGAGGTAACGGACCTTGGGGCCCATGTCGCGGTGCGTCAGCTTGAACCAGGCGCGGGCAAAAGCATCGGCGAACTGATCCGGGTTTTCGAGGAAGCGGCGCGAGATCTTCTCATAGATCGGATCGAAGCGGAGCGACAGGTCGGTGGTCAGCATGGTCGGAACACGCTTCTTCGATGCGTTGAAGGCGTCCGGGATAGAGGCCTCGGCATTCTTCGCCTTCCATTGATAGGCGCCCGCAGGGCTCTTGGTCAGTTCCCACTCGTAATTGAACAGGTTTTCGAAGAAGTGGTTGCTCCACCGGGTCGGCGTCTGCGACCAGATGACCTCCGGTCCGCCCGTTATTGCGTCCGCGCCAACGCCGGTGCGGAACGTGCTCTTCCAGCCAAGCCCCTGATCTTCGAGCGCGCCGCCTTCCGGATCTGGACCGATGAAGGACGGATCGCCGGCACCATGGGTCTTGCCGAAGGTGTGGCCGCCGGCGATCAGCGCCACGGTCTCTTCGTCGTTCATCGCCATGCGGGCGAATGTCTCCCGGATGTCGCGGGCGGCCGCGACCGGGTCCGGATTGCCGTTCGGGCCCTCCGGGTTGACATAGATCAGCCCCATCTGCACGGCGGCCAGCGGATCGTCCAGTTCCCGTTCGCCGCTATAGCGCTCGTCGCCGAGCCAGGTGCCTTCCGGCCCCCAATAGAGTTCCTCCGGTTCCCACACATCGGCACGGCCGCCGGCGAAACCGAAGGTCTTGAAGCCCATGGACTCGAGCGCGACGTTGCCGGTAAGGATCATTAGATCCGCCCAGGAAATCCGGTTGCCGTATTTCTGCTTGATCGGCCACAGCAGACGGCGGGCCTTGTCGAGGTTGGCGTTGTCCGGCCAGCTGTTGAGCGGCGCGAAGCGCTGCTGGCCCTGACCGGCACCGCCGCGGCCATCGGTGATGCGATAGGTGCCGGCGCTGTGCCAGGCCATGCGAATGAACAGGCCACCGTAGTGACCGAAATCGGCCGGCCACCAATCCTGCGAATCCGTCATCAGCGCATGAAGATCTTTCTTCAGCGCTTCGAGATCGAGTTTCTTGAACTCTTCCGCGTAGCTGAACTCCTTGCCCAAGGGGTCGGCGAGGCCAGATTGGTTATGAAGAACTTGGACGTTCAGTTGGTTCGGCCACCAGTCGCGGTTCGATCTGCCTCTGCCCCTCTGGCCGTGCGCGACCGGACATTTGCTCGCGCTTTCGCTTTCCTTGTCCATGATATTCTCCTGTTGCTCCATATGTCTGCCACTAAAAGGAGGAGCACTTCCGTCGTCCGCACGGGGTTTTGCCGCGCAGTGAGACTGCAATATCGTCAAGACGCAGACACGGGGTGTCGATACGCCTCCTCCCTTGCCATCGTTCATATCGGAAGCAGGTGATAGAATTAAGTTGGATTTACCGATCGTCGCGATAATCTGAGACTATCGAACCTGCCGCTTGTGCGAGGAGACTGTCGGCAGCGGCCTGCCACGCACGCTGACAATCTCCGAGATCGCCCCGGCTCGCGCCGTCAGATTCACCGCGAATCGAGGTGTTCGTCTTCGGCGGGCTGTGCGCCATGGCGGAGGGTCGCTGCTCGCTCTAGCTACCGGCAAGTCGCCCAAAATGAAGGGGTCTGTTCGCCAAAGGCGCTGCCTGGTGAGGCAATCCTGCTTTTCGCAGACATTGCTTCCACCGACAGCACCGGCGCGAATCCTCAACGAAATGCTCAAGGGCCGAAGCACGCTACGCCACGCCGGCCTGAGGAGCGTGATCGCGTGATGCCGGCGCCTTGGTCGGCGGTCCGCCCGGCGCCGTTTGCGCCGGGCAGGAGCGCTTTGCCGGTCCCTATTCCGCTGCTTCGCGGGGCACGAATTCGGGTTCCGTGGGCGCGAGCGCCTTCACGAGCGCCACGATCCTCCGGCGCACCTGTGCATCGCTCAGCCGGGCAAAGGCGCGGTTGAGCGCGACGCCCTCCTCCGTTGCCAGGAACTGCAGCATCTCGTCGCTGGAGGCAATTGCCGGATCCTGCTGGCTCTCCCTGGTCCCTTCGGGACCGCCCTCGAAAAAATAGGAAATCGTGACGCCGAGCACCTCTGCCGCCCGCTGGAGCCGGCTGGCACCCACGCGGTTGAGGCCCTTCTCGTACTTCTGAACCTGCTGAAAGCTCACATCGAGCGCTTCACCAAGCTTGGTCTGACTCCAATCCAACGCGAGCCTGCGCAAACGGATGCGGTTGCCGACATGGATGTCGATTGCGCGCGGTTCTTTCTTGTTCGGTCGCCCCTGCATTATTACCTCATTCGACGGTTTCGAGCTTCGGTGCTCGAGACACAAATGCCAATGGAAAGCCTCCCCAGACGACCGGATACAGTACAACCCGTCGAGGCGAGACTAGTTTTTCAACTTTAAATCACGCTTCTCTTGAATATGTCGGACGGGAAATAAAAGACATACGAAATTAACCTGCCGCGTATCCGGTAAGCGCATGTCATATCCCGAAGACGTCACTATTCCGATCGAGCGATAATAACGCCGGTGAGCGCCGATGCTCCCTGTCACGCCACCGGTTCGATGATGTGCCGATATCGACAACAAAGCCGCGATCGATCTTGAGCTTCTGCACCTGAGTTTCGAAAGCTGAGAAAGGCTGGGATGGCCGGTTCCGAAATCCTCCAGCGCCACGCTGATGCCCGCCTCCTGCAGATCGCAGCGGATTGTCGCCGCCCAATTGCGTATCAATGCGCCTTCGCTGAATTCACCTACAGCCTATTCACAGCGCACGCCAATACCACGTAACACTCCCGTTTCGTTGTCTCCGCCAACAGTGCCCTTTTTGCCAATTCTGGCTTTTTCTTGCGCGTTGCGGATAGGACCTACACCAAAGGATAGTTTACGGCCGAGCTAATAAACGCTTACTTCGTATGACAATTACGGCCTCGGCGACAGTCGGCTGAAAGGAAGTGGCGTGAGTTCAATGTCCATTTCGGTGCCTTGCCATCCGGAGCGTCCATCCAGGGAGCGGCTCCCGATTTCCTCGGTACTCAAATGAGGTACGTCAATCAGCGCTTCGGGTTCCGGATCGTCGAGGCGGACGCCGACGAGATGACGGAACATTACGAAAGGACGCTGTCGCCCGCCAGGGTTGAGCCCTTGGAGAAGAGCGGCCGGGTCCTGGTGGAGGATCGGCACTATGAGTCCGGACCTTTCAGCATCTGGTCCGGCAAGTGTCATTCCGGCATGTGCGTGAGCTTTTCTGGGCCACCGGAGCTCTTTGTACTTTATCTTCCCGTCGCGAGCGCGCTGGCGGTGGATGTCGGCAGAAGGCAGCTGATCTCCATCCCCGGGACGGCGATGGTCGGAAACGTAGGCTGTTTCGATAAGCTTACGTTTTACGAAAACCGGGGCCACATAGGCATTGCTTTCGAGAAGGCGGCGATGGTCGGCCAATTGAGCCAAATGCTGGATTCCCCCATTCTGGACGACATCGACATGTGCGCCACGATAGATATGTCGTCGCCAGCCGGTTCGCGGCTTGCGTCTCTCGGCAGCCTGCTCTGGAATTGCTTCGACACCCAAGTCGACGACCGCGTCTCATCAAGCGCCACCTCCCATCTCTTCCGGGCGGCCATGGCCATGATTCTCGAATCCGTGCCGCACAACTACAGCGCGCGATTGAGCCGGCCGACTTCTCCCGCTATGCCGCGTAATCTGAAGCGGGCGATCGAATATATGGTCGCCAACATTTCGCAGGCGATGACCGTCGCCGATATTGCCCGGGAGGCCGGGACGAGCGTGCGGGCTCTGCAGGCGGCTTTCCAACAATTCAAGGGGGCCACCCCTCTTGGCTATCTGCGCCAGATGCGGCTCGAGGGCGCGCACAAGACGCTTACCGACGCCGGCAATTCGCTCTCGATTGCGCAAGTCGCACGTGCCTGGGGGTTCACCCACATGGGCCGGTTTTCCGCGGTCTATCATGAAGCCTTTGGCCAAACACCCTCCGAGACGGCCAGGCAGCACGTTGTGCGCGGCCTTGGGACCCCATCGCAGAGAGAACGGGGCTGAAGACTCGCGGACCGTTCGCGAAGGCGCGCGCGTATTCGCGTGATAGCCCCCGGCGTGGCCAATCCAAACGAAATGGCATTTTCCCGCGTGATCCGGATACGCTTGCGTCATTCGGCCAGAGGAAGCGGCTCTAATTTACGCATGAATAATGTTTTGCGTTGAACCATCCGTTCGCGAAGAGACATTATTGGGCAAAAATTCATGCGTCTTGGTTTCGGTTTTTTGCGGCAGATCGGCGGGCGAACGGCGAATGTCGTCAGCGACAGGAGCGGCAACGTTGCCATTACCGTGGCAGTCTGTCTCGTGCCGATGATGCTCGCAGTCGGCGCCAGCCTGGACTATACACGCGCCTACAATGTCCAGAGCAAGATGCAGTCGGATCTCGACGCCGCGCTCGTGGCCGCCATCAAGCAGGTCGACGACTACGATGAAGACAAGCTCATCAAGAAGATCGAGCAGTGGTTCGAGGCCCAGTCCGACCGCAGCGGCTCCACCTACGACCTCACCGAAATCACGGTGGACAAGGACGGGCATACGATCAGGGCCTCCGCCAGCGGCACGGTACCCACGACCCTGATGACCCTGGCGAATATCAACAGCGTCCCTGTCGGCGTCGTCAGCGCCATCGAAGGACCCGCAACCTCATATCTCGAGGTCTATATCGTCCTCGACAAATCACCCTCGATGCTGCTGGCGGCCACGTCCGAGGGGCAAGCGCAATTGCGCGCCGACCCCAACATAAATTGCGAATTCGCCTGCCACAGCGCTGGCGATCCTGTAAAAAAGAACAAGACGGGCCCGGTGATCGCTTCAACCTACTACGACTACATCAAAAGCCTCGGGGTAAAGCTTCGCACCGACGTCGCACTCGATGCGGTCGAAGAGGTGCTCGACATGATCGACAAGGCCGACGAGGACCATAAGCGGATCAAGGTCGGCCTCTACGCCCTCGGGGAAACGACCTCCCAAGTCCTCGCTCCGACCTACTCGACCAACGCCGCGCGAAAGAAGCTCTCCGACGACAGCAGCGGCCTCACCAGCGCGACATCAACGACGGCCACATATTTTCAGGTCGCCTTGAAGACACTTAGGAATATGGTTGGAACAGCAGGCGATGGAACCTCTGCCAGTTCGCCACTCAAGCTCGTACTTCTACTGACGGATGGAGTCCAATCTGAGCGCAACTGGGTACTCACCGCGCAATATCGCGGGAGGGTGGCGCCGCTCAATCCCGCGTGGTGTGACTATTTGAAGAACAATGGCGCAACCTTGGCGGTTCTCTACACAGAGTACCTCGCAATTCCGCAGGATTGGGGATACAACGCAACCCTTGCCCAGACGATGAACAGCAGCGTTTGGACATCACTCTGGGGCGGCAAGTTGCGCAGCGGTGTCAGCAGTGGCACCAGCCGCCACGACTATATCCCGACCGCGCTGCAGGATTGCGCCTCCTCGGGCAACCTCTATATCCCGGCCGCGTCCGAAAAAGACATCGCCGCCGGGCTCTCCACACTGTTCACGCAGTACCTGACGTCGGTCCGACTCACACAATGAGGACGAGCCCAACCATGCACCTTCTGCGTCGCCTGCTGCAAGACAGGGAGGGAGTCGCTGCGATCGAGTTTGCGCTGGTGGCGCTGCCTCTCTTCATTCTCATCTTCGGCATTCTCGAACTCGGCGCGGTCTTCTTTATCGATTCGGCGCTTGACGCTTCGGTGCACAAGTCCGCGCGATTGATCAGAACGGGACAGGCAAGCCAGGGGAAAATGGGCATATCCGGATTCAAAGCGGAGATTTGCAGCAATCTCGCCTATGTGCTCAACTGCGAGAAGAACCTTCTCGTCGCCGTGAACACGGTGACCGGCGCCACGTCGAGTGGGGCCATGAAAACCATTGGCAACAGCGGCACGGTAACAATAACCGAGAACTTCGATATCGGCCGCGGCAGCGACTATGTTCTCGTTCAGGCCTTCCTGCCCTGGTCTCCAATCGTCAATCTCTATGCGCTCTCGAGTCATACGCTTGCCGACGGCAGCTACCTGCTTGGCGCTTCCGCATTGCTCCGCAACGAACCGTTTTGAGGACGCCGGATGAAATCCCCCAGACCTTCCGCCATCCTGTTCAAGCGTTTCCGCAAGCGCCGCGAGGGCGCTGCGGGAATCGAGTTCGCACTGCTGCTGCCGCTCATGCTGCTCCTGCTTGCCGGTCTCGTCGATCTCGGACAGGGGCTGACGGTTCGCCGCAAGGTCGCTCAGGTCTCAACGACGACCAGCGAAATCATTGCCATGCAGAGCACTTGGACCAAGGCGAGCGTCAGTACCATTCTTTCGGGCGTCAGTTCCATCCTACAGCCCTATGAGGTGGGCGATCTGACGATCCTCTTGTGTGTCGTCGACATCGCGAACAACGGCAAGGCGACCGTCAGTTGGTCGGCCGCCTACGGCACGCAACCGCTTTCCGCGGGCGAGGAGTCTCCGGTAGAAGTGCCGAAGAAACTGAAGGAGAAGGGCGTCCAAATGGTCGTGACCCGCGTCCACTACAAGCTCGACACGATCTTCTCCGGTCTGTTCGAGAGCTTCACCGGTGGCGGCGCCTACCAATATGATCAGCATTTCTTCATTCGCCCAAGAAATGGCGATACCATCACATATGGCTAGAGCACCTTCTGAAGCTATGCAGATTGATGGCCGCATCCCCGCCCTCGCGGTGACCTGAGCCAGGGTGCATTCGCTATTGTGCGCTCAGCGTATAGGAATTTCGCAGAGCGGATACGAGACCAACCGCAAGGCGGTAGCCCAAGATGGACGGAACAGCTTACAGTCTATGCGTGGGTGCAAGGCAGCCTCGGGCATGATGCCCTAGGTAATCGTGCCAGCGGCTCCAGCCGCTGGCACGTTGCCATCCTCCAAGATGTAAGGGAGCGCCGTTCAAGCCAATAACGCGGCTTGTACCAAGTGCGGTCGACAGGCAATCGCATAGCCGGCGTCCGTCAGGATCGCTCGATCGCGGCGACCAGAAGATCGATTGCCCCAAATACGTCCATCGGTTGCCAAGTCGCCGGATTGCGATAACTGGGATATAGCGCAAGCGCTGCAGCCGTCAGCGCTTCGATCGATGGGCGCGCCGCCCGGCGCGCCAGTGCCGCTTGCGCGGCCGGCCCTGCACGGTCATCCGTCAGTCCCCATCCGGCATAAAAGGGCACGGCATAGGAGCGGACAGGCATCCCCCGCAGCAGGGCATCGAAACCCATCTGGCTGGAGACCGTCCAGACCTCGTCGACGACATCGAGGATGGAGGCGACCGAGACTTTGTCGGCGAGCAGGATCACGCCGCGTGTTCGGGCTGCGCGCTCGGTCATGTAGCCTTTCCGATAGCCGGCCATCACGTCCGGATGGGTGCGAACGATGCACTGCGCGCCGCTCGCGAGAGCTTCGTCGAGCATCCGGTCGAAGGAGCGACGACTGCCAAGCGCCCGTTCGACCGAGACGTCGCCCAGGACCTGGTCGACGAGGAGGATGCGCCGGCTTCTGCCACGCTCGATCTGTGGCTGGCGATGCGGCAGGTTGTTGTATTTCGAAAGCCTATGGCGAACCATACGCTCGCGGATCTGCTTTCCGGCGGCGTCGTGCCCGCCACCCGCCGCCTCGGCGATCAACAGTTCAAGGCGCGATGCCCGACCGCCGTCGACCGGCAGCGCCAGGTCGTCGGCAATGATCGAGACCGGAGCGGCACCGTCTTTGCCGAGGCCGACCGAACGCAGGAAACCGTCCTCCAGGTGCCAATGCGGCAGCCGTCGGGCACCGGCGATCGCCATCGCCGTCTTTGCCGGAATGCGCCCGCCCCAGGAAACGACACCTTCGATCCGCGGAGACAGGGTCGATACAAGCGGTTTATCTCCAAGATAGCGGCCGAGCCAAGGGAAAGCCCGGCGCACGAAAAACGTCGCCCCTAGCCTCGTGCTCTGGTTCGGCCACCAGGCCTTGCCGATGATCTCGGGCAAACCATCCATCAGTCGCGTCACCCATACCCGCCTCTCATCGACCCTCCGGCCGACGCCGCATCAGAAATCAGGTTAGGCAAGGAAATGCAATCGCCTACAGCGCCGCGCGTCTTTGCAGAGGCGCAAAGGTCGCTGTCACTCGTTGGATTGGCGCTTAGAGCTTTCCGGAAATCGGATCCGTTTTCGGACCCAGCCAGCATTCTGGCCCGGGATATCAGCCACCCTCGAGCTCGATGAGGAAGTAGGTCGTCGGCCCATAGGGCGTGTCGTTGGAAAGGCGGAAGGTGACGGCACCGGTACCCGCGTGCACCGGCGGATAGACGGTTCCGTCGAGACCAACGGGCGAGACGCGCCACTTTGCCGCCGTCCTCGACAGGGCCAAGTCGACACGGCCCTTGCGGATCAGGACCGGCAGCCTGCCGAAGTCTTCAATGATGCGCTCCTCGCTATCGCGAAAGACCATGTCGGTATTCTGGGCATCCGTGGCGAATATCAAGAGCAGCCGGCGACTCTCGTTAAGGGTGTTGTCGCCGTCGATCACCGAAAGCGCGACGAGGCCATTGCCGTCCGCCTGTTCGATACGGAGCGTGCCCAGATCGATCGGCTCGCGCAGCGAGGAAAACGCCGCCGCTTCGGTCGCGGGCGTCGATATCCGGAGTTGTCCGGTCGAGCGATCGAGCAGAATCTCTCCGGTATCGCTCTCGTAGCGCCCATGTGCGATGTCGGTGCGATTGCCGGGGGGCAGGCGCCCGCTGCTGCGCAAGTGCTCCATAACGCCCCCGGCATCGTCAGGGCGCGGCTGGCCGACACCGATTTCGCCGTGCAAGTCATCCTCCCGGAGCAATCCGATCCTGCCGACCAGCGCCAAATCCGTCAGCCGCTCCGGCTCCCGGGCCTGCATGTCCTTAGAAAGATCCTGCTCGCCGCGCACCGCAAAGGGTATCTCAATGCCCGACTCGGCGACATCACCCCGGCGATAGATGAGCGCGGCGAGCGTCTCGCCGGCACGGGCGACCGGATCGAGAGCGATCGCATAGGGAAGCATTGCACGCTTGTGCGGATAGGGTTCGCCATAGGCGAGCGCGATCGGTCCGTGGCCGTGACGGCAGAGCGCGTCCCAGCCCTGAAGAGCGGCATAGGCCGGCATGACGAGGCCGGCCTCGTAGCGGTAGCGGTTCCAGAAGAGATGGTCGTATTCAGTGACGACAAACGGCTTCCCAAACCAGCGCGCGGCGGCCGCCATCCGCATGTAATTGGCGCCGTCATCGATGGAACTCGCCTGCAACAGGGCGCTGCCCGGAGCATAGCCGCCAACCCAATCGTGATAGGTGTTCATCGTGACCGCTTCGAGATCATGCCGGGTCAAATCCGTCTGCACCGTCGGCCAATTGTTGTAGCTGCTGATCAGGCCCCGATAGCCAAGGTCGCGCAATACCTTGCTCATTCGGGCGACGGAAGCCTGTTCCATTTCAATGAAGAACGCCTGCAGGTCGCGCATGCGCGCGCCATCCCGATAGCGGTCGGCCGGGAGCTCCACCGTTCCCGCTTCGAGCCGTTCGCCGTCGCCGAGGTCTCCCCAGGCCTGCGCCAGGGCGCCGGTCGACCGGTAGCGCCTTGCGAGCCAGCGGTTGAAGGGAGCGGCGAGCGCCCCTTCGTAATGAGGTTTGCCGGGACGCTCGTGCACGACGCTGTCGAACTCGATGCCGTTTTCATTGGCCAGGATTACGAGCGCCAGCGCTTCGTCGCGAATTGGCGCAGTCCCGGTATAGGGATTGACCAGCGCAAGAAATCTCTCCTGCAGCGTCTTCCAGTGCTGGAATGCCTCCTCGTCGAGATGCAGGCGGAGCTTAAGGTCGCCATTCGCCTCCCAGCGGTCGTCGTGGCCGCCATAGGCGCCGCGCGACGATGAAACACCGTCGATGATCCAGTAGATGCCGTTGCGCTTCAGCGCCGCGAGCAGATAATGGATGCGGTCGAGTGTCTCCGGATCGAAATCGAAATCCTTCCGACGATTGTGCATCAGGCTTGCATCGGTGAAGTGAAGCCGCGCAATATTGTAGCCATGGAGCGCAAGCTGGCGCGCATAGCGGTCGGCGCCGTCATGATCCGGAAAGCCGCCGGACGCCGGGCTCCAGGCCAGCGAGGCGCAGAACATCCGGACCGGCTCTTCCGGCGTAGTCGCATAGGCCAGCCGTCCACCGGCTCCGGCGACCAGGCGATGCCCAGCATCGATCGACCCGTTCGGCAGGAAGGCCGAAAAGTCGAGCGGGCTTCCGGCCTTCATTTCAAGCGAGATTTCGCGAACGGGTACCCATTCATCAGAGGCGCCCGCCAAGGGTGCCCAACAGCCGCAGGAAATCGCCGCCGCGGCGATAAGGCGGGCGATCTTCATGCCCGCTTTCCGAGTATTCTGCTCTCGATCGGCGCGTCCGGCCGTTGGCGGCTCCGAAGCAAGCCGGCCGGCAGAGCGGCGGCATGGAAGAACCAGGCGACGACGGTATAAAGGCCCATGCCGAGGCTGCGCTTCTTGACGCTCGCCAGCGTAACGAGGCCAAGCAGCATGGCGACGACAGCAGTTAGCGCCATGATCTTATCGGGCAGGAACAGGAGAAGCCCAAGACAAAAGAGCCACCAGAGGTCGACGAGTGCCCAAAGCCTGAGCTCCGGCAGTTCCCTCAAGAGCTCAGGGAAATAGGGCTTCCCGAGCGAGGCGCGCAGGAGCTCGCCGATCCCGAAGAGATATTTGCTCTTCCAGCGGCGAACCAGAAGCCGATAGGAATTCACGCTGTGGCCGAAGTGCTGGACGAAACGGCGGTCGAGGCGATGGAGTCCCCAACCGGCGTTTCGCAGCCTTATGCCGAGATCGAATTCCTCGTAACCATGCAGGTTCCGATCCGAGAAATAGCCGACCTCCTCGATCGCGCAACGCCGATAGAGGCCCCCGCCGTTCATGCGATCTATCCGTCCCGTGCGGTTCTCGGGTGCGTTGCGGTTGACACGTCGCGCGAATTCGAGATTGGCGACGTGCATCTCCTCGACGTGCCCCGTCACGCCGGCAATCGCGGGATTGTCGGCAAGAAAGCGGACGGCGTCGTCGAGAAAGCCGTCATCCAGCAGCATGTCTCCATCGATGAGGCAGACATATTCGCCCTGGGAATATTGAAAGCCCAGTTGCGGACCGATCCCGCAGCTCGGCCGCGCAGGCGGAGCAATCTGCGCGACGATGACGGGATAACGCGCGGCGATCTCGGTTGTGCGATCGGCCGAGCCGCTGTCGGCGACGATGATCTCGCCGCCCTTGCCTTCCAGCGCCGCGAGTGCGCTTTCGATCGTCGCGGCAATGCGTTTTTCCTCATTCAAGGTCTTGATAATGACGGATATAGTCAAGATGCCCCCTCGGCTCACGACCTGTCAGAATTTACATTCCGCACCGCTCCAGCCTTGGCCAGCCGGAATCGCTGCGCATAGCGGACAGAGAACCACGCCACGCATACGCCACATGCCGTGCCTGCCATCTTGACTGCAAGATCGCTGAACCGCGCGTGCCGGTCGGGCGAAACCATCTGCAGCAGCTCAAGACCGGCTGCGCCGGCCAGCAGCATTGTCAGAACAAGCCCCCTCCGCCTCGGATAGGCAATGGCAAAACTGAGCCCGAGCCCCCCGTAGGCACCGAACCTTTCGAATTGCACCCAATTTCCGATATGCGGCCGCATGCCGACCGGCGACAGCGTGGAATAGACGACCACAGCAAGCAGAAGCCATGCGACAAGGGAGACAGCGCGCCTGAAATTCATCATTCGACTGCCTTCCCTATCGATTCAGCGCCCCATAGACGGCAAGCGTCTTCTGCGCGACGCTCGTCCAGCTATGGGTCGCTTCGACATGCGCCATGCGGGCGAGAACCTCTTCTTCGCCCGGCAGAGTCTCAAGCTTGCCGGCAATCGCCGCGGAGAGTGCCTCTATATCGCCGAGGGGAAAATAGTCTTCGGCCGGTAGGCCAAGCTCGCGATTGGCGATGATGTCGCTCGCCAGCACCGGCAACCCATAGGCCATCGCCTCCAGCAGCGCTATCGGCATTCCCTCGTGACTTGAAGGCAGGACGAAGAGCGCCGCATTGGCGAAGAGATCCGTTAGCCGGTCGCCGGCCTGGAAGCCCGTAAGGACGACGCCAGGTACATTGCTCGCCACCGCCCTCACCTGTCGTACATAGGGCGTCTCGAATTCGGCACCGCCCGCCAGCACGAGCTTGAAGCCGGCATCACGAAGCTTTGCGAAAGCCTGGATCAGGTCGATCTGTCGCTTTTCCGGCACCAGCCGTGCCGCAAGCAGCACATAACGGCGTCGCGCCAGTCCGAACTCCTCGAGAACGCCGCTCTCGCCGCACAGTGACGGGACGGCAACGCCATTTGGCACGAAGGAGACGGGCACGCGATAGCGCGCACCCATCGTCTCCACGATTTCTCCCGAAATCGCGATGCGCCCATGCGCAAGCCTCATGCCCAGACGCTCACCGAGTTTCAGCATGCTCTTGGCAAAGCCGCCCCATTTCTGCCGGTCATAGTCATAGCCGTGATGGGTGACGACAACTTTCAAGCCGAACAGCCGCGCGAGCGGCACCATCAGAGCCGGGCCGATCGCGTGGATGTGCAGAATATCGGGACGCCGAAGTGCGGCGAAACACACGCCGAGGAAAGTGTGCACGATCGCTTCGAGCGCCATCCTCCGGGGCGCCCAGATGGGAAAGACGCGGACCCCGTCCAGGGACGAAAGTGAGGACTGCGCCAGATAGCGCCGCCGCCCCACAACCTCTATCTCGCACCCTTGCGCCGCCAGCTTGGCCGCAAGCATTTCGACATGCTTTTCGACGCCGCCCTGCACATTCGGAATTCCGCGCAGTCCGAGCATCATCACCCGCTGCGGTGCGCCTGTTCTGGCGACGGACTGCAGGCGCGGCGAAAACCCGTCGAGCTCTTCGGCCGAGAGCGCCTGGCCGCTCAAGCTAACCGCAAGCGGCGCCGGTTGCGGATTTTCAGCACGCGGCACTGCAGACCTACTGCTCATGATTGTTAAGCCCCGTGAGGTTCCTTAATGGACATCCCCCTTAAGGGCTGGGCACTTTCCGTCGGCGTAAGAACTTCGCTAAATTTTTACGGGAATGGCCGGAAATCGAACGTATCGCTTGAAAGTCAGGCAATCCCCAGTGCCGCGTAGAGCTCCAAGGTCCTCGACCGATAGGCGGCTGCGGAAAAGTCGCGGTCGATCCAAGCCCGGCCTTCGGCACCCATTTGTGCGCGCTCCTGCGGCGAAAGTGCCGCCATCCGGCGCAGCGCACCTGCGAGACCTTCGACATCGCCCGAGGCCGCCAGGAGCCCGGTTCCCTCCCGCACCATTTCGGGAATGCCGCCGATCGCCGCGCCGATGACGGGTCGCCCGAGAGCGTAGGTCTCAAGCACGCTGATTGGTGCGTTCTCGTACCATTCCGACGGCAGCACGAGTGCGCGGGATTCACCGATCAGCCGATGCAATCTCTCGCCGTTAAGATAGCCCGCAAAAGTCACGTCGGCACCGACCTCAGCGGCCAGTTGCCGAAGGCCTTCCTCTTCCGGCCCGGTTCCGGCGATGACGAGCCGTTCTCCCGCAAGCGCGATTGCCCGGATCAGCGTGCCGATCCCCTTTTCCGGCGCCAGACGCCCGGCGAAGACGAAATAATTGCCCTCCTGCCACTCGCTACGGTAGCCGGAGGCATCGACGAAGTTCGGAATATGGACCAACTTCTCGCGCGGCCATCCCCATTCGACGAGCTTTTCCAGATAGAAGCTGCTCGGCACCACCAGCCTATCGACCTTGTCGCGATAGAGCCCAAGCAATCGATGAAGCATGGTTTCTGCGAGCACGACAGCGCTCAGCGGCAGCGAACCCTTGATGCAGCGATGGCGAAGGACGTTGTAGATCCTGCCGCTGCGACAGTCCTCGCATACCTTGCCGGCACGCAACATCTTGTAGGAAGGGCAGGCGAGCTTCAGGTCATGCACCGTCATCACGACCGGAATTCCCGCGGCCTTCAGGGTGGCGAAGATCGCCGGCGAAAGATGGTGGTAGACATTGTGCGCATGGGCGACGGATGGCCGGATGCGATCGACCAGTCGACGGATCTTTCGCTGGGCCTCGACTGAATAGATGACGCTTGCCGCCTGAGCCAGCTTGCGCAGGGGGTCGGTCTTGCGACCATATTCGATCTCGGAAACGAAATAATCCGACCATGGCGACGCTTCGTTCATGTCGTGCTGCATGGCGAAGGGAACGACGTCCCATCCGAGCTCGCCGAACATGTGCATATGATCGAAGAACACCGCCTCGGCCCCGCCGCGGCGATAGTAATAGTTGTTGATCGCCAGCAGGCGTTTTCCGGCGGAGTCGGGCGTGGGCACGGTACTGCTCCCTACCAGTTGAGCGCGTCCAGCGCCCCATCGACGGGGAGCACGCGGCATCCCTTGTCGACCGCGTGGCGGACGAGATGGTCGAAGGTTTCCGGCGTGCAGCCATAGGGCGTCGGCCGGGGCGCGATGTCGTGGGTGAAGAAGACGAGCCAGCCCGGCCGATCGGCGATATCGTCGATCCACCGTGTCAGGTCTCTTGCATGCTCTTCCGGCTGCCGAATTTCCACGGCCTTGATCATCAGCGGGTCGATCGCGCCGCGATTGATCGCCTCGCCGGCGCCGCGACAGGTCCGATAGCGCCGGCGCATCAGGGGCCGCGCCGGCGGCCAGGCAGCATTATAGGGGAAGGCGAAGTTGCGCGCCGGCTCCGGCACACCGACGCTCTTCAGATAGTCCGCATTCCGATCGAGATCATCGGCGAGGCGGCGAATGTCGCGTATCCGGCGATGTGCATAGGTGTGGCAGCCGATTTCGTGACCCCGCGCAAGAATCTCGCCGCATCCTTCCCGTGTGATCAGCGTCCGATCCGGCTCGATCGTTCCCGCCAGTCCGCCCGCGATATAGAAGGTGCCGCGCACGCCGTGTCGCTCGAGAATGGCCGCGCCCTCGTTTAGCGCGCTATCCGGCACGTCGTCGAAGGTGAAGGAGACGAGAGGCACATCCGTCTCGAGCTCGCGCCGTCCACGGGCGAAGTTCCAGATCAGCCGGTTTGCCACGCGGTCCACGAGCGCACCGATCCGTGCCTGCCATTCAAGCATGAGCAACGCGACTCCTATTCTCGGCAGCAGGCGCAGCCGTCAGCGCGGCGCTCGACTGCAGTTGCAAACCATAAAGTGCGAACATGAAGGTGAACCAGAGCAGACTGCCGCCCTCGAAGAAGAGGCTCTCGAGGCCGGCGTGGAAGATCGTATAGAGCCAGATACGAATGAAGAGTCGCGTCAGATGCGAATGCTCATGGTCAGGGGCGATGCGCGAGATATTGCGCAGCGGCAGCACGACGAGCCAGGTCAGCGTCAGAACGAGCCCTGGGAAACCAGTGGTCAGCGCGATGTCCAGATAGGAATTGTGGCCGTTGGCGGCCGCCACGGCCCAGGTCTCGATCGTGCCGCCGCTATAGACCAGTTCCTCCGTCTGCCAGAACCCCTTGAAGCCATGGCCGGTCAAAGGGCGTTCGGCGAGCGCGGAAAAGGCGAAACGCCAGATGTCGGCACGATTCGTGAAGGTCGCATCGATGCCGAGCCCGGCGACGAATTCGCCGAGCGGCCTGAAGACGGCCGACCCGACGGCGAAGAGATTGAATAGCCCGACACCACCGATAACGATCGGGACACGCAGAAAGCGCAGTCTTTCGAAGAACCAGGCGAGCAGGAGGATCGCCGGCAGCATGGCTGTGGACGTCTTGCCGCCGGTATTGACCAAAAAGAGAAAGGAGAGCCCCACGATCGCAAGCCCCGCGGCGCGGGACCAGCTGTTCATGACGAAAAGCCCGAAGAAGGCGGCGAGCACCATGGCCGCGGCCGCGCTGTTCTTGTGCGGGAAATGACCGCGCCAAAGCCCCGCATTCATCGGCTCGCGCAATTCCGATGCCTGATGAATGGCCAGCGTCGGCTTGAACAGGACGCCATAATAGGCAAAGCCGAGCATGATGAGTGTGCCGATGCCGAGCATCTTGGCGAAGTGGCGCTCGGAGGCCGGCAGCAGCAGATAGATGCTGGCATTGAGCGTCATCATCGTCGAAAGAATAATGCCCTTGATCCCCAGCATCGGGTGGACGGAGATCACCGAGACAAAGAAGAACCACGCATAAAGCAGTGCCAGCAGCACCCGAGGCTGCAGGATGATGCCGCGCATCGGGTGGAGCAGCCCATAGCCCAACATCCCGGCGGTCAGGAACAGCGCGAGGATCTGGTTCAGCCGGTTGGAGTTTCCAGCGGAAGGATCGAGCACGGCCTCGCCCGTCAGGTCGACATAGGGATCGATCGAGACCCACAGGAACAGGAAGAGCGCCATGAAAAGGAAGGCGGCGACACGCAGCCTCATGGTCTGCGCACTGGTCTCCTCGAAGCCGGTGTCGCTCATGGCGCCCGCAGCCCTAGACCGTCGTGCGCTGCTGGGCGCGAAGATATCGCCACAGGCCAAGGCCAAGAGCCAGGGTGACGCCGATCCCAAGGCCCGCTACGGCGCCGGCGATCAGAAGGATGACCGTGCGCGGTGGCCAGCTTCGCGACTCCGGCGGCAGCGCACGCGAGATCACGCGGATGTTTGTGGTATCGATCTGCTGGCGTTCGGTGATTTGTTGCGCGCGGGCGAGATGCGTTTCATACACCGCCGCCTTGGTGCGCGCGTCGCGCTCGAGATCGCGAAGGTGGACTTGCGCGTCATTGTCGGTAAAGACGTTCGACCTCTCGTCGTTCGCTTTCACCCGCAAGGCTTCGAGAGACGAGCTTTCCCGATCGAAATCGGCCTTCGCGCGTTCCGCTATGCGTCGCGCCTCCTGATTGATTGCCGCCTCGAGCGTCGCGCGCTCAGAGCGCGCCGCGGCGAGACGCGGGTGCCTCTCGCCATAGGTAAGCTGCATTGCGCCGATCTGCTGCCGCACGGCGTTAAGCTGCTGGCGGAGATTGGTCATGTCGGCCGACTCGAATACCGAGGCGCTGGCGGTCTGCCCTTGCGCAATCGCCGCGCTCATCTGCTTGTAACGAGTTTCCGCCTGGATGAAGCGCTGCTGCGCTTCGAGGACCTGGGTGTTGAGTTCGCTCGACAACTGATTGCTGACAAGTTCGCCATTAGCAGACAGCAGTCCATTTGCCCGCCGGAAATCCTCGACCTTCTTTTCCGCCTCGGTCACGCTCCGGCGCAATTGATCGAGCCGTGCATTGAGGTTTTCCGCCACGCGGCCGGCACTCTCGGCGGCCGATTGGAAGAGTTCCGCCTCAAAGGCATCGACGATCGCATCTGCGAGCGTCACAGCCTTGTCCGGTGCCTCGCTCCAGACTTTCAGGACGACGACGAAGGAGCGTTCCTCGCGGCGCGCCTCGACCCGCTCGGAGAGCGCCCGCATGGCGGCCAGTTCCTTGCCGGCCTTCGCATCCTGGGAAAAAAAGAGAGCCATCAGCGCCGAAAGCGGCGTCGGCTTGATGTATTCCGGATCCTCCGTCAACCGCAGCTTACTGATGACGCGTTCCAAAACGTTTCTCGACGTCAGCGTCCTGAGCTTGCTTTCGACCTCCAGCAATTGCGCATCGCGCTGCGGATTGTTCATGAAGACGTCGTCGCTGACGACGTTGAGGTTCGCAGGATCGACGACGATGTCGGTAAAGACTGTGTATCGCGGGGTCGCCGTCATCGCATAGCCGATGGCACCGGCGACACAGACGAAGAATGCAAGCACGATCCAGCGGAGGCCGTCGCGCAGCCAGGCGATGATGTGATCGATTCCGATGCTGCCGAGCAGGGGAAGCCCGGGAAAATACTCGGCGACTCCTGACGACGGGAGGGGTGACATGCTCGCAGATCGGGGAGCGACCGGCGCCGGAGCAGGAATGTTGGATGGCTCGGGGCGATCCGGCAGGAGATCAAGCAGCGACCCGCCGCGCGAGCGCGGCCGCTCAAAGCGCGTCTCAAGGCGCAATGTTTGTCCCTCGGGCTCGCTCGGCCGGTACATCCGTCGTCTTTCCCCACGCGTGCTCGCTAAAGAGCACGGCCCCTGCTGCGCGCAGTGATTGTTAAGACTTAGGCTCGCAGGGTGAACATTCGGTTAAACGCCCCGGCGGCCGGTAACCTTTCATCCCGCCGGACGTGAAACCTCAAGCCGGCGGGCAGTCCTCGAACCTTCGCTCTCCACTGTTCGCGAAACCGGCTCCCCCTGTCATATCAAGCGGGGGGATTTGGACTGTCGAGGTCGCGGGCGATAATATTCTTCAGCTCGGGCCGAAAACGAACTCCACCGATGTCAGCGGCCAGCAGCCGCGCGTCCATTCGATCGTGTCATTGGTCCCGTCGGTGTTGCGGGCATTGATTCGGAACACCGGCGTGCCGGGCGTGAGCTGCAGGATTTCCGCCTCTTCCGGTGATGCAAAGCCGCCGCTGATGCGGGTCTCTGCCCGTCGGAACGTGTCTATGCCATGGGCGCGGAACACGTCGCTCACCGATTGACGTTCGCCATAGACTCGATCGAAATCCGGGAAGCGATGGGCCGGAAAATACTTGTCATTCACATAGATCGGCTGCTCGCTGAGCAGGCGCACGCGGCGCAGATGGATGATCGCTGATCCGACTGCGACGCCGAGTATTCGAGCGCTCGTCTGATCGGCCTGATCGCAGGCCAGCAGCCGCGTGACGGTCGAGATCGAACCGCTATGGGTGTCGATATTCTCGCGAAAGGACCGGCCGTCGCGAATGGAAAAGATCGCGGGCGGGCTGCGGACGAAGATGCCGACGCCCTTTCTTGCGGTGAGGTGTCCCTCTTTCTGGAGCTGCTGTAATGCGCGTCGAAGCGTGACGCGGGTGACGCCCAGGCGGGCGGCCATGTGGTTCTCGCCCGGAAGCTGTTCGCCCGGCGATAGTACGCCGGATTCGATCCGCCCAAGAATGTGGTTGTAGATCTGCTGCCAGATCGGACTGTCCTGGCGCGGCGCGAAGGTCAACCCGTCAAAGGCGGCAAGCGGGGAATTCGACTGCTCGAGCATGCCTGTCTCCGGGCCTTAGGCTGCGGCGACGGAAGCCGACGCGACATGCAGTGCGCGCGTCGCATGGACCAGACGGCCGCCGCAGAAGGAGGCGACGATCTCCGGGTGACCTGCAAGGCTGGCGTCGACGAGCAGCAGGTCGGCGCGCTTGCCCGGCTCGATGATCCCACGGTCGTCCAGTCCGGCAGCCGCCGCCGGATTGGCTGATACCAGCTTCCAGGCCTCGGCGAGCCCTGCCTGGTCGGGTCCCGCGAGCTTGAACGCCGCATGCAGCGGCGAGGGATAATGGTAGTCCGAGGCGAGGCAGGTGCAAAGGCCGGCCCGGATCGCATCCGCGGCATTGAGCGCACCGTTGTGACTGCCGCCGCGCACGACGTTTGGCGCGCCGAGGATGACGTGCTCGCCATGGCGGCACGCCTCCGTGGCGGTATCCAGCGTCAGCGGAAATTCAGAGGAGCGGGCGCCGAGCGCTCGGAAGCGTAGTCGCTCCTCGGGCGATGCCTCATCATGGGCAAGCAGCACGTTGCCGTGTGCCTTCGCGGCCTTCGCCACGGCCTCTATCGCGGCCGGCACGGCGTCGCGCCGGGTCCAGACGCTGTCGAGCAGCGCCTTGTAGGCTTCGTGCGAAAGACCGGAGCGCTCGGCCATCTGCGGCAGCTTGCGGGAGATCGTGCCCTTAAGCACCGAACCCGTCGTGTGGTCGTTGAGCGCTATGATGGGCCGAGGATCCATGCCGAGCCACTCGAGAACCATCGGCAACTGATCGATTGCAAAGGTCTCCCAGCGAATATGCAGGCGCGTATCGCAGGAGAAGCGGTCGCGGAGAGACTGAATCGCCCGGACCACCTCGGCTGCGGCTTCCATCGAACGCAGGCCTGGCTCCCAGGAAACGGTAACGCCGTGAAAGGCGGTGGTAATGCCGTTGGCGACAAGCTGCCGATCGGCGTCACGCAGTGCAAGCGCGACGTCGAAGCGCACGCCCGGCCGGGGCATGAGGTGCCGCTCGAAACCATCGCCATGGATGTCGACGATGCCAGGCAGCACGACGAGCCCCTCGGCGTCGATTGTGGTCGCCGGACGCGATATGACGGCCGCGAACCTCCCGTCCTCAATGGCAAGGTCGGCCTTCACCGTGCCCTCGGGGCGAAGCACGATCCCGCCTTTGATCAGCACATTCATCTTGTCCTCATCTTTTCGAGCGCCGCCCGTGGAGACTGTCACTGGCTCGTCACGTGACGCCGCTAGGGATAATCGCAGAAATGCTTCCTGTCTATACAGCAAGGGGACGAAACATGATCCGCACAATCATCACAGCGCTTGCCCTCACCGTTGCTTCGATCGCTCCGGCCACGGCCGAGACGCTCAAGTTCGCCGTTACCGACATCGAGGGCCTCGAAGCCCTCCAGCAGGAATTCGGCGGCTTCGAAAAGGCACTTGAAAAAGTCACCGGGCTCGACATCGAGCTCTTCCCGGTCAGCTCGCGCACGGCAGCCGTCGAAGCTATGAATTCCGGGCAGATCGATCTCGTCCTGACCGGACCGGCCGAATATGTCGTAATGAAGGAGCTGGCTGAGCCGAAGATCGTCGTCGCCTGGCAGCGCCCCGACTATTTCGCTCAGATAGCCGTGTTGTCCGATGGTCCCATCCGCTCGCTCGATGACCTCAAGGGCAAGAAGGTTTCATTCGGCTCGGTCGGCTCGACTTCGCAGCACCTTGGACCGGCCCAAGCGCTTACCGATGCCGGTCTCAATTACAATGTCGACTATGAGGCCGTCATCCTGTCGCGCAATGTCGCGGCGGAGGCGCTGATCCGGGGCGACATCGCCGCCATCGGCCTCAACTTCGGCCATCTCGCCTCCGTACGCGAAGCCTTCCCGGACACGGCCTTTACGGTGCTCGCCCGCGGTCGCGATCTGCCGAACGACATCCTGGTCGCCCGCAAAGACATTTCCGACGATGTGTTCCAGAAGGTACGGGTCGCCTTCGTCGAACATGGCAAGGAGTTGATGGACGGCGTGCTGCAGGGCGAAGATAACCAGAAGTTCAAGGGCGGCTTCTTCCTGAGCGACGTCAAGGACAGCGACTATGACTATGTCCGTTCGATGTACCGCACGATCGGCGTCGACACATTCAAGGACTTCGTCAACTAGCTTTCGTTGCCAATCTCTGATCGGTGGCCGGCGTCTCGTCGCCGGCCACCAGTCGTAGCGAGGAGCCGTCGATGACCGACATCATCCGAACCGAAGCATTGAAGAAGAGCTATGCGAACGGCAAGCCCGTGCTCGATGGCATCGATATCCGGATCGGCGCCGGCGAGCGGATCGCTCTGATCGGCTCGAATGGTGCCGGCAAGTCGACACTGCTGAAATGTCTGATTGGACATACGCCCTTTTGCAGCGGCGAGGTCGCCACACTGGGCGAGACCTTCCGCGCTTCTCCGAACAAGACCCAGTTGCAGCGTATCCGCCAGCGCGTCGGCTTCGTTTTCCAAAATCACGGGCTGGTGCGGCGCCAGTCGGTGTTGACCAACGTCGTGCACGGCAAGCTGGGGCTTTCCGACGGATGGGGGGCCTGGCATCAGGCGATAGTCCGGCAGGAGATTCGCGAACAGGCCATGGAGGCACTGGCCCAGGTCAAGCTGACGGCCAAGGCCAATTCGCGGGCGGACGAGCTTTCCGGTGGGCAGGCGCAACGGGTGGCGATCGCCCGGGCGCTTATCCGGAAACCCGCCTTGATGATTGCCGACGAGCCGGCTGCTAGCCTCGACCCGACCGCCGGACGTGAGGTCATGGAAGTCTTCAGCGACCTCGTCCGCATGCAGGGCATCACCTTGGTCTTCACCACGCACGACATGGATCACGCCGTCAATTTTGCCGATCGGGTCATCGCGCTCAAGGGCGGACGAGTCTGTTTCGACCTGCCGGCAAGCGAGGTCCGCCGCAACGAGGTCGATGGTGTCTTCCATGCATGACCGATTGCTACCCGGCAGAGTGCGTAGCGTCCCGGCGGCGACCTTCGCCATCCTGGTTGCGCTTGCAGCGCTCTTCATCGTATCGGTCGGTCAGGTCTCGCCCTCTCCGTCGCAACTCGTCGGCGGCTTACCGCGCATGTACGGGCTTCTGGAGCGGATGATGCCACCGAGCATCGAGACGGGCTTCCTGACAAGGGTGATGTGGCGCACCGTCGAGACGCTGCAGATCGCCTTCGTCGGCACGGTTTTCGGCGTGCTCCTCAGCCTGCCGATCGCCTGGTTCGCATCGCGGACGCTCACGCCCTTCGGCCCGTTGCGGCATGTCTTCAAAATGCTGATCTCGCTCTTCCGGACGGTGCCGGACATGGTCTGGGCGCTGATCTTCGTTGCCTCTATCGGGCTTGGGCCCGTGGCCGGCACCATGACCATCCTCATCGATACGATAGGCTTCTGCGGTCGCTTCTTCGCCGAGGCGATCGAGGATTCCGACAAGCAGCCGCAGGAGGCGTTATTCACATCCGGTGCCAGCCGATTCTCGGTGCTGACCGGTGCGGTCATTCCAGACATCATGCCATCGATGATCAACACGTCGCAATTCGCGCTGGAAAAGGCGGTGCGATCATCCGTTGTGCTCGGGCTCGTCGGTGCCGGCGGCATCGGACAAGAACTGAAGGTGGCCTTCGACCTCTTTCAATACAAGAACGCCTCGACCATCATCCTCGTCATTTTCGTGCTGGTACTGGCCATGGAAGCCGTGACCGACCGGCTGCGGGCCAAGGCGCAATAGCAGCCGATTAGAAATCGGTCAGCAGCCTGCTCCAGCTTTCCGACGCAAGCCCGCCGATATAGATGTCGTTGCCGAGGGCCGCTTCCTTGATTTCCGCATGGCGGGTCACCATGCAGAAGTAGCCGCGATGCCGGAAAGAAAGCCAGCGCTGGCGCGAAATGGCGTTCATCAAGAATGGCTGTCCCATGCCGGCCGCAACCGCATAACCGTCCTCATCGAGGCTCGCGAACATCGCGGTGGTGACATCGAGTTCCCTCCCGGCTTCGCACAGGATATTGAGCACCTGGGCAACCCGCCTTGCCTTTCCGAAAAAGAGGAAAGCGCCAATCGCCCTGCCGTTATCGGAGCGGACGATCCTGCATTGCAGCGTCCCGAGGCTCCGGTTCCGCGAGGCGATGCTGACCAGCCAGTCGAATTCGCGCTTCGACCAGCTTGGACGAACCGAAAACCGCTCCAGCATTGGCGCGGCGCACTCGAAGAATGCGTCGAGGCTCGCGGCCTCCGTGCGGCATCCCGCAATGGATTCGGCTTTGAGCGAAGACCGCCACCGGCGGAGCGCCCGGTCGACCCATCCGAAGGCGACGATCACCGGGCCCGAAGCAAGGAGTGGCATCTGGCGTCCGGCGAGCAACGCCGCCGCGGCGAGCGGCCGGAAGGCGCGCCGCCACTCCAGGCTCTGGATCGGCAGAATGATGCCGCCCCCTGCCGTGCAGTGATCGGCGCTCACCGGTGAGGAGCTGTCGGAGAAGCACATCTCCTGCCGCGCCGCCCGCACTGTGCGGGCAAGCCGCGCAGCACCTGCGGCACCGGCCCTGCCGTCGACCATGAAGGCGCAGAGAAGGCGGGCCACCATGCGTCGCTCATGTACGGTGAACTCCATTGGCACCGAGAGGATGGCACTGTCTATACGGCCATCGCTACTCTTATGCACGACGCTGCCATGTTCCGGTGCATAATGCGGGCTGCCGAAAAACACGGCATCCAGATACCGGATCAGATCGTCCCCGGCGTCGCGATCCCGCTGGCGGAAGACCTTGTTGAACAATCTTGCAACGGCCGGCAGGTCCGCCCGTTCCATGGCGCGGATCGAAGCCTTGCTGTCGCTATAGCCTTCCGCAGCCGCGAAGGACCGCGCTTGCAGCAACTCGATCGTCATGCGCCAGCCTCGCCAGGGACGAGCACCCGCCGTGCGGCGTCCTCGCGGTCGCGCCGCACGAAGTGCAGGAATACGCCCCAGGCAGCGACCACCATGGCAGTCTCGATCACGTAGAACGAGATGAGCGTTCCGATCGGCGGTGCGTACCAGCTCGCCCAGGCGGCAAGACCGGCGCCGGCAATGCTGCCAAGGCCCATCACCGTCGCACGCGGAGCGTGGTAGCCGGAGGCGCCCAGTGCTTCCACGGCCACGGACCAGATCGCCAGCGGCACGACCACCCAGCAGAGAATGCGAACGAAGCCGACGAGTGAGACGTATTCCCTGCCGAAAAGATAGGGCAGCGCCGGCGCCACCAGGAAGACCATTACCGCTGCCGCAACGCCGATAACCGTCGCAGCGGCGAGCACACGCAGCACGCGCTCAAACGCGTGGTGCAGCCCCGCAGCCGACAGCCTGGCAGAGCCGGGATAGATGAGCCGGTTGAGCGCCTCCACCGACAGATAGCTGCTCTCCAGCATTCGGCGGGCGACACTGTAGCTCGAAACGATCTCGGCGGTGGTGACAAGGCTCAGGACGAGCAGGTCCGCATTTTGCCGAAGCGCACGCAGAATGAAGGGGATGGCGAAGTAGAGCCCCTGCGGCAGCTCCTCCCTCACGATGGTATAGCGCGGTTTTCCGAGGCGCTTGAGGACCTGCAGGCAGAGCAGTGCGACGAGGACATGGCTGAGGAACTGCCAGACCGCCCAGTCGGCGACCGTCGACACGTCGAAGACGATACAGGCGAGAGCGGCCGCCGCCGTGCGCGCCACGGCAAAGCCGACCACCACCGTATTGGCCGAGGCGAAATCGGAATGGGCGATGAAGATCTGCTCGGCGAGCACGATCACCCGGACCAGCAGGATATTGGTGACGAGCATCAGCGTCACCATGGCGATGTTCGTGACCGGGTCCGGCGACAGGCTGAAGAAGAAGGGCAGAATGAGCGCGCCCACGAGTATCAACACCGTACCGCTGGCGGCCGTCAGAATGATGTTGTGACCGAGCATCACGGGATAGATCGTCCGGTCGCGGGCGACCCGGCGCACGAGGCATTCCATCGAACCGAGCCCGCAGAGGTGCACGGCGATGTTGGCGACGGCCGTTATGGCGACGAAGACGCTGAACTCGTCGACGCCGAGCCAACGCGCGAGAATGGCAAAGGTAAGGAGCTGCGCCGCAGAACTGATGACGAGGCTGCCGCCGGATGCGGCATAGGAGAGAAACATCGGCAGAAGGGCTCTGTAGCCTTTCGGTTCCGTCGCGCCTTCCGAAGCCATCCAATCAGCCTTGCACTGGTAGCAATACCTCAGCGTGGGAGTGGCTTCTCGCCGCCCGCTTTCGCCGGTTGCCGCGCAACTTAGCGCTGAGAGGTGATTGTGCGGTTAACAGGAGCAGCTCACTTGCATTTCAGCTTCCGTTTACCTCACTGCGCTAGGGTCCCCGCGCGAAACCATCCGACGATCGAAGGAGCATTCGTGCTGCAGGACGATAATGAGATCGGCGCCGCCGAAGGCCGACCGCCCCTTGCCCGGTTCATGGAGATCGAGCTCGAGCTTGCGCCAGACGTGCTCGTGCCGCGGGAAGAGACGGAACTGCTCGGAAGAAGCGCTGTCGCCATCCTGCGAGACCGAGAGGGGCCGGCAACAGTCGTCGACATGTGCTGCGGATCCGGCAATCTCGCCTTGGCAATCGCTGCGGAAGTTCCTTCGGCGCGGGTTTGGGGGGCAGATCTGACCGACAGCACGGTCGCCCTCGCCCGGCGCAATGCCGCGCGCCTCTCGCTCCAGGATCGCGTGTCCATTCGGCAGGGCGATCTTTTCGCCGCCCTCTCTGGGGAATATCTCGAAGGCGCGGTCGACATGATCGTCTGCAACCCACCCTATATATCAACCGCCCGCCTAGAGGGCGACAGCGCCCACCTCCTCGAAACGGAGCCGCGCGAAGCCTTCGACGGCGGCCCCTATGGCATCTCCATCCACCAACGGCTGATCCGCGAGGCGGGCGCCTTTCTGAAACCCGGCGGCTGGCTGCTCTTCGAATTCGGAGAAGGTCAGGATCGGCAGGCGGCCGCCCTCCTCGCCCGCACGAAAGCCTACGAGGCGGTGCGCTTTGCCGAGGACGCGGCGGGCAAGCCGCGCGTCGCCATTACGTGCAAGCTCGCCGGAGTCGAGGGCAATCGATGAGCGACATCCGTCCGCTGAGGTCGGAAGACATCCCCGCCGTCGCTGGCCTGTTCCAGAAAATCTTCCGCAACAGCGACGACACACCACCTCAGGCGCTCACCGCCTATCTACGCCACCTCTACCTGGAGGCCCCCGACTCAGATCCGGAAATTGCGCCGCTCGTGCACGTCAACGATGCAGGCCGGGTGTCCGGCTTCGTCGGGGTCAATGCGCTACCAATGCGTCACAATGGCCGGAGCCTGCGCGCCGCGATCTGCGGGTCTCTGATGGTCGAGGATCGCGACAGCGACCCGATGGCCGGCGCCCGGCTCCTGAAAGCCTTTCTTGCCGGCCCGCAGGACCTTTCCTTCAGCGAGACCGCCAGCGAGATTTCGACGCAAATGTGGACGCGGCTGCGTGGCCTGGTGCTGCCGCAATACAGCCTCGATTGGGTGCGTGTCATTCGGCCGGCCGCCTTCACACTGGAACTCGTTACTCGCCGGCTGCGCCTGGCCCGCAGCCTGGCTCCGCTCGCTCGCGCATTCGACGGGCGATATCGCGGCAAGATGACCCGGGGCGACCTGCGCTGGTCTGCCGTGCCGGCGGAGGCGAGTACGAAGGGCACCCTGCAGGTCGCAGATATAGATCGGGAAAGCTTTGCCGAACTCTTCCCGCTGCTGACCCGACAGTTCGCCGTGCAGCCGGCCTGGACCGGAGCTCAATTCGCCCACATTCTTGCAGATGCGACCGAGAAGCCGGACTATGGCGACGCCCATTTTGCCGTCGTCAAGGCGCGCACCGGCGCGCCCGTCGGTGCCTTCTTCTACCACATGCGCCCCGGGGGAATTGCCCGAGTCCTCCAGGTTCTCGCGCTACCGGGACAAGCCGGCTTGGTGCTCGACTGTCTGATCGATCATGCCGCCGCACGCGGCGCCGCGGCCGTGAACGGGAGAACCCAGCCCGCCCTTCTCGAAGCAATGATGGGACGTCGGATCGGTTTCGTCCACGCGGCCTCGACGGTCATTCACACGCGCGACGAGCAACTCCTTGAGGCCTTCCGACATTCGCAGGGCTTCATCAACGGGCTTGCCGGAGAACATTGGAGCCGGCTGATCGGCGGCCGGTTCGAAGAGTAGACCAGTGACTTCTGTGTCCCGGGCACTATTTGTGCCAAGACGCGGGCAACCCATCGAGCAGGTAGAGCATGAAGAAAATTGGCTTTCTGTCGTTCGGGCACTGGACGCCCTCTCCCAAGTCGCAGACGCGCTCTGCCTCCGACGCGCTTCTGCAGTCGATCGACCTCGCTGTCGCGGCAGAGGAACTCGGAGCGGACGGCGCCTATTTCCGCGTGCACCATTTCGCCCGTCAGCTCGCATCACCCTTCCCTCTGCTGGCCGCCGTCGGCGCGAAAACGAGCCGCATCGAGATCGGTACGGCGGTCATCGACATGCGTTACGAGAATCCGCTCTACATGGCGGAGGACGCGGGCGCGGCCGATCTGATCGCCGGCGGTCGCCTGCAACTCGGCATCAGCCGCGGATCTCCCGAGCAGGTGATCGACGGCTGGCGCTACTTCGGCTACGCGCCCGCGGAAGGCGAGAACGAGTCCGACATGGCCCGGCGGCACGCGGACGTCCTGCTCGACCTTCTTCGCGGCGAAGGCTTCGCCGAGCCCAATCCCCGACCGATGTTTCCCAATCCGCCGGGGCTGCTGCGCCCGGAGCCTCATTCCCCGGGACTGCGCGAACGAATCTGGTGGGGCGCCGGCTCGAACGCCACCGCGGTCTGGGCTGCCAAGCGCGGCATGAACCTGCAAAGTTCCACGCTCAAGGACGACGAGACCGGCCTTCCCTTTCATGTCCAGCAGGCCGATCAGATCCGGGCATTCCGCGAAGCCTGGAAGGCTGCCGGCCACGGGCGCGAGCCGCGCGTGTCCGTCAGCCGCAGCATCTTCGCGCTGGTCAATGACCACGACCGTGCCTTTTTCGGCCACGGCAACCCGGACGAGGACAAGATCGGCTTCATCGATGACAAGACGCGGGCGATTTTCGGTCGCAGCTACGCCGCTGAGCCGGACCGCCTCATCGAGCAACTGGCGAAGGATGAAGCGATCGCAGAAGCCGATACGCTTCTCCTGACGGTCCCCAATCAGCTTGGCGTGGGCTACAACGCGCATGTGATCGAATCTATCCTCACCCACGTCGCGCCGGCTCTTGGCTGGCGTTGACGCGCGTTCGTGCTCGCACCGAGATGCGCCGCGGTAGCGGGTCACATCGACAAACCCGGCGCAAAGCCGCTGAATATGGTCTGCTATATGTGGTGGGACGTCTTCCCCTGCCTGGCGCTGCCCGACGATCCGGACTGCGATAACCTGCACCGGACGGCGATAGAAGTCATGCGCCGAACGCTGCAGCTCGACTCGATTGCGTGCCAGGAGGCTGCCCTGCACGGACTTGGCCATTGGGCACGTCAACGGCCGGACCACGTCCTGCCGGCCGTCGACGCGTCCCTTGCAGACGGGTGCGGCGGGCGAGCCGAACTAACGTCCTACGCCCACTCGGCGCGGTGCAGTTGCATCCTTTGATGTTGCCGTTTCCGGGCGAGCAAAGACGGCCGGCACTCTGTCCGGCCGCTCGAAGTCTCAGGCTGCGCGAACGGCCTTCAACGGGATCTCGATGTCGACTTCCAGCGTCGAGACATTCTCGCCGCGGTCCATCTTGACGCTCACCTTGTCGCCATCCACCTGGACATGCTTGGCGATGACGGCAAGAATCTCTTCCCGGAGCTTCGCCACCAGGTCGGAGTGGCCAACCGACGCCCGCTCGTGAGCGAGCAGCACTTGCAGTCGCTCTCGCGCCGTCGGTGCCGACGTTTGTTTATTGAAGAAGCGGAATATGCTCATGCTGCCCTCCGTCCGAATATTTTGCCGAAGAGGCCGCGCTTCTCGCCCGGAATAGTCATCGGGACCGTCTCGCCGGTGAGACGGCGGGCGGCGTCGAGATAGGCGAGCGCCGGGGCGCTGCGGCTGTCGGCAAGGGTGACCGGTGCGCCGACATTGGAAGCGCGCAGCACATCCGTGCTTTCAGGAACGATGCCGATGAGCGGTATCGAGAGTATCTCGAGAACGTCCTCGACCTTCAGCATATCGCCCCGCTCGGCCCGGGCTGCGTCGTAGCGGGTGAGCAGGAGGTGCTTCTCCACCCGCTCGCCGCGCTCGGCCCGTTCGGTCTTGGCATCTAGCAGGCCGATGATGCGATCGGAATCGCGAACGGAGGAGACTTCCGGGTTGGTGACGATAACGGCGATATCGGCATGGCGCATGGCGAGCGTCGCGCCGCGTTCGATGCCGGCGGGGCTGTCGCAGATGATCCAGTCGAAATGCTTCTTGAGTTCACCCATCACCCGCTCGACGCCCTCGGGCGTCAAGGCGTCCTTGTCGCGCGTCTGCGAAGCGGGCAACAGGAAGAGTGTCTCCAGGCGCTTGTCGCGGATCAGCGCCTGCGGCAGCTTGGCATCGCCCTGGATGACGTTGACGATGTCATAGACAACACGGCGTTCGGCGCCCATCACGAGATCGAGATTGCGCAGACCGACATCAAAGTCCACGACCACCGTCTTTTCGTTTCTCTGCGCCAGCGCCGCACCGAGCGCGGCGGTCGATGTCGTCTTGCCGACGCCACCCTTGCCTGATGTCACAACGATTACTTTCGCCATCTTCCCGCTCCTGTCTGCTGGCCGGCCGCCGGCTCAGTTAAGTCTTTCTGCCATGATCGAGTCGCCTTCGAGCCAGAGCTGCACCGCCTGACCGCGAAGGTTGGGGGCCATGTCTTCGGCCGTCTTGTACACGCCGTCGATCGCCAACAACTCCGCTTCGAGCCGACGGCAGAAGATGCGCGCCGACGCGTTGCCGACCGAGCCGGCCAGCGCCCGTCCCCTGAGCGTACCGTAGATGTGTACCGAACCGCCGGCGATGATCTCCGCTCCGGAGGCAACCGAGCCGACGACCGTGACGTCACCCTCGGGAAAGATCACCGACTGTCCGGATCGCACGGGCTCGCGAATGACGATCGACGAGATCGTCCGCGCCGCTTGCTGCTCCGCCTGGGGGGCAGCTGACGTCAGCTCGTTGGCGCCCGCCATCTTCGCATCGGCGCCTGCCTCAGCTGTGGGAATTTCGACATCGGGAGCTGGTCGCCCGCCGCGCATCGCTGGCGGCATGCCCGGCTCGAACAGTGACGGACGCCCGCCCTCGATCCCCATAATTCGGACATTGCGCTTGCCGAGCTCTTCGATCAGGTTCTTCAATTGCGCCCGATCGATTTCGATGTCCGCGACGTCGAGAACCACTGGGCGCCCCAGAAAGAATCCGGCAGAGCGCGAGGCCAGATCGTCGAGACGGCTGAGCCACGTTTCGAGCGGCGGCTCTGGCGAGAGCACCAGTGCAAGGAACGAGCGGCCCTTGATGCGTATGGAACGGGTGTCTGTTAGCACTTTGGTCATCTACGTTAACTTTCCGTTGACTAGATGTAGGCGAGTCACGGTTAACAAATGGTTAATCTCGCTACCCTGCACGGGGCTGGAGAATCCGTCCGGACCGCTCGCTTCCGCGACCTGTCGACGGCGTCGGCGCCGCCGATTCGTAGAGATTGCTCCCAGTCGGAGGCGTTACGGATTAATATCGTAGCGTCGGGTAATGCGGTGCATGGAGGTGTGCATCCTGCCGATTGGAAGCACATCTCTTTGAATTGGGAGGGAATCATGAAGATCCTGATCGTGTACGGAACGACCGAGGGCCAAACCCGGAAGATCGCGATATGGACGGAAACGCGTCTCCGCGAGCGCGGCCATCAAGTCGAAATTCTTGACAGCGCGGCTCTCGAGCCCGATCTGAAGCTGGACGGGTTTCAAGCGATCATCATTGCTGCATCGGTCCACCAAAAGCACCACCAGGACGCCGTGGTGAACTTCGCGTTCGCCCATCACGACCTACTGAACGCGAAGCCCTCGGCGTTCATATCCGTCAGCCTGTCGGCCGCCCTGGAAGACGGGAGAGCGGAGGCGCAAGAATACGTGGACAGCTTCTTCTCTGTTACGGGATGGCAGCCGCGAGCCACTCTTCTTCTCGAGGGCGCCTTGCGTTACACGGAGTACGACTACTTCCAGGAACAGGTCGTCAAGTTCATTGTCATGAAGCGTAACGATCCGGCGATCTCCGAACGCGACCACGACTTCACCAACTGGGACGCCCTTGGCGACTTCGTCGACCAGTTTCTTGAAAGGGCCGGCTAACCCACGCCCAGGAACTGTCGCCTGACGGCTTCGCGGAACCGCGCCGGTTGCTCACTGAAAAGCAAAATCAATCGCTGATTTCCGCGACCGGTTGCACGAGCTGCGGCCCGAGATGCAGATAACGCGTCGCCTTGCGCTTGGCGGCCACATCGGACCATACCCGTTCGACCTGAACTGCGGTCAGGTTCGCGGCGCGGCCGACCTCCTCTGCATTCAAACCGTTGTTGAGGCCGTAGAGGCAGAGGTCCATGCGGTCGTAGGGTAACGAAAAGTAGAACTCCTCCTGAGTCTGCTCGAGCGAGTAGGTGTCCGTCGTCGGCGGACGGCGGCGGATTTCCTCGGGCACGCCGAGATAGGCTGCAAGGGCATAGACCTGGGACTTATAGAGATGGGCAATCGGCTTGACGTCCGCCGCGCCATCGCCGTTCTTGACGAAGAAACCCTGGTCGTATTCGAGCCGGTTCGGCGTACCGAGCACGGCGAAATTGAGCCGGTCGGCGTGATAATATTCAATCTGCTTGCGGGTGCGCTGTTTCATGTTCGTCGCGGCGACGATGCCGAGATAGACCGCGGGCGGCATGCGCAGCTTGGTACGATTGCCCGTCGGGTCCTGCACCACCAGCGAGGAGATATTGTAGCCCTCGCCTTCGAGTGCATTGGCGATGACGATCTTCGACGCCCAGCCCGGTCCGTAATCGGGCACGAGTTCGCGGATGAAGGCGTCGCGGCGCTCGTAGCAGCCCATCGCCGCAAGCGTCGGGCCGATATCCTCGACAATCGCCTCGACGCCGAACGTCTCCGCCACCAGACGGCCAAGGCGCAGGCTTTCCGGATCGGAATCGTTTTCCGGCATGAACAGGCAGAAGACATTCTTGGCGCCAACGGCGCGCACCGCAAGCGCCACCGACACGCTCGAATCGATGCCGCCCGAAAGACCGAGGACAAGGCCGCGCTTGCGCATGTCGCGCAACTGGGCACGCAGTCCCGCAACGATGCGGTCGGCCTCTGCCGCCGCATCGATCTTCAGTGTCTCGGCGGAGAAATCGAATTGCTCCTGATCCGGGCGGATGTTCATACGGCGGGCTCCAATGTTTCGGCTGCCAACCTGCGGCTGACCTTGCCGGTGTCGGTTTTCGGAAGCTCTGTGCGGAATTCCACGATCTTTGGCACCATGAAATCTTCGAGATGACGGGCGCAGTGGCGGATGATGTCCTTTTCGGTGAGCGTGGCGTCCGAGAGGACCACCAGCGCGCCGATCGCGTGACCGAGCACCGGATCCGGAACGCCGATGACGACGGCTTCCGCGATACCCGGATGGGCGTGCAGAACGGTCTCGACCTCCTTGGGTGCGACCTTCTCGCCGCGCGTCTTGATGATGTCGTCCTTGCGCCCGACGAAATAGAGGAAGCCCTCCTCGTCGGTGCGAAAGAGATCGCCGGTATGGAGTACCCTCTCCCACGGGTTCTCGCCCGAGCGCAGCATTTTCGCGGTCGCCGCATCATTGCGCCAATAGCCTTGCATGACATGCGGGCCGCGGATGACGAGTTCTCCGGCCACGCCCGGGGCGACGCGCTTGCCCTCGTCGTCGACGACGAAGGCTTCCGTGTTCGGAATGGCAATCCCGACGGATCCCGGCCTACGCTCGAGCTGCTCCGGCGGCAGGTAGGTGCAGCGCTTGCACTCCGTCAGGCCGTACATCGAATAGAGCCGGGCCGAGGGAAACAGTTCCCTGAGCCGCGCGATATGGGCCGGCGGCAACGCGGCGGCGGTGTTGGAGATGTAGCGCAGGCTCGGCAGGAAACCGGGCTCGAGATTACGCATCTGCAGGATCATCGCGGCCATGGTGGGTACCAGCGGGAAGCCGGTCACGCCCTCGGCGCGAATGCGCTCGAAGATCGCCTGCGGGAAGGCAAAGGACTTTTCGAGCACGAGGGTGGCGCCGAGTCGGATCGCCATCAGCAATTGATAGAGACCGTAATCAAAGGCGAGCGGCAGGACGTTGAGGATGACGTCGTCCGGCCGGTTGCCGAGATAGGTGGTGATCGACTCCGATGCCGCATCGATGTTGCGATGGCTCATCATCACGCCCTTCGGGCGGCCGGTCGAGCCGGAGGTGTAGATCAGCATGGCAAGGTCGACGTCAATGCCGCCATGCGCCGCGGGCGGCGGCGCCGCCGTCAGGCACTCCTCGAATGATACAGCGCCATCAGGCACTCGGCCGCCGGGTCCAGCGGTAGAGACGACGAAGGGAGTATGGCCAGACGAAATCGCCCGCGCCTCGGCAACGACCGGCATCAGCTTCGCTTGCGTCAGGATCGCTACCGCCTCGCAATCGGTGACGATATAGGCGAGCTTGTCGGCCTTGGTGGAGGCGTTGATCGGGCTGAAGGTCGCGCCGGCCTTGAGGACCGCGAAGATCGAGACCGCCGCTTCCCAGCAATTGTCCATGAAGACGAGAACACGATCGTTCCGCTTTACCCCGTTTGCGGAAAGCGCCGCGGCAAGCCGGCTCGAAAGATCGTCGAGCTCGCCGTAGCTCAATCTTCTCCGGTCGGTGACCAACGCCACCTTCGCGCCATTCGCTGCGGCGTTCTTCGAGAGGAATTGCTCGAACCTCATGCTCTTAAAGCCCCGCTCTGCTGCCGCTTCAGGCCGTGACCGGCACTGCGGCCTTCGCTTCGATGAAGCTTGTTATGCGCGAAAGCGAATCGAGATTCGCCGGCACGATGTCGGCGTCGGCCATGGCGATGCCGAACTGATCCTCGATGAAGGCCACAAGTTCCAGCACGCCGGTTGAATCGATGATGTCGTTTTCGATCAGCGATGCCGTATCGGCGAGCTCGTAGGAGGTATCACCGAAGAGGAAGTTCTCGATGATGAAGGTTTTGACTGTGTTCTTGATCGTCTGCGTCATGTCCTTTTCCTTTCCGTGGGTTCAGGCGGCAGCCGCCTTGCGGCCGGCACCGGTAAATGTCTGGAGCCATAGCTGCGTCGAGAGGACGCCGACGAAGGCCGCATTGTCGCGGAAGCCCGACGCCGGCCGCGTGCTGCACTTTTCATGGAGCTTCGCCACAGCCTTGGCATTGAAGAGCCCCCCGGCGGCGACCGCTTCCTCGCTCAGTGCCTCGCGAACGTAGTTGAAAGCGCCCGGACCACCGAAGGAATGGCTGTCGGGCGCACGATAGGGCTGCTTCGTCCGCTTGCCGATCGCGGACGGCAGGAGATCCTTGGTGGCCTCGCGCAGGATGTGCTTCTCGGTCAGGCCCTTGAGCTTCATCTCCGGCGGCAATTTCGCGGCGAACTCCACCAGGCGGTGGTCGAGGAAAGGAAAGCGCCCCTCGACGCCATGCGCCATGGCCATGCGGTCGCCCTGGCTCGAAAGGATGTAGCCCGGCAGCAAAAACCGGCTTTCGAGATATTGCCCCTGATGCAGCGGGTGCCAGCGCCCGAAGTCCTCTGGCAGGCGGCCGATCAGTTCTTCCGTCGCATCATAGTCCTTGAGCTCGGCGCGCAGTTCGGCGGAGAAGAACAGCTTCGTCGCCGCCGTGCCCTTGAAACGCGGCCGGTGCGAGAAGAGTGGATCGTCCAGCGGGTCATCCCCGGCTCCGAAAAAGGCGGCGAGGTATTCCGGCGACTGTTGCTTGAGGCCCGGCAGATAGGGATAGAGCTTGCGAAAGAGATGCGGCCTTATACGCGAGCCCGGCTGGCGGCCGCAGAAACGGCGAACGCGCGCCTCCTTGAAGATGTCATAGCCGGCGAACACCTCGTCGGCGCCCTCACCGGTCAGCACCACCTTCAGCCCCGCCTCGCGCACCAGCCCGGACAATTGGAAGAGCGGCGCGGGTGCTGTGCGGATGATTGGACGTTCGGTGAAGCGGATCACCTCGGGGAACACGCTGGCGATGTCCCCCGCCCGGCAGGCAACGGCGCTGTGTTCCGTGCCGAGGGCTGCGGCCATTTCCAGCTGAAATGCGCTCTCGTCGTGTTCCACGCTGTCGAAGGTGACCGAGAATGTCCGCAGCCCCTGTGGCGCCATGCCGGCCGCGAGAGCCGAGATGATCGAGGAATCGAGCCCGCCGGAAAGATAGGCCCCGACCGGCACGTCGGCGCGCATGCGGATGCGGGTCGCATCGCTCAACAGCGCGCGCAATTCGTCGGCGGCGCATCCCTCATGCGTATGGGCTGGCGTTTGGCCTTGTTCCGGGAACTCCAGTGTCCAGTAGGCCCTCGTGGTGACGCCGCGCTCATCGGCGATCATCAGATGCGCCGGTTCAAGTTCAAGGATATTGAGGAAGGGCGTGCGGGGTGCGATCGGGGCCCAGAGCGTAAAAATCTGGTCGAGCGCGATCGGATCGATCTCAGCGGACACGCCGGGGACCGCGAGCAGCGCCTTGACCTCGGAGGCGAAGTAGAGCGTATTCCCCTGTGTCGTGTAGAACAGCGGCCGCACGCCCATGCGGTCGCGCGCCAGCACCATTCGGCGGCGCCGGGCATCCCAGATTGCGAAGGCAAAGTCGCCGTTGAGCAATGAGACGCACGCCTCGCCCATTTCGTCATAGAGGTGGAGGATCACTTCGGTGTCGCTTGAAGTACGAAAGCGCCGGCCGCGGGCCTTCAGCTCGTCTCGAAGCTCGACATAGTTGAAGATCTCGCCGTTGAAGGCGATCGTCAGTTCGCCACTTGCATCCGACATCGGCTGCTGGCCGTCGCCAAGTCCGACGATCGACAGCCTCACATGGCCAAGGCCGGCCTGCGGCGTGGTGAAAACCCCCTGCTCGTCCGGGCCGCGATGGGCAATCGCTGCCGTCATCCGTTCGAGTAGGGTTTTTCCGTCTCGAATTGAACCAAAATAACCGCTGATACCGCACATGCCGGATTTGCTCTCACACCCCAATCGCGCCGAGACTATAGACGGAATGGAAGCAGCAAGAGTTAATCGCGAAAGAAACCTGCGATGATGGTAAATCATTAAAATCAGACTGAAAGAACGGAAATGATGAGGCGGCGGACTTCCCGCCAAAGACAACATTCATTTTATTAAACTTTGACTTCGTACCCCCAGCCATTGAAGATTGCACTTTGCGACCACAGCCAAAGTGCATTGCTTGACTTAACACCGCATCTGTCTAGGCAGATGGAATCCCCTGGTTTCCAATTTCTTAACAAAATACGTTCAATCTTCATCATCGAAGCGCAATATCACCGGAGCGCATGATGAGCTACGACTGGACCGGCATACGCACACGCCGGATCAAGATGATGCGATACGGAATTGCCGCCGTCCTGGCCCTATGCCTGCTGTTGGCCGCGACGTCGGTGACCTTGCACGCCTTGTAGAAGGCATGGACAATCACCTGATGATGCATGGGGTTGGCCTATCGAGTTAACCCCTGCGATGGATGGCAGAAATATACGCCGCCCGATTGCGGCTGGCGCACCCATCCAATGTAACCCACAGCGCACCTAATGATGAAGACCTGAACCTTGACGAGTGGGCGCTCCAGGAGTGGAATCCACTATGAGGCGCAAGCCTGAGGCTGCCGCTAACGCAGTTTCTGCAGCGGCGGCCTCACCAGTGAAGGAACCTGTCGGATTGCTGAGCGAAAGCCCGACATCTCTCTCGGGTAAACCGGCCAAGTCGCTGCAACTGCGAGGCCGCCGTAGCCACCGCATACAGTCGGCCCCAACGGCCAAGCATTCGCAAAATGGAACCAAAGCTGCGCTTGCGTGTTCCTGGGGAGCCGCCACGGAGGGTTCAAATGCAGTCCCGATATATGCCGACGGAGGTGTTCCTGCGCCTCGAAAGAGAATGGCAAAACATGCGCCACGCCGAACGTCATCTGGAGCTCGAGGCCGAGCGGCCAAAGTCCGACAGGAACGGGTTGGAACCGGCCGCCCCCGCAGGAAGACACGACAAATTCACTTCCCACGCTGGGGATAGAACGTCTCTCCACGCTTAAGCATCGTGACAAAAGCTTCGATCTTCTTTCGCCGTCCCGCTTCCGTCTTCAGAGCAGTTCTGGGCGCTCAATTTGTCCAGCATTTCGCTGGCTTTCGGCTCGGCATCTATGGCGGCCTGCAGATCGTCGGGAATCTTCATCTGCCGGCCGCTCTCATAGGCACGGTCCCAGCGCCCGTCGGCCTTGGCAGCTTCGACCTGCTTCAACCCATGCTCCGTCATCCGGCCCGCTGCGATGAGGCGCGCGACATTTTCCACGTTGATCCGGCTCCAGATACTCTTGCGCCTCCGCGGTGTGTAGCGCTGAAGATAGCTCCTCTCGTCGAAGCCCTTTCGCAGACTGTCGATCCAACCCCAGCAGAGAACGACGTCGATGGCCTCCTCGGGCGTGATCGATCGGAGCCCGGAGCCCGCCTTGTGGATCTTGATCCAGACTTCATCCTGCTTGTCATGATTCTGCCCGAGCCAATGGTAAAAGCTCTCTGCATCCTCGAAGGAGCGAACCGTCTCGGGATTGACATAGACGGGCGTCACAGGCCGGCCCTCATATTCGGTCAACGTTGGCAAGCGGAGGCAGGCTCACCGTACTGCGACCGCCGGGATGATGGGAGACTGTCATTCATCCGGATGTCACGGTCAATCCGGCCGCAGCGGCAAAATGCGGCTCCCCATCCCCGTTGCCGCGGCGTGGAAAGTTGTCGGCTCCGAGGAAGCGGAAACGTCCTACCGGACGTCCCTCAAGTCGGAACGACTTGAGCAGACATGCAGCAGCACCCACGCCATCGAAGGAGCTTTCTATGCCCAAGATCATATCCCATCTCTGGTTTCCGGAGCACGCACAGCAGGCCGTGGATTTCTATGTCTCGGTCATCCCGAACTCGCATCAGGCCTCGGTAACGACCGTTCCGGCGGAGACGCCGAGCGGGCCTCCCGGCAGCGTCAAAGTGATCGAGTTTACGCTGGACAACCAGAATTTCATCGCACTGGAGGCCGGACCTCTCGATGCCTTCAACCACGCCTTCTCCGTCGTGGTCGAATGCGACAGCCAGGGGGAGATCGACCGCATATGGGACTCCTTTCTGGAAAATGGCGGCACGGCGGAACAATGCGGCTGGCTCAAGGACCGCTGGGGGCTTTCCTGGCAGATCGTGCCGCGCGTGCTCGGCGAAATGATGATGAGTGCCGATCGCGAGAGCGCCAAGCGTGCGACGGAAGCGATGCTCGGCATGGTGAAGCTCGACATCGCCGTGCTCCAGCGCGCGTTCCAGGGCGAGGGCTGAGCGCTTCCGTTCACGACTTCGTGGCCACTCCCGCGCGCAGGATCTCATGATCTCGCCTGACAAGCGGGATAGACTTCCAAGTCTTCGGCAGGAAGGAGCGGCTCGATGGCAATCACCCGGCGCATCGCCTTGCAGGCGCTTGGCCTCAGTGCCCTGCTGCCGCTTATGCCAGGCCGCGCGCTCGGGCAGCGCAATGTTCTCACCCGGACGATCCCGTCCAGCGGCGAGGCGATGCCGCTGGTCGGCCTCGGCACCTGGATCACCTTCAATGTCGGGAACGATCCGGTGCTGAAGGACGAATGCGCCGCCGTGATGGCAGCCTTCTTCGAGCACGGCGGCCGCATGATCGACTCCTCGCCGATGTACGGCTCTTCACAGCCGACGATCGGTTACGGGCTCAACAAGCTCGGGCACCCGAAGAGGCTGTTTTCGGCCGAGAAGGTCTGGATTTCCGATCCGGAGCGCGGAGCCGCTCAGATCGAAGCGTCGCGAGCCTATTGGGGCGTTCCGGCATTCGACCTGATGCAGGTGCACAATCTCGTCTCCTGGGAGGAGCACTTGCCGATGCTCTTCGAGATGAAGGCTGCGGGGCGGCTGCGTTACATCGGGATCACGACATCAGAAGGGCGCAGGCATCGAGAAATCGAGCGCATTGTGGCAAAGGAGCCGATCGATTTCGTTCAGGTCACCTACAACATCCTTGACCGCGAGGTGGAGCAGCGCATCTTGCCGCTGGCCGCAGAGAGGGGAATTGGTGTCATCGTCAACCGGCCCTTCCGGCAGAAAAGGCTTATTCGGCGTTTCGAAGGCGAGCCCCTGCCGCTCTGGCTTGCCGAGACGGGCGCGCGCAGCTGGGCGCAGTTCCTGCTCAAATTCATCATCTCGCATCCGGCGGTCACCTGCGCCATTCCCGCTACCACCCGCGTCGACCATGTGCGCGAGAATCTCGATGCGGCGACGGGCATCCTGCCGGATGGCGACTTGCGCCGGCGCATGGTCGGTTATGTGGAATCGCTCTGACGTCTGGCCCTGGAATGCCCGTTAATGGAGATCTGGACTACCTACGATCTTGCCGACTTCCTGATGTTCTCACCGCGGGTCTATTTCCGCCTGATCGAGCGCTACAATCAGGCGGTCTGGCCGCTGCAGGTCGCCTTCGTCGCGGGAGGCCTGCTCGCTCTGGTCCTCGTGATGAAGCGCAACCGCGCTATCGTCCTGCCCGCGCTGGCGGCGGCCTGGGTCTTCTGCGCATGGGAGTTCCTGTGGACGCGTTACGCCGTCATCAACTGGCCGGCGTCCTATGCCGCCGCCGCATTCCTCCTGCAGGCGGGCCTGCTGATCGTGAATATCCGTGCGGTGGGTGCGCCGGCACCGCGGGCGCCGCGGTATTATGGCGGCATCGGCCTCATGTTTTTCGGGCTGATCGCCTATCCCTTGCTGGCCGCCCTCGCCGGCCGATCGCTCGCCTCGGCCGAGATCTTCGGTCTGATGCCCGATCCGACGGCGACGACGACGCTCGGCGCGCTTATGGCATTGTCACCGAAAGTGCCGTGGCTGCTGCTACCGGTTCCGCTCCTCTGGTGTGCCTTCAGCGGCCTCACTCTCTGGGCTCTGGAGGATGCTGGCGCCTGGGCGCCGTTTGCCTCTGTCATCGCAACGCTCGCGCTGTTGCTGGCAGGCAAGCGATAATGGCCTCACTCCTTCACCGCACCCGTCATCGACGAAACGTAGTAGTCGACGAAGAACGAATAGAGGATGACGACGGGCAGCGAGCCGAAGAGAGCGCCCGCCATCAGTGCCCCCCATTCGAAGACGTCCCCGCGCACGAGTTCCGTCAGAACTCCGACGGGCACCGTCTTGTTTTCCGACGACTGGATGAAGGTCAGCGCATAGATGAACTCGTTCCAGGACAGCGTGAAGGCGAAGATGCCGGCCGATATCAGCCCCGGGACGGCAAGCGGCAGGATGATCCTGACGAGGATCTGCCAGCGCGTGGCGCCGTCCACCAGCGCGCTCTCCTCGAGCTCGAAAGGGATCGAGCGGAAATAGCCCATCAGCAGCCAGGTGCAGAACGGAATGAGGAAAGTCGGATAGGTGAAGATCAAGGCCAGCTTGGAATCGTAGATGCCGAACTTGAAGACGATGAAGGCGAGTGGGATGAAAAGGATCGACGGCGGTACCAGATAGGCAAGGAAGATCATCAGCCCGACCGGCCGCGCGCCGGTGAAACGCACCCTTTCGATTGCATAGGCCGCGAAAATCGAGGCGACCAGCGAAAGTATCGTCGAACCGATGGCCACCAGCATCGTGTTCCACAGCCAACCCGGATAGGAGGTCTCGAAAAGCAGGTATCTGATGTGGTCGAGCGTCGGCTTCACCACCCAGAAAGGACTGTAATTGTTGTAGTCGGTCAGTTGCGCATTCGGTTTGATCGCGGTGATCGCCATCCAGTAGAACGGAAAGAGCAACACGAAGACGAAGACCGCGATCGGCAGATAGAGCACGACGATCCTTCGCGGCAAACGGTTGAGATAGCTCATGCCCTCGGCAGTGTCGGTGAGGACCTCGTCTTCGATTTTCGTCACGGTGGTATTCATTGTCCCCTCCCGCTCAATCCTGGCCGCCCTGCTGCCACTTGCGCCGTTGCAGCCCGAAGAAGCTGAACATGATCGCGGCGAGCAGGAAGGGGATCATCGCGACGGCGATCGCCGCCCCTTCGCCGAGCTGGCCGCCCGGTATGCCGCGCTGGAAGGAAAGCGTCGCCATCAGGTGCGTCGCATTCACCGGTCCGCCCCTGGTGAGGACATAGATGAGCTGGAAATCGGTGAAGGTGAAAAGCACCGAGAAGGTCATTACCACGGCAATGATCGGCGTCAGCATCGGGAGCGTGACGTAGCGGAAACGCTGCCAGCTCGTAGCGCCGTCGAGCGAGGCCGCCTCCTGCAGCGACGGTGGGATCGTCTGGAGGCCGGCAAGCAGCGAGATCGCGACGAAGGGGATGCCACGCCAGACATTGGCGGCAATGACCGAAGCGCGCGCATTGGTCGGATCGCCGAGGAAGTTGATCGGCCCGTCGATCAGGCCGAGCTGCATCAGCGACCAGGAAATGATCGAAAATTGCGAATCATAGATCCACCAGAAGGCCAGCGCCGAAAGCACCGTCGGTACGACCCACGGCAGAAGAACGATCGCGCGGAAGAAGGATTTGAACGGCAGATTCTCATTGAGCAACAGCGCGAGCCAGAGACCGAGCACGAACTTCAGAATCGACGCCACGAAGGTGTAGAGAAGCGTGTTGAACACCGAGAGCCAGAAGACCGAGTCGCGCGCAAGAAACTCGTAGTTTTCGAGGCCGATAAATACGCCGTCGCGTCCGATGCGCGTATCGGTGAAGCCAAGCCAGACGCCGAGGCCCAAAGGATAGGTCAGAAAGCAGATGAGGAAGATGGCGGCCGGGAGCATGAACAGGAGGCCGAGCACATTGTTGTTCTGCATCAGCTGCGCCATGGCGCCTGGCGGCTTCTCGGACGACGTGTAGGACATCGGTCTTCTCCGACTGAAGTGAATTGGCGTCGGCAGGACAGCCGCCGACGCCGTTGCATGCTGCGGCGGTTTCACCGCCGCCCCGAGCTTCAGACGCGATAGTAGCGGTTTGCCCGCCGCTCCGCTTCGACCATCGCCTCTTCCGGTGTCATCTGGCCGGTGACCGCGGTCGCGAACATGTCGACCAGCACGTAATCGGCCATCACGCCGGCCGAGGCATAGCCGAGCGGACCGGCATAGCCGTTTGTCCGCAAGGTCGCGGAGGCCTTCGCATAGGGCGCGTGGATCGGATCGGCCGTCCAAACCGGATTGTCGGCAAAGGCCTTCAGCGGCTGGCAGCAATAGGCGCTGGAGCCCTCGATCCAGGCGTTCATCTGGTCGCCCTCCATCATGAACTTGATGTAGGCTTTGGCCGCTTCCGGATATTTGCTGTGGTTGAAGAGCAGGATTGAGCTCGTCTGGTGAAGCTCGACGCTCTGCCCGACTGGACCGATCGGGAAATTGGTCGTGCGGAGATCTTGCGCAATCTCCGCAAGCGCCGGATCCTTCTTGGCAGCGTAGTAGAGCGACACCCCATTCGCAGTCAGCGATATCTGACCGGCGAGGAAGGCGCGGTTGTTGTTGATGTCGAGCCAGCTTTCGGTTCCAGGTATGAAGGTCTCGTAAAGCTGCTTGGCATAGTTGATCGCGGCCAGTGTCTCGGGGCTGTTGATGGTGACCTTGCCGTCCTCGTCGACCATCTTGCCGCCATGGCTCCAGAGCAGCCAATGGGCATAGTTGTTGCCGTCGCCGACGGCCTTGCCGTGCGGGAAGCCGGCCGGGGTGCCTTTGGCCTTCATCGCCTTGCAGAGTTCGAGGAAACCTGCGGTATCCTTGGGGAACTCGCTGAAACCGGCGGCTTGGATGTGGCTGTCGCGGTAGCAGACCGCGTTGCCGATCGCCGTCAGCGGCATGGCTATGAACTTGCCGTCACGGGTCGCATAGTCTTTCAACCCGTCATACCAGCCGCCATATTTCTCGCCGAGATAATTGGCGAGTTCCGTCAGATCGACGAGTTTGTCCGGGTACTGATGCGCATCGTCGAACCAGCAGAACACCATGTCGGGTCCGGACCCGACATTGGCGGCGACGGCTGCCTTCGGGCGAATGTCCTCCCAGCTCTCCTTGTCTATGCGGACCTGGACGCCGGTGGCCTCGGTGAACTTCTTGGTGTTGGCGAGCCAGGCGTCTTCGTCGCCCTGAACGAAGGGTGTCCATCTCAGCAGTCTGAGGCTTGCGCCCTCCTCCGGCGTGTAAGTCGGCTCCGCTTGCGCGAAGGACGGGCGAGTGCTGAGTGGAAACCCGGCCATGCCCGCGAGCGCCGCGGAACCCGCGAGGAAATCACGTCTCTTTATCGGCATTGGTACTCCTCCTTCATCCAGCGGGAGCATCGTCTTCCCGCATTCGCCGCCCCGCTTGACGAATGCACCCGATGCCCGGCAGGTCGCCGGGCCATCGCGCACGCGGCGGATCGAGGAGGGCTCCTCCCTCTCCCCGGCTGCCGCACGGCCTCAATCGACCAGTCGCCGCCCGGTTTCGGCGTCGAACAGGTGAACATGCTGGTTGTCGATCGCCAGCCGGATCGTCTCGCCGGGCCTGGCGTTGACGCGTTCTCGAAAGACACCGGTCACCTCCGCGCCGGCGAGCTTGACGATCATCTGAGTCTCGTAGCCGGTCGGCTCGATCACCACGACCTCGGCCGGCAATCCGTTCGGATCGAGGGACAGGTATTCGGGCCTGAGACCATAGATGAGATTGCGCCCCCGGGCCGCGGCGGCCGGGCGCGCAACGGGCAGAGCCGTGCCGTCCACCGACAGGAATGCGTTGGGATTGTTCGCATCGAGGCGGCCATTGAGCATGTTCATCGCTGGCGAGCCGATGAAGCCGGCGACGAAAAGATTGGCCGGCTGGTCGTAGAGATCGAGCGGTGCGCCGATCTGCTCGACGATGCCGTCATGCATGACGACGATCTTGTCGGCCATGGTCATCGCCTCGATCTGGTCGTGGGTGACGTAAACCGTAGTCGTCTTCAGCCGCTGATGCAGCTCCTTGATTTCGGCGCGCATGGCGACACGCAGCTTTGCGTCGAGGTTCGACAGCGGCTCGTCAAACAGGAACACCTGCGGATCCCGCACGATCGCGCGGCCCATTGCGACGCGCTGGCGCTGACCGCCGGAAAGCTGGCGCGGGTAGCGGTCGAGCAGCCTTGACAGGCCAAGAATGTCGGCGGCCGCGCCGACGCGCTTGTCGATGTCTTCCTTCGCCGATGCTTTGAGCATCAGCGAAAAGGCCATGTTGTCCCGGACCGTCATATGCGGGTAAAGGGCGTAGTTCTGGAATACCATGGCGATATCGCGGTCCTTCGGCGGCAGCCGATTGACGACGCGGTTGCCGATTCGGATCTCGCCGGCGGTGATGTTTTCGAGCCCGGCCAGCATCCGGAGCAGGGTCGATTTTCCGCAGCCGGACGGGCCGACGAGAATGACGAACTCGCCATCCTCGATCTCGATGTTCACGCCCTTTATGACCGGGAAAGCACCAAAGGACTTCCTGACATCGACAAAATCCACGCCCGCCATTTACGCTCCTCCCAGAACCTCATTCTCCCCGGACGCCCACGTTACCGCCGCTGCGAGATATAGGGCGGGCGGAGGGCTTTGACCGCTATCCACGACCGACCAGCGGCATTTTCGTCGCCATCACCGTCATCGTCAGAACATTGGCCGAGAGCGGCAGGCCGGCCATGTAGACGACGGCCTCGGCGACGTGCTTGACCGGAATGGTCGGCTCGGACGCGATCTCGCCATTGGCCTGCAGCACACCACTGCTCATCTTTTGTGTCATGTCGGTTGCGGCATTGCCGATATCGATCTGGCCGCAGGCTATGTCGAAGGGCCGCCCATCGAGTGCGGTCGATTTGGTGAGCCCTGTGATCGCGTGTTTCGTCGCCGTATAGGGCGCGGAGTTGGGTCTCGGCGTCGTCGCCGAAATCGAACCATTATTGATGATGCGCCCACCGCGCGGTTCCTGCGCCTTCATCAGCCGAAAAGCCTGCTGGGTGCAGAGAAAGGCACCCGTCAGGTTGGCGGCGAGGATCCCGCTCCATTGGTCGAAACTGATTTCCTCGAGCGGCACCGGCGGCACGTTGGAGCCGGCATTGTTGACGAGCAGGTCGAGCCGGCCAAACTCACGGCGGATCGTCTCGAAAAGGCCCGCGACCTGTTGGGGGTCGCCGACGTCGCAGGGAACCGCCCGGACAGTGCCGCCGGTTTCCGCCGCGATTTCGTGTGCCGCTTTCTGCAGTACATCCGAACGGCGCCCGGTGATGACGAGGGCATAGCCATCGGCGCTCAGCGCCGTTGCCATGCCGCGTCCGACGCCAGTGCCGCCGCCCGTCACGAGGGCGATCTTGCCTTCGCCCGATTTCCTGCCTTCTGTCATCTCAGATCTTGCCTCCGAGTTCGTCCTCGATATGGATGCGGATGATCTCATCGAAGCTGGTTTCGGCGGTAAACCCGAGTTCACGCGCGCGGCGTGCATCGAAGTTGGTTGGCCAGCCGGCGACGATCGCGCGGATGACGGGATCCGGCTCGCGGCGGATGAGGCCGACCGCCTTCGCTCCCGCGATGCGCCCGAGCGCCTCGATCTCTTCGCCGACCAGCGCCGACAGTCCCGGCATGGTGAGGTTGCGCCGCGGTCCGATACGGTCGGTATCCATGCGTGCCGCGTGGACGAAAAACCCGACGGCCGAGCGCGGGCTTGCAAACCAGTGTCGGACGTCTTCGTCGACCGGCAGCACGGCCTCCTTGCCGGCGAGCGGTTCGCGAAGAATGTTTGAGAAAAAGCCGGAGGCTGCCTTGTTCGGCGCGCCCGGCCGAACGCAAATGGTCGGCAGGCGGATGCCGATCCCGTCGAAGAAGCCGCGGCGCGTATAGTCGGCCAGCAGCAGTTCGCAAATCGCCTTCTGCGTCCCGTAACTCGTCAGCGGGGTCGTGAAGAACTCGTCGCCGATCTTCTCCGGGAACGGCTGGCCGAAAACGGCGATCGATGAGGCGAAAACGACGCGCGGCGTATAGGGCCCTCGCTGGCCTTCCTGGCGGATCGCCTCGAACAGCGCCCGGGTGCCGTCGAGATTGACGCGGTAGCCCTTGTCGAAATCCGCCTCCGCCTCCCCGGAGACGATTGCCGCCAGATGAAAGATCACGTCGGGCCGCGCGGCGGCGAGTCGCTCGGCGCTCGCCTCCGACGAGAGGTCGATCGCGTGCGCCGCGGAAATCGCCGATAGCGCCGACGGGGCCACCGGTTCGACCACGTCTACCAGGGTCAGCCGAGTGATCTCATGACCGAGCGCAGCCGGCTCCGCGGCCAGCCTTTCGACGAGTTTTCGGCCGATCATGCCGGCCGCACCGATGATCATGACGTGCATTCGCGGCGAACCTCCTCCTGTTCGGCCACAGTCCGGATCAATCCGGGTTGAGCGTTCCCTTGTGCTTCTGTTTTCTGCCGCCCGCAGCGCCTTTGACAAACAGATCCTTCGTGGTCTGATAAATGCGCATCAAATGTTGGCGGAAGGCCGCGACGACCGCCTCTCGGTCCCGTCGCCGGAGGCCTTCGACGATCTCGCTGTGATCCTGATAGCTCGCCTCGATTGCGCCCGCGCGGGACATGGCGCTGCGGCGATAATCCATCATGTAGGTATAGAGGTCGGTGACGAAGTCCGACAGCAGCGGATTGCCGCAGGCTCTGTAGATCGCCACATGGAATTCACGGTCGCAGATGAGGAAGCGCATTGCGTCATTGCCGCAGAGCTTTTGCGTTTCCAGCAGGCTCTCGAGCTTGCGCAGCGTCTCTTCATCGATGTTCTCGGCGGCGTCACCCACCACCTTCAGCTCTATGTGAAGCCGGGCCGCGTGGACGTCTTCGAGATCGTAGCTGTCGATGGCATTGGGCGAAGCGATCGTCACCGGCAAATGGCTGAGGTCGACGTTGGCGACGCGGCTACGGCTGCCCTGCGACACCTCTATGATGCCGCGCGCTGCCAGCGTCTGGATCGCGCCGCGAACCGTCTCGCGGCTCACGTGGAGCACGCTTGCAAGTTCCCGTTCGCCCGGCAGTTCGTCCCCCGGCCGCAGCATGTTCGTCGCGACCAGCACCATCAGCTTGTCGGCAATCACCTCGCGCGCCGTCCGGCGCTCAAGGCTCCGGCCGACCTTCGGCATCTGCGTGAGGATTGGACTGCCGTTCACTCTCACCGCCTCCCACTGATCCACTGGTTGGTCCACCGGATCAGTATGACCAATAGAGGCTCAAGCGGACGTTCGGTCAACCCCTCTTCGATGCCGCGCCGCATAAAAAATCATGCGCCGGCGTTTGCAGTGCAGATAACCGGCTGCCCACTCACGCGTGATCGTGGTCGTCGTGGTCCTGGTGCGAAGGCAGTTCAAGTCCGAAGGTCTTCACGAGATCCTCGACCTGCGCCGGGCTCAGATAACGCGGATTGAGATTGCGCAACAGCAGGTAGAGCTTTGCGGTCTCCTCGAGTTCCTCGGTCGCAAACACCGCCGCCTCGAGATTTTCGCCGCCGACCACGGGGCCGTGATTGGCAAGCAGCACCGAGGAATATTTACCGGCCAGGCCGCGGATCGCATCGGCGACCGCGGGATCTCCGGGGCGATAATAGGGTACGAGCGCCGTTTCGCCGGCACGCATGAGATAATAGGGCGTCATCGGCGGCAACACGGCGCGCGGATCGATGTCAGGCAGCATGGTGAGCGCCACCGCATGAGTCGAATGCAGATGGACGATCGCCCGCGCGCTGCCGCGTGTCTCATAGAGGGCGGAGTGCAGCGGGATCTCCTTCGTCGGCTTGTCGCCGGAGACGAGCCGCCCTTCCGCGTCAAGCTTGGAAATACGGGCAGGATCGAGGAACCCGAGCGAGGCGTTGGTCGGCGTCACCAGCCAGCCGCCGTCGTCGAGGCGCAGCGATATATTGCCCGAGGAACCCGGGGTGAGCCCCCGCTCGAACAGCGAACGGCCGTAGCGGCAGATTTCCTCGCGAAGACGCGTCTCGGACATGGGGGCGGTCCTTTCGAGTTCAGGCGGTTGCGCCTTCGATGAGTTCGAAACCGAGGTCGACGACCTGCGACGGTGCGTTTGAAACGACGAGTTCGGCGGCAACCTGCCCCGTCATCACCCGGGGCGTGCGGATGGTCGAGAGCGGCTGCGGTGTCGCCCGACCGATATCGAGGCCGTTATAGCCGAAGATCGCCAGTTGCGAGGGGATCGAAATTCCTCGTGCGAGGCAGTGGAAATAGCCACCGATCGCCATGTCGTCGTTCGAGAAGTAGACGGCGTCGAGACCAGGCGATCGGGCAAGCAGCTGTCCCAACCCCTGCCTTCCGCTTTCGACCGACGAAGCGCCCGCATTGATCTGCCGATCGACGAGCGGGAAACCGGCCGTATGCAGCGCCGCGCAGAAACTTTCATAGCGCTTTCCGGCACGCGTGTCGCGCTCGAGATCATGGCCGACATATCCGATCCGGCGATAGCCACGCTTCAACAGAAACGCAGCGCTTTCCTGGCCGGCCGCGCGGTTGGAAAAGCCTATCGCGATATCCACTGGCTCGCCGTCCACATCGAGCACTTCCACGACCCGGCGGCCGCTCGCGCGCAGCATTTTCCGCGTGCCCTCATTGTGCTCGAAGCCGGCAAGCATCACCGCGGTCGGGCGCCAGGCGAGCATCGCCGCGACGAGCGCCTCTTCGCGCCCCGGATCGTAGTCGGTAACGGCGAAAACGGCCTGGTGTTGGTTTGCCTCCAGCACGCCGCTCGCGCCGCGCAACAGGTCCGGAAAAACAATGTTCGACAGCGAAGGTATGACGAAGGCGACGAGACGCGAGCCGGTGGAGGCGAGCGTCCCGGCGATCCGGTTCGGCACGTAACCGAGCCGCTCGACGGCTTCCATCACGCGGTCCCGCGCCTTGCGGGAAAAGGAGCCTTCGTTTCGCAGGACACGCGAAACCGTGCTCTCGCCAACGCCGGCGGCTTCGGCCACCTCGGCCAGGGTGATCGGAGCCAGGCGTTTAATGTCCCCACCCTCTTTCGGTTCACTGTCCATTTTCCCAGCACCGGTCCAGACAAACTCCGCAGCTTCATTCAATAGGCGGAAAATTTTGGCAGCGCTACCAAAATTGATTGGCAGCGCTGCCAAATAGAGGTTAAGAGTGCATTCACCGCTAGAGAGGAGGCTGACATGGCATCTTTTAAGGAAGGCACCGGGCACCCGACGGCCGTCGCCGTAATCGGTCTCGGCTCCATGGGCTTCGGCATGGCGCAGTCGATGGTGCGCGCCGGCCTTGAGGTTGTCGGTTACGACATCACCGAGAGCGCCGTCGAGCGCTTCCTCGCCGAGGGCGGCCGCACAGCGCAAAACTTGACGGATGCGGTTGCGGGCGCCGATATCGTGGTGTCGGTCGTCGTCAATGCGCAACAGACGGAGGCGGTGCTTTTCGGTCCGGACGGCATCGCGAGGGCAATGAAGCCCGGGTCGGTCTTCATTTCATCGGCGACGATGGACCCGGCTATCGCGCGCAGCCTGGCTCAGCGGCTCGAGGCGCTCGGGCTCCACTATCTCGATGCGCCGATTTCGGGCGGCGCTGCTAGAGCCGCGAAAGGCGAGCTGACGATCATGGCGTCGGGCTCGCCCGGGGCCTTTGCCGCGGCGCGTCCGGCGCTCGATGCCATGGCCGCCAAAGTCTATGAACTGGGCGATGTGTCCGGGATCGGCGCCGCCTTCAAGATGATCAACCAACTGCTTGCCGGCGTGCATATTGCCGCCGCCTGCGAAGCGATCAGCTTTGCCGCCAAGCAGGGTCTTGATCTTCAAAAAGTCTATGAAGTGATTACCGCTTCGGCCGGCAATTCCTGGATGTTCGAGAACCGTGTTCCGCACGTGCTCGCAGGCGACTACACGCCGCTCAGCGCCATTGAGATCTTCGTCAAGGATCTCGGCATCGTTCAGGACATGGCGCGCGCCGAGCGCTATCCGGTGCCGCTGGTGGCGGCCGCGCTGCAGATGTATCTCGCCGCAGCCGGCGCCGGCATGGGCCGCGACGACGATTCCTCGCTCGCGCGCCTCTATGCCCAGCTTTCCGGCACCAAGTTGCCGGGCAACAGTTAGGAGCACGGCCATGCCGGTCTTTGCCGCCAATCTGACGATGATGTTCAACGAGTGGTCGTTCCTCGACCGCTTCGACGCCGCCGCCGCGGCGGGTTTCACCGCCGTCGAATACCTCTTTCCCTATGAGGCGCCGCCAGAGGCGGTTGCCGAGCGGCTGGCGCGCAACGACTTGCAACAGGCGCTTTTCAATCTGCCGCCGGGCGATTGGGCCGCAGGCGAGCGCGGCATCGCAGCCCTCCCCGGCCGCTTCGACCAGATGAAGGCGGATGTCGAGCGGGCGCTCGAATACGCGGAAGCAACCGGCGCCAAACGGCTGCACCTGATGGCGGGGCTGGCCGATCCTGCCGATGCGGCGGCAACGATCGCCTATAGGCGCTCGGCCGCCTACGCGGCAGAGCGCCTTGCCGACAAGGGGCTCGACCTGGTGATCGAGCCGATCAACGGCCGCAATATGCCCGGCTACTTCCTCAATGATTTCGGCAGCGCCGAGCGGGTAATCTCGGAACTCGGCCACGCCAATTTGAAGCTGCAGTTCGACATCTATCACCGCCAGATTATCCATGGCGACGTAACCATGGCGCTTCGTCGCCTGATGCCGATCACCGGCCATATCCAGATCGCCAGCGTGCCATCGCGGCACGAGCCGGATGGGGAGGAGCTCAACTATCCCTATCTCTTCGAGGAAATCGACAGGCTCGGCTATAGCGGCTTTGTCGGCTGCGAATACACGCCCCGCAGGTCGACGCTTGACGGCCTCGGCTGGTTCAAACCATTCGCAAGGAGCTGAACGATGGCCATACTCCTGGGTTCGATTGCCGACGATTACACCGGCGCCTCCGATCTCGCGAACACGTTGACGAAGAACGGGCTTAGCACGGTGCAGACGGTCGGCATCCCCTCCCCGGCTCTTGCCTTGCCGGACGTCGACGCGGTCGTCGTCTCGCTCAAGATCCGGTCCATCGCCGCCGATGAGGCCGTTGCGGCCGCTTTGAAGGCCGAAAGGTGGCTGCGTGACCGGGGCGCCGCGCATGTGCTCTACAAGGTCTGTTCGACCTTCGATTCGACCGATCGGGGCAATATCGGCCCGGTGACGGAAGCGCTGAGCGGGGCCGCGGGTGGCGGTACCGTCCTGGTCACCCCGGCCTTCCCGGAAACCGGACGCACCGTCTATCTCGGCCATCTCTTCGTCAACGGGCAGCCGCTCAACGAAAGTCCGCTCAAGGACCATCCGCTGAACCCGATGCATGATCCCAATCTGGTGCGGGTAATGGCGCGCCAGTCGCGCGGCGCGGTCGGGCTCGTCGACCTTCCGACCGTGATGGCAGGACCTGACGCGGTGATGGCACGGATCAGAGCCATGAATGCGAAGGGCGTGGCAACGGCAATCGCCGATGCGGTCGCGGAAAGCAACCTTGAGACGCTCGGCGAAGTGGTGTGGCAGACGGCCTTGTCGACGGGCGCCTCCGGACTTGGGCTCGGCCTCGCACGGGCGATCGTACGGTCCGGTCGCGCATCCTCGCCGGGCGGCACGGCGACCGACGCCATTCGCCCCGTCGGTGGCCTGGCGGCAATCGTCGCCGGCAGTTGCTCGGCGGCGACATTGCGGCAGATCGAGGTCGCCGAACGATCGATGCCGGTCTTGCGGCTCGACACGGAAGGGCTGCTCACGGGATCGGACGAGATTGCCGCGGCAATTGCCTGGGCCGGCGAGCGGATCGCGGCTGGGCCCGTCGTCATCGCCGCCAGCGCCGCGCCCGACATCGTCTCGCGCCTGCAGGCGCAATACGGGCGGGAGGCGTCCGGTCACGCCATCGAAGCCGCGACGGCAACGATTGCCAGCGAGCTTGTGGCGCGCGGCGTGAAGCGTCTCGTCGTCGCCGGCGGCGAGACCTCCGGCGCGACCGTCGACCGGCTTGCCATTCCCGCTTTCCTGATCGGCCCGGAAATCGCGCCCGGCGTGCCGGTGCTTAGAACCGTCGGCAATGAGCAGGGCGAGATGCTGATGGCGCTGAAATCCGGCAATTTCGGCGGCGAGGATTTCTTTGCTGCGGCGTTGGCGAAGATGCACTGATGCTTAGGCAGGTCGCCAGCGAAGCGGCCACCCTGGTCGGCAGACTTGAACTTTTTTTGCGGGCCACTTTGATGAGTCCAGCTAATTAATTGGGTCGGCGTCAAAGCTCGACTGCTTCGGGTGCCCAACGAGGCAAATCGCCCGTGTTCGATTCCTTCCGTTTGGCGGATGAAACTGGATAGTTTTTGTGTTAAGCAACCTGGGTGCGACTCTACCACCCACGTCAAAATGGCCGATATGCGCAGCATGAGCAACAAAGCTAGCAGCACTGAAATAGAAGGCGTCGAGCCGCACGGGGTTCCGCTCGGGAGGCGACGTTCGCTGGCGATCGGACTTCTGCGCGCTCGTGAAGCGGTGATGAGCCATTTCCGGCCGATCCTTGCAGCTCATGATGTGACGGAGCAGCAGTGGCGGGTCATCCGCGCTTTGGCCGAGGCAGGCACGCTCGATGCAACGGAAGTGGCGGAGAGGGCCTTCATCCTGGCGCCGAGCCTTACGAGAATGCTTCGCTCCCTTGAGGAGCGCGGCTTCATCACCAAGCACAAGGACAAGGCTGACGGTCGACGAGTCCTGCTACAAATCACCCCGGCCGGCCGGGCGATCATCGAGGAGGTGATGCCGGAGAGCCTTAAGGTGTACTCGGAAATTGATGCCCGCTTCGGGGCGGAACGGGTGGAGCAGCTTCTCGACATGCTGGAGGAGTTGTCAGGGCTCGGGCTCCAGGGCCGGACGAACGGTGAGGCCGATCAGTAGACGGCTGCGCCCCTCGCGCCCTCGGCAGCCTCGACCTTCTCGAAGTCACAGAGCAATTGACTGGTCGCGTTGGCGAGAAGGGTCACGTCATTACCGATCGCAACGAAAGTCGCGCCGAGTTCAAGATAACGTCTTGCAAGCGAGAGGTCGCCGGTAAGAATGCCGGCGGCCTTGCCGAGCGATTGAATTCTGGACAGCGCGTTCTCTACTTCTACCTGAACCTCTGGCGCTCCGGGCTTGCCGAGGAAACCCATATCGGCTGCGAGGTCGGCTGGGCCGACGAATACACCATCAACGCCCTCCGTCCCGGCGATATCGTCGAGTGCTTTCAGCCCGGCGAGGCTCTCGATCTGCAGCAGCAGGCAGACCTCGTCGTTCGCCGTATGGAGATAGTCGGCCGTGCGGCTGAAGGCCGAGGCGCGGGCGAGTGCTGCCCCGACGCCGCGAACGCCGTGAGGCGGGTAGCGCACCGCCTTCACCATCGTTTCTGCCATCGCTTTGCTATCGACCATCGGGATGAGCAGCGTCTGCGCGCCGATGTCGAGCAATTGCTTGACGATCCAGGTTTCTGCGATCGGCGGGCGGATCACCGCATGGCTCTCCGTCCCCTTCATCGCCTGGAGTTGGGAAACCAACAGCGGCACGTCGTTTGGTGCGTGCTCCGCGTCGAGCAGCAGCCAGTCATAGCCGGCTCCGGCGCAAATCTCGACCGTGTAGGGATTGGCGAGTGCCTGCCAGAGGCCGATCTGGGCGCGGCCCTCCTTCAGCGCCTGCTTGAAACGGTTCTTGGGTGCGGGCATCGTCGGCTCCTTCGCGCGGAATGCGCTGGCATGTGTTCGCGCCACCGCTCTGTGTGTTTGTTTTTACCGCATCTGTGCGACGTCAGGTGATTCCACCTGACCGCAAAATGCTTTAGGCGAAGAACAGGCTAACCGAACCGTAGGCGCCGAAGTCGGCGACAATCGTATCGCCGTGGCGCGCCTCGATCGGCCGGATGAACGAGCCTGCAAGGACGATCTGCCCCGCCTCGATGCCATCGCCATACTGGGCAAGTCTGTTCGCGAGCCAGGCGACGCCTCGGGCGGGCTGATTGAGAACGCCGGCGCCGAGCCCGGTTTCCTCGACTTCGGCGTTGCGGCTGACGATTGCGCCCATCCAGCGCATGTCGATTTGGTCCGGCCTGACGGCCCGGCCGCCGGTGACGATGCCGGCATTGGCAGCATTGTCGGAGATCGTGTCGTAGACGTTGCGTGCCTTCTTCGTCTCCGGGTCCACGCGGAGGATGCGGGTGTCGAGGATCTCGAGGGCAGGCGTCACGTAGTTGGTTGCGGCGAGGACGTCGAAAACGGCCACTCCCGGACCTTTCAGTGGTGCCTTCATCACGAATGCGATCTCCGCTTCGATGCGCGGCTGGATGAAGCGGTCGGCGGGGACCGTCGCGCCGTCCTCAAAGACCATGTCGTCGAAGAGCACGCCCGAATCGGGGGTGCCGATGTTCAGAGCATATTGCATCGCTTTCGAGGTAAGGCCGATCTTCCAGCCGATCACCCTGCGCCCGCTGGCGATCTTCTTCTTCACCCAGGCGCCCTGGATCGCATAAGCGGCGTCCATGTCGATATCGGGATATTTCAGCGACAGGAGCCCGGTTTGCTTACGGGTCCGCTCGGCCTCGTCGAGGCTTTCAGCGGCCTGTTCGATCTGGTCCCTGGTCAGCATGCACACACCTCGTCGGCAATCGTGTTTCTCAAAGTGCCGATGCCGTCCGCCTCGACCTCGACGACGTCGCCGGGCTTCAGCCAGATGGGTGGGTCGAAACGGGCGCCGGCGCCGGTCGGCGTGCCTGTTACGATCACATCGCCCGGGACCAGAGTGGTGAAGGTTGAGATGTAATTGATGATCTTGCGGAAAGAGAAGATCATCCGGCTGGTGCGGTCGCGCTGGCGCACCTCACCGTTGACGCGGGTCTCCAGCCGGATATCAGCGAGTTGGCCCTCGTCCGCATAGGGAACGAGCCACGGGCCGATCGAGGCGGTCCGGTCGAAATTCTTGCCCTGGGTGACGTTGAACTTGGCGTGGCGCACCCAATCGCGGATCGTGCCCTCGTTGCAAAGCGATAGCGCCGCGATGTGGGCGAGCGCATCGGCTTCCGCGATGCGGCGGCCGCCCTTGCCGATGACAATGACGATCTCTCCCTCGTAGTCGAGTTGCGCACTCTCCGGCGGGCGGATGAGCGGCTCATCATGGCCGGTGAAGGAACGGGGAAAGCGGATGAACAGTGACGGATTGGAGGGAGCGGCGTGACCGTCCTTGTATTCCTCGTTTCGGTCGGGAAAGTTGACGCCGACGCAGATTATCTTTTCCGGTGAGGAGATCGGAATCTCGAAGCGTATGTCTTTGGCCGGGAAGTCTGGCGGCAAGGACGCACTCTCCGCGGCGAGCGAGGACAGCGCGCCGTCTTCGATGACTTCGCGAAGTGTCGGCCAACGGGCGCCGTAGCGCGCCGAGAGGTCGATGACGCCTTCCTGCGTCAACAGGCCGTAGCCTCGACGGTTCCTGTGGGTAAAGCTGAGAAACTTGGGACGGGACATGCGATCTCCTCGCTTAGCCGTGACTGCCGAGGCTCTTTGCGATTTCGGTGACGACTTCGAAGGCCATGTCGGCATCGTGCTCCGTCATATCGAACTGTCCCGCCTGGAAGCGGATCACCACACGCCCGTCGACGCGGGTCTGAGTGAGATAGATCCGCCCGTCATCGTTGATGGCGTTGACGAGGGCGAGGTTGTGAGCATCGAGGTCGCCGCTGCCCGTGTGCCGGAACGAGAAAAGCGAGAAGATTGGCCTGGTGACGATCTCAAATCCATTCTCCTTGCCGAGCCGCTCGGCGAGTTTCTCCGCCCAGGCGACATGGTTGCGGATCATGCCCTTGAGTCCCTCCAGGCCATGGAAACGCAAGAGGAACCAAAGTTTCAGCGCCCGAAAACGCCGGCCAAGCGGCACCGTCCATTCGGAATAGTTGATGATCCCGTCCTTCCCGTGGGTCTTCAAATATTCGGGCTTGATCGCAAGCGTGCGAACCAGGTCGTCCGGGCTACGGATGAAATGCGCCGAGCAGTCGAATTGGGCGCCGAGCCATTTGTGTGGGTTGAAGACGATGGAGTCGGCCGCCTCGACACCGGCCCACAGAGGGCGGAACTCCTCGCAGATCATCGCCGCACCGGCCCAGGCCGCGTCCACATGCACGTAGAGACCGTGGGCATGGGCGATCCGAACCACTTCGGCGATATTGTCACATGCCCCGGTGCTTGTGCCGCCAGTGCAGGCGATGACACCGGCAGGCACATAGCCGGCCGCCTTGTCGCGGAGGATCGCCGCTTCAAGCGCCGCACAATCCATCGAGCGCTTTTCGCCCTCGACCGGAATGCGCACGAGATTGTCCTCGCCGATGCCGGAAACCCAGATGGCGCGATCGATCGACGTGTGAACCTGATCCGAGGAATAGACGCGCAGGCGTGGATTGGCGCTGAGCCCCGCCTTGTTGCCGTTCCAGGCAAGCGCACGCTCGCGCATGACGAGGACGGCGGAAAGCGTTGCCGAGGAGGCGGAATCCTGGATCACCCCGGCAAAGCCCTCCGGCAGGCCGATCGCCTGGCGCAGCCAGTCCAGGACCTTGGTTTCAAGCTCGGTTGCGGCAGGCGAAGTCTGCCAGAGCATGCACTGGGCGGCGATTGCTGACACGAGATATTCCGCGACGACGGACACCGGCGCCGCGTTCGCCGGAAAATAGGCGAAGAAGCGCGGATGCTGCCAGTGTGTCATCCCAGGCATGATGATCTTCTCGAAATCGGCAAAGATCGCTTCCATGCTCTCACCGGTCTGCGGCGGGGCGGCTGGTAGCTGCGCGGCGATGTCGCCGGGCGCCGTTTGGGCGCGCACGGGGCGGTCTCTAAGCGAGGCGCGGTATGCGGCGCCCCATTCTGCGGCCTTTCTCGACCACTCGGCGAAGGTGGCTTCATCCATCTCTTTGTCTCCTCGCGGACATTGCTGAATGTTTCGACGCGCGCGTGTTTTCCCCCGGCGCGCTGAGCGGCCGATCGTCAGGGTGCGATGATTGGCTGTGCCTCCAGCACGGAGTCCACCACGGCGGCCCCGGCGAATAGGCTGCCATGTTCGAACCAGGATTTCGGCGCCGGTGCGCCCCAGAGCGTCTGTCGCTGCGGGTCCTTCAGGTCCCACTTGATCGGCTCGAGGTCCGGATCGACCGTCTGGTAATCCGAGCAGTAGATCTCGATGCGATGGCCGTCCGGATCGAGGATGTAGAGGAAGAAGGCGTTGGAGATGCCGTGGCGTCCGGGGCCGCGCTCGATATTCGAGACCCAGCCGGTGGTCGACATCAGGTCCAGCAGGTCGATGATGTTGAGCGGCGTCGGCACCCAGAAGGCGGTGTGATGCAGGCGCGGGCCGCGGCCATTGGTGAAGGCAATGTCGTGGACGCCGCCCTTGCGGTGCGTCCAGGCGGCCCAGAGGCGGCCGGTTTCCTCGTCCTCGGTGTATTCCGTCACCCGGAAACCGAGCTCGTTGTAGAAGGCAACGCTCTCGTCGACATTCGGCGAGAAGCAATTGAAATGGTCGATCCTGAGCGGCTTGACGCCCCTGTAGAGCGCGTATTGCTGGTGGATCGGCGGCAGCCGGTCCATCTTCGAATAGAATTCGAGCGGGATGCCGTGCGGATCGCGGGTGCGGAAGGTGCGCGCCTGGTAGGCACGCTCCACCCATTCAACCGGCAGGTCCTTGGCCTTGAAGAAATGCGCCGCCCTGTCGAGGTCCTCCTCGCTGAAGACCTTGAAGCCGAGGTCGCGGGCTTCCGCCTTGCCGGATTTCTTCAGCACAATGCAATGGTGGCCGCGCTCTTCCATGGCGCGCAGATAGATCGTGTCCGAAAATTCGTCGGTCACCTGCAGGCCGAGCGTGTCGACATAGAAGGCACGCGATCTGGCAAGGTCGGTCACCCCGAGCTCGACATGGGAGAGCCGCACGATGTTGAAGGGCGGGTAGAGATTGGGCTTGGGTATCGGCATCGGGTCCTCCTCCGGCCCGCTCGCCAAGGGCGGCGGGTATGTCTGTGATGATTGTTGCTCGTCAACCGCCCAGCTTCTGAATGGCGTGCGGCTTGGTCGCGAAGGCGATGTTTTTCGTCTCCATGTAGAAGTCGAAAGACCAGTCGCCGCCGTCGCGGCCGATGCCGGAGTTCTTGACGCCTCCGAAGGGGGTGGGCAGGTGCCGGACATTTTCCGAGTTCACCCAGATCATCCCGGCCTCGAGACGATCGGTGAAGCGGAAGGCACGCGTGACGTCGGAGGTCCAGAGATAGCCGGTCAGGCCGTACTGGACGTCGTTGGCGAGAGCCTGCGCCTCCTCTTCGTCCTTGAACGGGATGGCGGTCAGCACCGGCCCGAAGATCTCCTCCTGGGCGATGCGCATCTTGTTGTTGGCGGCGGTGAAGAGCGTCGGCGACACGTAGCAGCCGCCGCCCGGGCCGTCGAGCTTGGTACCGCCCGTGGCAACCTTGGCGCCTTCCGCCCGGCCGATGGCGATATATTCGAGCACCTTCTTCTCGTGCACGGGATGGATGAGCGGACCGACGACCGTCTCAGGATCGAGCGGATGGCCGACCTTGATGCGGCTCGCCTTCTCTGCGACCAGCGCGGTGAATTGCTCGTAAATGCTTTTCTCCACCAGCAGGCGGGAAGACGAGGTGCAGCGTTCGCCGTTCAGCGAATAGATCATGAAGACGGCTGCATCGGCGGCACGCTCGAGATCAGCATCGGCGAAGACGACCACGGGGTTCTTGCCGCCAAGTTCGAAATGCACGCGCTTCAGCGTCTCGGCACCCTGGCGCATGATCATCGAGCCTGTGCGGCTCTCGCCGACGAAGCCGATCGCCTTGATCAGAGGATGCTCGGTCAGCGCCTTGCCGGCATCCTCGCCGAAGCCGTTGACGAGGTTCCACACACCTTTCGGCAGGCCGGCTTCCTCGGCAATCTCGACGAGCAGGCGGGCCGTCAGCGGCGAGAATTCCGCCGGCTTGTGAACGATGGTGCAGCCGGCGGCGAGCGCCGGCGCGATCTTCCAGGTCGACAGCATGAAGGGCGTGTTCCACGGCGTGATCACGCCGACCGGACCGATCGGTACACGGGTGGTCAGGTTGACCTGGCCGTCAGCACGCAACGACTTGCCGTCGCGGGCTTCCGGGGCGCGATCGGCGAAGAAGCGGAAGTTTTCGGCACCACGCAGGGCGGCCTTGGCCATGAACTTCAGCGACTGCCCGGTATCCACGCATTCGATGAAGGCGATCTCCTCGGCACGCGCCACGATCGCATCGGCGACCTTGTGCAGGAGCTTCTTGCGCGCCTCGCCCGACATGGCAGCCCATTCGGCGAAGGCCGCCTTCGCTGCCTTGGCGGCACGGTCGATGTCCTCTGCCTTGCCACGAGCGACTGTCGCAAGCGGCTTCAAGTCGACGGGCGAGATGGCCTCGTAGGTCGAGCCGTCCGCTGCCGCGACATCCTTGCCGTCGATTCGGTTTAGCACTCCGTTCTTCTTGAAACGGGCGAGATAGTCCTCGGCCTTGGCTATGTTTTCCTGCAATTTCGACATCATCTGATCCCTGGCGTTACGTTTTCCGGCTCCCGGGTGGCTACTGACCGCGAAGACGCGGATGGATCGCGTTTCTCTTCCAGCTCAGATCCGGATCAATCTCGCGAATTTCGAGTGAGAGCGCGAAATGCGGCGTCCCGAACAAGGGCGCGAGCGCCTCGCTTGCCGCCGCGAAGATCGCTTCGCCGGCGCGTTTTTTTTCCTCCGGCGAGCGGCCGGTGCCGATGCGGAAGCTCAGGTCGACAAAGGCATTCTCCGGCAGTTGGTCGGCGATTGCATAATCAGCGCATCGAACTGCACGGACGCGTACGGCGCCGACTTCGAAAAGCCCCGTCGACAGCACCGCCTTCAGCAAGCCACCGCAGAACGCGGCGATATCGGCCCGTCCGTCGAGATTGGCGGAGTATTCCACGGTGAGATGCGGCATCGGTCCTCCCGCGCGCTCCGGTTTTTTATTAACATGTTAAATAATAACGACGCTGTCAAGTGGCAATTCGCGAGCGGACGGATTGGCGCCTGCCTGTCAGCCGCCGAAGCTGCCCGCCTGCGTGGGCACATGCACGTAGTTGCGGTCGAAATAGAGCAGCGCATGGCCATCCTTGCGGGTACGGATTTCCACCGCCTCGCCGATGAAGATATTGTGCGTGCCGACAAGGCGCGCCTCGACCAGACGGCAGTCGAAGGAGACGATCGCATCGGCGAGCGCCTGGTTGCCGGACTTGAGATCGATCCACTCGGCTGCCGCATACCGGGCGTCCATGTCCGCCTGCTGGCCGGCAAAGTAGGCGGCGAGGTCCTTGTGCTCGCCCGTCAGCACATTGACGCAGAAACGGCGGTTCTCGACAAAGAGTCCAGTCTGGGCCGAACGACTGTTCATACAGACGAGGAGCGTCGGCGGCTCGTCGGTGACCGAACACATGGCGGTGGCGGTGAATCCGCCGCGCCCGGAGGGCCCGTTGGTGGTGATGACATTGACGGGGGCGCAGACCCGCGCCATCGCGTCGCGGAATTCGGTCTTGGAGACGGCGGTTTCCATGACGACGCCCTCATTCGGCCGCATCGCGGACGGCAGCGGCGTCATCGAGCGGCTGCAGCCAGGTGTCGCCGGTCCAGCCGTTCTCGTCGTAGTCGGCCATGCATTGGTCGACGAGCGCTTCCATCTCCTTCAGCCTCCCGCCACGCTCGGCCCCTTTCAGCACCTGCAAGCGAACTTCTTCCGGCGCGCCGGCATAGTTCAGTTCGTAGAGCGCGTGGCGGCCGCCGAATTCTGTGCCGGTCGCATCCCATAAAAGCTTCATGATCTTGATGCGCTCGATGTGGCCCATGTCGTTCGAGCCGCGGACATATTGGGCGAGATAGCGGTCGATCTCCGGGTTGGCGAAATCCTTGGCAGAGGAAGGGAGGTAAATGAGGCCCGATGCGACGACCTTGCGGACCGTTTCGATGACGCGTGGATAGGCTTCAGACATGAAAGTGCGGTAGGAGAGCGCCGCTTCGAGATTCGGCAGGACGGCACCATTGGCCCAAGGAATGGGATTGTGGGCCATCGCATTCGAAAAGCTCCAGAACATGTGCCGCAACGCGATCACTTCGCCAAGCGCCGCCTGATTGCCGCGGAAGGCGTCACCGCCGGTGGCGCGCAGCGCCTTGGCCAGCAGTCCGGCGAGGAAGTCGAGCTTCACGGCAAAACGCGTGCAGCCCTGGAAGCAGTAGCCGTGCATGAAACCCGAGGCCGGGTGGAAGGAGAGGATCTTGGCCGCGTCGCGCAACACCAGCACGTCCTCCCAGGGGACGAAGACGTTGTCGAGCACCAGGATAGCGTCGTTCTCGTCGAAGCGCGAAGACAGCGGATAGTCGAATGGATGGCCGGCGCCATTGGCCGTCTGTTCGTAGGAGACACGGCAGAACATCTTGATGCCCGGCGCGTTCATCGGGACGATGAACATGACCGAGAGCGATGGGTCTTCCGTGACCGTCGCCGAGCTCTGGGCGAGGAAGTTGTAGTGCGTCAGCGCCGAGGAGGTGGCGACCACCTTCGCGCCAGAGACGTAGATGCCGGCGTCGGTTTCCTTGGTGATATGAACGAAGACATCCTTCACCGCGTCGGCCGGCTTATGGCGGTCGATCGGCGGATTGACGATCGCGTGGTTCATGAAGAGGACGGATTCCTGCGCGCGGCGGTGCCAGGCAAGCGCGTTTTCCTTGAACGGGCCGTACCAGTCGGCGTTTGCCCCAAGCGTGTTCATCAGCGCGGCCTTGTAGTCGGCGGTGCGGCCCATCCAGCCATAGGACATGCGCGCCCAGTCGGCGATCGCGCCCTGCTGGGCGGCGAGTTCCGCGGAAGATTTCGCCACGCGGAAATACTTGTGTGTGTAGCCGCCCGATCCGGTATCGGTCGGAGACGTCAGGCGGTCCTTCGTCTTCTCGTCATGCAGCGCGTCATACATCCGGGCAATCGAACGAGCCGAGTTGCGCATCGACGGGTGGGCGGTCACGTCGGCGATGCGCTCGCCGTTGATGTAGACTTCGCGCCCGTCGCGCAGGCTCGCCAGATATTCGGCGCCGGTAAACGGACGGGTTTTGTCGTTTCGGTGGTCTTCGGCACGCATCTCGAATTTCCTCCCTTGAAATGTTGACAAACGCTAAATCGGGATGGCGCGGCAGACCATGGACAAAGATGGCAATCCGCTGGTACTTTTTCCGGCATGACTGCGCGACGCGACGTTCCGGCTTTCTTTGTTTATGGCGAACCCAGCCGTGCGCTCGACGTCGGCTTTCTCCACGTCGAGACAGTCATGGAGCGAAAGAGTGTGCATTTCGGTCATGTTGCGCCGCATAAGCATCCGCTGATGGGACAGATAACCTATTGGTTCCAGGGTGGCGGCACTTACCGCGTTGAAGACCAGACTTGGAGTTTTTCGGCTCCCACCATCAGTTTCGTGCCGAGCAATATCGTGCACGGATTCGATGTCGGCGAGCAGTCGGACGCGATCGTGGTTTCGATATCGGACGATCTCCTGCGAGCGATGGCCACACAGGTGGAGCTCGACCTCAATACGCCCATCGTGCTGACGGGGGAAAGCGTCGATTTCACATGGAAGAGGATAGGCTCGCTGCTCGAAATGGTTGCGGATGAATACCGCGTCGGCGGAAATTCGGGCGAGAAGGTCCTGATCGGATTGATATCGGCGGTCCTGTCGATGATGGCGCGGCTCGGGGGCGTGGGCAGCCCTGACGCGATGTCCCCGACGGTTTCGCTCGGCATGGCGCTCCGCCGCTCCATCGACGAGCACTATAAGGAGGATTGGCCCGTAGGGCGGTATGTCGCCTCGCTGTCGACGACGCCGCACCTGCTCGACAAGGCGTCCCGCGAAGTCTTCGGGCAGACCGTGAAGGAAATGCTGCTCGAGCGACGACTTCTCGAAGCAAAACGGTTGTTGAAATTCACCATTCGCTCGGTGGAGGACATCGGTCGCGAGATTGGCTTCGATGACCCGGCGTATTTCTCCCGCTTCTTCCGCAGACGGACTGGCGAGGCGCCGGCCGCCTGGCGTCGCCGCCATCTGCAGCCAGAGGCGGCAACGCCGGGCGACATGTAGTATCTACAGCAACTTTTGCGGATCGCGTCGGATTGCGGAAACGAAAGGTCAGGGCACGAAGACCGCGGGCGAGCGGTAAGAACGATGATCGGTGCCGGCTTGTTCGCCGGATATCTCCCGACCGGCATTACCTCAAGCCTTGGGCGGCTGAAGAATAGGCCCGGCAAGCTCCAGCGCCTCCTTCACATATCGCGTCAATCGTTCATCGGCATTGGGCGTCTCCGGACGGTTGCCGACCCAGCCGATATAGGTGAGGCTTCGGATGAGCAGGAAGAGCGGCAGAGTATCGAGCGCTGCATCCGGCAGCGGCCGCCGGCTGCGATATCCGGCGATGAGGGACGTCTGGATCAGGCCGAAATGCGGTTCGCCGCGGTTCCTGAGGAGCGTGGTTGCGATGTCGAACATGCGCCAACCGTAACCGGCATCGTCGAAATCGATGAGTTCCACGCGATCAGTTCCGACGAGCACGTTCTCGCGCACCAGGTCCGCATGGATGAGGCCATAGTCGAGGCCGAGGTGGTCGGCCTCTCTCAAGCGCTCAGCGAGGAGCGGCCGTAGCGCCGCGAGCTGCCTTGCCTTGTGGGGCTCCAGGCCAGGGCAGTCCCAGAAGCGCCCCCAGAAGGGATTCTCCCCGAGCAGTCCGTCGAAGTCCCATGCCGGACGGATGAAGGATGCCGGCGGCGTCCACCGGTCGGAGACATTGTGCAGTTCGGCCATTGCCTGGCCGAGCTGCCCGAATATCTCCGTCAGCCGTTCGGGCGCCTGGCGGAGCGGTGTGCCGGAGCGGCCGAGCTCTTCGCCGTGCATCCAACTGACGATGTCGGCATGTTGTTTCGCAAAAGGCGAAGCGGCTGGCAAGGTCACGTGATCGCGGCCGTCGAGGGTTTGGATGGGCGCGGGGACATGGATGCCGCCGGCCTTGAGCGCCGTCATCCACTGCAGCTCGGAGGCCAGCGCGCGATCGTCGTGATAGCCCGGGCGATGCAGCCGAAGGGCGGCGGGCGCACCATCGCCCAGGCGGATCCGGAATACCGCGTTCTCCCGGAATTTCAGCAGTTCCGGTGTCTGCCCGGCCAGTCCCCAATGGCTAAGTGCCACTTTCGCTCGCCCGACCAGCGCCGCTATCGACAATGCCGTTCTGTCCTGGTCCATGGCGCCGCTCACAGGTCGGATAAGACGTCGTCGAAGGTCGACAGCATCAGGTCGGCATTTTCCTTCGAGAACGGCATTGGCGGCCTGATCTTGGTGCTGCACTCGTGCACGCCGATCTTGCCCATCAGGACGCCGCGCTCGCGCATCGCGTTGATGATCCTGGTGGCGAGGTCCGGGGCGGGGTCCTTCGTCCCCCGGTCCAGAACGAATTCGGTGCCCATGAAAAGACCGCTGCCGCGCACGTCGCCAATGATCGAGTGCTTCTCGGCGAGTTTCTTGAAGGCCGCCCGCGTGTATTCGCCGACGTCAAGGGCGTTTTCGATGAGCTTCTCCTCCTTCATCACATCGAGCACGGCCATTGCCGCGGCGCAGGAGACCGGATTGCCGCCGAATGTGTTGAAATAGCGGAAAGCCTTGCGGAAGACGTTCAGCGTGTCGATGTTCGCAATGACGCCGCCGACCGGGTGACCGTTAGCCATCGGTTTGCCGAGTGTCACGATATCCGGAATGATGCCGGCCCGCTGGTGGCCCCACATATGCGTGCCGGTGCGGCCGAAGCCTGGCTGGACCTCGTCGGCGATGACGAGGCCACCTGCCTTGCGCACCGCGGCGACCGTCTTGTCAAGGAAGCCGGGCGGCAGGTCGGGAAAGCCCTCATTGGCGAAGAAGGGATCGATGATCAGGGCGGAGAAGCCGTGCGGACTTTCCTCGAGCGAAGCGATGGCCTTCTCGATCTCGGCGGCGAAGGCGGTTGCGAAGGCATCGCCGGTTTCGCCGCCGAGCGGTCGGTAACTATCAGGCGCCGGCAAGTGCCGCACATGGCCGCCATAACCGCCGACCGGCGGCATGCGGGTGGAGAGCTGGGACACTGCTGCTGTGTTGCCGTGATAGGTGTGGTTGGTGGCGATCACCCCCGTCTTGCCGGTCACCGCCTGGGCCATGCGCAGCGCGATGTCGTTTGCCTCGCTGCCGGTGCAGGTCAGGATCGCTGCATTCAGCGTGCCATCGAACGTCCCCGTCAGGCGCTCGACATAGTCGAGTATCCCCTCGTGCAGGTAGCGGGTATGCGTGTTGAGGGTCGAAGCCTGACGGGCGATAGCCTCGATCACGCGCGGATGGCAATGGCCGACATGCGGCACGTTGTTGTAGCAGTCGAGGTAGCGCCTTCCGTCCGCATCCCAGAGCCAGACGCCTTCACCGCGGACGAGGTGGACCGGATCCTGGTAGAAGAGCGACATGTTGCGGCCGAGCAGCCGTTCTCTGCGCGCGAGCAATGTGGCCTTATCCGACATTTTATCGTCCTCCGGCAGTGGCAAGAGCGGCATCGAGCGCGTTGATGATGCGGGCAACGTCGCTGGCGGTGATGACGAGCGGGGGCGACAGAATGACGTTCGGCCCAGAGGTGCGCACGAGGACGCCGGCGTCGTAAGCTGCATCCTGAACCGTCTGCAAGATCTCTTTGGCAGCTGAGGTCTTCGTGTCGCGGTCGCTAACCAGTTCGAGCGCGCACATCAGGCCCTTACCCCGCACGTCGCCGATAAGCTCGTGCTTGCTCTGGAGGTTCTTGAGGCCGTCGAGGAGCTCCTCCCCCCGCGCGGCGGCATTGGCGGCAACATTGAGCCGGCTCGTTTCCTTCAACGTCGCGAGTGCCGCGGCCGCGCCGACCGGATGGCCGGAATAGGTATACCCGTGTCCTATCGCGCCGGTAGCGTTCTTGTTGCTTTCGAACACCTCGGCAACCTTGTCGGCGATCATTACGGCGCCGAAAGGATAGTAGCCGTTGGTGATCGCCTTGGCAGTGGCCATGAGATCGGGCTTCACTTCCCAGAGCCGCGACCCCGTCCAGGCGCCGGTGCGGCCGAAGGCGGTGATGACCTCGTCGGCGATCAGCAGGATGCCGTGCCGGTCGCAGATCGCGCGCATCAGCGGCAGGAAGCTGGCGTGCGGAACGATGACGCCGCCGGCCCCAAGCACCGGCTCGACGATCAGCGCCGCGATCGTGTCTGCACCCTGGAAGGCAATCTCCTCCTCGAACAGACGCCCGATCGCCGCCGCGATCTCCGCGCCATCGCTGGTGCCGAACGGATTGCGGTAGGTCCAGGGCGCCGGCAGGTGGAAAACTCCCGGCAGCAGCGGCTCGTAATTGCGGCGGAAGTTCTGATTGCCGTTGACCGATGCGCCGCCAAAATGGGTGCCGTGATAGCCCTTTTTCAGGGCGATGAACTTGGTGCGCTCCGGCTGGCCGTTGATCTTGTGATATTGCCGCGCCAGGCGCAGGCAGGTCTCGACCGAGTCCGAGCCGCCCGAGGTGAAAAAGGAGCGGGTGAGGCCGTCCTCCTTGAACCACTCGGCAAGCTCGCAGGAGAGCTCGATCAGCGGCGAGTTGGTGGTACCCCGGAACGTCGAATAATAGGGCAGCTCGTCCAACTGGTCACGTATTGCCTTCTTCACCGGCTCGCAGGAATAGCCGAGATTGACGTTCCACAGGCCCCCGACCGCGTCCAGCACCTTCTTGCCGTGGATATCGACGATCTCGACACCTTCGGCCGCATTGACGATGCGGGGCGGATAAGCCTGCATCTCGGCCGGATGTGCCATCGGATGCCACAGGTGACGGGCGTTGTTCTCGATCAGGAAGTTAATTTCACGCATCGGTATTCCTCTTTGTTCAAAGCCCAAGCATAGCAAGCGCACGGGCATAACTCTCGGCGGGCCGAGTGACGTCGAAATGCACGCAAGGCAGGCGCACGGCCTCGGCGCCTTGGATGTTCTTCTTTTGGTCGTCTACGAAGACGCAGGCCTCGCGCGGAAGCGCGAGCTCGGTTAGGACGAGCTCGTATGCGCGCGGATCGGGCTTCAGGATATTCGTGTAGCTTGCGTCGACGATGACGTCGAAGTGCGCGATCAACGGAAAGCGCTTGCGGAATTCGACGCCGTAGAAGAGGTCGAGTTCGTTCGACAGAATGGCAAGCTTCAGCCCAGCGGCCTTTACCTGGAGGATCGCATCGCGGGCTTCCGGACGCAGCACCAGCTCCGGTTCGGCGCCGCGGGCGCGGCGCACGAACGTCTGCATCTCGTCCCAATTCTCGCCGAGCAGTTCGCCCACTTCTTTCGTGCGGGAATGCCAGTAATCACGCTCGGTGATCTCGCGGTTCTGCATCGCCACCCAGAGCGGATCAGTCGCGGGGTCGAAGGGACCCCGCCAGGTCAGCGAGCCGGCCGGCAGGCCGAGGGCGCCTTCGGTGATGTCGTGGGTTTCAAACAGCGTGCGGGTCACCACGCCGCCGAAGTCGAGAATGAGCGCGCGATCGCCTGTCATGGCCGTCCTTCCGGGATGATGCCCTGAGCCACCCAGGTATCGAAGATTTCGAGTGCTTTCTGAGAGAATGACGAGGCGTTGATGTGGGCATCGACCTCTTTGAGGGTGACGGTCGCCGGCAGCGCCTTGCGGATTTCGTCCAGGAAGGCGTCGAGCCCCTCAGGATCGTGCAACGGCTCCCCGGGCCTATCCCATTCCTGCAGGCCTTCGATCGGCAGCAGGAAGGCGACCTTTGCTTTGGCAGTCGCGAGTTTTCGCCCGACGAGCCGGGCAATCTCGCGCCGGCCGTCCGGCGCGCTGGTGACTGATCCGATCAGCCGATTGTGAGCATGATAGGGGCGGCCAGCAAAGATGGCGGGCAGGTCCTGCCACGCCTGAAGATCGACCATGTCGATGGCGCCGGGGGCGACGATTTGTGGAATGCCGGCGCGTCCGGCGTTTTCCAGCCGATCCGGCCCGGAGGTGACAACGGTGCCGTAGTGGTGATTGCTGACCTCCTGAATGCAGAGGTCGAAGACCGCTACAAATCCGTTCTGCGCGGCTATCGCCTCGAAGGCGCGCCCGCCCATGCCCGTCGCGTGGAAGACGGCGAGGTCGTAGCCGCGCTTCTCAAGTTCCGGTTTGAGGTGCTTCATGTATTTTAGGCATGAGGAGCCGAGCGACGTCATACCGATCAGCGGCCGTTTGCTGTCCGGCTTCGTGCCATGTTTCGCGGCTCCGACCACCGCGCCGCAGGCCTGCGACAGGACGGACCGGCAAATGCCGTTCAGCCCATAAAGGCCGCCGGCCCACAGGACCATCATCAGGTCGGGTGCGATACGCTCCGGCGGAATGAGATGGGAATAGGCGATCGTAGAGACGACGAATTTTGGGATTCCGAGCGGCAGGGCCGCGGCGACGTCTAGCGCCAGATCCGTTCCCATGGTGCCGCCCAGCATGATGACTCCGTCCATCTGGCCCGTATCGTGGAGATCGCGGGCGAGGCTGGCTGCACCCCTGGCCATCAGGGTCATGGCGCTGTTCTCGTCTCCACTGGCGAGGATGGCCTCGATCGAAGTGCCAGCTGCCTTGGCGATGTCATGTTTCGAGTAGTCGGGTGCATAGGGCGGATCGTCCAGAATGCTGACGTCGACCATCAGCGGTAGGCCGCCGGCTTCTTCAATGACGGATGCCATGAACCTGAGTTCGTCGCTCTTGGTGTCACCAGTCCCGATGACGACTATCCTTGGCAAAGGCGCCGAAGGGCCCATCAGCCTGTCCTCCTGATTTGCGTGCTGGTTCCCATGGGCTTTTCCGACCCGTAGTATTTTTCTGTAATTGCCCTTGCCGCGGCGGCGACTTGCGCGCCGAATTTCATGACTTCCGCTTGATCGGCCCTAACGATCGGCGCTGCGATCGCGACGCAGCCGATCGGATGGCCGCCGGGTGCGCGGATCGGCGCAGCCGTGCTCACGACGCCGGCCTCGATACCCTGGTGGTTTATGGAAAAACCGCGCGCCACCGTTTCATCAAGAAGCCCGCGGACCATTGCGGGTTCGACGATCGTGTATTCGGTGATCCTCTCGAGCGGCCTCGAAAGGGCGGCGTCGATCTCGTCTGGAGGGCAGAAGGCAAGATAGGCGAGACCTGAGGCGGTTGCATGAAGGGGCAGCAGCGTACCCACCTCTACGTTGACGCGGTGCGCACGCCGGGAATCCTCGACATGGATTGTCGACAGACGCCTGCCGGAGAATTCGGAAAGATGCACGGTTTCCGTCGACGCTTCCGCGAGCGCCTTGATGAATGGAACGGCGACCCGCAGAAACGGGTACCGCGCCTCGCGAATCCGCGCCAGCCGGACTGGCGCCGATCCGATGCGGTATTTGCGGGTTTCCGGATCCTGTTCGACGAAGCCGTGCTTTTCCAGCTCGACCAAGAAGCGGCGTGCCGTCGCTTTGTCGAGCCCGCACAGGCGTGCGATGTCGGTCAGTCCCGCCTCCTTGTCGAGCCGAGACGCCGAATCCAGCAATGACAACGCTTTGCCGATCGTGCTCATCGTTCCTCCTCTTGGGCCTCTCTCTTCGCTGCTACTTCGGGCCTGTGCCCGCTTCGCATCGCCGCCGCGGCGCCGAGATACTTAACATGAGAAATAACTTGACAGACGCAGGCTTTCTTTGCAAGTCTATATTTGAAGCACTGGTTCAACTATTGAACCATATGCGCTGAGAAGTGAGCGATCAATAACAAGCAAGAACCGCCGCTTCAGGAATTGTGGAGGTCGCATGCGGGCGTTCCGCAGCGATGGCCGGATACGTTCAACAAGGGGAACGAAGGCTTATGGATACTCAAAACTCACCTGGCTCAGGCAAGAACCAACTGCGCAAGAACAGTCTCGGCGTCGGCGCCGTGACATTCCTTGTCGTCTCAGCCGCCGCACCGCTGACGGCGGTGGCGGGCGGCGTGCCGCTTTCCATGCTGCTCGGCAATGGTGCGGGCATTCCGCTGACCTTCCTGCTGGTCACGGCGCTGCTGCTGCTCTTCTCGGTCGGCTATGTCGCCATGGCCCGCCACATCCGCAACGCGGGCGCATTCTACGCCTATACCGCACAGGGCCTCGGCGGCCTGATGGGAGGGGCGGCAGCACTCGTAGCAATCCTTGCCTACAATGCGATGCAGATTGGAGTTTTCGGACTTTTCGGCGCAGCGACATCCGGTTTCTTCGCAGAACAGGTCGGCCTCGTTCTTCCCTGGTGGGTCTGGACCTATATCGGTATTGCCGCTGTCGCCGTATTTGGATACCGTCGCGTCGACCTCTCGGCCAGGGTACTGACCGTGCTGGTCGTCCTCGAATATCTGGTCGTCCTCGTCATCGATGCGGCGATCCTCTTCACCGGCGGCGACGGCGGTCTTTCCACCGCCCCGTTCACGCCGACCGCCTTCTGGGGCGGCACCCCGGCGATCGGCATCCTCTTCTGCTTTGCTGCCTTCATCGGCTTCGAGGCAACGACCATCTACAGTGAGGAGGCTCGCGAACCGCAGAAGACCGTTCCGCGTGCCACTTACATCTCGGTGCTCACCATCGGCCTCTTCTACATGCTGACCTCCTGGCTGATGGTGAATGGCGCCGGCGTTGATAAGCTCGTTCCGGAACTGCAAGGCCTGGCCGATCCGACCGCTTTCCTCTTCGGCCTCGCCGAGCGCTATGTCGGCCACTGGATCACCGTCGTGATGAGCATTCTCTTCATCACCAGCCTGTTCGCCGGCGTGCTCGCTTTCCACAACGGCGTGGCCCGTTACATGTACGTCGCCGGCCGCGAAAGCCTGCTGCCGAAATCCGTGGGCGTGACGCATCCGGAATTCCAGAGCCCGCATGTCGGCTCTGTGATCCAGACGATCATCGCCGTACTCGTCGTGGCCCTCTTTGCGCTGACCGGCCAGGATCCTGTCTTGGGGCTCTTTTCCTGGCTCACCAATGTCGGCACGCTGGCAATCATCTTGCTGATGGCCTCCACCGCCTTTGCTATCGTCGCCTTTTTCAGCCGCAATCCCGGCCTCGAAAGCAACCTCCTTGTAACTAAGCTCCTGCCAATCGCCACTGGGGTAATCCTGCTCGGGCTTGTCTACTATATCTCGGTGAACTTCGGTGCGATCGCCGGCGCCAACGGCGTTCTCGCCATAGTGCTGCCGGGCCTTGTGCTGGTTGCCGCGCTCATTGGTTTCGCAGCCGCGGTGCGCTTGAAGTCCGCCAATGCGGTGGGCTTTGCACGGTTGGGGGCGGGCCAGGAAGCCTAATAAGGTCGGATCATGATGGCGGGCATGTCTCGCCCGCCATACACTTATCAAGGACGCCGGACCATGCAGGACAAAATCGACCAACTCCGAACATTGCCCGTCGCCCCGCAATCGCTCTTCATCGGCGGCGCATGGCGAAGCCCGATCGGCGGTACTGTCATTGACGTCATCTCTCCGATCGACGGTCGCAAGCTGACGACCATCGCCGATGCCGGCGCCGAGGATGTGGACCTCGCCGTTCAAGCGGCGCGCGCCGCCTTTGAAAATGGCACGTGGTCGAAGGCAGCACCTGCCGAGCGCAAGAAGGTCCTCCTCAGGATTGCCGAACTGATCGAGAAGAACGCTTTGGAACTTGCAGTCCTTGGCGTGCGCGATAACGGCACCGAGATCTCGATGGCGCTCAAGGCCGAGCCAGGCAGCGCCGCAGCCACTTTCCACTACTATGCCGAGGCGACCGACAAGGTCTATGGCGAGATCGCGCCGACCGCCGAAAAAGTCCTGGGGCTGGTCCACCGTCAGCCAGTCGGTGTCGTCGCCGTGATCGTCCCTTGGAATTTCCCGCTGATGATCGGCGCCTGGAAGATCGCCCCGGCACTTGCCACGGGCAATTCGGTGGTGTTGAAGCCTGCCGAGGGTGCCTCCCTGACACTGCTGAAATTCGCCTCCCTTTGTGCCGAGGCAGGGCTCCCCGAAGGGGTGCTCAACGTCGTCACCGGCCGCGGCGCGACGACGGGCGAGGCGATCGGGTTGCACAGGGATATCGACGTGCTGGCCTTCACCGGCTCCGGTAGCGTCGGTCGTCGGCTGCTTGAATATTCGGCGCGCTCCAACCTGAAGCGCGTCTACCTCGAACTCGGTGGCAAGTCGCCCAATATCGTGTTTGCCGATGCGCCGGATCTCGACCAGGCGGCCAGGGTCAGCGCCCACGGCATCTTTCGCAACTCCGGACAGGTCTGCGTCGCCGGTTCGCGGCTGCTTGTGGAAAAAGCAATTCACGAAGAGTTCTCCGCGACGGTGGCGAGGATCGCCGCCGACATCAAAGTCGGTGATCCACTCCAACTCTCAACTGAAGCCGGCGCCATCGCAAGCGAACTCCAGCTCGAGAAGGATTTGAGGTACGCCGAGCAGGCGCTTGCCGAGGGCGCTGCTTTGCGAACCGGCGGCAGTCGGATTCATGAGGACACCGGGGGATATTACATGCAGCCGACCGTCTTCGACGTTAAGCCGGAAATGACCCTTGCGAGAGAGGAGGTCTTTGGACCCATCTTGTCGATAATTCCCTTCGAGGGTGAGGCGGAGGCACTGCGTATCGCCAATGCCACCGACTACGGCCTCGCGTCGGCGGTCTGGACCTCCAATCTCTCCCGTGCGCACCGAATGATCGGGGGCATCCGTGCGGGTGTCGTGCACGTCAACACCTATGGCGGCGCGGACAACACCGTTCCGCTTGGCGGCGTCAAGCAGTCTGGCAACGGCCATGACAAGTCGCTTCACGCGCTCGACAAATATGTCGATCTGAAGACCGCATGGATCCACCTTTAGAGCGCGTTTCGATCTGACTGGATCAGATCGGCGCTCTAACGCTTTCTTTCTGACGCATGATCTTATCGATCCTCGTTTCACTCAGGTCGGATCATGCTCTAGTAGCCGTCTCTTGTTCCGGCCGACGCAGGTCAGTGACGATCCGGAGACCGTTCGTGTGTGTACGGCGCCCTTTGCGCTTCTACTAGAAGACGCTCAAGGGGAGGTGTAACGAATCCAAGCAGATAATCGTGGCAACACAGTTGTCTGCTTAAGAGGACTGGCTACTCCCTCGGCAATTGCCGCGCTGCCCACTCGCTTTTCGGGATCGCCTTGCCAATGGCGTAACTAAAGGAGACGACCGCCGTCGTCTCGGGGCTGACCTCGCATTTGAAGTCGACCGCGTACCATTTCCGCTGGCTGCGGAAGGCGCCGCCGTTGGCACTCATGCCATCGGGAGAAACCAATCCTCCCGACGGGCCGAACGGCACGAGCATGTCCGGAAAGGCATCGGGTCTCTGCCGACGGATCTGCTCAAGCGCCTCGATGGTGCAGAGCTGGACGATACGCCTCTTGGGCGGCAGCCGACCGATCGCCTGCTTCACACGCGGGTCTGACAGCGCATCCTTGGAGTAGAGTTCCCGTGCTTCTTGAAGCGCTGGCGCCTGGCGCTCGGATGCTGTCTGCTCGGGATTCGCGGCTTCATCCGCCTTGGCCATCGGGGGCGTCGGCTTTGACTTGGGAACGGGCGCGCTTGGCGGCGCTACGGCATCGGCAGCGGCATTGACGGCCTCCTTGGCTTCAACGCGCAATTCCGCAGGTGCTGTTCTGACCACGGGCGGTTTGTCTTTCGCAGCACTCTCCGTCTCCGCTGGGGCGAAGGGTGGCTGCTCCGGCTTCCGCCGCGAATCATCGATCGGCTTTGGTGCCGCCGGGGGCAATTGCGGCTGAGTAGGCTCCTTGTCGGGCCGCGCGGAAGCGGACTCAAATGCCTGCGGCTGCGCGCGCGCTCGCTCCGGCCTCGGCCCAGTACGTACTTCCGGCGACTTCTCCCCCGCTTGCGACGGCGGTGGAACGAGCTCGACATTCACGCTTTTCTCCGGCGCCGGGGGGCCGTGCTCCGGCAATCGGACCAGCAGCAAGAACGCCAGGGCCAGATGCAGGGCGACCGAGGTCGGTATGCCCCAACCGGTTTCCCCCCACATGTTCCTGATGACGTGTTGCATTGATCGAAAGTCCGCGGACACTATCCGCGGAACCTAAGAGCTCGACCGCCTTACAACAAGGGTGAATGCCGTCACCCGTGCTCGACGCGATAGGGGATATCGAAGAAATGCTCCTCCAGATTGCAGCCTTCGCCGCCGCGGTCGACGACGACGAAGTCGGAAACCCCATGAAGCGGCGTCAGGATGCCGTGCCAGACGTTGCGGGCGATGTTGACGCCCTGGCCGGGCGCGGTTTCGAAGGCAATCGGCGTTCCCGGACGGCCGCCTTCATCCGGCGCAACGACAACGAGGAATGTGTTTTTCGTCAGCGGCACGAAGGCCTGGCTGCCGAGCGGATGGCGCTCGACCATGGTCAGCGTAAGCGGCAGGTCATAGGGCTCGCCGCGCAACAGGCTGATCAGCACCCGCGCGCCCGGCCCGGTGGCCTCGACCTTGGCAAGATCATGGTGGCGGGTGCACTTGCCGGCGTTGATCGGAAAGCTCTTTGCCGCGTCCATTTCGATCACATCGCCGAAGGGTGCGAAGGCAGCAGGGGTGAGGGGCCGGATCGGCAGAGACATCGCTTGAACTCTGCCATGCTGTTTTGCTTCTATCTCGCTCATTGGATCAGTATCGCTCTGAAATCGTTGACGTTGGTGCCGGTCGGTCCGGGTTTGAAGAGATCGCCGAGCAGGTCGAAAGCGGTCCAGCTGTCGTTGTCGTTGAGCAGCGCCGCTGCACCGGCCCCGCGCTTGAGGAGCCGGCCGGCGGTCCTGTCGTCGGCGAATGCGCCGGCGTTGTCTTCGGAACCGTCGATGCCATCCGTGTCGGCGGCCAGGGCCGAGATTCCTTGAACGCCGTCGATACCGAGCGCGAGCGACAGCAGGAATTCGCTGTTGCGGCCACCCTTACCTGTGCCTCGCAGGGTGACGGTGGTCTCGCCGCCGGAAAGGAGGACAATGGGCTTCTGGAAGGGGCGTTCACGCGTCGCCACCTCGCGGGCGATAGCGGCATGCACCAGTCCGACGTCGCGCGCCTCGCCCTCGATGGAATCCGACAGAATGGCTGCCGCAACTCCCGTCGCCCGCGCTTTTGCCGCTGCGGCCTCCAGCGAAACGCCAGCGGACGCGATCAGCCGCACTTCATTGCGGGTAAAGCGCGAATCGGATGGCGTCGGCGCATCCGCCGCCTTCGACGCCAACCACCGCATGATCGCGTCCGGCAGAGATAGTCGATAGCGCTCGATGGTGTTCATGGCATCGAAGCGGCTCGAATGGTCGGCGATCGTCGGGCCGGAGGCGACGAGCGCCGGGTCGTCGCCGGGAATATCGGAAACGACGAGCGAAACCACGCGAGCCGGATGCGCGGCCGCAGCCAGCCGGCCGCCCTTCATCAGGGAGACATGCTTGCGCAATGCATTCATTGCCCGGATCGGCGCACCAGAAGCAAGTAGCGCGCGATTGACGGCGATCTCATCCTCGAGCGAAAGCCCCGGCGGCGGTGCCGGCAGCAGCGCCGAGCCGCCGCCGCAGATCAGCGCAACGACCAGATCATCCTCGGTCAGGCCGCCGACCTCGGCAAGAAGCCGGCGCGACGCCATAAGACCATTCTCGTCCGGCAGGGGATGGGCGGCTTCGAGCACGTCGATGCGCTTGCAGCGAACGCCAAAGCCGTAGCGGGTGACGACGGCACCGCCAAGCGGCCCGTCCCACAGCCGTTCGAAGGCGCGCGCCATTTGCGCGGCGCCCTTGCCGGCCCCAACGACGACGGTGCGCCCCTTCGGCCGCTCCGGCAGATTGGCCGCGATGACGCGCGCCGGGTCGGCGGCGGCGACCGCCGCGGTAAACAAGGTCTCCAGGAACGCACGCGGATTGGTGATAACGGCCATTTTCCCTCCCGTTCAAAAAAGCCCGGGCGGCGGCTCCTCCTTCCGCCGCCCGGATGCACGATCGCCAAAGGTGGATGGGGAAGCCCGCCCGGCCGATCATGCGCTTTTCTTTCATTCTTAGGCGACCTCGTGGTTCGCCATGCGCTCCAGCGCGCGGACCAATCCGGAATGGTCGAGACCGCTGTCGCCATTGGCGGCGCAGTTGTTGAAGAGTTCCTGCGTCGCCGCCGTGTTCGGCAATGATATGCCGAGGCTCTTCGCCCCCTGCAGGGCGAGATTCAGGTCCTTCTGGTGCAGCGATATGCGGAAGCCCGGTTCGAATGTCCGCTTGATCATGCGTTCGCCGTGCACCTCGAGGATGCGCGAGGAGGCAAAGCCGCCCATCAACGCCTCACGCACCCGCGCCGGATCGGCGCCCGCCTTGGAAGCGAAGACCAGCGCCTCGGAGACTGCCTCGATCGTCAGCGCGACGATGATCTGGTTGGCAACCTTCGTGACCTGCCCATCGCCGCAATCGCCGACCAGCGTGATGTTTTTGCCCATCAGGTTGAAGAGCGGCAGAGCGCGCTGGAAGGATTCCGGCGTGCCGCCGGCCATGATGCTGAGCGAGGCGTTCTTCGCACCGACCTCGCCGCCGGATACGGGTGCGTCGATATAGTCGGCCCCCGTTTCGCGGACCTTCCTGGCAAATTCCTTTGTCTCGATCGGCGATATCGAGCTCATATCGATGACGAGCTTGCCTTCGCCGAGGCCGTAATAGACGCCGTTCTCGCCGAAGAGGACATCCTTCACTTCCGGCGTGTCCGGCAGCATGAGGATGATAGTGTCGACCGTCTCGGCAAGCGCCTTCGGCGTCTCGACGAATTCCAGTCCATGGTCGACGAGCTCCTGGCGCGGCGGGATTACGAATTTCGAGGTGATGATCCTGTGGCCGGCATCCTGCAGGTGACGCGCCATCGGCGTGCCCATAATGCCCAGTCCAATGAAACCGATAGATGCCATTACTTAGCTCCTGATCTTGATGATGTCGGCGGGTTGCCGGCGCGCGAGTTCGGCACCGAGCCAACCGAGCCCGTCCGCGGTGGTCGTTCTCGGCTTGTATTCGCAGCCGATCCAGCCGTCGTAGCCGGCGGCCTCCAGCGCGTCGAAGACGAAGGGGTAGTTGATCTCGCCGGTGCCCGGCTCGTTGCGACCCGGATTGTCGGCGAGTTGGACATGCGCGATGCGGCTCGAATGGCGCTTGAAGGTGCCGATCAACTCGCCCTCTGTGCGCTGCTGATGATAGAGATCGTACTGAATGAAGAGATTGTCGCTGTCGACTTCCTCGATGATCGCGACCGCCTGTTCGACCGTGTTCAGATAGAAGCCCGGAATGTCGAAGCGGTTGATCGGCTCGATCAGCAGCCGGATGCCGTGCCCGCCAAACTCGCTTGCCGCAAATTTCAGGTTGGCAACGAGCGTCGTGCGCAGCACGCTGTCCGGCACGCCGCCGGGCGCGATGCCGACGAGGCAATTCACCTGGCTGCAACCGAGCGCCTTCGCATAGTCGATGGCACTGGCGACACCCCGGCGGAATTCGTCGATGCGATCCGGCAGGATGGCGATGCCGCGCTCGCCGCCCGCCCAGTCGCCGGCCGGGAGGTTATGCAGGACCTGCTTGAGGCCATGGCGATCGAGAGCGGCGCGCAGCGCCATCCTCTCGAATTCATAAGGGAAAAGAAACTCCACCCCCTCGAAGCCGGCCCTGGCGGCGAGCGAAAAGCGGTCGAGGAATGGTGCCTCGTTGAAGAGCATGGTCAGGTTTGCCGCAAATCTCGGCATGCGGTTACTCCTCTGTTTGATAGTTTCAGTCGAGCAGGGCGGCGGCGATCGCCGTCGGTGCATCCTCGCCCCGTTCGGCGAGGTCCTCGAACTCGACGACCGCGTTGATGTCCGCCCCCATGGCGATGTTGGTGACGCGCTCCAGGATGAATTCGATGACGACCGGAACCCGGTGTTCCTTCATCAGCGCCTCTGCCCGCTCGAAGGCGTCGTCGAACTCGTTCGGGCTCCTCACCCGGATCGCCTTGCAGCCGAGGCCTTCCGCGACCGCCACGTGGTCGACGCCGTAGCCCTTCTCCGCGTCTTCCCCCGCATTGATGTTCTCGAAGGCGAGGCTCACCTCGAAATCCATGTCGAAGCCGCGCTGCGCCTGGCGAATGAGGCCGAGATAGGAGTTGTTCACGACGACATGGAGATAGGGGAGCTTGTGCTGCGCCCCGACCGCCAGTTCCTCGATCAGGAACTGGAAATCATAGTCGCCGGAAAGCGCCACGATCGGCCGGCTCGGGTCGGCGGCTCGCACGCCGAGTGCTGCCGGGAGTGTCCAGCCGAGCGGGCCGGCCTGCCCGCAGTTGATCCAGTTGCGCGGCCGGTAGACATGCAGGAACTGCGCGCCGGCAATCTGGCTGAGGCCGATGGTGGTGACATAGCAGGTGTCGCGGCCGAAGGCCTTGTTCATCTCCTCGTAGACGCGCTGGGGTTTGAGCGGCGTCTGGTCGAAATGGGTCTTGCGCAGCATGGTGCGCTTGCGCTCGCGGCATTCCTCCGCCCAGGCCGACCAGTCTCTGAGCTTGCCGGCCGTCTTCCATTCGGTCGCGATGTCGAGGAAGAGCTTGAGCGCGGCTCCGGCGTCCGAGACGATGCCGAAATCCGGCGCGAAGACGCGGCCGATCTGCGTCGGCTCGATGTCGACATGGATGAACTTGCGGCCTTCCGTGTAGGTCGGAATGTTGCCGGTATGGCGGTTGGCCCAGCGATTGCCGATGCCGAAGACGAAATCCGAGGCCAGCAGCGTCGCATTGCCATAGCGATGCGCCGTCTGAAGCCCGCACATGCCGGCCATCAGCGGATGATCGTCCGGGATCGTGCCCCAGCCCATCAGCGTCGGGACGACCGGAACGCCGGTGATCTCGGCGAACTCGACAAGCAGGTCGGAGGCATCCGCATTGATGATGCCGCCCCCGGCAACGATCAACGGCCGCTCCGCCGCGTTCAGCATTTCAATCGCCTTCTCGGCCTGCGCGCGGGTTGCGGCAGGCCTGTAGGGCTGAAGCGGTTCATAAGTGTCGGGATCGAACTCGATTTCGGCAAGCTGGACATCGACCGGCAGATCGATCAGCACCGGTCCGGGCCGGCCCGATCGCATCAGGTGGAACGCCTTCTGGAAGACGAAGGGGACGAGCGCCGGCTCCATCACGGTGACGGCCCATTTCGTCACCGGCGCCGCAATCGCGGCGATGTCGACCGCCTGAAAATCCTCCTTCTCGAGGCGCGCTCTCGGCGCCTGACCGGTGATGCAGAGGATCGGGATAGAATCCGCCGAGGCCGAGTAGAGACCGGTGATCATGTCGGTTCCGGCCGGTCCGGAGGTGCCGATGCAGACGCCGATATTGCCGTGCTTCGCCCGGGTGTAGCCCTCCGCCATATGCGAGGCGCCCTCCACATGGCGCCCCAGGATGTGGCGGATCGAGCCGCGCGCTTTCAGCGCCGAATAGAGCGGATTGATGGCGGCACCCGGCACGCCGAAGGCACAATCGATGCCTTCCTTCTCCAGAACATGAACCGCCGCATCGACGGCGCGCATCTTGGTCATGGCAACTCCTCCTGTTCGAGTGAGATGCTAAACCATCCGGAGACTTGTTCAATGCAATTATGGAAATCATTCCCACGGAATGGAAATAATGATTTTCAAGAAAATTGGGAAAATCGAACGCAATCGCTGTAGAGCATTATGCATGCGAGCGATTTGGAGAGGTCCATGGAATTGACGGTGAAGTCAAAGCGCGGGCGCAAGGCGGCGGCAAATGCCGCTCCCTCCTCCGTTCAGGTGCTCGACCGGGCCCTGTCGCTCCTTGCAATCGTTGCCGAGGGCGATGGGTCGACGCTGACCTCACTTGCGGAACGCACGGGCATGGCGCCTTCGACGGTACACCGGCTGCTGACCTCGCTTGCCGGCCACGGCATGGTCACGCAAGAGGGCGACACGGGCACATGGACGATCGGCGTCAGGGCCTTCGAGATCGGCAATGCTTTTCTGCGCTTCCGCAAACTCGGCACGATCAGCCGGCCTTTCCTGCATCACCTGATGGAGGAAAGCGGCGAAACGGCAAATATTGGCATCGAGGACGGTGGTGACGTGGTCTTCATTTCGCAAGTCGAAAGCCACGCACCGATGCGCGCCTTCTTCCGGCCCGGGCGGCGGGGCCCTATCCACGCGTCGGGCATCGGCAAGGCGATCCTTTCGGCCTGGTCCGACACGGAGATCGCCAACCTCTTGAACGACAGACCGCTCGCGCACTTCACCGCCCGCACGCTCGACACGCCGGCGGCGCTCCTGGCCAATATCGAGGAAACCCGCGATCGCGGCTGGTCGGTCGACGACGAGGAGCATACGCTTGGCATGCGCTGCATCGCCGCTCCGGTCTTCAACGAATATGGCCAGGCGATTTGCGGAATTTCAGTCTCCGGCCCGAGCGTACGCATCGACGACGCGAAGCTCGCGAGCCTCGGTCCCGTCGTTCGCCGGATCGCGGACGAATTGACCCGCGCAATCGGCGGCCACAGGCCGGGGGAGAGCTAGCGTGCCGGTCTCTTACAGAGTATGGGCTGCGACAAGGGCGGCTCCACAATCCACCACCGGGATCGACGGAGCCCGGTCCAGCAGCGACTTCGACAGGCGAGTAATATGAAGAGCAATTACTATTTTCCGGAGGGCGGGCACCCGCCGCAGACGAATCTCCTGACCGACCGGGCCGTGTTCACCGAGGCCTATGCGATCATCCCCAAGGGCGTCATGCGCGACATCGTCACGAGCTACCTGCCGTTCTGGACGAACACCCGGCTTTGGGTGCTCTCGCGGCCGCTGTCGGGCTTCGCCGAGACTTTCTCGCAATATATCATGGAAGTAGGCCCCTCCGGCGGAAGCGACCGGCCGGAAGCCGACCCGCGCGCCGAGGGCGTGCTCTTCGTCGTCGACGGCGAGTTCCGCCTGACGATCAACGGCCAGTCGTACCGGATGCAGCCCGGCGGCTATGCCTATATTCCGCCCGGCAGCGATTGGAGCCTGCACAATGACGGCGGCACGGCAACCCGGTTCCATTGGATCCGCAAAGCGTATGAGAAGGTCGAGGGGCTGCCCCTTCCCGATCCGATCGTCACCAACGAACGCGAGGTCACGCCATCGCCGATGCCGGACACGGAGGGTCGCTGGGCCACCACCCGCTTCGTCGACCCCTCCGACATGCGCCACGACATGCATGTGACGATCGTCACCTTCGAGCCCGGCGGCGTCATCCCCTTCATGGAGACCCACGTCATGGAGCACGGCCTCTATGTCCTCGAAGGCAAGGCGGTCTACCGGCTGAATTCGGATTGGGTCGAGGTCGAAGCCGGCGACTATATGTGGCTGAGAGCCTTCTGCCCGCAGGCCTGCTATGCCGGCGGCCCGGGCAAGTTCCGCTACCTGCTCTACAAGGACGTCAACCGCCATATGGCGCTGGGCACGCCCAGCCGCTTCGGCTGATATTGCGGCTTCCGCGGATCGGCCTTAGCCTTTTAGGATGGCGACATCGAAGCTCGATGCCTACCGCAAGAAGCGGGATTTTTCGAAGACGCCGGAACCGGCCGGCAGCCTTGCCGGCGACGGCAACCGCTTCGTCGTGCATAAACATCACGCCACCGCCGACCACTATGATCTGAGGCTCGAGGTCGGCGGTGTCCTGAAAAGCTGGGCTGTGCCAAAGGGCCCGTCGCTCAACCCCGCCGACAAGCGGCTCGCGGTCGAGACCGAGGACCACCCGCTCGACTATATCGACTTCGAGGGCGTAATCCCCAAGGGCGAATATGGCGGCGGGCCGATGATCGTCTGGGACACGGGCGTCTGGGCGCCGATGGAAGACGTCGATGAGAGCCTGCGCAAAGGCGCCTTCAAGTTTCGCCTTGCCGGCGAAAAGCTCAAGGGCGGCTGGATGCTGGCCCGGCTGAAGCCGAAGCCGGGCGAAGGGGAAAAGCGCAATTGGCTTCTCTTCAAGGAGCGAGACCCGGCCGCCGATGCTTCTACGGACATCCTCACCGCCCGACCGGAAAGCGTCAAATCGGGCCGGCGGATCGAGGAACTGGTCGAAAAGCCGCGAGGTCCCGCCAAGCCTGTCAAGCTCAATGCCGCGGCTCTCCCGGGCGCCGAGAAAGCCCCGCTGCCGGCCCGGGTCGAGCCGCAACTCGCGATGCCGACGGCCGCGCCGCCGGAAGGCGCCGGAGACCGCGAGGATTGGCTGCACGAGATAAAGTTCGACGGCTACCGCACCATGGCGCACAAGGCCGGGGACGAAGTGCGCCTGATTACCCGGGGTGGCCTCGATTGGACGAAGCGCTATGGCGATCTGCCCGAGGCCTTTCGGCGCCTCCCCTGCCGCGACGCCGTGATCGACGGCGAGATTGTCGCGCTCGACGAGTCCGGGATCAGCCGCTTCGCGCTGCTACAGGAGGCGCTGTCGACCAGCGCGGAGAACCGGCTTGTGTTCTATGCCTTCGACCTCCTCCACCTCGACGGCTGGACCCTGGTGAATGCGCCTCTCGCCAAACGGAAGGAACTGCTGAAACGATTGCTTGAAGCGCATGTCTCCAGCCGCTCTGCCATTCAATACAGCGATCATGTCGCCGGCGGAGGCCGCGCCTTTTATGACAAAGCTTCGGAACTGGGGCTCGAGGGCATCATTTCCAAACGCGCATCGGCGCCCTATCGGAGCGGCCGCTCCAAGACCTGGACCAAGACCAAGGCGCTCACGGCGGAAGACTTCGCCATCGCCGGTTATACCGTTTCGGAAGCCGCCGAAGGCATTGCCGCACTGGCCCTGGGCGAGTGGGTGGATGGCGAGTTGCAGTATCGCGGAAAGGTCGGCACCGGCTTCGACACGGCGATGCTCAAACACTTGCGAGAGCGGTTGGAGCCCTTGCGTTACGGCGCGACCAGACTCGAAGGAGCGCCGAAGGAGATCATCTGGGTTCGGCCCGTGCTGACGGCGCGCATCCACTATGGCAACCGCACGACGGATAACGTGCTTCGCCACCCGGTTTTCAAGGGACTTCGGGAGGTCGAACTTTCAACGCCGGCCGCCACCAGCCGCAAGCGCTTCATCTCCGACGCCGACCTTGCCGGCATATCGATCACCAATCCGACGCGCCGCCTGTTCGGAAAATCCGGGCCCACCAAGCTCGACGTCGCCGTCTACTATGCCGCTGTCGGCGATTTCATGCTGCCGCACATCCTCGGCCGCCCGGTCTCGCTCGTTCGCTGCCCTACGGGGCGGCCCCAGGACTGTTTCTTCCAGCGTCACCCCTTCACCGGCATGCCGGCTTCGGTGGCCGGTTTCGGGGCCATGAGTTCGGAGGGAGAGCCGAAAACCTATCTGTCGGTGGAGGACGCGAAGGGCTACCTGGCGCTCGCGCAGTTCGGCGTCGTCGAGTTCCACAGTTGGGGTTCGACGCGAATGCGGCTGGAAAAACCAGACCGCGTCGTCTTCGACCTCGATCCGGGCGAAGGCATCGGCTGGCGAGAGGTGGTCGAGGCGGCTATCCATATCAGGCAGGAATTGGAAGCGCTCGATCTCGTTCCCTTCGTTAAGACATCGGGGGGCAAGGGCATCCATGTGGTCGTGCCCGTCAGACCGAAGCTCGACTGGAAGAAAGTGCACAAGGCGACCGCCGACATAGCCGCCCGGCTCGCCGCCGCCGCGCCGGAAACCTTCATCACCACGATGAGCAAGGGAAAACGCTCCAGACGAATCTTCATCGATATCCACCGCAACGCCCGCGGGCATACCGCGGTTGCGGCCTATTCGCTTCGAGCCCGCACGAACCTGCCCGCCTCCACCCCGCTCCACTGGAACGATCTTGAAACTATCGACGCTCCCGCGGATTTGAACTATTCTTCGCTTCCCGGCCTTCTGGCCACATCCGGCGACCCCTGGGCCGAAATCGACGCCCATGCCAGGGACTTGCCGCTCATGTCCGGGAAGTAACCGCGTTGCCGAGCAGGAGACCATCATGGCACCCAGGGCAAGTTGGAAGGGCTATCTGAGACTGAGCCTCGTGAGCTGTCCCGTACGGCTCTACCCAGCCACCTCGACGAGCGATCGCATCACCTTCAATCAATTGCACAAAGACACGCACAACCGGATCAATATGAAACCGGTCGATCCGGAACTGGGCCTCGTCGAGCGCTCCGATCTCGTCAAGGGCTACGAATACGAGGACAAGAAATACATCATCATCGAGGATTCCGACCTGGAAAGCGTCAAGATCGAATCCAACCACACGATGAATATCGAGGCTTTCGTCGAGGAAGAGACAGTCGACGTCATCTACCGCGACGCGCCCTATTACCTCGCCCCCGACGGGGCAATGGCGGAGGAGACCTTCATCGTTCTGCGAGAGGCGCTGCGCAGAACCGGCAAGCTGGCAATAGCACGCCTCGTGCTCTCGAGCCGCGAGCGCGTCGTCACCATCGGTCCGCGCGAGACCGGCATGTTCGTCTGCACCCTGCGCAATCCGAATGAGGTGCGCGGCACCGCCGATTACTTCGGCAACATCCCGGTCGGCAATCCCGATCCGGAAATGCTCGAGCTTGCAGAGGCGCTCATCAAGCAGAAGGCCACGGTTTTCGATCCGAAGAACTACGAAGATCGCTATGAGGTGGCGCTGATGAAGATGATCCGCGAGAAGCTCAAGGGCCACAAGCCGATCATCGCGGCAGCGCCCGAACGCGGCAACGTCATCAATCTCATGGACGCGCTGAAGGCGAGCCTTTCGCAGACGAAACCGCCCGCCGTGAGCAAGAGCAAGGCCAAAGCCGAACCGGCCGCCCCGCAGGCGGCCAAGCCTGCGACGGCCAAGCGGACCGCGTCAAAGCCCGCCGCCAAGAAGAAAGTCTGATGGCGGTCGCAGGCCAGATATTCGGTACAGTCGGCGCGCTTTCCTCATTCCCACGACGGCTGCTCGCGAGAGAGGTCGAGCGGCAAGGCGGGCATCTGAGGCGCGGAGTCACGCGTCAGACGGCTTGCGTGGTCTTCGGCCGCGGTCTGCTGGCAAGGGAAACCGAAGCTGATATCCAAGCGCGCGTCGAACGCGAAGCCGGAGAGGGTCGGCGCCTCCTCAGCGAGAACGGCTTGCTGCGGCTACTCGGCCTGGCGACGGCGCCGGAAACATCGGCGCTGACGCGGCAATCGCTGATCGATCAGTCGAGCCTGCCGCCGCGCCTCTTCCATCTCCTCTCGCTGTTCGACGCCTTCGAGCACGACAGAGAGCCCTATTCATTCCGCGACCTGATCCTTGCCCGCAAATATGCCGGGCTGGTCGCGAGCGGTGCCGGGTGGAGCGCAATCGTCCGCTCCGTGCACCGTTCCGGACAAATCGCATCTCTGACTGCGCTCTCGCTTCACCACAAGGGCAGCGATGCGATCTATGCGCGTCGTGCCGAGGGCTTGAGCGAGCTCGACGGCCAATTGCTGCTCGACCTCGATGCTCCGGACGAACTGGCGCTCGAAGAGCTTTTCGCCGAGGCCGAAGCGGCAGAAGAGGCGGGCGACTACGACGAGGCGGCGGCGATCTACCGGCGCTACCTCGCCATCGATCGCGCGGATTCCGTCGCCGCCTTCAACCGCGCCAATTGCCTGAGAGCCGCCGGCCGCGAAACGGAGGCCGTGCATGATTATGTCCGGGCCCTCAAGCTGGATCCCACTTTTGCCGAGGCCTGGTTCAACCTTGCCGGGCTCGTGGGGACACGAGGCCACGTCAACGCCGCTCGGCGGCACCTGGCAAAGGCGATTGCGCTCGACCACGATTATGCGGACGCGGTCTTCAACCTCGCAAAGCTCGAATTCGATGTCGGGGATCTCGGCGAAGCACGGCGCTGGTGGATCCGCTATCTGGAACTCGACAGGGACTCCGAATGGGCCCGAACGGCCGAGCGCGGCGTTCAGTTCGTGAACCTTCATCTGCGGTCGAAAACGGCTGGCTGAGATGGGCGTGAATTTCCTGTTCGACGGTCCCGAGGATGCACCCGCCACCATCCTTCTCGCCCATGGCGCCGGCGCGCCGATGGATTCGGCCTCCATGACGGCCACCGCCCTGGCGCTTGCCGGCACGGGCTTCCGCGTCGCCCGCTTCGAATTCGGCTATATGGCGGCGCGTCGGACGACCGACGGCCGCAAGCCCCCGCCGCGCGCCGAGACATTGAAGCCGGAGTATGAGGCCGCCGTGGCCGCGCTCGCGGCCACGGGCCCTCTCGTCATCGGCGGCAAATCGATGGGCGGGCGCGTCGCCAGCATGATCGCCGACAAGCTCTACGCCGCGGGGACGATAGTCGGACTGCTCTGCCTCGGCTATCCGTTCCACCCGCCGGGCAAACCGGAGCAGCTCCGCACCCGACACCTCGCCGAACTCAGGACGCCGACTCTGATCTGCCAGGGCACCCGGGATGAGTTCGGCACGCCGGAGGAGGTGCAGAGTTATACGCTGTCCGACCGGATCGAATTCCTCTGGCTGGAGGACGGCGACCACGACCTCAAACCGCGCAAGCGCATATCCGGCTTCTCGACCGCCGATCACCTGAAGAACGTCGCCGAAGCGGTCGCCGGCTGGATCGGCATGCTCACGCCTTGAGCCGACCATCCGATGAAGCTCGCCACATTCAACATTAATGGCGTGAACAAGCGGCTCGAAAATCTCCTCGTCTGGTTGGAGGAAGCCGAGCCGGACATCGTTTGCCTGCAGGAACTGAAGGCGACGGATGAGCAATTCCCGAGATCGGTAATCGAAGGCGCCGGCTACGGCGCCGTCTGCTGCGGGCAGTCGGCCTGGAACGGCGTCGCGATCCTGGCCCGGGACGTCGAACCGATTCTGACGCGCGCCGAATTGCCAGGCGACCCGTCCGACAGCCATAGCCGCTATATCGAGGCAGCCGTCAACGGAATTCTTGTCGCCTCGCTCTACGCTCCGAACGGCAATCCGCAGCCAGGACCGAAATTCGACTACAAGCTCGCCTGGCATGCGCGTTTTGCCCGCCATGCGGCAACGCTGTTCGAAACCGGCCTGCCGGTCGTGCTCGCCGGCGACTACAATATTGTTCCCGAGCCGCGCGACATCTACCCGACCCGCTCCTACGACGACAATGCCCTCGTACAGCCGGAAAGCCGTGCCGCCTTTCAGTCATTGCTCGACCTGGGCTGGCTCGATGCGCTCAGGAAACTTAATCCGCAGGACGAGCTCTTCACCTTCTGGGACTATCGCCGCAACCGCTGGCAGCGCAATGCGGGCCTTCGCCTCGACCACATCCTCTTGAGCCGCAAGCTCACGCGCCGGCTTATCGCCGCCGGCATCGACCGGGCTGTCCGCGGCCGCGAGAACGCCAGCGACCACGCGCCCGTCTGGATCACGCTGCGGCGTTAGACCTACGGCATGTCGTCAGAAACCGACCTCGACTTGGACCGGTCACTATTTGGGTCTGGCGATCCCACGACAATCGTGCACGATAGGACGAGAGCGACAGGGAGACACACGATGACGAAGGCGACTGTGGGTTTCATCGGGCTCGGGCTCATGGGCCAGGGCATGGCAACGAATATTCTTAAGAAGGGTTGGCCGCTCCTGGTCATGGCGCACCGCAACCGGGCGCCGGTCGAAGCGCTTGTCGCCGATGGCGCGAGCGAGGTGAAGACGCCGCGCGAGATGGCGCAAGGCTGCGACATCATCGTGCTGTGCGTCACCGGTTCGCCGGAAGTTCTTGCGGTCATCGAAGGTCCGGATGGCATTGCGGCCGCCGCGCGGCCGGTCACCATTGTCGATTGCTCGACCTCCGATCCTTCCGTCACCATGAAACTTGCCTCGGATCTCGCGGCGAAGAGCATCACGCTTATCGATGCGCCGCTCAGCCGTACGCCGGCGGACGCAGCCGCCGGTACGCTCGACGTCATGGTAGGCGGCGCGGACGAGGACCTGCGCCGCATCCGGCCTGTGCTCGAATGCTTTGCCGGCCGCATCGTCCATACGGGTCCGACCGGCACCGGCCATACGATGAAGCTCCTCAACAACTTCCTGTCGATGGGCTATGCCGCGCTCTATTCGGAGGCGCTGATGCTCGGCCGCAAGGCGGGGCTGACGCCGCAAGTCTTCGACAGCGTCATTCGCGGCGGGCGCATGGATTGCCCCTTCTACCAGACTTTTTTCCGCTGGGTGCTCGAGCGCGATCCGAACGCGCACAAATTCGCGATCCGCAACGGCTTCAAGGACATGAGCTATCTCGCGGGCTTCGCCAATGCCTGTGGCGCCGCGAACCCGATCGGCGCTGCCGTGCGCAACTCCTTTGCCCAGGCGGTTGGCGTCGGGCGCGGCGAGGACTTTGTGCCGATGCTGTCCGACTTCATCGCCGAGGCGAACGGCTTGCCCAAGCAGGGGTGAAGAGCCTCGGTCGGCGCTGCGTTTGCCGTCCGCCTGCGCAATGAGAGAATACCATCATCACGGAAAAATTATCTCGCACAAATGCGAGGCCGACGACCGCATGCGGCTTTGACTGCCTGCGCTCGAATGGCAATTGTGCCATCTAACAAAAATGGAACAAATATTCCGATCAATCCCGGCAGCCAATCGAGATATTCCTGGAGGAGACATTCATCATGACCGCCCTTGCCTTCGCGCTCAACCATATGACGGCGCCGAATCTGCCGCTCGACGCCTTTTTCGAACTGGCGAAATCGCTCGGTGTCTCGGCAGTGGAGATTCGCAACGACCTTGCCGGAAACGCCATTCTCGACGGATCGAAGCCGGAGGCGGTAAAGGCGCTCGCCGAAAGACACGGCCTGAAGATCATCTCGATCAACGCCCTGCAGCGTTTCAACGAGTGGAACGCGGCGCGCGAAGCCGAGGCGCGCGAACTCATCGCCTATGCCCACGAGAGCGGCGCCGAGGCGCTGGTGCTGGTCCCGGTCAACGATGGCAGCGGCCGGGCGGACGGCGAGCGCCAGGCAAATCTCAGGGCGGCGCTGAGCGCCCTCAAACCGCTTCTCGACCGGGCCGGAATCGTCGGCCTCGTCGAGCCGCTCGGCTTCGAAATCTGCTCGCTGCGCTCGAAAACAGAAGCGGCCGAAGCAATTCGCGAGATCGGCGGATCGACCTTCCGCCTCGTGCACGACACCTTCCACCACCACCTTGCCGGCGAGGACGCCTTCTTCCCGGGATTGACGGGTCTGGTGCACATTTCCGGCGTCACGGACGATGCCGTTGCCGTCGCCGACATGCGCGATCCGCACCGGGAGCTGGTCGACGCGGCGGACCGGCTGGACAATGCGGGCCAGATCCGGCGGCTCCGCGCAGAGGGTTATGCAGGGCCCTTTTCCTTCGAACCCTTCGCTCCCTCGGTGCATGACCTCAGCGACCCGGCGAAGGCCATACGCGAGAGCATGACTTATCTGCAGGCGCAGGCCTGATTGCCGCGCGCGAGGTCAAGAGCGGAAATCGATCCGGTCGTTGCAAGACAGGCTTGACGACGCCCGGATAAAATGGAATACATATTCCGTAATGACAAGCCACTAGTTTGTTTATTCCGTTTTCGTCGGAAGTGAAGTGGAACACTGCTTCCGGGTGGGATGATTTTGATCTGAATGGATCGAATTTCCGGCCAACGAGAGAAAGGTGTCGCCGGCACCGAATGTGGAGGAGAAAGAGCATGAAGAAATTTATCCTGGGCACCGCAATGGCCGTCATGATGTCGACGGCCGCGCATGCGGAAACCATCGGCGTTTCGATGGCCCTCTTCGATGACAACTTCCTGACGGTTCTGCGGAACGGCATGCAGGACTATGCCAAGACGATCGACGGCGTCGAATTGCAGGTCGAAGACGCTCAAAACGACGTCGCCAAACAGCAGAGCCAGATCCAGAACTTCATCGCTGCCGGCGTCGACGCCATCATCGTCAATCCGGTCGACACCGACGCCACCGCCGCCATGTCGAAGATCGCCGAAGACGCCGGCATTCCGCTGGTCTATGTCAACCGCGAGCCGGTGAACATCGACACGCTTCCGGAAAAGCAGGCCTTCGTCGCTTCCGACGAACGGGAATCCGGCACGCTCCAGACGCAGGAAGTCTGCAAGCTACTCGGCGGCAAGGGCAAGGCCGTGGTGATGATGGGCGAACTGTCCAACCAGGCTGCCCGCATGCGCACCAAGGATATCCATGATGTCATCGAGACCGATTCCTGCAAGGACATTGAGATCGTCGAGGAGCAGACCGCGAACTGGTCCCGCACCCAGGGCTCCGACCTCATGACCAACTGGCTTTCGGCCGGTATCGAGTTTGACGCCGTTATTGCCAACAACGACGAAATGGCCATCGGCGCCATCCAGGCCCTGAAGGCCTCCGGCCGCTCGATGGACTCGGTCGTCATTGCCGGCATCGATGCCACGCAGGATGCGCTCGCCGCCCTGGCTGCAGGCGACCTCGACGTGACCGTGTTCCAGAACGCCGCCGGTCAGGGCAAGGGTTCGGTCGATGCCGCCCTCAAGCTCGCCAAGGGCGAGTCCATCGACAAGAAGGTCTACATTCCCTTCGAACTCGTGACCAAGGACAACCTCGCCGACTACCAGGCAAAGAACTGATCGTTCTTCCGGGAGCGCGGCCGCGTCGCGCTCCCCCTAGAAACAAGTCCCGGCCGAGGCTCTGAAAGAGCCCATTAGAAGGCACTTCCGCCCGCCCCGAGGACGGTCCGGTCGAAACCGGAAAATGGGAGGCAATGAGATGACGCTCAGTCCTACGACGATGGCAGCCGTGCGCGCCAGCGGTGCCATACCCAATGCCGAATATTTGCTGGCTGCGGAAGGCGTCCGCAAGGAGTTCCCGGGGGTCGTCGCGCTCGACGACGTCGAGTTCAAGCTGAAGCGCGGCACCGTGCATGCGCTGATGGGCGAGAACGGCGCCGGCAAATCGACGCTGATGAAAATTCTCGCCGGCATCTACCACCCGGATAAGGGGTCCGTGAAGCTCAGGGGCGTCGACATCCAGTTGAAGTCGCCCCTCGACGCCCTTGAGAACGGCATCGCCATGATCCATCAGGAACTGAACCTGATGCCCTTCATGACGGTCGCCGAGAACATCTGGATCCGCCGCGAACCCAAGAACCGCTTCGGTTTCGTCGACCACCGCGAGATGCGCCGGATGACGGCGAAGCTCTTCGAGCGCCTCAAGATTCATCTCGACCCCGACATCGAAGTTCGCCACCTTTCCGTCGCCAACCGGCAGATGGTGGAAATCGCCAAGGCGGTCTCCTATGAATCGGACGTCCTGATCATGGACGAGCCGACCTCGGCGTTGACCGAGCGCGAGGTTGCGCATCTCTTCGAGATCATCCGCGACCTGCGCTCGCAGGGCATCGGCATCGTCTACATCACCCACAAGATGAACGAGCTGTTCGAGATCGCCGATGAATTCTCGGTTTTTCGAGACGGCAAATATATCGGCACCCACGCATCGAGCGACGTGACCCGTGATGACATCATCCGCATGATGGTCGGCCGCGAGATCACCCAGATGTTCCCCAAGGAGGAAGTGCCGATCGGCGATGTCGTGCTGTCGGTCAAGAACCTCACCCTCGACGGCGTCTTCCATGACGTCTCCTTCGACGTGCGCGCCGGCGAAATCCTCGGGCTTGCCGGCCTCGTCGGCTCGGGCCGCTCGAACGTTGCCGAGACGCTGTTCGGCGTCACCCCGGCAAGCTCCGGGACGATCTCGATCGACGGCAAGGAAATAGTCATCGACACCCCCAACACGGCGATCCGCAACCGCATGGCTTTCCTGACCGAGGACCGCAAGGATACGGGTTGCCTTCTCATCCTCGACATTCTCGAGAATATGCAGATCGCCGTGCTGCAGGACAGGTTCGTCAAGGGTGGCTTCGTCAGCGAAAAGGAGGTTACGGCCGCCTGCGATGACATGAGCCGCAAGTTGCGTGTCAAGACGCCCAACCTGCACGAGCGCATCGAAAACCTTTCGGGCGGCAACCAGCAGAAGGTGCTGATCGGCCGCTGGCTGCTCACCAATCCGCGCATTCTCATCCTCGATGAGCCGACGCGCGGTATCGACGTCGGGGCCAAGGCCGAAATCCACCGCCTTGTGACCGAACTCGCCCGCAACGGCGTCGCCGTCATCATGATCTCGTCGGAAATGCCGGAGGTGCTCGGTATGAGCGACCGGATCATGGTCATGCATGAAGGCCGGGTCACGGGCTTTCTCGACAGGGCGGAAGCCACCCAAATCAAGGTCATGGAACTTGCCGCGCGCTAGGCGTGCGATGCCGACCGCAGGGAGGAACGAAAGATGGACACCAATATTGCCGCACAGGGGACGACTTCGCCGCTCGCCGGAACGCGACGGCGCATGCCCCCCGAGTTCAATATCTTCCTGGTGCTGATCGGGATCGCGCTGGTCTATGAAATTCTCGGCTGGATTTTCGTCGGCCAGAGCTTCCTGATGAATTCTCAGCGCCTGACGATCATGATCCTGCAGGTGTCGGTGATCGGCATCATTGCCGTCGGCGTCACGCAGGTTATCATCACCGGCGGCATCGATCTGTCTTCCGGCTCTGTCGTTGGCATGACGGCGATGTTTTCGGCAAGCGTTGCGCAAGCCTCCACCTGGCCGCGAGCCCTCTATCCGTCGCTCACCGACCTGCCGGCGATCGTGCCGATCGGCCTCGGCGTCGGGATCGGTCTGGTGGCCGGCTTCATCAATGGAAGCCTGATCGCGAGGACCAAGATTCCGCCCTTCATCGCCACGCTCGGGATGATGGTGTCGGCGCGCGGTATCTCCAAGTGGTACACCAAGGGCCAGCCGGTTTCCGGCCTCACCGAGCAGTTCAACTTCATCGGTACGGGCATCTGGCCGGTCGTGGTCTTCCTCGTCGTCGCGTTCATCTTCCACATTGCACTGCGCTATACCCGCTACGGCAAATTCACCTATGCGATTGGCGCCAATGTTCAGGCGGCGCGCGTCTCGGGCATCAATGTCGAGGCCCATCTGGTCAAGGTCTATGCGATTGCCGGCATGCTGGCGGGCCTCGCCGGCGTCGTCACCGCCGCCCGCGCCCAGACTGCACAGGCCGGCATGGGCGTCATGTACGAACTCGATGCGATCGCCGCGACCGTCATCGGTGGTACCTCGCTGACCGGCGGCGTCGGCCGCGTCACCGGCACGGTCATCGGCACCGTCATCCTCGGCGTGATGACTTCCGGCTTCACCTTCCTCAGGGTCGACGCCTACTACCAGGAAATCGTCAAGGGGATGATCATCGTCGCCGCCGTCGTTGCCGACGTCTATCGCCAGAAAGGCCGCAAGAAGGCGTAACGACATTTCTGCTCTCCCAGCGCAGTGCCTGGCCGGGATGAAGAAATTCATCCCGGCATTTTTCCAACCGCAAAGGTGGCTGAGCCGCGGTTCCCTTGAGCGAGGCAGCGTCTTCCCCGGAGAGCGCGCCGAATTCGAACAATATCAGCAGCTTACCCCCGTGTGGGACGAAAACCCCGCCTCATGAGAATCAATGGCTTAACAAAGGCATCGTCCCAACTTTTTCCGACCATCTTCGGCCCTTGCTTCCCGGTCCCATCGCGCCCAGGGAGGCGCGCATGAGCGGGGCGCGGCCATTCCGGGACGTGAAGCTGCAATGGCTTCAGGAGTTGAGAGCGACAAGCATGGTGACATTGAATTTACCGATCGGGAAATCTTGACTGGGGAAGCTCATTCGGAGCAGTATCTTTCCCGCTCGGGAACATTTTGCTCGACAAGTGGTTCGCTGCGCTGCTATTTTCCCGAACGGGAAATTAAAATGCCAAAACAAGTTAGAAATCCAGCCGACATCGGCAACCTGGTCCGGAGTACACGCAAGGAGCAAAACTTGCGGCAGGATGAGCTTGCCGGCGTTGCTGGCGTTGGCCTCCGGTTCATTGTCGATCTCGAAGCCGGCAAGCCGACAGCTCAGATAGGAAAAGTGTTGCAGGTTCTACAAACACTCGGCTGTTCGATCGATATTCTGGCTCCAGGTGAACGTAGAAAATGACGGTAAGGGTTCTCAACGTCTGGTGGGATGGTCGCATTGTCGGGCAGTTCACCCAGGACAGGCACGGTGATATCGGCTTTGTCTACAGCGAAACTTGGCTTGATGACGAAAACACACTTCCGCTGTCTGCCTCCCTCCCGAAGCGTGCGGAACGTTTTTCTCGTCGTGAATGCCGACCATTTTTCGGCGGTCTGTTGCCCGAGGAAAACCAGCGTCTTGTTGCGGCGCAGGCATTGGGCGTTTCGCCTGCAAACGAGTTCGCGCTTCTTGATCGCTTGGGCGGCGACGTGGCCGGCGCGCTTCAGCTTTTGCCAGAAGATCAAGAGCCCGTCGAAGCGGGGCCGATTGCGGATCAGCAGCCGGCACCTTTGGATGAGACCGGAACCGTTCGGATACTGGATGCACTCCCGACGCGGCCGCTATTAGCCGGCCAGGAAGGTTTGAGGCTATCGCTTGCGGGCGCGCAATCAAAAGTTCCGGTTGTCCTAATCGATGGCCAGATCGCGCTTCCACTTCCCGGCCAGGCGACTACGCACATACTTAAGCCGCCGATCGCGCGCTTCCCAGGGACAACCGAAAACGAAGCTTTTGTGATGAAACTCGCTGCAGCGATCGGCCTCGACGTGGCCCCGGTTGAACCGAGGTCGGCGAATGGACGCCCCTTTCTCTTGGTTGAGCGATACGATCGCTATCGCGATGCCGACGGCGTGGTTCACCGCATTCACCAGGAGGACTTTTGCCAAGCACTTGGCGTGCCGCCCGAAACGAAATACGCCAGCGAAGGCGGGCCGACATTCAAGACCTGCTTTGACCTGTTGCGACGAGTATCAGCGCGACCCGCTATAGATGTGTTGAAGCTGCTGGACGCCGCGATCTTCAACTTGGTCGTCGGAAATGCCGACGCCCACGGCAAGAATTTCTCGATCCTTTACGACGACCAGGGACCGAGAATGGCCCCGCTGTACGATCTGCTTTCTACGGTGGCCTATCCAGACCTTTCACCGAAAATGGCCATGAGGATCGGGAAACGTGCCACGCTTGCCGAGATGGACGCTGATGGATGGCAGACTTTTGCAAAGGCAGCTGGAGTTGGCTTACTTTTGGTGCGCCGACGAATTATAAACTTGATCGACTCCACCGCTGAAGCCGTAGCGAGAGTATTGGAAGACATCTCAAACCTCTGCGTTGATTCCGCTAGGATAAACCACTTTGCGGACTTGATCGTAGGCCGCGCCAAACTCGTCACGTTGTCGATTTAGAGCTAAATCCGATCACGCTGCATCATAGCCTGAGGCTGCGAAATAGTTGCGGCATTCGTCTGGGGTGAAGAGTTGGAGTAGTCGCCCGATTGTTGTCCAGAGGCTCTCGATGGACCGTTCGGCGGCTTTTCTCAACAGGGCTTTGAGCTTTGACAATGCGTTTTCGATCAGACTGAAATCGGGACTGTACGGCAGGGAGGTATTCCAGCTTCGCACCTTTCGATCATTTCGCGAATCCGGCATGTGCGGATCGGCGGAAGCGCATGGGGCATCAATCGGCACGGTAATGAGCGGTTCTATCTCGACTGCCGGACATGCCGAAATATCGAATGACATCAGCCTATCTCGACGACGCTGGCAGCATGACCCAAGCGTTTACCAAGGAATATCATCGTGTGCTGACTGGCGATCATGGTGAAAAGACGGTCCCGATTTCAAGGCTTGAGCCCGGCTCCGTTCGCTGGCTTGTCGAGACCTATTATCGGTCCAAGGCGTTTCAAAGCCAGTCTCCGGCCACGCAGAAGGACAAGAAGAGCGTTCTCAATCGCTATTGTCCGCGACCATCCTACCCGAGGCAGGCGCGACCGAAGATCAGTTGATGACGATCTTCGGCTGGTCTAATTCCAAGATGGCGCAGCATTACACCAAAGCCGCCCAATCCAGACGGATCATTGATGCCGGTTTTGAGCGCCGCAAGAGCTATGTGGCCCGCAAAAATGTCCCAATTTATCGAACCGGAATTCCGGTGAGCCAAATCGAGGAAAGAACGATGGAAAAACAACGTCAAACGAGAGAAATGGTGGGCCCGGAGGGCCCGTTTCACCGGTAGAAAACCCTGCCCCGCGTCGCCGATTTTAGCATTTCGAGCGCCAAATTGGGGAATGTCGACCTGCCGCGCGCCATCTTCCGCCACGACGATCCGCTCCGCAATCGCCCAGCGCCGAGCCGCCAAGCACGCGGCCCGAGACGGCATTTGCCGTCTTCACGGCTTCCCGATAGGCGTCCATACGCCGATGACGGCGGAGGCCAGCCGAGCAGCAGTGTTTTTGGCAGTCGAAACAAAGCGTTTACGCGACGTGCAGTTGATGGCAGGCTAATGTCAGCTTTCTGTGATGGCATTGCATTCGCCGGGGGATCCGTGATGGCGGCCTGCCCGGCTGCGCAACGGGAGGAAAGTGCCCACTGGGCCGGGAGGCTGCCGCTCTGAGGTTAGTTGCCCGTTCCTTCCGTTCGCAACGACAATCACATGCGCGGGAATAAACCCGTGCGCACCCACGGAGGAACGACCTTGAAACACTTTTTCCTGGCATCCATTCTCGCCGGCGCCCTGGCGCTGCCCGCCTATGCTGCTGACTACACGATCATTGCGCCGGCAAATCCCGGCGGAGGTTGGGACCAAACGGCCCGTTCGCTGCAGACCGTGATGCAGCAAGAAGGCGTATCCGGCAATGTGCAGGTGCAGAACGTTCCGGGCGCTGGCGGCACCATCGGCCTCGCCCAGTTTGCGAGCCAGCAGAAGGGCAACCCGAATGCGCTGCTCGTTGGCGGATACGTCATGGTGGGTGCAATTCTGACCAACAATTCACCGGTGACCCTCAAGGACGTAACGCCGATCGCTCGCCTGACCGGCGAATACGAGGCGATCGTCGTTCCGGCCTCGTCCGAAATCCAGACGATGGCTGATCTCGTCGAGGCGCTCAAGAAAGATCCGGGCGCGGTCTCCTGGGCCGGCGGTTCGGCCGGTGGCACCGATCACATCACGGTGGGGCTCATCGCCAAGGCTGCCGGTGTCGATCCGACGAAGATCAACTATATCGCCTATTCCGGAGGTGGCGAAGCGCTTGCAGCGATCCTCGGGAGCCAGGTGACCGCCGGCATCTCCGGCTACGGTGAATTCGAATCGCAGATCAAGGCCGGTGCCCTGCGGCTGCTTGCCGTCTCCAGCGCCGAGCGCATCGAAGGCGTCGATGCTCCGACGCTGAAGGAATCCGGGCTCGACGTGGTTGTCGAGAACTGGCGTATGATCGCCGCCGCCCCTGGCCTCACCGAGGAGCAGGAAGCCGCCATTACGGCCGATATCGAGAAGGTCGCCAAATCCGCCGCCTGGCAGGAGACCCTGAAGACCAAAGGCTGGCAGGACACCTATCTCGCCGGTGACGCCTTCAAAGAACAGCTCACCAAGGACACTGCCGCCACGGAAGCCGTGCTGAAGGATATCGGACTGGTAAAATGAGTCAGGGAGATCACCCCTCGTCCCAGACGCGCCGCCCTGATTGGGCGGCGCTCACTATCGCCGCCGTGCTGGCGGTCATTGCGGGCATCATCTTTTGGGACGTGTCCCGCTTGACAGGTCTCGCCGGCTATTCCCAAGTCGGCCCGACCACGGTGCCCTATGCGATCGCCTTCTGTCTCCTCATACTGGCGGTTTGGACCGCGATCGAAGCGCTGAGGGGCGATTTCCCCGAACGCGACCACCAGGACATCGGCCCGGTTGCCTGGATCGTCGGCGGGCTTGCGGCGCAGATGCTGCTCCTGAACACGCTCGGGTTTTCGATCGCCACGGGCATACTTTTCGCGCTTGCGGCGCGCGGCTTCGGCAAGCGCAAGCTGTGGCTGTCGGTGCCCATCGGCGTGGCTTTTAGCTTCGTCGTCTGGGTGATCTTCGCCAAGCTCCTGAAACTGTCGCTGCCGGCAGGGCCGCTTGAACGCCTGTTCTTCTAAAGAGGCCGAGGATCATGGATACTTTTGACTTGCTGTTGCAGGGTCTGCTGGTCGCCGCCCAGCCGATGAATCTGCTCTACGCGCTGATCGGAGTCACGCTCGGCACCGCCATCGGCGTGCTGCCGGGCATCGGCCCGGCACTAACCGTCGCGCTACTGTTGCCGGTCACCTATCAGCTCGATCCCGGCGGCTCGCTGATCATGTTCGCGGGCATCTATTATGGCGGCATGTATGGCGGATCGACCACGTCGATCCTGCTTAACACGCCGGGCGAGAGCGCTTCGATCGTGACGGCGCTCGAGGGCAACAAGATGGCCCGCGCCGGACGCGGCGGGCCGGCCCTTGCGACAGCCGCAATCGGCTCCTTCGTGGCGGGCCTGATAGCGACGCTGGGACTCGCCTTCATTGCCCCCTATATCGTCAAACTGGCGCTCGTCTTTGGTCCCCGCGAATATTTCGCGCTGATGGTCCTCGCCTTCGTCACGGTGTCCTCGGCCTTTGGCGATTCGGCATTGCGCGGCCTCACCTCGCTTTTCGTCGGCCTCACCCTCGCCATCGTGGGCATCGACCAGTTGACCGGACAGGCGCGTCTTTCCTTCGGCGTGCCGGACCTGCTCGACGGCATCGAAGTGACGACGCTCGCCGTCGCCATGTTCGCGATCGGCGAAAGCCTCTTCATTGCCGCCCAGGGCGATCGCGGGCCAGACAAGGTCGAGGCCGTCCGCGGATCGATCTGGATGAATGCCTCGGACTGGGCGCGGTCCTGGAAGCCATGGCTGCGCGGCACCTGCATAGGCTTCCCCATTGGCGCAATGCCGGCGGGCGGCGCCGAAATCGGTACGTTCCTTTCCTATGCGGCCGAAAAGCGCCTGGCCAGGCATCCGGAGGAATTCGGCGATGGTGCGATCGAGGGCGTCGCCGGGCCCGAAGCGGCAAACAACGCGTCCGCCGCCGGCACGCTGGTGCCGCTCCTGACGCTCGGGCTGCCGACCACGGCGACCGCCGCGATCATGCTGGCCGGCTTTCAGCAATTCGGCCTTCAGCCGGGGCCGCTGCTCTTTGCCACCAATCCGCAACTGGTCTGGGGCCTGATTGCCAGCCTGCTCATCGCCAATTTCATGCTACTGGTCCTCAACCTGCCGCTGATCGGCCTTTGGGTGAGGCTCTTGACGATCCCGAAGCCGTGGCTCTATGCCGGTATCCTCTTGTTCGCGACGCTCGGCACCATCGGCGCCAACCCCTCGGTCTTCGAACTCGGCATGCTGCTCGCCTTCGGCCTGCTCGGCTACATCATGCGTATCTTCGGCTATCCGATCGCACCCGTCGTCGTCGGCCTCATCCTCGGACCTCTCGCCGAGCAGCAGTTGCGGCGCGCATTGTCGATCAGCCAGGGAGATGTCACCGTGCTCTTCACCTCGCCGATCGCAGCGGTGCTGCTGGGAATTGCGGCGCTGGCCTTCATCGTGCCGTTGATCATGCGGGCGCGCGGGCGCGGGGACGTACTGACGCAACTCGCTGCCAGCGAAGACTGATCCTCGCTCTCAGGATGTGCAGGCCCGGCCGGGCAAACCCGCCGGGCCTGCTTGTCCTGCATGGCTGGGCTGAGGTCTTGTGCGTTGCAAAAGACGCTCGGGACGCCCATCTTCAACTCATCAAAGCAATGAAAGTGAGCAAAGAGATGAGCAAGAGCCGCATGGGTTTCATTGGCCGCGCCTTCGCCGTGTTGAGCGCAGCAACCGCAGCAGCCGCCGCTGTCGAAGGCAACCGCCGCCCGCGTGCGCGGGATCTCCGCACGCTCGGCATCGACCCGGCAAACTTCCCCGATACCCGCCGAGGCTGATATCGGCGCGGCGAAAAGCGGCCAATCGTCAACTGGAGGCCGCGCATTGTATCAGACGCGCAAAGAACGCTGTTCTTGAAGCTTCTGCATCCTTAAACCGACGTCGACAAGCCCGAAATGCAAGAGCGGCGACTCGTAGCCAGGTGGCAGCCGGTCCTCCTCCATAGATCGCTTGACATACTCCGTCTGCGAGGCTTGACCCGCAGCACCCGAGTGCGATCATCGCTCTATGATCAATGCTGTGCTTCTGGACCTTGCGGGGGTCGTCTATGATGGCAACAGCGCCGTTTCCGGGGCGGCGGCTGCCGTTTCCCGCCTGCGCGCCTCCGGTCTCCCACTCCGTTTCGTCAGCAACACCACCCGCTCGACAAAGCATGCGGTTCTCGAACGGCTCGCAAGCCTTGGGCTTCCCGTTTCGAGTGACGAGTTGTTCACGCCCGCCGAGGCGGCGTGCAACTGGCTTCGCGATCACCGCCGATCGCCGCACCTGCTCATTCACCCGGATCTCAAATCCGATTTCCGCGACATTCCGGCGGCCGACCGGAAGGCCGTAGTCGTCGGCGACGCGGGCAACGCCTTCGACTACCGGTCGCTGAACGAGGCGTTCCGGCAACTGATCGGCGGCGCAGAATTGCTGGCGCTCGCGCCGAATCGAACCTTTAGGGACAAAGACGGACAATTGAGCCTCGATGCGGGCCCGTTCGTCGCGGCGCTTGAATATGCAAGCCAGACAACGGCTTTCGTGCTCGGCAAGCCTGCGCCCGAATTCTTCCGTTCTGCACTCGCCACCATCCGCTGTCCGGCGGCGCAAGCCGTAATGGTCGGAGACGATGCGGAGACCGATGTCGCCGGTGCGCTCGGAGCCGGTCTGGGACAGGCGCTCCTGGTGCGCACGGGCAAATATCGAGTGGGCGACGAGACACGTTTCGAGCCATCGCCGACCGCCGTCATGCGTGATATATCGGCCGCCGTCGACTGGATCCTTGCGCAACGGCGTGCCTGAAAAGAATCATGGCGCCGACCGTGAGGCCGACGCCATGAAACATCCTGGGAGGATTAGGCCCTAGGCGACCTTGGATACTTCCACCGGAACGCTGGCGATCGTCTTCAGAACGCGGGAAGCGATCTGGTAGGGGTCGCCCTGGGAGTTCGGACGGCGGTCTTCGAGATAGCCGCGATAGCCGTTGTTGACGAAGCTGTGCGGAACGCGGATCGATGCGCCGCGATCGGCAACGCCGTAGCTGAACTTGTTCCACGGTGCCGTTTCATGCTTGCCAGTCAGGCGCATGTGGTTGTCCGGACCGTAGACCTCGATGTGTTCCTGCAGGTTCTCTTCGAAGGCGGCCATCAGCGCTTCGAAATAGTCCTTGCCGCCGACTTCACGCATAAAGGCGGTCGAGAAGTTGCAATGCATGCCCGAGCCGTTCCAGTCCGTGTCACCGAGCGGCTTGCAGTGATACTCGACGTCGACGCCGTATTTTTCCGTCAGGCGCTGCAACAGGTAGCGCGCCATCCAGACCTCGTCGGCCGCCTTCTTGGAGCCTTTGCCGAAGACCTGGAATTCCCACTGGCCCTTGGCCACTTCGGCGTTGATGCCTTCATGGTTGATGCCGGCGGCCAGGCAGATATCGAGATGCTCTTCGACGATCTGGCGAGCGATGTCGCCAACGTTCTTGTAGCCGACGCCAGTGTAGTAGGGGCCCTGCGGTGCCGGATAGCCCTGCTCCGGAAAGCCGAGCGGACGGCCGTTCTTGTAGAAGAAGTATTCCTGCTCGAAGCCGAACCAGGCGCCTTCGTCATCGATGATCGTGGCGCGGCTGTTCGACGGATGCGGCGTCTTGCCGTCCGGCATCATGACTTCGCACATGACCAGTACGCCGTTGGTGCGAACCGGGTCCGGATAAAGCGCGACCGGCTTCAGGACGCAGTCGGAGCTACGGCCCTCGGCCTGCATCGTCGAGCTTCCGTCGAAGCCCCAGAGCGGAAGCTGTTCGAGCGTCGGAAATGCGTCGAATTCCTTGATCTGCGTCTTGCCGCGAAGATTTGGTACGGGCGTGTAGCCATCGAGCCAGATGTACTCGAGCTTATACTTGGTCATTAGCGAATCTCTCTAACGTGGTGCTTCGAGGGTTGAGCAAATCCTGAAGCGGCCTCGACGCGGCATGCGCAGCGAGACCGCCAGGGATCGATCCTCTCAAAGCATCAAGCGTGCCAGTTCGAGGGATGACCGGGCATTTTTTCGCCAAAAATCGGTTTCGAACCGGATTCACGTCGGTTCGCCGGCCTGCCGGGCGACCATGGATGTTCGATTCCGCCCGGCTCCCCGGGCTCGGCCTCTCGTCACGGCATTGATTTTCCTGAGGCATTACACGCCAGCCACCGAGATACGGCCGAGCGCCATACCCCAAATGCAACAAATGGAACCGATTGCCTAAAAAAAGCACGACAACATTACGCCACGAGGAGGAATGACCAGGAGTGCTCTCGATTCCGGCACTCGATTGAATATTTTTTCGGCATTGCGCGCAAATCATGTGCAATTTGTTGCGCGTCATACTATCTTCCTCGACAGGACTCACGGGAGACCAGAGCATGGCCACGAGTTTACACGGCAAGTCCGCGACGATCCTGCAGTTTCCGAAGAGAGTATCCCGACAGCTCGATGAGCGTCGCTTGGAGCCCACGGGAAAGATGGATACTATTCCGTCGGACGTATGCGTGGCAGTGGATGGCTGCTGGTATCACGAAGAGGCGCTTCAGGAAGACGCCACCAAGCACTGAATCGTGAATCCCGCCCGCAAGTCTGGCCACCTGCCGCGATCAACGTCGCCCGCCGAGTTCATCGATATGAAGAAGCATGTCGGCGGGATCTTCAAAAATGCGGTAGGCGCCTGCGTCCCTGAGTTCATCACGACCGTAGCCGCCACTTAACAGCCCCACACCGAGCGCTCGGCAGCGCACCGCCGCGAGCATGTCCCAAATGCTGTCGCCGACGACCACCGCCGTTTCTATCGGCGCGCCGAGTTGCTCTGCAGCGGCGAGAAAGAGATCCGGATCGGGCTTGGCATATTTGACCAGATCCCGCGTGACCACCGGCACTGCGGCCGGATCGACGCCAAGGGCCACGAGATTGACGGCAGCGGTCTCCAGCCGGCCGCTGGTCGCGATCGCCCAGGCTATTCTCGCGTCGGTGAGCCAAGTGAGCAGTTCGCGCGCACCCGGCAGCGGTCGGATGCGGTCCGCCTGCCGTTTGTAGGCCTCGGCATGGCGCTTGCGCAGCCGCGCCACGCGCTCCTCGCTGAACTCCATATTCGTCTCGCGCAACAACTGATCGGTAAAGAGCCCGCCGCTCATGCCGATCTTGCGATGGATTCGCCAGACGGAGAGGTCGATGCCTTCGCCGTCGAGCGCCTCTTTCCATGCGAGCACGTGCTGATAGACGCTGTCGACGAGCGTTCCGTCCAGATCGAAGAGGAACACCGGTTCAATGCGCATGCCGCTCTCCCTTTTGCCGCCTTGTTGGTACTACAGATATGGCGCGGTCCGCGGATATGGCTACAGCGCCGCATGTCTTTTCAGACGCAGAGGTGTCTTAGTCGTTAAACTGAGGACGATATAAGGAGACATGCCGAAGGCGAGTGGCCTATTCGCGATGCAGGAAGTGAAGATTGCCGGAGAGATCGGAAATCACGATCTCGCCTTCATCCCATATGAGCATGGAGACCGGCCGCGTCAGCCCTTCGATGACGGCGCTTCTTTCGCCGGTCTTCCGGTCGAGCATCAGCAATCGCCCGCTCCCCTGCTGAAAGCCCTCCTTCTGATCGTAGCTTCCGTGTTCGAGGACCAGCATCCCCCCGGCCCCGTCGAAGGCAATCGCAACGGGAGCATTGAGGCCGTCGGCCTCGATCCGCAGTTCGGGGCTGCCTCCCGATCTCGGCAATGAGACGACCCTCCCGGCACCCGGCATGAACGGAAAGCCGCCGAAGAGCGCGACATAGAGGCGTCCATCGCGAAGGGCTATGCCGGTCGGCACGGCATCGACCTCGTACTCGCCACCCGCGCGGAACTCCGTCGGCGACAGGCTCTGCATCGTGTTCGCCCTCTGAGCCAGTCGGCGGAAGGTCACGACTTCTCTCTTGGCGCTGTCGAACCCGACATGGTCGACGCTGTTGCGGGCCGCATCGACCACATAGAAGCCGCTCTCCGCCGCGACGAGATCGAAGGGATTCCAGAATTCATTGCTGATAACCCGTGTCTTTCCCGCGGAATCGAGAAATACCAGGCTGTGGTCCAGTGAGCCCTCGCTGGAATTGACCGGCGTCCACCCCTGGGCCACTAAGAATCCGTCGCGATGGCGCAGGACACGATAGGGTCCGGTCGGGTCGCCGATCACGTCGAGCCCGTGCGGGAATACCGGACCGAACGCGACGAAGCCGCCTTCCGCATTCCGGCGAAGCAACCGGCCGCTCGCCAGGTCGGTCACGAGCAGCGCGTCGCCGTCGCGCCCAAGGCCGCCAAAGGCCGCGCCCGGCAAGTGGACCGTCTCAAGCCGATGGCCGGCCGCCGCCGATGGCCCGGCACTCGAACCCGCCGGAAAGAGCAGCCAGGCGGCAGCAATCAGGGCGAGGAACGCACGCATCGGAAACCGCCATTGGCTGCGAAACGGAAGCCTGGATCGTATGCCAGACGATAAGTGGTCGTGAGGTGGTCCGGATCGCTGTTCCAGGCGCCGCCGCGAAGCACGCGATAGCGCTCGTCGCCGACGACGGATGTCCCCCCATAGGCCCGGTAAGCATCGCCCGTCCATTCCCAGGCATTGCCGATGAGGTTGAGTACGCCCTCCTCGCTGGCGCCCGCGGCGAAAGCGTCCGCCGGCGCGGTCATCGGGTAGCCGTCGCGATCGTCGCCGGCGCAACAGACGTCACTGCCGGCATTCGCTTGCATCGTGTCAGGCGGTGTATCGCCCCAGGGGAAGGCCTTCCCGTTCGTGCCGCGCGCGGCTCGTTCGTATTGCTGCTCGGAAGGCAGGGCGAGGCCGTAGTGCCGGCAAAAGGCGTCGGCGTCGCCCCAGCTGACGCCGACTACCGGCCGATCGGCAACGCCCAGCAGCGGATGGTCGGCGTAAAAGGCGGGGCGATGTCCGGTCGCGGCAACGAAGCGCGCATATTGCCGATTGGTGATCTCGGTGCGATTGATTGCGAACCCGCGGCCCTCGACGATGCGGCGGGGACGCTCGTTTTCCGGACCGTCGTCACGGCCAAATACGAAGGGACCGGCCGGGATCGCCACCAGCGGATTGCCGGCGATGGGCTCGAGGTCACCGGCGATCGCGCTGGATACAATGAAGAGAGTGATTGCCATGGTCCCTGCCGTCGGGCGGCTTCCGACCGTACGACATATCCAACGTCGAAGGCTGCGTCTCCGCTTGCACCCCCCTCTGCCCTGCCGGGCATCTCCCCCACAAGGGGGGAGGTTCTGAAGCGGCGCCGTCAAAGCTTCACGTCCGCCTCCAGCAAGGATGGAGGGGTGGGAGAGGTGGGGCAGCGAGCCCCCGACTTGCCGATCTCCCCCCTTGTGGGGGAGATGCCCGGCAGGGCAGAGGGGGGTGTTTAGAGCCGCCGCGCGGAACCACTTCGCATCTGACCCCTTAGCGTTCTGCCTAGAAATCCACACGCCGCTCCGTCTCCGCCTCGAACAGGAACATGCGGTCCGCGGCGATTTTGACGCCGACGGGTTGGTCGATCTGACCGGCGAAATTCTTATCGGCGCGCAGGGTGATGAGTGCGCCACCGAGTTGCAGGCTGACAAGCGTGTTCTCGCCGGTGAGTTCCACCGAGTAAATGGGCGCGACGAGATTGACGTCCGGGTCCTCGGCACTCGCTACCTGGATGTCTTCTGGGCGCACGCCCAGCACGGCGCGCCGGATATCGGCGCGGCCGGCCCCTCCAACCCTCAAGCCTGCACTTGCAAAGACACCATCCCTCACCTCCCCGGAAATGAGGTTCATCGGCGGCGACCCGATGAAGCCGGCGACGAACAGCGTGCGGGGATTGCTGTAGATATCTCTCGGCGTCCCGAGCTGTTCGATGACGCCCCTGTTCATGACGGCGACGCGGTGGGCAAGCGTCATCGCCTCGATCTGATCGTGCGTCACATAGATCGTCGTCACCTGCAGTTCGTGCTGAAGATGCTTCAGCTCCGCGCGCATCTGCGTGCGCAGCTTCGCGTCTAAATTGGAGAGCGGCTCGTCCATCAGGAAGACGCGCGGCGTGCGCACGATGGCGCGGGCGAGCGCGACGCGCTGGCGCTGGCCGCCCGAGAGTTCCTTGGGCAGGCGTTTCAGCATGGTATCGAGCTCGACGCGGCGCGCCACTTCGGCAATGCGGCGCTTGTATACGTCCGGCGGCACTTTGCGAATCTTCAAGGGATAGCCAATATTGTCCTCGACCGTCAGGTGCGGGTAGAGCGCGTAGGACTGGAATACCATCGCGACGTCGCGATACTTCGGCAGCACGTCATTGATGCGGTCGGAATCGATGTAGATGTCGCCGGATGTCGGCTCTTCGAGACCAGCCACCATCCGCATCGTCGTCGTCTTGCCGCAGCCGGACGGCCCGAGCAGAACGAGGAACTCCTTGTCCTTGATTTCGAGGTTGAAATTGGCGACGGCGACAAAGTCGCCGAACTTTTTGGTCACGTTCTCGAACCTGACGGAGGCCATCAGTCTCAACCCTTGACGGCGCCGAGGGAAAGACCCCGGACGAGATGTTTCTGGACGATGAAGGCGAAAATGACGATCGGCACGCAGGCCATGAAACCGGCGGCGCTGATCTCGCCCCAGTAGGTCGTGTACTGCGTCACACGTCCGGCAATGCCGATCGGCAGCGTCTGCGACTGCTCGGTGAGCGTGATGACCAGTGCCAGCAGGAATTCGTTCCAGGAGATGATCAGGCAGAAAATAGCGGTTGCGGCGAGGCCGGGCCGCGCGAGCGGCAGGGCCACGTGCAGGAACGCGCCCCAGCGCGTGTCGCCGTCGACGATCGCCGCCTCTTCGAGCTCGACCGGAAGGTCCTGGAAATAGCTTTTCATCATCCAGGTCGCAAAGGGCAGGTTGAAGGCCGTATAGGCGATGATCAGCGCCGCCTTCGTGTTGAGCATGTCGAAGTAGTTGAAGAAAAGGTAGAGCGGAATGATGCTGACGATCGGCGGCATCATGCGCGTCGACAGGATCCAGAAGGAGACATGTTTGCGCCATTGCCAGGGATAGGTGAAACGCGCCAGCGCGTAGCCCGCCATGGTGCCGAAGATCACGGCGATTGCGGTCGTCCCCACCGCGACGAGGAAGCTGTTCAGCGCATAGCGCAGGAACGGGCGCTCGATGAAGGCCTGTTCGTAATGCTTCAGCGTCGGGTTGCGCGGCACCCATTCGGGCGGCACGGCGAAGATGTCGATGTCGAATTTGAACGAGTTCGCGGCGATCCAATAGACGGGAAAGAGCGTGAGGATCAGGGCGACGAGAATCGTCCCATAGGCCGCAAGGCGAAGCAGCGTCTCTCGGCTGCGGCTGCGCTTCTTGAATCTCATCGCCATCTCACTCCACCAATCGCATGCGTTTCATGAACCAGGTGCTGAGGACGATCGTCACGAGCAGCACGAAGAGCGATATCGCCGCCGCATAGCCGGGATCGGCGAAACGGTAGGCGACCTGATAAATATAGAGGCTCAGCACCTTGGTTCGGTCCGCCGGGCCGCCTCCGGTCAGAATGAAGACCAGGTCGAACAGCCGCAGCGCATCCATGACGCGCAGCAGCAGGGCAATGGCGATGACCGGCTTCAGGAAGGGAATGGTAAGGTCCCAGAACTGCCGCCAGGACGAGGCGCCGTCGAGCTCGGCGGCCTCGTAGGGCTCGATCGGCAGGCTCGCGAGCCCGGCCAGCATCAGAAGGAAGATAAAGGGAGTCCACTGCCAGACATCGGCGACGATGATCGAGAACATCGCCAGATCGACATCGCCGGCCCAGGCCTGAGTCGGAAGGCCGAGGCGAAACATGATCTCGTTCAGCACGCCGAATTGCGGCTCATAGATCAGCTTCCAGGTGATCGCCACGGCAATAGGCGGCAGCATCATGGGAACCATCAGCACCGTCTTCAGGAAGGTCAACCTGCGGATATATTTGTCGAGGAGCAGAGCCAGGCCGAGACCGAACAGGAACTCGACCGAGACCGCAACGACCGTGAAGATCGCCGTGTTGCGCAATGCCACCTGGAACTGGCCGTCGGAAAGAAGACGGGTGAAGTTGGCGGCGCCGACGAACTGCCAGGGCAGATCGGGATTCGGGCTGATCCGATGGACAGCGGCATAGAACATGTAGAGGCTCGGAAAGATCGTCAGCGCCAAAAGGATGAGGACCGCCGGCGCAAGCATCAGATAGCGCAGGCGGCGTTCCGCCCACTGCTCGAACCAACCTCCGATTTCGAGCGGCGCGGCAGAAGTGCCTTTCATCCGCATGGATCCTCCGACGGAGCCTTTCACCGGAGGCCGCGCTGGGTACTCCAGCGTGGCCGCGGCAAGCGGGGCATGATGCCCCGCCCGACACGAGGCTCCGGCTATTTCAGCCCGGTGATCTGTTCGACCGCGGCTTGCGAGTTTTTCAGCGCCTCTTCCGGCGTGATGGTGCCTGCGACGGCCTTGGAGAGCTCGATCCCGAAGGCGTTCTCGATTTCCGGCCACTTCGGGTGGCGCGGCCGTGGCGTCGAGGCCTCGATCGCTTCCATCAGCACCGGATAGTGGCGGAACTTCTCCTGCTTGGCCAGTTCCGGATCGGTGAAGACCGATCGCCTGACCGGCGGGTTGCCGCGCTCGGCAGAGATTTTGATCTGCTCGGGCGAGGTCGCCCACATCATGAAGTCGAAGGCTTCCTGCTTATTCTTTGCGGCCGACATAATGCCCATCGTCCAATGCCCGATTTCCGAACTGCCCGGCTTGGTGCCGTCCGGTATCGGGCTGTAGGAGATCTTGCCCACCATTCTCGACTGACTTGGATCCTCGAAGGTCGCGACCCAGTTCGGCCAGTTGATCGAAGATGCGGCCGTCCCTGCGGCCATCGCCGTGCCCACTTCATTGGCGTTGTAACTTTCGACACCCTTCGGCGAGACGTCGCGCAGCGCCATGAACATCTTCATGGCTTCGGCCCCTTCGGGCGTATCGATCGTCACCTTGGTACGGCCCTGGTCGAACATATCGGCACCATAGGACCAGAAGATCGGCATGAAATCCGCAACCACGGGATTGCCCTGGCCACCGCGGAAGACATAGCCGAAATAGCGACCGCCTCCCTGCTCTGTCAGCGCCTTGGCTGCCTTCAGCACATTATCCCAGTTGTCCGGGGACTCGACGCCGACCTCCTTGAACTTGGCGGCGTCATAGAAGAACATCTGGGCGTTGCCGACATAGGGAAGGCAGACATAGGGACCCTCATTATAGGGGTTGCGGCAGATGGCCCGCGACTTCGAGAGGAAATCGTCGTCTGGCCCTTCGACACCGGCGTTCTTGAAGTAGGTGGTCAAATCCTCGAGATGCCCGTTCTCGGCGAAGAACGGGATCCACGGATCATCCATCAGAATGATGTCGAACACGCCGGACCGCGTCGCCCCGGCATTGGCGCCCTGTTCGAAGACATTGGCGTAGGGAGCCTGCACGATCTCCACCTTGGTGCCCTTCAGCTTGGCGTAGTCGGCGGCGGCGGCTCTCAAGCCGTCTCCTTCACTGCCCGAGGGTACGAGAATCGTGATATCGGCCCAGGCCGACGCGTTGACCGCCAGCACTGCTGTGGCAACGGCCAGCGCAAGAGACATTTTGCGCAGCATGATGTACCTCCCAATCCGAGCCCATCACGGAACCACTTCTCCCGGTGGTCCCGCGCGATCCGGCCTGGCGGAGATGCTACAGTAACGCAACGAGCGCGAGACCCGACCTCGAGGCGAAGTCGGAGATCACGAGGGGCTTCTCCACAAGCCGACGTTGCTCTCCGCCAAATCTAGCACATCACGCCATATTTAGAGAACGCTGTATTCGTAGTTACTTAGTAGATGCGACACGCTAACCCATGACGGATGGTCTTCGATAGCCGTGCTGGAAAGCGTTCTTGAGGACGGGCAAACGGCGCTGTGATGACAGCATTGCCTCGGCAGCGTTCATTGCGGCCGACGCACTGTCGCCTCGTCAGCGCTGAGCGCCGTCCCACGGGTATGCCCACAATCCGGGGATCGTCGAGATGCTTGCGCGCAGGTTCCCTCACTCTTTGCGCATGTGTTATCCATTTCGCGCAGCATTTTTTGACCCTTGTCAACTCCGACAGTTGTTGGACAGGTTCGTGAACACAAGCATCCGCTCCGCGGGCAATGCCTGCGAGCGCATCGGCCCGAAAATCGGACTCGATATTCGGCAAGCATGATGTGTGGATGCAAAGGCTTACAGCGTCCTTTGTGCGCCTGAAGGACGCACTGCGCTGTAAGCGCTCATTCGAGAAGGACAAAAAGAATGGAAAGACGTGATTTCCTCAGGGGCCTGGCGCTGCTTGCCGCCTGCCCGCTCTGCGTCAAGACGGCCTACGGCGCCGAGGGCGTGCATTGGAGCTACGAAGGCGAAGAGGGACCCGAGCATTGGGGTTCGCTGAGCGCGGAAAACGGCGCGTGTTCGGCCGGCTCGCAGCAGTCGCCGATCGACATCCGTGAAGCGATCAAGGCGGATCTGCCGGATCTCGGGCTCGACTGGAAGAGCGGCGGCACCATCCTCAACAACGGCCATACGATCCAGGTGAAGGCCGCACCCGGCGGTACGCTGAAGCGCGGCGACAAGACCTACGAACTGGTACAATACCATTTCCATGCGCCGAGCGAACATCTGGTCGAGGGCAAGAGCTTCGCCATGGAGGCGCATTTCGTTCACAAGCACGCCGAGACCGGCGCGCTCGGCGTCTTCGGCGTCTTCATTATCCCCGGCGCGGAAAACGCGACCTTTGCGAGCCTCGCCGCGAAGTTCCCGCAGAAGCCCGGTGAGGAAACCGCGCTCGACGCGGTCGACCCGCACCGCCTCCTGCCCGCCTCGCTCGACTATTGGGCCTATGAGGGCTCGCTCACCACGCCGCCCTGCAGCGAGATCGTCGACTGGATGGTGGCAAAGACGCCGATCGAAGCGGCGGCCTCGGACATCGAGAAATTCACGGCGCTCTACTCGATGAACGCGCGCCCGGCACTGTCCGCCAACCGCCGCTATGTTCTGAGCTCTAGCTGATCTCGTCAGCCGCGGCCGTCGCTCCTCCCCGGCGGCCGCAAGACAATCCCGGTAAAGGGCGCAGCCTTACGGGGGTGGTGTAATCGTCATTTCTCCCCCGGGCGTGCTTGCGCCGGGCGCCCTTCGCTGCAAATGTCTCCACCACCGAAATAAGCGGCGACGAGGCAACCATGTTCGATCTTACAGGCAAGACTGCGCTGGTCACCGGCGGCGGGCGCGGCCTCGGTCTTGAAATGGCAAGGGCGCTTGCCAGGGCCGGTGCCTGGACGGTGATCAACGGCCGCAGCCGCCAGAACCTCGAGGAAACACGCGAAAGCCTTGCCGCCGACGGGATTTCAGTGGGGATCGCGCCGGGCGACATCACACAGGATATCGAGACCATTCTCGCACGCGCGACCGAGAAGACCGGACAGCTCGATATCCTCATCCATGCGGTCGGCGAGCGGGACCGGCGCGGCACGGAGGCGATGGCGCCGCAGGATTTCGCCGCCCTGCTGAACACCGACCTGACGGCAGCCTATTCGGTCGCGAGGTCAGCCCTGCCCCTGCTTCAGCGCTCCTCGGCGGGTCGGTTGATCTTCGTGACGTCGATTGCAGCCTTCGCGGCCAGAGCCGGGGACCCTGCCTATACGGCGGCCAAGGGCGGGCTCGAGGCTTTGACGCGCTCGCTGGCGGTCGAACTCGGCGCCGACAACCTGACGGTCAACGCGATTGCGCCAGGCTGGTTCGCCACAGAGACCAATGCCCATCTCGCGGCCGACCCGGACCTCAAGGCCTTCGTCGAGGTCCGCATCCCGTTGAAACGCTGGGGGCGGCCGGAAGAGATCGGCCCAGCCGCGGTTTTCCTCGCCTCGCCGGCGGCAAGCTTCGTCAACGGCACCACGCTCACCGTCGACGGCGGCATGACCGTCCAGATGTGAGGGAGGCGAAGCTAGGGCCAGGACCTATCCCGCCTTTACCTCCTGCGCGCCGCGCAGCATACGGATCAGTGCGGAGAAATCTTCATCGCCATGGCCGAGCTTCTCGAAAAGGCCGTAGAGCTGTGCCGCCTGGGCGCCCATCGGCGTTGCGGCGCCGGCGGCGCTTGCCGCCTGCTGCGCAAGTCTCAGGTCCTTCAGCATCAGGCTCGCCATGAATCCCGGTTCGTAGTCGTTGTTGGCGGGGGAAGCCGGAACGGGACCCGGCACCGGGCAATAGCTCGTCAGCGACCAGCACTGGCCGGAGGAGGTGGAAGCGACGTCGAAGAGCGCCTGATGCGAGAGGCCCAGCCGCTCGGCCAGCACGAAAGCTTCGCAGACGACGGCCATGGAGACGCCGAGGATCATGTTGTTGCAGATCTTCGCCGCCTGGCCGGCGCCGACGTCCCCGCAATGGACGATCTTCTTGCCCATCGCCTCCAGAATGTGCTTGCCGCGGGAGAAGGCGCCGTCGCTGCCGCCGACCATGAAGGTGAGCGTACCGGCAGCGGCACCCGCCGTGCCGCCGGATACGGGCGCGTCGAGCGACAGGCAGCCGGCCGTATCGGCGAAGCCATGGACCTTGCGCGCGCTTTCCACATCGATCGTCGAGCTATCGATCAGGAGCGTGCCGGGATCAACGAAGCCGAGCAGTTCATCCCACACGTAAAGCACGTGCGAACTCGCCGGCAGCATGGTGACCACGCATTCGCTTTCGCGTACCGCCTGGGAAATCGATCCGGCTACGGAAACGCCCGTCTTCGCCGCCGCATTGCGCGAGGCCTCCGAGAGATCGAATCCAGTGACCGCGTGCCCCGCCTTCACCAGATTGGCGGCCATCGGCCCACCCATATTGCCAAGCCCGATAAAGGCGATCTTCGTCATATCCTCTCCTCCTCACCTCAACGTCCTCTTTCCGGCGGCGCGTCGCGCCGCGCCAACGGTCGTCTTCACCCGCCGGCAAAAAGCGGCGCGCCCTCATGTCGCTCGAACCGAGCGAGCACTTGCGACGTCACCCCCTCAAGCCCGACCGACCATCTGGGATTGCGATCCTTGTCGATCACCGCGGCGCGCACGCCTTCGTAGAAATCCGGGTTGGAAAGCATGCCGATCGTCGCCGCATATTCCCGCTCCAGGCATTCGTTGAGCGTCGCGCTCATGCGCCCGGCTCTCAGCATCTTGAGCGTCAGCTTCAGGCTGATCGCCGATCTGGTTTTCAAAAGCTGCAGCGTCTCCTGCGCGAAATCCGAACGCTCGCCTTTCAGCGCCTCGAGGATTTCCTCCACCGTGTCGAAGGCGAAGCAGCGCTCGATGAGGGAAAGGTGGCCGAGAAGCGCCGAGGCCGGCGGCTCGCCGGAGACGGCATCGATCGCCGCGGAAACGTCCTCGGCCGTGGCCGACGGCGGGAGCTTGCCGAGCGCCACCAGAAGCTCGTCGATTTTCTCCGACGGAACGAAGCTGTCGGCGAGCCGCGCGTGGATTGCCGCCGCCGCGCCGATGTCGCGGCCCGTCAAGCCCAGATATGTGCCGAACTCGCCCGGCGCACGCGGCAAGAGCCAGGTCGCGCCGACATCGGTGAAATAGCCGATCCCTGTTTCCGGCATGGCGAGCCTGGTCCGCTCGGTGGTGATCCGGTGGCTGCCATGGGCGGAGATACCCACGCCCCCACCCATGACGATGCCATCCATGATCGCGACATAGGGCTTTGAATAGGCGGAGATGCGGCTGTTGACGATGAATTCCTCGCGCCAGAACTGCGCCCCTTCCTCGGGGCGCAAGCGGCCGCTCTCATAGATCATGCGGATGTCGCCGCCGGCGCAAAGCCCGCGCTCCCCTTCCCCTGTGACGAAGACGGCGGCGATGGCCGGGTCGCGCTCGAATTCGGTCAGCGCCTTGTCGATGGTGCGGATCATGGCGCGATTCAGGCTGTTCAGTGCGCGCGGCCGGTTGAGCCGGAGCCTGCCGATCGCGCCGTCGCGCTCGACGATGACTTCCGGAAGAGCGGTCTGCATTTCCATAAAGCGTCCTTCCTACTTCCGTCCCATGATCGCCCGCGAGACGATCAGCCGCATGATCTCGTTGGTTCCTTCGAGTATCTGGTGCACCCTCAGGTCCCTGACAATCTTCTCGACGCCATAATCGGCGAGATAGCCGTAGCCGCCGTGCAGTTGCAGTGCGTCATTGGCGACGGCAAAGCAGCGGTCCGTGACAAAGCGTTTGGCCATGGCGCAGAGCTTGGTCGCCTCCGGATCCGCCGCGTCGAGCGCGGCGGCCGCCCTCCAGAGAAAGGTGCGGGCGATCTCGAGGTCGGTCGCCATGTCGGCGAGCCGGAACTGCAGCGCCTGGAATTCGCCGATCGCGCGGCCGAAGGCGCGCCGCTCCTCAACATAGGCGAGCGCCTTGTCGAAGGCGGCCTCAGCGCCGCCGAGCGAGGCGGCGGCGATGTTCAGCCGTCCGCCATCGAGGCCGGCCATGGCGATCCTGAAACCTTCGCCCTCGGCGCCGAGCCGGTTCTCGGCGGACACGCGGACATTGTCGAGCATCACCGCCCGGGTCGGCTGGGCATGCCATCCCATCTTCTTCTCATTGGCGCCGAAAGTGAGTCCGGGGGTGTCCTTCTCGACGATGAAGGCGGAAATGCCTTTCGGCCCCTCTTCGCCGCTGCGCGCCATCACGATATAGAGGCCGGACTCGCCGGCACCGGAAATGAACTGCTTCTGGCCCGTCAGCAGATAGGCGTCGCCCTCGCGCACGGCCCTGGTCTTCAGCGCCGCCGCGTCCGAGCCGGAACCGGGCTCCGTCAGGCAATAGCTCGCCAGGGTCTCCATGGTCAGAAGCCGCGGCAAGAATTGCCGGCGCTGCGCCTCCGTGCCGTAGCGATCGATCATGCCGGCGCACATGTTGTGGATGGACACGAACGAGGCGATCGCCGGGCAGCCGGTCGCCAGCGCTTCGATGATGATCGCCGCATCGAGCCGCGTCAGGCCGGTGCCGCCGACGTCGTCGCGGATATAGATGCCGGCCATGCCGAGCGCTGCGGCGGCGCGCAACGTCTCAACCGGAAAATGCTTCTGCTGGTCCCAGTCGATCGCGTGCGGCGCAAGCTCGTCCCGCGCGAAATCCAGCGCCATCGCGCGGATGGCCTCCTGCTCCTCCGACAGGCGAAAATCCATATGCATGCCCTCCCTGACCCGCATATTGACGATGTGCCGAGGTGTTACACCAAATTGCGTACAGGCACAGAGGCAAATCCTCACAGCATCTGTTTAAAAACGAACAGACTTCGCATGAGCGAGGCTCAGTTCTCGCTCAAACGATACGGCAGAGCGGCGCGCATGTCATGGTCGACAATCAGCTTACGCTTAAGCGGCGGCACGGCGCGGCTGGCGCACTTGGTGCGCTCGCAGATGCGGCAGGAAATGCCGATCGGGTCGAAGGCGGCGCGGTTGCCGAGGTCCATGTCGTCGGCATAGACGAAAGCATCCGCATAGGAGATCTCGCAACCGAGCGCCAAGGCATAGCGTGGATGCGCCGCGCGATAGCCGCCTCCACCCTTGGTGATCTGCGTCGCCAGACAAAGGTAACGCACGCCATCCGGCGTCTCGGCGAGCTGGCGAATGATCCGGCCCGGGGTCTCGAAGGCCTGATGTACGTTCCAGAGTGGGCAGGCGGCACCGAAACGGGCGAATTGCAGCTTGGCGGCGCTGTGGCGCTTGGTGATGTTGCCGGCCCGGTCGATGCGCGCGAAAAAGATCGGGATACCTTTCTGTCCCGGCCTCTGCAGCGTCGAGAGCCGATGGCAGACCTGCTCCACCGATGCGCCGAAGCGGGCGGCGATGAGCTCGATGTCATGGCGAAGCTCGCGCGCCGCCTTGAGAAAGGCCTGGTAGGGCAGGATGAGAGCGCCGGCGAAATAGTTCTGCAGCCCGATGCGACAGATCTCATAGGCCTCTTCCGTTCGGAAGCCGGCGCTACCCGCCACCCGGTCGATCTCCTCATGACCATGAAGCTGGGCGATCTGCAGCGCGAGCTGGAAGTCGCGCGTCGGCGCCGGCGCGTAAGGATTGAGCGTCAGGATGCGGGCACGCGGGTCGAAACGGCGGATCGCCTCGTCGCCGGCGGCACCACGCACGACACGCACGCCATGCCGCTGCTCGAGGTAGTTGGCGAGCACGGCGTGGCTGTCGCCTTCGCCGAGGCCGAGCTCGCCGGCCAGATGCTCGGCAAGCAAATCGATCTCATGGATATAGTTGTCGACGAAGTGGAAGAAGTCGCGCACCTCCTCGTACGGAGTGGTCTCGACGACAGCGGCATCGCGGCCGATCGTGTCGTCGAAGCTGGCAAGCTGTTCGCTATTGCGGCGATAGGCCTGGTGGCACTTGACCAGCGCATGGGCGAGGCCCGGCGCGTTCTGAACGACGAGTTTCAATTCCTGCAGGCTCGACGAATAGGCCTCGAACAGGGGATCGCTCAAGGCTTCCGAGAGCGCCGACAGCAACCGGTCGCCCTCGCCCGAGGAAAGCTCGGCAATGGCGATCTGAAACTTCTCCGCAAGCGCCAGCAGAACGGCGGCCGAGACCGGCCGCTGATTGTTTTCGATCTGGTTGAGATAGCTGGTCGAGATGCCGATGCGCTCGGCGAACTGTCCCTGCGTCGCCCGGTTTGCTTCCCTAAGTTCCCTGACCTTGCGGCCGATATAGAGCTTTCCCATCGCCATGTTTGCAACTTTGCAATTTACGTTTCACGTTTTCTCAAATTCCACATTTGCACATGTTCGACCGTTTTGCCATCCGGCCCGTCGCGCTATTGCGAAGGAGGCGAAGCCTCTGCACAATCAGCAAAAAAATCGGGAGGAGACGATGYGCGCAATACTCGAACAGGTGGAAGCCCGCCGGGCCCAGGCGCGTGCGGGCGGCGGCGAACGCCGCATCGAAGCGCAGCACGGCAAGGGCAAGCTGACCGCGCGCGAGCGCATCGAGGTGCTGCTCGACGAGGCCTCATTCGAAGAATACGACATGTATGTCACCCATCGCTGCGTAGACTTCGGCATGGCGGACCAGAAGATCGCGGGCGACGGTGTCGTCACCGGCTGGGGTACGATCAACGGGCGGCAGGTCTATGTCTTTTCCCAGGATTTCACCGTGCTTGGCGGCTCGCTTTCGGAAACGCACGCGCAGAAGATCTGCAAGATCATGGACATGGCCGTCCGCAACGGCGCGCCGGTGATCGGGCTCAACGATTCCGGCGGCGCCCGCATCCAGGAAGGCGTCGCCTCGCTTGCCGGCTATGCCGAAGTGTTTCGCCGCAATGCCGAGGTTTCCGGCGTCATCCCGCAGATATCGGTGATCATGGGGCCTTGCGCCGGTGGCGCCGTCTATTCGCCGGCGATGACCGATTTCATCTTCATGGTGCGTGACAGCTCCTATATGTTCGTGACCGGCCCGGATGTGGTGAAGACGGTGACGAACGAGATCGTCACGGCGGAGGAACTTGGCGGCGCCCGCACGCATACCACCAAATCCTCCGTGGCCGACGGCGCATTTGAGAACGACATCGAAGCACTCGAACAGGTCCGGCAGCTTTTCGATTTCCTGCCGCTCAACAACCGCGAGAAGCCGCCGGTCCGGCCCTTCCATGACGACCCGGCGCGCATCGAAATGCGGCTCGACAGCCTCATCCCGGAGAGCGCCGCCAAGCCCTACGATATGAAGGAGCTTATTTTCGCGGTGGCCGACGAGGGCGACTTCTTCGAGTTGCAGCCGGAATTCGCCCGCAACATCGTCACCGGCTTCATCCGGCTCGAAGGCCAGACGGTCGGCGTCGTCGCCAACCAGCCGATGGTGCTCGCCGGCTGCCTCGACATCGATTCCTCACGCAAGGCCGCCCGCTTCGTGCGCTTCTGCGACGCCTTCTCGATCCCGATCCTGACGCTCGTCGACGTACCGGGTTTCCTGCCCGGCACGAGTCAAGAATATGGCGGCGTCATCAAGCACGGCGCCAAGCTGCTTTTCGCCTACAGCCAGGCGACCGTGCCGATGGTGACGCTGATCACCCGCAAGGCCTATGGCGGCGCCTATGACGTCATGGCGTCGAAACACATCGGCGCGGACGTCAACTATGCCTGGCCGACCGCCGAGATCGCCGTGATGGGCGCCAAGGGTGCGACCGAGATCCTCTACCGCTCCGAACTCGGAGCTCCGGAGAAGATCGCCGCGCGGACAAAGGAATACGAGGAGCGCTTCGCCAATCCCTTCGTCGCCGCCGAGCGCGGCTTCATCGACGAGGTGATCATGCCGCACTCCTCGCGCCGCCGTATCGCCCGCGCCTTTGCATCGCTGCGCAACAAGCAGGTGGAGACGCGCTGGAAGAAGCACGACACGATCCCGCTTTGACGGAGTCCGCCATGAGCCACGAGCCGAACCCGGAAATGACGCCAGAAGCGGCCCGCCGCGACCATTGGCAGATGCTGCGCTACATGGCCGTCAATGCTCTCTATGGCGTGCTCGTCGGCGCCGCCGTCGCGGGCGGGCTGATCTGGCTCAACATCGGCGCGGTCGGCACCCACATCGCCCGCTCGGCCAACCCCTTCCTGGCCGCGGCTATGGTGGTTAGCCCTTTTGCCCTTCTCTTCGGCGGCGCTGTGGCGGCCTCTTCCATTGCGCTTCTACCCTACCGACGAAAGTTCAGGCGCTGATGCGACACAAAGGATTCAAAGAGAAACGCATGTTCAAGAAAATCCTCATCGCCAATCGCGGCGAAATCGCCTGCCGCGTCATCCGAACGGCCAAGAAGCTCGGCATTGCGACTGTGGCCGTCTATTCCGATGCCGACCGCGATGCCATGCATGTGCGCATGGCGGTCGAGGCCGTGCATATCGGCCCGTCGCCCTCCAGCCAGTCCTATATCGTCATCGAAAAAATCCTTGAGGCGATCCGCATGACCGGGGCGGACGCCGTCCATCCGGGCTACGGCTTCCTGTCCGAAAACGCCGCCTTCGCCGCGGCGCTGGAGAAGGAAGGCGTCACCTTCATCGGTCCGCCCGTTCGGGCGATCGAGGCAATGGGCGACAAGATCACCTCGAAGAAGCTCGCGGCCAAAGCGGGCGTTTCGACGGTTCCGGGCCACATGGGGCTGATCGAGGATGCGGACGAGGCCGCGCGCATCGCCTCTTCGATCGGCTTCCCGGTGATGATCAAGGCATCGGCCGGCGGCGGCGGCAAGGGCATGCGCATCGCCTGGAACGAGCGCGAGGCGCGCGAGGGTTTCCAGTCCTCGAAGAACGAGGCGAAGAGCTCGTTTGGCGACGATCGCATCTTCATCGAGAAATTCGTGACCGAGCCCCGCCACATCGAGATTCAGGTGCTCGGGGATCAGCATGGCAACATCGTCCATCTCGGCGAGCGCGAATGCTCGATCCAGCGGCGGAACCAGAAGGTGATCGAGGAGGCCCCCTCGCCCTTCCTCGACGACAAGACGCGGCGCGCCATGGGCGAGCAGGCGGTCGCGCTCGCAACGGCCGTCGGCTACCATTCGGCCGGCACGGTCGAATTCATCGTCGACGCGGATCGCAATTTCTACTTTCTCGAGATGAACACGCGGCTGCAGGTCGAGCATCCGGTGACGGAGCTTGTGACCGGCCTCGACCTCGTCGAGCAGATGATCCGCATCGCCGCCGGCGAGGAGCTCGCTTTCCGCCAGAAGGACGTGAAGCTCGAGGGCTGGGCAATCGAAAGCCGGCTCTATGCGGAAGATCCCTACCGCAACTTCCTGCCCTCGATCGGCCGGCTGACGCGTTATCGTCCGCCAGCGGAGGGCCGCCAGGACGACGGCACGATCATCCGCAACGACACCGGCGTCTGCGAGGGCGGCGAGATCTCGATGTATTACGATCCGATGATCGCCAAGCTCTGCACCTGGGCGCCGGACCGGGCAACGGCCGTGGACGCGATGGCGGACGCACTCGATGCCTTCGAGGTCGAGGGCATCGGCCATAACCTGCCCTTCCTCTCCGCCGTGATGCAGCAGGAGCGCTTTCGAGAAGGGCGGCTGACCACCGCCTATATCGCGGAGGAATTCAAGGACGGCTTCCAGGGCGTCGCGCCGGACGAGGCCTCAGTAATGCGACTGGCTGCCGTCGCGGTGACGATCAACCAGGCACTGCAGGAGCGCGCCAGCCAGATTTCCGGTACGATCGGCAACCACCGCCGGGTCGTCGGCCATGACTGGGTGGCAAGCCTTGCCGATCGCGAGTATCAGGTCACCTGCGACACCTCCGCCGACGGTGCCTATATCCGCCTCTCCGACAGCGTCATTTCCGTCGCCACCGACTGGGTGCCGGGCCGCACGCTCGCCACCTTCAATATCGACAATCGGCCCATGGCCGTGAAGGTCGATCTCGCAGGATCCGGCATCAGGCTGCGCTGGCGCGGAATCGACTTGGTCGCGCGCGTTCGAAGCCCGCGCGCCGCGGAACTCGCGCGGCTGATGCCGAAGAAGCAGCCGCCGGACACCTCGAAGATGCTGCTCTGCCCGATGCCCGGCGTGGTGACCACGATCTCGGTGAAGGAAGGCGAAACAGTGGAGGCGGGCCAGGCGATCGCCGTCGTCGAGGCGATGAAGATGGAGAACATCCTGAGGGCGGAGAAGCGCGCCACAGTGAAGCGCGTCGCCATCGAAGCCGGCGCGAGCCTGGCGGTCGACGAATTGATCATGGAGTTCGAGTGATGGCACTCGCCCACCACCGCGACCCTGGCAAATTGCCCCTCTCCTCGGGTTATACCCGAGGACTGACCCTCTCCCCGCACGCGGGGAGAGGGCAATGAGACGGCGCGGCATCTCCCTTCTCCCCGCGCGCGGGGAGAAGGTGGCGGCAGCCGGATGAGGGGCTGCCCACAATTGGCGGCAGCCGGATACCAATGACCGACGAAGCGTAATTCGGAGCGAATGCGATGACTGAGAAGACCATCAAGGATTGGGAAGCCGTCGCTGAAAAGGAACTGAAGGCCTCCCCCGAAAGCCTCGTCTGGCAGACGCCGGAGGGGATCGCGGTCAAACCGCTCTACACGCGCGACGACCTCGCGGATCTCCAGCACCTCGACTCGCTGCCCGGTCTAGAGCCGTTCCTGCGCGGACCGCGCGCCACCATGTATGCAGGGCGCCCCTGGACGATCCGGCAATATGCCGGCTTCTCGACGGCGGAGGAATCGAACGCCTTCTACCGCAGGAACCTCGCCGCCGGGCAGCAGGGCGTTTCCGTCGCTTTCGATCTCGCGACCCATCGCGGCTATGACAGCGATCACCCGCGCGTGGTCGGCGACGTCGGCAAGGCAGGTGTGGCGATCGACTCGGTCGAGGACATGAAGATCCTCTTCGACGGCATCCCACTCGAAAAAATCTCCGTCTCCATGACGATGAACGGCGCCGTGATCCCGATCCTCGCCAATTTCATCGTCGCCGGCGAGGAACAGGGCATTTCGCGCGACAAACTCTCCGGGACCATCCAGAACGACATCCTGAAAGAGTTCATGGTCCGCAACACCTATATCTACCCGCCCGAGCCTTCGATGCGGATCGTCGCGGACATCATCGAGTATACGGCAAAAAAAATGCCGAAGTTCAATTCGATCTCGATCTCCGGCTACCACATGCAGGAAGCCGGCGCGACGCTCGTGCAGGAGCTCGCCTTCACGCTCGCCGACGGGCGCGAATATGTGCGGGCGGCGCTCGCCAAGGGGCTGAACGTCGACGATTTCGCCGGCCGGCTTTCCTTCTTCTTCGCGATCGGCATGAACTTCTTCATGGAGGCGGCAAAGCTGCGCGCCGCGCGCCTCTTGTGGACCCGCATCATGAAGGAGTTCGAGCCCGAAAGGCCCTCATCGCTGATGCTCAGGACGCACTGCCAGACCTCCGGCGTCTCGCTTGCCGAACAGGACCCGTACAACAACATCATCCGCACCGCCTTCGAGGCGATGTCGGCGGTGCTCGGCGGCACGCAATCGCTGCACACAAATTCTTTCGACGAGGCGATCGCGCTGCCGACGGAATTTTCCGCCCGCATCGCCCGCAACACGCAACTGATCCTGCAGCACGAGACCGGCGTCACCAAGGTCGTCGACCCGCTCGCCGGCTCCTATTACGTCGAGAGCCTGACGAACGAGCTTGCGGAAAATGCGTGGGCACTGATCGAGGAGGTGGAGGCGCTCGGCGGCATGACCAAGGCGGTCAATGCCGGGCTGCCGAAGCGGCTGATCGAGGAAGCGGCGACCCGTCGCCAGGCCGCGGTCGACCGCGGCGAGGCGGTCGTTGTCGGCGTCAACAAGTATCGTCTCGAGAACGAGCATCCGATCGACATCCTCCAGATCGACAACGCCGCAGTCCGCGCGGCACAAATCAAGAGGATCGAGGAAACCAAGCGGCGCCGCGACTCGCTGAAAGTGAAGGAAACGCTGGAAGCCTTGGTCGAAGTAGCGGCGAGCGGCAAGGGCAATCTGCTGGCCGCGGCCGTCGAGGCCGCCCGGTCACGCGCGACCGTCGGCGAAATCTCCGAAGCGATGCGCCAGGCCTTCGGCCACTACACCGCCGTGCCGGAAGTGGTCACCGATATCTACGGAAAGGCCTATGAGGGTGATCCGGAACTCGGCGTGCTCGCCGGCCGGCTCGGCGAGGTGACGAAGCGGCTCGGCCATAAGCCGAAGATCATGGTGGCCAAGCTCGGCCAGGACGGCCATGACCGCGGCGCCAAGGTGATCGCGTCGGCCTTCGGCGACATCGGATTCGACGTGGTCGCCGGGCCGCTGTTCCAGACGCCGGAGGAGGCCGCCGATTTGGCGCTTGCGGAAGAGGTCACCGTCATCGGCGTCTCCTCCCTTGCGGCCGGCCACAAGACGCTGATGCCGCAGCTTGCGGAAGCACTGAAGGCGCGCGGCGGCCAAGACATCATCGTCGTCTGCGGCGGCGTCATTCCGCGGCAGGACTATGATTATCTGATGGACAACGGCGTCTCCGCCGTCTTCGGCCCCGGTACGCATGTGCTCGATGCCGCCCGCGCGGTGCTCGACCTGATCGAAGGCAAGCGGCGCAATCTCTGATCCCGCAAGTTCCAGAATTCGGCCCTTGCGTTCCGTCTGCCTTGCGGGACAATCAGGATCGGGCCGCGCCGGACGAGCGAACGTCCGCAGTGGATGCGCGGGCTGCACAGGGAGGACGGGCAATGCGAAAGCTGCAATCGCAAGGGGTCCATCACATCACGCTCGTCGGCGCGGACCGCCAGACATCGATCGATTTCTGGGAAGGCGTGCTCGGCATGCCGTTCATCTTCGAACAGCCGAACCTCGACCGGGCATCGGAAAGCCATCTCTATTTCGATCCGGGCGACGGCCGGCTGATCACCATATTCACCGACGAAAACCGCAAGCCCGATCCGAGCCGCACGCCGACGGATATCGGCTGCGTCCATCACATCGCCTTCGCCGTTTCGCGCGCCACGTTCCAGCAGGCAGTGGAGCGGCTGGACGAGCGGGAGATCAGCCACAGTGGCGTCAAGGACCGGGGCTTCATGGATTCGATCTATTTCGAGGACCCGCTCGGCCTCCTGATCGAGCTCGCCTCCTACCGTTTCGAACCGCCGGCCGGCCACACCCATGCCGCGGTGCTGATGGAGGCGCATCAAATCCGGGTGGCGCGCGGCGACTACGCCATTGCCGAAGTGCATCTCGCCGATGCGATCGAAGCACTCATGCAACGCGCGCGACCGACGCTGTCGGCCGATCGCAGCCCGAAGAATCCTTACTGAAGGAACGGAGGTTCAGTCATGTCGAAGATAATACTCAATGTGATCAAGCCCAGCGTCAACAACATGGCGGTTCGCGTGTTCCTGCGAGCAGCAGGCCTCGATTTCACCGAGCATGACGTCTACGGGCAGACGCGCACCCCCGAATATCTGGCGAAGGCCCCCTCGCATCTGACGCCGATGATCGAAACGGCGGACCTGCCCAGGGGCGCTCTCTGGGAAAGCTGCGCCATCATGCAATATCTCTGCAACAAGCACAGTCTCGACCAATTCTATCCGAAGGATCCGGAAAGGCGCGCGATGATCGACAGTGCTATGTTCTATCTGATCGGCACCTTCTATCCCTATCTCGCACGGGCCACCTATCCGGCTCTGCATTTCCCGCAATATGCGGGCGAGGTCGGCTATACCGATGCCGACCATGACACGAAGGAGCAGGCCCGCAAGGCCGCCGCGGATGCGCTTGCAGAACCGCTGGAGGTCTTCCATACCTTTTACATGGCCGGCAAGCCCTTTATCGGCGGCGACCAGCCGTCGATCGCCGACATCAGGCTGGCCGCGACGCTCGAATTCCTGGAGGCGATCGATTACCCGCTGCCGGCCTGGGCGACAACCCATACGGAAGCGATGGAGAAAACGCTCGGAACGGCCTATTCCGAACCGGCCGCCGACGTGCGCGGTTACATCGCCTATGTGAAGGCCCAGCGGAACGAGGAGCTCACGGGGATCGCCTAATATATTGGTGCCCTATGAAATCAGCAGGATGATCCCGGTCGCACCGAGCGCCAGCGTCCAGAGGCGGTCGAAGTTGATCCAGGCTGATCGCAGGGCGGCCAGGCCGATCCAGCCGAAAACGAGGAGCGCGATCGCAGCGATTACGGCGAGCATCGCGCCCGTATGAACGCCGACCGCGGCAAGAGAGATCGGTAGCGAACTGCTCATCCCGGTGATCGCGGCATGATCCGTGAGGCAGAGGCTCATCACCGCCGGCACCAGCATCAGCCCGGCACCATGACTCGTCGCCATCAGGAAGGACCAGAGCGCAAGTCCGGCCATGCCGGTGCGCATGCCGACCGTCACGCGGTGGCGGTGCCCGTATATGCCGTAATAGCCGGCGAGGCCGAGAATGAGGATGGCGGCGGCAAGTTGCAGGTTCCGCAAGTCCAGGACGGCCCCGAATGCCGTGACGACGGCCAACACCATCGCAATGGAAACGGCATGGCCAAGTGCGATCGGCACCAGGGACAACCACACGATCCGCGCACTTTGCCGGTGAAGGCCGAGCGCCACGGCGAACAGCCAGCCCATTGCCGGGTTTGCGCCGTGGAACGCCCCGAGGCCCGCCAGCGAAAGCCATGGCCAGATATTCGTCATTTGCTCCGGTGCGGCCGCACAGTCCCACACTCCTCAGAGTTCATACTTCAAATCGAAATGTTGGAGGCGCGGTTGCTCCTCCCCCTGCACGTGGCGAGCGGGAGACTTTCGGCGGCGCGGTATATCCCTCCTCCCGCCAGCGGGGAGAAGGTGGCTGCACGCGAGGGGCCACCGCCTGCCTTCACACTACCCAGTTCCGTTCAAGGATAGCAGTAGGAATCCGAAGAGCAATCGCCGCCTTCCAATCGAACCTGATGGGGCCGGTGACCCTTCGGCCAATCGACGAAGAATTTTTCGTCGACCGCAATGCCGCCACTGTCGCCGACGTCGAGCTTCACCATCCAGCCATCGATGCCTTCCGGATAGAATTGCGGGTCGATCGCGCCATAGAGCGAGTTGGTGAAATAGATGCGCTTGCCGTCGCGGCTGATTTCCACCATCTGCGGCCCGCCGTTGAGCGCGCCATTCGGGGCCTTCGGATGGCTCGCGCGCGCTGCGATCCCGCCGATCCGCACACGGCCGGCCTCCTTCGGCGCGAAAGGATCGGAGACGTCGTACTGGATCATGTCGCCTGTGCCCCAGCAGGAGACATAGAGAAAACGATCGTCCATCGAGAGATCGATGTCGGTAACGAGCGGCGGCACGGCCTCAAAACCCTTGAGCACGGGCGGCAGGAGGTCCGGATCGGCGGGCTCCGCCGGAATCTCGATCACCTTCTTCACCGCCCATTGATTGCCCTCGCGATACCAGGTCCAGATCGAGGCGGAGAGGTCCTTCAGGCTGATGACGCAGCCGACGAAGCCATAGGCCTTGGTCGGATCGTGAGCTGGGCGCAGTTCGAAGACCAGTTGATGCTCCTCGCCGAAATCGATCTCCTGCACGTGCTTGCGCCTGGTGAGATCCCAGAAATGCAGCCTCCGCCCATATTTCGAAGCGAGCAACACCTCGGGAACGAGGCCGTTCTCGAAAGTGTCTGGTGTTCCCCACTCGCTGGTGATCATCGTGTCGTGGCCGAGATGCCACCAGAAATCATAGGCGAGCTTCTGCGGCCCGCGATCCATCTCCCATTGGCCGAGCACGTCGAAACTGTCGTGGTCGAGCAGGAAGATGCCGCCGGGCGCGTTGCCGTCGCGGTCGGCGAGTGCATTGACATAAATGCCCTCTGGGCCGCAATGAATCGTGTGCAGTCGTGAATAATTTGCCTTTTCGGCAATCTCCGACGGCTCGATGACGCGGACGATCTCAGGCTTCCTGGGGTCCGGCTTGGTGTCGATGATGTGGAGCCGCGACGACCGCAATCCAGGTACGACCAGATAGCGGCGCTCCACATGCGGATGCGGCGCATTGGGACAAAGGCAGGACGAGCAGGCATTCCAGCCGAAATGGTGAAGCTCGTCCCCGACATTCGGCATCTCGACCTGTCCTACGATCTGTGAGTAGGTCGCCGACGCCGGATCGACGTCGACGACCGCGATCGCGTCCGGCCGCTTCCGGTCCGGGTCGAAGGCGGCAACATAGGCAAGGGTCTCCTTGGGTGCCTTTGCAGCCATGCGCGGTGATGGATAAAAGGAAGGATCGGGTCGCCACGTCGCCATTTCTGTTCTCCCCCAAAAGAAGACAATGCGTGGATCCTGATGCAGGACTTAACAGATGCGGCAAAAACTCGTCGGAAATGCGGCGCCCCTGCCACAATCGGCCGCGGGCAAAGCGAGGATCAGTGGTCTAAGTCTCGATCCTGAACTTCATCCGATCGGCGGCAAAGCGCGTGCGCGAGTATTCGACGGGCCGTCCCTCCACGTCGGCGTTGACCGAGAGCGCCTCGATGACGATCGCGCCGGCCGAAAGCTTGAGAAGCTTGAGTTCCTCCGCATCGGCGTGCCGGGCGACAATCTCCGTCGAGACGCGAACATAGTCGTCGAGCCCTTGTGCCGCGAAGGCCTTGGTGATGGAACCGAGGCGCGCATATAGCTGCGCCATCTCGGGAAACCGGCCGGCTGGAAAATAGGCGATGGTCGCCGAGAGCGGCCGCCCGTCGCCGCTGCTGACCGACTGCAGTTCCACCACGGCGGCGCCCGGCGGAAGTGCGAGAGCGGCCGCGACTTCGCCGCTTGCCTGCACCTCCCTGTGAGCGAGCAGTTGTGAGCCGATCTCCTTCACCTGCCGGCCGAGCCCCGCAGAAAAACGGGTCCGCCGGGAGATGGGATACGTCACCCGGTCCTTGCGCTCGATCAGCGTGCCGCGCCCCTGCACGGCGCGCACCAGCCCTTCTTCTGCAAGGGCTGCCAACGCGCTGCGAACCGTGTGGCGGTTGACGCCGAACTCGCGCGCCAGCGCTGTCTCAGGCGGCACCATTCCGGTCGCGTCGTAGTCGCCGTTGCTGATCGCAAGTCGTACGCGATCGGCGATCTGTCGCCAGAGCGCAACCCCCGTCTGCCGCTCGATCGTCTTCCTTGCCGCCATTTTCTTCCCCGATGTCACAGGCCTGTCACTTGCGAAGGCTAAGAAAAAGCATAAGATGTATACTTGTCTAGATCAATAGACATTTAGGGGTATGAACATGAACGCGACGGAAAAGCAGGACGACCTTGCGGAACCGGCCGCCGAGCGGCGCGAAGCCATGCGGCTACTCGCCCGCGCCACGCGCGCCGAGCTCGCCGCCGCCTGGCAGGCTATCGCCGACAAGCCGGAAGTGGCGGCGGTGCGCGGCCCCGAAACGGGCCTCGTCATGGTGCGCGGCCGTATCGGCGGGGGCGGCGACCCGTTCAATCTCGGCGAGGCGACGGTGACCCGTGCGACGGTCCGGCTTTCGAGCGGCGAGATCGGTCACGGACAATTGCTCGGAACCGACAAGGAGCGCGCCCGCTTTGCGGCGATCTTCGACGCGATCTATCAGATCCCGGCCCATAGACCCGCCGTCGAAGCGCTGCACCGGCGGATCGCAGCACGCCTTCTGGCGGAGGACCGCCTCAGGGCCGAGGAAACGGCTGCGACCCGCGTCGATTTCTTCACCATGGTTCGCGGAGAAGACTGATGGGCGCCCAATCGCAAATCTATGCCGGCGCCTTTGCCGACCCGGTCTTCGCGGCACAATCGGTCTTTCGCATGCTGATGGACTGCTTCGCCCGGCCCGGCTCCATCGGCCGTCTTTCGGCGCGCGCCGAACCGCCGTCTCCGCTCGGCCAGGTCAGCGGTGCGATCGCGCTCACGCTTTGCGACCACGATACCCCCGTCTGGCTCTCTCCGGCACTTTCCAGATCCACGGTGCCGCAATGGATCGCCTTCCACACGGGCGCCGGGCTCACGGACGTCAAGGCCGAGGCCCGCTTCGCCTTCATCGACAAGGGCGGCCCCATTCCGGGCTTCGATCAGTACGCGCTCGGTTCGCAGGAATATCCCGACCGCTCGACGACCCTGGTGATCGAGGTCGAGGCCCTGACCGGCGGACGCCGAATGACCGCGCGCGGACCGGGTATAAAGGGCGAGGCGGTCGTAGCGCCGAAAGGGCTGCCCGACGTCTTCCTCGATCTCTGGACCGCCAACCGGGCGATCTTCCCCCGCGGGGTCGACCTGGTGCTGACGACAGAAGAGGGCGTTCTCTGCCTGCCGCGCACAACCAGGCTGTCGATCGAGGAGTGAGAGCATGTATGTAGCCGTCAAGGGCGGGGAAGCCGCCATCGCCAATGCTCACCGACTGCTTGCGGATCGCCGCCGCGGCGATCGTGCGCTGCCGGCGATCACCATCGAGCAGGTCGTCGAGCAGCTCGGCCTCGCCGTCGACCGCGTCATGGCGGAAGCTTCGCTCTACGACCGGTCGCTTGCCGCCCTTGCCGTGCGCCAGGCGCGCGGCGACATGATCGAGGCGATCTTCATCCTGCGCGCCTACCGCACCACCCTGCCCCGCTTCGGTTCTTCGCAGCCGATCGATACGACGAAGATGAAGATCGAACGGCGCATCTCGGCAACCTACAAGGACCTGCCGGGCGGCCAGCTCCTCGGGCCGACCTTCGACTATACCCACCGCCTGCTCGACCCCTCGCTGATCGGCGACGAACTGGTCGCCGAACCGGCCCGCAAGGAGCCGGGCGAAGCGGTCATGCGCGTCTCCGATATTCTTGACGACGAGCGTCTGATCGAGGGTGACGGGGAAATGCCGGAGGGTCATGTCGCGGGCGATCTCACGCGCGAGCCGATGGAGTTCCCGATGGCGCGCGATCTCCGCCTGCAGGCGCTCGCCCGCGGCGACGAGGGCTTCCTCCTGGCGCTCGCCTACTCCACCCAGCGCGGCTACGGCCGCACCCATCCCTTCGTCGGGGAGATCCGCATCGGCGAAGTCGAGGTCGAACTCGACTTTCCGGAACTTGGTTTCGCCGTCTCGCTCGGGACAATCCGCGTGACCGAATGCCAGATGGTCAATCAGTTCAAGGGGTCAGCGAGCGAACCGCCGCAATTCACCCGCGGCTATGGCCTCGTCTTCGGCCAGAGCGAACGCAAGGCCATGTCCATGTCGCTCGTGGACAGGGCACTCAGGACCGACGAGTTCGGCGAGGATATCGTCGCGCCCGCCCAGGACCAGGAATTCGTCATCTCGCATGCCGACAACGTCCTGGCGACCGGTTTCGTCGAACATCTGAAACTGCCGCATTACGTCGACTTCCAGGCGGAGCTCGACCTGGTGCGTCGCATGCGCCGTGAATACGAGGACGCCGGCAATGCCGGCGACAGGAAAGAGGCAGCCGAATGAACGACCTCGCCACCTACAATTTCGCCTATCTCGACGAACAGACGAAGCGGATGATCCGACGGGCGATCCTGAAGGCGATCGCCATTCCCGGGTATCAGGTGCCTTTTGCCTCGCGCGAAATGCCGATGCCCTATGGCTGGGGCACCGGCGGCGTGCAGGTGACCGCCGCGATCCTCGGGTCGGACGATGTGCTCAAGGTCATCGACCAGGGCGCCGACGACACGACCAACGCCGTCTCGATCCGAGCCTTCTTTCAGAAGGTCGCCAATGTCGCCGTCACCACGAAGACGAAGGAGGCGACGATCATCCAGACGCGGCATCGCATTCCGGAGGAACCGCTGAAGGAGGGGCAGACGCTCGTCTATCAGGTCCCGATCCCCGAACCCTTGCGCTTCCTGGAACCGCGCGAGACCGAGACGCGCAAGATGCATGCGCTCGAGGAATACGGTCTCATGCATGTGAAGCTCTACGAGGATATCGCCCGCAACGGCCATATCGCCACCACCTACGCCTATCCGGTCAAGGTCGAGGGGCGCTATGTCATGGACCCGTCGCCGACGCCGAAATTCGACAATCCGAAGATGCACATGTCGCAAGCGCTGCAGCTCTTCGGCGCCGGCCGCGAAAAGCGCATTTATGCCGTGCCGCCTTTTACCGAAGTCGTCAGCCTCGACTTCGAGGACCATCCCTTCGAGATTCAGACATTCGACAGACCCTGCGCACTCTGCGGTGCCGAAAACGTCTATCTCGACGAGGTGGTGCTCGATGACAAAGGAGGGCGCATGTTCGTCTGCTCCGACACCGACCATTGCGAGGACCGACGGGCCCATGGTTATACCGGCCCCATGCTCGCTCGTCCCGAGCACGCAGGAAAGGAAGCCGCCCAATGAGCGCTGCACCGCTCCTCAAGGTCAATGATGTCTCGAAATTCTACGGGAGCCGCATCGGCTGCCGAAATGTCTCCTTCGAGCTCTATGCCGGCGAAGTGCTCGCGATCGTCGGCGAGTCCGGCTCCGGCAAGACAACCCTGCTCTCCTGCCTGTCGACGCGGCTGATGCCGACCTCCGGCATCGTCGAATACCACATGCGCGACGGCCAATACCGCGATCTCGCTCGCATGGGCGAGGCGGAGCGCCGCTTCCTGATGCGCACCGACTGGGGCTTCGTCCACCAGAACCCGGCCGACGGGCTCCGGATGACGGTCTCGGCCGGCGCCAATGTCGGTGAGCGGCTGATGGCGGTCGGCGGCCGGCACTATGGCCGGATCCGCGCCACCGCCACCGACTGGCTGAGGCGCGTCGAGATCGGCGAGGACCGCATCGACGACCAGCCGCGCGCCTTTTCCGGCGGTATGCGCCAGCGCCTGCAGATCGCCCGCAATCTCGTGACCGCGCCGCGCCTGGTCTTCATGGACGAACCGACAGGCGGCCTCGACGTCTCCGTGCAGGCACGCCTGCTCGACCTCGTGCGCGGGCTCGTCCACGATCTGGGGCTTTCGGCGATCATCGTCACGCACGACCTCGCCGTGGCTCGGCTCCTGTCGCACCGCATGATGGTGATGAAGGACGGCGCCGTCATCGAACAGGGGTTGACGGACCGGGTCCTCGACGACCCGCGCGAGCCCTATACGCAGCTTCTCGTCTCATCGATCCTGCAGGTCTGACGGATGAACCACGATCCTGCGGCAAGGAGAATGAAAGTCATGGCTACTCCGCTCGTTGTTTCGGAAGTCTCGAAGAGCTTCACCATGCACCTGCGCGACGGGATCCGCCTGCCGGTGGTGGATGACGTCTCCTTCTCCGTGAGGGCCGGCGAATGCGTGGTTCTCGGCGGCCCTTCCGGCGTCGGCAAGAGCTCGATCCTGAAGATGCTCTACGGCAATTACGGTGTCGACCATGGCCAGATCCTGGTGGAGCATGACGGTCGGCTCGTGAACCTCGCCACGGCAGAGCCGCGCCTGGTGCTTGAAATCCGGCGTATCACGCTCGGCTATGTCAGTCAGTTCCTGCGCGTCGTGCCGCGCGTCTCCGCCCTCGACATCGTCGCCGAACCCCTGCAGGCGCGCGGGGTCGCGATCGGGGAGGCGCGCGAACGGGCGGCGGAGCTGCTGTCGAAACTCAACCTGCCAAAGGCCCTCTGGGATTTGCCGCCCGCCACCTTTTCCGGCGGCGAGCAGCAGCGCGTCAACATCGCCCGCGGCTTCATCACCGATCACAAGATCCTGCTGCTCGACGAGCCGACCGCCTCGCTCGACGCGAAGAACCGGGCCGTCGTCCTTCAGATGATTGCCGCGAAGAAGGCCGAGGGAACGGCGCTGGTCGGCATCTTCCACGACGAGGAAGTGCGCGACGCCGTCGCCGATCGGATCATCGACGTGTCGCAATTCTCACCAAGGAAGAGTGCCGCATGAGCAAGAGGCTGAGCATCGAACCTTTCGTCCATCCAGCCGCGAGTGTCGTGAACTCGACCGTCGGCCGCTATACGGAAATCCAGGAGCGCTCGCGCCTCGAGGAAGTCGAGTTCGGCGACTACTCCTATATCATGCAGGACGGCTCGATCTGGTGCGCGACCGTCGGCAAGTTCGTCAACATCGCAGCCGCCGTGCGTATCAACGCTACCAACCATCCGACATGGCGCGCGACGCTGCATCATTTCACGTATCGTGCCCCGATGTATTGGGACGACGCCGAGCCGGATCACGACCTTTTCGCCTGGCGTCGCCAGAACCGCGTCACCATTGGCCATGACGTCTGGATCGGCCATGGCGCCACGATCCTTCCCGGCGTGACCGTCGGCAATGGCGCGGTGATCGGCGCCGGCGCCGTCGTCTCCAGGGATGTCGCCGCCTACACCATCGTCGGCGGCGTGCCCGCCAAACTCATCCGCGCGCGATTTACGGCCGAGATCGGCGAAGCCATGGACCGGATCGCCTGGTGGGACTGGGAACACGACCGGCTGCGGCGCGCCCTTGACGACTTCCGGCACCTCTCGGCCGAGGAGTTTTTGATGCGGCACGGGTGACGGGTTGGGCCTTGGAAACGGTGATCCGCGGATTGACGGTGTCCCCGCTCCCGATCAGCGTCAACGGCATGTTCTAAAGGGAGGAGCCGCGGGACGCGGTAGATTTTTCAGACGCGGCGTCCATAAGACGCGCGGCACTGTCGCGTCACGGGCGCGACCTGCTGGCCCGCACGGCAGCGGCGAGAAAGCCGCGCAACACCGCAAGCAGCGCCTCCGGCTGCTCGACGCAGGGGATATGCCCGGCGTCGCGGATGATCTCGAAGCGGGCGCCGGGAATGAGCCCGGCGGTGGTGCGCACCAGATCGGGCGGCGTCGAGCCGTCCTGGTCGCCGGCAATGCAGAGAACCGGCACGGCGATCTTCCCGGCCGCGTCGGTGTAGTCGGCGTCGCGGATCGCCGCGCAGGTGCCCACATAGCCCGCCACCGGCTGGCGCACCAGCATGTTGCGATAGCCGGCAAAGACCACGTTTTCCGGCCGGCGGAAGGCCGGCGTGAACCAGCGCTCGAGCACGCCGTCGGCGATCGCCGCAAGGCCTTTTTCCTCGACCGCGGTGATGCGTTCGTCCCACATCTCGGCCGTGCCGATCCTGTGGGCGGTGTTGGAAAGCACGAGCGCCCGCACCAGTTCGGGGCGGCGCTGGTAAAGCGCCTGCGCGATCAGGCCGCCGACCGAAAGCCCGCAGACGATCGCTTTCCTGACGGCGAGCCGGTCGAGAAGGCCGGCAAGGTCGGTGGCAAGCTCCTCGATCGAATAGGGGACCTGGCCGATATCGGAAAGGCCGTGGCCGCGCTTGTCGTAAAGAAGCATGGTATGGGCGCCGGCGAGCCCGAGGACTATATCGCGCCAGATGCGGAGATCCGTGCCGAGCGCATTGATGAAGACGATCACCGGCTTGTCCGTGACGGCGCCGATCAATCGGTAATGAAACGTGTTGTCATTGATACGGGCGAACTGCATCGCAGATTTCCTCCGCCACCTTCGAAAGCTCATCCGGAGCACCACGGCTTCGCGCCCGACGATGGGTGGAGAAGAAGGTCACCCCGTGATCACGATCAGGACTTTGCAGCGGGCCGAAGCCCCTGCTTGTCGAAAGCACGCCACATCTAAAAGGTTCCACTGATTGGCCTTTTGCGTCATTGGCGCACACGTGCATTCGGTTCCTCAATACCCCCTCGCCGCCCCGGCGCCGATGCGGCTGTCGACGGCGCCGTTATAGCGCGCGCCGCCGCCGGTCTCGATTTCGCTCACGCTGACTCCACCAACCAGGATGCCGGTCGCCTGCCCCCAGATCTTCCAGTTCTCGTCGACCTGAACATTATGGCCCATGGTCGAAAGCAGCCTCAGCGAATCGGGCGAAAGAGCATAGGGCTCCATGAAAACCTTGTCCGGCAGCCACTGGTGATGGATGCGTGGCGCGTCGACCGCCTCCTGTATGTTCATGCCGTGGTCGATCACGTTCAGGATCGCCTCCAGCGTGATGGTGATGATTCGGGCTCCGCCCGGACTGCCGATCACCATGAAAGGCTTGCCGTCCCGGGAGATGATGGTCGGGCTCATCGAGGACAGCGGCGTCTTGCCGGGAGCGATCGCGTTCGCCTCGCCCTGGACGAGACCATAGAGATTGGGCGCACCGGGCTTGGCGGTGAAATCGTCCATCTCGTTGTTGAGCAGGATGCCGGTCCCGGGCGCGACGACGCCGGCGCCGAAGGAGCCGTTCAGCGTATAGGTGACCGCGACCGCATTGCCCTCGTCGTCGATGATCGAATAATGCGTCGTCTCCTTGCTTTCGGCAAAGCCCGCCGGCGTCAGCGCCTCGGAAATGCCCGCCCTGAAGGGGTCGATCTTCGCCCGGATCTCACGGGCATAGGCCTTGTCGGTGAGCTTCGCGACCGGGTTCTCGACAAAATCCGGGTCACCGAGCGCCGTATTGCGGTCGACATAGGCGTGGCGCATCGCCTCTACCATCACATGCACCGTCCCGGCGGAGCCATAGCCGAGATAGGAGAGCGGATAGCCTTCGAGAATGTTCAGTATCTCGCAGATGATCACGCCACCAGAGGACGGGGGCGGCGAGGAGATGACGTCGTAGCCGCGGTAGTTGCATTTGACCGGCGCGAGTTCGCGCACCTGATAGCGTTCGAAATCCTGCTTTGAAAGGATGCCGCCCCTTTCCGCGCTCGCCTTGACGATCAAGTCGGCGATCCTCCCCTTGTAGAAGGCGTCCGGTCCCTCCTCCGCAATGCTCGCAAGCGAGGCGGCTAGGTCGGCCTGCATCAGGCGTTCGCCGACGGCAAATGGCTTGCCGTCGGCTTTCAGGAAGATTGCGGCCGCCGCCGGATCCTTTGCCAACCGATTGGCCGCGCGCTCGAACGCGCCGATATCGCCCTGCTCCAGCACGAAGCCCTCGCGCGCAAGCCGGATCGCCGGCGCGATCAGTTCCTTGAGCGGTTGCGAGCCGTAGCGGCTGCGGGCGAATTCGAAGCCCGCGACCGGCCCGGGCACGCCCACGGCAAGATAGCCTTCGGTGCTCAGGCCTTTGACGAGATCGCCCTTGTCGTCGAGATACATGCTCTTGGTCGCGGCAAGCGGCGCGCGTTCGCGGAAGTCGAGAAAGGTCGTGCGGCCATCCTTGAAGCGGATCGTCATGAAGCCGCCGCCGCCGATGTTGCCGGCGGTCGGGTAGACGACGGCAAGCGCATAGCCGACGGCGACCGCCGCATCGACCGCATTGCCGCCCTTCTTCAACACCTCGACGCCGACATCGGAGGCGAGGTGCTGGGCAGTTACGACCATCCCGTGCTCGGCCTCGACCGGAGCGGGCGAGGCCGTCCATCCCGGCTGCGGCGGGACCGAACCGAGCGCGAATACCAGCGCAAAGGACAGGTTTTTCCAGGTGAAACTGCGCATGCACACCTCCCGGTTCGCGCGGGCGCCTGCGCCCGGCTCTTCAGATCGCCTCTTCAACCGTGGACTGTAGCACCAAAAATTGTAGTCGCGAAAGCGAGTACTTCACGCTCCGTCTGCCGGCCCTCGGCTCCGCTTCCGCTGGCGATTCGTCGTCGCCTCGTCATCGCTCTTGCCTGATTTGGGGCCGGCTTGCCCGCCGCGTCAATGCCTCCATGCGTATCAATCCTTTTGCGCTAATCCGAAAGGGCTACATTCGATTGACTGTCCAGGCCTGCCATGACACTCTCTTGTGCGGTGCAGCACTGCGGCGCCACCCTTTTCTACGGTCTACCCGGATCGAGGATTGAGCACATGCGGCTGGATGAACCGGTCTCCGAATATCCCCGGGACCCGCGGCACGCCGGTCGATCGCCTGATGCATTCATTCCAAAATCGCAAGTTGCACCCCCCGCTCGTCGGGCGACCCAACAATTGCCGTCATTGTGGCGTTTGTGCATGTCGCCTCGCTGATCGGGAGGGTGCAAGCGAGCACGGCAAGACGTCTCTATGAAGGAGAAGAAACGGTATGAAGGTTCTGTTTGCCGGCGGCAATGGTTACTATCCCGAATTCAGCGGCGGCGTTCAGTCGAGCACGCACCATCTCGTCCAGCAGTTGCGCGACCGCGGCCACCAGGCAGGTGTGCTGGCCGCCCTGTTCGGTGATGGCTTCTTCGGCTTCAAGGCGCGCTTGAAGCTCAAGTTGTCCGGCGAGCGCGGCGTCATGGACAGCTTTCCCGGTTATCCGGTCATTCGCGGCTGGTTTCCCTGGGAGGCGGCAACCGTTGCCGTCAAGAGGCTTCAGCCGGATGTGGCGGTCGTGCAGTGTCACAAATCGGTACCGATCGGCAAGGCGCTCGAGGCGCATGGCGTGCCTCTGGTCGTCTATTTGAGAAATGTCGAGTTCCATGAGCTTGCCGGCGACCTCAGCGAACTGACCTCTGCGCTCTATATCTCGAATTCGGAATTCACCGCCCGGGCCTACAAGCAGAAATTCGGCATCGATTCGGTGGTCATCCCGCCAACGATCAATCCCGAAACGTACAAGACGCAGACGACCCGGGACCATGTGACCTTCATCAATCCCTACAAGGAGAAGGGCTTCGAGCTGGCGGTACAGATCGCTGCCAATTGCCCGGACATTCCGTTTCTCTTCGTCGAGAGTTGGAAGCTTTCCGACGACCATCGTGCCGAAATCGAGAAGATCATCGCACCACTCAAGAACGTTCGGCTGGAAAACCGGACCAGCGACATGAAAACGGTATATGGTCGCACGAAGATCCTGCTTGCGCCGAGCAAATGGGAGGAGGCCTGGGGTCGGGTCGCCTCCGAAGCCCATTGCAGCGGCATTCCGGTGGTCGGCTCGCGCCGCGGCGGGCTGCCGGAAGCGATCGGCGATGGCGGCATCGTCCTCGATTACGATGCGCCGCTCGACGAATGGACCGGCGCCATCCGTCGTCTCTGGAGCGACGAGACGGAATATCAGCGGCTGTCCAAAGCCGCTTCGGCCTTCGCCGGGCGCCCGCTCATGCAGCCGGCGCGGCAGTTCGCCACCTTCCTCGAAGTCCTCGAGCGGGCCGCCGCAAGCCGCTCCGCCGAACGCAAGGCTTCCTGAGGCAAGGGATGCGCATCGGTTTTGTAGTCGGGCAGTTTCCGCAATTGTCGGAAACCTTCGTCATCGGCCAGATGGCCGGCCTTCTCAAGCGCGGCTTCGAGGTCGAGGTCGTCTGCAACGGCATCACGGAGTGCGATCTCGCCAATGGCGGCCAGGAGCCCCTGGCGACGCTTCTCGAGCGAACCCGCGACTGGTGGGGCGCGGCAGCGCGCGCGCGGCCCACATTGCGGCGTCTGCCGCCGAAGCTCCACGACAAGGTCTCCACCGCCCTTGACCTCACCTCGGTTGCGAGACTGAATGGTTGCGATGCAGTCGTCGCCCATTTCGGCCACAATGGCGCGCGCGCGGCGCGGCTGAAGAAATGGAAACGGCTGGCCCCCCCGATCGTCACCATCTTTCACGGCTACGATGTCGGCGTGCCGATGCACGAGGGCGATCTCGGTCGCTACAGCGACCTCTTCCGCCACGGCACGCTGAACCTGACGGTGAACGACTTCTTCCGCCGCGCCCTGATTGGGGCCGGCGCCCCGAAGGAGAAGGTCGCGGTCCATCATATGGGCATCGACCTGCACAACATCTCCTATGCCTGGCAGTCCTGGCGCGACGCGTCGCTGCAATTGGTTTCGGTATGCCGGCTCACCGAGAAGAAGGGTGTGGAATTTGCGCTTCGCGCTCTCGGCCGGCTCGCCATCGACGCGCCGAAGCTTGCCTGGCACTATCGCATCGTCGGCGACGGTCCATTGCGCAGGGAGCTCGAAGCGCTCGCCCATTCACTTGGGATCGCTGAGCGCGTCTCCTTTCTCGGCAGCCTCGCCCATGAAGACGTCAAGCTATGGCTGCGGCGCTCGCACGCCTTCGTCCTGCCGAGCGTGACCGCCAGCAACGGCGACGTCGAAGGCATCCCGGTGGCGCTGATGGAGGCGATGGCTGCCGGCCTGACGGTGGTCAGCACCGATCACTCCGGCATTCCAGAGTTGGTCGAAGACCGGAAAACGGGCTTTCTCGCGCCTGAAAGGGATTTCGAGACGCTCGCCAACCGGCTCCGCTTCGTCGCCGAGCATCCGGAGCCATGCGAACGGATCGCTGAGGAGGCGCGGCGCAAGGTCGAGGCGGAATTCGACGCGGAGCGTCTCGACGAGGAATTCGCCGGCATTGTCAGCCGCTTTGCCGGCGGGATGAGGAAAAATGCGCGCGGTTTTCCGCCCGCATCCCGCTCCAACGCTCTCTAAGCTGAGGCAGGCCGCTTGAACCAGGAAAACCTTCAATTCGGACGCCTCGCCCTGCGCGGCGGACTGGTGACCGGCGGCGCGCAAGCCGTGCGCATGGCGATCCAGTTCATTTCCGTCGTCGTGCTCGCCCGGCTCCTGGCGCCGGAGGATTTCGGTCTCGTCGCCTCCGTGAGCCCGATCGTCGCCTTTATCGGACTGTTTCAGAATCTGGGACTGCAGCAGGCCGTCGTCCAGCGCAAGGAGATCGGCGAGCGCCAGTTCAACCAGGTCTTTTGGATCAGCGCCTTGATAGGGTTTGCCTGCACGCTCGTCGTCGTCGCGTCGTCACCGGCCGTTGCCACCTTCTACGGTGATCCGCGCATGACGGCCATCACCGTTGCCGCCGCCCTGCCGCTGCTTCTCGGCAGCCTTGCGTCCCTGCCGCTGGCGCTGATGAACCGGCATCTGAAGTTCGGCCAATTGGCGCTGAACGATGTCTATGCGGCGGTCCTCGGCCTCCTGGTTACCGCCACAGCCGCCTGGCTCGGCATGGGCTATTGGTCGCTGGTGATCGGCCCCGCCGCCTCCGCCGCCGTCGCGCTTATGGCGGCCTGGCTGTCGACCCGCTGGATACCCGGCCGGCCGGATTTCAGGATCGACCGCGACATTATTTCCTTCGGAGCCAATCTCACCGGCTTCAATCTCGTCAACTTCTTCTCGCGCAATCTCGACAATATCCTGATCGGCAAGTTCGCCGGACCCGTCGAGCTCGGCTACTACGACCGCGCCTATAAGCTCCTGCTGTTTCCACTGCAGAATATCACGCAGCCGCTGTCGCGCGTGATGATCCCGCTCATGAGTCGCATCCAGGACGACAAGGCCCGCTTCCGCGACATCTATCTACGAACCAACTGGCTGCTGGCGATCGTCACCATGCCCGGTATCGCAGCACTCACCCTGGCCGCCGAACCGACCGTCAGCATCCTCTTCGGCGAAAAATGGCTGCCGGTGGCGCCGATCTTCGCTTGGCTCGGAATCGCCAGTCTCATGCAGCCGGTTTCGAGCACCACCGGCTGGATCTTCATCTGCCAGGGCGAAACGAAGACGATGTTCCGCTGGGGCATCTATTCGTCGCTGACGACGGTGCTCTCCTTCGCTGTCGGCCTCAAATGGGGTGCGGTCGGCCTCGCCGCCGCCTATGCGGTGAGCGGCTACCTGCTGCGCGTTCCGGTTCTCGCATGGCTTCTGCAGCGCACCGGGCCGGTCTCGGCAGGCGACTTCCTGCTGGTGCAGGGCCTCTTTCTCGGATCGGCGCTCGTCGCCTGGCTCGGCTACGGACTGCTGCCCGACGCCCTGACCGGAACCTCCGACATGCTTGCACTCGGCTCGGCCATCGTCCTCAACTACGCGGTGGCGCTGGTCTTCGCGCTCGCCCTACGCCCGCCGCGCCAGGTCCTGCTCGACGTCCTCAGGCGAGGGCTGGGTGCTGTTCGCAGTTGAGCCCTCGATCAGCGGGCGGATGAGATCCGCCGCCGACATGGCCGAGGCATGCTCCTCGATGACCGCCTTGAGGCTGACCGCGCGATAGTGATCGAGATTGGCGGCGAAGCGGTCGAGACTGGCGCTGGCCTCGTCCGGCGCCACCGTGTCGATATCGAGCAGCACGTCGGCAACGCCGATGCGCTTGGCGAGTTCCCTTGTCTTGAACTCGTAGGCGATCGGTAGCACCGGCGTGCCGACGCACAGCGACATGATCATCATGTGCATCCGCGTCGCCACGACGAAATCGAAATCCTTGACGACTGCCATCAATTGTTCGGGCGTATGGAAGGACGCGTCGACCGTCACTTGGCTTGCGATTTCGGGAGCAAGACCCGAGACGATCAGCTCTGCCGTCTTCGAATCGTCATGGGCGTATTCCGGCACGCCTTGGCAGGTGGAAACGAAGGTGACCTCCTTGCCGTGATCGCGCACCAGACGCGTGGCGATCTCGCGAATGGAGTCGATATAGCGGCCCATGCCGCCGGCGCCGTTCTTCACGTAGTGCCAGTGCCGCACCGAAATGCCGACGCGGCCGCTCGGCGCCGGGCGGCCGACGATCAGCAGCGCCTTGACCCGCTCCAGATCGGCGAGCGCGAAGACGGCGTCGGCAATCACATGGCACTTGCCCGGATCGTCGACGAGATCGAGAATGTGCTCGCGCGAGCGCTCGTCCCGGAGCAGGATCAGGGGGCTCTGTGCGAAAACCGGCTGCAGCTTCCGGCGGTTATAGGATTTTTCGAACGGTCCCAGCGACTGGGTGAAGAAGATCGGCTTTTTGCCAAGCATCTCGCCCACCTTGAACTCGTTGATGCGTCGCTCCAGCGAATAGTTTTCCACGAGATAGGTGCCGCCGGTGGTGATCACCAGATCGGCATCCCTGTAGAGCGCCAGGCTCTTGCGGTCGTCGTCGCTGAAGAATTGCCGGTCGAGATAGTTGCCGGTGCCGACATGGCTGAGTGCCTGGAAGACCGCCTGGTTATAGACCTGCTTTAGCGCATTCTTGAGGGTGTTGTCGTCATATTTGTACTTGAAGAAGGATTCCGACGGGAGCTTGCGAAGCTCAATATCCGGATAGTGCTCCTTCGGATAAAGCCTTGCCGCCACCTCCGGCTGGCTATCGAACACCAGGAATTCCACGCCCTCGCCCAACAGCGTCTTCAGGATATGCCTGATCGCGAGCAGGATCGCCGCGTCGCCCGTGTTCAGGCAGACGGTGTTTTCGACTACAACTCTCATGTTTCGTCATCCCCGTGTGAAAAGGTCCTGCGGACGTGGAAGGTCATGCCAGCCGGCTCGCCAAATGCGGGATGCTCCCGCACCGGACGGCAAGCCGGCGACTGCGGTTTTGTCGCGTAGTTTTGGTGAATTCATGGCCGGAAGGCGGCTGCCTTTCGGCGGTTGTACACGTTCCGCGGGAGAACCCGTCAGGGAAAGCCGATATCAGTCCCCGCTCGGACCGGTTCATCCATGGTTGCCTCCAGATTGGATGAACGCTGGCCCCGTCTCATGTTCAGGCAGGGCCAGCCGGCGCGCACCAGACGCTACTCGGCAGCCATTGCTAGGCGCACTTCCAGTTCCTCCGTCGGATCCTCATGGATCTCATCTGCAGTCGGCTTGATCCGGAACCAGGCGGTGTAGAGCGCCGGAAGGAACAATAGGATCAGCACCGTGCCGACCGCCGTGCCGCCGATCAGCGTGTAGGCCATCGACCCCCAGAAGACCGAGTGCGTCAGGGGAATGAAGGCCAGCACGGCGGCAAGTGCGGTCAGGATCACGGGCCTGGTGCGTTGCACCGTGGCCTCGATGACGGCGTGATAGTCGTCAAGGCCGGCAGCACGGTTCTCCTTGATCTGTTCGGTCAGGATCAGCGTATTGCGCATCAGGATGCCCGCCAGTCCTATCAGGCCCAGAATGGCGTTGAACCCGAAGGGCTGATTGAAGGTGAGCAACATCGGCACGACGCCGACGAGGCCAAGCGGCGCGGTCAGCATGACCATGGCCATCGTCGAGAAGGATCGCACCTGCAGCATGATGACGATCAGCATCGCGGCGATCATGGCCGGGAAAACCTTGCCCAGCGCGGTATTCGCCTTGGCAGCCTCCTCGATCGATCCACCCAATTCGATGCGATAGCCGGCCGGAAGCGATGCGATCAGCGGCTGGAGGGCGGTCATGATCTGCTTCGAGACCTCCGGCGGCTGGGTCGCCTCGTTGATGTCCGAGCGGATCGTGATGACAGGCGTGCGATCGCGGCGCTTCAGGATCGGTTCTTCCAGGCGGACTTCCGAATGGCCGACCTGGTCGAGCGGGATCGGGCGGCCGTCGCGGCTCATCAGGGTAAAATCCGCAAGACGCGTCGGATCCAGTCGTTCGTTTCCGGCGCTGCGCGCGACGATCGGAACATTGCGAATGTCCTCGCGCACCTGCGTGACGGGGATGCCGGTGAGGAGGAACTGGAGCTGCTGGGCCGCCTCCGCCGGGGAGAGGCCGATGAGATTCAGTCGCTCCTGATCCGGGATGAAGCGAAGGACAGGGGTGCGGCTGCCCCAATCGCGGTTGGCCTGGCGCACGTCCGGGACGCCGCGCATGATGTCGAGGGCCTTTTCCGAAATGCCGTATAGCTGAGCCGGATCAGGGCCCATTACCCGAAACTCGACCGGGAACGGCGTGTAGGGTCCGAACACAAGCTGAGTGACGCGTACATAGGCCTCGGGTGCAAGCCCGTCAGACAATGCCTGGCGGAGCCGATGCTTCAAAGCCTCGCGCGCCTCCGCGTTCGGGGTCAGCACGACGATCTTGGCGAAGGCGGGATCAGGCAGTTCCGGCGCCATCGCGAAAAAGAAGCGGGGAGCACCCTGCCCGACATAGCTCGTGACGATCTTCGCCTCGGGCTGCTTGTCCAGCCAGTGCTCGAGCTTGCCGACCGTCGCCGTCGTCGTCTCGATGCTGGTGCCTTGCGGTAGGCGGACTTCCACCAGCACCTCCGGGCGGTCGGACGTCGGGAAGAACTGCTGTTTGACGGCACCCATGCCGACGACGGAAAGCGCGAAGGCGATGCCGACTATGGCGCAGGTCAGAAATTTGTGACGCACCGCAAAGGTGATGAGCCGTCGCAGACGCCGGTAATTCGGTGTGTTGTAAATCGCGTGGTGCCCGCCTTCGATCGGTTTGATCGCGGGCAGCATCTTGACGCCAAGATAGGGCGTGAAGACCACCGCGACGATCCAGGAGACGATGAGGGCGAACCCGACGACCCAGAAGATGTTGCCGGCGTATTCGCCCGCGGTCGATCGCGCGAAGCCCACCGGCAGGAAGCCGGCGATCGTCACGAGTGTTCCCGAGAGCATCGGCGCGGCAGTGTGGCTCCACGCATAGGCCGCCGCCTTGATGCGGTCCATGCCCTCTTCCATTTTCACCACCATCACCTCGATGGCGATGATGGCGTCGTCGACCAGAAGGCCGAGCGCCAGAATGAGGGCGCCGAGCGTGATGCGGTCGAAGAACCGGCCCGTCTCCAGCATGATGAGGAAGACGACGGCAAGCGTCAGGGGAACGGCGGCCGCCACGACAATGCCGACCCGCCAGCCGAGGCTGATGAGGCTCACTACGAGCACCACACCGAGTGCCATCGCGAACTTCATCATGAACTCGTCAACCGCCGAGGTGATGTTGACGGCCTGATCGGTCACCTTTTCGAGCGTCATCCCGAGCGGCAGTGCCGATGCGATCGCTGCAGTCCTGTCCTCGAGCGCCTTGCCGAGCGCGAGACCGTCCCAGCCCTCCTGCATCACAGCCCCAAGCATGATGGTCGGCTCGCCCTGGCGCCGGATCAGGTAGGTCGGAGGATCCTGATAGCCGCGGCGAACCTCGGCAATGTCGGAGAGCTTCAGCGTCCGCCCGGCAGCGGCAATCGGCGTGTCGGCGATCGCCTGGACACTGTCATAAGCGCCGTCGACCCTGATGAAGACCTGCGGCCCCTTTGTGTCGATCGAGCCCGCCGGTGTGACGGTGTTCTGCCGTTGCAGGGCGGCAACGATATCCTGTGCCGAGACGCCGAGGGTCGCCAATTTGGCGTAGGAGAACTCGACGAATATCTGTTCCGGGCGTTCACCGAGGATGTTGATCTTCTTGACGCCCGGCACGTGCAGGAGGTCCTGGCGGATCACCTCGGCCTGCCTGGCGAGCTCACGCATCGGCATGCCCTTTGCCTTCAGGGCATAAAGGGCGAAGCTCACGTCCGAATATTCGTCGTTGACGAAGGGACCGAAGACGCCGGAGGGCAGGTTGCGGGCTTCATCCCCGAGCTTCTTGCGGGCCTGGTAGAACTCCTCCTGCACGACGGATGGCGGGGTGCTGTCCTTCAGCGTGACCGTCATATACGCATAGCCTGGCCGTGTGGTCGTCTCCACCCGGTCGTACCAGGTCAGCTCCTGAAGCCGCTTCTCCAAGGGTTCGGCGACAAGATCCTGCATCTCGCGTGCCGTCGCGCCGGGCCATGCCGTCGTGACCGTCATGGTCTTGATGGTGAAGTTCGGATCCTCCGCCCGTCCAAGCATGAGGAAGGCGTAGGCGCCGGCGGCCACCAGCAGGAGGATGAAGAACAGGGTGACGGCGCGCTCGCGAACGGCGATCGCGGAAAGATTGAGGTTCATCTTCAGTTGACCCCGCCTTCGGATGCAGTTCTGACGCGAGCACCTTCCTGCAGGAGATGAGCGCCGAGCGAAACAATCGGATCGCCAGGGTTCAACCCTGAGATCATGGCGGTCTCGCTGGTCACGCGGACAAGCTCGACGGGTCGAAAGCGCACGCTCGAGCTGGCTCTGTCGAAGACCCAGACGCCGGTCCTTTCGCCGTCGTCGAGTACCGCCCCGAGCGGCACCTGGACTTCCGGCTGGCTCGCCTGATCGGCAATCCGAATGGTAACCGTCGCGCCGAGCGGTGCTGCCGCAGCCTGGCCGTCAAGCACATAGCGAGCCTCGTAGGTGCGCGTCTGGGGGTCGGCGGAGTCCGATAATTGCCGCAGACGTGCCGTGTAGCGCCGCTCGCCGCCCCCATACAGGCTGGCCACGGCCTCAGAGCCGACCGCGGGCCGGAGCGTCTCGGGCAGTGCGATGACGGCCTCACGGGGACCGGCATGCGCAAGACGAACCACCGCCTGGCCGGCGGAGACGACCTGCCCCGGCTCTCCCAGCGTTTCGACCACCGTTCCATCCGAATCCGCCACCAGAACGGAATAGGTCGCCTCGTTCTCTGCGACCCTTGCTTCCGCTTCCGCGGCGGCGAGCCGCGCCGAGGCGGTATCGAGCGCTGCCTTGGCCTGCTCGTAACGCTGCGGCGTTGCCGCCAGTCCTTTCTTTACGAGAACAGCATAGCGCTCCTCGTCGGCACGCGCCTGGACCAGGACAGCGCGTGCTGCAGCGACAGCGTTGCGCCTGGCGGTGAGCGCAAGCTGTAGATCGGTCTCATCGATCCTCAGAAGCGCCTGCCCCGCTGTCACCTGTTCGCCGATGTCCACGAGGCGCTGGGTGATCTTGCCCGGCACCCGGAAACCAAGATTGCTCACAACCCGCGCGGCGATCGTACCTGTGAAGGCTCGCTCGGCTCGGTCAGGCTTCGTCGCTTCCACGACCCTTACGAGTGGCGATTCGACGCGGGGATCAGCAATCTCTGCGTCTCGTCCAGGTGTTTCGAAAACGAACGCGTACGCCGCGCCCCCGGCTGCAGCCACGAGGCCGATCGATGTGAAAAGAAATTTGCGCTTCATGTCAGATGACCCTTGTTGGCAGGCGTCGCCATATTTAGATTGCGATCTAAATCTAAAAGGTCTATAGATGTCAACTGAAATCTAAATGGAGATCGATCATGAGAGTTAGCCGCGCCCAGGCGGAGGCAAATCGCGAAGCGGTCATCAACGCCGCGAGCCGGCTCTTTCGAGAGCGCGGCTTCGACGGAATCGGGCTCAAGGACCTGATGAAGGGGGCCGGCCTGACCCAGGGTGGATTTTACAAGCAGTTCGAATCCAAGGACGATCTTGCCGCACAGGCCGCGAGGCGGGCGATGGAGCACGCGACCCGCCGATGGTCGGCCGTTGCTGCTGCAAGCCCTGATCCCCTCGAGGCCGTTATAGAGCTCTACCTGTCGAGGGGACATCGGGAAGAGAAAAGCGACGGTTGCCCCTTGGTGGCGCTTGGCGCTGACGCGGCGCGTCAAGGCGAGGAGGTGCGCGCTTCATTCCAGGACGGAATTCAGGCTCATCTTGAAATTCTCGACGAATTGATGCCGGCGGCGGAAGGCCCGGACGCCCGTGGCAAAGCCATGGCAATGCTGTCGCTGATGGTCGGTGCCGTGACGATCTCGCGTATCCTGAATGACGAAGAGATGTCGGCGCGGTTTCTCGATGTAGCTGCCGACGAAGTTCGGCGGATCGCCGCCTCCACCGGGGAAGCACGAGATTCCTGCGATCCCCTCGCGGGGTCGTAGCCGCCTGATCCTTGGATTTATCGAGATCACTTCAGCGCCGTTTCGTGAACGGATCCAGACAAGATTCAACTGGAGAACATATGCGCCGTATCGTTGTTACAGGCATGGGAGCAGTTAGCCCGCTCGGAGCCAATGTGGCGACTTCCTGGTCTCGGCTCCTGGCTGGCCGTTCGGGAATCCGCCGGCTCCCGGACGACGTGGCCGGTGACCTGCCGGCGAAGATCGGCGGGATGGTTCCTTCCCTGGAAGAAGATCCCGAAGCTGGTTTCGATCCGAATACCGTGTTTGCCCCAAAGGATCAGCGCAAGGCAGACCGCTTCATTCTCTTCGCACTGGCGGCGGCGGATGAAGCGCTTGCGCAGGCGGGATGGAAGCCAGTCTCCGAAGACGACCGCACCCGCACCGCCACCATCGTTGCTTCGGGCATCGGGGGTTTTCCCGCGATAACCGAAGCGGTGCGAACGGTCGATCAGCGCGGTGTCCGGCGTCTTTCACCCTTCACCGTGCCCTCCTTCCTCGTGAACCTGGCCGCGGGACAGATTTCCATCCGTTACGGGTTCAAAGGGCCGATCGGCGCACCGGTTACTGCGTGCGCGGCCGGCATCCAGGCAATCGGTGACGCGGCTCGTCTTATCCGCGCCAATGAAGCCGACATCGCTGTGTGCGGCGGAACGGAAGCATGCATCAATGTCGTCAGTCTCGGCGGTTTTGCCGCGGCACGCGCCCTTTCGACCGGTTTCAATGAAACGCCGGATCGGGCCTCGCGTCCCTTCGACAGGTCGCGTGACGGCTTCGTCATGGGCGAAGGCGCAGGCATCCTGGTCATCGAGGCTTTGAGTCACGCGCTCGCACGCGGCGCTAAACCGCTTGCCGAGCTCGGCGGCTACGGCACGACAGCGGACGCCCATCACGTCACTTCCGGTCCAGAGGACGGCGACGGCGCGCGCCGAGCCATGGAGATCGCGATTGCCCAGGCCGGAATTTCGCCGCGCGAGATCCGCCACCTCAATGCACATGCGACCTCCACGCCTGTGGGAGACCTGGGAGAGATTGCGGCGATCAAAAGGGTCTTCGGCGCAGAGTTCAACATAGCTGTCAGCGGAACGAAGTCGGCGACCGGACACCTGCTCGGTGCTGCCGGCGGGCTTGAAGCCATCTTCACGATTCTGGCGCTCAAGGACCAGATGGCCCCGCCGACTCTCAACTTGAACACTCCAGATCCGGCCGGCGACGGGATCGACTTCGTTGCAACCCACGCTCGGCCAACGGAGATGGACTACGCGATCTCCAATGGCTTCGGCTTCGGCGGAGTCAACGCCAGCGCGGTGTTCCGACGCTGGAAGGACAAACTTGCCGCCCGCGCCTGAAGCTTGGCCGCGCGGCATGAAATGAGAGCGGCTTGCGCCATTCCACACGAAATCCACGACAGAAGGAAGTATTTCAATGAACAAAGTCAATCTTGGCGTCGCCCTGGTAACTGGGGCATCGAGCGGAATCGGCTACGCGGCGGCCAGAGCCTTGCAGAAAGCCGGCTTTCGCGTCTTCGGAACCAGCCGCCGCGCGATCCCCGAAAGATCCGACGGCATCACCATGCTGACCTGTGACGTGACCGATGACGCATCCGTGGCGAAACTGGTCGAGGAGGTGCTCGCCGAGACAGGGCGTATCGACCTGCTCGTCAACAATGCCGGCATCGGACTGCTCGGTGGCGCAGAGGAGTCGTCAACCGCCCAGGCACAGGCGCTGTTCGACGTGAACGTCTTCGGCGTGCTCCGCGTCACCAACGCGGTGTTGCCGACCATGCGCGGTCAAGGCAAGGGCAGGATCATCAACATCAGTTCCATTCTGGGGCTGATCCCGTCCCCCTATAATGCTCTCTATGCGTCGACCAAGCATGCCGTCGAAGGCTACTCCGAATCGCTCGATCACGAACTGCGGACATTCGGAATTCGGGTGGCGCTGGTCGAGCCCGGCTATACCCGCACCGCCTTCGAGGAAAACCTGACCAAGCCCGATCGCTCCCTTGCCGTCTACGATGCGGCGCGCGCCGACATGGAAGTGCAGATGCGCAAGAGCGTCGAAAGAGGCGACGATCCCGAAGTTGTGGCAGAGACGATTGTCAAAGCGGCAACGGCCGAGGCGCCGAGAAGACGCTACACCGCGGGAAAACTCGCCGGCCAAGTTCGCCTGCTGCGCCGTTTCGTCCCCGAACCCGCATTCGACAAGAGCTTGCGCAAACAGGTCGGGCTACCGGTCTGACGTCGACGAAAGGCTGTTCGCGGAAACCAGCACAATTTTGATCAGGCTGGCTGCTGCCTTTCGAAGAGCGGCCACCCTGCTGCATGTCTCCTCAAAACATAGACATGCAGGAATTCGAAGTGCCACAGCGAGCTTTGCCCGTTGCCATACGGTCATTCCTCTAACGAACCACTCGGCCTCTGGAATCCGCCTGCAAATATATTCCCGCCACGAAAACGTGCGGTCAGCGCCGAACGTTCAATCCAGGCCTGGATTTCGGGTGTCAGCGGGCCGAGAAAGATGACTTCCGCCAACGTCGCCGCCGCATGCAGCGCGGTCATTTCGGGCCAACTCATGGCTATCTCGTGGTGCCCGATCCAAGCGCCGGGGTCTTTGTAGTCGATGACGCCGCGCGCGGTCCTCTCCGAGGCGTTCACGAAGAACCTGTAGGATAGGACCCCCGAATGACCTTCGACTTCGACCCGCCTTGCCAGCGCGCCTACCGCAATTTCGAAGTCTTCCGGCGTCTGTTTCAATTCGTATGTATTCAGGATGGTAAGGCGGTTGTCGATCATGATTTGAACCTCGGTCGAAACCTGCATCTCCATGTGAAACCGCCAGCACTCCCCAAGTCCGCACTGGGATCAGGCGCAGCGGCCGACAACCCATACCATCGACAACCGTCCCTCGCAGTAGTCGAAGTCAGCGTGGTTCGCAAAGCGGCCGTTCCACACACCGTCAAAACTGAGATCGCTACTATTGCACGAGCGGCCGCAAGGCCGCTTGCGTGTCCTTAAGCAGCGGCAGATAGCGCTCCGCCAATTCGTCGGCAGCCACATGGGCGGCCGGTGCGCCGATGTTGAGCGCCGCGACCACCCGTCCGCGCGCGTTGATGAGCGGTACGGCGATCGAGCAGAGGCCAAGCTCCAGTTCCTGGTCGATCACCGCATAGCCCTGGTCGCGAACCCGCCGAAGCTCCGCCACCAGTTCCTCCAGGTCGGTCTTCGTGTGCGGCGTATTCGCCTTCAATTCCGTGCGGCTCAGAATGTCGCGCGCCTCCGCTTCCGGCAGCGCGGCGAGCAGCACGCGCCCCATCGAGGCGCAATAGGCGGGAAGGCGGGAGCCGGGCATCAGGTTGATCGACATGACGCGGCGCTGCGAGGCGCGCGCCACATAGACCACCTCGGTGCCGTCGAGCACCGACACTGAGGCGCTCTGGCCGGCCTTCTCCGAGAGCTGGTCGAGATGGGGCTGCACGATCGCCGTCAGCGGAGTCGCCGAGAGGTATGCGTGGCCGAGCCGCAGGATCTTCGGCGTCAGCGCGAAGAACTTGCCGTCATAGTCCGCATAGCCGAGCTCGGAAAGGGTCAGCAGCGAGCGCCGCACGGTCGCGCGATCAAGCCCCGTGATCTTCGCGGCTTCCGCGATCGAGAGCCGCGGCTGTGCCTCGCCGAAGGCTTCGATGACCGTCAGGCCGCGCGCAAATCCGCTGACGAAATCCGTTTCCCGCATCGCTTCGTCCCTCTCCGTTACCTTTCCATATTGTGCGATATACGAACAAAAGTCAAATATCGCACAAAGAAATTGACGAACGGACCAAAGAGGCGCTTATTTCCGGCGGTTGCCGCTGACGAATGGGTCGGCCCGCGAAACAGGTCCGGAAAATCTTGGAGGAGGAAGAATGGCTCGCATCCTGCCGCTTGCCGAAGCCGTGGCGGAGAATGTCCGCGACGGCGACACCGTCGCCATGGAAGGCTTCACGCACCTGATCCCCTATGCCGCCGGACACGAGGTGATCCGCCAGGGCAGGAAGGACCTGTTCCTCATCCGCATGACGCCGGATATCCTCTACGATCAGTTGATCGGCGTCGGCGCCGCCCGGGGCATGAAGTTCTCCTGGGGCGGCAACCCCGGTGTTGGCTCGCTGCACCGCTTCCGCGATGCGGTCGAAAACCAGTGGCCGCGGCCGCTCGATATCGAGGAGCATTCGCATGCGGCGATGGCGAATGCCTACGAGGCGGGCGCGGCAAACCTGCCCTTCGCCATGCTGCGCGGCTATATCGGCGCCGACCTGCCCAAGGTGAACCCGAACATCAGAAGCGTCACCTGCCCCTTTACCGGCGAGGTGCTGGCCGCCGTGCCGGCGATCCGGCCGGACGTAACGATCATCCACGCCCAGCGCGCCGACAGACAAGGCAATGTGCTGATAGAGGGCATCGTCGGCGTGCAGAAGGAAGCGGTGTTGGCCGCAAGGCGCTCGATCGTCACAGTAGAGGAGATCGTCGACGAGCTCTCGCCGCCCTCCCCCAATTCCGTCTTGCTGCCAGGCTGGGCCGTGACCGCAGTCGTCCACGTGCCGGGCGGCGCCTTCCCCTCCTATGCGCACGGCTATTATCCGCGCAACAATGCCTTCTACATCCGCTGGGACGAGATCGCCCGCGACCGCGAGGCGTTCACCGCCTGGATCAAGGAAAATGTGCTCGACGCGAGGCCGGAAGACTTCGCCCGCCATGCCGCGAAGAAGTCGCCCAAGGCTGCATGAGGAGACGAGGATGACGGATTTCACCCCCAATGAAATGATGACGATCGCCGCCGCACGCGCACTCTCTAACGACGACGTCTGCTTCGTCGGCATCGGCGCGCCTTCCGCCGCCTGCAATGTCGCGCGGCTGACGCATGCGCCGGATATCACCTTGATTTATGAAAGCGGCACGGTCGGCACGAAGCCGGATGTGCTGCCGCTCTCGATCGGCGACGGCGAACTCTGCGACACGGCGCTCTTTACCGTCTCGGTGCCGGAAATGTTCCGCTACTGGCTGCAGGGCGGCCGCATCACCACAGGTTTTCTCGGCGGCGCCCAGATCGACAAATTCGCCAACCTCAATACGACGGTCGTCGGCCCCTACGACCATCCGAAGGTGCGTCTGCCGGGCGGCGGCGGCGCGCCGGAGATCGCGTCGAATTGCGGCCGCATCTTCATCACCATGGCGCTGACGAAACGCGGCTTCGTCGAGAAACTGCCCTTCATCACCTCCATGGGTCACGGCGAGGGCGGCAACCACCGAGAACGGCTAGGCCTCACGACGAGGGGGCCGACGCGTGTCATCACCGACCTCTGCATCCTGGAGCCGGATCCGGAGACGAAGGAACTGACTGTCGTTTCGATCCATCCCGGCGTCGGTCGCGACCGGATCATCGAGAACTGCGGCTGGCCGATCAAGTTCGCCGACGCCGTCATCGAAACGCCGGCACCGACCGAGACCGAACTCGCGGTGCTGCGTGACATCAACACCCGCACGAAGAAGGCCCATGAGGGCACCGGGAAGGAGGCTGCCTGATGCGCGACGCTTACATCTGCGACTATATCCGCACGCCGATCGGCCGCTTCGGCGGCGCGCTCTCCGCGGTGCGGGCCGACGACCTCGGTGCCATCCCGCTGAAGGCGCTGATGGAGCGCAATGGTTCCGTCGACTGGGAAGCGGTCGACGACGTGATCTTCGGCTGCGCCAACCAGGCGGGCGAAGACAACCGCAACGTTGCGCGGATGTCGCTGCTCCTTGCCGGCCTCCCCGTCTCCGTTTCCGGCACGACGATCAACCGGCTTTGCGGCTCCGGCATGGATGCGGTGATCACCGCCGCCCGGGCGATCAAATCCGGCGAGGCGGACCTGGTCATCGCCGGCGGCGTCGAATCCATGTCGCGCGCACCCTTCGTGCTGCCGAAGGCAGAGAGCGCTTTTTCGCGCCAAGCGGAAATCCACGACACGACGATCGGCTGGCGCTTCGTCAATCCGCTGATGAAGGCGCAATACGGCGTCGACTCGATGCCGGAGACCGGCGAAAACGTGGCCGAGGATTATCAGGTCTCCCGCGCCGACCAGGACGCCTTTGCGCTCTTAAGCCAGGCGAAGGCCGCCACGGCACAGGCGAATGGCCGCCTTGCCCGGGAAATCGTCGCCGTCACCATTCCGCAGCGGAAGGGCGAGCCGATCGTCGTCAAGAAGGACGAGCATCCGCGCGCCACGACGATGGAGGCGCTCGCCAAACTGAAGGCGCCGTTCCGCGACGGCGGCACCGTGACCGCCGGCAACGCCTCCGGCGTCAATGACGGCGCGGCGGCGCTGATCATCGCCTCGCAAGAGGCCGCAAAGACCCACGGGCTCAAACCCATTGCCCGCATTCTCGGCGGCGCCTCGGCCGGCGTGCCGCCGCGCATCATGGGCATCGGCCCCGCACCCGCCTCCAAGAAGCTGATGGCGCGACTCGGGATGACGCAGCAGCAGTTCGATGTGATCGAGCTGAACGAGGCTTTCGCGAGCCAGGGCTTGGCGGTGCTACGCGAGCTCGGCATCACCGACAACGATCCCCGCGTCAACCGCAATGGCGGGGCGATCGCGCTCGGCCATCCGCTCGGCATGTCCGGCGCCCGCATCACCGGCACCGCGGCGCTGGAGCTTCTCGAGACCGGCGGGCGCTATTCGCTCTCGACCATGTGCATCGGCGTTGGTCAGGGCATCGCCGTAGCGCTGGAGCGGGTCTGACGCCGTCGCGCGAGGACGTTGGAACCGGCTAATGGGTGATCTGGAAACCGGCGGGTGGGTGTATCGAAGATGCATCCTCGCTCGCGACGGTGGAGACGGAGGCGCCCGGCGGCCCCTTCCAGAAACGATGCAGCATCGTGTCGACGGCGGCATCGGGCCCGGCAATCAACGCCGTGACGGATCCGTCCCGTTCATTGCGGACCCAGCCGCAAAGACCAAGCATTTGAGCTTCGTCGCGCGTCCAGGCGCGGAAGCACACGCCCTGTACCCGTCCGGTGATCCGCACCAGAGCCGCCTTGCGATCCTCCGCCATGGCCTTCTCCCTGATCTGCCCTTTCGAATCTGGCGCAAATCCCGCCAAAAGCAAGCGCGGATCGGCGTGGACAAGGGTCGGGCCGCCGCCCCTGTCGCGCCCGCCAAGGCCGCGGCCACCGAGAAATTCTGCGCGACCTATGGAATAAATATTTCATCGAAAGGGCTTGCATTTGCTGCGCCGCAACATTATTGTATGACTTAACGATAAAGCACACCTCCTCCCAAGCTCTATCGTCGGATCGGCAACCCTCCTCCTCCCGGTTGCCGGTCAGTATCGAAGGCCCGGCGTACCTCCTCCCACGCCGGGCTTTCTCTTTTTCAACTAAAAATGGAATATCTGTTTCGCGGCACGAAGCACCGAGCAGATGCTGGACGCCGCTACGAACTGAACTGCTTGCAAAAAAATGGTGCGGCCCCACAGCCAAGCATGACGCCGTCACGCGTAAGGCCGTGTGATGGGTCCTCGCAGCGGTTCAATCGCCCATGGCCGGCCCCGCGTCGGCGAGTGCCATGGCGTCCCCCTATCTTGTCCTGTCGATGCGACCGCGCTTCTGCACCAGATGTCTGCGGAAGCGCATCAGAATTTGGTCCATGAACGGCCCGCTGAAACGGCCCCGCGGTTTCTGGTTGGAATCGAAGTGAAAGGACCGTTCGAGCACATCATAGTTGTATTCGCTGACGGTGATCCAGCCGGATTTGAAGTCCGACAGCCCGGCTCTGCGTAGCTCCAATGCCGGTATGGCCATGGCATCCTGATCAGGGCGCGGCGGCGTTCCCGAAATCGGAAGGATGATCAGATGGGTTAAACCCTGCTCATCGTCCCTGATCACCATCGCAAGACAGACCGGCCGGTCTTTCTCGGCGTTCGTGCGGCCTTTCTGCGCCTGCCACTCCCACAGGTATTCGTATTCGACGATTTCGCCATCATCGAAGCTGTCAGTCATTCTGTGGCTCGTCAGATACGTGAGCCAATCGCTTGTCCAGTGCCGTCAAGAGCATGTCAGCCAGTTCGGAAGGGGTCTCGCTGGTCCTGTAGACCTTGCGTGGGTCTTCCGCGCCCTTTGTCATGCGCTCGAACAGATCGACAGGCATGACGACAACGGAAGCGCGGCCATGCTTGGTAAGCGTGATAGGCTCGCGCATGGCCTCGTCATGGTAGCGCCCGAAATGCCGAATAAATTCGACGGTGGAAATGGTCTTGATGGTCATTGGACTTGCCTTGTTCCGATTATTCTGAATAATACAGAAAAGTCAGAAAAAATGCAAAATGTTCTGGTCGCCTGCCAGGCTGCCCGATCGACGAAGTGCTTGCCACCCGCCTCGGCCAGCATCCAAGCACTTGACCGGATGCAGCACGATATTCTTGATAATGCGCCCGCCGGAATAGCTCGAGACGTTCCGCTCGGGCATGCAGGCGCATAGCCGCAGCCTCCATCGCATCGCCAGGGGAACCGTGGGGAACGACAGTGACGCGGAAGACGTCTTGCGGGAGTCGGGGCTGCAAGGCCCTGGCAGCTTCGACTCCATCTGCCGGTTCCATCCGAACAGGAAGGGCGCAACGTCGCCCGCCCCTGATCCGCCCTCAATGCATGCCGAGGAACTGCTTCAGCTCCGGCGTCTGCGGATTAGCAAAGACCTCGTCCGGCGGGCCGATCTCATGCACGCGGCCGTGATGCATGAAGACGACGCGCGAGCAGACGTCGCGGGCGAACTTCATCTCGTGCGTCACCATCAGGAGCGTCATGCCCTCGGCGGCGAGCTCGCGCACGACCGCGAGCACTTCGGCCACCAGTTCCGGATCGAGAGCCGAGGTGATCTCGTCGCAGAGCAGCGCGATCGGCTGCATCGCCAGAGCGCGGGCGATCGCCACGCGCTGCTGCTGGCCGCCGGAGAGCTCGTCCGGATAGGCGTCGAACTTCTGTTCGAGCCCGACCCGCTCCAGCATCTTGTGCGCCATCGTCTCGGCCTCCGCCTTTGGCGTCTTCCTGACGACCATTTGCGACAGCATGACATTGCCGCCGACGGTCAGGTGCGGAAAGAGGTTGAACTGCTGAAAAATCATGCCGACCTTCAGTCTCAGCGCCTTCAGGTGCACCTCGTCGTCGATCAGCTGCGCGCCTGCAACGGTGATCGAGCCCTGGCTGATCGTCTCCAACCCGTTGATGCAGCGAAGGAGCGTCGACTTGCCGGAGCCGCTCCTGCCGATGATGGCGATCACCTCGCCCGGCTCGACATCGAGATTGATGCCTTTCAGGACCTCGTTCGGACCAAAGCTCTTGCGGACGTCAGTGATTTCGATGAGCGACATTGAGCTTCCTTTCGAGGATCTGGCTGCTCTTCGATAGTGGCCAGCAGAGCACGAAATAGATGAGGGCGACGAGGCCGTAGACGGTGAAGGGCTGGAAGGTCGCATTGGTGACGACGGTACCGGCCTTGGAGAGTTCGACGAAACCGATGATCGAGGTGAGCGCCGTGCCCTTGATCACCTGGACGGAAAAACCGACGGTCGGCGGCACCGCGATCCGCAGCGCCTGCGGCAGGATGACGTAACGCATCTGCTGCAGTCGGCCCATGCCGAGGCTGGCGGACGCCTCCCATTGCCCCTTGGCGATCGCCTCGACGCAGCCGCGCCAGATCTCGCCCAGGAAGGCGGCGGTCCACAGGATGAGCGCCAGACCCGCCGCCAGCCAGGCCGGCACGTCAATGCCGAAGAGGCCGAGGCCGAAAAAGGCGATGAAGAGCTGCATCAGGAGCGGCGTGCCCTGGAAGAGCTCGATGTAGTATTTCGCGAAAGCCCTGGTCCATTTCCGCCGGCTGATGCGCAAGAAAAGCAGGGCGAGCCCGACCACCCCACCGCCGGCGAAGGAGACGAGCGACAGGACGATCGTCCAGCGGGAGGCGAGCAACAGGTTGCGCAGGATGTCCCAGATGGTGAATTCGATCATCGCGCCGCCCTCCTTGGAAAAATGGCCCAGCCGACCATCGACAGCACCTGGCGCAGCAGGATCGCCAATACCAGGTAGACGGCGGTTGAGACGATATAGGCCTCGAAGGCGCGGAAGGTGCGCGACTGGATGAAGTTGGCGGCGAAAGTCAGGTCCTCGGCGGCGATCTGCGAGACGACGGCGGAGCCGAGCATGACGATGACCACCTGCGAGGAGAGCGCCGGCCAGATGCGCTCAAGCGATGGCACGAGAACCACGTGACGGAATGTCTCGAAAGGGCTCATGGCGAGGCTCGCACCCGCTTCGAACTGGCCCCTTGGGGTCGCCTGGATGCCGGCGCGGATGATCTCCGAACTATAGGCGCCGAGATTGACGATCATGGCGAGGTTGGCTGCCTTCAGCTCGCTGAGCTGCAGCCCGAGCGAAGGCAGGCCGAAGAAGATGAAGAAGAGCTGGATCAGGAAGGGCGTGTTGCGGATCAGCTCGACATAGCCCGCGACGAAGGGCTTCAGCCAGGCCGGCCCGAGCGCCCGCACCCAGGCACAGACAATGCCGAGCAGGATTCCGGCCACCGCGCCGACGGCGATCAGCTCGATCGTGATCGCAATGCCTTTCGCGATCTGCGGGTAGTATTCGAAGAGCCAGCCGAATTCGAATTGGTAATTCAAGGCGCACTCCTGTTGGCGTAAGAAGGAGCGCCATCCGGATCCGGTACTGGCCGGATGGCGTCTATGTCGACAATTCAGAGGTCGGCGGGCAGGTCCGTGCCGAGCCACTTCTGCGCGATGGCGTTCAGGCTACCGTCCGCCTTGGCGGCAGCGATGATGCCGTCAACCTTCTCGAGCAGCGCCGGTTGTTCCTTGGAAAGGCCGATATAGCAGGGCGAGTTCTTGATCAGGAACTTGAGCTCCGGCCGCTTCGGCGGGTTCTTGGCAAGGATCGCCGCGGCGACGACGTTGCCGGTGGCGACCGCCTCGACCTGGCCCGACAGGAAGGCCGAGATCGTGCCGTTATTGTCTTCATAACGCTTGATGACGGTCTCGGCCGGCGCGACCTTCGTCAGTTCCAGATCCTCAACGGCGCCGCGGGTGACGCCGACGGTCTTGCCGGCAAGCTCCTCGGCCTTGGTGACGGCAACGTCCGCTGGCGCGAAGACGCCGTTGTAGAACGGCGCGTAGGCGGTCGAGAAGTCGATCACCTTCTCACGGTCGGGGTTCTTGCCGAGGCTCGATATGACAAGGTCGACCTTGTTGGTCTGCAGGTAGGGAATGCGGTTGGCGCTGGTGACCGGCACGAGCTCGACCTTCACGCCGAGCTTGTCGGCGATCAGGTTCGCCATGTCGATGTCATACCCGACCGGCGCCATGTCGGTGCCGACGCTGCCGAAGGGCGGAAAATCCTGCGGTACGGCGACGCGCAACGTGCCGCGCGCCTCGATGTCGCCAAGCGCATCGGCCTTGGCGACGGAGCCGAAGCCGATCGTGGTGGCGATCGCCGCCACGGCGACGAAGAGTCTTCTGGAAAGCATCGGGTCATTCTCCTCTGTTGGTTTCATGGTTTGGTTTTGTGGGATGCATTCGAAGATGCGGGCACCTGCGGCGGCAGCGACAGGGAGCGCCTCAAATCAGCAAGCGGATCCGGTCGCCGGGTCAGGTCGAGCCCCGTCTCCACCTCATCCAGATGCTCGACGGCAAGCGCTGCCGCCTTCTCAAAATCGCCCTCTTCCATCGCCGCGGCGATGCGGCAATGGCCGAGATGCGATTGCATGGCATGAAAATCGGACTGGTAGATGAGCGAGATCAGGATCGTGCGCGCGGTGAGGTCGCGCAGGATCTCGACGAGAATCGGATTGCCGGAGAGCTCGGCGATGCGGATATGGAAATCGCCCATGAGGCAGGTGAGGCGCTGGCGGTCGCCGGCGGCGATCGCCGCCTTTTCCTCGGCCAGATGCGCATGAAGCGTCTCACGGCCGCTCTCCGAGAGATGGTTCATGCTGCCGAGCAGCCCCGCCTCGATCACCCGGCGCGCCGCATAGACGCTGATCGCCTCCTCGGCGGAGGGCTCAACAACGAACCAGCCGCGCCGCGGGCTGACCTTGACGATGCCGCGCTGCTCGAGCCGCATCATCGCCTCGCGCACCCTTGTCCGGGAAACGTTGAAGAGACTCGCGACCTCGTTCTCGCTCAGCCGAGTACCAGGGCGGATGCGCGCGGAAAGGATGCCGGAAACGACGGCCTCGTCTATGCTGGTCTGGACATTCTGCTGTGGCGACAAATCTTGCATACAAGACTGGCAAGCAAGTCGCGTGCCAAGGCCGTCAGTTGACGTTTATGAATGGTCCTGCGCCGTAGCCATGGCCGTGTTGGCAATGGCTTTGCCACGAATGCTCATTTTTTCATCAGAAATTAGGGTGTGGCGGTAGCCATGTTGCCGCCAATCAGGGCAGAGATAATACCCCCTCTGGCACGCCGGCCATCTCCCCCACAAGGGTGGCGGTCGCCGTGAGCTCTATGTCAACGTCGAACGTGTGCCCGAACCGGCCGCCCACTCAATCCATATCGTCGCCGGTCGCATTGTCGCGGTTGCCGTAGATGATCTCGCGCTTGCCGACATGGTTGGCGGCGCCCACGAGGCCGTCCTTTTCCATGCGTTCGACCAGCGAGGCGGCACGGTTGTAGCCGATGCCGAGGCGGCGCTGGATGTAGGACGTCGAGCACTTCTTGTCGCGCAGGACCACCTTTACCGCCTGGTCGTACAATTCGTTGCCGTCTTCCGCAGCGATCGCGCTCTTGTCGAAAACCGCGCTTTGGTCTTCCTCCGGTTCCTCCTCCTCGTCCGCCGTGACCGTTTCCAGATATTCGGGGCGGCCCTGGGTCTTCAGATGCGCGACGACGTGCTCGACTTCCCGGTCGGAGACGAAAGGGCCGTGCACGCGGGCGATGCGTCCGCCACCGGCCATGTGCAGCATGTCGCCCTGGCCGAGCAGCTGTTCTGCGCCCTGTTCGCCGAGGATGGTGCGGCTGTCGATCTTGGAGGTGACCTGGAAGGAGATGCGGGTCGGGAAGTTCGCCTTGATCGTGCCGGTGATGACGTCGACCGAAGGACGCTGCGTCGCCATGATCAGGTGGATGCCGGCGGCGCGCGCCATCTGGGCGAGACGCTGGATGGCGCCTTCGATCTCCTTGCCGGCGACCATCATCAGGTCAGCCATCTCATCGACGATGACGACGATATAGGGCATCGGCGCCAGGTCCATCTCCTGCTGCTCGAAGAGCGGCTCGCCGGTCCCCTTCTCGAAACCGGTCTGGACCGTGGTCATGACCGGCTCGCCCTTTTCGCGGGCGGCCGCGGCCCGCTGGTTGTAGCCGTCGATATTGCGGACGCCGAGGCGCGACATCTTGCGATAGCGGTCCTCCATTTCGCGCACCGCCCATTTGAGCGCCATCACCGCCTTCTTCGGATCGGTCACGACCGGCGTCAGCAGGTGCGGGATGCCGTCATAAACGGAGAGTTCGAGCATCTTTGGGTCGACCATGATCAGCCGGCATTCCTCCGGCTTCAGCCGGTAGAGCAGCGACAGGATCATTGTGTTGATCGCCACCGACTTGCCCGAACCGGTGGTGCCGGCGACGAGCAGGTGCGGCATCTTCGCGAGTTCGGCGATCACCGGTTCGCCGCCGATCGTCTTACCGAGGCAGAGCGCCAGCTTGCAGCCGGTCTTGCGGAAATCGACGGATTCGATCAGTTCGCGGAAATAGACGGTTTCGCGCGTCGCGTTCGGTAGTTCGATGCCGATGACGTTGCGGCCGGGCACGACCGCGACGCGCGCCGAGAGCGCCGACATCGAACGCGCAATGTCGTCTGCGAGGTTGATGACGCGCGAGGATTTCACGCCGGGCGCCGGCTCGAATTCATAAAGCGTCACCACCGGACCGGGGCGCACATGGATGATCTCGCCCTTGACGCCGAAATCCTCGAGCACGCTCTCAAGAAGCCCCGCATTCTGCTCGAGCTGCTCCTGCGTCATGAAGAAGCCCTGGCCCGCAGGCGGCTCCTGCAGCAATTCCGCGGACGGAAATTCGTAAGGATCGGCGCCCGAGAGCCGGGTGCCTTGAACGACCGGCCGGAGCGGCGCGGCCGCCCGCTCGACGACGGCCGGCATGGTTACCGCTGCCCTGGTCGCGGCAGGCTGCGTCTCCTCTTCCCTGACCGTCGGCGTTTCATCGGGCAGCGCCGGTGCCGCCGTCTGCGCGGCCGCCGGCACGACATCGGCCGCTTCCGTCTGTTTCAGATGATCGACCGTCGCCGGTTGCCGGCATTCGACGACGCGGAAAAGCGAGGTGATCCCGGCCGGCAGTTCCCGGATTTCCGCCAGCGCGGCGGGCGCGATCTGCGGCTCCGCCGCAGATTTGGCAGGGATCACGGCCGGCGCCGAGACTTGCGTCCGCTCGGGGGCATGGGTCTGCTTCGGCGCATGGCTCTGCTTCGGGGTCTCGACCGTTGCCGCCGCGGGGCCGGCGGAAACCGGGGAGGTGCCGGTCGCGGGAATCTCCAGCGGTATGAATTCGAAGAACGCATGATCGGAGAGGTGCGCAAGCTCGCCACGCGCCTCCAAAATCGGAGGGAAGCCAAAAATGGTCTCGTCGACGCCGGCCACTGCCGCCGCTTGAGCCTGCTGCGCGGATTGTGGCTCCTCGAACTTGGCAACGATTGGTGGCCCTTCCGCGGAAAGGGTTTCGGGCATCGCGGGCGTCTGCGGCCCAACCGGCGGGGCATCCGCGGACCGCATGTGCGACCAGTGCGGCAACTGCCGCATCAGCACGCGCAACAGCTCCGACGGGCTATGGGCCGGCGCGTCCGCTTCGGGTTCGACGGGCAGTGCGGCATCGGCTGGTGTCGGCTCCGCCGCCGGCACTTCCGGGACATCATTGGCCGCGAGCGGCACTGCCCGGTCTTCGGCCGGGGCTGCCACGACCGCGCTCTCCTCGGCCTCTTCTGCCTCGACCGCGGGCGCCCGGCGTTTCATGAATTCGCGCTCCGGCGTGCGGGTGAAGCGCACATTCGGCGACAGGAAGAAATGGCTTTCCCAGCTCGGGCCCTCCGATTGGCCGGTAATGTCGGCAAGCGTCGGCAGCGGGTCGCGCGTCAGCGCCGTCACCTGCGCCGGCGCATAGGCGGAGCCATGACCATAAAGCCGTGCCGCGCGGTTCACATAGTCCGCATCGTCGACCTCGCGGCGGCCAACCCGGCGCGGCGCTTCCGGTGCCTCGAACAGGTGATCGTCTGCGGCAGGCGTTTCCGATTGGGGGTCTATGTGTCCCGGCATCTCCAGACGCGGATGTCCGAATTCATCCGCCTGATCTGCCTCATGCAGAGCTGCCGTCGAGAAGTTTGTCCGGGGTATACGCATGGCCTGAAAACTCGAAATTCATCATCGAAGGGGCTGTCCCTAGCGAATAGGAAATGAAGGTTAACAAGTTCCTTCCGGGGGAGCCCGCCGGATGCGCCTGAGGGCGGCCCAATGCCGCTTTTCGCGGAGCTTCCAAGGCCGCGCAGCCGGGATATTCGGGGCTTGCGCCCCGCGCCGTCGCGGGCCTTGACCGCTCATCAATTTCTGTTTCAGCCGAGGAAAAACTGCACGGTGCGGAAGAAAGCGATCATTCTTTAAAGGGGCAAGAGCGGCGCGCCACCGACCCTCGCGAAAATTGCACGCCGTTCAGGCGCGGAGCCGAATCAGCACCGTCGACGGATTGGCCCTATCCGAATAGACATCGAAGCTGGTCGCCGGTAAAATCGCCCGATTGGAGGTCAGGACCGAAGCAGGTCCCGCAAAGTGTCCTGCGAATTCCGATCGGAATACCTGCGGCAAACCAAGCAAACCGAGCATATGGTCGAGGGCCTGCACGCGAGTGTATGCTTGGGAAGGTGCCATCGCACATGTCCAACGACACCATCAGACGCCGGCTTGCTGCCATTCTGGCGGCGGACGTGGTCGGCTACAGCCGGCTCATGGAGCGGGATGAAAAGGGCACCCATACGCTGCTCATGGCGCGGTGGACAGAAGTGCTGGAGCCGCTCGTCGCCAGCCATCAGGGTCGCGTCTTCAAGAGGACCGGAGACGGTGTGCTCGTCGAGTTCGGCAGCGCCGTCAATGCGGTCGAATGCGCCGCGGCACTTCAGCAGGCCATGGCGTCCGCAAACCGGGCGGCGTCGGGGACCCCCGCCATCGTCCTGCGCATCGGCGTCAACCTTGGCGATATCATGGTCCACGACAGCGACCTTTTCGGCGACGGCGTCAATGTGGCTGCCCGCATAGAGGCGCTTGCCGATCCCGGTGGCGTGGCGATTTCGGATGGAATTCACGATTACGTGCATGGTCGCGTCGGTCTCGATTTCATCGATGGCGGAAATCACGCGGTCAAGAACATCGATCGCCCGGTGCACATATGGACCTGGTCGCCGGAGGGGCGCAGTATCGATCCGGACAAGACCGGCACCGAAACCATGCCGCAATTGCCGGGGCGGCCGTCGATAGCCGTCCTGCCGTTTGACAACATATCCGGGGATCCGGAGCAGGGCTATTTCGCCGATGGGATCACCGAGGACATCATCACGGATCTCTCGAAGGTATCCGGGCTCTTCGTGATCGCCCGGAACTCTTCTTTCGCCTACAAGGGGAAATCTCCGGACATCCGCAAGGTGAGCCGGGAACTGGGTGTCCGCTACGTTCTAGAAGGCAGCGTGCGCAGGGCCGCGGACCGGATCCGCATCAACGCGCAGATGATCGACGGTACGACCGGCGGCCATCTGTGGGCCGAACGCTACGATCGCGGACTCGAAGACATATTCGCAGTTCAGGACGAAGTGACCCGCACGATCGTCAATGCGCTGCGGGTAACGTTGACCCCGAGCGAAGAGGAGCGGCGCGAGAGCCGCGGCAAGGTCGATCCGGAAGCCTACGATCTGCTCGTGCGCTCCCGCCTGTCCACCCTGCAGTTCAACGCGCAATCGTCCATGGACGCGCGCAGCATGCTGAAGCGCGCCATCGCCATCGATCCGGCTCTGGCGGCTGCCTACGCCGCACTCTCGATCGTCGCCTTGACCGATTTCATCAACCAGTGGAACGGCGCGACGCACGACAATCTCACGCAGGCGTTCGAGCTGGCCCAAAAGGCAATCGAAACGGACGAAACCGAGCCGCAGGGCCCCCACGCGCTCTCGCTTGCCCTTTCCTGGATGCGACGTCTGGATGAGGCGGAACACGCAGCCGAACGGGCGATCGATCTCGATCCCAATTCGGCGAGCGCCTATACCGCCCTTGGTGCTATCAGGGAGTTCCAGGGCCGGCACGAAGACGCGCTGGCGCTCTATACGCGGGCCAACCGGCTCGATCCGCAATTCGACCTGTCGCTGCATTTTCTCGGGAGAGCTCTGTTGAGCCTCGGACGCTTTGACGAGGCGGAGATCGCCTTCAAGCGCCGGCTGGCGCTCCAACCCCGATCGGACATGACGCGCTTTTATCTCGCCTGCCTCTATGGTCGCACCGGGCGTCACGAAGAAGCGCGGCGCTACTGGCGTGAGGTGCTGGAGGTCAACCCGAACTTTTCCATCGATCACCTCAAGCGAGCCCTGCCCTACCGGGATCCCGGCCTGCTCGACCGGCTGGCGGACGGTCTGCGCGAGGCCGGCGTCTCCGTTTAGCGCATCGTCCTGAAGATCGGACCCGATTTTCGGAGAGCTCGCTGCGCAGACTCAAAGAGCTACAGCAATCTTTGCGCGTCTGAAAGGACGCGCGGCGCTTGCAGCGCATTCATGGGCCGCTACGCTCGTTGAGAAAGGGCAACCGACATGGGCAACAACCCTGTATTTCCAAGTTCACTCGCGCTCCTCGGGCGACTGCTTCTCGCTGCGATCTTCATCACGTCCGGCGTGGAAAAGCTGGCCGATCCCTCCGGTACGGTCGCCTATATCGCGTCCGCCAACCTGCCGCTGCCCTGGGCGGGCTACGCTATCGCCGTGGTCGTGGAACTCGGCGGCAGCATCCTTCTCGTCGTCGGTTACCTGACGAGGCCGGCGGCACTCGCCCTGGCGATCTTCACCCTGGCATCAGCGCTCGGTTTTCACATGCACTTCGCGGACCAGAACCAGACGATTCACTTTATGAAGAACCTCGCGATCACGGGCGGTTTCCTGCAGATCGTGGCGTTCGGTGCGGGTGGCTTCAGCTTGGACGCCCGAGCCGGCTGGGCCTAAGCGAAGACCCGTGCGATCGCAATCAGACATACTCCGGCGTGACCGTCAGAAACCGGACGGGCTCCTGGCTGACCTCGATGTCGATGATGCCTAGCGATCGCAACGTCGAGTCGATCGCCCGCCGCGCCTGGATCTCCGGCGCCTGGTCGAGCACGATCGACATGACGCCTTCATTGAGCGCTTTGCGCGATCGCGCGGAGAGTTCATGTCCGACCCAGAAGACGTGCCGCGCCGCGCGCTCCTTCAGGACCGCGGCAACCGAGCGGTTGTCGCCACCGGCGGTGTACAGGCCGATGATATCCGGTTCTTCGTCAAGCGCCGCGCGCAGGAGTTCCATCGAGTTGATGTCGTCGTCATAATCGAACATCACTTGGCTGAAGAAGTGATCGCCGCAATGTTCGGCGAGATAGGCGGAAAAGCCGCGGATGCGTTCCTTATGGTTTTCATAGGCGCCGCTGTGGCAGAGCGCAACGAAAGCGCCCCGCCGCCCGACAAGCATGCGCGACATGTAGAAGGCAGCCGTGCGTCCCGCGGCGTAATTGTCTATTCCGACATAAGGGAGTTCCGGAGCAGGCCTCGTCATGATCTGCACGACCGGCGTGCCCTCGCCGGCGACCGTCCTCAGGCTCCTCACCACATCCGGATGGTCCGGCGCCACTACGATCAGCGCCGAGCGGCGCACCATCGAGTGGGCGATGTAATGCGCGAACGCCTGTGGGTCGTTCTCGCGGACGAAGGTGCGGTGAACGGCGATGCTCTTGTCGAGTGACGCCGCAATCCGCTCGAACGCGTGGTTCATGCGCGAGTAGAAGCTTGTATCGGGGCGGACCAGGATGACCTCGATCCGGATCATCCCTCTATGCGCCTCCGGCAGGCTGTGGCGGTAGTCGAGCTTTCGCGCGGCGCGAAAGACCTTCTCGACCGTTTCCGGGCGAACCCCGCCGCGGCCGTTGACGACGCGCTCGACGGTCGCGGTGCCGACGCCGGCCTCCCGCGCCACATCCTTCAGGGTGATCCTCACCATGGCAATTCCCTTCGTGAGAGCAAGCTCGACCAACGAGAGCCCTTCGTCAATGATCAAATTTGATCAAGGAAGATTTAGGGCCGAGGCGCGACCGGCGCTAACCTCTCCGGCAGTTCGGGAGGAACCTGTCGGTCCGAACCAAAACGCAAGAGATTACCAGGGTGCCTTCTTGCTTCCGGCGCCCGTCCGACGGAGGAGAGCCATGAAGATCGCACTCGACCCCTATATGCACCGCCACCTCGGCCTGCGCGACCTGTGCCGCAAGGCTGCGGAACTCGGATACGACCATATCGAACTTTCGCCGCGCGAGGATTTTCTCCCCTGGTGGGTGCGCCCGCGTGCTCACAAGGAGCGGATCGCCGAATTCAAGTCGGCGCTCAGGGACCACGGCGTAAAGCTCGCATCGATCCTGCCGATGTATCGCTGGGCGAGCCCGCATGAGGACGAGCGCCAGGCGGCGGTGCGCTACTGGAAGGAGGCGATTCAGGCAGCCGTCGAGATGGGCTGCGACACCATGAATTCCGAATTCGGCCGCGGCCCCTCGCCGGACCGCGGCCATCGCTCCAACTGCTGTGGCGGCCTGCATGGCCACGAGCACAGCGAGGCCGCCTGGTGGCGTTCGATGGAGGAGCTGGTGCCGGTCTTCGAGAAGGAAGGCGTAACACTCAATATGGAGCCCCATCCGGAAGACTGGTGCGAGACGCTGCATCCGGCGATCGACATGCTGAAGACGGTCGGCTCGAAAAACGTCAAGTTTCTCTATTGCGCGCCGCATACCTTCTACTTCGGCGACGACATGGCGAAGATGATCCGCGAGGCCGGGTCGATGATCGCCCATGTGCACGTGGCCGATACCTATAACCACAAGGCCTCGTCCGGTCTGCGCTATATCATCAACCCGCCCGGCGCGAAGGTGACCATCCATCAGCACATGGACATGTATCAGGGCGAGATCAACTGGGACGTCTTCTTTTCCTCGCTCGCCGGGGTTGGCTTCGACGGCATCGTCACGGCCTGCGTCTTCGGCTGGGAGGAGCGCGCCGACGCGTCCGGCCGCTTCATGCGCACGGAAATCCAGAAATACGTGGACAAGTATTGGCCAACCAAAAGAACGTAAGTATTTTCTTACCGAATAATCGACAGGCACGACCTCCCATGACCATTACCATCACGACCGCCCCCTGCTGCTGGGGCGTGGACGACGTCAAGAACCCCAACCTGCCCGCCTGGGAGCGCGTCTTCGACGAGGCGGCGGCCGCCGGCTATGGCGGTCTGGAACTCGGCCCCTACGGCTACCTGCCGCTCGAGTCCGAGCGTGTCGCGAGGGCGCTTGACGAACGCAAGCTGTTCATCGTCGCCGGAACGATCTTCGACGATCTCGTCGCGCCCGAGAACCGGACCAAGCTGCTGCGCCAGACGGACGAGATCTGCGCCGTCATCACGCAATTGCCGCAGCCGGAGCCGGTATCCGGTCAGCGTTTCAGGACGCCCTATCTCACCGTCATGGACTGGGGCCACGACGAGCGGGATTTTGCCGCAGGCCACTCCGACCGCGCACCACGGCTTTCGAATGAGGCCTGGGCGGGCATGGTCGCCAATATCCGGGCGATCGCCACGCTCGCCCGCGACAAATACGGTGTGCGCGCCGTGATCCATCCCCATGCCGGGGGCTACATCGAATTCGGCGACGAGATTGATCGCATCGCCGAGGACGTGCCGGCGGCGCTGGCGGGCTTCTGCATCGACACGGGCCACACCTATTATGCGGGCATGGACCCGGTCGATGCGCTGAAGAAATATGCCGATCGCCTCGACTATGTGCATTTCAAGGACATCGACGAAGGGATCTTCCGCCGGCTACTCGGCGAAAAGATCCGGTTCTTCGAGGCCTGCGCGCAAGGCGTCATGTGCCCGATCGGGCGCGGCATCATCGACTACCCGGCAATCAAGCAGGTACTCGATGAGATCGGCTACCACGGTTTCGTAACCGTCGAGCAGGAGCGCGATCCCTTAAGCGTGTCGGGAAGCCTCGCGGACGTCAAAGAAAGCCGCGACTACCTGCGCTCGGTCGGATTCTGAAATCAGGAGCTGGGAACACCACAATGTCAGAGAAGAAGCTGAAGCCGATCCGCTGGGGCATGGTCGGCGGCGGGCGCGGCAGCCAGATCGGTTACATCCATCGCTCGGCGGCGCTCAGGGACAACACGTTTGAACTCGTGGCCGGCGCCTTCGACATCGATCCGGGACGCAGCCGCACCTTCGGGGCCGATCTCGGATTGGACGAAGGGCGGAGCTACCCGGACTACCGGATGATGTTCGCCGAGGAAGCGGAGCGCCCGGACGGCATCGAGGCGGTATCGATCGCAACGCCGAACAACACCCATTTCGAGATATGCAAGGCGGCGCTCGAACACGGCGTCCACGTCGTCTGTGAAAAGCCGCTCTGCTTCACGCTCGCCGAAGCGAAGGAACTGAAGGCGCTGGCTGAAGCGCGCAGGCTCACCGTCGGCGTCACCTATGGCTATGCCGGCCACCAGATGATCGAGCAGGCCCGCGCCATGGTGAAGAACGGCGATCTCGGCGAGATCCGCGTCGTCAACCTGCAATTCGCCCACGGTTTCCACAGCGCGGCCGTCGAGGAACAAAACCCGTCGACCCGCTGGCGCGTCGACCCGAAATTCGCCGGACCCAGCTATGTGCTCGGTGACGTCGGCACGCATCCGCTCTACCTCTCCGAGGTCATCTTGCCGCACATGAAGATCAAGCGGCTGATGTGCGTGCGCCAGAGCTTCGTCAAGAGCCGGGCGCCGCTCGAGGACAACGCGGTGACCCTGATGGAATACGACAACGGCGCGATTGCCAATGTCTGGTCGAGCGCTGTCAATGCCGGCTCCATGCACGGCCAGAAGCTTCGCATCGTCGGATCAAGAGCGAGCATCGAATGGTGGGACGAACGGCCGAACCAGCTCTCCTACGAGGTCCAGGGCGAACCTGTCCGCATCCTCGAACGCGGCATGGACTATCTCTATCCGCAAGCCCGGCTCGACGATCGTATCGGCGGCGGCCATCCGGAAGGCCTGTTCGAGGCCTGGGGCAACCTCTACCGCCGCTTCGGCCTGGCAATTAACGACCACCGCGGTCTCGCCCCTGAGGGTATCGAAAACCTCGTCTTCCCGGGCGTAGACGCCGGCCTCGAAGGCGTGCGCTGGGTGGAGAATTGTGTCCGCTCGGCCGATGCCGGTGGCGTGTGGGTGGACTACGAGTAAAGGGTGAGGGACGACTTCACAAACTCAGCGACCGCGCAACGACTTCTGACGCTGCACGAAATGCGCATGGTGTTTTGCCAGCATGTCCACCGCCTCCTTGACGAAGACGGGATGCGTTTCGGGTACGAACTCGATTGTTGGCGATTTCCCGTTGCGCCTCAAGCGCGCGTAGACTTGTCCGGCTTCGTCCCTCAACTCCTCCGGCGCTTCCGGCTTCGGGCTATTTCCATGGGATAGCCGATCGAAAACCAGTTGGAAGCGCTGGTCGGTGTCGGCGGCGCGGAATTCCGAGGAAGCGATCTCCTCCTCTGCCGCGACGCGCGCGTCGTCTTTATCGAGCAATGCACCCATCGCCATCCAGCGGGCGCGACCGGCCCTGGGGGCCGGACCGATTGCGCGAGCGACGTTGTGGGGCACGCTGTCGGCGACCTGTAGGAGGCGGGAGAGCTCGCTCTTCTGCACCGCGAGCGCGTCCCCGATCACCTTGCGGTCGAAGCCGCGGGCGGCAAGCGCCGCCGCGAAGAGCGCCCGCTCGATGAAGGAGAGGTTGCGCCGCTCGGCGTTTTCCTTGCCCTGGGCCAGGACAAGCTCGTCGTCGGAGAGCGGCCGGACGATCGCCTTCACCTGCAGCTCGAGCCGGCCCACCGCCTTCAGGCGACGATGGCCATAGGCGGTCTGATAATGGCCCTGCTTCTCCGGATGCGGACGCACGAGGATCGGCGACTGCTGGCCGTTCTCGCGAATGCTCTCGACGAGCGCCAGAAAATCCGGATCGTCGACCTCGCCGTCGGTCAGGCGATCTTCGATGAAGGAGGCTTCGACGAGCGCCGGATCGAGCGAAACGACGCGCTCGCCAGCCGTCAGCGCCTCGCGAAGCGCGCGCGCCTCCTCCGCCTCACGGGTGATGCTGCCGAGCGAAAGCCCCATTGCCTTGACCGCGCCGGAGGCCGCGCGTGGCGGATTCGGGGCGAGTGTGCTTCTGTTGACAGGTGTCAACTCGGCCGACTCCGCAGAAGGCTCACCCGCTGCCTGTGGAGAGGCCGGAGCCCCACCCAAGAACAACGCCCGCAATTCGTTCTTCCGGTTGTTGCCTGCCATCTCCTAGCGCCCCCATGCCGCGTGAATGAGAGCCTCGATCTCGCCGTTGACGGCGTTGAGCGACTCGATTGCCCGGTCATAGGTTGCACGGGTGAAATTCTCGCGGCCTACCTCGTAGAGCGTCTGCTTCGTAAGCCCCGCATCGGAAATCGCCGTCGATTTCACCATGGCCGAAGTCAACACCCGGTCGCCGAAGAGCGAGCGCATGAAGCCGACGATCTGCGCCTGCGGCCCGTCATTCGGCTCGAAGCGGGTGACCAGATAGCGCAGGAAATCGAAATTGAGCTCGCCGCCGGCCTCGCGCACGACGCTGAGCAGGTCCGAGGTCATGTAGAGGAACTGGTTCATCGAGGCGACGTCGAGCATCTGCGGATGCACGGTGACGATGACAGAAGTCGAGGCGCAGAGCGCCGACAGCGTCAGATAACCGAGCTGCGGCGGGCAGTCGATGACGACGACGTCGTAATCGTCAGCGACGCTTGCAAGTGCCGTCTGCACCCGGGCGAAGAACAGGGGCCCTGCGTCCGAGCCGCTCTGGCGGGCGCTCAAGGCCTGCGGCGTCGTGTGCTCGAATTCCTGCAGCTCGAGATTGCCCGGCACCAGGTCGAGCCCGTCGAAATAGGTCTTGCGGATGATCTCCCGCAGCGGCCGCGCCTCGGCGTCGTAGCGGATGGCGCCGTAGAGCGTGTCGTTGCCGGTCAGGTCCAGCTCCGGCTGGTAGCCGAAGAGCGCCGAGAGCGAGGCCTGCGGGTCGAGATCGACCGCAAGCACCCTGTGGCCGGTCAAGGCGAGATACTGGGCCAGATGAACCGACGAGGTGGTCTTGCCGGAACCGCCCTTGAAGTTGGTCACGGAGACGACCTGCAGATGCTCCCCGCGTGTGGCATCGCGCCATTTGAGGTAGCCGCGCGCCTTGGCGCCGTTACCCTTGGCAAGCGCCTGTTCGGCAAGATGGCGGCGCAGCGCATTGATGTCGGAAAGCGAATAGGAGCGACGCCCGCCGGCGCCGGTATCGGGCTGGGGCCCCTCACCCGCCAGCGAGAGCTGCCGAAGATAGCCGTCGGAAACGCCGATGAGTTTTGCGGCCTCGCCGGAGGTGAAGCTTCTGAGCGTCTTCCTCGCCAAAGGCGGGAACAGCCGGTCACGCATCGCCTTCAACTGCTCCGAAAGCGCCCGCGCATCCGCCGCAATCGCCTCGTCCGCTGGTCGGCGAAGGCCCTGATCGGCCGTCGCCAACTCGCCGATCGCGCTTGCGGCTTCGGCCGTCGAACCCGTCATGTCCATCGTCAAATCCCCTATGGTTGGCGCAGCGCGGCACTAGACGGCAATATCCCTTCGCCGGCCGCGAACTGCGCCCGCCGCAATTCCTTACAGAGCAATCGCTGAACTACGCTGGATTTCGGAATATGCGATCTATTCCGTTAGAGGAATGATTCATCCTCTGATTCGCGTCAAGCGCTTTCTGGGAACCGATCGGGCCCGCCGTCAGTGAAGCTTTGATGGAGAAACTGAAAAACAACTGAGAACGCCTGTTACCAAACTGACATGGGAGCCGCCTAAACAGTGCGGCAAGCGGCGCTGAGCAAGGCGGACGGCCCCTCCTCGCGCGTCGCATTCGAAGAAGCGGGAGACCTGCCTCCATGAAGATCGTCCAGATCAGCGACACCCATCTCAGCCCCTCGAAGACGCACTTCAACGATAATTGGGAATCCATCGCTCGCTGGATCGAAACGGCCGGCGCCGACCTCGTCGTGCACACCGGCGACCTGACGATCGACGGCGCGGACTGCGAGAAGGACATGACCTTTGCCATGGAGCTTATGCGCGAGTTGCCGGTGCCGGTACTGATCGTACCCGGCAACCACGATGTCGGTCACCTGCCGGACTCGGACCAGCCGGTCGATGCGGCCCGGCTGGCCCGCTGGCGCAAGCTCGTCGGACCGGACTACTGGGTCTCCGACCACGGCAATTGGCGGCTGATCGGCCTCAACAGCCTCATTCTCGGCTTCGAGAACGCGGAAGAAGAGCGGCAATTCGACTGGCTTGAAGAGACACTCGCAAACCGCAGCGGCCGGCGGGTCGCGATCTTCGCTCACAAGCCGCTCTTCGTCGATGATCCGGCCGAGGGAGACACCGGCTACTGGAGCGTGCGGCCGAAGCCGCGCCAGCGGCTCTACGACCTGATGGCGCAACATGACGTCGCGCTGCATGCCAGCGGTCACCTGCACTGGGCCTGGAAGGGTCGCCATGCCGGCACCGACCTCCTGTGGGCACCGCCGACCTCCTTCATCATCGACAAGTTGGAGCGGGAAATGCCCGGCGAGCGCCTTGTCGGCGCCGTCCTCCACCGGCTCGGCGAAGAGCATATCGATAGCGAGATCGTCGCTGTGCCCGAGCTGACGCCCCACATCTTCGATCACATCATCGACGAGATCTACCCGCGCGCGGCCAAGAGACTCCCGGAGGCGGCGCGATGAGCATCCTGGCGCTGCGCGGCATCACCAAATCCTACGCCGGCAATTCCATCCTCAAAGGTGTGAGACTGGAAGCCGGGGACGGCGAATTCATTGCCCTCGTCGGGCCTTCCGGCTGCGGCAAGAGCACGCTTCTGCGCATCGTCGCGGGGCTGGATCACGCCGACAACGGCGAGATCGTCATCGGCGGCCGCAATGTCTCGTCGCTGGCGGCCGCCGATCGCAACATCGCCATGGTGTTCCAGTCCTATGCCCTCTATCCGCACCTGACCGCCGGCCAGAACATCGCCGTACCGCTTGCCATGCGCCGGCTGACGGCGGTCCAGCGCTTTCCGTTTATCGGCAATTTCCTGCCGGGCCAGCGTCGCATCCGCGCAGACATCCAGCGGCAGGTCCGCGAGATGGCATCCTCCCTCAAGATCGATCATCTGCTCGACCGCAAACCCGGGCAGATGTCCGGCGGCCAGCGTCAGCGCGTCGCGCTCGCCCGCGCCATGGTCCGCCGCCCGAGCGTCTTCCTGATGGACGAGCCGCTTTCCAATCTCGATGCGAACCTCCGCGTCCACGCCCGCGGCGAGATCGTCGAATTGCACCGCCGCGCCGGCGTGCCGACGCTCTACGTCACCCATGACCAATCCGAGGCCCTGTCGATGGCCGATCGGGTCGCCGTGATGATCGGCGGCACGCTGCTGCAGCTCGCACCGCCGCAGGACATCTATGAAGATCCCAGCCACATCGAGGTCGCCCGCTTTCTCGGCCAGCCGCGCATCAACGTGCTCGAGACGCGGCTGGACGCCTCCGGCCTCGTGCGGTTCGGCGCCCTGACGCTCGCCGCCGAGTCTGCACCGCCGGCCGAAACGCCGGTTCTCATCGGCATTCGCCCCGAATTCGTCCGTCTCAGCGCAAGGCCGGACGGCATCCTCAGCGCTCGCATCGAGCGCACGGAATTCCTCGGCTCGGAAGTCATCATCCATGCGAGGCTCGACGCAATCGGCGAGACGATCGTCGCCAGGATGACACCGGCGGAGGCCGGAGGCCTGTCTGTCGGCATGCCGGTTTCTGTCGAGATCGAACCGGACCGCGCGATGCTCTTCGCGCCAGCCGGCGAGCGCCTGCCGGCGAAGACGGTTGCGGTTGCCTCGGTGCCGGAGAAGGCCTATGGCTAGCATCGCTGCCGACATGCCGATCGCCCCTGCCGACCGGCGCGAGGCGCGGATCGCCTGGATTCTCGCCGCTCCGGCGATTACGCTCCTCTTCCTCTTCATCCTGCTGCCGACGCTCGCCGTGATCATCCTCGGCTTCACCGATTTCGAGCTCGGCTATGGTGGCTTCCGCTTCGTCGGCTTCGAGAACTATGCGGAGCTCATCGGCGACCGCACCTTCCGTCGCTCCCTATGGAATACCGCCATCTACACGGCGATCGTCACGCCGGTGTCGATCGTGCTGGCGCTGGCGATCGCGCTGCTGATCGAGGCGGAGACGCGCGCCCGCGCCTTTTTCCGGACGGTCTATTTTCTCCCGGTCGCCTCGCTTCTCGTCGCCATGGCGACGGTCTGGCAGTTCCTGTTCCATCCGACCATCGGCCCGATCAACACGTTTCTCGGCTATCTCGGCATATCCGGGCCGAACTGGCTCGGCGCCTCCGGCACTGTGCTTTACGGTCTTTCGATCATCGGCATCTGGCAGTCGGTCGGCTTCAACATGGTCCTGTTCCTGGCCGGCCTCACCGCCATTCCCCGAGAGCTCTATGCGGCGGCGGAGGTGGACGGCGCCAGGTCCTGGTTCGACCGCTTCCGGCTCGTCACCTGGCCAATGCTCGGGCCGACGACGCTCTTCGTCACGACGATCAGCATCATCAATTCCGTCAAGGTTTTCGAGACGGTGAAGACGCTCACGGAGGGCGGGCCGAACAAGGCCTCCGAAGTGCTGCTCTTCACCATCTACCAGGAAGGCTTCGTCTATCTGCGGGTCGGCTATGCCTCGGCGATGACCGTGGTCTTTCTCGCGATCCTCGTCGTCCTGATGTTCCTGCAATACCGCGTCCTCGACCGGAAGGTGCATTACGCATGACCGCGCACAGCCTCACCCTCGGCCGGATGCTGCGCTTCGGCCTCCTGTCGCTCGGCGCGCTTCTCTTCCTCGCGCCCTACATCTTCATGATTTCGACCGCCGGCAAGGCGCAGAGCGAGATCTTTTCCTCCTCGCTCTCGCTGATCCCGGAGCAATGGTCCTTTGCCGAGAACTTCACAAAGGCGCTTTCGCGCGTCTCCATGCCGACCTTGCTGATGAACGGCGTCATCGTCTGCGCGCTGATCTTCCTCGTCCAGGTCGTCGTCGCCATTCCCTGCGCCTATGCCATGGCGAAACTGAAGTTCCGCGCCGCGCGCATCATGATGGTGCTGGTCATGCTGGGCCTTTTGGTGCCGATCCACGCGACGGCACTACCGCTCTACGTGGCCTTCGACCGGCTCTCGGTGCTCAACAGCTATACGGCGCTCGTCGCACCCTTTTCGATTTCGGTTTTCGCGATCTTCCTGTTCCTGCAGTTCTTCCGCGCCATTCCCGACGATCTGATCCACGCCGCGCGCCTCGACGGCATGTCCGAGGCAGGCATCGTCGCCCGGGTCATCGTGCCGAATGCCTGGCCGGCGATCACGGCCTTCGCGATCTTTTCGGTGGTGGCGCACTGGAACGACCTGTTCTGGCCGCTGGTGGTCGTCTCCAACCAGGATTTCGCCACCCCGCCGCTCGGCCTCCTCTATTTCCGCGCCGCGGAAGCCGGCGACGATTACGGCGCGCTGATGGCCGCCACGCTGATCATCACCCTTCCCCTCGTCGCCGCGTTCCTCGTCGCGCAGAAACGCTTCGTCGAGGGTATCACCATGACCGGTCTCAAGGGCTGACCGGTTCGAACCAGGAGAGCGTCATGAAACATATCAGGCATTTTCTCGCCGCCGCGGCGGTGTCGCTGACCTTCGCCGTTCCGGCCAAGGCCGAAACGGTGCTGACCGTGCATTATCCGATGCCGGGCTTCTTCAAGGACGTGATGGACACGATTTCTAAGAAGTTCATGGAGGAGAATCCGGATATCAGGATCACCTTCGCCAATCCTTCCGACACTTACGAGGCAGGCATCCAGACGATCATGCGCCAGGCCGGCACGGCCGAGATGCCCGACGTCACCTTCGTCGGCCTCAACCGCCTGCGCATGCTCAACGAGCGCGACATTCCGGTCGATCTCGGACCCTTCATCGCGAAGGACGGCAACATGGCCGAGCAGGGCTTTTCGGAGCACCTTCTGAAGCTCGCCCAGGTTAACGGCAAGCAGGTGGGCCTCGCCTTCGCAACCTCGAACCCGATCATGTATTACAATGCCGATCTCGTGCGCCAGGCCGGCGGCGACCCGGACAAGGCGCCGAAGACCTGGGACGAGGTGATCGCGCTCGGCGGCAAGATCAAGGCGCTCGGCGACGGCAACGAAGGCGTCGATTTCCGCTGGCAGGGCGACGACTGGATGTTTTCCGCCCTCCTCTTCGGCGCTGGCGGACGCATGCTTAACGACGACGAGACCAAGGTCGCCTTCAACGGCCCGGAAGGCCGCAAGGCCATCGAAGTGCTCGACCGCATGGTCAAGGAAGGCGGGCTGCCGGTGCTCACCAAGCAGGCGGGCGAACAGGCCTTCGTCGCCGGCAAGATCGGCTTCGCCTTCCAGACGACCGGCGCGCTGCGCAACACGATCAAGAATGTCGGCGACAAGTTCGACCTGCGCACCGCGCCGATCCCGCTGATCGACCCGGTGAACGGCAAGCTGCCGACCGGCGGCAACGCCGTCGTCATCCTGACCCGTGACGCGGAAAAGCAGGAAGCGGCCTGGAAGTTCGCCAAGTTCGCGGCCGGCCCCTACGGCGCCTCCGTCGTCGTTCCTGGCACCGGCTATGTGCCGAACAACGAGCTCGCGGCGAAGTCGCCGGAATATCTTGCGAACTTTTATGAGAAGAACCCGCTGTTCCGCGCCGGTCTCGAGCAGATGCCGCGCATGATCCCCTGGTATGCCTTCCCCGGCACGAACGGCGTCAAGGTTACCCAGTCTATCGTCGAGAACCTGTCACGCGTCGTCGAACAGTCGGCAACGCCTGAGGAAGCCCTGGACGACGCCGCGGCCGAGGTGGAGAGCCTGCTGCCGCGGAGCTGAGGCGCACGCGAGCGGCCGCGCCCGTTGCGAGCGATATCCCCTCCCCAACCCCTCCCCACAAAGGGGAGGGGTTGGGGAGGGGCCCATATGGGGAAAATCGTCACATCTCAGCCCGCCATACGCACCGTCTCGCCCGGATAAAGCCGGTGGTCGAGGCAGAGATGCCGGCATTCGGAGGCGTTTTCGGCAATGTCGAGCAGCATGGCCGCGGCTGCGACGCCCATGTCGCCGTCGGGCATCGCCATGGTCGTCAGCGGCGGGTTCATCAGGCGGCCGATCGCAATCCCGTCGAAGCCCGCAACGGAAACATCGGCCGGCACCGTCAGGCCCTCCCGCCGAAGCGCGGCAATGACCCCCATGGCGAGCAGGTCGTTGGATGCGATGATCGCCGTCGGCCGATGGCCTGCCAGGACGCCGGCAAGGTCGAGATGCTGGTAACCGTCGACGAAGGGGATCTCCATCGCCGGGAGCGGCACATGTCCGGCTTCGCTCATCGCCGCGCAATATCCGTCGTAACGCAGGCGCGCACGGTCGGAAGAGGCGAAATGGCCGGAGACGAACAGGATACGGCAATGCCGGTGGGCAAGCATATGACGGGTGATCTCATAGCCGGCGCGACGGTTATCGACGGTCACCGCAGCCGGAAAGCGCGGCAGCGGCCGGTTGTTGAGCAGGACAGTCGGCGGCAGGGCAGCCGACAGCGCATCGCTGGTCTCGGCGTTGCAGAGCGTCAGGATCAGCCCCGTCGGCCGCTGTTCCAGAAGCGCAGCGACCGCGCGCGCTTCTGCGGCGGGATCGTAATTCGACTGGGCAATCAAAACGCCGTGCCTTGCCGCCTGCAGGCGATGCTGGATGCCGGCGAGCGATGCGGCAAAAACCGGATTGGCCACACTCGGCACCAGCACGCCGACGACCGGACGATGGCGCGTGCCGGCGCCCACCGTCGACAGGGATCTGTAACCGAGCTCGGCCGCGGCGCGACGCACCCGGCGCACCATTTCGTCGCTGACCGGCCCTTGACCCTTGAGGACACGCGAAACCGTCGCCAGCGAGCAGCCGGCGTGAAAGGCAATCTGTTGCAGAGTCACCATCCGCTCCGCCTATCGCGCTTTCATGACAGCGGATTGAACGGCGCCGCAACAGCGCAGGGTGGCCATATGTTTCCAAGACGGTGAGACGCGGGATGGGGCCGGAAAACCGCAGTCCACCCCGCGTGAGAAAAGGTCGCTCAGCCCTCGCGCCCGGGTCTCTGGGGCGGATTGAAGCGGTCGAAGAAGGCCTCGATCGAGCCGCGGCCGAAGCGCATGAGGCGGCGCCGGACAAGGATGGACATGACCCGGGCGGCGGTCGAGAAGGTCATCTCGTCCAGCGGGCCGGCGCCGCGCCAGGGCTTCGTCAGCTGATCGGTAATGATGCCGAGCATGTTGGCGGGCATGATATCCGTGCAGGGCTTCATCCATTCGAAGACGGCGCTGATCGGGAGAACCTTGCCCTCGAAGGTGACGATCGGCTCCGGCATGTCTTCTTCCCAATCGTCATAGGCTTCAAGTGCATCCCTGAAGAGGGTCTGAAGCGTGATCGGGGCATGCCCTTCATAAAGCTCAGGCAGGAAATTCGTCATTGTGTCTCCTCCAAGGGGTGGGGCCGGAAACGCGAATGGCCAATTCTGTCCGCAATAACGGATTGTGATGCTCTTTCACAAAGCGTGCGCAGTATGGTTCAAAGCTGGCGCCGGCGCAAACGCAATCGGCCGGAAAGCCGGATTGCAAGGGGAGAGCCGCCCGGCGGCGAACGCGCGCGGGCCTCAAGCTGTTGAAGCGGCAGTTCGAATCCGGCCCTGTGGAAAACGCAGCTACACGGTCAAATGGCGGCGCGCTTCCGGCGTATCCAGCGTCTCCGCCGGCCCTTCATGCACGAAAGAGCCGCGATCCATGATGTAGACGTGGTCGGCAAGCTCGCGGCAGAAGTCGAGATATTGCTCGACCAGCAGGATCGCCATGCCGGTCGATTCCTTCAGATATCTGATCGCCCGGCCGATATCCTTGATGATCGAGGGCTGAATACCCTCGGTCGGCTCATCGAGCACCAGGATTTTCGGGCGGGTGACGAGGGCGCGGGCGATCGCCAGTTGCTGCTGCTGGCCGCCGGAAAGATCGCCGCCGCGGCGCGAGAGCATGGATCGAAGGACGGGAAACAGGCTGAAGATATCGTCGGGTATCGATCGCTCGGCCCGTTTCAGCGGCGCATAGCCGGTCTCCAGATTTTCCTTCACCGTCAGCAGCGGAAAGATCTCGCGGCCCTGCGGCACATAACCGACGCCCAGCTTGGCGCGGCGGAAGGGCGCCATGCCGGCAAGGGCGGTGTCATTGAAGGATATCGTACCGGAGCTCACCGGATGCTGGCCTGTGATTGCCCGAAGCAGGCTCGACTTGCCGACGCCGTTGCGCCCGAGCACGCAGGTGATCTTGCCCATTTCCGCCTTGAAAGAAACATTACGCAGCGCCTGGGCGGCGCCGTAATGCAGATTGACGTTCTCGACCTTCAACATTGCCTCGAAATCCTTCCACTCACCGGCCGAGATAGTTCTCGATCACCTTCGGGTCATTGCTGACGAAATCGATCGAGCCCTCCGCCAGCACCGAACCTTCCGCAAGGCAGGTGACCTTGACGCCGAGGTCGCGGATGAAGCCCATGTCGTGCTCGACGACGACCACGGAGCGCGTCCTGGCGATCTCCTTGAGCAGGACCGCCGTTTCCGCCGTCTCCGCATCGGTCATGCCGGCGACCGGCTCGTCGACGAGCAAGAGCTCCGGTTCCTGGGCGAGCAGCATGCCGATCTCCAGCCATTGCTTCTGTCCGTGCGAGAGATTGGCGGCGAGATCGTCCCGGCGCGCCGTCAGCCGCACGGTCGAAAGGATTTCCTCGATGCGGGCCTTGTCCTCGCCGGTCAGGCGATAGAACAGGGTGGCGAAGACGCCGCGGCGGCGGTTCAGCGCCAGTTCGAGATTGTCCCAGACCGTATGGCTTTCGAAGACACTCGGCTTCTGGAACTTGCGGCCGATGCCGAGCTGGGCGATGTCCGCTTCGTCCTTCTGCGTGAGGTCGATGTCGCCCCTGAAATAGACCTCGCCCTCGTCCGGCCGCGTCTTGCCGGTGATGATGTCCATCATCGTCGTCTTGCCGGCGCCGTTCGGCCCGATGATGGCTCGCAACTCCCCGGGCTCCACGATAAAGGAGAGCGCGTTCAGCGCCTTGAAGCCGTCGAAGGAGACGGAAACGCCATCGAGATAGAGCAGGCTCCTGGGTTTCTTCCCGGTCATCGCGATTACTCCGCAGCCATCGGTTCGGCGGGCCCAAGGCCCGTTTCCTCATCCCGGTTCTGCCTCCGGGCCGCCTTGCGATCGGCGCGCCCTCGGGCAAGGAGTTGCTGCGCGGTGCCGACCACGCCTTTTGGCAGGAACAGCGTCACCAGGACGAAGAGTCCCCCGAGCGCAAAGAGCCAGAATTCGGGAAAGGCGGCGGTGAAGATGCTTTTTCCGCCATTGACGAGGATCGCGCCGACGATCGGGCCGATCAGCGTGCCGCGGCCGCCGACAGCCGTCCAGATGACCACCTCGATGGAATTGCCGGGGGCGAACTCGCCGGGATTGATGATGCCGACCTGCGGAACATAGAGCGCGCCGGCGACGCCTGCCATCATCGCAGAGACGGTGAAGGCGAAGAGCTTCATGTGCTCGACCCGGTAGCCGAGGAACCGGGTGCGGCTTTCCGCATCGCGGAGCGCCACCAGCACCTTGCCAAGCTTCGAGCGCACGATGCCGGAGGTGATGACGAGCGAGAGGGCGAGCGCCAGCGCCGAGGCGGCAAACAGGGCGGCGCGGGTGCCGTCCGCCTGGATGCTGAAACCCAGAATGTCCTTGAAGTCCGTCAGGCCGTTATTGCCGCCGAAGCCCATGTCGTTGCGGAAGAAGGCGAGCAGCAGCGCATAGGTCATCGCCTGGGTGATGATGGAGAGATAGACGCCGTTGACGCGCGAGCGGAAGGCGAACCAGCCGAAGACGAAGGCGATGAAGCCCGGGACGAGCACGACCATCAGCGCCGCGAACCAGAACATGTCGAAGCCGTACCAGAACCAGGGCAGCTCCTTCCAGTTGAGGAAGACCATGAAATCCGGCAGCAGCGGGTCGCCATAGGAGCCGCGGGTACCGATCTGACGCATCAGGTACATGCCCATGGCATAGCCCCCGAGTGCGAAGAACGCCGCGTGCCCGAGCGAGAGGATGCCGCAAAAGCCCCAGACGAGGTCGAGCGCGAGCGCCAGCAACGCATAAGTCAGGTACTTCCCGAAGAGCGAGACGAGGTAGGTCGGGACATGCAGCGGATGATCCGGCGCCGTCAGGAGGTTGAGCGCCGGCACGAGAACGGCGAGTACCATGAGGATCGCCACGGCAATGACGATCGTCCGATCCAGCGATTTGACGAGAAACGAGGTGATCATGCTTCCACCGCCCGGCCCTTGAGTGCAAACAGCCCGCGCGGCCGCTTCTGGATGAAGAGGATGATCAGCACGAGCACGAGGATCTTACCGAGCACGGCCCCAGCATAGGGCTCCAGGAACTTGTTGAGGATGCCGAGCGAGAAGGCGCCGACCAGCGTCCCCCAGAGATTCCCGACGCCGCCGAAGACCACGACCATGAAGCTGTCGATGATGTAACCCTGGCCGAGGTTTGGCGAGACGTTGTCGATCTGCGAGAGCGCGACCCCGGCCATGCCGGCAATGCCGGAGCCGAGCGCGAAGGTGAGCGCATCCACCCATGGCGTGCGGATGCCCATGGAGGAGGCCATGCGCCGGTTCTGCGTCACCGCCCGCATCTGCAAGCCCATCGGCGTCTTCTTCAGGAGGAAGAGCAGCGCGGCAAAGACGGCGAGCGCGAAGACGATGATCCAGAGGCGGTTCCAGGTGATCGTCAGCCCGCCAAGGTCGAAGGCGCCGGACATCCAGGAAGGGTTGCCCACCTCCTGATTGGTCGGACCGAAAATGGTGCGGACCGCCTGCTGCAGGATCAGCGACATGCCCCAGGTGGCAAGCAAGGTCTCGAGCGGGCGGCCATAGAGAAAGCGGATGACGCCGCGCTCCATCGCCAGCCCGACGGCGCCGGTGACGAGGAAGGCGAGCGGCAGCGCGATCGCCAGCGACCAGTCGAAGAGACCGGGAAACGAGGTACGTACGACCTCCTGGACCAGAAATGTCGTATAGGCGCCGAGCATCACCATCTCGCCATGCGCCATGTTGATGATGCCCATGACGCCGAAGGTGATGGCAAGGCCGATTGCGGCGAGAAGCAGCACCGAGCCGAGGGAAAGCCCATACCAGACGTTTTGCCCGGCCGCCCACAGCGCCTGCGTCTGCTCGAGGCCGGCAATGGCCGCCACGATGTCGGGCTTCAGGGTCTCGTCTGCGGAACCGAGGGCCGAGGACAGGACGGAGAGCGCGTCGCGCCCGCCACCTGCCTTGAGCGTCTGAACCGCCCGCCGCTTCTCCTCGACCGTCCGGTCGGAGATCAGGAGGGACGTGGCGCGCGCCTGTTCGAGTAATGCGCGAACATCGGCATCCTTCTCGGCGGCAAGCGCATTCTCGATGGCGTCGAGGGCATCGGCATTCGGCGATTGCAGCACCGACTGCACGGCTTTGAGGCGGGCATTGCGGTCGGGGCTCATGAGCGTCAGGCTGCCGAGCGCGGTGCGCACCGCACGGCGGACGCCGTTGTTGACCTTGACCTTCGAAAGGGCCGCCTTCGGCGCCTCACCGGCACTTTCTCCGGACACCGGGTCGGTGAGCGTGAGCTTCGAACCGTTTCCCTTCGTCAGGAATACCTGGCCATCGGCCTTGCGCACATAGAGATCGCCCTCGCCGAGCGCTTCGAGGATCGGTACGACGCTGGGGTCGCCGGTCTTCGCCAGCGACGCGATGTGCTCGTCCATGTCGGAGAGCTTGGCCTCACCGAGGGCGTTCACCAGTTCGCGCAGCGCCTCCTCGGCTCGAGCCCCCGGGGCGGCTGCGGCAATGAGGAACAAGGCTACCAGCATGGATAGGAAGATGCGGTACATTCGCCTCTCGCTTCGTCAGTTCAGTGCGGGATGAACCGGCAACTGCTGCCCATCCCGCCCGCCTTCGCGTCGCCCGACCAATCACGTCCTGTGTTACAGTGCACGTCCTTCGGCAGGCAAAGTCCCTCCGTCCGGACGCCGTCGGACGGAGGGTTTTCCGGGGTATCGTTTCGTCATGGAAAATGCCTCGCAGGAAACGGCCGGAACGCCGGCCGCCCCTCGAACATCTCTTTCGTCATGAAGACCCGGCATGAGTCCTGCGGATCAGGAGCCCTTGCCGCCGCACTTGCCGGTGGCAACGTTGAAGTTGCCGCAGGACATCGGCGCCCGCCAGTCGGAGATCAGGTCCTTCGAATCCGGCAGGTAGTCCGACCATTCGTCGCCGACGACGAGGCCGGGCGTCTCCCAGACGGTCTCGAACTGGCCGTCCGACTGGATCTCGCCGATCAGCACCGGCTTGGTGATGTGGTGGTTCGGCATCATCGTCGAATAGCCGCCCGAAAGGTTCGGCACGGAGACGCCGATCATCGCGTCGAGCACGGCGTCGGTATCGGTGGTGCCGGCCTTCTCGACCGCCTTCAGCCACATGTTGAAACCGATATAGTGGGCTTCCATCGGGTCATTGGTGACCCGCTTGTCGTTCTTGGTAAAGGCCTTCCAGGTCTTGATGAACTCGGCATTGGCCGGATTGTCGACCGACTGGAAATAGTTCCAGGCGGCGAGGTGCCCGACGAGCGGCCCGGTGTCGAGGCCGGCAAGCTCTTCCTCACCCACCGAGAAGGCGACGACGGGAATGTCTTCGGCCTTGACGCCCTGATTGGCGAGTTCCTTGTAGAAGGGCACGTTGGCGTCGCCATTGATGGTCGAGACGACGGCAGTCTTCTTGCCGGCCGAACCGAACTTCTTGATATCGGAGACGATCGTCTGCCAGTCGGAATGGCCGAAGGGCGTGTAATTGATCATGATGTCCTCAGGCTTGACGCCCTTGGCGATCAGGTAGGCCTCGAGGATCTTGTTGGTCGTGCGCGGATAGACATAGTCCGTGCCGGCGAGCACCCAGCGCTCGACCTCTTCGTTCTCCATCAGATAGTCGACGGCGGGGATCGCCTGCTGGTTCGGCGCAGCACCCGTATAGAAGACGTTGCGCTGGCTTTCCTCACCCTCGTACTGGACGGGATAGAAGAGGATCGAGTTCAGCTCCTCGAAGACCGGCAGCACCGATTTGCGCGACACGGACGTCCAGCAGCCGAAGACCGCCGAAACCTTGTCAACCGAGATCAGCTCGCGCGCCTTCTCGGCGAAAAGCGGCCAGTCCGAGGCCGGGTCGACGACGACCGCCTCGAGCTTCTTGCCGAGCAGTCCGCCCTTCTTGTTCTGTTCGTCGATCAGCATCAGCATGGCGTCTTTCAGCGTCGTCTCGGAGATCGCCATGGTTCCGGAAAGCGAATGCAGGATGCCGACCTTGATCGTGTCCTCGGCAAAGGCGCCGTTGAACGCGGTCGTCGAAAGGACGGCAGCGATAAATGCGCCGGTGACGCGTGCCTTGATAGTCATCTGATTTGAACCCCTCTAGTTCTGGTCGCCGCAACGGAGTGTCCGTTCTCCTTGGCCGTTGCGGATCATCCGACGTCGGCACTGCACTGCACATACGTCATTCTACGTAGGCGTCGGGGGGAAGAAGGAACATCGCACGGCCCGTCGCGAAAGGCTCCGCCCCCCACAGATGACTCCTGCGACCAGCGTTCCTGTGATATGGTTCCGGCTTGTGCTTCCTGCTCGAGGAACAGGAAAATGCAAGTCCTTGCAGCCATCGCGCGAACATCGATTCCGGCCCTACTGACCGGTTGCATGCTGCTCATGCCTGCGGCGGCGGCCGAAGAGGCTGCCGATGTAGCGACCGGGACCCGGCTCGCGGAGTTCCTCCGGGCGGCGCGAAGCGTGCTCTCGAACTATCAGCCGCTGATCAACGATCCGTCCGTCGGCGACAAGCACCTCGACGGCGAGCGCTTCACGACGGAGGCGATTGCCTTTTACGCCAAGCGCACCGGCCATCCCTTGATCACCGACGACCTGTCCGAGCGCGACCGCAAACTGATCCAGGCGCAGATCGAGGCGATGCGCGAGGTCGTCGACGAACAGCAGGCCGACATCAACCGCCCCGGCATCGGCTTCAAAGGCTTCGTCCCGGCCGTGTTCGCGCGGCTGATGAACGAGAAATTCGCCGCCAAGGTGGGAGCCGAGGCGCTGGTCCGCGTGACGGCACCCGAAGAGCTGGTGCGCAATCGCAAGTCCCTCCCCGATGCCTGGGAGTCAGGGGTCATCGAGAATGTATTTTCGGACGCCGACAGGCCGAAGGGCGACAGCTACACCGAAGTGACGACCGTCGACGATCGCCCCGCTTTCCGCATGCTGCTGCCGGAATATTACACGGAATCCTGCCTTACGTGCCATGGTGCGCCGAAGGGTGAAATCGACGTCACCGGCTATCCGAAGGAGGGAGGAAAGGCGGGCGACCTGGGCGGTGCGATCAGCATCGTCTTGTTCAAATGAGTGCGCCAAGTGAGCCATTGCGGTCGTTCGGGGCCATAGCGGCGCCCAGGAGGCTTGCCCACCGCCTTGCCAGGCTACCGATCTCCGCCCGCGTTGCGGCCCTGACGGCGGCCGGGCTGATCAGCCTCATACTGTCCTCCCTGTTTCTGACGCAGGCGCTCTATCGAAGCGCCGACCGCATGGCCGAAACGACGGAACTGTTCGACCGCGCGGCATCGGCAGCCGCGGCGCACGTCGCCTTCGGAGATCTCAGATACTGGCTGACCGATCTCTCCGTCAGCCTGCTGATGAATTCGCAACGCAATGCCGAGCGGGCGCGCGAACGCTTGGAGGTGCAACTGGAGCGGCTGGAAAAGCATTCGCCGCGGACCGTCGAGGGAATCCGGAAGGAGGTCGCCGCCTATGTCGAAACGGCGCTTCAGGCGACCGACGCCTATACCGAGGACAACCGCATCATCGGCAATACGCTGCTGGCCAAGGCGCGCACCCACAGCAGCAGCGTCGACCAGGACTTGAACGCACTCGTCGAGCAGGTCAAGGCCGAGGCGGAGACCGCCCGCAGCGAGGTGGTGCAGCAGGCGCAGAGGACCGCCACGGCCGCCGCCATCCTGGTCGGTGTCCTCGTCGTGATCGGCTCCATTCTCACGCTTCTCGTCCTGCGCTCGATCGTCGGTCCGCTGCGGCGCCTCAACCGCGTGATCGGCGACCTCAAGGAAGGTCGCTACGACGTCGAAATACCTCAGGGGGGCGGCGACGAAATCGGGGCAATGGCAAGGACGCTATCGCTGTTCCGGCAAAGCGCCATCGAGAAGAAGAAGCTCGAAGAGGAGGCGGAACGGCAGAGGCGGACGATCGCCGCCGCGCTCGAGGCGATATCCGATGGCTTTGTCCTCTACGATCCGGACGACAAGATCCTGGTCGCCAACAGCAAATACTGCGAGATCTTTCCCAGCCACGCGCCGAACACGCTCCGCGGCAGGAGCTTCCGCGACGTCCTGGAGGAGGATGTCGCGAGCGGGCACGTGGACCTCGAAGGCAAATCGCCGTCGGCGTGGATAGAGGATCGCCTCAGCCTGCACCGGGATCCGGCCGGCTTCGTCGACGAGAAACGGTTCGGCGAGAAATGGGTCCGCATCACCAAGCGCAAGATTCCGGACGGCGGGACCGTCGCCGTCTACACCGACATCACCGAACTGAAGCTCAGGCAGGTCGAGCTCGAACGGGCAAAGAGCAACGCGGAGTCGGCAAGCGAGGCGAAGAGCCGCTTTCTCGCCTCGATGAGCCATGAACTGCGCACGCCGTTGAACGCCATCATCGGCTACAGCGAGATGCTGATCGAAGAAGCACAGGAGCAGGAAGAGGACGAGTTCGTGCCCGATCTCGAAAAGATTGCCTCCGCCGGCCGGAACCTGCTCTCGCTCATCAACGACATCCTCGACCTGTCGAAGATCGAGGCCGACAGGATGGAGGTCTTCCTCGAAACTTTCGACGTCGCCGAATTGCTGAGCGACGTGAGCGCCACGGTCGCACCGCTGATGGCCAAGAACGAAAACGCGTTCGTCCAGGAGTTTGGCGCCGATTTGGGCGTGATGACCTCCGACCAGACCAAGCTGCGCCAGAACCTTTTCAACCTGCTCAGCAACGCGGCCAAATTCACCAAGGCCGGCCGGGTGACGCTTTCGGTGCGGCGCGAAGCGCGGGCGGACGTGGACTGGCTCGTCTTCAAGGTGTCCGATACCGGGATCGGCATGACGCCGGAGCAGCAGGAGCGGCTCTTCAATCCCTTCACGCAGGCCGATGCCTCCACCACCCGAAACTACGGCGGCACGGGGCTGGGCTTGAGCATCACCCGCAGCTTCAGCCGCATGATCGGCGGCATCGTCACCGTCGAAAGCGAAGCCGGAAAGGGATCGGTCTTCACCATGGAAGTGCCGGCGGAATGCCGGCAACAGCCCAGCGGAGAGCAGACGGCGGAAGCGCCGCCAACTGCGCCGGGTCGCACGGCCCTTATCATCGACGACGAACCGGCCGCCCGCAGCCTGATCGCCAAGGCGCTTGCGGAAGCGGGGCTCGCTTCGATCGAGGCGGCAAGCGGCGCCGAAGGCATTGCCGCCGCGCGGACGCACCGGCCGGCGGCGATCATCCTCGATATCATCATGCCGCATCAGGACGGCTGGGCGGTGCTGCGGGCGTTGAAGAGCGATCCCGAACTGTGCACGATCCCGGTGATCCTGGCGACGATCCTTGCCGATCGCGAGCTCGGCCTTTCGCTCGGCGCCGTCGAATATCTGACGAAGCCGATCGACACCGAGAAGCTGATCAGGACGATCGAGGCCTGCGGCGGTGGCAATCGCGATGTGCTGATCATCGACGACGATCGGGCATCGCGTGATTTCCTCCGTCGTATTCTGGTGAAGAGAGATTGGACGGTCCACGAGGCCGCCGACGGCATTCGCGGTCTCGAACTAATGAAGCGATTGCTGCCGCGCCTCGTTCTGCTCGATCTTCTGATGCCGGAGATGGACGGCTTCGAGACCCTCAGCGAAATGCAGAGAATTCCGGAACTGCAGAAAATTCCCGTCGTCGTCGTCACGTCGAAGGACCTGTCCGCAAAGGAGCTCAGATGGCTGCGCGATCGGGCGGTCGCCGTCGTCAACAAGGGCGCGAACAGCAGGTCCCAGCTGGTCGAAGCCCTCGAACGGCAGATCCCATCGCAGGAACCGGCGGCCAGAGCCACTACGGACAGCTGACGCGCACGACCGAAGGAGAACCGAAATGACGAGAATCCTTCTGGTGGAAGACAATGAAATGAACCGCGACATGCTTTCGCGGCGATTGTCTCGTCGCGGCTTCGATGTGCTGATCGCGGAAAACGGCCAGGCGGGCGTCGAGCTCGCCGCCTCGGAAAAGCCGGACCTGATCCTCATGGACATGAGCCTGCCGGTGATGGATGGCTGGGAGGCCACACGACGGATCAAGGCCGATCCCGCGACCTCAGGCATTCCGGTCATTGCGCTCACCGCGCATGCGATGGCAAGCGACCGGGAGATGGCGCTGGAAGCCGGCTGCGACGACTATGACAGCAAACCGATCGATCTCCTGCAGCTTGTCAGGAAGATCGAGCAATTGCTGGAGACGTCCCATTGAGCGCCGTTTGAATGAGTATCGGGAACGAATTTCAGCGCCAGGCGATCGCCGCCCATGTCGAGCAGCGGCTGGCAGGCCCTGCGCGGGCGATCCTGGGTTTTCAGGAGCTGCTGCTCGAGCAGGCGCGGGATCTCGGTCTGACGCACCTTTTGAGCGACCTCGAGCGGATCGGTGCCGCTGCCAGGCAACTGAACGGCCTCGTCGATCGGCTGATGGATGGCAAGTCCGATTGCGCCGAGGCCGGCGACCGGCAAGCGGAGGCAACACTGCGCCACGATCTGCGCACGCCGCTCAACGCCATCATCGGCTATTCGGAAATGATCCTGGAAGATGCGGGCGACTTGCAGCCGCAGACGCTCAAGGAAGACCTCGCCGAAATGCTTTCGGCAGCGGCGGATCTCTTGAAACAGGTCGATGCGCTTGCCGGCCTGTCGCGCGGCGAGACGATGGAGGCGATCGAGCCGGAGGTTCGAACCGAAATCGACGCGGCCGAGCTCGAACGGCTTCTGTTCAGCCACGAGCATGAAGCCTGGTCCGCTCCGACCGGCACGATCCTCGTCGTCGACGACGTCGCCAGCAATCGCGATCTTCTCTCCCGACGTTTGCGAAGGGAGGGCCATCGCGTCGTCACCGCCGAGTCCGGTCTCGCGGCGCTGGCAAGGCTCTCGGAACACGAGTTCGACCTCATTCTGCTCGATATATTGATGCCCGACATGAACGGCATCGAAATGCTCTCGCGGCTGAAGAGCGAGACCCGGTGGCGGCACGTCCCCGTCATCATGATCTCGGGCTTGAGCGAAGTGGCGGCGGTCGCCCGCTGCATCGAGGCAGGAGCCGACGATTATCTGACGAAACCCTTCAACCCGATTCTCTTGCGCGCGCGCATCAACGCCACACTTGAAAAGAAGCGCTGGCTCGACCGCGAGCACCGCTATCTTGAGCAGATCGAAACGGAGAAGGGCCGGGCCGACGCGCTCATCCGCGCGATCCTGCCCGATCAGATCGTTTCGCGCTTGCATGGCGGGGAGGAGATCATCGCCGACCGCTTCGACGAGGTTTCCATTCTTTTTGCGGATATCGTCGGCTTTACGCCCATCGCGGCGCGGCTGGCGCCCTCGGACCTGGTCCGGCGCCTGGACGGAATGTTCAGCAAATTCGACCTCCTGACGCAGGAGCATTGCGTCGAGAAGATCAAGACGATCGGAGACGCCTATATGGCCGCCTGCGGCATCCCCGAACCCTCGGCGGATCACGCCGACAGGATCGTGGCGCTCGGCAAGTCGATGCTGGAATCGCTGGAGACCATGGCGCACGACGGCGACCGCTTCCGCATCCGCATCGGCATTCATTCGGGGCCCGTCGTCGCCGGACTGATCGGCCGGCTTCGTTTCGTCTATGACGTGTGGGGGGAGACCGTCAATGTCGCGAGCCGCCTGGAGTCCCAGGGCGTTGCCGACCACATCCAGATCTCGGAGGCAACCCGGCGGGCGCTTCGCGGATCGTGGCGGCTGGAACCCCGCTGCGCGCTCGATTTAAGAGGCGTTGGCGCGATCGAGACCTATCTCGTCCGGTAGCTCCCCTTCGCACGCGAAAATATAGATCAATCGGTAAAAATATTTTAAAAGTAATACTAGAAAAAGCGACTCGACCTGCAGGTCTTTCTCTGATTTTGTTCTTCCGTACTGTTTTCAGATGCTTTCAAGGGGTTGATGGCAGATGGCTTACGACTGGGACGGAAAGCGCACACGTCGTCTTCAAATGCTGAAATTCGCGGGCGCTCTGGCTATCCCTGCCCTCCTCTTCGGTTCCGCCATTGCGGCCGTGGAGTGGACCGAAATGGCTGGCACGGCCGCGAGGACGGTGCACCTTCGATAATCTCCACCGAAACAGCATGTCATCAAATTGCGCCGAAATCGGCGCATGGCGGTCTCCGTCGCAGTGGTGCTGGAGACAGGAGGTACGATGAATTCCGCTCAGACAGCAAAGTACGATCCGATTGGGCCCGACGAACTGGCAATGATCGGGAAGGCCTTCCAGGACGAGTTGCAAATGCGGGCCTTGTCCCGCCAGTCCGGCGAAGCGGAGGCACTCGCCGCAAAGCTGATCAACGCCTATCAATCAGGAATTCGGGACGATCTGGGCCTGAGGATCGTTGCCGGGCTGTCCTGAGCCGCGAGGCGGCGGGGTCCGCGTGTTGAGAAGAGGGTCTCGACCGGTCGGCGGTGAGCTGCCGCCGCAAGGCGGTCATCAAGCTAGGCATCCCGCTGCTCGCCAATCGCCTACGAAGAAGCGTACCGGGTTCCAGTCGATACATTATGCGATCTTTTGAGCACGGAACGCGAACATTCTCGCAACGTGCCGTGCGCAGGGGTAGTGAAGAACATGTACCTGATGACTTGCCTACCGGCTGCGCTGCGAATGTGGAAGTAATGCCGGTAACATCGTACTGATTGGCAATCTTCCGATATAATTTTGGCGCATTATCGATTATCTGCTCGGATAATCGTCGAATATATTCACGAACACGTTTGCGCTCGTTGTATCGCCGTACCTTCGATGATCATTTACAAGCCCGAGTTTCTTTAACCTAATCTCCGTCGCCTGCTTTGAAACACGGAAATATTGAGAGAGGTCCGAAATCAATTCATTATAAGGTTCATAGTTCCATGGCATGTCGTCAATGTAGATATAGCCAAATCCGATGTCGCGCATTTTCAACCTTTCACAGCCAACCGCGACAGCAAGCTGAAAGACTTTATCGGGGAGAAGTATCTCCGACGCGAATAGATTGGCCTGCAATTCTAGTCGCGTGAAATCGAAACTGTCGGCCTCTACATCTACCAACAGGTCTCGCTCAATTACCGTATCTGAGCGAAGATAACGTCCGTGCCCAAGGCAGAAATGCCCAATCTCGTGGCCAGTGGTAAAACGTTCCCGAAATTCGTTGTCGTGTGCATTGATCTCAATCGAGTTCCGATCGAAATTGGCCGAGCCCAAAATCAACGCACCATCTTCATCAAAGACATTTTTTCGGCTGAACTTCAGTTCTATGGACATCGCCGCGCATACCTTCGCGAGGTCAACGTGACCGGCTTTATAGTCAACTGCTTCCAGAATATCAGTTGCAAAAGCCCTGATGTCATCCAAGGACATATACGGCACAGAAACTCTGTCGCTGCCACCGGACAATTTCTCGGCAGAGTCCTGTTCAAAGTACTCTAGCAATTGACCCATGCTGCTGAAAAATTTCCCGTCAAAATAGGCCGAAAACTTCAACGACTTGACGCGATGTCCTTCCTCAAATATCTGCGATTGTACGAAGGCGCTTTCAACGGCGTACCGATGACGACGCTCCGCCACCACATCCGCTCCGGCCTCGCTGAACTTCACGATGCCCATTGACCTGCTTCTAGCAATGTTTTCCGCGCCGGATTGCAAGCGCGACGACACGACGAGAATACCTTTCACGGAATGTCCGAATATCCGGCCCATCTTGTCTGAGAAATCCGTTACCCGACTTTCGGGAATACCGGACTTGTAGTTTTTGCATTCAAACACGACGTGGGAATGCGGTGTCTCTGCGCCCTCCCGGTAAACCTCTATGACAACGTCAAATTCAACCGGCTTCATTCTCTGTGGGCAATCATACTTCGGCTTTTTGCGAATCTTGCACAGTTCTGACGGATACAAGCCATAGACGCGGTCACCCCGCTCTTGCTGCTCGATAAGATAGTCGAACAGCGCGTCTTCAAGTTTATTGCCCTGGGCAGTGGAATTCACGAGTGGTCCTCGACAACAACCGATTCTGGATCATCCGTCATTTTTCTAATTTCCGCTATTTCCAAGTGCGGGGCCGATAACCGACATCCCACCTACAATTGAACACCGCTGTCAATGTCGTGGAACTCAATAGCTCCACAACCGGACAGGCGACGGCCTTTGCTCAGCGCTGCAATGAGGTTCGGCAGATGCTTCAACTGGCCTTCCGAGAAGTCTGTGCGACCCCGCCGTGCCGCAACCGATTCCACCGCACACATGAACGGTCCCACCGGCGGCGTGAACGACAGGAACAGATACAGATTATCCACCTGGTCGAGCGCGCAGGATGTAGTCGGCGAGTGCTGCGCCGGTCTCCGAGGAGTGGCACCACCCGATCACGCTTGCCCTTGGTGCGCCGGACAAAAAATCTCGCGCCGGCACACCTTTCGGATTGAAGCGTGCGCCCCTGATGGCGGCGCCATCTCCGGAGGTCGGTTTGAATGCTCAGCGCGGATCATGTGCTCGGTAGCAGGTGCCAACGAACCTCAAGCAAAGCCCCCAAGGGCCATGTGATCGAGGTAATCTCGGACAGCTGCCGCCTTGCCGTCCTTCACCAGCGACTCCGCCGTGCGGCCGCCAAAAGCCGGGAGTGGCTGGGCGCGATACCACGCCATGGCCTGCTCCTTGCCCCCGGCCCAATCGGTGACCCGGCTGATGATTTCGAGCATTTCGCGGAGACGGTTCTGCGTCCTTTTTCCGCGGCTGCGCTCCAGGCGATAAAGCGTTTCGCGGGCGAGACCGGCCGTCTCGGCCAGTTGGGTTTTCGACATGCCGAAGCCGTCTGCGACCTGCTGAACAGCAATCTTTCCGCCCTTGTCCATGTAGGACAGGATCAGCGGTCCGCCATTCTTGTGGATCTTTTGAGCCTGAACCATCTTTCAGCCATATCCGAAAACACATTTATTGTACAAAACATGTGGCGAAGCCGTGGCTTCCGCAAGCTTCCGCCATTCGATTACTTCCCGGGCAACGTGCGATAACGCGGTCGAATGAGTTCAGGTCGTAGCGGTGGGCAATTGGCCTGGCCAGACGCTCCGCCCGCCGATTTCTCGATCTCGTGGTCCGCCTCAAGCGGCGGGCGCTGCCCGATCCTTCAAACTGACCGATTTTCGTGACTCCTTGCCGGAATGATGTCGATGGAAGCTCGCATTGACGTCGTCTTTTTGCTGGACATCCGGCGCCATTCACTTCTGTTCCCGGAGCCACTCCTGAAGCTCGGATTCGGCTTTCTCCAAGGCGCTGTAGTTCAGCAGCTTCCTGAGGAAAGCGACGGTCACGGCGCGGGCGCGGAGATTGAATTGGCCGTCGGATTGTTCCTCGGCGACGGCCTGGTAGACGTCGAGCTTGTCGTAGAGCTGCTGCAACCGGTTCTGAACGCTGCGCAGTGACAGGTTGCGGCGCTTGGCAATCGTCCGATCCGTCAGGCCGAGCGCAATGTCGACGAGGATCTCGTATTCGGAATCGCTGAAGCTGTTCGCGTGGCCGATGCTCCTTTGCTGCAAACCGCGCACTTCGCGGTCAATCACGCACTGGCTTTCCACGAAAATCGAGCGAAGCGCCAGCTTCAGCCGCTCGTCGGAGGCGGACTTCAGCACATAACCATAGGCGGCCCCGTCCGGAACGATGCGCGACACGCCGCGGACATAGGCCTCGTCGGAGTAGTTCGACCAGAAGAGGATGCGCGTTTCCGGGCGCTCTTTCCAGATGGTGCGCGCCGCCTCGATCCCGTTGCGGGTCTGCATCTGCAGGTCCATGACGATGTGCGCCGACTTGTGATCGCGCGCAAGCTGCTCGCCGGCGATGCCGTTCTCCGCCTCGATGACGGTGTCGCATTCGGGAAGGGCGGCACAGACCGCCTCGTGCAGATACGAACGGTGAAGCGGATCGTCCTCCACGATCAGTACCTTCATCGCCGGTCCTCCCTGATGTCTGCCTGCGGCTGGGGCTCAAGGTCCGCCCGGCGCTCTTCGAGCGGCAGCAGGACTTTGACCGTCGTGCCTCGATTCTTGTCTCCAGGCCCGATCGCGAATTTCGCGGAAATGAGCCGTGCCCGCGTCTTCATGTTGTCGATACCGCCGCCGATGCGTCCGCGGGCTCTGGCGAGGCCGCGTCCGTCGTCCGAAATCTCGATCGCGAGCTCACCGGCCTCGAGCCGCAGCCTGACGGTGATCGCCATCGGCTGGGCGTGGCGGACGGCGTTGTTGATCGCCTCCTGCGCAATTCGGAAGAGCGCGACGCTGACCGTCGGTTCGAGGCCGTCGAGAGCGCCCCCGCTGTCGTCGACGAGAGCCCACTCGATCGGCATCCCGCTGTCGCGCACCGACCGGTCGAGGTGGTTTTCGATTGCCTGGGCAAGGCCGAAGAGCTGCAAGACGGAGGGCTTTGCCTGCTCGATGATCTGTCGCAGATCCTGCATGCAATGATGCAGACCGCGGGAAACCGGCTCCAGCGCTTCGCTGCTCGTTTCCGAGCCGCGGGCCAGCCGGTCGATGCGCCGCGACAGCCGCGTAAGATCGGCAAGGGTCTGGTCGTGGAGGTCCATGCCGATGCGCTGGCGCTCCTGTTCGAGCGCCTCGGTCAGCTTCAACGCACCCTGCCGCAAGCCTTCCTCGCGCGCACGCGCCTCCGCCTCGACAATGGCGGATTGCTGGGCCTGTTCGGCGGCCCTGAGCGCGAAGAAATAGGGTGCCAGCAGATCGGCGATGATCCGCGCCCTGCCGATGTCCTCCATCGTGTATATGCCCGGCGTCTGCGATGAGCAGCTGAGCGCGGCGATGATCTTGCCCTGCACCTTCATCGGCACATGCAGGCGGCTGCGCAGGGATTGTTCGATGATCGGCCGCTTGAAGGCGCCCTCGAAATGGAAGCGCGCATCATTGATGGCGTCGTCCGTGAGCAGGTAATCGACCTCGCCCCAGAGGAGGGAACGGATCGGGCTGTTGACGACCGGCGCCGATACGGCATCGCCCCAGGCGGTGTCCATGCCGGTCTCGTAGGCGGTGTGATAATTGCCGTCGACCATCAGGATGCAGACGTCGAGATGATCGTGGGGGATGATATGCGCCACTTCCGCCGCGACGGCGCGGATCGCCGAGCGGAAGTCGAGCTGGCCGGCAAGCAGCCGGGATATGCCTAGATAGTGATCGACCAATGCGGCCGGCGCCAGATGCGGCATGTCCGCAGTTCCTCCCGCGATCGCGCCCGTCCCTTCGGTTGCGGCGACCGCCAGCTCCATTAAGCGCTCGACAGGGCGTTCTCGTCTTGCACGAACACGCAGCCTTTGGTGCAAAAGCCCGCAAACGCCTTGCCGTATACGATCTATACAGGCGGCACATTCTCCCGCATCCTGCCATTACTGAGAGGAGGAAGCTCAGTGCAAGTCCTATTTGCAGACGACCGCTTGGAGAGCGGCCGATGAGGCGACTCCGGCCGAAGCCGGGTCCAGAGGGAGGAAAACATGACATTTCGCAAGATGCTTCTGGCGTCAGCGGTCGTCCTGTGCGCCGCAATGCCGAATTCCGCGTCGGCCGACACATCCGACAAGAAGATTGCGCTTTCCAACAACTATGCCGGAAACTCCTGGCGGCAGGCGATGCTGACGAGTTGGGCCAAGGTGACGGGCGAGGCCGTCAAGACCGGCGTGGTTGCGGCTGCCGATGCCTTCACGACGGCGGAAAACCAGGCGACCGAGCAGGCCGCGCAGATCCAGAACATGATCCTGCAGGGCTATGATGCCATCGTCCTCAACGCCGCCTCGCCGACCGCGCTCAACGGTGCGGTCAAGGAGGCATGCGATGCCGGCATCATCGTCGTCTCGTTCGACGGCGTGGTGAGCGAGCCCTGCGCCTGGCGCATTGCCGTCAATTTCAAGGAGATGGGCCGCAGCGAGGTCGAATATCTGGCGAAGAAGCTGCCCGAGGGCGGGAACCTCCTGGAGATCCGCGGCCTTGCCGGCGTCTTCGTCGACGATGAGATCTCGGCGGGCATCCACGAGGGCGTCAAGCAGTTTCCGCAGTTCAAGATCGTCGGCTCGGTCCATGGCGATTGGGCGCAAGATGTCGCCCAGAAGGCCGTAGCCGGTATCCTGCCGAGCCTTCCCGAGATCGTCGGTGTCGTGACGCAGGGCGGCGACGGCTATGGCGCCGCCCAGGCGTTCGCGGCCGCCAATCGGCCGATGCCGATCATCATCATGGGAAACCGCGAGGACGAGCTCAAATGGTGGAAGGAACAGAAGGATGCAAACGGCTATGAGACCATGTCGGTCTCGATCGCGCCCGGCGTCTCCACGCTCGCATTCTGGGTCGCCCAGCAGATCCTCGACGGCAAGGAAGTCAAGAAGGACCTCGTCGTGCCCTTCCTGCGCATCGATCAGGACAATCTGGAAGAGAACCTCGCCAACACACAGGCCGGCGGTGTTGCCAATGTCGAATATTCGCAGGCCGACGCGATCAAGGTGATCGAATCCGCGGAGTGACGGTCTTTGCCCATGTCGCGCGGTTCTTTTAGCACCGCGCGACAGACCCGTTCCAATCGATCCCCATTACAACAGACAGCGGCAAATGACGGGCAGAATGTCGAAGGCGATAATCGAGGTTGCCGACGCCAAGGTGAGTTTCGGAGCGGTCAGGGCGCTCGACGGCGTGACGCTCGCCATCGGGCCGGGGGAATGCGTCGGCCTCGTCGGCCATAACGGCGCCGGCAAATCGACGATCGTCAGCGTCATCAATGGCGGCCTGACACCGCAGCAAGGCAGCATTTCGGGTGACGGCGAAGCTCTCGCGCGCTATGGCATCAACGCGGCCAGGGCGCGCGGCATACGCTGCGTTTTCCAGGAGCTTTCGCTCTGCCCGAACCTCACCGTGGTCGAAAATACCCGCATTCTGCACCGCCAACTGGGCGGTTTCGGCTGGCGCAGGCGGGCAAAGCAGGTGATCGAGCGCAGCCTCGATGCCATATTTCCCGGTCATGGTATCGAAAGCGACAGGACGGTCGGGGACCTCTCCATCGCGGAGCGGCAGATGGTCGAGATCGCGATGGCGTTTTCCGACGCCGGCATCGCGCCCCGGCTCATCATCCTGGACGAACCGACGTCCTCGCTCGATGCGAGCCTCGCGGAGCAGATGCTCGCTCATGTCCGCCGTTTCGTCGCGAGCGGCGGTTCGGTCATTCTGATTTCCCATATCCTCCATGAGATCCTCGCCACGGCGAGCCGGATCGTCGTCATGAAAGATGGGCGCATCGTCGCCGAACGGCCTGCCGATGCCTGGAGCGAGCACGGCCTCGTCGAGGCCATGGGAAGCGTCGTCAAGGGCGAAGCGCATCAACGGACGCTACGCGACCTTGCCAATGCACCCGTTGCGATGGCGCTGACCGGCCGCGGCCTGCCCCTTCAGGCCAAACGCGGCGAGATCGTCGGGCTCGCCGGGCTCGCCGGACACGGCCAGACGCGCATGCTGATGAAACTCCATGCGGCGAGCACCGCCGATTGGCTGCCGCGCCGCGACCCGGCGGTGACCTTCGTCGCGGGCGATCGCCGTCTGAATGGCGTCTTCGAACTTTGGAGCGTCCTCAAGAACTTCTCCATCGCCTCGCTCCACGATCTTGCCGCACGCGGCGTCGTCGACGCCGAGGCGGAGGCCGAGCGCGCCGGAGAGTGGAAGCGCCGCATCGATATCCGCACGCCCGACATGGCCAACCGCATGCTGTCGCTTTCGGGCGGCAACCAGCAGAAGGTGCTCTTCGCCCGGTCGCTCGCGACCCGGGCGCCGGTGGTGCTGATGGACGATCCCATGCGCGGCGTCGATGTCGGCACCAAGCAGGAAGTCTACGAGATCATCCGGCAGGAGGCTCAGCGCGGCCGCACCTTCGTCTGGTATTCGACTGAGATGGAGGAGGTCTGCCTCTGCGACCGGGTCTATGTCTTCCGCGAAGGAGAGATCGTCGCGGAACTCGCGGGAGACGCCGTCAGCGAGGAAAACATCCTCGCCGCGTCCTTCAAGGGGGAGGCAGCGGCATGAGGCTGACGCCTTCGACCGATGCGATCCGGCTCGCAATTCCCGCCCTTTCGCTCACGGTGCTTCTTGCGGCCGTGTTCTGGCTGCAGCCGCGGGCGATGAGCTATATCGGCCTCAACCTCCTCTTCAATCTCGCGGTCCCGATCGCGCTCGCGACGATCGCCCAGATGCTCATCATGTCGGTGAACGACCTCGATCTCGCGATGGGCACCTTCGTCAGCTTTGTCGCCTGCGTGACGGCGACCTTCCTGCGTGACGATCCGCTTGTCGGCGTTCTGATCCTTGCCGGCTCCGTCGCCGTCTATGCCATGCTCGGCGTCGTCATTCACCTGCGCGGCCTGCCGTCGATCGTCGTCTCGCTCGGCATGAGCTTCGTCTGGGCCGGGCTTGCCGTGCTTCTGCTGCCGGCACCCGGGGGGCAGGCGCCGGAATGGATCCGAAGCCTGATGACGATGAAGCCGCCCCTCGCCCCGATGGCGATCGTCGCCAGCATTCTCATCGCCATCGTCGCACATCTGATCGTGATGCGTTCCTCGCTCGGCGTGCTCATCCGCGGCATCGGCGGCAACCAGCGTTCGGTGGAGCGGGCCGGCTGGTCGGTGCTGGCCGCCCGCGCTGCCGCCTACGGTCTTGCCGGCGTCTTCGCGGTGCTTGCCGGTATCGCGCTCGTCGGGCTCACCACATCGGCCGACGCCAACATCGCTCTCAGATACACGCTGCTCTCGATTGCCGGCGTGATCCTCGGCGGCGGCGAATTCATCGGCGGGCGCGTCTCGCCGATCGGCGCGGTCATCGGCGCGCTGACGCTGACGCTTGCCGGTTCGTTCCTGTCTTTCCTGCGCATCTGGCCCGACTGGCAGATCGGCGCGCAGGGCGCGATCCTCATCATCGTGCTTGCCTTGCGCCTGCTGCTCAACCGTCTGGAATATCGGGAGAAGCGGCGATGAGGATCGTCGACCGTCTTTCGCGCGCGCCCTGGATCTGGTCGTGGCTCGCGGCCTTCCTCGTCTGGTTCGCGACGATCATGGTGACGGGCGGCGCCAGCACGCTCGGCCTCTCCCAGGCGGCGCTGACCTTTGCCGCCTTCTCCATCATTGTCGGCATCGGCCAGATGTTCGTCATCACGCTCGGCCCCGGCAATATCGACCTGTCGATACCCGCCACCATGACGCTCGCGGGCACCGTGGCGCTGAAGCTCATGAACGTCGACAACGCCATGATCCTGCCGGGGCTTGCGACCGCAATCCTGATTGGGATCGGCATCGGCCTGTCGAACTATGCGCTCATCAAGGCGCTGCGCATCCCGCCGATCATCGCGACGCTGTCGATGAGCTTCATCATCCAGTCGGCAGCCATCTGGACCAATCGCGGCCTGCGGATCAAACCGCCGAACTTCCTCGCCGATTTCACGACGTCGACCACGCTCGGCGTGCCCAATGTCTCCCTCGTGGCGCTGGTGATTTCCGTCGCCGCCTGGTTCCTGCTCGAAAAGACCGTTTACGGGCGCTGGATCTCCGCGATCGGCCAGAGCATGCCGGCGGCGCGCATGGCGGGCGTTCCGGTCGACGGCACCCGTTTCGTCACCTACGTGCTCTCGGCCGTTCTCGCCTCGCTTGCGGGCTACCTGCTCGCCTGCTTCTCGGGCGGCGCGGCCCTCAACATGGGAACTGAATATCTTCTGATGTCGATCGCGGTCGTGGTTCTCGGCGGCACCGCGGTCGCCGGCGGCGATTCGAACGTGCCGGGCATCTGGGGCGCCTCGCTCTTCATGTTTCTCGTCGTCTCCATGCTCAACACCTACGGCCTCGGCGCGGGCATCCGCCTGATCATGACCGGGCTCATCATCATCAGCGTCATCATGCTCGCAGGCGGCCGACAGCCGGGCGCGCGTTAGTTCGGGGGGCGGATCATATGGCCAGAGAACCCATCTACGAGATCGACGATCCGCGCTTCGCCCATCTGATCGTCGGCAGTGCGCGCCTCGAGGAGCTCTATTCCGGCTGCCGCTGGGCGGAGGGGCCGGTCTGGTTCAGCGATGCCAACCAGCTCGTCTGGAGCGACATCCCGAACCAGCGGATGCTGCGCTGGACCCCGGAAGGCGGCGTCTCCGTGTTCCGGCAGCCGTCGAGCTTCGCCAACGGCCACACCCGTGACCGGCAGGGGCGCCTGATTTCCTGCGAGCACGGAACCCGACGCGTCACCCGGACCGAGATCGACGGCTCGATCAGGACACTTGCCGAAAGCTTTGACGGCCGGCGGCTCAATTCGCCCAACGACGTCGTCGTCCGGTCGGACGGCACGATCTGGTTCACCGACCCGACCTACGGCATCCTTTCGGACTACGAGGGATATCGCGCGGAGCCGGAACAGGAAGGCCGCAATGTCTATAGGCTGGACCCGGAAACCGGCGAGCTCGCCGCGGTCGCCACCGACTTCAACCAGCCGAACGGCCTCGCCTTCTCTCCCGACGAGACGATCCTCTATGTCGCCGACTCCGGCGCAAGCCATGACGACGCCCTGCCGCGGCATATTCGCGCCTTCGATGTTGTGGACGGACGGCTTGCCAACGGCCGCGTCTTCGCGACCATCGACAAGGGCATTCCCGACGGCATCCGCACGGACACGGCAGGCAATCTCTGGTCGAGCGCCGGCGACGGCGTGCATTGCTTCGCACCGGACGGCGTGCGCATCGGCAAGATTTTCGTGCCGCAGACGGTCGCCAACCTCACCTTCGGCGGTCCGCGCCGCAACCGTCTCTTCATCGCCGCGACGACGTCGCTCTACGCGATCTATGTCACCGCGACTGGCGCCCAGGTTCCGTGAGCGAGTGTGTCGCCTGGCATTTCGCAACGGTTCGAGCCACGTCATACCCGGAGCTTGCGATTTTGGCCAACTGCCTTACCGCCAGACGGCGCCAGTTTCAGGTGGCGCCCGGTAGGATTTTATCCTACTCTCATTAGAGCAAGCAAAGCTGGACGCATCAGTATGGCCGAGAAACTGAGCATTACCCTTCCCACGGAAATGGCCGACGCCATCAAGGCGCGCGTGGAGGCGGGTCTTTACGGTTCCACAAGCGAGGCCATGCGCGCGGCGGTGCGCGCCCTTCTTCGGGACGAGGAAGAGCACGAGGAGCGGCTGGCCGCGATCAGGGCCCGCGTGCGCCAGTCCGTTGAGGATCCCCGTCCGAGTCTGACGGGTCGAGAGGTCCGGGCGCACCTCAACAGTATCTACTCCAAACACCAAAGCTAAGCTCTCCATGAAGCGTTTCGAGGTTGTTTACCGCCCCGAGGCGGTCGCCGACATTGACAGCGTGTTTCTGTATGTTCTGGAGGCAAGCCGCAACGCCTCTGTGGCAGCCGCATTCATCGATCGGGTCTTCGAGCGCTGCGAACGCATAGGCGATGCACCGCGCGGCGGTGTGGCGCGGGAAGATCTCGGGCCAGGCATACGGATGGCCCCTTTCGAGAAATCCGCCGTCATTCTCTATCGGATCGAGGGAGAAACGGTGGTGGTTGTGAATATTTTCTATGGCGGTCGCGACTACGAAGCGATCATGAGTCGAACAGATAAAGATCACTAGTCTGGCGCTTGGCCGAGCATAGGAGGCCCGCTAGATTATCGAGGCAAAGAGCTTTCGCGTTCGGAGCAGCATCGGGGAGCTACTGCAAAGTCCTCGCCCGAGAGCATGGCCTTGATGACATGGCAATTCGCGAGCCGCGCATCACCGCAGGTTTCGATCGCTCGGCGCAAATTTCTCTCGATTTTTTGAAGCGCCTCGATCTGGGTCCTGACCTCTTCGGCGCGCCTCGTAAGCAGCGCTTTGACCTCTGCGCAGCGACAGGCGCTACGCTCGACTCCGTCGAGAATGCCGCGAACCTGAGCGAGACTGAGCCCAAGGCGGCGGCTGCGCCGGATGAAGGCCAGCCTTCCAATATGATCGCGATCGTAGAGCCTGTGACCCCCTTCGGTGCGCCTGACCTCGGGCATCAGGTCGATGCGCTCGTAATAGCGGATCGTATCGATGCTGCATCCGGTGCGTCGGGCCAGCTCACCGATCGGGAATTCCGTGCAGAATCCCGGTGATTCCCTAACCATGATATTTTTCCTCGGCTTTTTGGAACCTGGAGCGGCTCCAGATCTGTTGCAAGGTAAACGCCGCAGCATCGAAAACGTTGCCGCAGGCCGCAGCCCGATGGAGGAAGCTATGCGTGTACACTCTTTGAGCCCCGCCGAATGGGGCAAAAGCTTAGCGATTGGTATCGGGGTCGCGATCCTGACCGGAGGGATCATGTTCATGGGGCTGAAGACGGGCATTTCGCCCCTGCCGAAGCCCCTCGGCCTGGCTTTCGCCGAAACACTGCTCGGAACGAGCGTGCCGTTGCCGGTCGGTCTCCTGTTCCACGTCGCCTGGGTCACGTTCTTCTCGGTCGTCTATGTCGTGCTCTTCCGCGACGCGCTGACCTTCATGCGGGCTTTCTGGCTGGCTTTCGCGCTCTGGATTCTGACGCTGGTCTTCTTCTTTCCCCTCGTCGGCTGGGGCTTTCTTGGCCTCGCGGTCACGCCAAGACTGATCATCGCGGCTGCCGTGGCGCATCTGTTGTTCGCAGTCTTCCTGTGGGGGCTTTGCAGGATGAGCTTCAGCCAACAGGAAAGCATCGAGGAAGGATCGCATGGCCATCCGGCGCAGTAAGGGAGGGGCAAGCTGATCTCGGGACGCCCGGTGCCGCTGCGCCTTTGTAAGCCGGGCAAGGTGCCCCGTCCGCACGGCCTCATGCCCGACATTCGCGACCTGGCTGTGGTCGGCGATCGCCGGACGGCGGCGGTGCTCGATCGGAGCGGCAACCTCGTGTGGTACTGCCCGGAGCGGTTCGATCGCCCGAGCCTGTTCGCTGGTCTGCTCGATCCGCAAGGCGGCTCGTGGCGGCTTGAATTGCGCGACGCCCGGCCCGCGGGGCGGCGCTATCTCGGCGACAGCGGCGTGCTGGAAACCCGTCTGCGGACCGGTGAAGCAGAATGGGTCGTCACCGACTTCATGCCGGCCGGAAACGGCGTGCCGCACGGTGCGCTCTGTCGGCTGTTCTCTGCCCCGCCGCAAGAGGCGCGGGCGATCGTGCAGCCCCGGCCCGACTATGCGCGCGAGGACGCAACGCTCACGCCTGCCGGCGATGCCGTCGCCGTCAATGGCCGGCAGCATCTCTATGCCTCGCACCCGCTGACCATCGAGGACGGTTCGGTATGCCTTGTGCTGCCCGGCGGCGCGCAGGGTTGGATGATCCTCGCAGACGCGCCGCTCGCTTCACCGGCACGCGCCGATCTTCACCAGTGGCTCAATGCCACGCTGAAGCACTGGGAAGACCTCTCCAAAATGGCCTCCTATGCGGGGCCGTATGAGCGGGAGGTCAGAGCCTCCTTGCGGGCGATCCGGCTGCTCTGCCACGAGGAGACAGGCGGTATCATCGCGGCCGCGACCACCTCCTTGCCCGAGGTGGTCGGCGGGTCCGGCAATTGGGACTACCGCTATGTCTGGCTGCGCGACGCCGGGATGATCGTCAGCGCCCTCACCCGGCTCGAGGGCGAGCTCACCGAAGGCGAGCGCTATCTCGATTTCATCTGCGGCTCTCGCGGCAGCTCGAATGAATACCCGGTCGCCGTCTTTACCACCCTCGATGGGAAGACGGCGCCGGAAGAAAAATCGCTCGACCTCGCCGGCTATGGCGGCAGCCGCCCGGTGCGGATCGGCAACGGCGCACGCGACCAGATGCAGCTTGATGGATTCGCGAATGTTCTGCTGGCGGCAAAGCTCATTTATCGCCGATCCGGGGAACGTCCGCACTGGAACACGGTTGAGGAGATTGCAAAGTTTCTGGTCCGGCACTGGCGAGAGCCCGACCATGGCATGTGGGAGGAAAAGCCCCGCCGCCAGTACACCGCGAGCAAGGTGATCGCGGCCCGCGCTCTCGACTCTGTCGCGGGATATGTGAGGGACCACGCGCAGGCGCAACGCTGGAGACAGGCCGTGCAGGAGATCCGTGCCTTCGTCGCCGAAAACTGCATGACCAGCGACGGTGCATACGCGGCCGTTGCCGGTGGTGAGGAGGTGGACGTTTCGGCGGCGCTCTTTCCGGCCTGGGCCTACACGGACCCGGATGCGCCGGAGATGCGCGCGACCATTGCAGCGCTTGAGCAGCACTGGTCCTGGCGCGGCCTTCTCTACTGGCGCCGCCTCGAATGCGCGGATTCGCGCAAAGAAGGCGCCTTTCTCGCCGGCACCTTCTGGGTCGCCCAGTACTGGGCATTGCGCGGCGATCTCCAGCGGGCGCGGCACATCATCGACGCGGCGCTCGCCTGTGCGAATGATCTGGGCCTCTTCGCCGAAGAGGCGGATCCGCGCGCGGGCCGCATGCTGGGCAACATCCCGCAGGCATTCGTGCACGCCGCCTTCATCGGCGCGGTCATCGATCTCAGGGCGGCAACAGAATCTTCAAAACGGAAAGGAGCAGACCATGACAGACCGACTAAAGGGTAAAACCGCCATCGTCACGGGCTCGGATTCGGGCATGGGACAGGCCATGGCCGAAGCCTTCGCCGAAGAAGGGGCCGACGTCGCAATCACCTACTTTCACGATCAGGACGGCGCGAATGAGACGCGCCGGAAGGTAGAGGCCAAGGGCGGGCGTGCCATCGTTGTCCAGCTGGATGTCCGCAAGCCGGACGACGTGGAGCGCCTGTTGCAGGAGACGCAGGAAAAGCTCGGAACGCCCTACATCCTCGTCAATGATGCCGGGATAGATTCGACCGGAAAGCAGGTGCCCGACATGCCGGCGGAGGACTGGGACAACGAGATGAAGACCAATCTCTATGGGCCCTTCTATTGTTGTCAGCACTTCATCCGCGCCCGCCGCCAAGCGGGCGGCAACGGAAAGATCATCAACATCACCTCTGTCCACCAGGAAATCCCGCGCGCCGGTGCAGCCGGCTACGACGTAGCCAAGGGCGGTCTACGCAATCTGACCCGCACGCTCTGCCTCGAGCTCGCGCCGGACCATATCAACGTCAACAACATCGCGCCCGGCATGGTGCTGACGCCCTTCAACCAGAAGGCCATCGACGATCCCAAGGTGCGTGAAGAGCAGGTCAAGAGCATCCCCTGGAAGCGTGCGGCGGAGCCGTGGGAAATCGCAAAGCTCGCCGTCTATCTCGCTTCCGAGGATGCGGACTATGTGACCGGCCAGACCTTCACCATCGACGGCGGGCTTTCGATGAATCTCGGCCAGGGGGCGTAGTGCGGGAGCGGCCTCAGGTGACTCCATCCGGGAAGGGAGATGCGTCCATAGGCATTGCAAGAGATATGGCGGCCGGGGCAGCTGGTGGGTTGATCGGGTCGCGGCGGACCGGAAGGGAGTCACCGCTGGTGCTGCAGGAACACTGATCGCGCAGCCAGCGTTCCGTCATTGCAGTTGGTCCCAAGCGCAGTCTGCTTCCCGCTCAAAGCCAGAAGAGAAAGGACATCCAGTGCTCACGCTCTTCGAGCTGCTCTCTGTGCTATTGACGGTCACGGCCGCCTTTGCCTGGGTTAACGACCGTTTCCTTCGTCTGCCCGAGAACATCGGTCTTCTGGTGATGGGACTGGCGGCCTCACTACTGCTGATCGGCCTCGACTTTCTGTTTCCAGAAACGCATCTCTACGGGACGCTGACGCGCGGCCTGCAGCAGATCGACTTTTACGAAACCGTCATGCACGGCATGTTGGCGTTCCTGCTTTTTGCCGGCGCGATCCATGTGGATCTCGGGCGGTTGCGTCTGCGCGCGCCGGGCGTCGGACTTCTCGCCATCGCCGGGGTCGCGGTTTCCACATTGATCGTCGGCAGCGGCATCTGGGCGGCCGCTTCCATCTTTGGCATATCCCTCGCGTTCAAATGGGCGCTGGTCTTCGGTGCCCTGATCGCTCCGACCGATCCGATCGCCGTGCTCTCCACATTGAAGTCGGTCGACGTTCCGCAAGAACTGGAGACGGACATGACTGGAGAGGCGCTGTTCAATGACGGCATTGCCGTCGTGCTCTTTACCGCGACGCTGGATGTGGCCACCAGCGAAAGCGGCGTCAGTCCGCTGCGCATGGGAGAAATGCTTGCCGTCGAGGCAGGCGGCGGAGCGCTTCTCGGTCTTGCTGCAGGCTATGTCGCCTACCGCGCCGTGCACGCCATCGACAATTATTCGGTCGAGATCATGATTTCGCTTGCCCTGGTGATGGCGACCTATGGGGCGGCCGATGCACTGCATATGAGCGGGCCCATAGCGGTCGTCGTCGCCGGAGTGCTGATCGGCAATCGCGGTGCCGCCTACGCCATGAGCGATGTAACACAACGCTATCTCTTCGGGTTCTGGACGCTCACCGACGATATCCTGAACGCGATCCTTTTCCTGCTGATCGGGCTCGAGGTCCTGGTCCTGACTTTCGAGCCCGCCCATTGGCTTGTCGGCCTCGTGGCAATTCCACTGGTGCTCGTAGCCCGATACGCATCCGTCGGGGGTACTGTTGCGCTCCTCGGTCGCTGGGCGAATTTCGCCAAGGGTACGGTGCCTGTGCTCACATGGGGCGGAGTGCGCGGCGGTATCTCGGTTGCTCTGGCTCTTTCGCTTCCGGAGGGAAGTCACCGGAGCTTCCTGCTCGCGGCCACCTATAACGTGGTTCTTTTCTCGATCATCGTTCAGGGTCTGAGCCTGGGTTGGGTCGTCGAGAAGACCGCCCGCCGCACCTCGCGACCGTCAGGGCAAGACCATGGCGGTGAAGCTTCGGCCGAGCCGCAGGCGGTGCGTCAATCAAAGTAGCCGTATCCCCTTGACCTGCGGCACTTCATCATCCATATACCATCCACATGGATGGTACAGGCGTGCTCATGAACATCAGGCAATTACGCGACAAGGCCCCGGAGTCGGAGAAGATCACGATCAACCTCGGCTATGTGGACCTCGGGAGGATCGACCTGCTCGTGCAGGAGGGCTTCTACTCCAACCGGACCGACTTCATCCGGACGGCGATCCGCAACCAGCTGGCGAGCCACTCCGACGAGGTCTCGCGCTCCATCGACCGGCACACGCTGGAGCTCGGGCTGCGTGACTACGCGGCCACCGATCTCGAGGCGGTGCGGACGGCGGGCGAACGGCTGCACATCAAGGTGGTGGGTCTCGTCCGCATCGCACCGGATGTGAGCCCGGCGCTCGCGCGCGCAACCATCGGTTCCCTCACCGTGCTGGGGGCATTGCAGGCAAGCGCCGAGGTGAAGGCGGCGCTCGCGGATCGGATCAGGTGACGCCGCGGGAGCGGCAGGAAGGCAATCATCATGAAGGGCGACTTCGTCGCGGAGATCCTCCGCGCGACCGGCACCTTGCGCGCCGGCGATCCCGCGGGAGCCACCGCGATCATCCGGGCTGCGCTCGCGGCTGGAGGCCTCGGGCCGGAGAGCGACGCTGCACCCGGCGCAACCGCAGAGGCTTCCCGGCCCTCCGAATGGGCAGCGGCGCGTGTCATCGAGGGCAGCCTTGCCGGCGAGCCCGCACCCCCCGCGAACGAGGGGAGGCCTTCTGGGCCGGCGTCGAAGCGGCGGAAGAGACCTCTGGGCGAGGTGCTGCGGACCCTTAAGGACGGCCGCCGACGGCTTGGGCTTGACGGCGCCGTCCGCAGGCTCCCGGCACGGGTGCCCGAGCTGCCGCTTCCAGATGGCGCCGAGTTCCGTAACCTGACCTTCGCCTGCGCCGCCGGCTCGCGACGCTACCGGCTCTACGTGCCGGCTTCAGGCTCGGATGGGCTCGAAGGCCTCGTAGTGATGCTGCACGGCTGCACCCAGAGCCCCGAGGACTTTGCCGCGGGCACGCGCATGAACGAGCTTGCCGAGGAGCATCGCCTGCTCGTCGCCTATCCGGCCCAGACGGCCGGCGACAACGCCATGTCCTGCTGGAACTGGTTCCGGCCGGGCGACCAGTTGCGCGGGGCCGGAGAGCCGGCCATCATCGCCGGACTGACAATCAGCGTCCGCGACGCTTTTGCGATCCCGTCGCACCGGGTCTTCGTCGCAGGACTCTCCGCCGGTGGCGCGATGGCAGCAATCATGGCCGAGACCTACCCGGACCTCTATGCTGGCGTGGGCATCCACTCCGGCCTCGCCTACCGCTCGGCTAATGACGTGGTATCGGCCTTCGCCGCCATGCGTGGTCAGGGCGGGACGGGATTGCCGACCGGCGGCCTGGAGCGCGAAGACGGACCGCGCCTGATCGTGTTCCACGGAACCGCCGACTCGACGGTCGATCCTTCCAACGCCGAACGGATCATGGCGTGGCATGCTGGCGCCGGGCCGGTCACGCGCTCTGTCCAGCCTGCTGCCGGCGATCGGCGCGGCTACACAAGGGTCACCAGAGAAGGCGCGAAGGGAGTGGCGGCGGAGTGCTGGATTGTCGATGGGGCGCAGCACGCCTGGAGCGGCGGCAGCACGCGCGGATCCTGCACCGACCCCAAAGGACCCGACGCTTCCCGGACCATGGTGCGGTTTTTCCTGGACACGGCGCCGGACAGTTGAATGAACAGTTTGCTTCAGTTTCTTGGCACATCCCTTAGAGAGGAGGCGCAGCATGGACCGTTTCACCGGCGGCTGCCTGTGCGGCAATGTACGAATCGTGGCGTCGGGACGACCATACCGGGTCGGCCTTTGTCACTGTCTCGATTGCCGCAAGCATCATGGGGCCCTTTTTCACGCTTCCGCGATATTCCCTCAGGATGCGGTGACGATCGAGGGCGAAACACGCGATTATGCCGGGCGGTTTTTCTGCCCCCGCTGCGGCTCGTCCGTTTTCGGACGCAGCGCCGACGAGATCGAAGTTAACCTGGGATCGCTGGATGCCCCTGATCAGTTGATGCCGACTTACGAACTCTGGACCGTCCGCCGCGAGTCCTGGCTGCCGCCATTCCCGATTACGCGACGATACGAGCGCGATCGTGACGCCACCGGTCGCTTCGAGGAGTGAGGTCGATACCCGGTGGACTGGAGGGGAAAGTCGAAAGGCGGCCGAGGGCCTTCCTTCCGATTTGGCGCGCTTGAATGTCAAACGATAAACGATGGGCTGTGCACGGATTGAGTTGACCGTTTTCGATGGCAAGGCGACACTTGCAACCTGCAGCAAGGCAGGAGGAAAAATGATGGCCGAGCCAGACTACTGGCGCCACATGGCAAGCGCGCCGAAAGACGGCACCCGGATCCTCGTCACGATCCGCCCGTCCGAACAGGGGCCGGCCGAAGTTGACCTCGCATATTGGTCGCATGGCGATCAGTTCGGCGCAGAAGGCTGGCGCGCCGCAGATTCCTCGCCCGGCCGCATCATTGGATATGCCGAGCCAGAATTGAAATGCTGGATGCCGATGCCCTCGGCCAATCTCAATCGCACCTCTATGCCCTTACCTTGGGAAGGCGATGACGACAAAGAGCTCGACGGGTCAGGGATTTAAGAACCGGCGCCGCCGGCAAACACCATCGGGAGCGGCGAACGACGTCCGAGTCACAACTGTCCAACCGCAGTGCCAGGGCAAAGGAACGGGCGGCTGGATTGTCTAGCAGGCGGTCGCTGGATCGAGCACGAACAAGAGCGCCAGCGCCTGACGTTGGCAGCAGTCACTGCATAAGTCGGCGATGCAGGCGGTTGCGTTCCGCAGCAACTTTCCCGCAACGCAGCAATTCCGCCCGCCCTCCGCCCGTGCTACGAAGGGAAAACTGGCGTCCGCCGGCAATCCTTAGAGAAACGAGGCCCTATGGCGGCACGCCAGCGCATCATTCCCGTTCGACGCGAATATAACCGCTGGGTCGCCAACCAGACGCTCGAGGACTATGCGCTGCGCTTCACCGCCAAGGGCGCGCGGCGCTTTTCCTCTGAGCGCATCTCGCAGACGGCGATCGGCGCCATCTCCTTTCTGGCGCTGGAGGCGATCGGCGGCGCCATCACCATGTCCTACGGCACCACCAATGCGATCGTTGCGATCCTGGTGGCGAGCCTGATGATCCTCCTCGTCGGCCTGCCGATCAGCCGCTACGCCATCCGCTACGGGGTGGACATCGACCTTTTGACGCGCGGCGCGAGCTTCGGCTATATCGGCTCCACCGTCACCTCGCTCGTCTATGCGAGCTTCACCTTCATTCTCTTTGCGATCGAGGCCTCGATCATGTCGGGAGCGCTGGAGCTCGCGCTCGGGCTACCGCTCTGGATCGGCTACATCGTCAGCGCCGTCGTGGTGATCCCGCTGGTCACCCACGGCGTCCGGCTGATCAGCAAGTTCCAGCTCGTCACCCAGCCCTTCTGGATCGTGCTCAACATCCTGCCCTTCGCCTTCATCGCGCTTGCCGACTGGGAGAAGGTGGGCCTCTGGCTTTCCTATGCAGGCCTTAAGCACGCTTCCGGCCCCGCAGGCACCCTCGCCCCCTTCGATCTCCTCGAATTCGGCGCCGCCTCCGCGGTCATTTTCGCCCTCATGGCGCAGATCGGCGAACAGGTGGACTTCCTGCGCTTCCTGCCTCCGGACGGCCAGCGCAAGCTGCACCATCGGATCGGCGTCTTCCTCGCCGGCTCCGGCTGGGTCGTCCTCGGGGCGCCGAAGCTTCTCGCCGGCTCTTTCCTCGTCGTGCTGGCGCTCAGCTCCGGCGTGCCCTCGACCCGCGCGGCCGATCCGGCGCAGATGTATCACACCGCCTTCGGCTACATCTTTCCGTCGGAAACGGCGGCGCTTATCCTGATGGTCGCCTTCGTCGTCATCTCGCAGCTGAAGATCAACGTGATGAACGCCTATGCCGGGTCGCTCGCCTGGTCGAACTTCTTCTCGCGATTGACCCACAGCCACCCCGGCCGCGTCATCTGGCTCGTCTTCAACGTGGCGATCGCGCTTCTCCTCATGGAACTCGGCATCTACCGGCTGCTCGAGGAGACGCTCGGCATCTTCTCCATCATCGCCATGGCCTGGCTCTGCTCGATCTCGGCCGACCTCTTCGTCAACAAGCCGCTGGGCCTGTCACCGCCCGGCATCGAATTCAAGCGCGCCCATCTCTACGACATCAACCCCGTCGGCATCGGCGCGATGAGCGTGTCGGCGCTTCTCGCCCTCGTCGCGCATTTCGGGGCGCTCGGGGCGACCGCCGCCTCGCTTGCGCCCTATATCGCGCTGGTCACCGCCTTCTTCGTCTCGCCGCTGATTGCCTGGTGGACGGACGGCAGGTTCTATCTCGCGCGCAAGCCGCGCAAGAGCTGGTTCCGCGAAAGCGAAATCACCTGCTCGATCTGCGAGAACCCGTTCGAGCCGGAGGACATGGCCTGGTGCCCGGCCTATGCGGCGCCGATCTGCTCGCTCTGCTGTTCGCTCGACAGCCGCTGCCACGACATGTGCAAGCCGAAGGCACGGCTGAACACGCAGATCGCAACGGTCGCGAAGACGCTGCTGCCGGAGCCGGTCGTCGAAAGGCTCGCCACCCGACTTGGCCGCTACGCGATCGCCGCCATCCTGTCGATCACCGGCATCGGCGTCATTCTGGCGATGATCGCGCACCAGGCGACCGCCGCCCAGCCCGAAACCGCCGAAGTGGTCGAGCGGACGATCGCGATCGTCTTCTTCGTCTTTGCGATCGCCGCGGGCGTCGTCTCCTGGTTCTATGTGCTCGCCCATGACAGCCGCGTCGTGGCCGAAGAGGAATCCTCGCGCCAGAACACGCTTCTCCTCAAAGAAATCGCCGCCCACAAGAAGACCGACGCGGCGCTGCAGAACGCCAAGGAGGCGGCGGAAGCGGCGAACCGCGCCAAGAGCCGTTATGTCGTCGGCTTGAGCCACGAACTGCGCACGCCGCTGAACGCGGTTCTCGGCTATGCCCAGATCCTCGAGCGCGACGAGACCATCCCGCCCGCCCGGCAAGGGGCGATCAAGGCGATCCGGCGCAGCGCCGACCACCTCTCGGGCCTGATCGACGGCTTGCTCGATATATCCAAGATCGAGGCCGGCAAGCTGCAGGTCTATTCGAACGAGATCGATATCCACGACTTCCTCGACCAGATCGTCGACATGTTCCGCCCGCAGGCACAGGCCAAGGGCGTCGCCTTCGAGCACAACCGTACGCCCTCGCTGCCGCAATATGTGCGCACCGACGAGAAACGGCTCCGGCAGATCCTCGTCAACCTCCTGTCGAACGCCCTGAAATTCACCGAACAGGGCCGCATCCGCTTCGACGTCTCCTATCGGAGCCAGGTGGCGGCATTCACCATCGAGGACAGTGGCCGCGGCATAAGTGACAGGGACCTGCCGAAGATCTTCGAACCCTTCCAGCGCGGCGATGCGGAATATCGCATGCCGGGGCTTGGCCTCGGCCTGACGATCACCCGCCTGCTCACCCAGACGCTCGGCGGTGAAATCTCCGTCGCGAGCGAGAAGGACAAAGGCACCGCCTTCAGGGTAAGGCTGATGCTCTCGGCCGTCGATCGGCCGGCGGCGCTCAAGGATCCGGTGCGCAGGATCAGGTCCTACAAGGGCGCGCGCCGGACAATTCTGATCGTCGACGACAATCAGGATCACCGCGACCTCATGCGCGAAATTCTAGCGCCGCTCGATTTCACGGTAATTGCGGCCGCAAGCGGCGCCGAGTGCCTGGCGCTGGTCGAAGCCGTGAAGGCCGATCTGTTCCTGATCGACATAACCATGCCGGGCATCAATGGCTGGGAGCTGGTGACGCGGCTCAGGGAAGCCGGCCAGACGGCGCCGGCGATCATGCTCTCGGCCAATATCGGCGACGGCTCGGCGGCCGGCGCCATCGGCCACAACGACACGCTTGCCAAGCCCTTCGGCGTGCGCCAGCTCACCGACAAGCTGGCGATCCACCTCAAGCTCGACTGGATCTACGAGGATGACGCAAGGCACATGCCGGATCCGGGAAAGACCGGCGCGGTGAAGAGCCCCGGCGACCATCACGTGAAGGAATTGATCCAGCTCGGCGAAATCGGCTACGTCAGAGGTATCGAGGCGAAGCTGACGGAGATTGCCCTGAACCCGGAGAACCAGCCCTTTGCCGAGGCCGTGCGGGCCTTTGTCCAGGCCTTCGACCTCACCGGCTACGACGCCTTCCTGAAACGGATGCTGCCCGAGGAGGCGAATAGCCGTGACTGACGCGAACCCGCGCGACATCGTTCTCATCGTCGATGATTCCCCCGAAGCGCTCGGCTTCCTGACCGAGGCGCTGGAACAGTCCGGCTTCTCGGTGCTGATCGCCACCTCCGGCAATGCCGCGCTCAATATTGCCGACCGCATCACCCCGGATATCATCCTGCTCGATGCGGTCATGCCCGGCATGGACGGGTTTGAAACCTGCGTACGGCTGAAGGCGAATGCGTCCGTTGCCCAGGTGCCGGTGGTGTTCATGACGGGGCTGACGGAGACGGAGCATGTCGTGCACGCGCTGGAAGCGGGCGGCGTCGACTATCTGACGAAGCCGATCAACATCGACGAGCTGCGCGCCCGCATGCGCGTCCACCTTTCGAACGCCCGCTCCGCCCAGAGCGCCCGCGTCGCGCTCGATGCGGCCGGGCGGCATCTCCTTGCCGTGCGCGGCGACGGCACCGTGCGCTGGTCGACGCCGCAGGCGACCCGCCTCGTCAACGCCGCCACCGGCAGCGACGATGGCCTCGCCGTCGTCGCCGGCCGCATTGCCGCCTGGTTGCAGGAGCGCGAAGGACGGGCCGGCGAAAGGCAGGGCAGCGTCACGCTGCAGCAGGCGGGCCAGACCGGCCTGCAGGTTTCCTATCTCGGAGCCATCGGCGCCAATGAATATCTATTCCGGCTGACGGCCGAGAACGGCATGAGCGACGACGAGATGCTGCGCCAGCATTTCCATCTGACCCAGCGGGAATCCGAGGTGCTGCTCTGGATCGCCAAGGGCAAGGCGAACCGCGACATCGGCGAGATCTTGGGGCTCAGCGCCCGCACCGTCACCAAGCATCTCGAACAGATCTATGTGAAGCTCGGCGTCGAAAACCGAGCGTCGGCCGCCGTCAAGGCGACCCAGGTGCTGCACGGCATTTGACGAAACAAAAAAGGGGCGCGATCCGGAAGACCGGACCGCGCCCAACCGCACTTGTCGTGCGGGCCCTGGGAGGCACTACTCCGCTGGCTGGACCACCGCCGGAATGGCTTCGACCGGCGCGTCGCCTGCGAGTGCGACGGAAAGCTGCGCCTGATCGAGCTCGCCTTCCCACTTCGCCACCACCAGCGTTGCAACTGCATTACCGATAAAATTGGTAATTGCGCGGCACTCGGACATAAAGCGATCGATGCCGAGGATCAGTGCCATGCCGGCAACCGGGACCGCCGGAACGACCGAGAGGGTGGCGGCAAGCGTGATGAAGCCGGCGCCGGTGATGCCGGCCGCCCCTTTCGAGCTCAGCATAGCGACGAGCAGCAGCAGAATCTGGTCGCCGAAGGACAGCGGCGTGTCGGTCGCCTGGGCGATGAAGAGCGCCGCAAGCGTCATGTAGATGTTGGTGCCGTCGAGGTTGAAGGAATAGCCCGTCGGGATGACCAGGCCGACGACGGAGCGCTTGCAGCCCGCCTTCTCCATCTTGTTCATCAGGCCGGGGAGTGCCGCTTCGGAAGACGAGGTCCCGAGGACGAGCAGCAGTTCCTCCTTGATGTAGCGGATGAGCGAGACGATCGAGAAGCCGTTGTAGCGGGCAACTGCGCCGAGCACCACGAAGATGAACAAAAACGAGGTCAGATAGAAGGTGCCGATCAGCATGGCGAGGTTGGCGATCGAGGCGAGGCCGTACTTGCCGATGGTGAAGGCCATGGCGCCGAAGGCACCTATCGGGGCGGCCTTCATCAGGATCGCCACCAGCCGGAAGATCGGCAGCGTCAGTGCCTGCAGGAAATCGACGACCGGCTCGGCCTTCTTGCCGACCATCGCCAGAGAAATGCCGAAGAGTACCGAGATGAACAGCACCTGCAGAATGTCGCCTTCGGCGAAGGCGCCGACGAGCGTCGTCGGGATGACGTTCATCAGGAAGCCGGTGATCGACTGCTCATGCGCCTTTTCCGCATAGCCGGTGACCGCCTTGGCATCGAGCGAGGCAGGGTCGATATGCATGCCGGAACCCGGCTGCACCACATTGGCGACCACGAGGCCGACAAGGAGCGCCAGCGTCGAGAAGGTCAGGAAGTAGATCATCGCCTTGCCGGCGACGCGGCCGACTTTGGCAAGATCGGTCATGCCGGCAATGCCGGTCGCGACCGTCAGGAAGATCACCGGCGCGATGATCATCTTGACGAGCTTGATGAAGGCGTCGCCGAACGGCTTCAGCTCGGTGCCGATGTCGGGATAGAAATGGCCGAGCAGGATGCCCGCGGCGATCGCCGCCAGGACCTGGACGTAGAGATGGCGATAGATGGGTGTCGTGCCGCGGACCTCCGCGGAATGTTCTATGATCATGATATCCTCCACATGGCGCCCAGTCCGGCGATTGCCGGGCCTCCCGGGCCGCTTTTCCGAAGATCGACAGCTGCTGCCGCCTTGTGGATCTGTTGAGCAATCAGCATGCCAGTTCGGCGCGGCCCCGTGAGGCCATTGAGATCGCTACCTTTTCTTGGATGATCACAATTCTTCATGACTCATCTGTGCGGAAATCCGCTCAGATTTACTGGCGCCCTGCGCGAAAACATGCACAATGGCGCGATGTTCAAGAAGCCCTCCGGCACGGACGATCTGCGTGCGCTTCGCCGCCGGGCGCGGCGGTCGTGGCTTGCTTTCGCAGCGGTGGCGCTCGCCGTTCTGGCGGCCGGCCTTCTGCTTGCCGGCGAATACGGCCGGGCACGGGCGCTTGCGGCCATCGACGAGCAAAGCCGCATCGACGCCAGCCTGAAGGCGTCGCTCTTGAGGGCCGTTATCGAACGCCAGCGCGCGCTTCCATTGGTTCTTGCCGATGATTCCGCCATTCGCGACGCCCTTCGCTCCCCGGACGAGCAATCGCTTGGTCGGATCAACCGCAAGCTCGAAAGCCTGGCGGCAAGCGCGGAAGCGGCGGTTGTCTATCTGATAGGGCAGAATGGTGTCGCCGTCACCGCCAGCAATTGGCGGGAGCCGACGAGCTTCGTCGGCAGCAATTACGCCTTCCGCGATTATTTCCGGCTGGCAATGCGAGATGGCAGGGCCGAGCATTTCGCCATGGGAACCGTCAGCAAGCGCCCCGGCCTCTACATCTCCCGCCGCGTCGACGGGCCGGGCGGCCCGCTCGGCGTGATCGTCGCCAAGCTCGAATTCGACGGCCTCGAGGCCGACTGGCGCATCTCGGACAAGCCGACCTATGTCACCGACCGCCGCGGCATCGTGCTGATCACCAGCCTGCCCTCCTGGCGCTTCATGACGACGAAACCGATCGCCGAAGACCGGCTCGCCGCCATCCGCGAAAGCCTGCAATTCGGCGATGCTCCGCTGGTGCCGCTGCCCTTCGACAACGTCGAAGCGCGGCCCGACGGCTCTTCGACGCTCGACGCCCTGCTGCCAGGCGGCGGCGCTGGAGCCTTCCTGCGCGTCGAGACCATGGTGCCGTCGACCAACTGGCGGCTCGAGTTGCTCTCACCGTTGGCTGCCCCGCTCGCGGCCGGCGCGCGGGAAACGCAACTGATCCTGCTCGCGGCTCTCGTGCCGCTCTTCGGGCTCGCAGCCTTCCTCCTGCGCCGCCGCCAGGTGATCGCGATGCGATCGGCGGCCGAGCGGCTGCGGCGCGGCGAGCTCGAGGCGAAGGTTGAGGAACGTACGCGCGATCTCCGCATGGCGCGCGACCGCCTCGAAACGGAGATCGCCGATCATCGCCAGACGACGGAAAAGCTGCAGGCCGTGCAGCAGGATCTCGTGCAGGCGAACCGCCTGGCAATCCTCGGCCAGGTCGCCGCCGGCGTCGCCCATGAGATCAATCAGCCGGTCGCCACGATCCGTGCCTATGCCGACAATGCCCGCACCTTTCTCGACCGCGGCCAGAGCGCGACCGCGGCGGAGAACATGGAGAGCATTGCCGAACTCACCGATCGGGTCGGGGCCATCACCGAGGAGCTGCGCCGCTTTGCCCGCAAGGGCCATTTTGCCGCCGAGCCGACGCCGATGAAGGATGTCATCGAGGGCGCACTCATGCTGCTCCGCAGCCGCTTTGCCGGACGCATGGACGCGATCCGCATCGCACTCCCGCCGGACGGCTTGAAGGCGCTCGGCAATCGCATCCGCCTGGAACAGGTGCTGATCAACCTGCTGCAGAACGCGCTGGAAGCGATCGGCAATGGCGACGGCGGCACAATCGAGGTGCGCTGCGCGGAGACGGCCAACGGCATCACGCTCACCGTCGCCGACAACGGCCCCGGCATTCCGGCCGATATTCGCGAGGGACTGTTCACGCCCTTCAATACCTCGAAGGAGGAAGGGCTGGGACTGGGCCTTGCGATCTCCAAGGAAATCGTCTCCGACTATGGCGGCACGATCACGGTCGAAAGCGGCTCCTCCGGCACGAGATTCACCGTCCTCTTGCAGAAGGCTTGAGCCGATGAGCGGCGCCGTGTTCCTGATCGACGACGACCGAGACCTGCGCAAGGCGATGCAGCAGACCTTGGAGCTTGCCGGCTTCACCGTCTCGCCCTTCGCCAGCGCAACGGAAGCGTTCGAAGCCCTCGACCCCGACTTCGACGGCGTAATCGTCAGCGATATCCGCATGCCGGGCATGGACGGGCTTGCCTTCTTCCGCAAGGTCGCCAGCCTCGACCCGGACCTGCCCGTCATCCTGGTGACCGGGCACGGCGACATACCGATGGCGGTACAGGCGATCCAGGACGGCGCCTATGACTTCATCGCAAAGCCCTTCGCCGCCGACCGGCTGGTGCAGAGCGCGCGACGCGCCGCCGAGAAGCGCCGCCTCGTCATGGAAAACCGGAGGCTGCGCCAGGCGGCGGAAGCCGCCTCCGACAGCCTACCGCTGATTGGCCAGACGCCGGTGATGGAACGGCTGCGCCAGACGCTGAAGCACATCGCCGACACCGATGTCGACGTGCTCGTCGCCGGCGAAACCGGCAGCGGCAAGGAGGTCGTGGCCACGCTCCTGCACCAATGGAGCCGGCGCAGGAACGGCAACTTCGTGGCGCTGAATTGCGGGGCCCTGCCGGAAACGGTGATCGAGAGCGAGCTCTTCGGCCACGAGCCCGGCGCCTTCACCGGCGCTCTCAAGAAGCGCATCGGCCGGATCGAACATGCAAGCGGCGGCACGCTCTTTCTCGACGAGATCGAGGCGATGCCGCCGGCGACCCAGGTCAAGATGCTGCGCGTGCTCGAAGCGCGCGAGATCACGCCGCTCGGCACCAATGCCACCCGGCCCGTGGACATCCGCGTCGTCGCGGCGGCAAAGATCGACCTCGGCGATCCGGCCGAGCGCGGCGACTTCCGCGAGGATCTCTACTATCGGCTGAACGTCGTGACGCTGTCGATCCCGCCGCTCCGCGAACGCCGCGAGGACATCCCGCTGCTCTTCTCCCACTTCCTGAGGCGCGCCGCCGAACGCTTCGGTCGCGACATGCCGGAAATCCCGGCCGCCGTCCGCGACCACCTGATGTCGCACCCCTGGCCCGGCAATGTGCGCGAACTTTCGCACTTCGCCGAGCGGGTGGCTTTGGGCGTGGCGGAGATGCCCGCCGGAAAACCCGCCGCCCCGGCAAATGGCGGCACCCTGCCCGAACGGCTGGAGCGCTACGAGGCGGACATCCTCAGGCAGGCGCTGTTGGCAAACAATGGTGACGTCAAGGAGACCCTGCAGGCCCTCGGAATTCCCCGCAAGACCTTCTACGACAAGCTCCAGCGCCACGGCATCAATCGCGCGGACTATGCCGGGCGAGACCCCGCGAAGGATGGAAGCGTTTAGGCGCATCAGCCCGAAAATCGTAAGCGGCGCTGTAGGCGCGATAATGCGTTAGGGGCGGAGAAACGCCGCTCATCCCAGCCCTCTCCCCGCAAGCGGGGCGAGGGGGATATGAGTTCGCCGCTCGCCCCTCCGCTTCTGTCAGCGATGCCTGCAAGGCGACAGGGCGCCGCGAGTCCCTTCTCCCGCCTGCTGCGGGGGGAAGGTCGCGGTAGCGGCAAGGGACGGCAACAGCCCCAAGGACTCGGGCCGGAATCACGCGGATCGTTGGCCTCACCTCGATCCGGAGCCGACCGCTGTTTCCGCATGCGCCTTTATGCGTGCAGGGCCGACGGGGCCGATTATCAGTCTCGACAGCGGCATCTTGGTCACCCTGCCGTCGGCGATGGCGAGCTTGCTGTCGTAGAATTCCAGGCCCTTCGCGGATTTCGGCGGCACGACGTTGTGCATGATACTGATCACCGTCGCGCCGGGGCATTCATCCTTGATCGCCTGGTGAAACGCGACCGTCGCCTCGCTGTCGAGCGCGCTCGTCGGTTCATCGAGGAAGAGCAGCCGCGGGCGGTGCAGGAGGATGCGCGCCAGCACGAGCTTCTGTTTCTGCCCCCCGGAAAGAAGCTGGTCCCAGCTTCCCGTGCCGCGACCCTCCTCGGCAAGGTCGCCGACGAATTCGGCAAGGCCGGCCTTGGAGAGCGCCGCCGCGGCGGCGGCGTCCGAGTAGGCGCCAACGAGGTCGGGCAGGCATACCAGCGCCTTCAGCGATACCGGCGGCAGCTTCACGTCCTGCGCGGCAAAGAAGATCCTGACGTTTCTCGGCAGCACGACCATGCCGCGGCCATGCGGCCAAAAGCCGTTGATGGCCTTGAGCAGCGATGTCTTGCCGCTGCCCGACTTGCCGACGAGCAGGGTCCACTCGCCCGGGTCGAGGTGAAGATGGCCGGTCTCGACGAAGGGGAGAGCATCACCCGGGTGCATCAGCTCGAGACGTCTGATCGTCAAGCCGAACTCGGGGGCCTGCTGGGCATAGCGCAATTCCGACCGGCCCGTGCGGGCGTAGAAGTCGCGCGGCTGCTGCACGTCCTCGATCGCCTGCGCCAGGTCGGTGATGCGGCGTGCGTTTGCCCTCAGCCTTGCTATATCGGGCATGACATGGATGAACCATGAGCAATCGTTGATGATCGCATTGGCAAGCTCCGCCCCGGTGACATAGGACTGCATGCTGATCCTGCCGGCGACATAGGGGAGCAAACCGGGCGCATAGGCGACGATGCGCGAGCCGAAGAAGTTGTACACGCGCTCGAAGCCCATGTAGCACGCGGTCAGGATGTTGATGATCGACCAGGTGTGGTCGATGTCGCGATAACGTCGCCTGTGGATGCCCTTCTGTACTGCCTCGCCGTCGGCGACCGCCACGTGGTAGCTGCGGTGAAGCAGCGTCGTCAGTTCGCGGCGGTAGCTGCCTTCGGCTCCTTGCATCCTGACTTCCAGCCTTTGCTGGATCGCCCCGAGCTTCGCCGCAAGGAAGGTGTTGATCGGAACGTAGACGATGACGGCCGCGAGCGTCAGGCAGGCGCTGGCGTAACTGCCGAGGAACTCCAAGCCGTCGATCTCGGTCGAGGTTTCGATGATCTTGCCACCGACGAAGAAGAGCGACAGAAGGACGCCGGCAATGCCCATGGCAAGCCCGATGGCGCCGCCGGTCATGCCCTTGATCGATTCCTGGATGCGCTGGTCGATATTGTCGGGGGCTCCCGCTTTCGACGCGGTGGCCTTCGCCGTACCATGCTGCAGGTGAAGATGCGTGTGCTTGCGGTCGAGCAGCGCCTCATTGAAGCGATGGTCGAGCCACGCGCGCCATTTGCGATGCAAGGTCGTCGAGAAGAAGTGGCGGATTGCGATGAATCCGATCTCCTTGACGACGACGATCCCGGCCAACGTTCCCGCGCTTGCCAGGATGGAGGTGAGCGTCGTCGCGTTTTGTGGATGGTGAAGAAGGGCGATTGCACTGACGAGTTCGCCCGACGCCTCGGCAAACCAGACGCTGGCCATAGCCGACAAGGCCGTAAGCACGATGATAACCGCGGCGAGCCCCCATGCTTCCTTCCATCTGTCGGAAAGCCAGTAGGCGCCCATTACCCCCCAAAAGCTGCGCATTGCGGAAACGGGCGTCGATTGCGGCTCCCTTACCCGCCTGCGGCTCCCCCTGTGCACATTGCGACTCCCCCAGTGCAAATTCACGTCCCTCCGCTGTGATTTGGGCATCCCTGTTCGGGACCTCAAGCACACAAGGGTCACGCACGGCCGCTTCGCAAGCGCCCGTCTGCCCGCTCATTCCGAATGTCCAGTTGCAGTCTCAGCCCTGGCGACCGGCCGGCCGCCATAGAAACGCACCCCTCTTGGAAATTCGATGACAGCCCCTATGCAATTAACAACAATACGACGCCGGGACGCACGTATTCATGCCGCCCGATTTGTGCACCGGTTTGGGTCGACGACGCGCGACGCCCGTTAATGCAATCAATCGCCGCAAGCATAACCGCTGCGGGTTCGCGTCTCAACTACCGCGCCGCCCATCTCTTCAGACGCGCAATGGTCGTTACAGCACTTTTTATTACAGCCTGTATTACGATCTAAGAGATATGAACACGGGCGCCTCTGTCGCAGGCCGAGGCGTGCAGCCGCGTGTGCCCCGCGAGTGCTGCCGCGGTCAAGACAATGGCGCTGTCCGGCCGGGAGTAATGGATCCGCCTTGCAGCGTCGCCAGCGCCATCGCCATATTCGGCAAGCCTGCGCGGCGCCGGGCCGCGGCCGTATGCTTCCATAAAGGCTGCCCGTGACCTCGAACCGCCTCTCGCCGCTGAAACCGCGGCCGCGACGATCATCGCCAACGGCGTCCGGACGGCGCCCGGCTAGTGCCGTTGCCGCCGGCGTGCTGGTGCGGATGCGCCCGGGCCGCTGCTCGCGAGCCCCGGACGGCTCACCAACCGTAGCTGAGGGTGACGCCGTGCCGCCACTTCCATTCTGCTCGATGTTGGCGGCGGTGCGTTTGAAGGTGTAGCTACGCTCGAGCATGAACAGCGAGCCTCCGAAAATGGCGCATGTACAGTTTGCGCTGGTTACATTATGCGATCTTTTGAGCACTGAACGGAACGCCATACGCCGGTCGCCAATTTCCGGATAGCGTCACACGCGCAAGTTGCTTTCTATCCAAAGCGAATGACCTCTGCTCGGTTTCGTCGGAGGAATCAATGTCGGTGTGGTGGACGGCGCCTCATCTCTTAGGCCCGCTGCAGGATACTCAATACGATAGCGATGAGGCTGAAGATAAGCACCAGGAATGCAATGCCGGCTTTGTCATTAGAGGCGGCCAGTGAGGCGGCCGACCGTTAACTGCTCGCAAGTTCCTGAGCCGTCGCCACGATCTGCACATTCCCCAACGAATGATCAGCGTATTTGAAGGCAAGTATGCTCAGAACTGAGGCGATCATAGCGACTAGAATGACACGCATCGTGTACTCTCCTGGTTGGTTGCCTGAATGTAGCAGCCGATCAGGGGAACCCTTGTTACCGAGGGAGCAGGCGGCGCGCCCGGTCATAGATCATGATGGCGACATGGAGGGTTCCTGTCGTTTCGCATTTAAATTGTTTTAATTAGGGTCTTTCTCAACTCATGTGGTGATCAAGAATATGGGCGGGCTTCATCTCGATCCCGGCCCCGTTGGCTCCGGATGCCGCCTCACGCGCGCGGGACCGACCGGGCCACTTGCCAGTTTCGGCAGCGACCGCTTCGTCACCCGGCCGTCGGCAATGGCGAGCACGCTGTCGTAAAAATTCTCGCCCTTTGCGGATTTCGGCGGCACTGCGTCATGCATGATGCTGACGACGGTTGCGCCGGGGCACACATCCTTGATCGCCTGATGGAACGCGACCGTCGCCTCGACGTCGAGCGCGCCGGTCGGTTCGTCAAGGAAGATTAGACCCGGCCGTTGCAGGAGGATGCGCGCAAGAACCAGCTTCTGCTTCTGCCCTCCGGAAAGGAGCTGGTCCCAGCTTTGCGCACCGCGCCCCTCCGCGGCGAGATCGCCGACGAATTCGGCAAGGCCGGCCATGGAAAGCGCCGCTAAAGCTTCCCGATCTGTAAACGCGTCGCCCGGCTCGGGCAGGCATATCAGTTCCTTCAGCGATATCGGCGGCAGCTTCACGTCCTGGGCGGCAAAGAGCGTGCGCACGTTTCCGGGCAGGGCGACGGTGCCGCGGCCATGCGGCCAGAGACCGTTTATCGCCTTGAGCAGCGACGACTTGCCGCTGCCCGACCTGCCGACGAGAAGCGCCCATTCGCCAGGACTGATGTGGAGATAGCCGGTCGTAAGGAAGGGCAGGTCATGGCCGGGATGCATCAGCTCGAGGCGGCGGATCGTCACGCCGAATTCGGGATCCTGCCAGACGCGGTTCAACTCCGCGCGACCTGTCCGGGCATAGAAAGGGCGGGGCCGCTGAACGTCCTCGATCGCATTTGCGAGATCGGTGATGCGGCGCGCATTCGCTCTGAGCCTTGCAATGTCCGGCATGACGTGGATGAACCAGGAGCAATCATTGATGATCGCATTGGCAAGCTCCGCCCCGGTGACATAGCCTTGCAGCGTGACCTTGCCGTCGACATAGGGAAGCAGGCCTGGAGCATAGGCGACGATGCGCTGGCCGAAGAAATTGTGGACGAGCTCGAAGCCCATATAACACGCCGTCAGGATGTTCAGGTTCGACCAGGTCTGGTCGATGTCGCGATAGCGCCGCCGGTGGATGCGCTTCTGTACCCCTTCCGCTTGCGAGGCCGCGACATGGAAGCTGCGGTGGAGAAGCGTCGTCAGTTCGCGGCGGTAGCTGCCCTCGGCCCATTGCATCCGGACGTCGAGCCGCTGCTGGATCGCGCCGAGCTTGGCGGCGATATAGGTATTGAAGGGGACGTAGGCGGCGACGGCAACAAGCGTCAGAAAGGCGCTGCCATAGCTGCCGAGAAACTCGAGCCCGCTCACCTCCGTCGAGGTCTCGATGATCCTGCCGCCGACGAAGTAGAGCGACAGGGTCACCCCGGCAACGCCCATGGCAAGCCCGATGGCGCCGCCGGTCATGCCCTTGATCGATTCCTGGACGCGTTGGTCTATGTTGTCCGGCACGCCCACCGACGTCGGAATGGCTTCCGCCACGCCGCGCTGCAGGTGAAGATGGGTGTGATTGCAGTCGAGCAGCGCGTCATTGAAGCGACGGTCGAGCCAGGCCCGCCATTTGCGATGCAGGGTCGTCGAGAAGAAGTGGCGCACGGCCGTGAACGCGATGGATTTCAGCACCATGATCGCGGCGAGCGTCCCCGCGATCGTCAGAATGGAACTGAGCGTCGTGGGATTTTGCGGATGATGGAGAAAGGCTATCGCGCTGACGAGTTCGCCCGAGGCTTCGGCGAACCAGACGCTCGCAATCGCCGACAGGCCCGTGAGCACGACGATGACCGCCGCCAGCCCCCAGGCCTCCTGCCACTTCTCGGAAAACCAATAGGCCCACATCAACCCCCAGAAGCTGCGCATCGGCGATACGGGAGTCGACCGGGGCTCTCTTCCCCACTTTCGGCTCCACCCGTGCAAGGCCTTCTCCCCGAACTTCCTGATCAGAACACGCTCCTCATTCCCATCCATCCACTATCGACAAGGCTGCGCCCGACCGCACTGATCGCGATCAGTTTCCAAAGAGAATAGTCCCTGTGCCCTGATGTTCCAACCAAGCGGGAGGCGAGAAACGAGACAGTCCACCGCGAGTGCCTCGCCGGGGTCCCCAAAAACCATCTTGACGGCGCGGCGATATCGGTGACTATGGGCGTCATTCACCAGGGGGGTCCCGGCAAGGGGCTGAGATACTGCTAAAGCGCGCAGTGACCCGTTGAACCTGATCCAGTTCATACTGGCGTAGGGACGGTGCAGACGTGCGAATGCCAGGATTCGGTCGTTTCAGGATCCATCGGCGCAGCGTCTTTTCATCCTTCCGGCTTCAGAACTGGGTCTCCAACGCAAAAATTGGAGCCTCAAGATGAATGTTCTCAAACCTCTTTCCACGCCGCCCTCCGTCACGCAGGGACCTCTCCCCGCCTCGAAAAAAGTCTACAAACCGGGCGAGCTCCATCCCGATCTGCGTGTGCCGATGCGGGAGATCGCGCTGCATCCGACCTCCGGCGAGCCTCCGGTCACGGTCTATGATTCCTCCGGCCCCTACACGCTCGACGACGCCGATATCCGCATCGACGCCGGCTTGCCGCGGCTGCGCCATGGCTGGATCGTGGCACGCGGCGATGTCGAGCGTTACCAGGGCCGCGCCGTCAAGGCGGAGGACAACGGTTTTGCCACCGGCGAGCGGCTGACGCCGGAATTCCCCATGCGTCATCAGCCGCTACGCGCCAAGCCGGGCCGGGCCGTCACCCAGCTCGCCTATGCCCGCGCCGGCATCATCACGCCGGAGATGGAGTTCATCGCAATCCGCGAAAACCTCGGCCGCAAGGTGGCGAAAGAGACGCTCACACGCGATGGCGAGAGCTTCGGCGCGTCGGTGCCTGATTTCGTCACGCCGGAATTCGTCCGCCAGGAAGTCGCGAGCGGTCGGGCCATCATCCCCGCCAACATCAACCATCCGGAATCCGAGCCGATGATCATCGGCCGGAACTTCCTGGTGAAGATCAATGCCAATATCGGCAATTCCGCCGTCACCTCGTCGATGGCCGAGGAGGTCGAAAAGATGGTCTGGGCGACCCGCTGGGGCGCGGATACGGTGATGGACCTTTCGACCGGCCGCAACATCCACAATATCCGCGAGTGGATCATCCGCAACTCGCCGGTGCCGATCGGCACGGTGCCGCTCTACCAGGCGCTCGAGAAGGTCGGCGGAATCGCCGAGGACCTCACCTGGGAGGTCTTCCGCGACACGCTGATCGAGCAGGCCGAACAGGGGGTCGACTACTTCACCATCCATGCCGGCGTGCGGCTGCACTATATCCCGCTCACCGTCGATCGCGTCACCGGCATCGTCTCGCGCGGCGGCTCGATTATGGCCAAGTGGTGCCTGCATCACCACCGCGAAAGCTTCCTCTACGAGCATTTCGAGGAGATCTGCGACATCTGCCGCGCCTATGACGTCTCCTTCTCGCTCGGCGACGGACTGCGTCCCGGCTCGATCGCCGACGCCAATGACCGGGCGCAGTTCGCCGAGCTCGAAACGCTCGGCGAACTGACGAAGATCGCCTGGGCGAAGGACTGCCAGGTCATGATCGAGGGCCCCGGCCATGTGCCGATGCACAAGATCAAGGAGAACATGGACAAGCAGCTCAAAACCTGCGGCGAGGCCCCCTTCTACACGCTCGGGCCGCTGACGACCGACATCGCGCCCGGCTACGACCACATCACCTCCGGGATCGGCGCGGCGATGATCGGCTGGTTCGGCACCGCCATGCTCTGCTACGTGACCCCGAAGGAGCATCTCGGGCTGCCCGACCGCAGCGACGTCAAAGTGGGCGTCATCACCTACAAGATCGCCGCGCACGCGGCCGACCTCGCCAAGGGGCATCCGGCCGCCCGCATCCGCGACGACGCGCTGTCGCGCGCCCGCTTCGAGTTCCGCTGGGAGGACCAGTTCAATCTCTCGCTCGATCCGGAGACGGCGCGCAATTTCCACGACGAGACGCTGCCGAAGGAAGCACATAAGGTGGCGCATTTCTGCTCCATGTGCGGCCCGAAATTCTGTTCGATGCGGATCTCCCACGACATTCGCGCCGAAGCACAGAAGGAGGGGCTGGAGGCCATGGCGGCGAAATACCGCGACGGCGGCGATCTCTATATGCCGGTCGCCCCGGAAGCGCATCCTGGAGAGTGAGATGACGGTGCTGATCAAGGGAGCCGGCGTCGCCGGCCTCACCGCCGCCTTCGAACTCAGCCGCCGCGGGGTCGCGGTGGAGGTGGTCGATACGACGGATACCGTCGGAGCCGGCGCATCCACCTATGCCGGCGGCATGCTGGCGCCCTTTTGCGAACGCGAAGCGGCCGACGAGGCGGTGTTAACGCTCGGGCTTTCCTCTGCCGACTGGTGGGAGGAAGCCCTCCCCGGCAAAGTGTTCCGGCGGGGCACATTGGTCGTTGCGGCGGGGCGCGACAGTGGAGAACTCGAGCGTTTCGCCGCCCGCACCCGCGGGTATGAATGGATCGACGCCAACGTGATCGGAGAGCTCGAACCGGACCTCGCGGGCCGCTTCGACCGCGCGCTGTTCTTCGCCGAGGAAGCCCATCTCGATCCGCGAGAGGCAATGGCCGGCCTCTACGAGACACTGGTTGCGACCGGCGTCCGCTTCCACCTCGGCGGTGCCGACGTGCACTCCGAGAATTCCTACGCGGCCGTGGTCGATTGCACGGGCGCGGCGGCGATCGCCACCACGCCCGGCCTTCGCGGCGTACGCGGCGAGATGATCTTTCTGGAAACCCCGGAGATCCGCCTCTCGAGGCCCGTCCGCCTGCTTCATCCGCGCCACCCTATCTACATCGTACCGCGCGAGGACCACCGGTTCATGGTTGGCGCGACCATGATCGAAACCGATGATGACGGACCGATCACCGCCCGCTCCCTGATGGAGCTCCTGAACGCCGCCTACGCGGTGCATCCTGCCTTCGGCGAGGCGCGCGTCGTGGAGACCGGCGTCGGCATTCGCCCGGCCTTCGCCGACAACCTGCCCCGCCTCCTCGATCGCGACGACGGGTTCGCGATCGCCGGCATGTACCGCCACGGCTTCCTGCTTGCCCCCGCTCTGGCGGGGCAACTGGCGGAAAGGCTCTGTGCCGGGGAACATCCGTCCCTCACTCGACAGGGAGAAATCCAATGACCTTGATCGTCAATGGTGAGACGCTGGAGAGCAGCGCAGCGACGCTGTCGGAGCTATTGCTGGTGCTCGAATTCGAGGGCGAGTGGCTGGCAACTGCCGTCAACGGGGAACTGGTGCACCGCGAGGATCGTCGCGCCTGCCGGCTTTCCGACGGCGACCGGATCGAAGTCCTCTCGCCGATGCAGGGAGGTTGACATGCTCGAACTCTACGGAACCCCGGTTTCATCGCGCCTCCTCCTCGGGACCGCGCGTTATCCCTCCCCCGCCGTTCTCGCGCAAGCCGTGCGCCGCTCCGGAACAAAGATCGTCACCGTATCGCTCCGCCGCGAGACCGCGGGCGGCAGGAATGGCGGCGCATTCTTCGAATTGATCCGTGAGCTCGGCGTGCGCGTGCTGCCGAACACCGCCGGCTGCCATTCCGTTTCGGAAGCGGTGCTGACGGCGAAGATGGCGCGCGAGGTCTTTTCGACCAACTGGATCAAGCTGGAGGTGATCGGCCATCACGACACGCTGCAGCCGGACGTCTTCGGCCTCGTCGAGGCGGCACGCATCCTCGTCGGCGAAGGCTTCGAGGTGTTCCCCTACACGACCGACGACCTCGTTGTCGCCGAACGGCTATTGGACGCCGGCTGCGAGGTGCTGATGCCCTGGTGCGCGCCGATCGGCAGCGCCATGGGCCCGCAGAACCTCTCTGCTCTGAGGGCGATGCGGGCGCATTTTCCCGATGTGCCGCTGATCGTCGACGCCGGCATCGGCCGCCCGTCGCATGCCGCAACGGTGATGGAACTCGGCTACGACGCGGTGCTGCTCAACACCGCCGTCGCCGGCGCCGCCGACCCGTCTGCCATGGCGGAAGCCTTCGCCAAGGCGATCGAAGCCGGACACGCGGCCTGTCACGCCGGCATGCTGGGGCCGCGCGACATGGCCGTACCCTCGACCCCCGTCATCGGAAAGGCGGTGTTCTCGTGAAGCTCGATCCCTTCTACCTCATCGTCGACAGCGCCGCCTGGATCGAACGCCTCGTGCCGCTCGGCGTCAAGCTCGTGCAGCTTAGAATCAAGGACCGCGGCGACGAGGATATTCGCAGCGAGATCCGCGCCGCGAAGGCGATCTGCGCGGCGCAGGGCTGCCAGCTGATTGTCAATGATTACTGGCGCCTCGCGATCGAAGAGGGCTGCGACTTCGTTCATCTCGGCCAGGAGGACCTGGCGGAGGCCGATCTCGCCGCGATCCGCGTCGCCGGGCTGAAGCTTGGGCTCAGCACCCACGACGAAGAGGAACTCGAAACCGCGCTTGCCGCCGAGCCGGACTATGTGGCGCTCGGGCCGATCTACCCGACGATCCTGAAAAAGATGAAATGGGCGCCGCAGGGGCTCGACCGGCTTTCCGCCTGGCGTAAACGCGTCGGCCCGCTGCCGCTCGTGGCAATCGGCGGGCTCAATCCGGAGCGGATCGACGGCGTGTTTGCCCATGGCGCGGACAGCGCGGCGGTGGTGACGGATATTACGTTGAATGCCGATCCGAAAGGCCGAACGCGGGAGTGGCTTCGGAAGACTGAGGCTTGGCGGTGAGTGTCACACTCTGCCCCTCTCCTCGGGTTTAACCCGAGGACTAGCCCTCTCCCCGCAAGCGGGGCGAGGGGACACCGTCGCCATTTGTCGCTACCGGTGAACGCCCACCCTGATCCGCGCCATAGATGGAGCTGTTATGGGCGCCGCGAGTCCCCTTCGCCCCGCTTGCGGGGAGAAGGTGGCCGGTCCACCCTCCGCAGCTGCAGCGCAGCTGCTGCGGAGGACGGGCAGGCCGGATGAGGGGGAAACCACCATCGAGAAAAGCCCCGGAACCAATGTCCCGGGGCCTTCCGGTCGCCTGACCGGGAGAAAGATTCAGGCGGCCTCAACCTTTTTCGACACGCGGGCCCATTCCGGGATCCAATCGCGGTGGGCGGCGAGCAGGTCATCGACGAGCGACCAGATCTGGTCGAGGTCGAGTTCGGCGGCCGTGTGCGGATCCATCATCGCCGCGTGATAGAGGTGCTCGCGATTCTCGGTGACGAGCGCCTGGACGGTCAGTTCCTGGACGTTGATGTTCGTGCGGATCAGCGCGGTCAATTGCGGCGGCAGGGCGCCAATATAGGTCGGCTGGATGCCGGAGGCGTCGACGAGGCAGGGCACCTCGGCGGCGCAGTTTTCCGGCAACGAGGTAATGCAGCCATTGTTCCGGAGGTTGCCGTAGATCACCGACGGCTCGCCGGTCCAGACCGAGTTCATGATCGAGGAGGCGTATTCGTGGCTCTCGGCGACTTCGATCGTCTCGGCCTCCTTATAAGCGGCCGCCTGGCCCTTCCAGCGTTCGATCTGCTCGATGCAGCGCTTCGGATATTCGTCGAGCGGAATGCCGAATTTTTCGATCAGGTCCGGGCGGCCGTCCTTGATGAAGTACGGCGTGTATTCGGCGAAATGCTCCGAGCTTTCGGTGACGAAATAGCCGAGCCGCGTCAGCATTTCATAGCGCACCTTGTTCGGGCAGCGCGGGTTCCAGTGGCTGGGCTTCGGAAAGCGTCCCTCGCGATAGCCGCGGATCAGGTCCGGATAGAGATCGCGATAGCTGCCGTCGCTCTGGCGGTGCTCGAACTTGAGATAGAACGCCATGTGGTTGATGCCGGCGGCGCGGTAGCGGATTTCGTCGAGCGGGATATCGAGGTCGCGGGCAAGCTCGAACGCGGTACCCTGCACCGAGTGGCAGAGGCCGACCTGCTTGATCGCCGGATATTTCTCCGCGATCGCCCAGGTGTTGATCGCCATCGGGTTGACATATTGCAGGAGGATCGCCTCGGGGCAGACCTCGAGCATGTCCTCGCAGATCTTCCAGAGATGCGGCACGGTGCGTAGACCCCGCATGATGCCGCCGACGCCGAGCGTGTCGGCGATCGTCTGGCGCAGCCCGTATTTCTTCGGCACTTCGAAATCGGTCACCGTGCAGGGCTCGTAGCCGCCGATCTGGAAGGCGACAACGACGAAATCAGCACCCTCGAGCGCCTTCAACTGGTTCGAACAGGTCTCGATCTTCGCCTTTACGCCGAGCGTGCGCACCAGTTTGCCGGCGACGATCTCGCTTTCCGCGAGACGCTCCGGGTTCAAATCCATCAGCGCGATGGTCGCGGCCGAAAGCGCCGGGCGCTGCAGCACGTCGCCGATGATGTTCTTCATGAAGACGGTCGAGCCCGCGCCGATGAAGGTGATCTTGGGTTGTCTGGTCATGGATTACCTCTGTTCTGATAGATCATGCGGCCACTTCGAAGGCGGCTCTTACCAGCCGTTCCGTGTAGGCAGTCTTGGGATTGGAGAGAATTTCGCTGACGGGCCCCTCTTCGACGATCTTGCCGTGCTGCATCACCACCACCCGGTGGCAGAGCGCGCGCACGACTTTGAGATCATGGGAGATGAAGAGGTAGCTCAAGCCCCGCTCGTCCTGCAGCTTGCGCAACAGTTCGATGATCTGGGCCTGCACCGAGAGATCGAGCGCCGAGGTCGGCTCGTCGAGCAGGATGAATTCCGGCTCGAGCGCGATGGCGCGGGCGATGGCGATGCGCTGGCGCTGGCCGCCGGAGAACTCGTGCGGGAAGCGCGAGAGGATGTTGGCGGGCATGCCGGCGCTGATGAGCGCGTCCTGGACTCGCGTCAGCCTGTCCTTCCGGTTTTCGCCGATGCCGTTGACGATCAGCCCCTCCTCGATGATCTGGCCGATCGACATGCGCGGATTGAGCGAGGCGAACGGGTCCTGGAAGACGATCTGGATCCGCGAGCGCAGCGGCCGCATGCCCCAGCGGTCCTTGTCGTGGATCGGCTGACCGTCGAAAAAGATCTCACCGCCATCATTGCCGATCAACCGGATCAGGGCCTGGCCGAATGTGGTCTTGCCGGAACCGGACTCGCCGACGAGGCCGAGCGTCTCGTGCCGGCGCAGATTGAGGCTCAAGCTGTCGACCGCGACGAGCTCTTTCAGCTCCGGCCTGAAGAAGCCGCCCTTCTTCAGCATGAAGGAGACGCGCACATTGCGGCCGTCGAGCACGATCGGCGCATTGTCCGGCAGCGGATTGGCCGAACCGGAGGGCTCGGAGGCGAGCAGCCGGCGCGTATAGGCGTGCTGCGGGTTGGCGAAGAGTGCCTCCGTTGTGTTGTGCTCCTTCACCTCGCCGAGCTGCATGACATAGACGTAGTCGGAGAACTGCCGCACCACGGTCAGGTCGTGGGTGATCAGGATCACCGCCATGCCGAGTTCCTGCTGCAGTCCGCGGATCAGGTTGAGGATCTGCGCCTGCACGGTGACGTCGAGCGCGGTCGTCGGCTCGTCGGCAATCAGGACGTCGGGATCGTTGGCGAGCGCCATGGCGATCATCACGCGCTGGCGCTGGCCGCCGGAAAGCTGGTGCGGATACTGATTGAGCCGCGCCTCCGGGTCGGGGATCTGGACGTGGCGCAAGAGTTCGAGCGCCCGCTCGGCGGCGGCCCGGCGGCTCATCCGCCGGTGTGCCCGGATCGCCTCGATGATCTGGCTGCCGATCGTGTAGACCGGGTTCAGCGAGCTCATCGGCTCCTGAAAGATCATGGAGATGCGGTCGCCGCGCAGCGCCCGGCGCTGCCGCGCCGAGAATTTCAGGACGTCGCGACCGTCATATTCGATGCGCGATTGCGGGGCGATCGTCGCGCGCTTCGACAGGAGGCCCATGACGGTGCGCGCGGTCACCGACTTGCCGGAGCCGGATTCGCCGACGATCGCCACCGTCTCGCCGCGATAGAGCTGGAAGGACACGTCCTTCACCGCTTCGACGGTGCCGTTCTCGACCTTGAAGGTGACCGCAACCTTGCGCGCATCGATGACAGGCCGCGTATCCTTGGTATGGCGGTCCAGCCGTTCTTCCGGTGCCGGAGCAACAGTCTCGTTCGTAGCCATTGCGTGCTCCTCAATAGGGGTCGATTGCGTCGCGCAGCCCATCACCCAGCGCATTGAATGCGAAGACGGTGACGAGCACGAAGGCGACGGGCGAGAGGATCCAGGGATAGGAGCCGATGACCGAATAGGTCGCCGTATCCTGCAGCATCAGCCCCCAGGAGATGAGCGGCGGCTTCACCGCGAAGCCGAGGAAGCCGAGGAAGGATTCGAGCAGCACCACCTGCGGGATCGCCAGCGTGACCGCGACGATCACATGGCTCATCACGTTCGGGAAGATGTGCTGGAAGATGATGCGCCGGTCGGTCGCGCCGATTGCGATCGCCGCGCGCACATAGTCAATGCGGGCGAGCGCCAGCGTCTTGCCGCGGACCTCGCGCGACATCTGCGCCCAGCCGAGCGCCGACATCACGATGATGACGAAGGCGAGGAAGACGTTGGTCGGCGCCGTCACCGGGATCAGCGAGGCAAGCGCCAGGTAAAGCGGCAGTTGCGGAAAGGCGAGCACGAGTTCGACGAAGCGCTGCACCCAGGCGTCGAAGCGGCCGCCGAAATAGCCGGATACCATGCCGACGGTCGTGCCGACCACAGTGACGATGGAGACCACGATCAGCGCGATCATCAGCGAGATGCGCGAGCCGTAGAGGATGCGCGAGAGCACGTCGCGGCCGAACTTGTCGGTGCCGAGGAAATGCACGGCCGACCCGTCGACGGTACCGAAGAGGTGGCGCTCGGCCGGGATCAGCCCGAGCAGCTTGTAGGGCGCGCCCCTGACGAAGAAGCCGAGAATCTGCGGATTGTCATAGTCCAGACCGACGATCGGCTGGAAGGTGATCGGATCGAGTTCGTCGGTGTCGCCAAGCGGATAGGTCCTCGGCGGGAAGACGAAATTGCCATCCTTGTCATGGAAGCTGATCGCCTGCGGCGGTGCGAATGCGACCCCTGTCGCCTTCGGATCGACGGGCGCGAGGAAATCGGCGAAAACCGCCATGAAGATCAGCAGGCCGACAAGGAAGAGGCCTAGCATACCGGTCCAGGAGCGCTTCAAGCGTCGCCAGACAAGGGCCGAATAGCTCTCGTGGTGCTGTTTTTCGTCCGGCTGCGCCACTGGAACCGTGGTTGGAACGTCGATGGTCATGGTCAGGCCCCTCCTCCCATGCGCACGCGCGGGTCAAGTGCGGCGAGCATCATGTCGGCGATGATGTTGCCGAGGATCAGCGTTGCCGAGAGAACCAGCATGAAGGTTGCCGTCACATAGACGTCGCCAACCCACATGGAGCCGACGATCGCCGGTCCGACGGTCGGCAGCGCGAAGATGATCGCCGTCTCAATCTCGCCGGTCAGCATGTAGGGCATCACCACGCCCTGATACATGATGAGCGGGTGCAGCGCGTTCGGCACCGCGTGCCGCATAACGACGGCGCCTTCGCTCAAGCCCTTGGCGCGGGCGGTCTCGACATATTGCGCGTTCAGCGTATCGAGCAGGTTGCCGCGCATAACGCGCATGTTGTAGGCGAGCCCGCCGAAGGTCGCGATGGCGATGACCGGCCAGACATGCTTCACCAGGTCCACGAACTTGTCCCAGGACCATGGCGCCCCGCCGTAGCGGGCGGAATGGAAGCTGTTGATGTCGCTGACGTTGAAGTGGAAGACGAGGATATAGACGATGATCAGCGCCATCAGGAAGCGCGGCACCGTCATGCCGAGGAAGGAAACCGTCGAGAGCAGGCTGTCGATCCAGGAATATTGCCGGGTGGCGGCAAGGATGCCGAAGCCGATGCCGATGACAGAGGCGAGGATGTGGCAGACGAGCGCCAGCGCCAAGGTGCGCGGCAGGCGTTCCCCGACGACGTCGGCAACCGGCTTGTTATAGTAGAGGCTGTGGCCGAAATCGCCGCGCGTCAGGATGCCGGTGACCCAGTTGACGTACTGAACCGGCAACGGCTTATCGAGACCGTGTTCCTTGCGATAGGCCTGCGCCTGGGCGTCGGCCGCCTCGAAGGAGGCCCCGCCCTGGTTGATGAGCTGCGAGCGAATGTAGTCGCTATAGTCTCCGGGCGGCGCCTGGATGATGGCGAAGGTCACCACGCTCAGGACGAACAGCACGGGTATGGCAGAGGCGGCGCGGACAAGCAGAAATCTGAACATGGCCGTTTCCTTCTGTCGGTTTTCCGTGGACGACGCGAAGATCGCCGTGGAATGAAAGGGCTGGCGCCTCCCGGCCCGAGCTTCGAAGCCGGGAGGCTTAGGTTCAGGTTCAGTTGATCGGCCCACCTTCGCCGGGCTTGCCGGGAAGCTGTTGCGGATAGAGCTCGTAGTCGCCCTGCTTGTCGGCCGCGACGAAGACCCGTTCACGCATGATCGTGTCTTCCGCCCAGTTGAACATGTAGATCGGCGCACCCGGCGGAATGTTCGAGAAGCGCTTGTTGATGATCAGTGCGCCCGGATATTCGGTGAGCCCGACGGTATCGATATTCGTCGTCGACACCTTCTGGAACTGTTTCATCAGCTCGGCCCGCTCGTCATTGTCGTTGGTGGCAATGAATTTGTTGACGATGTCGACGAGTTCCTTCTCGTGCGGCAGGAGATCGACCTCGCCGCTTTCGGGCGCGCGGTGGTGCCAGCTCGTACGCGGACCGACCGGGGCAAGCTGGGTCGTATTCTGCACGACAGAGGTCAATTCCTGGTCGTTTCGGCGGATCAGCCAATCGAACTTGCCGGCATATTGCGTCGCATCCCGTTTGGTGCCGTCGACCGCGTTGAGGACCACCTTCAAGCCCAGCTGCTCCATCTGCCCGACGACGCCTTCCGCAAGGTTGCGATCGGTATTGTAATCGGAGTTGACGAGCATCACGATCTGCACGTCGCCGCCGCCGGCGGTGCCGGCCGGGAAGTTGACGAAACCGTTGCCGTCGGTGTCCTTCAGACCGACCTTTTCGAGAAGCGCCTTGGCGCCCTCGAGGTCATAGGGGTAGTAGACCGTCGAGCCCCGATCATAGAAGCTGGTGCCGGAGGAGAGCCCTCCCGGGTAAATCGCCGTGAAGGGTCCCTTGACCAGGGCTTCGCCGAGCTTTTTGCGATCGACCGCCATGGTCACGGCCTTGCGGAAGTCGAGGTTGCGATTGAGCTCCCGAACCGCCTGGGCGCGATCGTCCGGCTCGCCCCAGCCATTGGCCGAGTAGTTCATGCGCAGATTGTAGCCGATGAGGCGCGGACCGAAGGCGAGCCGGGCGGGCGCGGATTCATCCGCCGCGCGCTTCAGCGATTCAACGAAATTCTCCGGCTGCTCGAGATTCGAGAAGTCGCCGGACCCGGCGATCGCCTGTACGTCGCGATCCGCCCAGGTCGAGAGCTTATAGTGAACCTCGTTGAGATAGGGCAACTGATTACCGGCCTCGTCGACCTTCCAATAATAGGGGTTGCGGCGCAGCACGATGATGTCGTCCGACCGATAGGCGACCGGAACCCAGGCTCCCATCACCGGAATGTTCATATATTCCGGCGGGAAGCCGTTCTTGTACTGGTCGTAGGTCGTATCGGCGAATTTCGGATGCTTGGTCTTGAGGATGTGCGATGGACCGGGGCAGAAGGTGCCATAGGCCATGGCATAGAGGTGCTGGCGCGGGAAGGCTTCCTTGAAGGTCCATTCGACCGTGTACTTATCGATCTCTTTGAGCGTCGTGCCCTCGCCGAAGGTCTCGGGCGTTGCGCCGTTCAGCGGCGAGACATTCGGATCGACGACGTTGTTGTCCCAGTAGAACATCACGTCGTCGGCATCGAAGGGATCGCCGTCCGACCATTTCGCGCCCTCGATCAGGTGCATGGTGAGCTTGTGGCCGTCCTCGGACCATTCCCAGCTTTTGGCAAGGTTCGGCAAGGGTTCGACGTCGCCTGCCTCCACCTGGTAGAGCGGCGCCGTGCGCGTCAGGCATTCCGACATGCCGATATCGATGCCGCCCCAGCCCTGGGTCTGGCCGGCGCTGTAGTTCCAGCCTTCCGGCCGCCCGCCGATGACGTGGCGCATGACGTCACCGTAGACGCCGACACCGTCTGGCATGTTGCCCGTCTTGAAGACCATCGGCTCCTTCGGCAGGCGCTCGGCGACCGGCGGCAGCTTGCCGGTCTTGACGAATTTCTCCGTCACCCATTCCGGCTCGTGATATTCGGAGAGCGCCTTGAACTCCAGAATGGAATCGCGCGGCACATAGGTGATCTCGCCCTGGGCCGGGAATGGCGGCGGCTCGGGGACGACGGTCGGTTCGGATGCAAAGGCCTGCACCGCAAAGGCGGAAATGCCGACCAGCAGGCTGGCCGTTGTCTTCAGTCGGTACGTTCTCATTGTCTCTGGTTCTCCCTCCATTTTCGCCACGCCGGGCCGGGTGGCACTCCTCCTTGGTCACGGGCATCCGCATCTCCTCATGCAGATGTCCTCGCCGTGATTTCGATGCGCGCGGGCGGTTTTGCACCGCAGCTAACCCCCTCCCGCCACAATGCCCTCATCCGTCCCGGGATTGCCCCTCACCCTAGCCCTCTCCCCGCAGGCGGGGAGAGGGGACGGAGCGGGCGCCGGCAGTCCCTTCGCCCCGCCTGCGGGGAGAAGGTGGCCGGTCCACCCTCCGCAGCTGCTGCGGAGGACGGGCAGGCCGGATGAGGGGCGTTGAGGCCATCCACACGACCTAACCAGCAGCACGCAACTTGGCCGCTTCCTTCTCGGCCCGGATCTCCTCGATCGAGCGCACATCGCGCCGCGCGGCACCGTTCCAGTCGCGGGTCTTGACCGTCGCCTTACTCAGCCGCTCCTTCGCCGCATCGACCGCATGCGCATATTGCGGCAGCCATTTCGCCTGAGCGACGACCATCTCGTCGACCATCTGCCAGACCTCCTCCGGCGTGCAGATCGCGCCGACCAGCGGATCGTGCAGCACGGCGAGTTTCAGGAGATCGATGTCGCCGGCAATCGCCGCATGCACCGACATGCGCTGGACGTTGATCGATGAGATGCAGGTGGCGGCACAGGCCTCCGGCAGCGTGATGCCGGACACCATGTTGATCCCGAAGCGGTCAACGAAACCCGGCGATTCGATGATTGCATCGGTCGGCAGGTTGCTGATGACGCCATTGTTCTTGACGTTGAAGTGGCCGCGATAGACACGGCCCGTTTCGAGCGCTTCGAGAATATGGCTCGCATGCTCGTTCGAGCGCTTGATCGTTTCCAGCGGCCTAGCCGCCTCTTCGAGGAAGCGCGGATATTCCGTCTCGAACCAGTTGCGGGTTTCGGTGGAGTAGCGCAGGTAACCGCCCGTTTCGCCATGGATCCAATCCGACATGTCGATCCATCTGGCGATCTCGTCCGGGCGCTTGCGGTACCACGGCAGGTATTCCGAGAGATGGCCATTGCTCTCCGTCGAATAGACGCCGAAACGCTTCAACACGTCGATGCGCAGCTTCTCCTGCTTCGAGAACACCGGATGCGCCTCGAAGGCGGCGACGAGCTCATCCTTGCCGACCCTGCGACCCCTAAGGCGAACGTCGATGAACCAGGTCTGATGATTGATGCCGGAGCAGATGTAATCGAGCTCGCCCTCTTTGGCGCCGAGGATCTCGGCGATCTGCTCGGCCCCATGCTGGACGCCGTGACAGAGGCCGACCGTATCGACCTTGCCGTATTCGAGCGCCGCCCAGGTGTTCATCGCCATCGGATTGGCGTAGTTCAGGAATTTCGCGCCCGGCTCGGCGACCTCGCGGATGTCCTCGCAGAAGTCGAGGATCACCGGGATGTTGCGCTGGCCATAGAGGATGCCGCCGGCACAGATCGTGTCACCGACGCATTGGTCGACGCCGTATTTCAGCGGAATGCGGATGTCGTCGGCATAGGCTTCGAGCCCGCCGACGCGCACGCAGCTGATGATATAGCGTGCGCCCTCGAGAGCCTTGCGGCGATCGGCCGTCGCGGTCACCCGGGTCGGCAGTCCGTTTGCCTCGACGATCCGGTCGAGGATTGTCTTGATCATGCCGAGATTGTGCTCGCTCAAATCGGTCAAGGCGAACTCGGCGTCCCTGAGCTCCGGCACCGACAGGATATCGGTAAAGAGCTTCTTGGTGAAACCGACGCTACCGGCGCCGATAATGGCGATCTTGAAGCTGCTCATGGTCTTCTTGTTCCTCCTCGCGGACCGCGATCCTCGCGCCAAAAGGGTAAAATCAATTCATAGAACTGATTTCAGACGCCGCACCCGCCAAACCCGGCCAAACCGGTTGCCTTGCGTGATCTGCAGCCATTATGTGTATAATCAGTCGCACCGCTAGAGAGGTATTGTGCTTTCATGGGTAATACTGTGCTGCAGCAATTGATCGATAGAGGGCCGGTGATGCGGACCGTTTCACTCCCACGGGGACGGCAGAGCCTGCACACCATGCCCACGAGCACCGGCTATGAGATCCGGACCGATGCGGGCTATGACTGGGACGGCCGGAAGCGCGGACAGACGCCGTTCACGGTGCTGCAGCACACGATCGGCGGGGCCGGCAATCTGCGATATGAGAACCGTACCTATCGCCTGCGCGAGGGCGAGACGCTGCTGTTGCTCGTGCCGCACAATCACCGCTACTGGCTCGAGGACGGCGGCCGCTGGGAATTCTTCTGGATATCGATGAACGGCGAGGAGGCACTGCGCATCCACCGCGCCATTCTGGCGGTCACCGGTCCGGTCGTCAGGCTGCATCCGGAAACGATCGAGCATCTCGCCGACTGCAGTCTGCGGCTCATCACCGGAGCGGAAACGCCCGGCCGCGCCTCGGCGATCGCCTATGAGGCGGCAATGGCGCTCTATGACGATGTCTTCGGTTCGCATCCGGTGCTGAGCGAAGAATATCGCCGCATGCAGCATGTGATCGACCATATCATCGCGAACCTCGAAAAGCCCTTGCCGGTCGAGGAACTCGCCCGGATTTCGGGCTTGAGCCGGGCGCATTTCTCCCGCGTCTTCGCGGCAAGCGAAGGCATGCCGCCGGCAGAATTCGTGTTGCAAAAGCGGCTGCAGCGGGCGGTCAAGCTTCTCACCAAGACCGCGGACCTGCCGGTCAAGGAGGTGGCGATCCTATCCGGCTTCGAGGATCCCAACTATTTCGCCAAGGTCTTCCGCCGCGTCTTCGGCGCAAGTCCCACCGAGTTCCGCACGACCGGCATGTATGCGAGCGTGGCGCCGAATGGACAGAAAACAAGCGAATCCGTCACCACCTTGGCCGCTGCTCGTGATTGAAATGGCGGCGATAAAATTTTACTAAACGAAAGAGGATAGGCACGCGGGAACGTAAAAATGGTGACAATCAAGGAAATCGCTGCGGCCGTCGGCGTATCATCGGCAACCGTTTCGCGGGTCCTGAACTACGATCCGACGCTCTCGATCTCGACGAAGAAGCGGCAGGCGATCATCGAGACGGCGGAAGCGCTGAATTATGCGACGCCGCGCAACCGCAGCCGCGCAGCCGCCCAAAGCCTCGGTGCCGGGCTGAAGATCGCGCTCGTGCATTTCCTCGACCCCGCCAAGGAACTTGCCGACCCCTATTACGTCGGCGTCCGGCTCGGCATCGAAAGCCGCTGTCAGGCCCTGAAGAGCGAGGTCGTCAAGGTCTTCCTCACGGGTAACGCTCCGGAAGCAACCGTCCTCGAGGGCGCCTCGGGCGTGGTGGCCGTCGGGCACTATTATGGCGAGGAGCTCGAATGGCTGCGCCGCCATAGCCGCCATCTCGTCTTTGCCGACTATGCGCCGATCGGAGACCTGGACGACAGCGTGTTGAGCGACGTCGCCCATGCGATGACCCGGCTCCTGGAAGCTGCCCACGGTATGGGCTATCGCCGGATCGGTTTCGTCGGTTGGGTGGACGCCTTCTACGGGCCCGACAACATCCATGCGGAGCGGCGTTGCCGCACCTTTATCGACTGGATGACGAAGGCAGGACTCTACGATCCGGATCTGTGCATGGTCGAGCGCCTGACGCCCGACAGCGGCTACATGCTGACCAAGGCGATGCTGTCGAAGCCCAATCCGCCGACGCTGCTCATCACCTGCAACGACAACATGGCGCTCGGCGCCTACAGGGCAATCCGGGAACTGGGGCTCAGAATTCCCGAAGACGTGGCGGTCGCCAGCTTCAACGACATTCCGGTAGCGCAATTCCTTGCTCCGCCGCTGACCACGGTGAAGATTCCGGCAGAACTGATCGGCGAAACCGCGGTCGACCTGCTGCTGGAGCGCCTTTCCGGGCGCGAGGTCGCCAAGAAGGTGATCCTCGCCACCGAGATCGTCTGGCGCGGCAGCATGGCTCGGCCAGCGGCAGCCGAGGAGACGGTCGGGGCGCGGCTGGCCGCGTGGAACTGAGCTGCCTCCGTGTCGCATGAGCCGGAATGTATCGTGCTCCTGCGCCGGAACTGCGACCGCCGCCAGGCCGGGGCGATTGCGAACTGACCTTGCGCCCCGTTGCGCCGAAACGAAAGCAGGCTACCATCGGAAAGATCATGCGTTGGCCGAATGGCGGGGAGTTGCGACGATGCACATATGCGTTCCACGCGTGACGGTGGCGCTGGCTCTCATCGGCCTTTTGGCAGGGCAGAGCGCTGCGGCCGATTGGGCGAATGGCGAGCGGATCGCCGAGCGCTGGTGCGCCGGCTGTCACGTGGTCGCTCCAGGTCAAAGCCGAGGCTCGGACATGGTTCCGACCTTTGCCGAGATCGGCAGTTCGAAGCGGCTCGACGAGGCCGCGCTCACCGCGTTCCTGGCGGATCCCACCCATTCCCGCATGCCGCCGCTGTCGCTTGCGCGATCGGAGATCGCCGACCTCGTCGCCTATATCGCGCGTCAGTCGCGATAATCGCGACAGCAGCACCTGAGCCACACCGGCGCACAACGACAGATCGTCATTGAAATCGATTACATTTTCTGGCTTCATAAGCCTCGCATGAGTTGGGAGGATCTTATGAAGAGGTTTATTGCTTTTGCGATGGGTGCGGTTGCATCCATGGCGATTTCGGCCTCGGCTTTTGCCGAGACCTTCAAGATCGGTCTTTCGAACGGCTGGGTCGGCAGCGAGTGGCGCACCCAGATGATCGACGAGGCGAAGGCGGCGGCCGAGAAATGGAAGGAGCGCGGCGTCGATGTCGAGGTCTCGGTGCAGAGCGCCAATGTCGACGTGCCCGGGCAGATTGCCCATGTTCGCAATTTCATCGCGGAGGGCGTGGACGCGATCATCATCAACCCGAACAGCCCGACGGCCTTCGATCCGATCTTTGCGCAGGCGAAGGAAGCCGGCATCCTGGTGATCGCGACGGATGCCGAGGTTTCGTCGCCCGACGCGATCTATGTCGGCATCGACCAGACCGCTTGGGGTGCCGCCGGCGCCGAGTGGCTTGCAAAGACACTTGACGGCAAGGGCAAGGTGGTGGCGATCAACGGCGTCGCCGGCCATCCGGCGAACGAGATGCGCGTCGCGGGCTACCGGCAGGTCTTCAAAGATCATCCTGACATCCAGATCGTCAACGAGGTCAATGCCAATTGGGACCAGGCGCAGGGACAGCAGGCGATGCAGAACATCCTTGCCACCTATCCCGACATCAACGGCGTCTTCGTCCAGGACGGCATGGCCGCCGGTGCCTGGAAGTCGATCATGGATGCCGGCAAGAAGGACCAGATCGCCGCGACCGGCGAAATCCGCAAGGACTTCATCGATCTCTGGATCAAGGAGGACCTGAATTCCGGCGCCACCGTCAACCCGCCCGGTGTCATGGCAAGCGCGCTCAACGTCGCCGTCCTTATGCTGCAGGGCAAGGAACTCAAGGAGCCGGCGAAGGCCGGCCAGTACGGCAACGCGCTCTACCTGCCGATCCCCTTCATCGACAGCGAGAATGTCGAGGAAGCGGCAAAGCAGCTCGAAGGCAAGCCCGGCTATTATTCCTATACGAGCTCGCTTTCGATCGAAGAAGCGGAAGCGCTCTTCAAATGAGCATCCCGGGCGCGGCGCGGATCGACGACCGGTCCGCGCCGCGCCCGGACAGCAGCGGACCACATTTATGTCGAAACTGAAACTGAGCGGCGTGAGCAAGGCTTACGGCGCTACCCTGGCGCTCCGCCGGGGCGATCTCGAAGTCATGGCCGGCGAGGTCCATGTGCTGATGGGCTCGAACGGGTCCGGCAAGAGCACGCTTTGCAAGATCATTGCCGGTAGCGTGCGACCGGATGCCGGCAGAATCCTGATCGACGACACGCCGGCGACAATCACCGGACCGCGATCGGCACGGGCGCAAGGAATCGGCATCTTCTACCAGGAACTCAGCCTCGCCGCTCACCGCTCGGTCGAGGAGAACATCTGCCTGGCGGCTCTGCCGGTCAGGGCCGGCCTATTCGTCGACCGGGTTTCGCTGAAAGAGCGGGCGGCACGCTATATTGCGCTGTTCGACGGCGTGTCCGGCGAAGGATTCGCGGCCGACGCGCTTGTCGGCAATCTTCGCCCCGACCAGCGTCAACTCGTCGAGATCATGAAGGCGCTGGCGAGCGAGGCGCCGCTCCTCATCTTCGACGAACCGACTTCGGCGCTCGACCGCGCCCAGGTCGAGCGCTTCTTCGAGATCCTCGGCAATCTCAAGCGCCGCGGACGCGGAATCATTTTCATTTCCCATCGCATGGACGAGATCAAGGCTATCGGTGACCGCGTAACCATCATCCGCGACGGCGAGACGATCACCACCCTCAATCTCGACGAGACCGATGCCGCCACCGTGATCCGGCTGATGGTCGGCGGCGCCGGTGACATGCCGGCCTCGCAATCCTCCGTCCCCGCCGCCGTCGACATCGCGGCGGAGAGCGCGCTGACGGTCCGCAATCTTTCCGGCGCCGGCTTCCGCGATGTCAGCTTCGAGGTCGGCCGCGGCGAGATCCTGGGCTTCGGCGGCTTGCACGGCCAGGGGCAGTCCGCCTTGCTCCGGGCAATTTTCGGCGCCGGCGCGATCACCTCCGGCGAGATCCGGATCGGCAGCGAGCGCTTCGACGCTTCGAGCCCGCGCGATGCGATCCGGCGGGGCTTAGCCTATGTCTCGGGCGATCGCAGCCGCGACGGCGTCATCAGCGGCCGTCCGATCATCGAAAACGTCTCACCGATCCACTATCTGCGCGACCGCTTGATGATCGCGAGCCCGTCCAGGCTGCGTGATCGGGTACTGCCCGCACTTCAAAGCATGCACACGAAATTTGCGAGCCTCTTCGATCCGATCAGCGCGCTTTCGGGCGGCAACCAGCAGAAGGTGATCATCGCCCGCTGGCTGATCGACCGGCCGGACGTGCTGCTGCTCGACGATCCGACCAAAGGCATCGATCTTTCGGCGAAGGCCGATCTTTTCACGTTGATCCGGCAATTGGCGGCCGAAGGCCTCGGCATCCTTCTCTATTCCTCGGAGGATGCCGAACTTCTCGGCAACGCCAACCGCATCCTCGTTTTCAACGGTGGATCCGTCAGCCGAGAACTCACCGGCGCCGAACGCACCCGCTACAATCTCTATCAAGCCGCTTACGAGGCCGCGTAATGGCAGAGATCGCAACAGGCCCGATGTCGCGCCGCGTCGGCAGCATCCGCAGGCTGCTCGAGCGTTATCCCTTCCTGCCGGCGCTCGGCATCGTCGCGGCACTTTTTCTCCTGAACGGCTTCTTCTCGCCCGCAAGCCTCAGCTATCGCGCGCTGACAGGCCTCCTCAGCACCTATATGGCGCTGATCCTGCTTTCGATCGCCCAGACCTATGTCGTCTATGCCGGCGACATCGACCTTTCCGTCGGTTCGATCCTCTCGCTCGTCAATGTGACGATCATCGTATTGATGGAGCGATGGGGCGGGGGCGCCGGCGCCGTTCTGCTTTCGCTCGCGCTCGGCCTGCTGCTCGGGCTTGCCTGCGGCCTCGTCAACGGCCTCGTCGTCGCTGCGTTGCGCCTGCAGGCGATCGTCGCAACCTTCGCGACCAGCATCTTCTTTACCGGGCTTGCGCTTTATATCCTGCCGGTCGCCGGAACGCCGGCGCCCACGCTCTTCTGGCGCACCTATGGCGGCCGGCTGTTCGGTTTGCCTTTCGTCTTCTACATCCTCGCCGTGCTGCTCGTGCTCCTTTTCATGCTTGCCCGTACGCGCCTTGCCGCCCAACTGCTTGCCGTCGGCGACGATCGGCAGGCGGCCTACCAGACCGGCCTTCCGGTGGTGTCTGTCCGCATCCGCGGCTACCTGCTTTGCGGCCTTTTTGCAGCGCTCGCGGCCTTCTGCATCACCGGAGATACGGCAAGCGGCGATCCGCTCGTCGGTGGCAAGATGACGCTTTACAGCGTGGCTGCCGTCGTGCTCGGCGGCAGCGCCCTTGCCGGCGGCTGGGGAACCGTGGTCGGTTCGCTCCTGGGAGCGCTGACGATCGGGCTCATCAACTCGCTCGTTTTCTTCATGGGCACGCCGTCCGAATGGCAGAACTTCATGCAAGGGCTCGCCATCCTCCTCGTGTTGATGGCGGGCGTGCTTGCCGGCCGGAGGGCGCGGCCATGAACCAGGTGATTTCCTTTATCCGTCAGCCGGTCGTCGTCGCACTGGTGCTGATCGTGGCGCTTCTCTATCTCGGCCAGCTTCTGTCGCCCGGCTTTGCCAGTGGCGGGCAGATCCTGCGGCTGCTGATCGTCGCCGCGCTGCTCGGCATCGTCGCGGCGGGGCAGAACGTCGTCATCCTCGGCGGGCGCGAGGGCATCGACCTCTCGGTCGGCGGCATCGTGTCGCTCTCGGCGATCATCGCCGGTAATGTCATGAACGGCGCCGACAGCGGCATCCTGCCGGCGATCGCCGCCTGCCTCGCCGCCGGCGCCTTCTTCGGCCTCTTAAACGGGCTCGGCGTGACCCTCCTGCGCATCCCGCCGCTCGTCATGACGCTCGGCATGCTGGGCGTGCTGCAAGGGCTGCTGGTCGTCATCCGCATGGGCATTCCCTCGGGCCAGGCCGCCCCTGCGCTGTCGCGTTTCGTGACCCAGCCGCTCGTCTTCGGCCTGCCCGGCATCATCTGGCTCTGGATCGCGGTGGGGCTGCTGATGGCCTTCATGCTCCACCGCACCGTCTTCGGCCACCGCATCTACGCGATCGGATCGAACGAGCATGCAGCCTACATGGCCGGCGTCCCGGTGCGGCCGATGCGCATCGCGCTCTTCGTCATCTCCGGCATGTTTGCGGCGCTCGCCGGGCTCTGCCTGCTCGGCTATTCCGGCTCCTCCTTCGCCAATGTCGGCGAGCAGTATACGCTGACCTCCATCATCGCCGTCGTCTTCGGCGGCACCTCGCTTGCCGGCGGCAAAGGCGGCTATACCGGCACGATGGCCGGCGCGGTCCTGCTCGTCATCCTGCAGGGGATTCTGACAACGGTGAACATCGACGAGTCCGGCCGGCAGATGGTCTTCGGGGCGACGCTCCTCCTCTTGATGACGTTCTATGGCCGCGGGCGGGCGATGCGGGTATGAGGGAGCGTCCGAAGATCAAGGATATCGCCGTCAAAGCGGGTGTCTCCGTCGCCACGGTCTCGCGCGCGCTTGCCAATTCCAGCCTCGTCACGGCCGAGACGCGCCAGCGTATCCGTGAGCTTGCACGCGAGCTCAACTATCGCCCGAATGTCAGCGCCCGCAATCTGAGGACCCGCAAGTCCATGGCGGTGCTGCTCGTCGTACGCGATGTCGGCAATCCGTTCTATCTCGACGTCTTGAAGGGCGTAGAGGCGACGGCGCGGGAGGCCGGCTATTCGGTGCTGATGGGCAATACCGAAAACGAACCGGCCCGCGAAACCGAGTATTTCCACATGCTGCGCGACGGCCATGCCGACGGCATGATCCTGATGACCGGCAAGCTGCCGCCCGATAGCGGCACCCGCGCCGGCGGCTGGAGCCGCCTGCCGGTGGTGGTGGCGCTGGAGATGATCAAGGGCTCGAGGCTGCCGCATGTGCAGATCGACAATGTCGGCGCCGCCCGGGCGGCGGTGGAGCACCTGATATCGCTTGGCCATCGGCGGATCGCCCATATCAGCGGCCCCGTTCCCGAACCGATGAGCCTTGACCGCCGGGAAGGCTATCGCCTTGCCATGCGCGCCGCGGATCTCGACATCCCCGCGGGCTACGAGGCGCGCGGCAATTTCCTGCTCGAAAGCGGGCAGGAAGCGTGCCGGCGACTTTTTGCCCTGCCGGAGCCGCCGACGGCACTCTTCGTCGCCAATGACGAGATGGCCTATGGCGCCGGGCATGAGCTTAGAAGGTTGGGGTGCGACGTGCCGCGCGACGTTTCCATCGTCGGCTTCGACGATCTCTATCTGAGCAAGGCCTTTTATCCGCCGCTGACGACCGTCAGCCAGCCGCGCGCCGAGATCGGCCGGACGGCCATGGAGCTGCTGCTGAAGATCCTGTCGGGGGGCCGCACCGATGCGGACGATGCGATCGTGCTGCCGACGGCGTTGAACATAAGGAGCAGCACGGCGCCGCGCCGCTGATATTCTGGGAGGGAGACATGACCATGCTACCGAAGCAGACGCTGCGTGTCGGTTTTGTCGGAACCGGTTTCATCGCCGGCTTCCATCTCAAGTCGATGCTCGGCGTGCGCAACGTCGAGGTGACCGGCGTCTATAGCCGCAGTCCCGAAAACCGCAATCGCTTTGCCGAAGAGGTGAAGGCGCTCGAGCTCGGAGGTTGCCGCGCCCATGACAGTCTCGAGGCGCTGGTCTCCGCCGGTGACGTCGACGCGATCTGGATTCTCTCGCCGAATTACACGCGGCTCGACGTGATGCGCGTGCTGCACCGGGAGATCAAGGCCGGACGCAGCAAGATCTTCGCCGTCGCCTGCGAGAAGCCGTTGGCACGCACGCTCGCGGAGGCCCGGGAAATGCTGCAGCTTGCCGAGGACACCGGTCTCAATCACGGCTATCTCGAAAATCAGGTGTTCGCCACGCCGGTGCAGCGCGGCAAGGAGATCATCTGGCGGCGCGCGGCCTCGACGACGGGCAGGCCCTATCTGGCGCGCGCCGCGGAGGAGCATTCCGGGCCGCACGAGCCCTGGTTCTGGCAGGGCGACAAGCAGGGCGGCGGCGTGCTTTCCGACATGATGTGCCACAGCGTCGAGGTGGCGCGTCACCTTCTGACCGCGCCCGGCGCGCCGCGCAACTCCTTGAAGGTCAAGGCGGTGAACGGCACGGTCGCCAACCTGAAATGGACGCGGCCGGGCTATGCCGACCAGCTCCGCCACCGCTTCGGCGGCGAGGTCGACTACCGCAACCGCCCGGCCGAGGACTTCGCCCGCGCAACCGTCATGCTCGAGGATGAAAACGGCCAGGAGCTGATGATCGAGGCGACCACTTCCTGGGCTTACGTCGGCGCCGGCTTGCGCATCCAGCTCGAGCTCCTGGGGCCTGAATATGCGCTCGAATACAACTCGCTCGGCGCCGGCCTCAAGATTTTCCTGTCGCGGGCCGTGCGAGGGTCAGAGGGCGAGGACCTTGTCGAAAAGCAGAATGCCGAGCAGGGGCTGATGCCGGTACTCGAAGACGAGGCGGGCGTCTATGGCTACACCGACGAAAACCGGCACATGGTCGAGTGTTTCCGCAAAGGGATCAAACCCGTCGAGACCTTCGCGGACGGCCTTGCCGTGGTCGAGATCCTGATGGGACTCTATCGCTCCGCCGAAATCGGCGCGACGCTTCATTTTCCGGCAGCGGAGCTGGAAAATTACGTGCCGCTGGTGGCGCGTACCGGCGCGTGACGCGGCGGTTATCGTCGCCGCCGGCGAAGCGGCGCAAATCAGCCTGGAAGGGCCTACTGCATGTCTCCTTTAATCGACCTCGATTTAAGGACAAAGACATGCAGCAATGCAAAGTGCTACAGCGACTTTGTGCGTCTGATAAGACGCGCGGCGCTGTAAGTGCTGCTCTACCCTTCCCGGCCAATTTGACCATGGCTCAATCGACGAACACGGTAAGCGTGCCGTCAGCCTCGACCCTCACCGCAACCGCGGCCTCTATTTGTTCATCGGTGAGGTCGTCAAGGTCGAGTTCGGCCAGATCCTGGCGAAGCTGGGCGATTTCTGCCTCCCGGGCCTCGACGGCGTTGTCAAGTGCGGTGCGATTGACCGCGAACTCGTCGACGTCGACAACGGTGACCTCGACGTCATCCGCAATCCCGCTCAGATCAGTCTTGCCGGCGCGGATCGTGGAGATCAGCGTGCCCAAATTCGTCTTGTCCACGCTGCCGGTCGTATCATCGTCGTCTCCATCGTCAGCCCGCTTGGTCTGGCCCGGTGCGTAAGTTTTGGCACTTTCGTCGTCGCCTTTCACTTGACCGGGTGCAAAGTCCCTGGCGCTCTCGCCTTCGCCCTTGGCATGGCCGGGGGCGCTTTCGGCGGCACTGTTCTCGCTACCACGCCCATTGCCCTCGCCATTTCCATTGCCGTCCTGTGCGAATGCGGGTGTGGCCACGCTCGCGCAGGCAAGCAGTGCGGCAGCCAAACTTGCAACAATTCTCTTCATGTCCGTGTTCCTTTCTTCGGGTCGAGGTGCAAGCCTCAATTAGGCAAGGTCGAATTCGGCCTTCCCGAGTTTGTTCCGTGTGCAGCCACCACATCGGACCATTGCCTTTCCGTCTGAGCCTTTGGTCCGATCAACAAAGATCCGATCGGCGGCCCCGACGACGAGCATGAAGCAGAGGGAAGTGGACGACGCTTAGGACCTTCGTCTTGGCCGAAGGTCCGACCGCGCCGAGAGAAAGGTCCTAGAGGTGCTGGCGACGGAAGGCGCGGCTTGACGATCTGTTGGGGCGTAAGCAAGGTGATCTCAAGATCACGTGTGCTTTGTGCGAATTTCGAATTTCGTGTCGATATTGCGCGGAACCCGCTTCGGGCGACCATTGTTCACCGATAAGCCGGGTCAAACTTTTTCGAGGCGGAAGGTGCGCCAATGACGGTCCTCAAGAAGACGAAGACGACGCGACGGAAGACCATGGCGGTCCTGTTCGTTGTGTCGGTCGGCTTCGTCGCACTTCCCTACAAGACAACAATTTCCGGTTCGAGCCTTGAAGTCTCACCCCAGTCCGCTTTCGCCAAGAACGAAGGCAAGGGAAGTGGCGGGGGGAACGGCAGTTCCGGCGGCAATGGCCGGGGGGGCGGTAACGGCGGCGGCAGCGACAAGGGCCGCGACAGTTCAACGAGCGGCAGTTCGAGCGGGTCGAGTGCGCGAGGCGCGGGCACCGGATACAACGGTTCGACCTTGCGAGTACGCCATGCCAAGGGAATAAGCGAAGAGATCAGAAACGGGCGCTACATCATGAAGGATGCCCGTGGGCGCACGATCGTCAACCGGCGCGCTACTGAAAACGATCAGAAACGGCTCCTGTCCTTCATTGATTGAGCGGGCGGTCGAGCGCGTCGCGCAGCACCATGGCTGCCTCCGTGCGGTTGGCGACGTCGAGCTTCGCCATGATCTGAGTCATATGGTGCTTGACAGTCTTTTCATGCAGATTGAGCTGCCTTGCGACCTGCTTGTTGCTCATGCCGGAGGCGACGAGATTGAGAACCTCCTTCTCACGGATGGTCAGATCCCGGACCAGGTCGGACTTGCGCGCAGGCTCCGGGGCCCGGCTGGACAATAGCTTCGCCGAGAGCGTCGGCGCCACATAGCTTTCGCCGGAGGCGACGGTCCGGATGATATCTGCCAGCGCTCTCGACCCAACACCCTTCAGCACATAGCCCCTGGCGCCGTTCTGCAGTGCCGCGGTGACGTCGTCGCCGGCTTCCGAAACGGTGAGCATGACGATCTTCTGCGAGGGGGCGACCTCCATGATGAGCGGGAGAGCGGCCAGCCCGCCACCCGGCATCGAGATATCGAGAAGCATCACGTCAGGCTTGAGATTCTCGGCGATTCTCAGCGCGTCGTCGTGTGAGTCCCCCTCGGCGACCACTTCGAATCCATCGATCTCCGACAGGCTTCTCGTGACCCCTTCCCTGAACAGAGGGTGATCGTCGATTACCGCAACACGTATTCCAGCCGTCATATCTGCCCTATCTCCCTGATGTCGAGCCACATTCGGACAACGGTGCCCGGCGCGGCCGCGTTCAGTTCAAATGTTCCTCCGAGACTCTCCACCCGTTCCCTGAGGCCGGCAAGCCCGAGGCTGGTAGAGCTGATCTGGTTTGGATCGAAACCGGGCCCGCCATCCGCCACCTCGATCCGGATCCTTTCGCGTTCAACGGTCTGCGTGACGCGCTGGCCGATGCCTCCTGCGTGCCGATATGCATTGTTCAGCGCTTCCTGCACGAAGCGGTATATGCATATCTTCGCGGACGGGGAAAGGCGCGCGGGCGGGTCGGAGAGCGACAAATCCACGGCCGAACCGGTCCGCTGCCTGTGCGCCGCAACGCAGCGCTCGAGGATCTCGGGCAGACTGGCGGTTTCGATCTGCGGCAGCACCAGCCCGTTGCACAGCGTCCGGATCTCGTGCATCGCCTCTTCGAGACTGGCTTTGATCGCCGCAAGTTCGCGGTCGCGCTTTTCGTTCGAAGTCGCGGGGTTCGTCAACAGGTCGCTGTCCAGCCGCAACGAGGCATAGGCCAGGAGCTGCGCCGGGCCGTCATGCAAATCCGCTCCAATGCGCCTAAGCATTTTCTCGTTGAGCGCCGTTGCCCGTTGGGAGGCGTGCTGCACGCGCCCGCGCAGGGCCTCGTTCTGCAAGAGCAGCGCATAGAGCTCGTCGATGCGCTGCTTGAGCGCGGCACGCTGCTTTTCGATGGTTCTGCTCCCCCGCATGACGATCGCCGAAAGCATGACGAAGAAGGCGAGCGTGAAGCCCGCGACCGCGAGCCAGGTGAGAAACCGCGCCCGACGCAGGCTCAGCTGGAAGTCGTGGGCGATTTCATGGAATTCGGAAACCGCCACGACCTCGCCCGACCAGGGCTGCAGGACCGGATTATATATCTCGAGGAACGGATTGCCTGCCGGGCGGCCGGTCACATCCTGAAAGCCGTCCTGCGACTGCAATTGAGCCACCATCTCGCCGGAAAAGGCCGTCCGCAATTGCGGACTGAGCTCGAATCGCTTTCCGGCTATGTCCGCTTGATTCGAGTAGAGGACGGTACCGTCGGCGCGCCAGAGGCGGAACTCCATCAGCCGGTTTCCGAGTGCCCCCTGGCCTAAGGTTTCGTCGAGCGCCCGTGCGACGGCATCGTCCAGCACTTCCGTGGTCTGCATGTCAGGCAGGAGCGGAGCGATCACGCTGTCGACATAGAGCGCGGTCGTCGCTGCGGAGTTTCTCGTGACCGCCTCCTCTATGAGGCTGGTCACGAACGCCCCGACCACAAGCATGGCCGCAGCCGCAACTATGCCGCCGGCCAGCAGGAATTGCCTGCTCAGCGCTTGCGCATTCCATCGTATGATCAAGTCCTTGGTGCGCACGAAAAGTTCTCGGGATCGCCCGCCCGATTCGCTGGCGGCACTGAGGTCGAACTGAAAGCGTAAACTATCGCCCGAGAGAAAGGGGTCAATGGCACGCCATGGTTCGCGCCACGGATCGGACCTTTTTCCCGACGGCCGATGCGACCTAAGTCTTACCGACCAGGGCAATGGTCCGAGAGCCGTGGCGCCGTGCCGTCTCGCGAGCTACCGTCGCAGCCGATCGACTGTGCCTGTTCCCTCGGCAAAGAGGGGCAATTGATTCGAAGGAGGCCTGCATGAGTGTGTCCAAGACCATCGGGCGGAGCGTCATCGTCCTGGCCATAGCGCTTGCTCCAGTAGCGAGCATTGCTTTCGGCACTGCCGAAGTCGCTTTCGCCAAGGGCGGAAACGGCGGCGGTGGCGGCAGTGGCAACGGTGGAGGAAACGGCAAAGGCGGAGGGAATGGCAATGAAGGGAGCCACGGGAAGGGGCATTCCACCAGCGGCAGCCGTGACAAGGCAGGCAAGAGCAATCGAGACGCCGGTGATCTGCTGAAGTCGCTTTTCACGCGGGGCACCAAGACCGGGAAGACGATCAAATCCGCGAAGGTTCCGAAAACAGGAAGCGTTGCGACGATCAAGCCGAAGAGCGCCAAGAGCGACACCGCCGGGCTGAGTTCGCTGAAGAGGAATTATCACGCCTATCTCAACTCCAATGATCCCCGCATGGCGGCGATCTCTGCCTATGTGATTTCCTATGCCGAATTCGAGGCCGAGTTCGGTCCCGACGCCGTTCCGACAGATCCGGCGCTCAGCGACGAGGCGCTTCGGGAGGCATTGGAGAGTTTCACCAAGGGAGGCGTTGTGACCGACGAGGCGCTTCTCGAAGCCAAGGAGATCCTCGGCGTCGGGCCCTCAGTCGGCAAGATCGACCAGATTCGCGAAACGCTTCCCGAACCTGCGGACACCGAGCTCGAACTGTCGGAGTGATCCCGACCTATCGATAAGTTGGGCGCCGCCGGTGAAGCTGAACGAAAGAGGTCGACTGATGAATGTAGAGAAACTCGACCTCGCGGGCGGCGGCGTGCCGCAGGCGATGGGGCAAGAACGGATCGGGTTTTCCCTGCAGCAGATCAACGCGGTCGACGACCCGGCAAAGGTCCTCTATTCGGAGTGCCTGGGCAGGTTCACCGAGTCCGATGGCACGATCCGAACCAGTGAAGAGCTATCGGCGATGCCCGAAATTTCGGGCGTTGGCCCGGCCTTCGACCGGTATCTCCTCCAACTCGCATTGGGCTGGCTGGCCCGTCGTCCGTCCTGTGCGTTGGGCTGCAACATCCAGGCTTCGGATCTGGTCGACAAGCACAGCTCGGGAACTTTGTACGAATTGCTCTTCAAACACCGAGCAGTGGCGCGGCGCATGATTCTCGAACTTGCGGGAAGCGTTGCGTTGACGGCGCATTCGGCCGCGATGCTCCAGAGCGCCCGCACGCTCGGATACCGGATTGCGATAGAGGCGTTCGGAACCGAACAGGCGATCGCCGGCACGCTCCTGCCCTTCCCCGTCGACATTGTCAAAGTCGATGCATCTTTGCTACGGCATGGCCGGGGCGACGCCGCATCCATGCTCCGCCACATTGTTGCCCGGACGTCCCGCTCGGCATCGATCGTGGTGATCGAAGGTATCGAGACCTACGCGCAGCTCGAAGCAGCAAGGACCGCCGGAGCGACCCATGTGCAGGGCCCTCTCCTGTCGGAGCCAACCCTGCCGCCCATCTATTCCGAACCGTTTCGCCCGCTGGTCCAGCGCGGGAACCCACTCGCGCATCGGCTTGAAAATCGGAACCGATTTTCGCAAAGCCCGATGCGCAGTTTCAAAGAGCCACTGCGACCATTGCGCGTCTGAAAGCCCGCACGGCGGTATAAGAGATCACGGCCTAACCTACGGCTGTTACCGCGCCTTGCGTCGATCGCGACGACCTTCGCTACAGCTTTGACATGTAGGACCTTGGTCCGATCTTCTCATCCAAAGGTCTTAGGGTCGTTGCCAAGCAGCTCGCCCGTTCCATATGGTGCGAATCAGCGCCGAGGGGGCAACGGCCAATGACGAACTGAGGTTCTATTTGGGAGACCCCGCAATGGCTTACTCGTTCATCGAACGGAAAAATCGCCCTTCCGATTTCGCCTTTCGGCTGCTAGCCAGCCCGCTCGCATTCGCGGTCTATATTGCAATCGCCATGGCGATTGCGTTTCTGACAAGTGCCGGCACAGGTATTCCGGCCTATCTGCTCGTGCCTGTCGGCTTCCTGCTGGTAACCTTCCTCGACCCGCCGGCGAGACTCATGAAATATCAGAAGGGCCGGATCGGACAGGTTGCAAAGGGGCGGCCTCGACAAATCATCGCGGCCAACAACAATCGCCCGAGCGAATTTGCCAACACCCGGACAAGGGCACGCGAGTCCAGGTCCGATAGCCGTCTCCGCTGATCAGGCAAAGTCATGGCGTCGTTTCATGCGGGCATCTGCAGCACGTCTGGATGCTGAAGGGGCGCATCCTTGATCCAGATCTGCGTTCCCTCGGAGCCAACACCCGCTTCAAGAGGTTCGCCTGCGGGCATCCGGCCCCAGCTCTGCGGTCCCAGTTGCTCACTCCCCACCGTGAGGCTGCCGGTAAGCACGAGGAACTCGAGACCGCGCTGGTTTTCAACGATTACCGTCGAACCCGGCCGCCAGTCTTCGATCAAGACGCGCTCCTTCCCATCGTCGAACAGCACGCGCGCGGCCTCGGCCCCCTCGCGCAACGGCGCTGCCGCGCCCACGCCAGGCTGCCGAACGATTTGCGTCTCGTCACCCTCGCGATACTGCCAGAGACGCACAAAGATCGTGCAGCCGTCTTTTGATGCCGGCACATGCGAGGTGCCGGGCGGGTTACGGAAATAGCACCCCGCCGGGTAGTCGCCATGCTCGTCCTGGAACGTCCCCTCGAGCACGAGAATTTCCTCGCCGCCGCTATGGACATGGCGTGGGAAGGCGCTTCCCGGCGCGTAGCGCACGATGGAAGTCGCGCGGGCGACCTCACCGCCGATGCGGTAAAGCATGCGGCGATCGACGCCCGATGAAGGGCTTGGAACCCAGTCGAGTTTAGCCGCGTGGACGATCACTGGTCTTGTCAGGTCTTCATTGATGCGCATTGATCTGGTTTCCCATCGTCAGCACAATCCGGAGGGCCGGCGTCGGGCGATCAGGGCTTGATGCCCGGCGTGCCGTCGAACTTCTTCTCGAGGCTGTCCCAGCAATCGATGTAGTCGTCCTGCAGCGGAGCATTCTTGACCGCCCATTCCGTCAGGTGCTGCGGAAATCTGGTTTCGAACATGAAGCTCATGGTTTCGGCCTGGAACTGCGGCACCATCGGCTCGTTCGATCCATGCTCGAAAGCATTGCGGTCCGGCCCATGCGGCAACATGCAATTGTGAAGGCTCATGCCGCCCGGCGCAAAGCCCTGCGGCTTGGCGTCATAGACGCCATAGATGTTGCCCATGAGCTCCGACATGATGTTCTTGTGGTACCATGGCGGGCGGAAGGAGTGCTCGGCAACCATCCATCGATCGCGGAAGAGCACGAAATCGATGTTTGCCGTGCCCTCCTGCCCGGACGGCGCAGTCAGCACCGTGAAGATCGACGGATCGGGATGATCGAACAGGATCGCGCCGACAGGTGCATAGGTGCGCAGATCGTATTTATATGCGCAGTAATTGCCGTGCCATGCCACGATATCGAGCGGCGAGTGGCCGATCTTCGTCTCGTGGAATTGGCCACACCATTTGAGAACGACGCGCGAGGGAACCTCGCGATCCTCGAAGGCTGCGACCGGGCATTTGAAATCGCGCGGATTGGCCAGGCAATTTGCCCCGATCGGCCCTCGATTGGGCAGGTGGAACTTCTGGCCATAGTTTTCGCAGACGAAGCCGCGGCAGGGGCCTTCCAGCACCTCGACGCGGTAGACGAGGCCGCGCGGCAGGATGGCGATCTCCTTCGGCTCCAGATCGATGACGCCAAGCTCGGTTGAGAAGCGCAACCGGCCTTCCTGCGGTACGACCAGCAGTTCGCCGTCGGCGGAATAGAAATATTCGTCCACCATGGATTGGGTCACGAGATAGACATGGGCCGCCATGCCGGTCTGGATATTCACATCGCCGGCGGTGGTGACGGTCTTCATGCCCGTGACCCAGGTTAGGTCTTCGTCGGCATGGGGGATCGGGTCCCAGCGGTACTGCCCGAGCGAGGTGACATCGGGGAGAATATGCGGCGCCGACTTCCAGTGGGGAATGTCGATCTTGTCGAACCTGGTTGTGTGCTTGACGCTCGGCCGTATGCGATAGCACCAGGTGCGCTCGTTCTGGCCGCGCGGGGCGGTGAAGGCTGTGCCGGACAGCTGCTCCGCATAGAGGCCGTAATTGCATTTCTGCGGCGAATTCTGGCCCTGCGGCAGCGCCCCGGGCAATGCTTCGGTCTCGAAGTCGTTGCCGAAACCCGGCATATAGCCTTCATGCGGACCGGTGTTGCTGAGGGCCCGGATCATGCCGGGGGCAAGCGGATGGTGAGTCATCGTCTGCTCCGAAAGGCTCTGTCTCAGGAGCCCTGAGTAGATAGTTGCATTCGCAACTTTGTCAAGATAAAGTTTGACGGAGCGCAAGGATGGAATGGAAGATGAGCCATAGCGACGGGGTTCTTTTTGACTACTGGCGGTCCTCCGCCTCCTATCGCGTCCGCATCGGGCTCAATCTGCTCGGGATGGCTTACGAGAGCCGGCCCGTCGATCTCCTTTCCGGTGCGCAACGGAGCGAGGAAAACCTGGCGCGCAATCCCCAGGGTCTGGTGCCGACACTGGCGATCGACGGGGTCGAACTGACCCAGTCTCTGGCAATACTCGAATATCTCGATGAAACGCGGTCCGCCGGCTGGTTGCCCGCCGATCCGGTCGGAAGGGCAAGGGTACGAGCGCTGAGCTATGCCATCGCCATGGAAATTCATCCGGTGTGCAATCTTCGGGTCGCGCGGCATGCGGTGTCGCTTGGCGGTACGACGATCGAGGACTGGATGAAGCACTTCATCAGCGATGGGCTTGCCGGTTTCGAAGGGATGCTTGCAAACGACCCCGACGATCTCTACTGCCATGGCGACAGCCTGACCCTGGCTGACATCTGCCTGGTGCCGCAGATCTACAACGCCCGTCGCTGGGGCGTCGACATGGACCGCTTCCCGAAAACGGACGCTCTTTCATCGCGTCTTGAGGATATCCCCGCCTTCATTGCGGCGCATCCCGACCGAGTACGATCGTGACTTGTTTGCCGTCCTGTGGCAGGGTCGCGCCGCAGGACAATGGATGTCGGAATGGTAGAGCGGAACACGGATCCGGATTTCGATCTCGAGCAATTTCTTCCTTATATGCTGAACCAGGCGGCGGAGGCGACCTCGCGCTCCTTTCAGGCCGTTTACCGCGACCTTTACGGCATGACGCGGACCCAGTGGCGTGTGATGGCCAATCTCGGCAAGTTTGGTGCGATGACGGCGAAGGACATATGTGTCGTCTCGCATGTCGAAAAGACGAAGGTCAGCCGCGCAGTCTCGGCGCTCGAATCCGAGGGCTTCCTCCTGCGAAGGCCGAGCGAAGACGACCGGCGCGCGGAGATCCTGAGCCTCACCGAGAAGGGGCAGACAGCCTTTCGGGACCTTGGCCATCGTGCGAACGAGTATGATAAAGAATTGAGAGCCGAACTCGGCGATCGGGTGTCCTCAGAACTCATCCGATCGCTGCAGCTCTTGATGAAGCTTTAGGCCGAGGACAGACTCTTTTCAGGTCTTGCCCGGGGCTTTGCCGCCGACAAGGCTTTGCCGCAGCGTTTCGCGGGATGAGGGTATGCTGCCTTGCGCAATGGCCCACCGCACTCAACGGCGCATTACGCGTCCTCCAATCTCTCCCGGCGATAGCGACTAGGCGGCGCGGAATTGTGCGCGGCCCAGACGCGGCGCAGGTGCCGCGTCGAGGAAAAGCCGGCACGTTCGGCAACGCTTTCCATGTCGAGACGGCTCTGGGTCAGCAGGTCGCGGGCCAATGCGACGCGCATGGCGTTGACATAGGCCGTCACCGACAGGCCCGTATGTGCGCGAAAGAGCCGCGTCACGTGACGTTCGCTCAGCGCCCCGAGCCGCGCCAGATCGCCGAGGTTCCAGTCGCGCGCCGGATCGCCCATCACGGCGTCCTGGATGCGGTGGATTGCCGGATGGATGTGATTGCGGCCGGAAAGCCAAGGCGACAATTGCGGATCCGAGCCGCTGCGCCTCAGATAGATCACCATACGACGGGCAACGGCAAGGGCAACTTGCGCGGAGGTGAGCCGTCCCACCACATGCAGCATGAGGTCGATGCCGGTGGAAATGCCGGCGCTCGAAAAACGGTTGCCGTCCTCGACATAGAGCCGGTTCTCCAACACCGAGGCGGTCGGCGCAATCGCCCGCAATTCCTCGATGCAATCCGAATGAGTCGTGCATTGCCGGCTGTCCAGCAGTCCGGCGGCAGCGGCGAGCAACGCGCCGGAGCAGATCGTCACCAACCGGGTATCCGCCGTCACGGCCCTGCGCAGCCAGTCGCGCAGGTGCTGCAACTGAGGACAGGCGCCAAGTTCGGCTTGGCCGACCGAGAGACTGCCGGAGATAACCAGCATCGACCCTGGCGGAAGCCTTTCGGGCAACGTCTCCAGACCGTCCAGCCTGAGCCCGATCGAGGTCGTCTGGCCCGGGGTCGCAGAAATGTAGCGGCAGTCGAAGCGGAGCAATTGCTGCTCGAGATTCGTGTAGCGCAGCACTTCGAGCGGCCCGGCGATATCGATCAGCAGCGCCTCCGGCGGCACCAGCGTGAATACCGGAATGATCTGCGGTTCATCTGCCGGGCCGGTCCTGTTCATGCGGCGAGCGCCCTTCTTGCCAGCGCTTCCTCGACGGTCACGATACGGGCGAAGCGGCCGGCGAGCACCAGTTCCGTGCGCCTGCGGATTGCCGCGGCATCGAAGGTTTCCCCCGAGGCATGGGTCATCGGGAAGGTCAGCGTCGCTTCCGAGACGAAATCGACATCCCAGCCGAGGTCCGAGGCATGCCGCGTGGTGGTTTCGCAGCACTGCTCGGTGCGGATGCCGGAGACAATCAGGCGGCGGATGCCGTTCTCGACCAGCCAGACGTCAAGGCCGGAACCGACCAGCGCCGAATGGCGATGCTTGTGGAACGTGACGTCGGGTTCGAGCCGCAATTCCTCGAGCGTGCGCACATGGCCGCTTTCGAGCCTGAAGGGCCCATCATCATCGACATGGAGGATCCGCACGACGGGAATGCCTGCGGCACGCGCCCCATCGATCAGCGCTTGCTGGCGCTCAAGATAGAAAGCCACCTCCGCCGGATTCCAGTACGATCTCTGGCGGAAGGATTCCTGGGCGTCGATGACAAGCAGCGCCGCTTTCTGTTCGGACATTTCTCATACTCCCGAGTTTTGAGGATAGCCGAGAATAGCCCTTCCGATACAGGGCAAAAGCACGCCGCTGGACGAATGGCGGACATATCCGGCCATTCTCGGACTTGCTTGCCCGGTCCACATCACTCGTGGACCTGTTAGAGGCAGCAGCCCTCCCTCACCTTGATCGAGATTAGAACCCAATACCCGTTCGCGTCGAAAAAGAACGCGTGACAGGTCTTCGCAGATTGCGATTTCTCGTGCAAACGGTGACGACCCGGTCCCTGGGCGCCACGGAGCCGTGCATGGGGCCAATTGCACACTCCCTTAAGCCTCACACGACCTCTTGAAATGCCACCATTAAGGTGGCATTTAAGGGCATGGAGAAACTGCGCCCGACCCACGATCTCGAGGCATCAAGGCGCGCTCGGATCGGTCGAGACGCTTGCGATGACCGCAGCGGCCCTTCGAAATGCCACAGCATTGGGCTTCGACCGGGCGGGTGTTGTGGAAACGATCGCCGGGATTGAGCGGCGGATGTTCTATAAGTCGATGACGACCTTTGCGGATCATCGCGTGTGGCAGGACGTCTATCACGTGCCAGCACGAGGAATGGTTCTCTACGTGAAGTTCCAGGCGGACGTCATCACCGAATTCGTGGTCATGTCTTTCAAGGAGAAGTGAGATGGCAGTATCAAAAACGGATCTGCCCGACACGATGGCCTCCCCCGAGACCGGCGAGATGCTACGCCGGGGCGTGCGCCCCTTCGTGGTCACTTATAAGGGCAAGAGCAAAACCATCGAACTTCCGGGATACTATCCGGAAAACGGTGACGAGGGCATTCATATGGGTGACGACATGGCCGTTACCGACGCGGCCTTGAGGGCTTTGAAAGAGGAGGTCGAGGGCATTCCCTCGCCTGCCACCATAAAAAGGGTGCGCAAGAAATTAAAACTGTCTCAGCGTGAGGCTGGCGGCCTTCTCAAGGTTGGGGAAAATGCCTTCGATAAGTACGAGCGGGGTTTGGTCGAGCCAAGCGGCCCGACCAGTCAGTTGCTACGTCTACTCGATCATCATCCCGAGTTGATTGAGGAACTCCGTTAAGGGTGCAGCCTACGGCCTAGATGCTGGCGCGGAGCAACGCGGTTCCCGTTAATACATTATGCGAACTTTTGAGCTCAGAAGGCAGTCTGACTCCGCCGCCAATAGGGGCTGCCGTCCACACTCGGCACGACAGAAATGTCTATGCGCACTGCATGGCTACACCGTGAAGCGGTCAAGAAGACGACTTGGATGGAACGCATCTCGTAAAGAGCAGTTCCCCAGGCGCTTCTCGATTGGCTGCGGAATTTCGGATTTCTGCGGGCGTCGTGCCGTAGGTGCGCCGAAACTCCTTGGTAAAGTGGGACGTGTTCACAAAGCCGACGTCGAGCGCAACCTCGATGATCGGCTTCTTGCTCGTCAGCAGGATCTGCCTCGCCCGATCCAATCGGAGGCGACGGAACGCCAGCGCGGGAGACATCCTCGCCTTCTCGGTGAACAGCCGCTCAAGTTGGCGCCTTGAGAGCCCGACCGAGGCGGCAAGCCCATCAATGGTAATCCCGCCTTCAAGATGCTGCTCCATCGTGATCAGCGCGGCCGCGACACGGGAGTCGTTGAAATGTTCGCAAAGCGGCTGTCGCGTCTGGATGTCGAACTGGGAACGGGCCTTTTCGATCTGCAGCACTTCGAGCGCATTTCGCTCGGCATCCCGGCTGATATGTCGTCTCACCAGTGCGGCGGCGAGGTCGGCGGCACTGCTTCCCCCTGCACACGAGCCGCGCTTGCGCTCCAGGTTGAACAGCCGGTCCGGCCGGACGTCATGATCGGGAAACCGTTCGCGGAACTCATGAAAGTGAAGCCAGCTCACACACGCCTCGTGTCCTTTCATCAGGCCGGCTTCCGCCAGGACGAAGGACCCGGTGCACAGACCGAGCAACGGCACCCCTTTGGAAGCGGTGAGTTTGAGAAACCGGATGGTTTCATGGTCAACTGGCTGCTCGACGGTAAGCAGGCCTCCGACGACTGCAATGTAATCGAACTGGCGGGGATCGACGAAATCCGACGTGGGGGCAACCTGAACGCCGCAGCTCGAGGTAACCAGGTGCCGGGTACTGCCGAGGACCTGCCAATCCGCCAGGATCCGGCCTGATCGGTCGAGTTGGTCGCTCGCCAGCCGCAGTGTGTCCACGAACAAGGCGAAGGCTGACAGCGTGAAGGAACGTGCGAGGACGAAGCCGATTTTCAGACGGTGCGCCTGCGGGGCGGCTCTGGCCTCCGATGATTGAACGTGTCCCACTTTACTGTGCTCCTCTGATCCGGCGGGTCCCAGTCAACTCACAGCAGGCAAAAGAATGGCCATCGCAAACGCGTGACTGACCAGCTGTTCGATAGCGTCGCGAGCGTGCCGGCGGTCGGTGTAGTCCTTGGGCCTCGGAGAGCCCCCCGTAGTCAAAGATTCCCGCGCCGCTTGATTGCGGCGCGGGAAGCCGCTCGCAATGGGCTATAGATCCTCGCGGCCACCGCTCTTGAGCTCGGCGGTCGCCACGCGCTGGAATTGGCCCTCGCCGAAATGGACCCAGCTCATGCCGGCCGAAGTCCCGAGAAAGCGATCAGAATAGCCGCTGGAAATCTCCTGCTGCGGATTGGAAGGCATGACAAATGCCTTCATCAGCACGTAATAGAGCACCAGTCCCACCGGGAAGCCGACGATGAAGGCATAGTCGGAATACCAGGCTGCCACGCCGCCCGCTCCGATCCAGGCGAGGATCCCTGCCCAGTTGACTCCGCCAGCGTAACGAAACTGACCATTCATGTTGTAAAGGTCGGGCACGTTCACACGCCGGCGACGGATCAGGTAATAGTCCGCCGTCATGATGCCACCAATGGCCGACAGGAATGCGCCGTAGTATCCGAGGAAGACGAACAGATTGTTCAGGATCTCCCACGGAAAGCACAATGTACCGATGATACCGGCGAGCGCGACGCCAAGCCTATAGTTGATGTAGCGAGGCGAGAGGTTGACCAGCGTCAGAGCCGACGGCACCAAATTGGCCGCCGTGTTCGTCGACCACTGCGCGAGGACCACCAGCACCAGCAGCAGGATGAGCGAAAAGCCCTGGCTTTGCCCCTGGATCACCTCGATCGGATTCCAGCTGCCGGTGGCGATGAGCGACACGCCCCCGATGCCGGCAATCATCGCCTGCGTCACCGGAAGGGCGATGAGTTGCGCGGCGAAGATGTTCTTGTTGCGCTCGAAGAAGGGCCTCGCACCCGACTCGGTTTTCACGAAACGGGTCAGATTCGGGATATCGATCGCCATCGTCGACCAGAAGCCGAGATTGGCGATGAACAGCACCAGAAGCGACATCTGGCCTTCTGCGTGGAAGTTCCAGATATTCAGACCCTTGGTCTGGGCGATGCCCTCGAGGGTGAAGTACATCCAGACCGAGATGCCGATGATGCACGGCGCGGCAAGGGCAGCGAGACGTTCGATCGATTTAATGCCGCAGGCAGTGTTGACCACCTGGGCGATGCCGAAGGCGATATACCAGACGAACCAGTTGTCGAAGCCGAGGAAGTGCGAACCGATGCCGTTGAGGGCCAGCGCGCCGAGGTAGGTCTGAATGCCGAACCACATTGCGGCGACGAGCCCACGCGAGATTGCCGGCAGGTGCGTACCACGTACGCCGAACGGCGCGCGCAGATAGACGGCGAAGGATAGGCCATGCTCCGTGCCGATATCGGCGGTCAAGAGCATGAAGAGGCCGATGCCGACATTGGCGAGGAAGATCGTGAACACAATCATCCCAAGGGAAATTCCGCCGCCAATGCCGGTCGCTCCCAAAGAGTAGGTGGCGATGATGACGGCAATGCCGACCCAGATCCAGGCGTAGCCGAGCATGCTGATGGGACGCTGATTGAGCGCCGTCGGCAAAATCGATTCCTCAATCAGCGCATTCCGCTCCTGCGCGGCCTGCGTGTATTGTGCAGTAACTGTCATGATCTCCTCCACCCTGGATTGTGAATCGGGCCGCGTTCCCGCTGCGCCCCGAATTCCCGGTTTCTTTTGCTATGAAGCCTTGGCGCGCGCCGCGCGCTGTCTGGCCGTGGCCTCGACGTCGACCGTCTCACTTTCGAGATCAACGACGACGCCGTAGACCTGGCGCGCGTGCTCGGCCGTATAAAAGCCGTCGAGCACGTCCTCGAGCACCTTCTGGGCCGGTCGCTTCAACGGCGAGCCATAACCGCCGCCGTTCGGGCTGTAGTAGGCCATGGTGTCATTGGCCTTGACCGCCAGCCCCGAAAACTTCGAGTGCATCTCCCGTGCATCCGAAGGCGCCGCCGCGTTGTAGATCAGGCATTTGCCGACGGCGCCGTCAGTACCACCAAAGATGCCCCAGGGTGCATCCTTATGGCGTTCCGATTCATGGGTGATGAAGCCATCGGTGAGCATGCGCTGTGCCTTGACCACGCCAAGACCACCGCGGAACTCGCCGGCACCCGGCGGCACGTCATCGCGCAGCTCGTAGCGGTCGCAGATCATCGGGATGTGCATGGCGAGATCCTCGAGCGGGTTGTTGCGCGTATTGGCCATGAGGTTGTCGATGCTGTCGGGACCGTCGGACCGTGGTCGGCCGCCATAGGCGCCTTCGTTGACTTCGAGGAACACCCAGTAGTCACCGCTCGGGCGCACACCCGAATAGGCGGCGAACGAGATCGAAGCCGAGCTTCCCGCGATCACCGTATCCGGCATCACCGGCGCGAGCGCGCGGATGATGAGATCGATCATCCGGTTGCACTGCGTGAATCGCGCCTCGGCCGAAGCCGGCGGCCTCGGATTGAAGATCGAGCCCAGCGGCGCAATCACGCTGATCGGCCGGAACGAGCCCTCGTTGGAGGGCACTCTGACCTCAGATGTGTAAGCATCGAGCAGCAGCTTGCGGAACGCCGCATAGGCGGCCACCTTGGTCGAGCCCTCGAACGGCACGTTATAGGCGGTCGGCGTCTGGTCGGCCGAACCGGTCAGGTCGACGTCGAGTTCGTCGCCCCTCACCCGGACCGTCACCTTGACCTTGAGCCGCTGGTCGCGGTTGCGCCCGTCGTCGTCGAGCCAGCCCTCGGCGACGTATTCGCCGTTCGGGATCGCGGCGATGCGCTGCCGCATCATGCGCTCCGCATAATCCATCAGCTGGTTGGCCGCCTGGAAGACCGTGTCCTCGCCGAACTTCTCGATCAGTTCGACGAAGCGCCTGGCGCCGAGCCGGGCGGAAGCGACCTGGGCCTCGATATCGCTGACCAGCTGCTGCGCCGCGCGGCTGTTGTTGCGAATGAAATTCCACATCGCATTGTTCGGCTCGCCCTTGCGGTAGAGCTTGGTGCCGGCAAACAGCATGCCCTCGGCAAAGACGTCGGGCACGTCAATGATCAGGCCCGGTGTCGCGGCGCCGATGTCGACATGGTGCGCGGTGTTGCCGGCGAAGCCGACAAGCCTGCCCCGGTAGAATACCGGAACGACGATGGCCAGGTCAGGCGTGTGGCTCGAACCATGATAGGGATGGTTATGGACAACCACATCGCCCTCGAACCATTCGCCGTCCTCGAGCGTCGCCTGTATGCCACGCAGATAGCCCGGGATCGAACCGATATGCATCGGCGTTGATTCTGACTCGCAGAGCGTGTTGAAGTCGACGTCGAAGAGGCCGGCGCCGAGGTCCTCCGACTCCCGGATGATCGAGGAGAACGACATGCGGTAGAGGACATGCGCCATCTCTTCTGCGATGGTTTCAAACGAGCCGCGGATTACCTGCAGCGTAATCGGATCGATTTCGGCGGGAACTGCCTTTGCCGCCACGGCGCTTGCCATGCTGTTCATCTGAATTCCTCCCTCATCAAGCAACGCCGGCGCGGTGGACGCGCATGTTGCCATAGTCGAGTACCTGGGCGACGTATCCAGGGGGCACGAGCGTGGTTGAATCATGCTGGACAATGATCGCCGGTCCGGGAACCCTGTCGCCGGCAAGAAGCTTCGCCTTGTCATAGCGCGGCGTCTCCAGCGTGCTGCCATCATCGAATGTGGTTGACCGCACGAACTTGAGAGCCCGGTCGATATCCAAGCCGTCTGTCGGCCTGAGCTTCGGCACATGCAATCGGTCGACCGAAGCCTTGCCGATGACACGCAGGGTGATCAGCTCCACTTCGGCGTCGCGGTAGCTGTAGCCGTAGTCGAGCTGGTGCTGGTCGTGGAAGCTGGTGACTACCGCAGCCTTGTTGGCCTGGGTCACCGGGCCGTCCGGCATGGTGGCGCGCAGTTCGAAACCCTGGCCGTGGTACCGGCACTCGGCGACGACTTCGACATGCTGGCGCTCGCGCGGGATGCCATCGTCGTCGAGCTCGGCCATGACCCGCTCGCGCAGACGGCTGGCGGCGTGGTTGATGCGGGCGAGCTGGCTGTCGGTCGCCGCATTGAGTTCAACAATGACCGCTTCGGTGTGCTCATATTGCAGGTCGGTCTTGAGCAGGCCGACGGCCGCCGTGATGCCGGGCGCCACGGGCACGATGACATCCTTGGCATAGACAGCCTCGGCCAGGGCAACGCCATGCAGCGGGCCGGCACCGCCGAAGGGCAGGATCGAGAACTCTCGGGGATCGATGCCGCGCGCCACCGAATTGGATCGGATGGCGAGCGCCATGTTCGAGTTGATGATCTTGAGAATGCCGAGTGCTGCGTCCTTGACCGACATGCCGAGCGGTTTGGCGATCTTCTCCTCGATGGCCTTGTGCGAGAGCGCAGGATCGAGCTTGAGATCACCGCCAAGCACAAGATCAGGATCGAGGCGGCCAAGCACGATCTGCGCATCGGTCACGGTCGGCTCGGTACCGCCGCGGCCGTAGCAGGCAGGTCCCGGCTCAGAGCCCGCCGAGCGCGGCCCGACGTTGAAGGCACCCGCCTCGTCAATATAGGCAACCGAACCGCCGCCGGCGCCGATCGTCACCAGATCGATCATCGGGGTCAGCACGGGATGTCCCGACACATAGGTATCGCGCGGGTTCATGGTCTTCAAACGACCGTCGGGAATGGTGCTGATGTCGGCCGAAGTGCCGCCTATGTCGACGGTGATGATGTTCCTCTCACCAGCCATTTCGCCCTCGGAAGCGCCGCCGATAACGCCGCCTGCCGGACCCGACATCAGGATCCTGATCGGGCGCGCCGCGCAGGATTCCACCGTCGACACGCCGCCGTTCGACTGCATGATGCGCAGCTTGGCCGATACGCCCGCCTCGCGCAGCTTCGATTCCAGGTCGCGCAGGTAAAAGGCGGTCTTGGGTCCGACATAGCTGTTCATCGCCGCCGTCGAGAAGCGCTCATATTCGCGCATCACATTGGCAACCTCGCTCGACAGCGTCACGTAGGCATCGGGCATCTCCTCGAGGATGATCTCCTTGGCCCGGCGCTCATGTGCGTCGTTGAGGAAGGAGAACATAAAGCCGACAACGATCGAACCGATGCCGCGCTTCTTGAAGAGGCGGGCGGCCGCACGCACTTCGCTCTCGTCGAGCGCGGTTTCGACCTCGCCGTTTGGCGGGAGAATGCGCTCACTAACCGCGATGCGGTTGCGCCGCTTCACCAGCGGTTGACTCTGCCACGGCACCGTGAAGTGCAGCGAAAAATTATACGGGCGCTTGTGACGGCCGATATGCAGGATGTCACGGAAACCGCGCGTCGTCAGCATGCCGGTTTCGGCGCCATTATGCTCGATGGTGATGTTGGTTGCGGTGGTCGTGCCATGCACGATGAGATCGACATCGCACGCGCCGATGCCGGCCAGCTCGCAAATGTGCTTCACGCCTTCGACCACGCCGATGGACTGATTCTTCAGCGTGGTTGGAACCTTGTGATAGAACACGCCTTTGGCGCATTCGAGCACCAGATCGGTATTCGTTCCTCCGACGTCTACGCCGATACGGGCCATGATTTTCCTCCCTGTATGTGAATGTGCGCGCCGCTGGCGGGCGCGCACGCTCCCCTAGTCACTCGGCCGCCACGCGGGTGGCTTTGACGGTGTTGAGATACTGCACGCATTCATCGACGCTGTGGACATCGGCGAACTTGGCGTCGATGTCGTAGAGGTTCCAGGCGACGGCACCCGGCACGCGGTCGCCAATGCACTCGCGTACGGCAATCGTACGGAAGCCGTCGGCAAGGCCGTCGCAGATGGTGGTGCGCACGCAAGCCGTCGCGGTCACGCCTGTAACAAGGATGGTGTCGACGCCGGCCGCACGCAGGATGCCGGCGAGGCCGGTTCCATGGAAGGAACTCGCGCGCTTCTTCAGAAGCGTATATTCGCCTTCGACCGGAGCGATGCGCGAGTCGATCGCCCACAGCTCCTTGTCCTTGAGGTTGACCACGTCGATCGGGATCTTGCAGTGCCAGAGGCCCATGTCGGTGAAACTGGAGTCGCGGTCGGTGATCTCATAGGCGGTGGTGACATGGATCACCGGATGACCATTGTCGCGGCAGGCCTTGAGGAGCCGCTGCATGCCCGGGATGATCTCGTTGTCCATCGCCTCCTGATCGCAGGTGAACGGGTTGCCGGGCCGGGTCCACGCATTGGCGAGATCGACGCTGACAAGCGCGGGACGGCTGCCGAAGCCGACGCGCCGCTGGAAGCCGCGCTCCTGGTAGATCTTGGTGGAAGCGTCGAACGCCTGCTTCAGCATTCGGTCAAGTTCTTTGTTGTCGACATTGCTCATGAGGTTTCCTCTCGACTATGCGGCGCTGGCCGCCTGATCCGGGTTCGATGACCGTCTGCCGTTTTCGGTTCCGGTTATCTGCGAGCGAGAATGCCGTTCGGCCAAGAATTTCGGAAATGGTCTTTCGCCAATTATTATTGCGCGCTATGCATCAATATAAAAACGACCGAAGCCGTGAGATTGCTTGGCCATGGACCTCGAAGCCGGACTTGAGCTCACCCAATCCTTCCTGATCGTTGCAGAGGAACTGAACTTCCGCCGCAGCGCTGAACGGCTGAATGTCGATCAGTCGGCGCTTACCCGCCGCATCCAGAAGCTGGAGCATCTCCTGGGTTTCGCTCTCTTTGAGCGCAGCACGCGAGAAGTGTCGCTGACGCCAGCCGGCCGCCGCTTCTACGAGGAGAACGCGCGGCTGATGCACAATTATGCTCATTCGGTGAAGGCTGCCCGCCTGGTTGCCGAAGGCAAGACCGGGGAACTGCGTGTTGCCTACATGGCGTTCGCCGCTACCGAGCTGATGCCAAACGCGGTGCTGCGCTTCCGCAACGCCTATCCGCATGTCGAAGTTAACCTTCGCTACATCCGCACGCAGGGGCAGAAGCTTGCCCTGGCCGATGACGAGGTCGACGTCGGCTACATGATCGGGCCGTTCGACCATACCGACTTTCATAGTCTTCTGCTCACCTCGGACCCGCTCTACATTGTTACTCCGCGGAATCATGCGCTTCTGCACAGACCCGAGATCAGGCCGGCAGACCTCGCCGACCACAACCTCATCCTCGGCGACATGATCGAGTGGGAAGCTTATCGCTGGCGGCTCAACGAGATGTTCTCTGCCGAAGGCGTGCCGCTCAACATCACGCTTGAGGCCTCGAACACCCTAGCATTGCTGGGGCTGGTAGCCGCAGGTCTCGGCGTCACGGTCTACCCGGAAAGCCTGATCGGCTTCCTCGGTCGCAACGTCGAGGTGCGGCCGATCATGCATCCCGATTTCCGCATCCAGACAATTCTTGTGTGGAAGCGTTCCAACCGGGCGAAGTCGGTCCGTCATTTCGTCGAGATCGCCAAGAACCTGCCGCCGCGCATCTGAGGCGATGGCGCCAAAGCCGCTTCGGCACTCCGGCAAATCGAGGTGACCGGTCGGTGGAACTCGGCTGGGGCGAACGTGAATGAGGATCGGCGGCCGGCGCGCAAGCCCGAGATATCGGCTCCTCCCTCACGCACCGGCTTAACATCGGCTCCTGTCGCGAGACCACTGAGGCGACCAGTGAATTTCCGCTCTGACTGTGTTTTACACTGCCGGCCACGGCAGCACCGCACGCCCAGGCGCAGATCTATTCGCCCGGCAGAATATGCGTGGCATCGGGCCGCCAAGACACCCAGATCTTGGCACCCGGCGACAAGTTGAGCTGCTCGAGTTCATCGTGGCCCTTCTGGGCTTTGATTTCGATGCGCCCTGCACCTTCGAGATGGATGACCGCCGTGGCACCGACGAACTCCTCTCCCACCACAGAGGCCTGCATGCCGTTGTAGCCTTCGTCCGGCGGTGTGTTGCTGAGATGCACCCGGTCGTCGGAGACGACGAACGTCGCCCTGTCGCCCTTAGCGAGCGGCTTGGCGGCGTTGGGCACCACGTGGAACTCGCCGGCCGGGGTGGCGATCTTCAGCGACTGGCCGTTGGCGTAGGACACGCTGCCGGCGAAGATGTTGGACGAGCCCAGGAACTCAGCGACGAATTTGGTGCGCGGGGCGCGATAGATCTCCTGCGGGTTGCCGATCTGCTCGATCCGCCCACGGCTCATGATGACGACGCGGTCGGCCATCGAGAAAGCTTCCGATTGGCTGTGCGTGACATAGACGAAGGTGATTCCGAGCTCCCGCTGGAGGTTGGAAAGCACCGTTTGCATGCGCACCTTGAGATGGGCGTCGAGCGCCGACAGCGGCTCGTCGAGGAGCAGGATTTCCGGCTCCGTCACCAGCGAGCGGGCGAGCGCGACGCGCTGGCGCTGGCCGCCCGAAAGATGCGCCACATTGCGGTCGGCGAACTCGGTGATCTGCATACGCTCCAGCCACTTGTCGACGCGCTTGCGTCGCCCGGCCTTGTCCGCGCCGCGCATGCGCAGGCCGAACTCGACGTTCTCGCGCACGGTCAGGAACGGGAACAGCGCCAGGCTTTGCCACACCATCGGCGTATCGCGGCGCCAGGTCGGCAGGTCGTTGATGCGCTTTCCGGCGAGACGGATCTCGCCTTCGCTCGGCGCTTCGAGGCCGGCCAGCATGCGCAGCGTCGTGGTCTTGCCGCAACCGCTGGAGCCCATGATGGCGAGGAACTCGCCCTTGCGGATTTCAAAATCGGTCTTCTCGACGGCAACGAAACTGCCGAACCGTTTGACGACACCGTCGAAGACAACGAGAGCCTTGTCGGTCATGACACCTGTACTCCGGCTATGTCGGCGGCCGCCTTGGGCGCACCGCTGCGTTTCATGAGGAGGATCTGAGCAAGCACCACCAGCGTCATCGAGGCGATGAAGACAAAGGTGCCGATGACATTGATGCGTGGACTGACCTGCCCCTGCAGGAAACCGAGCACCTTGACGGGCAGCGTCTCATTGAGGCCCGAGACGAACCAGGCGACGGCGAACTCGTCGAAGGACACTGCCATGGTAATGAACAAAGCCGCAAAGATCGCCGGCCTGCAGAAGGGAATGATGACGTGGCGCATCGCCATCCATTCCGACGCGCCGAGGTTCCAAGCCGCTGCCTCCAGAGAAGAATCCATCTGCGAAAGCCGCAGCCGCACGATGGCCATGGCGAAAGGGGCGCACATCACCACATGGGCGATGATGACCGAATGGATAGCACCTGACAGGTTGATGTTGGAAAGGAAGGCGAGCATGGCAAGGCCCAGGATGATCACCGGGATGGTCGGCGGCAGCAGCGCCAGCGCCACGTAGAAGGTCTTGCCGAAGAACTTGTAGCGAAAGTCGGTATAGGCGGCGCCGAAGCCGATGGCCGTCGCCAACACCGACACTACCAGACCGGCCGTCAGCGTGTTGCGCAGCCCTTCCCAGACCAGCGGATCGGCGGCCACGGTCTCGTACCAGATGGTCGAGAAGCCGCCGAGTGGAAGCGAGGGGAAACGGTCGACGTTGAAGGAGAAGACGAAGCTTGCGGCGATCGGCGCAAAGATGAAGGCGAAGGCCAGCAACACGTAGGACTTCAGTGCCCAGTCGATCAGGCGGTTGCGGTTGAAGCCACTCATTGTCCGCGCTCCTTGTAGGCATAGCTCACCGCAGCGAAGGCGACCGCGAGCAGCGTTGCGATCATCGTCAGGGCAATCACTGCTGCCCGCGGCCATTGCTGGCCCGATTTGGTGGTGTCGGTGATCAGGATGGAAAGCGTCGGCGGGTCGCCGCCGCCCAGGTAGAGGGGGCTGACGAAGTCGCCGAAGGTCAGGATGAAGCAGAACAGTGCGGCGATGACGAGACCGACCTTGGCCGACGGCACGATGACCTCGAAGACGGTGCGCAGGCGGCCGCAGCGCAGGTTGTGCGCCGCCTCGATCAGCGTCTTGTCAACGAAGATCAGGCTGAACAGCTGCAGGAGCACGACCAACGGGAAGCTTAGCGTCAGATAGCCGACCATCGTGCCGAACACCGAATTGAGCATCCCGAACGGCCCGAGCCCGACCCGGGCGAAAAGGGCGTTGATGATGCCGTTATCGGACAGGAAGATCTGCCAGGAATAGACACGCACCAGATAGCTGGTGAAGAAGGGGATGACCATCAGGAAGATGGCCCAGCGCCGCGCCGTATCCGAAAGCTTGAAGGCAATCGCATAGGCGCAGGGAAAGGCCAGCGCGCTGGAGATGATGGCTGCCGATGTGGCCAGTGCGAAGGTGCGCAGGTAGGCATCCCAGAAGACGCCGCGCCCGAGCATCCTGACCCAGTTGACGGTGTCGAAGTCGGGCTCCATGCGGAAATTCTTGACCGTCCAGAAGCTGAGCGCGATCAGGAACAGCAACGGCGCGAGGAAGAACATCACCTGCCAGATCAGCATCGGCAGCGAGAAGGTCAATCCGTAGAGAGTGATCGATTTCCGCATCGTGTCGGTTCCATGCACACACGAGCGCGCGGCCCAAGCCGCGCAGAATTGATTGCCGGAATGAACGGACGGTCGCCGGGGGCCGCCCGTAAACGGTTGCAGAGTTGCAAGCCCATCAGCGCGCCGCTCAAGAGCCCTTGTATTCCGACCAAAAGTCGTTCCAGTCCTCGAGGCTCTGCTGCACCGGCAACTGCCGGTACTTGATGCGGCCGTTGCGGATCAGGTCCATGACGTTGCTCTCATTGAGCAGCATACCCTGGCGCTCGGCTTCCTCCGGCGTTTCCTTGGCCAACAGTTCCCATCCCTTCTGGTTTGGGATCAGCGCCGGATAGGCCGCCATGTTCGCAGACTTCACCTGGCCTTGAGCCGAGGTGATGTACTGGATCCATTTTCTGGCGAGCTCCGCTTTGGTCGAGCCCTTGCCAATCGAGAAGGATTCGGTCCACTGCAGGCCACCCTCTTCGGGGATGACGCTGCGCACCTTGGCGCCGTTCTTCTCCAGCGTACCGGTGATCCAATCGCCGATGCCGGCCATGGCCAGCATCTGACCATTCTGCAGCGACGAGAAAGTGCCGCCATAGTCGAAGAAGCCGCCAATCTGCGGACGCAGCGTCGTCACTTTCTCCTGCAGCTTGCCCCAGGCCGTCTCATCGATGTCATAGGGCGAGGCGTTGCCTTCAAGCAGGCTGATCTGACCGAGGTTGGGCAGGTGCCAGTCGAAGTGCCCGACCTTGCCCTTCAGCTTCTCGGCCCAATAGACGTTATACGTAGAGGCTTCCTTTTCGGTCAGCGCCTCGGTGTTGTAGGCAACACCCAGAAAGCCGAACCGGGTGAGCACCGAATAGAGCTTGCCGTCCTGCCAGTGGCCGGCGAATTGCTGGAACTCGGGGAAATAGTCGTCGAAGGCATAATCCTTCGGATCGAGCTCCTCGATGTAGCCGGCAGCATTGAGCTGCTGCACATATTCGGCGTCTGAAAGGATGACATCGAAGGTGCCAGGCGGCGACTGGGCGATCAGCCCCAGCATGTTGTCGCCGCCGGTATAGTATTTCGGCTTGAACTTGACGTTGTTCTCCGCCTCGAATTCGGCAACAACATCGGGCTCGGCATGTCCATACCAAGCGAGCATGTTGAGCTCGACCGGATTGGCGAAGGCAAGCCTGCCGAGATACGGCGTTGCCAAAAGCCCACCGCCGACAATGGTAGCGCCCTTCAAAAATTCGCGCCGCGTCGGACGCCCTGCCGAAGTGCCCTTATTAGTCATCGCATTCCCCTTTCGTTGTTGTTGCCGAAAGGGTATGCAGGGCAATCTCATTTGGAAAATTAATTGTAGTTATTTTCGCATTTATGTCGCTTATTGATGATCAAGTCCCACATGGCCGCGCGCCGGATCACCGGAGACGCCCGTCTCGTCCAGCCGGGCAATCACGTGGTTGACCAGGCGAATGCCCGCCTCCGACAGGCGCGGGTGTTTGTAGAACAGGCCAACCCGGATTTCGGCCAGCGGCGGGAAGCCGTCGGTGTCGTCCAATGCCCGCATGCCGGGCAACATGGTGTATCGGGTCAGCGCACTCACACCGAGACCGTTAACCACCGCGTTCTGCAGCCCGGCGATGCCGGAACCGGTATAGGCGACGCGCCAGCGGATATGAGCCGCATCGAGCGCCTGGATCATCCGCGATCTGTAGGCGCAGCCCTCCGGGTGGGCGGCGAGCGGAATGCCGGCCGACGGATCGAAGCTGACGTCTTCCGCGGCAGCCCAGATGGGCCGCTCGATCCACGAGCGGGACAGAAATTGCGCGCGGTCGTTGTTAACCATCGCGACGGCGAGATCGAGCTCGTCCGCCCGCAGCCGCTCCAGGATCTCCACACTCCAACCGCAATAGATCTCAAGCGAGATGTCAGGATGCTGGCGGGTGTATTCCGTGATGACACCCTGCAGAAAGGCGACGGCATAGTCGTTCGGCAGACCGACGCGAAGCACGCCCGAAATGGTGGCACGGTTGAAATAAGATGCGACCTCGTCGTTGAGCCGCAGTATTTCGCGGGCATAGCTCAACAGCATCTCGCCTTCGCTGGTCAGCATCAGGGTGCGCCCCACCTGCTTGATGATGGGTGCGCCGACCAGTTCCTCAAGTCTGCGTATCTGAAGCGAGATCGCCGGCTGCGTGCGGCCGAGCGCGTCCCCGGCTTTGGTGAAGGCACCCAGATCGACGACCGATACGAAGGTGCGGAGCAGGTCGGTCTGGAAGTTGATGATCTTGCGCATCGATTTCAAATCCTCATACGAGGATGACTATTATAAATTTCACATATCACGCCAATGGCTTCAAATCACCGGGAATGAGTCAAAATGGGAGATCACCATGCCGCAGCAATCAGTCTTTGCCGCCGAGCTTTCCTGGCCCGACTATGATGAACGTGTCCGCGACGGCACCACGCCCATCCTGTTGCCGATCGGCTCGATGGAGCAGCACGGCCACCACATGCCGATGAACGTCGACGTGCTGCTGCCCGTCGAATTCGCCCGCCGCGTTGCGGTCCGCCTCGGCGCGCTGGTGGCGCCGCCGTTCACCTATGGCTATAAGTCGCACCAGAAGTCTGGCGGCGGCAATCATCTGCCGGGCACCACCAGCCTCGACGGTGCGACCTTGGTGGCTGCTTTGCGCGATGTCATCAAGGAGTTCGCCCGCCACGGCGTGCGCCGCATCTGTCTGGTGAACGGCCATTTCGAGAATTCATGGTTCATCGTCGAGGGCATTGACCTGGCCCTGCGCGAGTTGAAATGGGGCGGCATCGAGGACATGAAGATCGTTGTGCTGTCCTATTGGGACTTCGTTGACAAGGCAACGATTGCCCGGCTCTATCCGAACGGCTTCACGGGTTGGGATCTCGAACATGGCGGTGTTCTGGAAACCTCGCTTATGCTGGCCCTCTATCCGAAGCAGGTGAGACTCGAGCGCGCCGTAGACCATGCGCCGGCAAGCTTCCCGCCTTACGACGTCTATCCGCCCAAGCCGGAGTGGACACCCGTCAGCGGCACGCTGTCGTCTCCAAAGGAAGCCTCGGCGGAAAAGGGCGAGATTCTCCTGGAGGTCTGCGTCGACGGCATCGTCAAGGCGCTCGAGTGCGAGTTTCCGCGCTGACGCGCCGTGCCTCCGACGCCGCAAGCCCATCCGCCAGGATCGGGAAAGGGCGTCGGCTAGTGGGCAAATATCGTGGTCAAACGCACGGGTTCGCGGTGGACCGGCATGCCGGGCCACCGTCTCGAGACAAGTCATGAGGTGAGCGAGAGCTCCTCTCAGTTCCTGATGATGTTATGCTCCGGACCGAAGGGAAAGCCGGTGATGTTCTCGGCGCCGTCTTCGTTGACGATCAGGATGTCATGCTCGCGATAGCCGCCGGCGCCCGGCATGCCCTCGGGCAGCATGACCATCGGCTCCATCGACACCACCATGCCCGGCTCGAGCACCGTGTCGATGTCCTCCCGCAGTTCCACGCCCGCTTCGCGCCCATAATAATGGCACAGCACGCCGAAGGAGTGGCCATAGCCGAATGAGCGGTACTTCAGCAGATCCCATTCTTGGTACATCTCATTGAGTTCGAGCGCGATGTCCTTGCAGCGCGCGCCAGGCTTGATGAGCTGCAGGCCACGACGGTGAACCGCCACGTTCTTCTCCCATATATCGAGGCTGGCATCATCGACACGGTCGCAGAACAGCGTGCGCTCGAGCGCCGTATAGTAACCGAAGATCATCGGGAAGGTGTTCAGCGACAGGATATCGCCCGACTGGATCTTGCGGTTGGTCACCGGATTGTGGGCGCCGTCGGTGTTGATGCCAGACTGAAACCAGGTCCAGGTGTCCATCAGCTCGACGAAGCGAAACGACTTGGCGATTTCGCGGATCATCGCGTTCGTGGTGGCGATCGCCACCTCATGCTCCGCCACACCGGCGCGCGCCGCTGCCACGCAGGCCGCACCACCCACGTCGCAGACACGAGCTCCCTCACGGATCAGCTTCTGCTCTTCAACCGACTTGATCGTGCGCATCCACATCGACGGCTGACCGACGTCGACGAACTCGACGCCAGGCAGAGCCTCCTCGAGCTGACGACGGAAATCGACCGAGACATGGTCGAATTCGATGCCGATGCGCCTGGCCCCCGTCGTCAGCTGGCGCACGGCACGATAGAAGTTGTCGCGGCGCCAATCAGTGTAGGTAATGTTGTCGCCGAAGCTGCGGCGCCAAGGCTGGCCACCGTCGATGCCGGCCGAGATCGTAGTGGCATTGCTATGGTCGATGATCATCCCGTACTTCCGGCCGAAGTAGCAGTAGAGCCAACCGGAGTAATAGTTGATGCAGTGATAGGAGGTGAATAAGGCCGCATCGACGTCGTTCTTGGCCATCCAGCCGCGTACATCATTCTGGCGGCGCGCCATTTCGGCATCCGAGAACGGCGAGAAATCCTTCTCGCCATTGTGCCATTTCATCACGTGCAACATGTCTTCAGTCATTGCGATGCTCCCTTGCTGGCAACGAATGACCGCTACGTTAAGTCTCGATTTTGGATTAATTAAATTTATTCAGCTGATGTCGGCATTTGATATCTTTATGAGATATCCCGCAGCTTGAATTGTTTGACATCTGGGCCTCGAACAAGTCCGGGATCGTATCATCCACTTCTTGGAGCTTCGGGCCCCGGGACCTCACGCCCGCGCCAGCGAAGCGGCGATGTCGGCAATCGAGCGGAACAGGACCAGCGGATCGTCCTTCGACGGCATAAACCCTCGCCGCTGCCAGAACTGTGCTGCTTCTTCGTCAACGGCATTGACCATCAACGCCCGCCCCCCAATCAGCGCGGCGGCCTGGACGCAGCGCTGGAGGGCGTGTTTCACTAGACCTGTGCCCATACCTCGCCCTGCCCATTCCGTGTCGGTGGCGAGCTGACCGAGAAGCAGGCAGGGAACCGGATCAGGCGGCTGGCCCGTGCGAATCGAGCGCGGCAGGATCGACGGAACCACGGCCGTCGGCGCAAGGCCACAATAGCCGACGACTCGCCCGGTGTCATGGACAACGAGAACGGCCGTGAAGCCCTTCTGCTGATTGGAAAGGGCGCGCGTCTTCAGCCAACGATCGAGCGTGGGTTTGCCGCAGGAAAATTCGGAAACATCATGGGTAGCGGTGAGCGGTTCAGGAGCCGATAGTGACACGTCTTACCGCTTCGCCACGTAGCCGGGCTCCCACGGCGCGGGCCGCTTGGCCAGTTCCACCATCTCGGGAACCGGAGCGGCCGGACGGGACAGGACTTCCATGAAGTCGGCAAATCCCTCGGGACTCATGCGAATCAGCCCCTGCTCCATAACGATTTCCTCGGCGGCACGCACGGCGGCATCCCGCACGAAATCCGTGCGCGAGCGACCGCGCAGGCTGGCCGCACGATCAATCATTGCGACGTCCGCCTCGGGCAGGCGCATCGAGATCGGGTATTCCTTACGTTCGACGGTGGTGGCCATGCTCATTCTCCTTGATTGCAAGATAATGACTTGTAGTGCCAAACGCAATACCCAATCGTCGCCTCTCGCGCGACCAGGAGGACATCTCGGGGCCGACGCCTGGACGGCCAATCGGGGCCGGATCAGCATCGACACCATTCTCCGCACATCATGGAAGCGAATGTGCGCCAGGTGACGACCGATGCCCCGGGTGCGATTTTTGCTGCTGCTTCGTTTTATGACGCCGCGCAATGGCTCAAGGCTTCAGGCTTCCTGCGTTGGCAGGGTACCGGTCAGCTCCACGAGCAGGTCCCTGATCGCGGCCGCCGGCTCGGACAGTGGAGCCTGCTCCGCAGTGCAAAGTGACAGCACTTCGCCGATTGCCGGGTTGATGATTTTCTTGATGACGATCTCCTCGCCTTCCCGCACTATCCTGTCGGCTATGGCTCTCGGCACGATCGTGGCGCCGAGACCGCTTTGAACCGCACCGGAGAGCGTGCGAACGGCATCGATTTCGGCAACGACCTTCAAGTCGGTGCGGCTCCGCGTGAAGGCCATGTCTATCGCCCGCCGCACGAAATTGTAGGCGGGCGGCAAGAGGAATGACAACGAAGCCAGCGAAGACACGGTGACACTGTCGTCTCCCGCCCACTCCCCTGCCATGTCCTGCCGGGCGACCAGGAAGAACTCCTCCCGCAGCATCTGCTCGAACTTGACACCCTTTATTGGCCCCGCCCCATGAATAAGTGCCATTTCCAGGCGACCATTCATGATCATTTGGCTGTAGGGCTGGCTGACGCTCTCAGTCAGTTCGATGAGAATGCCGGGATACAGTTCTCGCGCCCTGGTTATCAGGTCGACGGCAATCATTCCCGCACTGCTGAACGGCACCAGGCCGACAGACACTCTGCCGTTCAGGAATTCGCCGGCGTTCAGAACCTCGGCCTGCGCCTGATCCATCTGACGAAGCACGATCTGCGCGTGCCGGTAGAGGATCTTGCCGGCGTCGGTCATTTTCACACCATGCTGTCCGCGGATCAGCAACTTCTTGCGAAAATGATCTTCAAGGGCAGCCAGCTGCTGGCTAAGGGCTGGTTGGGCGATATGCAGAACGTCGGCTGCACGGGTGATGCTGCCGGTGTCCACAATCGTGATGAAGAATCGAAGTCGACGAATGTCCACGGAGAGTCGCCTGTTTCAGAAGAACCTAAGCTAACGAGGGTTAAGGCCCAGCGTCAACAAAAGCCGCGTTTCCTGTTGGCCCTGATTGGACCAGGAAAGCCTCCAAGCGCTTTCATCCCCGTCAGGATAAGAAATCCCTCTGCCCCCATAGGCGCTGAAAGCCTGTCCCAAGAGTTGCCGCCTGCGTAGAGTTGGGAGGAGACGCGGGCAGGCCCCGCGCGGACATTCAATGAATCGAGGACAATCATGAGCTTTTCAGACTATCGAACCGCGGTGGTGACCGGCGCTTCCGCCGGCATGGGCGCCGCTATCGTCGAGCGGTTTTGCAAGGAGGGTCTGACGGTTCACGCCATCGCGCGCCGTCAGGACCGTCTGGAGGACCTCGCGGCGCGCACCGGCTGCATCCCGCATGCCATGGACATGAAGGACCTTGGCGGCCTGACGAAGCTCCTGACCGGCCTCGAAGTCGATATCCTCGTCAACAATGCGGGTGTGGGTCGCGTCGGGAACATCACGCATGCCAATGCCGACGACATCGACGATCTCGTCGATCTCAACCTACGCAGCGTGCTGCAAGCCTGTCGCATGGTGCTGCCGGGCATGATGGAGCGCGACCGCGGCCATATCATCAACATCAGCTCAATTGCCGGCCACTACAATTTCGGCGGCAACACGATGTACCACGCGACGAAGGCTGCCATCCACATGCTGTCGCAACAACTGCGCATCGACGTTCTCGGCAAGCGCGTGCGGGTGACCGAAATCTGCCCTGGCCGGGTGGAAACCGAAATCTTCGACCGCAACCACGGCGTCACCAAGGAAGAGGCCCGGAAGAAGTATTACGAGGGCTACGAAGTCCCGTCCGCCGAGCATATCGCCGACATAGCCGCCTTTGCCGTCGCCATGCCGAGCTACGTCAATCTCGGACTGATGGAAGTCATGTCGACCTTCCAGGTTCCCGGCGGCCTGACGACGCTCAAGAGCAAGAAATAAACATCCACGGCGCGTCGATCGAACGCGCCAGAGACGCTGGAGCATCGACGCGCTCAAATGGATCCCTGTGAGCGCGTCATGCGTTTTGGCGTCCGAAGCTCCAAGGATATCCGGCGGAAACCCTTTCGCTTATGCCTGCTTGGAAAGTGGGACGATCGCAGCGCCGACGTCGTCGAGAGCCTTGCGGATCGCGTGTGCCAATGCGGCTGCGCCGGGCGTATCCGAATGCACAAGGATAGAATGAACCGGCATGTCGATCGTTTCGCCATCGATGGTGACGACGACGCCGTCGCGGAGCAGCTTCAGCAACCGGGCAAGCACCGCCGCCTCATCCTTGATGACCGCGCCCGGCAGGGCGCGCGGCGCAAGCTGGCCGTCCTTCGCATAGGCCCGGTCGGCCAGGAACAGGCGCCAGCAGGACAGTCCCGCCGCATTCGCCGCCTCTTCCAATGCCGAACCCGGCAGGACGAGAAAGCGGATTTCCGGATCGAACTGCCGGACGGCGGTGACGAGCGCCTCCGCCGTCTTCGCGTCGGCGGATGCGAGATTGCCAAGCGCACCGTGCGGATTGACGTGCCGGATGCGCTGTCCGGTCACCCGTGCGAAGGCATCGAGCGCACCGAGCTGGTAGAGCACGTGCTTTTCGATTTCGGTCGCGTCCATCTGGATCACGCGGCGGCCAAATCCCATACGGTCGGGAAAGCTGACATGCGCACCGAGATCGACGCCGTTCTCTTGCGCCAGCCGCACCGTCCGATCCATGATTACCGGATCCCCGGCATGGTATCCGCAAGCGATGTTGGCGGATGTGATCAACGGCATCAGCGCCTCGTCGTCGGCGATGCTATAGGGGCCGAACCCCTCGCCCAAATCGGCATTGATATCGATGCGCATGACTATCCTTTCGGGGCCCTTCCGTCCTTGTCCGGGAAGAATTCGAAGACCGGCGTCGCATATCCGACCGAATGGCCGGGCTCGCAAAGCCGGCGTCCCAGCCAACCATTTGCCGGCGCGACGACCGCGCTCAAGAGATTGCCGGCGCGGACATAGGCAACCGGCTCTCCGGCAACGACCCGGCTTCCCTCGGCAAACCCGTCCCCATCGGCGGCATGAAGCGGATGGCGACCAAGCAGCGTGCCGATCGAAGGGCTTCGAACGGCTGCCGAAGCGCCGGACACCGAAGCCGCCGGCGCATATGCCACGGCGGGAGCGGCCTCGGATGAGGTGGCCAGTTTCATGGCGATCCGCTGCCGTCCGTCCGTTACATCGGCCTGCGAAAAACCCTTTTCGAGCATCAAATGCAGCACTCGATCGAGATCGTCGGTCTTCATGCCTGCCTCCAGCGCCGCGAAGCCCCGCGCAGCCGGGCGGCCTGATTTTTCAAGTCGTCGAGATAGGTCCTCACGGCGGCAAGCGCATCGAGCGCTTGGCTGTAGTCGACCTCGACAAATTGCAGCCTGTCGCCGGCCTTCGCCTGACCGACACGCCAGAGATCGGCCTCGATGACGGTGCCGATCTTAGGGTAGCCGCCCATCGTCGCAGCATCGGCAAGCTGGATGATCGGATGCCCGCCAGCGGGTACCTGGATGACGCCGGGCACAACTCCGTGCGAGCGTAACTCAAGCGCATGGGCAAGTTCCAGGTCGGGGCCTGCAAGCCGGAAACCCGCGCGGTTGCTCTGGGCGGTGACCTCCCATTGCGCGTTCCAGAAAGCGTGCTGGGATGCGGCGGTGTAATGATCGTATTCCGCCGCGGCGACCACTCTGACCACGATTGCGGAACTGTCGGGCAAGACCAACGCCAGAGACGGCGGAAGAGCACCGGCGCCATCTTCCGGCAGAACGACATCATTGCCCGTCGCGGCGATGAGGTCGCCCTTGCCGACCGGGCGACCCTCGAGCCCCCCGAAAGCCTCACGCAATTGCGTGCTGCGCGATCCAAGCACCTCGGAGACATCAACGCCGCCGGCAAGGCAGAGATAGGCGCGCGTACCGGAACGCGACGGAGCGAGCGAAAGCGTCTGACCAGCCTCTGCCTGCATCGCCCACCAAGGCGGAACCGGCCGGCCATCGAGTTTTGCCGCACAATCGGCGCCTGTCAGGGCAAAATTGACGTCCTCGCGAAAGGCGAACTTGACCGGTGGCAGCGGAATTTCAAGACCGGCAGCACCTTCATCATTGCCGAGCAGCAGATTGCCGACGGCAAGCGCCAGACGGTCCATCGCGCCGGAGCGGCAGACGCCGTAGCGATAGAAGCCGCTACGGCCGAGATCCTGCACTGTCATCAGTGGTGCGGCGGAGAGAACCTCGATCATGACAGTATGCTTTCCGCTTTGAAATGCACGATATCTCCGGGACCCAGCAACGCCGGCGGTCGTTTTTCGGGATTGAAGAAGGAAATCTCCGCATGGCCGATGGTGTGCCAGCCGCTCGGGCCGGCGGATGCCGAAACACCCGTCTGCATGCCGGCGATCGAGAGCGAACCGCCGGGAATACTCACGAGCGGCACCTTGCGGCGCGGCAGGAAGAGACGCGAATCGAGGCCGCCGAGGTAGCAGTAGCCGGCATGGCTTCCGACCGCATAGACCGTGTATGACGGGTCGGTGTGGATCTTCACGACGTCGGCAACGCTCAGGCCGGTATTTTCGGCCACCTCCCGCAAATGCGGTCCGCCGGCGCCGCCATAGGCTATCGAAATCTCGATCTCGCGCGGCTTCATCTGCTTTTCCTCGCCGGTCGCCCAGGCGTCGAAAAGCTTGCGCTCGAAGGCTTCCAGGTCGCGCGGTGGTTCTGAAAAGATCAGCATGAGATTGGTCATTCCGGGTACGGCTTCGGCAACGCTTGGCCAATCCATCGCCTGGTCCGCCAACGCCCAGATGCGCCTTTGTGTATGCAGGTCGAACTCTCCCGGAGCCTCGAACAAGAGGGCGGTGTTGCCGAGCAGACTGACGCGCGGTTCTTGAAGCAGGCTGGGCACATTCATGTTCATCGCGATGCCCTTTCCGCCAGAAGATGCTCGAGGTGATGGATATCGATATCGCCGGAAACGAAACCTTGGTCCTCAAGGAGTTCGGCATGGAGCGGCGCGTTGCAGGCCGGCCCTTCTATGCGCAACTGGCGTAGCGCTCCCTGCATCCGTTCGATGGCCTCGCCCCGCGACCTGCCATGCGTGATGACCTTGGCGATCATCGAATCGTAGTGGGTTGGAATCTCGTAGCCGAGGGCAAGATGCGTATCGGACCGAACCCCCGGCCCGCCGGGCAATGCGAGCGCGGTCACCCGGCCCGGCCTCGGCGCGAAACTGTAAGGATCCTCCGCATTGATGCGGCATTCGATCGAATGACCGTCACAGCGCACGTCTTCCTGGCGGATCGGCAGCTTGGCGCCGAGGGCGACCCTGATCTGCTCGGCAACGATGTCGATGCCGGTTACCATCTCGGTCACGGGGTGCTCGACCTGCACGCGCGTATTCATCTCGATGAAATAGAAGGCGCCGTCCTCATAGAGAAATTCGAAGGTGCCCGCCCCGGAATAGCCGATCTTGCGGCAGGCGCCGGCGCAAAGCTCGCCAATCTCTGCGATCCTCGTCCGGTCTATCCCCGGCGCCGGCGCTTCCTCGATCACCTTCTGATGGCGGCGCTGGAGCGAGCAGTCGCGATCTCCGAGCCAGACCGCATTGCCATGGTTGTCGCACATGACCTGGATTTCGACGTGGCGCGGCCGGTCGAGGAATTTTTCCATGTAGATGGTGGGGTTGCCGAAGAAGCGTGCGGCCTCCTTGCGCGTCAGATCCACCGCCTCCTTCAATTCAGCGGCGGAGCGGATGATGCGCATTCCCCGACCGCCGCCGCCGCCCGCAGCCTTGATGATGACCGGATATCCGATCTCGGCAGCGATAGCCTCGACCGCTTTCGGATCGTCTGGCAGGCTTTCGTCAGGGCCGGGAACGCAAGGCACATCGGCGCAAACCATTGCCCGCTTTGCCGCGATCTTGTCGCCCATGGTACGAATGCAATCTCCCGAAGGGCCGATGAAGACAAGACCAGCATCCGTGACAGCATCGGCAAAGGCCGCGCTTTCGGAAAGGAAACCGTAGCCCGGATGGATCGCGCCGGCGCCGGTTGCGGCAGCGGCCATCAACATCGCTTCGATATTGAGATAGCTCGCCGCCGGCGACGCCGGGCCGATGCAGACAGATGCATCGGCGAGCGCCAGATACGGCGCTTGGCTGTCCGCTTCCGAATATACACAGACCGCCTTGAGGTTCAGCTGCCGGCATGCGCGCAGAATCCTGAGGGCGATCTCTCCGCGGTTGGCTATCAGGACCGTATCAAAGGGCAATCGTGGATTCATGTCCGCCTTCACGCGATTAGCTTGCGGATATCCGGAACAGCGGCTGGCCAAGAGAAACCTGCTCGCCGGATTTCACGAGGATTTCTTTCACGACGCCGCCCTGTTCGCCGCTGACCGCATTGAAGGTCTTCATCGCCTCAATGGTGCAGAGCGTATCACCGACGGCAATCGTCCGGCCGACTTCGACATAGGCAGGCGCATCCGGTGAAGGAGCAAGGTGAACGATCCCGAAGAACGGCGCCTCGACCAGTCCGGCCGTATCACCGCCAACGACCTGCGGGGCGGCGCTATCCACAACCTCGGCCAAGTGAGGGGATACCGGCGCGATGACGCCGTTCGCCCTGACCAGTTTGATGTGCTCGTCGCCTTCGCTCCACTCCAGTTCGGAAAGAGGAGTGGCCGACATCCAGGCCATCAGGGCGTTGAGTTTATCCAGGTCCATTGAGCCTTTCCGCGTCAAATTCCGAAATCCGGGAACGTGATGTCTATCGTCGAAACGCTACCATAAGGGTGCGGCAATGGGGTCAGACGAGATTACAATATCCGCCGGCTTCATCGCCCTCCGCTATCACCCCATAATGAATGCGTCTTACCCGGCGAAGCCGTCTTGCCCTTATTCTGAGCATGTTGATTCAATGAGAGGACATGCGCGCGCAGACGCATGCGAACAGATGCCGGAATTCAAACTTGCAAAGCGTGTGACATCCATCCAGCCATCCCCCAGCACGGCAGCCGCCGCGAGGGCCAGGGAGCTGAAGGCCGCGGGACGCGACATCGTCGACATGACGGTCGGCGAACCGGATTTCGACACGCCCGACATCATCAAGGACGCCGGCATCGCTGCAATTCATGACGGCAAGACCAAGTATACGGCGGTCAACGGTATCCTGGAACTGCGCCAGGCAATCGCCGGCCGCATGCAGCGGCATACCGGTATCGACTATCCGCTGGAGCAGATCACAGTCGGCGGCGGCGGCAAGCAGATCATCTTCCTCGCCCTGATGGCGTCGATCGATAACAATGACGAGGTGATCATCCCGGCGCCCTATTGGGTTTCCTATCCCGACATGGTGGTCGCCAACGAAGGCAAGCCCGTCATCGTCGCCTGCCCGGAAGAAGACGGTTTCAAGCTGAGGCCGGAAGCGTTGGAGGCCGCCATTACGCCGAAGACCCGTTGGCTGATCCTCAACACGCCGTCGAACCCGACCGGCGCCGTCTACACCGCCGATGAGCTGAAGGCGCTCGGCAAGGTGCTGGAACGCCACCCCCACGTGCTGGTGCTGACGGACGAAATCTACGACGAGATATGGTTCGGCGAAGGACGCCTCTTAAGCCTCGTCGAGGCCGTGCCGCATCTGAAGGACCGCGTCTTCGTCGTCAACGGCGTTTCGAAGAGCTACGCGATGACCGGATGGCGGCTCGGCTACGGCGTCGGGCCGCTGCCGCTCGTCAATGCGATCAACAAGCTGCAGTCGCAGATTTCCTCCTGCCCCTCCTCCATCAGCCAGGCCGCGGCTGCCGCCGCCCTCGATGGCAACCAGCGCTTCGTCACCGAGAGCTGCGCCGCCTACCGGAGGCGCCGGGACATCGCCGTCGAACGCTTGAACGCAGTCCCCGGTCTGTCGTGCCTCGCGCCCGACGGCGCCTTCTACATTTTCGTCAATTGCGCCGGTGCGATCGGCAAGGGCACGGCCGACGGCGAGTACCGGATCAGGAACGATCTCGATTTCGTCCTCTATCTGCTCGATAGCGGCGTCGCCGCGATCCACGGCGCGGCCTACGGCCTCTCGCCGTATTTCCGACTGTCGATCGCCACGTCGGAAGACCTGATCCGCGAAGCCTGCAAGCGCATTTCCGCAGCCTGCGCCGCTCTGCAATAGACAAGACGTTTCAAAGACATATTGCTCATAGTGAGGAAAACATCCATGGTACACGTCAAGACGAAGATCGAACGGGCGAACCCCGCCGATGTCGAAGCGCTCTCGAAATTTTCGGTCGCAACCATTCACGAGGCACAAGGTCGTCTCGGCGCCGTCAGCCCGAAGATCCAGCCGATCGACCGCAATATGTCGTTCTGCGGTTCGGCCTTCACGGTCCGCTGCGCGCCGCGCGACAATATCATGCTGCAGGTGGCCATTTCCTACGCCAAGGCGGGCGATGTCATCGTGGTTTCGGCGGGCGAATATGAAGATGCCGGCTCGTTCGGCGACGTTCTTGCGAATGCCTGCAAGGCGAAAGGCATCACCGCTCTCGTCACCGATACCGGCGTGCGCGACACGAAGGAAATCATCGAGCTCGGCTTTCCGGTCTTCAGCCGCAGTGTTTGCGTCATCGGAACGGTGAAAGAGACGCTCGGCCAGATTAACGATCCGATCGTCTTCGGCGGCCAGGTGGTGCGTCCGGGCGATATCGTCCGCGGCGACGCGGACGGCGTCGTCATCATCCGCCGCGAGGATGCCGCCAATGTCGCCAGGCTCGCGAAGGCGCGTGAAGAAGCCGAAGCCGGCTACATCGCCGCCTACAAGGCCGGCAAGAGCGTCATCGAGGTAAGCAACCTCGCCGGCGTCCTTGCTGCGAAGGGACTGACCACCGACGAATAATGTCCGGCCTGCCCGCTCCTCCCAATCAGCTCAGGTCGTGACAGAAAGCCCCCGGCTGTGAACTGCAACCGGGGGCTTTCGCTTGGCAGTAATGGAGTGTGGACGCCATGAAAGAAGGCCCGGAGATCATCTGTATCCCCGGGCCCTCTTTCATTCGTGGGTTTATTGATTTGGGGCACGGCGCCGCAAGCCTTACTTCAGGAGCAGGTTGGGGAGGAAGGACACGATCTGCGGGAAGACCGCAAGCAGGATCACGAAACCGATCATGATAAAGAGATACGGCATCGTCACCTTGGCGATGTATCCCGTATCCCGGCCGCTGATGTTCTGGATCACCACGAAGTTGAAGGCAACCGGCGGTGTGATCTGGGCCATTTCGACCACCAGCACGATGAAGATGCCAAACCAGACCTTGTCGAAGCCGGCCTGCTGCACCAGCGGCAGCACCACCGACAGGGTCGTGACGATCATCGAGAAGCCTTCGAGCGCCGTGCCGAGGATCAGATAGAGCACCATCAGGGCGACGATCAGCGTCAGCGGCGACAACTGCCAGCTGGCGACGACTGCGGCAACCGCATCGGGAATGCCGAGCATGGCGCTTAAGTTTCCGAGAACCGTCGCGCCGAGGATGACCATGCCCATGACCGAAGAGGTCTGCACCGCACCGAGTACGATGTCGCGTAGGATGCGCGCGGACAGCATTCCCTGTAGCCAGCACAAGAAGAAGGAACCTGCAACTCCGATCGCTGCAGCTTCGGTCGGCGTCGCCAGGCCGCCATACATGGAGCCGAGCACGCAGAAGATCAGGAACATGGTAGGCCACAGCTCCTTTAGCGCGGCAAACCTCTGGCGCAGGCTCAAATCCTTCAACGCGCGCTCGCTTTCCGGCACGAAATCCTTGCGGATCGTCGTGTGGATCATGATCCAAGCGCTGAAAACGCTCGCGAGCAGCAGACCGGGGAGCAAGCCCGCGGTGAACAGCCGGAGGATCGATTCCTGTGCGAGCACGCCGTAGATGATCATGACGGTGGATGGCGGGATCAAAAAGCCGAGCGTTCCGGCACCGGCCAGACTGCCGATCGCGATGTCGGAGGAATAGCCGCGCGCCAGCAGTTCCTTCAGCGTCATGCGCCCGACGACCTGCGTCGTCGCCGCCGACGAACCCGAGATCGCCGCGAAGATGGAACATCCGACGACGTTGACGTGCAGCAGGCGGCCCGGAAGCAATCCGGCCCACGGCGCCAGACCGGCGAAGATAGCCCGCGACAGCCGGGTGCGGAACAGGAATTCTCCCATCAGCACGAAGAGCGGCAGCGCGACCAGCTCGGACGATGTAAGAACGTTGAATGCGTATTGCGGGATCAGGCGGTCAAGCGGAACGTGGAGAAACAAATAGCCCAGCGAGACCCCGGTTGCGAGCAGGGCAATGCCGATCCATGTTCCCACACCGAGCAGAAGGAACAAGAGCCCGAACAGACTTCCCATAATTGCCGTCATCGACAAATCTCCAGATAGTGTCTCCGTGGGACGGAGAATGCCTCGTCGGCCAAATTATTCGATCGCCGTCGCCGCACCGAGATCGGGCCGCTCCAACGGGCGACCTGTCAGGCTGGCGATCAGTCGCACAACCATCTGGAGGGCCATGATGATGGCGCCGAGCGCCAGAACGGCCTGCGGTATCCACAAGGGCGTCAGGCTGTCCTGAGAGACTTCGCCGAAGCCCCAGGTTCTGAGCGCGAAATTCACGAGCGCGAAGGCAAGAAAGATCGAGACCGCAACGCCGACGAAGGCGGATGCAACTTCGAATAGGCGTGCAAACCTTCCCTTACCTGCCCGAAGCAGCGCCTCGACGCGGATCTGCAGGCCGGCCCTGAAGGTCATGCCGGCGCCGAGCAGGAAACAGGCACCCATCAGGTAACCGCTGTACTCCCAACCGATATGCGTGCTGGAAGGCAGCCAGGGGATGCCCTTCGACAGCGAGGCAAGCACGATCTCCGCAAGCACGAGCAGGGTCATGGCGATCATGCAAAGTACAGCGATGAACGCCGCGGCGAGCGAAAGAGCATCGGCGACGGCCTGCAAAGCCGTCACCAATCCTTTGTTGCCCGCATCTTCAATGTTTGAAGATGTCATGATGTCCATCTCAGTTCATCGAGGTCTTGAATTTCTCGACGAGCGGCTTTGCATCCGGAACACGTTCAAGGAAGGCTTCCTGCAGAGCGGCGGCGCGTTCCTTCATCTGGGCGCGCAGTTCGGGAGAAATCTCGACCAGCTCCATACCGTTGTCGGTCATGGTCTTGATGCTGTCAACGTCACCCTGACGCGACACGCCCCAGAACTTGGGCTCAAGCTCGGCGGCGACCTTCTCGATGGCAGCCTGCTCTTCGGTGGGAATGGCGTTCCAGGCGTCCAGGTTGATGGTCACCATATTGGAACCCCAGGTGTGGTTCGTCGGGTAGATATATTTCAGGAATTCCCAGAACTTGCCGTCGACACCGGATGTTGCCGAGGTGGCGACGCCGTCGACGCGGCCGGAAGCGAGCGCCGGGATCAATTCGCCCCAGGGCATGGCGACGCCGGCCATGCCGAGCGCGCTGACGATATCGACCGTGTTCTTGTCCGCGCCACGGACCGGGATGCCCTTGAAGTCGTCGATCTTGTCGACCATCACCTTTAGGTAGACGTACTGGGCCGGCGACGGCACCATATAGAGGATCTTCTGGTTGTTCTTCTTTGCAAGGTCCTCGAAGACCGGACGGATGATCTCGTGATACTTCTTCAGCTCATCCATGGACGAGACGAGGAACGGAATGCCTTCCACGCCGAAAAGCGGATCGACGCCAACCTGCTGGCTGATATTGATGTCGGCCATTTCCACCAATCCGTCGCGGACAGCCGTCAGCTGATCGGGCCCTTTGAAGCCGAGCGAGCCGCCGGCCTTGACCGAGATCACGACATCGCCGTTCGTGGCAGTCTTTACGGCGTCGGCGAATTCCATGGCGTTCTTCACCATGAAGTTCGAGTCCGGCAGAACGTCAGCCATATTCAGCCGCGTTTCCGCGTAAGACGGAAGAGCCGAGGTGGCAAGCATGAAGCCGGCAAAAGCCGCGCTGAGAACGTTACGTCGATTGACTGGCATTGAATTCCCCTTTCTTCGCTCGCGGAACTGCCGCGATATCTTCTTGAACATGGCTTCCTCACCGAGGGCTCTGGAAGTTGAAAAAACCCCTCTTGATCGCGGTCCAGCCTTCTCCAAAGGCAGGCTCAGCCAACGATCGGCCATGTCGTCAACGTTAATGTGCGGATAAAGACCTTGTAAAAGACCAGTCGCATATGGGGCGATTGCAAATTGTTATGCTCTGAGCGGCCTCCCGGTCGGTCAGGCCAGCAAATTCCCCTTCGCGGGCAGGGGTCGAAGCCCTGCCGGGCTTGTAGTTTTTGCGAATTGACCAATATTTGAGCAATGTCGAATGCTCTGCGCATCGCACGCGGCCGCTTCGGGAGAGTGGCGCTGCTGGATATGGATCGGCCCCTGGTGCGGCACGCGCACCCGCACTGTCATGTTCTGTTGAAGGTCGAGGGAGCCGATACGCAGTTTTCGGTGCGCGACAGGCTCGTGCCGCTCACGGACGAAAGCGCCGTTCTCATCAACGCCTGGGAGCCGCACGCCTATGCGCACGACCAGACACGCCAGAAGACGGTGATCCTCGCGCTCTATATCGAACCGCAATGGCTCGGTCATTTCCGGCCCAACTGGGCGGCGAGCCATGCGCCCAACTTCTTCGCCTCCAATGTCGGTTCGATCACGCCCGGTATCCGTACGCGCACGCGCACGCTTGCGGAGGCGATGGTGCAGGAGCCGAACAGCGCCGAGGTTCACGAGGTGCTTCTCGGCGAACTGATGATCGCCGTCATCGAGCGTTTCGCCGATTGGCGAGCGGTGCCGAATTCGATCCGCGACCTCGCATCGCGCCACATGCTCGACTTCCGCATCCGTAAGGCCATCGATCGCATGAAGGCGGCACCGGGGGAGATCGCCGATCTCGACCGGCTGGCGATCGACGTCGGCCTCTCGCGGGCGCACTTCTTCCGGCTTTTCGAAACCTCCATGGGGGTGACGCCGCGCGTCTTCCTCAATGTGCAGCGGCTCGAACGGGCGGTCGCCGCCGTCGCCGACGGGACGGAAAGCTTCGCCGCGATCAGCGACCAGCTCGGCTTTTCCGTGCCGGCGCATTTCTCGCGCTTCTTCCACGACCATGCCGGATCCTCACCGAGCATTTTCCGCAGCGTCACCCGGCTCTCGACTCAAGATTTTGAGACTCCTCGGTAAGGTCTGAGACACGGCGGTATCGCCCGAACGTCCCCCCTTCTCCACCATTTGTCCCACGGCGCCCCTTCACGGATGGGCGTGGGAGGAACAAATGACCATATTGGAGAAGACGGAAAGCCTGGTCGGGCGGACCGTCGAACGCATCGAGGATGCCGGACTTCTGACCGGACGCGGGCGCTATATCGACGACCTGCCCGTCCGGCAGGACACCGCGCATCTGGCAATTCTGCGTTCACCGCACGGCCACGCCGAAATCAGGACGATTGATACGACGGCCGCCCTTGCGCTGCCCGGCGTCTTCGCCGTGCTGACCGGCGAGGACGTGGCGCGGCTCACCCGCAGCATGACGGTCGGGGTCAAGGCCAATGTCGAATGCTGGCCGATGGCCCGCGACCGGGTGCGCTATGTCGGCGAGCCCGTTGCCCTCGTCGTCGCCGAAAACCGCTATGTCGCCGAAGACGCGCTCGATCTCATCGAGGTCGAATACGAGACGCTCGCCGCCGTCATCGATCCCGAGAAGGCGCTGGCGGCGAACGCCCCGGTGCTGCATCCATCGCTCGAAACCAATCTCATCAACGAGCGCAGCTTTCGATATGGCGACCCGGAAGCCGCCTTCGAGGCCGCCGCCCACCGCATCTCCATCCGCATCGCCTATCCGCGCAATTCCTGCACGCCGATCGAGACCTACGGCGTTATCGCCGAATACGATCCCGGCGAGGACGCCTATGACGTCACGGCGAATTTCCAGGGTCCGTTCTCGATCCATGCGGTGATCTCGCGCGCGCTGAACGTGCCCGGCAACCGCATGCGGCTGCGCACGCCACCCGATTCCGGCGGCTCCTTCGGCATCAAGCAGGGCGTGTTTCCCTATGTCATCCTCGCCGCCGTAGCCGCCCGCGTCGCCGGGCGGCCGGTGAAGTGGATCGAGGACAGGCTTGAACATCTGACGGCGTCCGTCTCGGCGACCAACCGCGTCACGACGCTGGAGGCCGCCGTTACCGCCAACGGCCGCATCACCGCGCTCTCCTGGGATCAACTGGAAGATTGCGGCGCCCATCTGCGCGCGCCGGAGCCGGCGACGCTCTACCGCATGCACGGCAACATGACCGGCGCCTATGCGATCGAGAACGTCGCCATCCGCAACCGCGTCGTGCTGACCAACAAGACGCCGACCGGGCTGAACCGCGGCTTCGGCGGGCCGCAGATCTATCTCGCGCTTGAACGGCTGGTGCACAAGATCGCCGACGAGCTCGGCCTCGACCGGCTCGATGTCATTCGCCGCAACCTCGTGCCGGCAGACGCATTTCCCTACCGCACCGCCACCGGCGGACTGCTCGATTCGGGCGACTACCAGGCCGCGCTCGATCGTGCCTGCGCGGAAGGCGGCCTCGAGGCGCTGCGCCAGCGAAGGGACAGCGCGCGTGCCGAAGGGCGGCTCTACGGCATCGGCTATGCGGCGGTGGTCGAGCCGAGCGTCTCCAACATGGGCTATATCACGACGGTGCTGACGCCGGACGAACGGGCGAAAGCGGGACCGAAGAACGGCGCGCAAGCCGTCGCGACGGTGGCCATCGACCCGCTCGGCTCCGTCACCGTCAAGGTCGCCTCCGTGCCGCAGGGCCAGGGACACCGCACCGTGCTGGCGCAGGTGGTTGCCGAGCGGCTTGGGCTCCCGATGCAGGCCGTCTACGTCAATACCGAGCTGGACACGTCGCGCGACGCCTGGTCGATCGCCTCGGGCAACTATGCGAGCCGCTTCGCTCCTGCCGTCGCGGGCGCCGCGGCGCTTGCGGCAGACCGTATCCGGCGCCGGCTTGCGGCAATCGCCGCCGGGCAACTCAACGTCACCGCGGACCGCGTGGACTTCAAGGCCGGAAAACTCGTCGACCGCGACAATCCGGACAACGCCGTCTCCTTTGGACGCGTGGCGGCGGCAAGCCACTGGGCGCCCGGCACCCTGCCCGACGGTACCGACCAGACGATCCGCGAGACGGTCTTCTGGACGCCGGAACAGCTTCAGGCGCCGACGGCGGCCGACGGCATCAATTCCTCGCTTTGCCACGGCTTCATCTTCGACTTCTGCGGCGTGGAGATCGACCGGGCGACCGGCCAGGTGCGCATCGACAGCTATGTGACGATGCACGACTGCGGCCGCATCCTGCATCCCGGCATGGTCGAGGGCCAGGTGCGCGGCGGCTTCGCCCAAGCCGTCGGCGCCGCGCTCTACGAGGAGTATGCCTATGGCAGCGACGGCAGCTTTCTCACCGGCACGCTCGCCGACTACCTGATCCCGACCGTCATGGAGACGCCGGAGCCGGTGATCCTCCATCACGAGACGCCCTCGCCCTTCACGCCGCTCGGCGCCAAGGGCGTCGGCGAGGGCAATTGCATGTCGACGCCCGTCTGCATCGCCAACGCCGTCGCCGACGCGCTCGGCGTCGAGGACATCCGGCTGCCGCTGTCGCCGAGCCGGGTCAGCGAATGGCTTTATGGCGAGGAGCGCCCGCCGTCGAAGCCGCAGAACGCGATCCCCGTCGCGACCGGCGCCTCCGGCCAGCGCATGCTGACCGGATCGGGCTCGGCCGACGTCGCCGCCACCCGAGGCGCCGTCTGGGCGATGCTGCTCGACCCGAACACGCTGAAGGCGATCATTCCTGGCGCGCACGAGGTTCGAAAGGTCACCGATACGCATTTCCGCGCCGAGGTCACGCTCGGCATCGGTCCGGTCAAAGGCCGATACCGCGCCGACATCCGCCTGTCTGACATGGTCGAACCAGAAGCGGTCACCCTGTCCGGCGGCACCGAGGGCGCGCTCGGCTCCGGCCGCGGCATGGGCCGTATCACCTTGGCCGACACTGCGACCGGGACCCGCATCGCCTATCGCTACGAGGCGGCGATCGGGGGCAAGGTCGCCTCTGTCGGCGGACGCCTGCTCGACGGCGCGGCGCGCGTGGTGATCGGCCAGTTCTTCCAGGCGCTCGCCCGTCATGCCGGCGGCGGCACCCCTCGGAGTGTCGGCTTCCTGCAGCGGCTTTCCGCCCTCTTCAGGAGACGCCGATGAAGCCCGCATCCTTCGATTTCCTCTGTCCGGATACGCTCGAGGAGACCCTTGCCGCGCTGGCGGACGGTGGCGGCGACGCGCGCGTGCTCGCGGGCGGGCAATCGCTGGTGCCTATGCTCAACATGCGGCTCGCCCGCCCTGCCCTGCTCGTCGACATCATGCGGCTCGAACCGCTGCGCCGGATCGACACGTCCGGCGACGAGATCGTCGTCGGCGCGGGCGTACGGCAGGCTGAACTGGAAGCCTGGCCAAGCCTTTCGCGCGACCTGCCGCTTCTTGCGGCCGTATTCCCCTGGCTCGGCCACGTCCAGACGAGGGCGCGCGGCACGGTCTGCGGCTCGATTGCCCATGCCGATCCGAGTGCCGAACTGCCGCTTTCGCTGGTGACGCTCGGCGGTGCCGTCAGCCTGCGCAGCCGCAACCGGAAACGCAAGGTCAAGGCGGACGACTTCTTTATCGGCATGATGGCCACCGACCTCGCCGAGGGCGAGATGATCGAAGCCGTGCACTTTCCGAAGGCCCGGCCCGGGGGCGGCTACGCCTTCCGCGAGGTCGGCCGCCGGCACGGCGATTTTGCCATTGTCGCCTGTGCCGCCGTCGCCGACGACAAGGGATTGCGGCTCGGCATTGCCGGGGTCGACGACCGGCCGCGCGTCTTCCCGCTGCCGGCGCTCGACGACGACCAGTTCGACGATGCCATCAATGATATCGCCTGGTCGCTGGATGCCCGCGACGACTTTCACGCGAGCGCCCGCTACAGGCGCGAACTGGTGCGCGGCCTCGGTCGCGAGACGCTCAAGGAGGCGAGCCGATGCCGCGCATGAACGCTGCCCGCAAGCATCCGGTCGAATTCACGCTGAACGGCCGAACGGTCCGCGCGGAGGTCGAAAACCGCATGCTGCTCTCGGACCTGCTGCGCCACGAGATTGGCCTCACCGGCACCCATGTCGGCTGCGAGCACGGCGTATGCGGGGCCTGCACCGTGCAGATCGACGGACGGCCGGCGCGCGCCTGCCTGACGCTCGCCCAGCAGGTTCGCGGCAGCGACGTTCGAACCGTGGAAGCGCTGGCTCCCGACCCTGCGGTGCTTTCTCCGCTTCAGGCGGCCTTTCGCCGCCATCACGGCCTGCAATGCGGCTTCTGCACGCCCGGCATCCTGATGTCGCTCGATGCCCTTTTGCGCGAGCGCCCGGACGCCGATCGGGAAGACATTCGCGAGCATCTCTCCGGCCATCTCTGCCGCTGCACGGGCTACGCGACCATTGTCGAGGCGGCGCTCGCCGCCGCGGAGGAACAACGGAAGGAGGAGACAACGAATGCTTGATCTAGGAACGAGCTTCCTTGCCAGCGTGGAACGCGACCCGGACGCGCTCGCGATCGTCGACGAGGATGTACGGCTGAGCTATCGCGACTGGTACCGGAAAATTTCGACACTTGCCGCGGCACTCAGCGAGGCGGGCCTGAAACGGGGCGACCATGTGCTCACCGCCATGCAGAACCGCTGGGAGAACGCGTCGCTGCACTGGGCCTGCCAGTTCCTCGGCCTGATCGTCACGCCGCTCAATTGGCGAGCCAAGGCCGACGAGATCGACTTTGGCATCGCGGATGCCGGCGCGAAAGCCGTGTTCTACGAGGCCTCGACGGAAGAGGCCGTGCGCCAGTCACGCCTCGCGCAGGACCTGCCGCAATTCTCCGCCGGTACACTCGCCGGCATCATGGACGGCAGCGCCCCCGACGCGATGCCCCTGGCGGACGCCGCGGACTGGTCTCTGATGCTCTACACGTCCGGCACGACGTCGAAGCCGAAGGGCGTACCTCGACGGCACCGGGCCGAGCGCGCCGGCGCCGTCGCCCATGTCGCGCAGAACCTCTACCGGCATGGCGAGCGAACGCTGGGTGTGATGCCGCTCTATCACACGATGGGCGTGCGTTCGCTGATCGCATCCTCGCTGATCGGCGGGACCTTCGTCTGCCTGCCGCGCTTCGACGTGGCAAAGGCGCTCGACCTCATCGAGGGCGAGAAGATCACCAATCTCTACCTGGTGCCGACGCTCTATCACGATCTCGTGCATCACGAGGGCTTTTCGCCCGAGCGGGTCGGCTCCGTCCGCAAGCTCGGCTATGCCGGCGCATCGATGACCGACGGGCTGCTGAAGAGGCTGGACCAGACCTTCCGGCCGGAACTCTTCGTCAATCACTACGGCTCGTCGGAAATCTACACCTTCACGATCGAGCAGAAGGCGGCGACGAAGCCCGGCTCCGCCGGCCGCGCGGGCATCAATCAGATGATCCGGGTCGTCAAGCTGGGGAGCCGCAGTCCGGACGAGCGGGCTGCCATCGGCGAGGAAGGCGAGATCGTCGCCCTGATGAAGAGCGACGAGGCCTTCGAAGGCTACTGGAACCGGCCCGACGCGGATGCCAAGGCGCTTCACGGCGGCTGGTACTTCACCGGCGATACCGGTTTCATCGATCGGGACGGCGATCTCTTCGTCACCGGCCGGGCCGACGACATGATCATCACCGGCGGCGAGAACGTCTCACCGGTAGAGGTTGAAAGCTGCCTGTCGCTGCACGAGGGTGTCGCCGAAGTCGCCGTCGTCGGCCTGCCCGACGAGCGCTGGGGCAAGATCGTCGTCGCCTTCGTCAAGCGGCGCGGCACCGTCACCGCCGAGGATCTCGACCGCCATTGCCGCCAATCCGGGCTTGCCAACTTCCGCCGCCCGCGCAGGTTCGTCTTCGTCGAGGCGATCCCGAAATCGCCCGTCGGCAAGCTCCTGCGCCGCCTGCTGGTGGCCGGCGAGTACACCGAGGAACGCATTCCCGAACATCAGTGAGCGGCCAAACGCCGCCAGACCAACGAAAGGAAAATCCATGTCCGAACAAGCCGCATTCCAGGACGCGCGCCTCGCCGAACTCGACGGCTTCACCGTCACGATCGACGCGGCCCGAAAGCGCGCCGACATCACGCTCGACCGCCCGCCCTACAACGTCGTCTCCATGCTGGCGCGCGACCAGTTGCGCCTTGTCTTCGAGGCCCTCGACGAGGATGACCGCGTGCGTATCATCGTCGTTGCCGGCAGAGGTGAGCACTTCTCGTCCGGCGGCAATATCAAGGGCTTCCTCGAGGCAAGCCCGGAGCATGTTTCGCACCTCGCCTGGAACATTGCCGCACCGGCCCGCTGCTCCAAGCCCGTCATCGCTGCCAACCGCGGCTATTGCTTCGGCGTCGGATTCGAACTCTCGCTCGCCTGCGACTTCCGCATCGCGACGGACACCACGCGCTATGCCCTGCCCGAGCAGAAGCTCGGCCAGATCCCGGGTTCCGGCGGCTCGGCACGCCTGCAGAAGATGGTGGGCGTCACCCGCACCAAGAACATCGTGATGCGCTCGAAGCGCATTACCGGGCGGGAGGCGTACGACTGGGGCATCGCCTCGGAGATTGTTGCGGATGCCGACCTGGAAAACGCCGTCGACGCGCTCGTCGAGGAACTGATCGGCTTCTCGCCGCTCGCCCAGCGCACGGCGAAGAAACTCCTGAACGACACCGACGACGCGCTGCTGTCGACGGCCATCGAGCTCGAGGGCCATTGCTACAGCCGGCTTCGGACATCGGAGGATTTCCGCGAAGGCGTGCTCGCCTTCCACGAAAAGCGCGCCCCGGCCTTCGTCGGAAGCTGAAACATCGGCCGGGCGGGAACCCGCCTTCATTTCCAAGAGGAGGGAGCGGCCTCGTATCCGCTCCGGGAGGACTGAGAATGGAAACGATCCAAAAGACAATACAGCACAGACGCCTTGTCGAACGGGGGCCCGGCCTTGCGGCGGGTCTCAGCGACCTGCCGAAACATCTCGGCATCAAGACGATGAGCGCCGGGCTCGTCGCCGCGATTTTCGGCTGCTCGGGGCCGGCTCTCATCGTCATCGGTGCGGCAGAGGCGGGCAACCTCACCAACGGGCAGACTGTCGCCTGGCTCTTTGCGATCTACGTGCTCGGCGGGCTCATCAGCCTGCTGCTCGCACTCTATTACAAGCAGCCGATAAACGGCGCCTATTCGATCCCGGGTGCGGCACTCGTCGCCGGCTCACTTGCGACCATTCCCTTCAACGAGGCTGTCGGTGCCTTCATCCTGGCGGGCCTGATGGTTCTGCTGCTCGGCGTCACCGGGCTCATAGGCAAGGTCATGCGCTGGCTGCCGATGCCGATCGTCATGGCGATGATCGCCGGTGCGCTGATCCGTTTTGCGATAGGCACCGTGACGGCGCTCGGTACGGCACCGCTGATTGCCGGCGCCGCTATCCTCGCCTTCTTCGTCTCCATGCGGCTGACCAGGAGCATTCCGCCGGTACTGGCGGCCCTCGTCGCCGGCCTGATTGCTGCGCTCGCGACCGGCGCCATCGGGGGCGGTGCGGCCAATATCGCCTTTGCCGCGCCGGAATTCACGGTGCCGGTCTTCTCGCTCGATGCCTTCTTCGCGATCGCCATCCCGCTCGCCCTTCTCGTGATCGGCGCCGAGAACGCCCAGGCGACAGGCGTGCTCATGGCCGAGGGCTATCGGCCGCCGGTCAACGCCATGACCATCATTTCCGGCATCGGCGGCGTCGCGGCCGGCTTCCTCGGCGGCCACAACGCCAATATCGCAGGCCCGATGACGGCGATATGCTCGTCCGAACAGGCCGGCGAGAACAGGGAGGGGCGCTATGCCGCGACCGTCGTCAACGGCGTGCTCTTCGCCGCCTTCGGCCTCATCGCCGGCGCCGCCGTTCCGATCGTGCTCAGCCTGCCGTCCGCCCTCATCGGCACCGTCGCCGGCCTCGCCATGATCGGGGTGCTGTTGTCCGCCTTCCAGAACGCCTTCGGCAAGTCGCTCGGCAACCAAACCGGCGCCTTCGTCGCGCTTGCCGTCGCCATGTCGAACGTCTCGCTCCTCGGCATCAGCGCACCCTTCTGGGCACTCGTCGCCGGCGTCATCGTCTCGGCCCTGGTCGACGCCGGGACGTTCAGCGAAAAACAGGCCGCATGACCTGGCGCCAGCTATAGAGCGGTGTCGGATGTGAACGCGAACTTCGCCGGGGCATTTGTTTCCGCCACGGCGAGGAGTTTCAGGTCTTGAAGGGATGCGACGCCGGTCCCTACAGCTCTTGAATGGACGCTCATCCCCGTCATAGAATTGAGCAAGTGGCTGGTTGCAGCGCAGTGCTGGATGATCTCGGCCAAAATATCAGCATTTAGGCCGCGCTCGAAAGTTCGAGACCAGCCACCGGACCATCATGGGTGTCGGAGGCGACGGATCGCCGTCCGTTCGGCCACACCGGACGACTTCATGCCCGCTCCGATTCCGCCCATAGTTGATATGGAACAATGAAGTGTGTACCAGTCCCGGGTAGATATCCGTCGTCACCTTGTTTCAGGGCGCTTCGGAAGGGAGATCGATCGTGTTGAGCCGACGCAAAGGGTGGGGACTCGCGCTTGTCGCAGCCTGGCTGCTCGTCCTGCAATCCGCCATCGGCGCTTTCGCCTCCGGCGAAATGCCGGTCTCCGCGCAACGCGACGCCTTTGGCAACCCGCTGTGCATCAGTGCGCACCACTCCGATACCGGTGATCACGGCGGCGGCGATCGCCAAGCAGCCGACTGCTGCCTCTCCGGATGCTGCATGTCGCAGCCACTCCTGCCAACCACTGCCGATGCGGGTTCGTTTCTTCCGGTTTTTCAATCATCCGGCGCGCGCCAATTCCCGCCGTCGGAGATCCAATTCCGTGCCCGTGAGCATCATCCGGGCTACCCCCGCGCTCCCCCAACGCTGATCGCCTGATCGCTTTCCGCTCGGTGCCTCCGCGCCGGCCTTCGCCCGCAATCGAAGCGTGATCACTTGATGCGATCACCTGGCGGCCGACGAGCTGCAACCATCGGTTCGCGCGGCTTCGACTCCTCCGAGGACCGGCCCCTTTCATCGAGCGGTTCCACGCGGGTTCGGTCCGCTGCGCGACCGATGTTCGCGAATGTCGCGCACCTCAGCAAGCCTAAGCCTTTGCCAAACCCGAATTCCACGGCAAAATTTTTCAATGCTCCGAAGGAGAAACCAGATGTCGAAAAAACTGGTAACCGCCACTGCCCTGATTGCACTCACCGCCACGACAGCCTTCGCCCATGCGACGCTGGAAAAAACGGAGGCGCCGGTCGGTTCCGCCTACAAAGCGGTCATCCGCATCGGGCATGGTTGCGAAGGCAAGCCGACGATTGCCGTGCGTGTCCAGGTTCCGGAAGGTGTCATTGCCGCTAAGCCGATGCCGAAACCCGGTTGGACGCTGGAGAAGATCAAGGGGGCCTACGAGAAGTCCTATGACTACTATGGCACGCCGATGAAGGAGGGCGTGAAGGAGATCGTCTGGAAGGGCGGCAGTCTCGCCGATGACGACTATGACGAGTTCGTGTTCCGTGCGTTCCTGACCAACAGCCTGCCGGTCGGCAAGACACTCTATCTGCCGATCGTCCAGGAATGCCCGGATGGTGCAGCCGAGCGGTGGATCGAGATCCCGGCCGAGGGACAGTCGAGCGAAGATCTCGAACATCCAGCGCCGGGGATCAAACTGCTTGAAAAGACGGGCGGCCACTGATCAAGCTGAATTGACGACAGCTCCGGCAACCGCGATGAGAGGACGCAACACGCTCGCTATGCCACCGATCCTCTCTCGCATTGCAAGGTTGCTGACGCTTGCGCTGTTCGGCGTTCTCGCGCAGATCGCCGTCGCCTCTGCGCATGCGGCGTTCATCTCGAGCAATCCCGAAGACGGCGCCGTCGTCGAGATGGCACCGTCAGGCTATGCCCTCACCTTCAGCGAACCGGTGTCGCCCTTATCGCTGAAGCTGGTGAGGCCGGACGGCTCCTCGATCCCGCTCGATCGCTTCGAGGTCAGGGATCGAACCGTCGAGATCGTGGCGCCGACCGGCCTCGACCGCGGAACGCATGTGCTGAGCTGGCGTGTGATTTCGGCGGACGGACATCCGGTCGGCGGTTCGGTGGTGTTCTCGATCGGCGAGGCGGATGCCGCGCCTCCGCCGATCGCGGACGAGATTGACTGGACCGTTCGCGCCAGCGTGCTCGCTTCGAGGGTGGCGCTCTATATCGGCCTGTTCATCGGTGTCGGCGGCGTGTTCGCGTCGGGCTGGCTGCTCGGCGGCTCCCGGTCCGGCCGCAATATAGCCGGCGGCGCCCTCGGCATCGGCATTCTCGGTGCTCTCGCTTCCGCCGGTTTCCAAGGGCTCGATGCGCTGGCGGCGCCCGTGGCGCGCATCACCGAACCGTTTGTCTGGTCCACGGCCATGGCGACAAGCTTCGGCCGCACGGTCGTCGTCGCCGTCCTCGCCCTCATTTCGGCCGCGGCGGCTCTTCTGTCAGGCAAGGGGCCAATTTCGCGCCCCTCTTCGTTCCTCGGCCTGATCCTCGCCGCGGCTGCGTTATCGCTGAGCGGCCATGCGGCCGCGGCAGCGCCACAATGGCTCATGCGCCCGGCGGTCTTCGTCCACGCCGCGGCGATTGCCTTCTGGGTGGGAGCGCTTGCGCCTCTGGGTCTTGCATTGAAAAGAGGTGACCCGGCGGCGGTCGCCGGACTGCGCCGCTTCTCCGCGATCGTTCCCTTTGCGGTCGCCGCCCTTGTCGGCGCCGGTGTCACGCTGGCCATCGTCCAGGTGCAGCAGCCTCACGCTCTCTTCGACACGGCCTATGGCCGAGTTCTTCTCGTGAAATTGGGGCTGCTCGCCGGGCTGTTCCTGCTCGCCGCCATCAATCGCTGGAGCCTCACCGCGCCGGTTCTGGCCGGCGATGGCCCCGCCACCACGCGGCTGGTTCGCACGATTGCCGCCGAGACGGCGATCGTGCTCCTGATCTTCACAGTCGTGGCGTCCTGGCGTTTCACGCCGCCGCCGCGCGCCCTGGCGGCTGCCGCGGCTCAGCCTGCGACCGAGCACATCCACACCGACAAGGCGATGGCCTTCATTCAAGTCATACCCGGACACGCCGGCGACGTTGAAGTTTCGATCAGCGTGCTCACCGGTGATTTCCGCAGGCTTGACGCCAAGGAGGTGACGCTCGTCTTGTCCAAGCCCGATTCGGGCATTGAGCCGTTCAGGCGACCGGCCGTGCGGCGCAGCGAATCGGACTGGCGGATTGACCGGATTGCCATCCCGCTCCCAGGCACCTGGCGTGTCCGCGTCGATATCCTGATCAGCGACTTCGAGATGGTGCAGCTCGAAGGACAACTCGACATCCGGCCATGAGGGCAATGAACTGAGCGCATGATGTCAGACCGCTCGGCCTTGCCGCGAAGCGCCGAATGGCTCGAATGCTCCGCCTTCATTGACCGAAGACATGCGCCGCCGCGGCGTCGAATTTCAGCCAGACCGCATCGCCGCGATCGAGCCCGGAAATCGCTTCGTGCCCGAATGGAAGGCGGACGGACAAATCGTTGCCTTTGCTGGTCTTGCTGGCCGCATGGACGTTGTTGCCGAGAAGGTGATGTCGCTGACCGTGACGGGCAAACCCGCCTCGGACTGCGTCCTGGACAGGAGCAGCCGCTCCGGCCTCAGCATGAGTGCCGCCTTGGCTCCGGAGCATGCAGCCCCGTGGAGGGGGACGTTGGAGACGGTCATGCTAGGCTTACGATCCCCGAAGTCTTCCCGGCCGAACGAGCGTCAGTATCGCGTGCACCTTGGCATCGATCTCCGCCTTCGGCCAGCGCCGGACTTTCAAGGGAAAGGTGATGTTTTCGCCGACGGAAAGATGCGGGCACAGCGTGTAGCGCTGGAACACCATGCCGATATTGCGCTTGTGCGACGGCGTCGCCGTCGGGCCCCGGGGACGGCCGCCTTTTGCGACCGAAGCAAGCGCGTTTTTGTCGTTCATTCGGGGAAGAGTTGCTGGATCAGTCCGGATGCCGGGCCTTGCCACAGATCGCCTCGACCCGTGCCGGCCCACAATGACAGGAAATCCGCTGAACCCGCAGCCGACGACGCGACCCGGATGTCGCGCGTGAACTTGTTCTGTGCGGGAAAGGGCATGACCGCGTTCGCCTCGGCGTCCATCTCCCGCATGAAGCGGTTCTCGATTCCGCGTGCGAGCCGACCCGAGAAGGCGCGCGTGGTCCGTGTCGTTCGCGCAGGCCCAAGCAGCTTCGCTCGGTAAGGTGCGGATGTGCCCGCCTCGGTCGTGGCGAGGAACGCCGTACCCATCTGTACAGCCTCCGCGCCGGCTGCGAGTGCCTCGCGAATATCCTCGGCGGTCATGATGCCGCCGGCCGCGATCAATGGCACCCGAACCCTCGGCACCGTCAACGCCAGCAGGTCCCGCATGCCGAGCCCACTGTCGGCGCCATCCGGATCGAAGATGCCGCGATGGCCGCCCGCCTCGAAACCCTGAAGCGTGATGGCGTCGACGCCGCTCTCTTCGAGAAGCTTCGCTTCCTCCGGTGTCGTGGCGGTCCCGATGAGCAGCATGCCAGCCTTGCGCGCGGCACGCATATGGTCTGCGGAAAGCAGCCCGAAGACGAAGCTGAAGACGGCCGGCCCGACCCTGAGCACCGCTTCGAACTGCGCATCGAAATCCTCCTCATATGGCTCCGAAAGTTGCGCCGGGGGCAGACGAAGCTCGGCGCGATACTTTGCAGTGGCTGCCATTGCCCTTTCGATCATATCGGACTGGATCCGCGGGACAGGGTGTGGGACGAAGAGGTTGATCGCGAAGGGCCGGTCGGTGCGTTGGCGGACCTTCGCCGCGAATTCTTCGATCTGCACAGAGCTGGAATAGGCCGCACCGGCCGACCCCAGCGCGGCCGCGCTCGATGCTGCCGCCACGAGTTCAGGCGACGATGGCCCGCCCGCCATAGGCGCGACAATAAGCGGATACTTCAGTCGAAGCCTTCGAAAATGATCGTTCTCGATAATCGTTGCCATATGCGATTTCTCCCCAATGGCTTGGTGGGTCACACAGGCGAGCGGCGGCGCATCACTGCCGAAACACGCCGCCGGTATCGCGCCGCCACGCAAGGAGACGAGGATACCGGCGGTTTGGTGGTTTCAGGATTGTGCCCTGGCACGCACTCGGCGATATTGCTCCGTCGGCAGGCCGCCCCAGCCCCAGTTGTCGAGATCCACCTCCTCTATCACCACGTAGGTTGAGTCCAGCGGCTTGTTCAGGACGTCGAGGAGCACCTCGCTAACCCCCTTGATGATTGCGGCTTTTTCCTCAGGCGTGACTGAGTTGCGGTCGGGTGTGGTTCCTTCTCGAGTAACCTGTACCGTGACGATAGGCATTGCAGCCTCCTTTGCGACTTGTCTGGGTGTTTTCAGGTGAGCGCGCCGTTGGGACGCGGTCGTGTCACCAGCGGCCGGCGTTCTGGCCGCCGTCGACGTGAAGGATCTCGCCGGTGACAAAGCCCGCGGTTTCGAGATAGAGGACGGCATCGACGATGTCGCGAATATCGCCCATCCGGCCGACCGGGTGCAGTCCTGCAAGTGCAGAGTGCGTCTCGGGCGCGTGCATCGGCGTCTTGATGATCCCCGGCGACACCGCGTTTACGCGAACGCCGGTCTTGGAGAACTCCATCGCCAGCGACCGGGTCACCGCATTCAGGCCGCCCTTGGTCAGCGAGGCAAGCGCAGAGGGCATGCCGACCATTGGCTGGTCGACGAGGCTGGTGGTGATGCTGACGATGTGACCGGAGCCTTGCTTCACCATCTCCGCGGCGGCGCGTCGGGTGATGTGGAAGAAGCCGGCGACGTTCACGCCAAGGTTATGCTCGAAGTCTTCCTCGGTCATCTGGACGAACGGCTTGGCGAGGAAGACGCCGGCATTGTTCACCAGCGAGTCGACGCGGCCGAAGCGCTCGAGCCCCTCGCGGACGACCAGTTCTGCCGTCTCCGGCTTGCTGATGTCGCCGGTGACGCTGTGGATATCCGGGTCGGCGCTCGGCTTGATCGACCGCGAAGTGGCGACGACGCGATAGTTCCGGTCGCGGTAGGCGCGAACCAATCCGGCGCCGATGCCTTGAGATGCGCCGGTGATGATGACGACTTTCTGTTCGGTGGTCATGGACGTGATCCTTCTCGATTGCAGCGGCCGCATCCTGCGTCCGCCCTCCGCCCTCGGCGTCGGTGCAATCGAATCTAGATCCATGCCAACTTCAGGAGAATTGCCGCCGTGCGGCAGACACTCTACCGATTGCCGGCATAATCAGCCGAGCGTGCCCGCCTCCGCTGCGAGCCGAGCGAATGCCGTACGCAGACGCGGAGCCGCGAAGTCGACAAAAGCGCGGACTTTCGGCACCGACATGCGACCCTGCGGAGCAATGAGGTGTACCGGGAGAGGCGGGGACTCGGCATCGGCGAGCACGATCTTGAGGCGGCCGTCTCTCACATATTCGGCAACGTGATAGGAATAGAGCCTGGTCAGACCGCATCCAGCGGCGGCGGACGCAGCAGCGGCACGCACGCTGTTCACAATATATCTCGGCGTAAACTGGACGGTGCGCGGGATGGTCCCGCCTTTGGCCGGCGTGAAACTCCAGGAATCGAGGCCGAAGTTGGTGAACGCCACAATCTGATGTTTCATCAGATCCGCCGGTTCATCGATGCGGGGATGACTGGCGAGGTAACGAGGCGCGGCGACCACGACGCGCCTGACATCGCCGCCGAGCCGGGTGGAGATGAGTGACGAATCCGCCAACTGACCGATGCGAACGGCAATGTCGACGCCCTCGTCCACCAGATGGACGAACCGGTCGAGGAGGAGAAGCCGGGCCGACACGGTCGGGAAGAGATCGAGGAAATCGTCGAGAATAGGGCGAAGCACTTCCTCCCCGAGGACCGGCGGCGCCGACACTGTCAACATGCCCCGAGGGGCGGCGCGCTCCCCTCCGGCGAGCATATCGGCTTCCTCGAGATCGGTGAGCACCCGCCGGCAGGCGGCGGCATAGCGCTGACCGGCTTCGCTGAGTTTCAGCGTGCGGGTGGTCCGGTGCAATAGCTCGACGCCGACATGGGCCTCGAGTAAACTCAATGCCCGGCTGACCGCCGTCGGCGATCGCTTCAATCGGCGGGCCGCGCGCCGGCGAGGCTGCCCTCGTCTATCGCGGTGACGAACACTTTCATTGCGTCTATGCGATCCATTTATTCTGCCGCCTTTCGGGATAGTGTCTGCCGGACAACGAGTATTCACCCGAAAACAGTACCAGGTAAACAATGGCGCCAGCCCTAAGCCCTGAACGGATACTGCGAGGGCCCGGGCAGGCGAATGATCGTCTCAATGAGAAGGAAGATGGCGATGAAAATACTGATGGTTCTGACTTCGCATGACCAGCTCGGCAACACCGGCAAGCCGACCGGCTTCTGGCTGGAGGAGTTTGCAGCGCCTTATTATGTCTTCAAAGACGCCGGAGCGGAGGTGACGCTCGCCTCCCCCAAGGGCGGTCAGCCGCCGATCGATCCCAAAAGCGACGAGCCGGAAAACCAGACCGAGGCGATGGAGCGTTTCAAGAGAGATCCCGCCGCTCAGGCGGAACTGGCGAGCACCAGACGGGTCGCCGAGGTCAAGATGGAAGGCTTCGACGCGATCTTCTATCCGGGCGGACACGGGCCGATGTGGGACCTTGCGGACGACGCGAACTCGATCGCGCTCATCGAGGATTTCTACAACGCTGGCAAGCCGGTCGCGGCCGTCTGCCACGGCCCCGCTGTCCTGCGCGGGGCCACCCATCAGGGCGAGCCGATCGTCAAGGGAAAGCGTGTCACCGGTTTCACCAATTCCGAGGAGGAGGCGGTGCAATTGACCGAAGTCGTGCCGTTCCTCGTCGAAGACGAGTTGAAGCGCCTCGGCGGCCGCTTTGAAAAAGCCGCCGATTGGGTCGACTTCACAGTCGTCGACGGGCAGCTGATCACCGGACAGAACCCGTCTTCGTCAACTTCGGCCGCTCGAGAACTGCTTAAGCTTCTGCAGTAGTTCTCCCCGACGAAACGGTATCGTCGGCTCCGCTTCAAGGCAGCAGGAGGCCTACTGCATGTCTCCTTTAATCGACCTCGATTAAAAATTCAAAGTGCTACAGCGACCTTTGCGCGCCTAAAAAACGCGCGGCGCTGTAGCCGGCCTTCTGCACTTCGATACGGATCGCCTTGAGACAGGACACAATCGGGATACGTCAAGAGGACGTCATGTCGGCAATGTCGCTAATACCAAATCTCGATGATAGGAACCGATAGGACCGGCTCGATCGGGCTGTCTGGCTAGGAGAGACCCGCAGGACGATGCTTTCGCATCCTCGGGTTTAACCCCATATGCGCTAACTTAACCGTCGATGTGCGGTGGCCCACCGCCTTCGCGGTGGCTCGCG
>NZ_MDDV01000012.1 GCF_001854885.1 Ensifer sp. LCM 4579 | reverse complement strand
TTGCGAAAGACATTCGCCCTCTATCTTTCAGGTTGAAGACAACTTTCTCTATCGCCGTTCGGAAGATTGCCAAAACGGTTTGTTTGAATGGCAACAATCCACGCTGTAGATGGGATGTGTTTCAAGTCGGGTATCGTTGAATGATGTAGCGAAACGGCGCCTGACAGAGGACACGGCTGGGCGGAAGATCTCGGAATGGCCCGGGAAAGGAATTGGCGGTGCCTCAGCCAACTGAGCCTCGGTCTTTTTGTTTGGGACTGGGTCTGTAATGGCGCGAACACCGGTGCGGCCTCTACCACCTAAAGCGGGTCGCGATTTTTAGGATTTCAGATTCCCGAATTGGGGTTTTCTGTGGTTCCCTCATTTGACGCGAGGGATACCATCGGCAAGTCACATCCGCTCCATAAATCATGAGGTTTGCGGTTCGTATCCCTTCAAGGCGGACTGGCGGCGGCCGCATCGATCGTCGATCGATCGTCTCGGGGTGGAAAAGCGGTCACTCGACCAAATCCTTTACGCAGGACATGGCCTACCCTCCATAGGCGCGTTTCTGGACGGCAGTCACCAACCAATAATCGATGTCGAAACCCAAGCTGTTGGGGTCGCATAGAAATTCGCTCCATCGATGAAGAGTCCGATCTTTTTGCGCGGGTCGAACTCGTGATCCATCGTGCCAAACCCCGCGCGCGGAGGCGTCGGATCCTGCTTAGCAATCAGAACACTTGCGACCGCCGTGGCAACTGGCCTTTCTGCGATTGCAGGAGCAGCCACACCTCAAACCAATGGCCGTCCGGAAAGCTGCTCTTCAACCGCGGCCGGGTCCTTGCATGCCAGCCGGAGAACGCCGAGGACGTAGAGCAGCAACTCAAAATCTTGGGAACGATTGGTCCTCGTTAGGCAAATGACTATTTGCATCAAGTTCTCTGCCTCCGCCCCTACCAGCGCCTTGATGTATTCGGATTTATCCTCATCCGAAATTTCCTCAATTGGACGCATCGGCGCTCTCCTCAAGTATGGCTTTGGTTGGGCGAATTCTGCCCGGGGCCGGATAGGGCAAGTGCGTTAGGGAACGATCGGGTTTAAGCGGATTTCTTACCTCAAGTTCCAAGAGGAGCGTGCTGCCCTGCAGGGCATAAAGACGATGGTGTCGCATCAGGCCATACGCGGTGGGTCTTGCCTGGATTGGTACAACCAACCCGTCGTCGCGCAGCGAAGGCAAAGCAAGCGTGGTGACTTGCCACCCCGTCGAAATCAGGAGATTGACCAGTTTCGGATGGACGAACAGTTGCGCGCCATTGTGCCAACATGGTCCATGGCGCCGCTCGTCGAGGCCTATCAGGCGATGCGCGGCGCCTCGTTCTTGGTCGCGGTGATCTTCGCGGCCGAGATCGGGGATGTGCGCCGCTTCGATAGTCCGCCGCCGTTGATGGCCTTCCTCGGCCTGGTTCCGGTCGAGCCTCACTCTCGCCGGCAATCGACGCGCCCGCCGCGCCTTGGTCGAAGCGGCCTTGACTTATCGCTACCCAGCCAGGGTCAGCGAGGCTCTGAGGGTCCGGCTCGAGGGATTGCCCAAGGCTGTCCGCGACATCGCCTGGAAGGCGCAAATCAGGCTCTGCGCTCGCTATCGTCGCCTCAACGCCGTCGGCAAGAAGCCACCGGTGGTCGTGGCCGCGATCGCGCGCGAGATGGCCGCCTTCCTGTGGGCCATCGGGCAGGAGGTCGCACCGTCATAGACGAGTTTCGACCCAGCCCGCTGCACAGGGCCGGGGGTGGGCCACGGTGGGGAACTCCCGTCGCTAGTTATGTGGCCGAGCCAATCCGCTCGACGCCCGCCCTCTAGACCGAGGACAGCCCGAGACGAAGACACGGAAGGCGGTACCCAACCCGCGGATGAGAGTCTGATCAACCGTCGTCTCTGAGCTCCACCCCCGGCCCTGCGCAGCCTCAGCCAACCCGACTGCTTCGCACGCTCGCGCCAAGTGGCCGATGCCGCTCGCCTTCAGCCTTGACAGGGAACATGAGAGCTAGCGGATTTTGCATCCGAAAACATTGTAGCTCGGATTCTAGCGCAACCAGTAGTTTTACAGGGATGTGCGAGACACCGCTTTGCGCTATATAGTTTTCGAGGCTGGAAAGTAATGCACCTGTAACCGTCCATGGTTGTGAGGGTAACTTTCTCCGTGGTGAGAAGATAGGTGGGGCAACTCCTTCTATAAACATGCAGAGACAAAGTGATATTCGGACTTCAAGCTAAGGGTCTGTTTGTATCACTGACGTGGACAATGCGGCCCGTCTCGCTCTTGCACTATAGGCAGAGGCTTGGGAGGTTTGTTTGTTTGCATCTCACAAAATTGCGCTTTTCGGTGTGGCGGGCGTTCTTTCGGCCACCACCCATGTGCTATCGGCTGCCGCTCAAGAGACGAGGGCCGTGAGCAACCCACCGGCCTACATATTGGAGCCGGTCGCCAAAGGGCGGGCGAAACTGGAAACCTTCGCCGAGAACCGGGCGACTTTTCCGGGCGAGGTTCTGCTCGATATGAACGTCACATACCTCGACCGTCAGATCTACAATCCGGCCACCGCACGCTATGACCGAGTGAGGCTTCGCGGCTACCAGGACACCCGCCAAGCCAGCCCATCCGGTGCCGACACGCCGCTGGTCGGGCCCACCATCGATGTGCACCCAGGTGAGGCGGTGCGGATCACACTGAACAACATGCTCCCTCAGGATTCGACCTGCGGCATCGGCGGGGGCAGTGCCAATACCCCCCATTGCTTCAATGGTACGAACCTGCATTCTCACGGTCTCTGGGTGAATCCGTCGGGCAACGGCGACAATGTGCTGGTTTCGATCCGCCCTGGCATCGCGTTCCAATATGAATACAACATTCCCGCCGACCATCCGGCGGGCACCTTCTGGTATCACCCGCACCTGCACGGATCGACCGCCTTGCAGGTGTCGAGCGGCATGTCCGGAGCGCTGATCATCCGTGGCGATCGCATGCCGACCCCGACCGAAACCGGCGATATCGACCGCCTGCTGAAGCAGCCAGACGGCTCCGATATCGCCGAGCGGGTCCTGGTGCTACAGCAGATCCAATATGCCTGCACCGACAGCAACGGCAGCATCACCTATGATTGCCAGCCAGGACAGGTGGGGGGCATCGAAAGCTACGACCAGTTCGGACCTGGCAGTTGGCCGGCCTCGGGCCGCTTTACCAGCATCAACGGTCAGGTGCTGGGCCAGTTGCTGCCGGCGGTGGCTGGGTCGGTCGAGCGCTGGCGGATGATCCATGCCGGAGTTCGCGACACCATCAATTTCGAGATTCGGCGGAAGACCGGCACGGCCGCGTTGCGCACGCTTACCGCGGCGGACACCGATAGATGGATTGACCAGAATTGCGGCGAGGATACCATCCCGTATGGCGTGGTGGCCCAGGACGGCCTGACAATGGCGCAGGTGCAGATGCGGCAGCAGGCGGTGCTGCAGCCGGGCTACAGGGTTGATGCCTTAGTGGTGCTGCCTGGAGCGGGTGACTACTGCCTCGTCGATGCCGCCGCGCCAGCAGCGGCCAGCGTCAATCAGCTTGCTCCGAGCCGCCGACTTCTCGGCATAGTCACTGCAGTGGAAGGCGATGCCGTCAATGGCGAGATTGGCACCTATCTGCAGGATTGGCTGATTTCGGCGGCTGAGCGCACGATGGCGCCGGATGTTGCCGGCAAGGTCATCGACGACCTCAAGAATGATATGCGGCTTTCAAGCTTTGTTCCGCACCCGGACATTGAATCGGGCGAGGTCACCGGCGAGCAGCAACTGGTGTTCAAAATCGATGTGAAGCAGCCGGGCGGCACCTTCTTCGAGATTAACGGTCAGCCCTATGATCCCAACCGCATCGATCGGATGCTGCCGCTGAGCGGAGTGGATGAGTGGACGCTCAGGTCGGATTTCGTCAGTCATCCTTTCCATATCCATGTCAATCCGTTCCAGATCATCAAGATTGTCGATGCGGCCGGTAATGATGTCAGCGCGCTTGGTTCCGACGACGACGGCGACCCGCAATATCCGGGACTGAAGAATGTCTGGAAGGACACGCTGTGGATCAAGAATCCCGGCACCGACCCGTCGACGCGTTACACGATCACCGTGCGGACGCGCTACCAGCGCTACATCGGCGAGTTCGTTTTGCATTGCCACATTCTCGATCATGAGGACCAGGGGATGATGCAGAACGTCAGGATCACCCTGCCGGACGGCCATGGCGGCACCGTTTCCGGCCATCATTAGGTTAGCTGATCGCCATTTGGGAGGAAATATGAGCTTCGTCGGCACTTGGAGTTATCGGAGCCTGATCAACAACCCCGACTTGTCTGCCGATTTCAGCACCCTGGAATTTGGCCAGGGAATGCTGGTGCTGACCGAGGTGGCGCCGGGCAGGATTGGCGGAACCATCGGCGGCCCCGGCTGGTCGTTGGAGCTGACTGGCGCAGCGCGGATGGGCGACCCGGTCGAACTCGAATTTACCGGAAAGGGCGAGGTGGCCGGGGAGACCTGGATCTACAGTTATCGCGGCTACGTCGTGCCGAACTGGCCGAACGGCGTCGATCAGAGGGATGCCATTGTCGGCAGCATCGTCCGCGACGTCCCGCATTCGCACGGGACTGCTGCGGCCGGCTACGTCGCCTCCTGGTATGCCGTGCGGCAGTGATGCTCCACCCCTTGCCGTAGCTGCAAGACATTCGGACTAACACCTCATCAGGAGATAATCTCGATGACACGCACGCGATTTCTGACGGTTTCACGCCGCTCTTTCGTCAAAGGTGCAGCCGCTGCTGCCGGTACAGCCCTTTTCGCGCCGAGCATTCTGCGAGCGGCGACCAAGCATAGGCGCAAGAACATGACCAGCGCCGGCGGGCAGAAGGACCTGCAAAGTTATATGGATGCCGTCACTGCGATGATGAAGCTTCCGCCTTCGGACCCGCGCAACTGGTACCGCAATGCCTTCATCCACCTGATGGATTGCCCCCATGGCGACTGGTGGTTCACCAGCTGGCACCGCGGCTACCTGGGCTATTTCGAGGAGACGTGCCGCGAATTGAGCGGCAATCCGGATTTCTCCCTGCCATATTGGGACTGGACGGCCAATCCCGAGGTCCTGCCGCCGCTGTTCGGCACGATTCTCGATCCCGTCAACAGCTCCGCCTATATTCCTGACCACAACCGCTTCCAGGAGATCATGGAGGCGCCGATCAAGGCCTATTGGGACAGTCTCAGCCCTGCCCAATTGGAGCAGCAGAACCTGCGCGGCTACCCGGACTTCGATGCGCTGTGGAGCGACGCGATGGCGAGCTTTGCCAATCAGCCGAACGCCCGCTTCCTGACGGCGCAGAATCCGAAACTCAATCCTGCCACCCAAACTGCGGTCGACATCGACACCATCAAGGCGTCGCTGGCGCCGACAAAATTCGCCAATGACGTGGGCGATCCGGGCCTCGCTTTCAACAGTCCGGTATCGTCAAGCCACCAGGTGGCACCGGTCGGCTTCTCTATTCTCGAAGGCCAGCCGCATAACCGCGTGCATATGAGCGTGGGCGGCCAGAGCGCTCCCTATGGGCTGATGTCACAGAACCTGTCGCCGATCGACCCGATCTTCTTTCTGCATCATTGCAACATCGACCGGCTATGGGATGTCTGGACCCGTAAGCAGCAGGCGACGGGCCTGCCCGTCGGGCCGACCGCTGACCAACAGGGGCAGTACGATCCGGAGCCTTATCTGTTTTATGTCAACGCCGACGGCAGCCCGGTGACCGACAAGACAAGGGCCGCCGATTACCTTGCAATCGGCGCCTTTGACTATGATTATGAGGCTGGCAGCGGCGAAGAGGTCATCCCTGTTGCAATCGCCGGCCGCTCGACCCCCATTCCGGCGTTGGAAGCAGCCGTGCCTGCCTCCGCGGCCGTGGCCATAAACGAACCGGCGACCGCCAAGCTTACGGTTTCGCAGGAACTGGTGGATGTTGCCGCCAAGCCTTCGGAACAGTCGCGCCAATTCGCGAAGGTCAGCATCAAGCCGCCGATGGACGTTGGCGGACTGAATTTCCTCGTTTTCATCTTCCCCGAGGGAACGACGCCTGATCTCAACCCGGACGGACCAGATTTCGCCGGCAGCTTCGAGTTCTTCGGTGTTCGTCATCATCATACCGACACGGTCAGTTTCAGCATACCAATCGACAAGGCGCTCGACAGGCTGATCGACGATGGTAGGCTGAAAGCGGGCGAACCGATCGACTTTGCCGTTGTGGTCGCGGAAGCGGGCAAACGACTCGAAGGCAGCATGCCGGCTAAGGCACAGCTGACCGACATTCAGGTGGGGTCGTTCTGAGCCGCTCGAGGCAGCGGACCCACGGTTTTGGGTCATGCCGTTGGTCGCAGACACGCTCGCGGTGTTTTTGCAATGCTGGCAAAGGGATAACGGCAGCGCGCCTGATGCGGGATTTAAGCGGAGATGGCCGATCAACAACGCAGAATTGTGATCAACCTGCCGCGAGCGCCGCGGCCGGACGAAACCGTGGGGCTCAATATCGTCACCGGCCCGTTACCGCTCGGCGCGGAAATCCGCTTTCGAACCGCCTCAGGCCACGTGATCGGTTCTGCCATTCCATTCGGCAGGACCGATCCTGACAAACAGCTGGTATTCCAGTTATCGCTTTCCGGCCGCTACATCGACGGCTCCAGGCTGGAAATCTTTGCGGATATGCTCGACGCCGGGAGTTCCCTACCGCGGGCGCCAACCGAACAGGAACTGGTCTCGGTGAAGGCGTGGATTGTGCAACGGTGAGGTTGTTCTTGTTACCATTTTTGCGTCGAACGCCGATGGGCTGCGCCAGGCGAGGCGCGCCGTTATGCGGGAGTGCCTGAAGCCGAGATGGACGATGCTCTGGAAACAGCGAAGGGCACGCTCATCACGCGCGTGCGGCAAGCCGGGGCTGCGGCTGCCCTATGATCGGGGGCACCCGGGGCTCGATCTGGGCAGCCTGTTCAATCGGGGGCAAGTCGGGAGCACAGGTGAAGCAACATCCGGTGGTTTGTTGGCCACGTAATCAGGTTCTTCCATGTGGTGGTGCAGTTGGTTGAGGGTAGCGTGGCCGGCTCTAAGGAGTCCCTGGCCTTTCCGCTAGTTCAGCAGGAACATGGAGGTTGGCATTTGAAGTGCAGCGGCAATGCGCCTGAGCCTGCCCGGATCGACATCAGCACCTTGTTCGATCCTTGTAATTTCGGCGCCAGTCAGACCGCAGGTTAATGCTAGGTCCTCGATGCTATATCCGACCGCTTCGCGGAATCGCCGGACAGTGTCACCTATATCAACGTGACCCCCGCGCGTGTCGAAAGCGTCTCTGTGGTGTATTGAATTCGTCATGAGATGACTCCTTCGGTCATTGCGCAAGGAGCGCGTGCTCCTCGCGTGAAGGGAGCATGCAGCCCTGGAAAAGCAGGCTACCGCTATTGTTGCAGTGCAATATAAGTTCAAAAGATGACGATGCAAGGCTCGCCCGGGCTCTGGCGCCTCTTCCTCTGTGGCTTCTAAGACCTCTGGCCCACCATGACGGTGAACAATGATCCGGAGAGACTTCATGTGAGCCTCCCAACTCGAATTCGTTCCGCGGAGGCGAGGCTGTGGACGGCGCACCGTGCCTAACCATTTGCCGGTCCTTGGCGGCCGCCGCCGCTATGCCCCGTCGACTCCCGGTGGACCGTTTCAAGCAAACCCATCGATCTCAACGGATAGACATTCGGACAGTATTGTAATCCGCAGCATTGGAGACTCCGCCGGTCGGCCGAACTTCGGCGTCACGACACGGTGCCCCAGCTTCGTAGAAAGCACGCGCCCTCTAAAAGAGCTCGCGAAAGACATTCGCCCTCTATCTTTCAGTTGAAGACAACTTTCTTTATCGCCGTTCGGAAGATTGCCAAAACGGTTTGTTTGAATGGCAACTATCCGCGCTGTCGATGGGATGTGTTTCAAGTCGGGTATCGTCGAATGACGTAGCGAAACGGCGCCGGACAGAGGACACGGCTGGGCGGAAGATCTCGAAATGGCCCGGGAAAGGAATCGGCGATGCCTTAGCCAACTGAGCCTCTTTTTGTTTGGGACTGGGTCTGTAATGGCGCGAACACCGGTGCGGCTTCTATGCCACCTAAAGCGGGCCGCGATCGGTACGCTCGACACGCGTTGGTCCTCGACGAGGAGCGAGAACAATACTCACCTCGGCTGACCACCGGTTCATGGCCATGTGCAGGCGTTCTCTGATCTGCCGGCCCGCATACTGGCTGCACGCTCCAAGCCCAAGGCCGGGCGGCTCGCCTGTAGATCTCCTTAAGAGGCGCGCCTTCCGTGCCGAAATCGCGACCGGCAGCCGAGTGCACTGCCAAACTCACTTTTCTCCTCAATTCGGGCGAGTCGAGAACGTCGCTTGCGACATCGCCGATCGCGTAGTGCGCAGTCCTCAGCGCTTTGTGGAGGGAAGGGTCGTGGCGTGCTTGCTGACCGTGGATCCTGCAATTTCAAGCCGTGGCCGCGCTTGCGAGGTGGCGCAACGGCGGTGCTTTCAATCCAGAAAGCAGAGGCGAAAGCTTGTGCCCAGAGGGGAACATGAGGTCGCCCATCTCCGATAATTCCGGCGACGCGATTTTCTTGCCAGACTGCATCTGCTGGCGCGAACAATCCGCGCCGGTCTCGACGAGCCGAACTCGTTCGCGGCGTTCTCCAGAAGCTTTTCTGTTAGGCGGGCGTGCGCCCTATCTGGCGTGCGATGACGGACTCCCAATCGATGGGCGTCGCCTCGTGCTTCTCTACATCCCCGATTTTGATCGGCCCGATCTCAACACCGCGGGCGAACTTGATCGGGTCATCTACCAGCCGTCGCAGGTTTGATTCCATCTCTTCCGTCTGTTTTTTGAAGGCGTTGTTGTCCTTGATGCCCTGATAGATTGAATAACCCATCCAGGCAGCGGTGGAGACCAGATTGGCCATGCCAAAGGCCAGCGTCCAACCGCGCGCAAGGGCAAGGGTGCCGCCGGATCCCAGACCGATCGTTCCACCAGTCTTCACCTGATTGATCAGGTTGCCGATTTGAATTCCCATGTTGGTGATGGCTTCCCCGGCAATGACGCTGTCGGCAGCAAGGCCTACCGAAATCAGACTAATGTTGACCGGATCGCCCCTCTTGACGTCGGCGATCAGCCAAAGCGCCTCAAGCGGTAGCCAGGCGGAAAAAATAAGGGCATTGGCGACGTTAACGCCGGCCTTGAGCAGTCCCGCGGAGTCTCGCCGCGCGGCCTTCGCCCAGTCGCTCAATTTGCTGTTGGAGACCTTCGCCGACTCTTTGAGCCCATCGCCGACCGCCTGCAGGATGTTCACGCCCGTCGAGGCGGCATAGAGGATGAGGGCAGAGAGACCGACATTGTCCCCCGGCTTCAAGTTGAATCCGGCATAAACCGTGCGGGCGCCATACATGAGGGCGTTGACCGAGCGGACGATAGTTTCCCTGTACTCTGTCAGTGACGTGCCGCTTGGGGCTTCCGTCACCCGTTCGTCCACCACCTTCTTGAGCAATGCGTCCGTTATTGTCTGGGTCTGGCCACCGGGGCGGCTGAGCGACCAAACATAATAGATGATGCTCATCACATTGCCTTTGAAGAGCCCCGCTGCGTCGACGTTGTCACCGAAGAGGGAACGGCCCATGGAGGTGATGGTATCGCCGAAGAGATCTTCGAGATCGGTGTTGGCGCTGGAAAACGCCGTGGGATCTCCGATACCGAGATCGGGGGCACGTTCCTTGGCGAGGTCGGTTATCTTGCCCGCCATCTGCTCCACGATCTTCATCCCGTAACGCCCAAGCACCGAGATACTCCAGCCGTGTTCCTTGGTTCCGAACAGCTTTTCGGCAATCTGTGAGGAGTTGAGGCTCGGGCGGTCGCCGCGGACCAGGGAATGCGTTCCGCCGCCGCTGGCTATGCCGCGCCCGGCCAAGCCGGTGGCAATGGTGATCAACGCGCTGATTTCCTGCGGCGTGTAGGTATTGATGCCGCTACTGCGATGGAACTTCCCGTTCGCGTCGCGGTAAACGAGATCCTGACCAAGTGTCTTCGGCTGCACCCGCGAGACCAGCGCGCCCGCGTCCAGAAGCGCTGTCACCGCCTGCGCCACCGCCTCGCGATATTCGCCGGCGCCTATCCCGGAGCCTTGCGGCGCATTCATCTGGAGTGTCAGCCGGCCCAAATGGCCGGGCAGCTCCTGTGCCGAAATCTCGCCTTTGGTGAATTTCTCCCACAGGCCTTCCACAATGTTCAGCACGTCGCTGGAGAAGGTCTGGCGCGCGAACGCCTTTTCGTTTTCGCCGCCGAACAGGTTTTCCGCCATGATCGAGGTGGCGTCGGAAAACAGGCTTGTCACCCCACCCGGCTCAAGTACCGGACCGAAGACGATTGCTTGAGGATCGGTTTGCTTGATGAAGTCGCTGAGAATATCGCCGGCGTTGTTGAGAGCAGTCACGTCGTGGTTCTTACGGACGACAGCATCCCAGGAGGGCAAATTGAAATCGGTCGCCGGCCGCGAGGCATCGCCGCGCTGACCGGAGGTGACGCCAGTCTCGCCCATATGGTCACCGGCGAGCTTCGTGCTCATGACCATCAGCACGGAGAGTTCCACCGTACTCATGTTCTTGTTGCGCGCCGCGGTCGAGGCAAGCGCCGCGCCGTTGAACAGCATCTTCGCGCCGTCACGGAGCGCATTGGCCTTCGCGCCGGAAATGCCGTTGCGTTGCAGGTAGCGGTCGATGGCTCCATCGAGGCCCCGCACATCGCCGCCGTCGAGTTCCACGAAATCACCCCAGAGCTCGCGGAAGAGGGCGGTGAGTTCGGCTCTATATGTCTCCTTGCCCGCCCCGGAATAGTTGCTGGCGATAAGGTCGATGGTCTCGCCTGCGACGGACTCGAGGCTTGGAATGGGCTTGTCACCCCGGGTCAGATGCTTTTCCGTAAGCAGGCGTCGCATGGAGGCGATGTCATAAATCCCAGACTGGAACAGCGTGTCCAGCTTCGAGACCTCTGGAATGGCCCGTCCACCGACGGTCCGCTCGTTACCATTGGCGAAATCGCCCATCTGCTTCATCAGATCGGAGTCGAACAATCCCTCGCCGAAGACTTCGCTGGCGATGAGGTTATCCTGTATCTGCGGCGTGACCGATCCAAGTCCCTTGGCGCCGGTGAGACCATCCAGGGCATCGGCGAATTCGGGCAGGCGCGGCAATACCTCCTTGTTGTAGAACTCTTTGTAGGCGGCCTCGATCTTATCCGAATTGGCGGTCACCGTGGCTTCCGGCAGCACCGACATATAGAAGGCAAGGGCGTTGTTGTACTCCTGCAGGATGGTCTGGATGTCCTTGCCCGACCTCAGGCCATCGTTGAGTATGCCGCCATTGACGATTTCGCTGTCAAAACTCCTGGTCAGCGTTAGGCGCAGGTCCTTCACTTCCTCATCCCGCGCGATGGTGTTGTCGATGATCTTGGCCGCATCCGTCTCCGTGTCAGGAGCCACCCGGTCACCGGTGGTGAGGATGTGCTTGAAGCCCTCGAACACCCTTTTTGTAAGCAGGGACTGCACTTCCGGGTCGGCCTCAAGAATGGCAATGGCGTTGTTCAGGTCTTTCCAGATCTCATCCTGATTGAGCGGCTTTTCGCCGAAACGCTTGGGCAGGTCGTCGTAGTGATCGTAATCCTCGCGTGCTTCAAGCAGATCGAGCAGCGTAATCAACTTCTGCTCTGCGGTGTACTTGTCCGGATTCAGTGCAACGTCGATACTTTGGAAGTCGCGCTTGTCATCCTTGTAACCCTCGAAAATCCCCCTGCAGATTTCTTTCCGCAGGCTGGAATTGTTTAGTCGGTCCATCTCATCCCGGATCGGCGATGAAGTGTTCTGGTTGTTGACGGCTTCGACCATTTTCCGTTCCCTCTTTATTATTGTCAGGCTCCAACCGCGGCGATCACGTCGCAGGTGATTTCTTCACTGATGTCGTCAGGTGAGAGCACCGGCATACGGCAACCGTGGCGAATCAGCAGCGCTTGCGACAAAAGCCGGATGTCGCTCTCCACGATAGCAACGGGGTCGCGATGCTCGGCATTCACTGCGGAAAGCTTTTGCTTGGCGTCTTCTACCAACCGGCGCAGGTTCTCGCAGGCCTCGGCCTCCGCTTCCCCCGAACTTTTTTTGAAGGCGCGCACGCTGCGTCCCCATTCCGGGCCGAGCGTGATGACGGGGAGTAGCCCTCTTTGGTCCAGGAGGCCGAATGCGATCTGACGACCGAGCGCCTGTCGCGCGCGCTCTGCCATATCCTCCGGCGCCTCCGTATGATGGGAGGTGAGCAGGGCCTCGAGAAGACCGCGTGGCTGAGACACGGTGACGCCGGAATCGAGCAGGCGGCGTATGACGGCGACGAGCAGCATGGGCGGTACCTGCGCTCGCACATCGCTTGCGAGCTTGCCCAGCCTCGGCTCGAGGCTCATGAGCCATTGCGTCGCGTCGTCGACGCTGAAGATCGATCCGATGTGGCGGCGGACGATACGCGCAATGTCGTTGGCAATCTGCTCCGCCGGTCGGCTCGGCGGACACTCTACGAGGCCTGCCGGCACATTCTCGACCTGGATGTGCATGAGATCATCGCCCATGCGGGGATCGGCATTGAATGTCGGTACCGTGATGGCCACGCCCACGGCCTTGGCCAAGACGCGGATGCGGCCGTCGAGCTGCGTCCCCAAGCCTTCGGCCGCCAAACGTGCCATGGTCGCCGCCGAGACCGTTGCGATAATGGGGTCGCCGTACTTTGTCCTGTCGAGGGAAACGGCCGCATGTTCCTCCGATCCCCGAGCCGCGCTGCCGGACGTCCCTGCCTGCCTCCGGCGCCACATTGTGAACGCGATGAATGCGAGCATGCCGGAGATCGGCCAGAGAACCGCATCCGGGAAGCCGGGTACGAAACTCATCAGCGCGGTCATGGCGGCTCCGACACCCAGTGCACGGGGCTCTCGCGCCAACTGACGGCTGATGTCCGTTCCGAGGCTACTGCTGCTATCGTCGTTGACCCGCGTGACGACCGTGCCGGCTGCGACGGCCATCAACATCGACGGGATCTGCGACACCAAGCCGTCGCCGACCGAAAGCAGCGAATAGAGGTGGGCCGATTCCGAGAAGCTCAAGCCCCGCTGGAAAATGCCGATGGCGAGACCGCCGAGCAGGTTGACAGCAACGATCGCGAGGCCGGCGATGGCGTCGCCCTTGACGAAGCGCATGGCACCATCCATGGCACCGAAGAACTGGCTCTCGCGCTCGAGCCTGGCACGGCGTTTCTGCGCCGCTTCGGCCGAGATATGGCCGTTGCGCAGGTCGCTGTCGATGGCGAGCTGCTTGCCGGGCATGGCATCGAGGGTGAAGCGGGCTCCGACCTCGGCGATGCGCTCGGCACCCTTGGTGACGACGATGAACTGCACGAGCGCCACGATCAGGAACACCACGAGGCCGACGAGAACGTTGCCCGCGACCACGAAGGAGCCGAAGGCGTGGATGATCTCGCCGGCGTCGCCTTCTGCCAGCACCAGCCGGGTCGTCGAAATGGTCAGCGATAGCCGGAAGACCGTGCCGATCAGGATCACGGCGGGAAACGTGGAGATGTCGAGAATGTTGCGTAGGTAGATCGTCGTGACAAGGACGATGAAGGCGAAGGCAAGATTGAAGGCAATCATCGCGTCAACGAGTACTGTCGGTAGCGGCACCACCATCATGGCGACTACCAGCGCGAAGAAGGCGGCGAATAATATATCCGTTCTGCGCCAGAGCCCGGAAAGGACCGACGATCCGGCCATCATTGCCCGGTTTCCGGCGAATCGACCTTGGCGAGGTTCAGTTTCAGGCGCGGCTCCGGCTGCTCGAAATCGACGGTATCCCTCTCGCCCCCATGAGCGACTACGATTTGTCCCGGCCGTATTTCCTCGATCCGCCATTCCCCCGAGATCGCGTCGCCTTCCCGGTAACGACGTCCATCTCGCCCGACAATGAACTTGACCGGCGAATAGCCTGCCGCCGCGACGAAGCCCTCGAGTCCGGAGGCAAGTCTGGTCCGATCGACCAAGGGAACGGGGCTGCGCCCGCCAATAGAGGACAGGATTGATGCAAGCCGTCTTTGACTTGCGAGATCGAGGGGCGAAGCATTTTCTCCGACCAGAATTTTCGTCCCGTCCGGCGTGACCTCGGCCAGCAGGTTAAGCCCTGCGAGCCGGGTTGCCTCGCTAAGCTCGGCGGCGATGGAGGCGGCCGTTGGACGCGGCTCCGCCGAGGCTCGGCGGGAGGGCCATTCCGAAGGGGCCGGAGCGCCTTCGAAACTGAGGCTGGCGACGAGAAGCAGGGCCGCTATGGCCAAAAGTCCGACGGCGGCGATACGCCGGCGCGAAGAACGCGCAACGAATGTCGAATTCTGGGGGAGTCCCTCGATGACGCATTGGACATCCGCAATGTGAATGACCGCGCCATTTGCGAGGATCGCGCGTTCGCCCTGGCGCAGGTCGCGTGTGCCGACTTTGATGCCTGTGCCGAGTGCCTCGACGACGGCGCCCGCCTGGCTGCCATCACCCCAGAGCTCAAGACGGAACGCCGGCTCAGCCTTCAGGCCAACGACGACGAGGTCGCATTCCGCACCGCCGCCGACCAAGTGTGTGCCCTTGCCGGGCACAAGTACGGAGGTGCGGCCACCACGCGTAACCCGCAAGGACGGCTCGCCGGCGGTTGCCCGAGCACCGGCTCGCTGTGCCGGCGAACCCTTTCCAGTCGACGAGGCGGCGATTGAAGGCAAAGCAGGTCCCGCACGCATGGATCACTCCAATCGTTTCTGCTGCTGGCGCACTCCTCAACTTGGCACGGGCGTTCGTGAAGTGAAGAGCGCAATGTGGAAGAGGGCGGCGAAGCCGAAATCGGCTTCGCCCCGGTCATATCAAGCCGGACCGATCTTCTTGGTGGCGTTGGCGACGCCATTGATTTTGGTGATTTCGGTCGCGACCTGCAGGCTCTGTGCCGTTGCTTCGTTCTGCGCAGCCTTGAAACTGGAAATTGCAGAACTGATTCCCCCTTCCAGGGTAGATGTAGGACTGGTACTAGCCATTTCTTGTCTCCTTGTTGAACGATACTCAGCTTACCGTAATCAAAGTGACAATCAATTTTTATTTTTGAATATCGTGCGATTTACGGATAACAATTCAATCTTTAATTTATGGCCTAAATGAGTTGTATTTGTTTCATGGATATCGGTTTGCACGTAAAGTGAACGGAGTTTAACATGTTGACAATCTCAATGTACGACTATCAGCGTTAGTTCTACGTTCGATACGCGAGAAAGTTCTATCTGATCCCGCCAGACAGTGCTATGAGCTTCCAAACGAATTACCAAGGCGGAGGCACCATCGTGAGAGGCTGCATGTACCTTGTCGCTACAGCCGTTTGGCTCGCAGTCGCATCAATTGCGACCGCCGATGTGCGCAACGTGCGCCTCAAGGTCATTTCCCAGCCGGTATCTCAGGTCGTCGAAACCCTGGCGTTCATGACCGGCATCCCGGTGACGCCCGTCGGGACCCTGAACGGGACGGTCGAGAACTGGACCGTGGACGGCAGCGGGGTGGAGGCGTTCCGGGCGCTTGGCGAAGCAGCGAACCTGTTCGTCGCCTTCGACGGAAGCCGGATGATCATTTCTCCCAAGAGCGAGATGAACACTGTCGTCCTGGAGCAACGGACGCGAAGCTGGGATGTGGCGCGCAACGCGGTGCGGGCGCTGTTTCCGATATACCCCGAAACGGCGATCCAATACGATCCGACAAGCGATGTCCTGATTGTCCGCGGTCCCCCGATCTTCGTCTCCGCCGTCGAGAGCGTGCTTAACCGGTCCATGGAGAAAACGGTCCAGGTGTTCAAAGAGGGCGTGCCGGAAGTCGTGACGGTACAACGCACCTCCGCGCCCAACTGATGCCGAGGGCCATGCCGGCGGCCGATGCGGCCGCCATCGGCCAGCTCGTTCGACTGAGGAGTGCCCGGGAGGCCAGGCTTGCGCGACGGCTGAATGAACTCGAGGAGCGGCTGGAACGGATCGAACGGGAGAAGACTTCCGCGGAAAGATTGCTGCATGACATCAGCCGGCGGGAAGACGAGGCTTCGCCGATCCGGAAAATGTCGCCCGGCAAGCTCGTCACGGGACGAGCTTTGCTTCTTGCCTCGCAGAAGCTTGAACTGATCGGTCGAGAGCGCTCCTTGGCGCAGGCGCGCGTCGAAGAACTCGATGCGGAACGCGGCGGCCTCTCCCGGATGCTGAAGGAATGCAGGACCGAGCTTGCGCTTGCGCGGCGCAAGGCGGCCCGGATGGATGCACTGGCGTCTCTGGATAGCTGAAGTTCAGGCTGTGCGAAGAACGGCGGCGCGCACATAGAGGGGGATCGCACCATACCTCCATGCATCTTCGCCGGTGATCGGATACCGTTTTAGCTTTGCTTGCGCGGCGGTGAATTTCGCATCTCCACGCCAATCTGTCGGCGTGCCGATTTCACATGCGGGTCGCCCTGGGTCTCCTTGTGCTCGCGCCGGGCTTCGGTCTTGGTCATCCGGTGTTCCCGTCGGAAGAGTGCGCGTGAGATGTGCAGGTCGAAGAACGCAGCGACGATCATGATGGCGGTCGAGATAACGGCGATCGTGCCGACAAGGTGGACCGCAACGCCCAGGGCGCAGGCTTCGCCGCATAGCGGTGACCAGAAGAGCCCGTTCAGGAAATAAAGAAGTGTGCCGGCGCCGGCGACGGAAAGAAGAGCCAGTTTCGCGAGTCCCTTGAGGAACTCGGTGAGGCTGTCGAGGGAAACGACCTTCTTCAGGCCTTCCATCGGATTGAGGCGGCCGAAATCGAAGCCCATGTGTTTCATCGATACGGGAAAGCCCTGCGCATCGATGATCGATGCCGCAAGGACGACTGCCAATCCGAGGAGGAGCGGAGGCCAGACGATGTCCAGGAGCGCTGCGCCCATCTTAGTCAGCACCGACGCAAGCGCCGGGACCTCAACGGCCTTGCCGACCATCTGCAGCACGGCGTCGAAGAGGTGAACGAAGTCGCCGATGATGCTGCCGAGGCCCCAGGCGAGATAGGTTGCGATCGCCAGCACCGAAAGCGCCACTGGCAACTCGCGCGATCGAGGCACCTGACCTTCCCGCCGGAGCCTGTCGAGCTTTACCCGGCTCGGCGGAAGGGACTTCTCCTCTGTATCGTCATTTTTCGCCATGGCCGACTTCCAGGAAGGCCTTGATCTCGGCGAAGGACCCTGTCCATAGCGTGCCGAAATAGCTGGTAACGAAGGACGAGTAGACGACGAGCACGACGAGGACGGCAAGGTTTTTGAAGGTGGCGCCGCTGTCGTTCAACGGGAACTGTTTCGCCGAGCGCCCGACGAAGGCCAGCGACAGCTCGACCACGCACATGACGATGACGAAAGGAGCGGCAAGCACCGCGCCGACGCGAAACAGTCGGGCGAAGCTTTCGAGGATAATCATCAGCCAATTATCGGTCGCGATCGGGCTCAGGGCAAAAAGCGGCCAAAGCCCGAAGGAATTGTAGAAGATCGCCACGAGGTCGATTACACCGCCCGCCGCAACGAATACCGCAAGCGCGACCGACATCAGCAGCGAACCGAGCGGTGTCGTCTCGAGCGCATTCACCTGATCGAAGAGATTGGCGGCATTCGCGCCGCGATAGACATCGGTCAAGTCTCCCGCCGATTGCGCAGCCCAGAAGGGGATGCCGAGCCCCATGCCGAGGAGACCGCCGAACGCCATTTCCTTCAACGACAAGGCCGCGAGATCGAGATAGGAGGTCTTGCCCACGACGAGCACCGAATAGGCATAGAAGACCGATGGGGCCGAAAGCCCGATGGCGAGACCGAACCTCAGGATGCCGACGATGCTGAAGAGGGAGAACAAAGGGAAGATGACCGTGATGCCGAGGGCACGAGCGGCGCCGAGCAGGGCGGCGGCCGGCACCGCCGTGTGCTCGTTGATGAGGGACGCAGCCTCGAGTGCCATCGGCGTTACCGTACCATGGTCGGGAAATCGTTGAGGATGTGGATCGAATGCTCGATCAGCGGCGTCGCCAGCGCCCGTCCGAAAACAAGCAGCAGGAAGGAGATCGAGAAGATCTTGACGATCTGCGCGATCGTCTGTTCCTGGATCTGCGTCGCCGCCTGGAAGATCGCGATCACCAGCCCAAGAACGGCGGCGAAGGCGAGGATCGGTCCCGCCAGCGCGAAAGTGACGACGATGGACGTGCTGATCTCGGTGGCGATCTGTTCCTCAACCATGATCATCCCGCATAGGAAAGCACAAGCCCTTCGAGAAGCCGCCGCCAGCCATCGACGGCGACGAAGAGCAGCAGCTTGAGCGGTGTCGACACGACAGTCGGCGACATCATTTGCATGCCGAGCGCAACGAGGATCGCCGAAACCGCGAAGTCGATCATCAGAAAGGGCAGATAGATCAGGAAGCCGATCTGGAAGGCCCGGGTCAATTCGGAAACCAGGAAACTCGGCGTGAGAATTGTGATGTCGTCCGGTGTTGCAGGTGTTCCCTGTGTGCCGGACCAGACCTGCTGCGACGATTGGACGAAGAAACCGCGAACCTCCTCGTCGGAGAATTTCAGCATGAAGGCTTTCAGCGGCGCCGAGAGCTCGGCGATGCCGGCCGCCATGCCGCCGATCGTGCCGAAATCCTGGCCGCTGGCCGCGAGGATCCGCCACGACTCCTGAAGCACCGGGTTCATCACGAACGCGGAAAGCACGATTGCCACGGCGAAGACGAGGAGGTTCGGCGGCGTCTGCTGGATGCCGATCGCATTGCGGACGATCAAGAGCACCACCGAAATCTTGGTAAAGGAGGTCGCCACGACCGCGATGACGGGGAGCGCCGAGATCGCCGCCATGGCGGCGAGACTTTGGGCAAGGGGGAAACTGCTTTCCATCAGTCGTGAAGCGCCGTGATGCGGACGGCCGCGAAGCCCTCCAGCGCGACGATTTCGCCGCGGCCGATGATCCGACCTTGCGCCACGATATCGACCGCCTCCGATAATGTGCGGTCGAGCGTGAAGACATGCCCCTCGCCGAGCGTTTCAAGCTCGCCGAGCGGCAGCTCGACGCGTCCGGCTTCGAAGACGAGCTTGATCGGGATTTCACAGACGCCCGAGGGTTGCGGCGGCCCTTGCAGGTCCTGATCCACGTCTTCGTTGGTCATGAGGTGCCTCATTGGATTGCTGGGGCGGGTCAGCAAAGGTTCGTCGAGCGTGAAGCCCGACTGCGTGCGGGTGCAGCGGGCGAGATAACGCTCGCCCGTGATCGCGACGGCGGCGTCTGCCGAGGCCGGGTCGATGACGATTGCGTCGCCGGGCGAGAGATTCCTGATTTCGCCGGCCGTAAGAAGGGCAAAGCCGCGCCGCAAGGCAACGCTCGTCGTGAGGCCTCGAAGGCTGCGCCGGGGCAAGCGCCCCGCCCAGCCAACAAGTCCGGCAAGCGTCTCTGGATCGAATTTACCGCAGATTGCGCAGGCGAGACCGTGCCAGCTCACATCGAAAGCGAAATTCAGCGCCGTGCGATCGGAGGTCGGCTCGCCGACTTCGGTGAGGGCAATCTGCCCGCCGGCCCCGTTTTCAATCGCGCCGAGCGCGTCGGCAACCAGGCACTCGAGCAGGTTGGCCTTCGTCGCCGGGGACAGCAGGTCCCACCGGGTCAGCGGCTCGAACCGTTCCATGAACAGTCTCAATGTCCCCTCGGGCACCCACAGTTCGTCGGCGCGGCCGGCAATCTCGAGGCGGACGGCCACCGGGTCGCCGATCCTGCCGATGGCGATCTCCGGCGCTAAAGGGCGAACCGCCACGGTGCCGTCTCCCAGTGGAATTTGCCATGGCTTTCGGGCACCGATGCGAGAGGCATCTGTGTAAACGATGGTTGCGGCCTCGATGGATCGGACTGCCGAGATGGTCATCGGGCGAGCTCGCGAAGCGCTGTGACCGTCTCCTCGAAGGGGCGACAGCCTTTGGCGCCGTACAGAAACTTGTTGATCATTCCCCGCTTGCGCACCGCCTCGTCGGCGGCCGGATCCTGCCCCTCCCGATATTCGCCGACGCGGATGAGGAGCTCGACCTCCTTGTAGAGGGCGAGCAATGACCGCAGGTGATTTGCCGCCTGGTTGTGGTTCTCATCGACGACGGCATTCATCGTCCGGCTCCTGCTCGCAAGCACGTCGACGGCAGGGAAATGCCCGGCCTGGGCGATCCGGTCGGACAGGACTACGTGTCCGTCGAGGAGCGCGCGGGTCTCCTCGGCGATCGGGTCATCCTGCTCGGCTCCTTCGACCAGCACCGTATAGAAAGCCGTTATCGTTCCGGTGGCGCTGTTGCCGGCCCGCTCGAAGACCTGGGGCAGCGCGGCGAAGACCGAAGGCGGAAAGCCGCGGCGCACCGGCGGCTCGCCCGCGGCAAGGCCCACCTCGCGCAGCGCCCGCGCCATCCGCGTGACGCTGTCGACGATGAGAAGCACACGCTTGCCCCGGTCGCGGAAATGTTCGGCGACGGCGGTTGCCATCAGCACGGCTTTGTAGCGCTCGAGTGCCGGCCGGTCGGACGTGGCGACGACAAGCACCGTGTTCGACGGCTTGCCCGCCGGCATGACGCGGTCGACGAATTCTCCGACCTCGCGTCCACGCTCGCCCACCAGTGCACAGACGACGAGATCAGCCTCGCTGTTATTGATAATGTCGCCGATCAAGGTCGTTTTACCGACCCCGGGCGAGCCGAAAATGCCGATCCGCTGGCCTTCCCCGCAGGTCAGCATGCCATCGATCGCGGGAATGCCGACCGGAAAAGGACGATCGATCGGGCGCCGCGACAGCATGTCGGCGGGCGCCGCGTGAAGCGGCTGAGAAAAGCGCGCCGTCTCACCCGTCTGGCCCTCCGCCTTGCGAAGGATGTTTCCGTGGGCGTCGATGATGGCGCCGATCAGGAAATCGCCCGCCGCAATGCAAGGCTCGCGGCCGGACGGAACGACTTCCGTGCGCACTGATATGCCGCGGGTATCCCCATGCAGCGAAAGAAGAGCGGTTTCGCCGTCGACGCCGACGACATCGGCGAACCCCAACCGTCCCTGACCCGGTTCGCGCAGTTCGCAAAGCTCGCCGATCCGCACTGCCGGAAGATGCGCGCGCACCATGAGCCCCAAAACGCCGATGACGCGGCCGCTTGGCGGACGCGTCTCCGCCCGAGCCATGTCTCTTTCGAGCCGCAGCAGCGCTTCAACCACGGTCGGCCGCCTCCATGAGCGCGGCGATCTGTTCCCGAACGCCGATATGCGCTCGGCTCGCAGGAGTCTCCATCACGATTTCGCCGGCCGAAAGGAACTGGTCAGCGACCACATCGATGCGCTGATCGAGCCCTTCGATCGCCTTGCGGACCACCGCCGCCTCGCCGGCGGCAACGCGCAACGTCACCCGCTGGGTCTCGGCCGTTTCCGCAATCGCCTGGGTGACAAGGCGACGAACCCGCTCGTCTGCATCGAGACTACCAACTATTCTGGCGACGGCCCTGAGCACAATCGGTGTCACCAGGCTTTCGAAATCGTAGAGCGCCTTTTCCGCCTTGGCGGCTGCGGCGGCAAATCCCTCCGTCGCCCGGCGCAGCCCTTCGGCATAGCCTGCGCGGTAGCCGTCCTCCCGTGCCGCCTCGCGTACCTCCGAGGCCTTCGCGGTTTCAATGGCCGCGGCATCTCGCGCGGCTGCGACCAGCGCCGCAGCTTCGCTTACCACACCGAACTCCCGAGCCGGGATGACGCGGCTGCGGCGCCTAAGCTCTGCCATCGGCGCCGTCCCTTTCTGCTATCGTCGCGGCGGCCGCGGCAGCCCCGATGGCGCAGGCGGCCGGCCGAATGAGCGTCACGGACCCGGCATCGAGATCCCCCCAGTCGGGCTGCCAGGCATCGGCCAGGTGCTCACTCTTGAACCATAGAGCGAGAATTCGACCGCCATCGGCAAGGACGAGCCGGCGGCTTTCGTCCTGGGACGGGTCGAGCGGAGCCGCTGTGGCGGGGGAAAGCGCGGCATGGGCAAACGCGAAACGAACTGCCTCATTGCCGAAGACGCCAGAAAGCGCTTCGACGATCTCGCGGGCAAACGCCGTTCCAAATGCGTTCAAATGGTAGGTCAGGCCTGCGCGCAATGCCGCCTCCTTCCTCGCATCCGAAGGCAGAAGGAGAAATCGTCGCAGGCTGTCGCTGCAGGAGGCGGGATCGCCGACCGCCTGCGCAATCCACTCGAAGAGCCGCGTCTGCATGCGGGGCAGAGCCGCCATTCGCCGGCAGAGCGTCGCATCAAGCCCGTCCGCTCCGCGGGCCATGTCCTCCGCCTTTGCGGCAACGAGAACGGACCGGCGAATGTGCGCATCCTCGAGCGCCTTTGTTCCGTCCTGCCGGATCGCCGATCTCATCGGCTTTCCTTCCGACGCGGGGCGATCAGAAGCATGCTCGCTGCGGCCGCGAGAATGACGGCCGCGACGATCGAGAGGCTGCGATAGCTAAGCAGCGATCCGAGGCTGACGAACTTGTCGGTGGCGGCAGGCTCGGAGGTTGCGGATGTCACCGCCGGACTCGCGGTCGATGCCGGCAGCCCGACTTCCGACCACGGGCTGGTGATGACGGAAACGTCTTCATAGGCGAGGCCCCGAATGCTGTTCAGCAGAATGGAGCGGCTCTTCAGCTCGATGTCCGCCAGATCTGCGCCCGGTCGATACTGCAGCAGCGCCGAAGCGCGCGCCTTCTCCTTGATGAGGCCGCGGCCGTTGTCTTCCGGCAGAACCACGTGCACGCGAGCTGCAGCCACTCCATCGAGCGCCGACAAGGTATCGGCAAGCTGTTGTTCGACCGCGTAGGCCATGCGTGCCTTCTGCTCGAAGGGGGTCACCAGAAAGCCGTCACCCGGAAAGAGATCGGCGACGGTGCTGCGCGGTTGGCGCGGCAGACCTGCCTCGGCGAGAAGTTCGATCGCCCTGGTGCGATCGCGGCTGTCTACGGAAATGGAAAAGGTCGAATCCTCGCCCGCCAGGACCTCCGCGTGGATTCCGGCCCGCTCCAGCACAACCTGCGCGTCGCGGGCGTCACGCTGGTCCAGCGCCGTCAGCACGTCCTCGCTGCAGGAGGAAAGCAGCGCGCAAAGAAGGATGGCGGCAGACAGCCTGCCGGCGCGCAACCAAGACATCGTGCGATTATGCATGATGCGGCGCCTTACTGCCCTTGGGTCAGTCGCTTGGAAGACGACATGACGGATTGGGTGAGCGACGACAGCAGCGTCATGCCCGTGGCGAATTGCTGCGATTTCTCAAGCCGGTCGATCGTCTCGGTCAGATCATGGCCCTGGGTCGCGGGCTGCTCCTTCTGTTCGGGAGGTCTGGCGAAGCGAACCAATGGGGGCTCGGATGGGTGATCGCCCTTCGACGCAAAGAAGGAGGCGATCCGATCGAGAATCGTCGGCGTCTTCTCGGGGGCAGGAAACACGGAGAAAGTGAGGCCCTCCGGTCCGCTGTCCGGCGAGATCTTTCTCAGTCCGTTCAGGATGGGCTGCTGTATGTCGGAAACTGCCGCTGAGACAATGTGGTCGCCGTTTATCCGCTGCGCGACGACCTCGGCCATCGAGAGCGGCGTTCCTGTCGTCGCCGTCCCGATCGGAGGCAGGAAGCTGCGGCTGGTGAATCCTTCTTCGCTCATCGACAAGTCCTCTACTCGATACATCGCCGAATGTGGCGGTTGAGGAAGGTTCAGCCTTCGTTACCTTCGTCGATGGCTTCCTTGGCGAAGTTGAAGAGCGAGTTGTTGAGCATCAACGTATTCGAGACCATGCTGGGCAGGAAGGCCTCTATCGCCGGCGACAACACCTGCTCGTCGCTGTTAGGATCGACCTTCTTTGCGGGGTTTGTCCCTCGCTCGCCCGCTCCTCTCGCGGCACTGCCTCCGTCGACGACATGTGAGACTACACTTGGATGGCTACCCACGGCATCAATCGCCATTTCTTCTCCCTCTCGGTCTGATTGCCCTGCTTGACCAACACGTCCCGTTATACAGAGAGTGTCGTGTGCGCTTCCTTTCCCGGGTCGGGCCTAGCCAACTCGACCTTGGACGACCTTCCCGAATAATGAGGAACTGGCTCTGAGGCCGTGTGTCACGTCGAGCTAACGGAGCAGTTGTTGAAGTTGAAGTTCTTCCCTCCTGGGGACGAGGTAATCTCGACGCCGTATTGAACGCTGCCGACGTTTATGTCGCCAAAGTGGCCCTTCGACTTGAGCCAATCCAGGATACTCTTGATGTCCACCGTCCCGTTATCGGTCTTGGAAGTGAGCAGCAGTGAGATGACCTTGTGACCATTATAGCCTTCGAACACATTCCAAGTCCCTCCGCCTACATTGATATTGCTGTGGATCGGAATCGCCGCCCCGGAAGGGCCATACTGATGTGAGATGGGCTTAACGTTGCCGCTGCCGTCTGGATTTCCGGTGTAGTTTGTCCAGAGCATTATCTCATTCTGATGTGAGCTGTCCCAGATGTCGTAGGCGGTGTTCCACGCGCCGCCAGCAGGAACATCCTGATTGAAGCTCGACGTCAGAGTGTTGATTGAACTGAGTGGTTTCCCGACATTGAAAGCCTGGTGGGGGTAGCTCTTGATGCCATCAGTATTAGGCTGGTTCGACCACACGCTCCACTGGTTGTCTGCATGAACCGAAATCGTCTGAGGCCCAGCGCCCTTACCATAGATGTCATTGTTCCAAGAATAGCCACCGTGTGAAAAGTCTCCGTATGGAGCGCTCGAGCTCCAAATCGGAGCGTCTGTCGATAGGAGCGCGGCAGTCGGTGACTTGGCTTCATTCACACCTTGCCTGAATAGTTTATCATCCTGTGTGCCGACGTACCCCGGCGGGAAGGCCAACGATCCGGTACCATCTATCCGATTGGAATACATAAGGCTCTCTTTCTGTTACGAGCACAAAGATCTGGCGCCTGGCGACGACACTGACATTGATACTCTCTTTAATCGACACGAGGGAAATCGAGTTTTTGCATGTCACTATTCAACTGACGGATAACAGGGGATCGTGTGACGTGCGGCGTCGAGCAATCGCTGGCGGAAGGCGGCTTTTAAGAGGACGTTCCTGAGTCTAGATTTTCAGAGCGCAGACCCTGCATGACCGAACTGAACATCGAGCCATCTTTTCCAGCGCCGATATCCGACTCAGCACGGGACCAGTGGGTGCCTGGTCTGCTGGGCGCATTCGCCCGCCGGTCGGCTCCTGTCATAATCCGTCTCCCATGCAACGAGGAAGCGTGCCGATTTGGAACACGGTGCCGCCGCAGCCTGAACGACTTCGACGCTTCAGAGCGGAGCTCCTTGAGCTGCGCCGACGAGACGTGACCCAACACAAACAGCATGCGTATCGTCAGTTTTGCACAATTGTGCGCGCCATAGCATCGAACATTCCCCTGCAACTGACGAATCCCTGACCTGCGCTAGTTAGCTAGTTCAAGAACGGACCGCCGCAAGACGGATCTTTGCCGAAGTAGCTGCCTGTCACGTTGAAAGAATCGACAAAACAGGATGTCCGGCAAAGGTGCAACTTGCTGCAGATGGCGCAGTCGGAATCGACAACCTCTGGATCTGTCGCTTGCTCACAAAGTCGTGCGAACGCATCGCTGTTCCAAATTTCTTTAAGGCCAGCATCGAACACATTGCCCAAAGTAAAAGCCTTAACACCGTGCATCTTGTCACACGCGGATACGTCGCCGCTCGGAAAGATCGACATTCCGGAGATCATGCCGCCACAGGGATACCAGTCCGTCTCTGTCCACAATTTGTTGGCATCCTCGGGCGGTTCAATATTACAGAGGTGTGAATACTGTTCACGTTTTTGTTCGATCCGATCTCGGACACGTGACAGTTCTTCAGGAGTAACATTGGGAGCACGATTGGCGGCGGAGTTGATGGCTCCGCTCTCCATATAGGAAATGCCGATACCTCCAACTCCCAAATCAACCAGGAAGTCTATCGTTTCCTCCACCGCATGCTGAGTCATCGGCGTCAGCACGCTCTTGATAAGCACTCGGATTCCGGCCGCGCGTAAAAAACGAATCGCATCAACTACCTTGGGAAAATGTCCGCTGGTCCTGGTCACCTGATCATGCAGCTCAGGCGAGCAGACGTCCAAACTGATCGTCACTTCTTCCATGCCTGCATCTTTCAACCGAAGGGCAATGTCAGGATCAGTCCCGATTACCGTTCCATTGCTAGTGAAGACCGGGATCATACCCCGTGTGAGGGTGCGCTCTAGCAATTCAAGCCAGCCATTAAAGATGGTCGGTTCGCCACCAGTGAATCCTGCAAACACCACGCCCCAGTCCGCCGCCTCATCCAGCAATTCAAGGCACTTGCTCAAGCTCCAGCGCCGGTCGCTTCTCTGGTGATTATCTTGATAGCAATAGGAGCACCTGAAGTTGCAACTGAACGTAAGAGTGATGCTGATCCCCGCAGGAACGGGCCATTTGCCAAAAGTTGCGAGGTCAAGCGCGGAGGGATCAGCCCGGTAGAGGAATTCTTGCGGACTAAATCGCTCTCTTGGGATTGACGCCGTGTCGAAATTAAGAAAATGCCGATACTTGCTCAACAACTGATCAATTTGTGAGTGAGCATCAACATCCTTAAGGCCGAAGGTTTGGCCATAGATAAAGGCGATTTGGGGAGGGAGGAGACCTTTGTCGCACAGCGACAGAAAGAACGCGTGAGAAGGGTCAAGCATTTGGATCTGGGAAGGGTGGTGACCATGAGCCAAGGCGTACCCCGCCATCGGCTTTAGGCAAACCGTTTCCTTGAGCTGGGGAAACAACTTGGTATCGTCCATGGTCGCTTATCCAGATTTCCGATCAAGGTACGTCTACTCGAGGACAAGAAGGGCAGCTGGCCACGACCGCAGCCAGCTCCATCGCTCTGAGGAGGGGCCCGGGCCACTCCAAAAGCCGCACGCGAGGCGATAGCGGCACTCCTCAAACCCTCCACCTTGCCCGCTCTGTACCCCAAAAGATGCCGGCGCTGACAAAGTGCCGATCCGGATTTGAGCTCCGTCAGCCAATGACGTCGATGGACGATCAATGTTCAGTGCAGTTGACGGAGATAGCCTTGGTATTCCAGCAGCCCGGCCAGTCCGGCCGGCGGACGGCGATTTCGGCTGCCCCTTGCACGGGTAGCGCCCGTGTCTCTGTTCGAAGAGCCTCTGCACGAAGCTGCGCAGCCAAGATCTTTAGGGTATCTGGTGTATGCAAATATCCCAAGGTTTGGTGGTCGGCCATTAGTCAATCTCCTTCGTTGAAATGCGCCAAAAGGCTTGCAAGTCACGAGAAGCAAGCGTCATGCCGTGTCGGCAGCAAGTGCGGCTCCACGCCGTGAATGTCCGGATTTTCCTGGGCTTTTTTCAAGCGGGTACACCGGCATCCTTTTATGTCTGAAGTTCGGATGGTTCGACCGGGGTAGAATTTGTCGGATAGGCGACAGCTTTGTCTTATCGAGATCTCGTGCACGTAGGTGAGCGGGCCCGGCGAGCCGTGCCGGCAGATCATGGCCTGGAGAAGGTCCTTTGCGAAACAAAGGTCACGCTGACGCGCGGCCATCCTCCAGGCAGATGATGAAGTCGTCTGTCACGGATTTCTTAACTGACACTGCGGTGCGTTGCTCCTCAGAGCCAGACTCGGCTTTCGCTGGTCGGGAGCCCCCACCCAGCGAGGCGTAGGTTTGCTGGATGCGGAAGCTCGCCGACGGGAATGACATTGCGGCTCAAATAGGCGGACACGATTCGACTGGTGAGCTCAAGTCGCCGTTCCTTATCTCCAAGTGCGATTCCGCCAATGGCCCGATCAGGGCAATTCACGCTCCATGCGAAAACCGGATGACGCTATTCGCCTCATGGCAGCCATTGGTGATGCTCTTCGCCGATGGTGCCTCACTTTGCTCCCATTCACCCAACCATGATGGGGGATGGATAAGGCAGGCATCGCATTTCTAGCACTGATACTCGTGCTCATCTCTCTCGTCGTAAGCATTCTCGCGATAGACAACGGAGCGAAGAAGGCCTCTCACGACAAGGCGGCGATTCCGGCCGCAATCCCGAGCAACCCAGGAATTTAGGCAATATTCAGCGAGACCGGGGAGTGGTGAGCTTCTCCCCTAACGCCCGGTGAAGGTGACCATGCCCCGCTGAAATAAACCATTTTGAAGTAAGCTCTGGCCCATTGAGAGGACCAGGGAATGAAGCGCAACCGTTTCACGGACGAACAGATCATCGGCATTCTGAAGGAGCACAAGGCGGGCACGCCGGTCTCGAAGCCTTGCCGCAAGCACGGCGTCAGCGATGCCAGCATCTACAAGTGGAATACCAACGAGCGCCATTTCCGACTCTCATGGGATTCCCAAGATGGCGCGAATCTGAATCCATGCTGCAAACGGGAGGTTTGCGATGGGTTCGGCGGTTTTGTTGCGGGATGATTTCGACGGCGGAGCTCTTCGCCAGCTCGCACGGCAGACGAAGGATGCCAACCAGGCCCGGCGGTTGCTGGCGCTTGCCGAGATTTACGACGGTGGCTCGCGCACGGATGCGGCGCGGATCGGCAGCGTGACGCTGCAGATCGTGCGGGACTGGGTGCTGCGTTTCAACTCGCGCGGCCCCGACGGGCTGGTGAACGGCAAAGCACCCGGCGGTCGGGCGAAGCTGAATGACGCTCAGCGCCAAGCGCTGGCGAAGATCGTCGAAAGCGGGCCGATTCCTGCGATCCACGGTGTCGTCCGCTGGCGGCGCAAGGATTTGGTGCAATGGATATTCCAGGAATTCCGCATCTCGATCGATGAGACGACGGTCGGGCGTGAGTTGAAGGCGCTTGGCTTCGCCAAGCTGTCGGCCCGTCCGCGCCACTACGCTCAAAACGAGCTGGAAGCAGCCGCTTTTAAAAAGACTTCCCCGCCGCGCTCGCAGAAATCAGAGCCAAGCTCCCGCAGGACACGGATATCGAACTCTGGTGGGCCGACGAAGCGCGCATAGGCCAGAAGAACAAGATCACGCGGCGGTGGGCGCGTCGCGGAACCAGGCCATCCGCACCTGCGGACCAGCGCACCATGTGGGCCTACATCTTCGGCGCTATCTGTCCCAAGAAGGGCAAAGGCGCGGGCCTCGTGCTGCCCTGGTGCGACACCGAGGCCATGCAGCAGCACCTCGCCGAAATCAGCCAGGCCGTCGACGACGGCGCCCATGCCGTGCTTCTCCTCGATCAGGCTGGATGGCATGTCACGCCGAAACTCAAGGTGCCGGACAACATCACCCTGCTGTTCCTGCCCCCGCGCTCTCCGGAACTGAACCCCGTGGAGAACGTCTGGCAGTTCATGCGCGACAACTGGCTCTCGAACCGCATCTTCAAGGACTACGACGATATCGTCGCGCATTGCTGCGCCGCTTGGAACAAGCTCGTCGACCAGCCGTGGAAAATCATGTCCATCGGACTCCGTGAATGGGCGCATCGGTCATGATCACCGCCCGCTGGTAGAAGGCCAAATTCGGCGGCATGGACGTGTCCGAAGCCAAGCGGCTGGAGGTGCTGGAGGACGAGAACACCAAGCTGATTTGCGTGATCTGACGCGAAAGGCTGAGCGCGGAGAGTTTTCGCTCGGGCCGATGTTGATGGCGCTGATGCGGGCGAATGCCTCGACCGGGCGAAAGGCATCGTGATTGGCGCTTCATATCGGGTTCAGTGATCGCGATCGAATGCGGGCGTGCCCCAGCGGTGCAGTGGATACAGTACGATTTCTGCCGTAGCGGCAGGCGGCTCCTGCGGTGTGCCCCGGGAAATGTTGCTCGAGAGATCGTTCGACGAGGCAATCGATCAACGCGACCAGGTCTTGTTCCGTCAGGCCCGGAAAAAGCGGGGACGCCTCGATCATCATGGTCTTGACGACGGCTTCAGCCGGATAGTTCCAAGTGAGCAACACCGCCAACCTGGCGGATAGGTGACTCATGGCGTGGCCCACACTGCCAGGGACATCATGTGTCTGTCGCATTGTGAATTCCTTGCAGTCCTACTCGACGCGAGACGGGTACGCCGCGAGTCATTGGCAAAGCGTGTAGGCAATCGTGGGCATTTTATGCATCGGCCTGAGCGTCCTCGCTTTGCGTAATGCGCGTTGAAATGCACCGGGTGCAATTCGCGCGTTGATCGACATCAACTGTCGGTTTTGCCGTGCGGCAATAGGGTTTCGGAGCGGAGCAGATGCCGTGCTCCCGGTCTGGTAGCTGATGGTTGAGTGGGGGGCAAGGTTTAGTGACGGATGCGGAGGGCAACACGACTTGTGAGGCGCTCGATATTGTTCCGCGAACTCATAGGTTTCGTTAGTTTCTCGCACTCCAAAGTTCCCGGATCTTCGTCCACCAGGGCAACAGCTGGCTGAAGTCTAACGTCAGATTTCCTCTCCTCTGGTTGGCGACTTTCACGACGAACCTCGCGGAGTGCCCATCCACGCATGTCCTACCGCATGAGCCTCGTGACGACCCAGGTTCTTGGCTGGACGCGCGAGGACGTGCCCTCGCACCGGCAGCGTTGGCTGGCGCTGCTGCAGGCGCTTTCGGCGCCGCCGTCCGCGACGGAGTCCTCCTGCCTGAAATCGACGTCCGGTGGAGCGATCTACAAGCAGTGATCGCGGCCGGGGGCGCCGCGGCGAGAAGTCCGAGATCGAGACGAACGATGAATTCCGGGCCGCTGTCCATCCACCACTCAGCAACGGTACGCCAAACGCCGGGTTTTCTGCCTGTATCACGCCCAATGATGCTTGTTGGAGAGGCATGCTTTCTCGGTGGCGCGGAACGCCTGCGCGAAGTATTCGACAATGGATGCGTCAGTGATCTGCGCAGCCATGTCCTCGTCCTTGCGGTAGTCAGCCAGTGCTCGCTCCAGTGCCGGCGGCAAAGCGCTGAAAAAAATGTCGTCCATGGACGCATTGCTCATGTATTTTCCTGGGTATCCCGTATAGATACCGTGCTGTAGACACCTCTGAGCGAACGCTCTTCCGTGCCTTTGCGAGGGCAGAACGATATCAAACATAGTATCGCTTCCGAGAATTCGCGCAGGTATTCCGCTGCGCTCGAAGGAGGTTTGGAACTGTGTCTTGAGCGCCGAGCCAATCTCGGCGAGGCGAGCGACGATTTCTGCTTCCTCAAAAATATCCTGCGTCAGGTTGCCGGCCACGAAGGCCCGGTTCTCGCGTAGGTAGGTATTTCCGAGATAAGCCCTGTCGGCTCCCGCCATGGCATCGGCGGTGCCGGCAACAACGGAAAGTCCGACGCCTTGTGCTATCCCTTTGGCCAATGTGATGAGATCGGCTTCCACACCGTGCTTTCGGCAGTAGCCGCCCTTGGCGTAACGAAGTCCGCACAGCACCTCGTCAACCATCAGCAACACGCCGTGCAGTCTTGCCATTCTGGAGATTTCCTGAAGAAGTTCCGGAGAGAAGGCCGTGGGCTCGGGCGTAAAGAAAATGCCTGCCACCTCCCCCTCGTTCTCGGAAAGCTGCTGCTCCAGAATATCAAGGTCATATTGGAAGTCCTGGACGTGTCGATTGTTGGCTGGCGGGTTGTCCGACCAGGGACTTTGTTGAAAGATATCGTGCCACCCGTGAAAGCCAGCCGTCAGGATAACCGGCCGGCCGGTTCGGTGCCGGGCGATCCGAACCGCCGCCTCGGTCGCGCAAGATCCCGTCCTCAAGAAGAATACTCTAGGATTGCTTGGGAGCATTTCCATGATTTTCGCGGCAAGTATCCGGCGTTGTTCACTCACCGGCGATGGCAGAATGTCAGGCTCGTGCTTCATGGCCTGTGCAAGCCTGCTCTTGAACAACGTGTTATTGCTGCCTAGGGGCGAAGCCCCGCTGCAGGATGTCATATCCAGATAGATCTTGCCGTTGATATCCTCCGCCGTCGCACCGTTGGCGGAACGGAATATTATGGAGGACCGGGTTTCACGCTCCCATTCAGCCAAATGTCCGATAGCGCCGGCATCGAGCATCTAAATTATCCTTCTACTCGAGTGACAGGGCCATTCGCCGCGCGTTGGCCATGATTGTGTGTGTCGGATTGCTGTTGCCCGGAAAATTCATAACCGAGCCGTCCATGACATAGATGTTGGCGGACCCATGAATCCTGCCGCAGTTGTCGACGACCGACTTCCTGGGGTCACGTCCGGCAGGCATGGTGCCATGCAGATGGGAACTGCCTTTTGCATGGGATAATGGTTCGCGCTCGATGCGGGATGTGCCAAGACGGCGCAGTATGTCTTCCGCGCGGTCGGCGAGAAAGCCTAATCGCGCATGGTCATTGTCCGAGTTTGTATAATGGAAACGGATGTAGGGGATGCCGTGCCGATCAACGGCCTCGGTAAGTACAACGCGATTGTGCGACCATGGCTCTTCCCCAGCTATGTAGTGCAGCCTCACGCGACCGGCGTTCTCATTTGGCGAGAGGAAGTTCGCCTCATAAATGAGGCCGCCAAATCCACATGGCACGTCGCTATGCTCGTAGAACTCGTCCGTATATACGGTCGCATGCGGCCCCCAGTGCGGAACCAATACACCGGAGCCGCAATCATCGGACTCCATGTAGCCTGTGGAGTAGCCGCTGATCTTGAATGAGAGGCCCCGCCCAACAAGATCAGATCCATTTCCTATCCCCTTCGGTGCATGCCCGCTCTTCGAGCGAAGCATCAATGCCGCTGATTGAATCGCGCTTGCGCAAACGATGACCCTCTCGACTGGAATCCGGATCAGTTCCGATGAGAGCGGCAGATAGCATTCCAGTGCGTCAGCCCGACCGTCGCTGCGAGTTTCGATCCGGTTGACGAAACAGCCGTATAGTACTGAAATCTTTCCCGATAGGGCGGAGTCATCCAAAACGTTTCTTGTAAGCACGGATGCTTTCGCATCCGTTGGACACATCAGCTCATCGCAAGATGAACACTGGTTGCATCCGTTGCTCGTTCCTGGTGGCCGAATTGCCAGTGGGATATTTTTTGGCTTTATGCCGAGTTCCTGCATCGCATTGGATAACTTCACTCCACGCAGGCTGGCTGGATAGGATGGGAACCCACTAGTGCCACTGATCTCCAGCAAATGCTCGATCTCAGAGTAGTGGGGCTCGAGATCCTGGATGGTAATAGGCCAATCAACCTCCATGTCAGTCGTAAGATATTGAGAAGCCGACAGATCTGCTTGTCTGTATCTGAACGTGATTCCATCATAGAACTGCATTCCGCCGCCGACGCAGCATGCTGTCCAAGGGTTACCGTCTGCGGAACCACTGGAGGTGAGTGCCCGGCTGTAGGCCAATTGATGAGGCCCGTGGAAGGCGCCGGGGGAAACCAAGCCTCCATATTCGAGGACGGCCACGTGGCAGCCCCTCTCCGCAAGCGTTCGCGCGACAATCGATCCAGATGGCCCGGAGCCCACTATAACTGCATCAAAAGCTGTGTAGTCACGAGAGGCCGCTGCAATATGTCTAATGTCCGTCATGCGCAATATTCTCCGGCGGGCTCTACGATGGCGGGCCAGCAACCCGTATTCGCGACGCAGGCCAGGACGTGCCTTGCGCGGGCGACGTAGTCGGGGACCGCGACGGCTGCCAGACCCGTGGCGGGGTGGCGGTAGTTGACGACGAGGCCGTCATAAGTCCGCACGACCCAGAGGCATACCTCGTCCGGATCGGTGCTCCGGCTGCGGAGGGTGATGACTTGCCAAGCTTTCCAGCTGCGGGCGCCGGGGGTACGACGAAGGTCCATGTACGAGACCATGAAGGGGTCGCGGAGCGGTTGCCCGAGGAGTTCGGCCACTCGGGGGATGGGTACCCGAGCCAGCTCCTTCGCCTGATCCACACTGGAGACCGCCCGACATACGGTCTCAGGAAAGGAATCGGTTTTGCTGAACGGGAAGGCCACCGGGCCCATACCCACGTACCAGCCAATGGAAGAACGCCACGGGCCGGTCCGTTTGTGGAAGGGGACCATCGTTCGAAATTCTCCCGAACCGGAGATTTCGTAGCCGACCTTCGCGAGACAGGCGAGCAGTCCGGATAAGATATTGCCTCCGGGCTCACGGCAGTGTTGCGCGAACGCTTGCGCAGCGGATGCGTCGAGAAGCTGGACGTATCGACTTGGCTGAGCAGCCGCGTTGCCGCTCACGTCACCAACCGGCACAGGAAACTCCGGCAGCCGGCCGTCCGCTTCGGCAAGGAAATGCCGCCAGCTGACGATGGACTCATGGTCGACGGTCAGCGCATCGGCTTCGGTCCGTTCGGCTTCGGCGAAATCGACGTAACTGGCAGTGGGGGCAAGGAGAGGTGGCGCAGGCTTGCCGCCGCGTGCCGCGAGTGCTGCAGCGTACAGGGTCTGGATCTCATGTGCGGTTGCGAGAATGGAGTAACCGTCCATCAGCACGTGATCGGCGGCCAGACAGACGGTTGTGGCCTCTGGGCGGTCGATGGTGACGCACATATATGCGGGCCAGCCGAGGGGACTGATTTCGCCGTTAAACAATTCCTCGAGATATCGAGCCAGCTGCCGGCCGTCGGTGAAATCCCCCGCCGCACTGGGGTGAATACTCACGGCTCCGGGCGGCAGCGTCCTCCGCTGCAGATGGCCGCCCGATTTGGTGCCAGGTGAGAAAGTGAGATGGCTGCGCAAGATTTCGTGGCGGTCCGTCCACTGGCGCAAGGCCGTGGTGAACGCATGCGCATTCAGTTGGGCGGGCAGACCGAATACGGAGCCCAGCCAGGATGGCAGCAGGGAACCCCCGGCTGCCATCTCGAGTGCGTGCGTGATGTGTGCTTCCTGGACGTGGGAAGCTCTCCGTGGATCGGCTACCCAGGTCGCTTCGCGCATACGCGGGGCGCATCGCCACACGGTGAGACGCCCCGGAAACAGACTGAGTGCTGGCAGGTCAGTGAATTTCATAATACGGCGCGCGCCTTAACCGCGAGGAACGAAAACAGTGAGCTTGGAGGAGGGAGCCGTTTGGTCAGCGAGAGGAGGTTAGAGTTGTGGGGCAGGTGGCGTCGGGGCATTTCGTGCGCCTCCTGTGTCACTGAGCGTTCCCGGGGCCCGGCACCGATCGGCAGTAGCCCAGGTGCGCCAGTTCCTTCCCCGCGATCCGTTCGAACTCCTCGATCTCTGCGGCCGTGAGATCCTGCAGGTACCGTCCATTGCGCCCGGCAAATAGCGGTTTGGCAGCGGCTCCCGCTGCGGGATGGCCCCAAGGCTTGTCGAAGAGCGCGTGTTTCTGCTCCGCATGGTGCATGAGCGCCTCGTCCCATGGTAGGTCGAGGAAGTCCACCATCCGCTCGATGGTCTCGCGAGGGCAGGTGACCAGATCCTCATACCGCACTTCCAGATAGCGGCCATAAGGCTCAGCCTGACGGGGTCGGGTAACGACCTCCATCCAGCCGTGCGCAGCCTCCGTAACAGTCCGGTAGCCCCACTCGGGGACGGTCTTTAGGTGGGAGGCAGCCACGTCACGGCCGTCGCGGATGATGTGGATGAAATCGGCTTTTGGCCAGATCGCCGCATACGTACCGATATCTTGGATCTTTCGCTGAAGCTTGAGGCCCCACCGTGCGGCTCCCGTCTGTTCACGTCGAAATTCGCCAATGGAGTCGATGAGCAGGCAACGGTCCTCCAGGCCGGATAAATCGGTGCCGCGCTTGGCCTTGAGGCTGCGCACCAGCCTCCGCACGTCGTCACGGCCGAGTCCGAAACGCTCGCACTGCACGACGAAGTGCGCGCCGTCATACCACTCAGGATCGATGGTATCCTTCGTCGCGCCGGCGAGCCGTGCGTCGCGGACGTCTATCATGTCGCACACAGTCAGGATATGCGGACCGAGGTTGACGGGTTCGGTGAAATCGATCTCCGGGCCGACAACGAGGTCGGGATGAGAGTCGAGCAGCACGCTGAGCAGTGTCGTGCCGGACCGGTTCTCGCCGCCGAGTAGAATAGGGTTAGACGGCAGGGTGAGAAGAGGGGAAACGGTCGTGGATTGGGTGGCATGATCGGGCCAACCAACAAGTTGTTCCGAATGTGCCTGACGATTCACATTACTATCGCCATCGCCATCCCAGTGATTTTCTGCACCTTGAAATGTCCGTTGATCAGCACCGCGTTGCGACAGGCGAAGCAGTCTTTGGGCATCAGGTACGTTCATGCGAACGTCTCCTCAATGTTCGAAACGACCACCAAATGTTAACACCCAGAACACTCATAACAAAACAGATATTTTTAATAGAGTTATCGGTTCGGAGTGCGTTTCTCAGGAGAGACCCAGGCGTCGCATCCTGCAACGCTCGGCTTTCGTCTATCCCGCGATCACGGGGCGTTTGAATTCGGGCTGATCGGCAATACCGTGGGTGATCAGTCTCGGGTGCGGTGCAGCCGCCGGAAATGGCCTCAACCGCGCGCCGCCGGCGGATATCGACGTTGTGTCCCTGTTGAAGCTTCGGCTTTGATTCCGTGCTGGCCGCCAGTGGTCAGCTCGGACTGGCGCTCCAAGGCGAACTCCTGACCGATCTCAAGGTAATCTACTGCCGACGCGGTTCGACGATTACGGTCCACGAGATCGCCATGCCCGCCATGCAGCGAAACAGCGGCATAGGCCCAACTGGCTTCTTCCCGGATCGCTGACCTTCGCAACTACTTCAATGCGTCGGCATACGAGGTCGACTGCAAGCGGTAGGCTCTAGCAGGTAGAGGCCGAGAACGCTATGGTCGCTGACCGATAAAGCCCCAGGATGATATATATCGTTTTCCGGCTAAGTGGCCAAGGTTCGGGGCCTGGACCGCAGCTGCGGGATGAGTTGAGCGCGGCATGGTTATACTTCCTCAATCGGTATCGAAGATAAGATCGGGCTGACGAAAAACCTTTCACCTCCAGGGAGTATTGCATGCAAAATGCTGTCACGATTCATTGTGGCGCCGCGCGAGCAGTCATCAGCCTTCAGGGAGCTCAGCTTCTTAGCTGGCGGGTTGGCGCTAACGATCTTTTGTGGCCAGGCAACCCCTCATCCTGGAATCAGAGTTGTCCCTTGATGTTTCCTTCATGCGGTTGGAGCGCCTCTTCGACCGTCGAAATAAACGGCGAATGTTATCCAATGCCTGTTCACGGCTTTATCGGAATGCTCGATTTTGAGGTTGTTTCTAGCTCGGAGAGCAAGGTAACGCTTCGGTCGTCTGATACGAAATTTACGAGTACGGTGTTCCCATACGAGTTTCTTTTCGAAGTTAAATTCAAGATATCTGATTGTATGTTGAGCATAGATATCTGCGTAAAAAATACATCCGCAATGTCGATACTGCCGTATTCTATTGGCCTGCATCCAGGATTTAGATGGCCGCGGAACTCATCTGACAAAAGTGGCTGGAGATTGCAGTTTGAGAAGGAGGAGTCGCCGCTTGTTCCATGCATATCTTCGCAAGGATTGATTAAAGCTGATCAGAGGAAAGTTCCATTGCGTGGGCGCCGCCTATATTTGCATGACGGTCTTTTTCAAGACGAAGCCCTTTGTTTTTTGAATGCCAGAAGTCGGAGGCTGTCGCTCATCGGGGAAGGTGCAACAGTCCACGTGGACGCACCAGATGCACGGCACTGGATTATATGGTCTCTTCCAGATCAACAATTCCTCGCGTTAGAACCCTGTACGGGTCATGGCGACTTAGAGGGGACGCACACTGCATTTGAAGACCGGGGATATAATATCAATCTTGCACCTGCAGAATCTCAGCTATTCCGGGTGCGGTTTGAGTTCTCTGAAAAAGAGGATTGTCTAGACGAAACTTGAAATGGCCCATAAGTCCCCAACTTCGTCGGCAGGCTCAATGGTGCCGAAGAAGCCTTGGCGAAGTTCGGCGGAACAGCCCAGGCAGGCGACGCAAGATCTCGGTCAACTTGGCAATGGCCTCGGTCCCTTCGGACAGGGTGCTCTCCTCGGGCGCCGGCGGCGGTGGGTCTGGCCTCCTCGGCAGCCTATCGTCCTTCGGTATGGGCGTTTTCTCGCGCTCGGGCCAGTTTGCCTCTGCGATGATGTGGGTTGAGGCATGCGAGAGCACGTTTTCGAGAGCATGCCGTCGGAAGAGATCATACGGCGGGTTCAAGATATCGATCTGATGACCAGGCGTCGCGCCTATTGAGAGATCAGAGCGGTGGATAACTGCCCTTCAGCCGGCATTCGAATCTTGCCAGGGCGCCAATTCGCGCAAAGATGGCCGCGTCTGTGAATTCGAACGCTCAGACGCCGGGCCTCTTCTTTCGTTGACAGAGAAGGGGCCTTTTTCTTATGGCATCGCCTGCCAAACGAAGGCGGCGAATGAGGAAGCCAGCACGCCTATAGCCGCCAGCCTCAATATCTTCATCCGGCGTGTCCTCTTGCCGGTCCAATCGTAGCCCATCAGCCCTCCGAACGGCTTCATGCCGTATCTCGGATATTGACCTAATTCTCCCTAAGAAAAGGAAAACTCTATGGCTCGGGAACCCTTCCAGTTGCCCTCGAACTCATGTTCGGGGATGAGGGCGGCTATTTCGAATCGCAAGTCTGACCGCGGCGGTCCGACGAAATACCGAGTGACGGACACGACGCTGGCGGCGTGAAGGCGGTTACGGCCGATCAAGTGAAGGCGGGCGATCAGGGCGTGGATAACGTCCACGGTGGCTGGCGCCTTCTGGCGGGCCGCTGTGCCGACGGTCCGGAGAATGCCCTTCAGGATCGCTGCCAAGCCGGCATGCCGCACCTGGTCGTCAACAACGAGAACGGTGGCATGCGAATTAGTCATCGCTTGGTCTCCTGCGCTCCGCCTCGTTGCCGCCGGCGCGATGGACAGCGATGCTGACCGGGGTGCGGGACTTGGGCGTCTTCCGGATGAAATTGTAGCGCGCCACGTGATAGCTCGGATCGAAGCCGTAGAAATTGCGCCGCAATCGGCGCAATTCCTCTTCCCGATAGGCGGCAAGCGGCTTTGCAGCTTCGTCGCGGGCGCGCCGGGCTCGCTTTTCTGCAACACGCCCGGCAAGCTCGGAGGACGCTGCGAGTTCGGCGACGGCGCGGCGCAGTTCCTGGTCGGCGACGTCGACATTCCCCCGTAGTCGCCGAGTTGCGAGCCCGAGTTCGAACGCTTCGTCGATCCCCATCGGCAGCCTTGCCCGCGTGACGCGGCGGCCGCGATCTTCGCCGACGCGGGCCGGCAGGAGGTACGTCCAGTATTCCGAGCCGTAGAGATTGCCCATGTCCTTGTAGTGCGGGTTGAGGATGGCGCCCTCCCGCATCCAGACCTCATCGGCAGCGAGTGACAGGAAGACGCCACCGGCCCCCGCATTGCCGAGCACTCCCGCGATCACCAGTCGGTCGTCGGTTTCAATGATCTCACGCACGAGTTCGTTCATGGCGTTGATGTTGCGCCAGGATTCATCGGCTGCGCTGTCGGTGCTTTCGATGATGCCGAGATGGATGCCGTTTGACCAGCAATCCCCGTCGCCGCGCAGCACGAGAATGGGGAGCGCGCGCGCCTTAGCAGCCACAATAGCCTCCCGGAGGAGATCGCAATCCTCGGACGACATCGCGCCGTTGTGGAAGCGGAAGTGGAGAAAGCCGACGCTGCCCTCCTCTTGATAACGGCAAGGTTCGGGACCGTTGATGGCGGTTAGCGCCGCCGCATCCGCGCCAAGAAGGTAAAGCGCCGGCAGCTTCAGGCTGCGAGGTTCCGGCCGACGTAGTTGGCCGATCCAAAGGGCACCTTCTCGGAATGCAACGGCCACCTCCTGCCGCGATCGCGCGACCAGTGCGCCGGGGGGTCCCGACACTCCCGCCGCCAGTTCTGCATCGAACACGAGGAAGGGTTGCCCGCTGATTGTCAGTGATGCTCCGGGATCGCCGTCCGATGCATGAATAATGCGGAGCGCTTCTTCCGGCGACTGCCGCGCGGGATCTAGAGCCCGATTCGACTTTCGGCAGGCAGGGCGCTCGCGGCCTCTGCCCCAGTTCGCTGGCATGACCGGCCCCTGCCTGCGCTCGATCCGCTCAATCGCCTTGAACACGCAAGCAGTTGCAGCCTCGGTCACCTCGTGCCGATAGATGCTCGATTTCCGGGCAGCCCGCATCGGGAACTCTGCCCAGGCCCAGACCGGACCGGCATCCAGTTCCTCCCGCGCTTCAATCAGCGTCACGCCCCAGGTCGTTTCGCCATCGAGGATCGCCCAGTCAAGCGAGTTCGGTCCACGGTCGCCACGGATGCCGGGGTGGACGATCAGGCAGAGCGTCTGGCGCCAGACGTCGGCAGGGATCGGCCGCTTGAGAAAGGGTGCGATCATGAGGTCAGGGCCGAACAGCGCAACCGCTTCGCGGGTAACGTCGTCATGGATGTCGAGTTCGACGGACACGTCGTGTCCCGCCTGCCTCAGGTCGACATGCAGGCGCTGGGAGAGCGAATTGAAGCTGTGGCAGAGAAGCAGAATGCGCATCGGCCTGCCTCAGCAGATCCGGGGTAGTTGCTCGCCCGACAACCAGTCGACGATGCGGCCGCCACCGAACGACGTCGCCATCTGCACGAAGCAATTTTCATCCGCGACAGCATGGCCGATGAGCATCGCCTCGGCTCCCAGCGGGTGAGCCTGCATCGCCGCGAGCACGTCATCGGCGCCATCCGGCGCAACCACGGCGACCAGCTTGCCTTCGTTGGCGACATTGAGTGGATCGAGCCCGAGGAACTCGCAGGCTGCGGCAATCTCCGGCTTCAGCGGGATCGCTTCCTCATCGATATGGAAGCCGATCTTTGATTGGTTGGCGATCTCGTTGAGTGTCGCCGCTATGCCGCCGCGCGTCGGGTCGCGCATCAGGCGGATGTACTTGCCGCCGGCCGCCACCATCGCCGCCACCAGTCCATGCAGTGCCGCGCTGTCGGAGATGATCGCGGTATCAAATTCGAGGTTCTCGCGCTTCGACATGACAGCAACGCCGTGATCGCCGATTGAGCCGGATATGATCACCGCATCACCCGGTTGGGCCGCGTCCGCCCGCAGGTCGAGTCCGTCCGGCACCCTTCCAACGCCGGCAGTTGAGATGAAGACGCCGTCGGCCTTGCCGCGCTCCACTACCTTGGTGTCACCGGTGATGATCGGCACACCGGTCTCGCGCGAGGCGTCACCCATGCTTTGGGCGATGCATTCAAGATCGGCAAGCGGAAAGCCTTCCTCGATGATGAAACACGCCGAAAGATAAAGTGGCACCGCACCCGCCATGGCGATGTCGTTGATCGTGCCATGCACCGCGAGCGTGCCGATATTGCCACCCGGGAAGAACAGCGGCGAAACGACGTACCCATCCGTGGTCATAACCATGCGCCCGGAAGGCACCGCAAAGGTTGACTGGTCGTTGCCGCCCCGCAGCCAATCATTGTCGAGGGCCTTGTGGAAAATGTCCTCGATCAGTTGCCCCATGGCGCGTCCGCCTGCGCCGTGCGAGAGATCGACCCGGCCGTTGGCGATGTCGAGCTTCCACGTGTAAGCCTTCACTCCCATCTTGTTCATGCGACGGCTCTCCCCGGGTCCGCCTGTCTTGCCTTCTCGCGGAGGCGGCCATAGGTCCAGTGGGCGGCGCAGGCGCCCTCCGACGACACCATACAGGATCCCATCGGTGTGTCCGGGGTGCAGACCGTACCAAAGAGCTTGCAGTCGGCCGGATTCCTGGCACCGCGCAGGATGGCGCCGCATTCGCAAGCGGGATTGTCCTTGGCCGCCGGCGTTACCATAGAGAACCGTTTCTCGGCATCGTAGGTCGCATATTGCGGCCTGAGCCTGAGTGCGCCATAGGGCACCTCTCCGAGGCCTCGCCATTCGAAGCTCTCGCGCAGCTCGAAGAAGTTGGCCACCTCGGCCTGAGCCTTCTCGTTGCCGAACACGGTGACGGCGCGGATATATTGGTTCTCGACCTCATGTCTGCCGTCATTGACCTGCCGGACGAGCATCAGGATCGCCTGGATGACGTCCAGCGGCTCGAAGCCAGCCACCACGACCGGCTTTTGAAACTCCTCGGCAAAGAACTCGTAAGGTTCGGTGCCGATCACGGTCGACACATGGGCAGGACCGATGAAGCCGTCGATCTTGATGGTGCCGAGCTTGCGGACGTCGGGGCTATCGAGAATGTTCTGGATCGCCGCCGGCGTCAGCACGTGGTTGCAGAAGATCGAGAAATTGCCGAGTCCCTTGGCGATCGCCGCCTTGAGCGCAAGTGCAGTCGGTGGCGTTGTGGTTTCGAAACCTATGGCGAAGAACACCACTTCGCGATTGGGTTCAGCTTCCGCGATACGTAGCGCATCGAGCGTTGAATAGACCATGCGGATATCGGCGCCGGCCGCTTTCGCCTTGAGCAGGTTCGATCCGTCGGAGCCCGGCACTCTCATCAGGTCGCCATAAGTGCAGAGCGTGACCTCCGGCCGCATGGCGAGCGCGATCGCCGCGTCGATCCTGCCGATCGGCAGCACGCAGACGGGACAGCCCGGTCCATGAATCATCCGCACATTCGGCGGCAACAGGTCCTCGAGGCCATAGCGGGAGATGGCATGCGTGTGGCCGCCGCAAAACTCCATAAAGTGATAGATGCGCACCGGATCGGCGGTCGCAGCGATCTGCTCAGCCATGTCCTTGGCCAGTCTTCCGTCGCGGTATTCGGCGATGTACTTCATGCCGCATCTCCGATGGCAGCTTCCCGGATCAGCGCGAGTGTCCTTTCCGCCTGTTCCGGATCGATTTTCGCCAGCGCGTAACCGACATGGAGAACGACATAGCCGCCGACTTTCACATCGTCGACGAGCGCGGTCGAGATGATCTTCGAGACGCCGCCGAGCGTGACCTTCGCCATGTTGTCGGGCAGAACCTCCTTGACCTGGACCGGAATCGCTAGGCACACGTCCGGACCTCCTCCATTGATACGTATTCGTTCATGATGACCTGGCGCGCATAAGCCGCCTGGCCGAGCGCGATGCCGCCGTCATTGGCCGGCGCGAGTCGCGGCAGATAGGGATCGAGACCGCGCTCACGGAGCGCTTGGATCAGCCCCGTCGCAAGGACACGGTTCACCATGCAGCCACCGCCAAGCGCGATCCGCCTCGCGCCGAGACTGCGGGCTCCGTCTTTCGCCCAGTCCGCGAGGCCTGCGATCAAGGTGCCGTGGAAAAGGTCGGCTGCGGCGGGAGCACCAAGATTGCGTTGCGCGAGATGCAGGATCAGCGGGCGAAAATCGAGCCTGCCGTCGCGGATCGCGAAACCACCCTCCAACTCAACAGGATTGCGAACCAGCGCCTCGAACTCCATCGCCGCCTGTCCCTCGTAACTCTGGACGAGGCGGACGCCGGCTATCGCCGCCGCGGCATCGAAAAGCCGCCCGAGACTGGAAGTCCAGGGCGGCTGCATGCCACGCTCGAACATCGCCGTGAGCTGCGCAACGCCGCTATGGCCCGGCCAGAGCCGTGGTGCGAGATCGATAGATCCAGCCGCCTGGAGAGCCGCGACACCCATGCGCCATGGCTCGCGCGCGGCACGGTCGCCGCCCGGTAGCGGCAGCGACGTGAGCGAACCCGTCCGGTTCCAGTGATCGCCGTCGAGAGCCAGCATCTCGCCGCCCCAGCTGGTGCCGTCGGTGCCAAAGCCGTGCCCGTCGAGCGCAAGACCGAGAACCAGCCCGGAAAGCTGGTGCTCCGCTGCCACCGCCGCCACATGGGCGAGATGATGCTGGACCAGCACGACAGGCAAATTCAGGCCCTGCGCGATGCGCACCGAGTGGAAGTCCGGATGCAGGTCGCAGGCTGCGAATTCCGGCTTCACATCGAGGATCGAACAGAGGTGACTGAGCGCCTCTCGTTGAAAGCGGAACGCCTGCGGGTTGTCGAGGCCGCCGACATGCTGGGACAGAAACGCCTCGCGGCCGCGCGTGACGCAGATCGTATTCTTGAGATCGGCGCCGGTCGCGATCACCGACGGGCCGTCAATGCCCAGATCGATCGACTCAGGCACAAAACCGCGCGCGCGGCGGATGAAAGACGGCGCGCCACAGATCACCTGCATGACGGAGTCGTCCGCTCGGATGGCGACGTCGCGGTCATGCGTAACGATCAGATCGGCAATCGCGGCGAGGCGGCGTTCTGCATCCGCATTGTCTGCGACGAGCGGCTCTCCGCCGGGATTGGCGCTGGTCGCGACCAGCGCGGGAGGATGGTGCCGGCGCTCCGCCAGCGCATGGAACAGCAGGTGGTGCAGCGGGGCATAGGCCAGCATGACCCCTAACCGTGCGAGTCCCGGCGCGATCAGATCGGAGAGTTCGCAAGCGCGGGGCTCCACCAGGACGATCGGGCTGGCGGCAGATCCCAGCAACACCTCTTCCGCCTCGGACAGCCTCGCAAGCTCTCGCGCCGCGTCGATGTCGCGCACCATGACTGCGAATGGCTTGTGGTCACGCGTCTTGCGCAGCCGGAGGAGATCGATCGCCGCATCATTTCGAGCGTCGCAAAGCAGATGGAAACCGCCGATTCCCTTGAGCGCGACGATGCCGCCTTCCGCAATCTTCGCAGCGACCTCAGTTATCGGGTGGCTAAGCCCCGGCCCGCAGTCCGGGCACGCGACGGGCTCGGCATGGAAGCGCCGGTTTTCGGGGTCGGTGTAGTCAGCGGCGCAGGCCGCGCACATCGGAAACGAAGCCATCGACGTCCGCGCCCGGTCATAGGGCAACGCCCGCGTGATGGTGAAGCGCGGGCCGCAATGGGTGCAATTGACGAAGGGGTAGCCGAAGAACCGGCTTGATGGGTCTGTCAGTTCGCGCCGGCACTCGGCGCAGGTCGCGGCGTCGGCGCCGATCCGGGTCGCGCTCCGGCCACTCAGGCTCTCGAGAATCTCGAAGCCTTCGCCGCCGGAGGGATCGAGTTCAAGCACGTCGATCGAGTCGATGCGGGCGAGGGGCGGGGCCTCGTTCCGGACCACGTCGGGGAAGCGATCCGCGTCCGGACCCTCGATCTCGATCAGCACGCCGGCGCTGTCGTTCAATACGAAGCCTGAAAATCCCATGTTCCGCGCCAACCTGTAGGCAAACGGCCGGAAGCCGACGCCCTGCACGGCGCCGCGCACGCGGAGCCTCAGTCGCCGGATGGGGCTTACGATCGATCGGCCAAGCGCGCCGGCCATGGCTCAGGCCTCCTTGGATCGTGCGGCCCGGCTGGCTGCCGAGGCTTCAAGCCAGGCATAGAAGGCCTCCATACCCTCACCCGTGCGGGCAGACACGGTCAGCGTCTGCAGCCTTGGATTGACCCGCAGCGCATTGGCGATGCAGAGCCCGACATTGAAATCGAGATGCGGCAGCAGGTCGGCCTTGTTGAGGATCATCAGGTCGGCGGCAGCGAACATATCAGGGTATTTCAGAGGCTTGTCCTCGCCTTCGGTGACGGACAGGACCACCACCTTGTGCGCCTCGCCGAGATCGAAGGCGGCGGGACAGACGAGATTGCCGACGTTTTCGATGAAAAGGGCGGAGCCGGATTCAGGTGCGAGGTCCTCCGCCGCGTGGCCGACCATGTGTGCATCGAGGTGACAACCCTTGCCAGTATTGATCTGGATGGCGCGGGCGCCGGTCTCGCGGATGCGGGCGGCGTCGTTTGAGGTCTGCTGGTCACCCTCGATGACACTGATAGCAAGGCGGTCCTTGAGGTCGTAGATGGTGCGCACGAGCAGGCTTGTCTTGCCCGAGCCGGGGCTGGAGACGAAGTTCAGCGCGAGGATGCCATTGCGCTCGAAATGGCGCCGGTTCTCGACAGCATAGGCGTCGTTCTTGGAGAGGATGTCGCGCTCGACCTGGATGATCCGCTCCTGGCTCATGCCCGGGACATGGACGCCGGCGATACCGCGGCCATAGTGGACGCTGCCGTTCTCGGTGTGGTGATGGTCGTGATCGCCAAAGAGGTGGTGATCGTGGTCATGATCATGTTGGTGCTCTTGTCCATGCCCATCATCGTTGATTTGATGATGGTGGCCATGCGCAGGGACGTGGTCCGCGCTCTCGTGCTTGTGGCCCTCGATGGTCGACGTCCCGCAGCCGCATGCCGTACACATCAGATCACCTCCATGTCCCTGATCTTCAATTCGTCGCCCGCCGTCATCTGAACTCGATGCCGGCCGCAATCCGGACAGCCACCGAAGCGTTCGGCGAGCGCCACCGTCTTCGCGCAATCCAGGCACCAGCCCTCGCCGGGAATCCGATTGATTTCCAGCGTGGCGGCTTGCGCAATCGTGCCATGACGCACCGCTTGGTAGCAGAACAGCAGCGCGTCGGGATCGGCGTGGCTCAGCACGCCGACGTCGAGGCGGACCGACTTGACGCGAGTTGCGCCATGCTGCCGGGCCGTCTCGCAGACAATGTCGATCACGCTCTCCATCAATGACATCTCATGCATAGGCGGCCTCGCGAATGCCGATTTCGAAGGCGACGCAGGGGTCGAAAAGCAGCGCAAGCAGGGAGACGGATCGCGCTGCGCTCTCACCTGTGCCGATCCGCGACAACAGCAGCCTCTCGACGAAAGGGCCCACCGGGTGAAAATTCCACTCGGTCGGCGCGAGGATGCGATAGGCGGTGAGCCGGCCGTCACTACCGACCTCCGCGTGGTGATAGAGCCGCCCGCGCGCGCATTCCACGGCGCCGTAGCCGCCCGCGCCCGGCGTCGGTCCGCCGGCGGCAAGCGATGACCAGTCTTGATCGCCGGTTGCCGCGAGGCGAGCGAGTTGCGCCAGGCAATCCTGAATATCGCCGATGCGTGCAAGTAGGCGCCGCGCCAGATGCGGCTTGCGGGAAAAAATGGCGCCACTGCGGCGGGCATAGGCGCCCGTTTCGACGACGCGGCCTGGAAGGTGCGGCATGCGGGCGAAATCCGGTTCATCTGAGAGACGGGCGATGACCTCGGCGTCGTCATCCGCGGTCAGGGGGTCTGGGGTCCGCTGCGTGAAGTCAGCAACATCGCCGAGGTCCTGCAGCATCGCAGCAAGGACTGAACCGACCACTGGTTCATCGCCATCGTGGGGAGTCCCCAGGGCATGGGCGGCAGCGGAAAGCCGCGCCGCATCGGCGGCCAGCTTGTCTTTGGCGATTTGTCCGCTCCGCGCCTTCGAGACAATCGCCTGCGAGGCGGCGAGCGCTTCACGCAACTGCCGGCCGGAGCCGACCGCCATCTTCTCCGGGAGCGGCGTCGGCCAGTGCAAGATCAGAGGGCGGAGGGTCTCGAAGATCCGCTCGGCCAACAGGCCGGCGCCGGCGGCCATGCGCTCCTCGTCGCTCATCGGCGTGTCCGTGGCATTGAGGACAGCAATTCTGGATGCAAGCGATTGCGCGAAGCCGCAAAGCGAAAAGACCTGTCCCGCCAGCGCAGGCGCCTCCTCCGCCCGGTGGCCAACGAACATGCGGGCGAGTCCCTGCGGCCGGTTCGCCTTCACCGCGACCGAACAGGCGAGCGCGCGCGACACCGTCACGTCGATCCGGATCGTGCCTGCACCGAGGAGATAGCTCATTCGGTCATCGCCTCCTCATGCTTGCGGAATCTGCCGCGCAACAGGTCGCGGCGCTTGAGACGAGCCGCGGGGGGCGGGGGCGGTTCGAGCGCGGACGGATCGAAGAAGGCCCGAAGGGCCTCCTCGGCGGTTTCCATCGCCGCCTCCATGATGGCGAATTCGAAGACCGGGGAAAGCAGCGAGCAGGAATCGACACGGCCGATCGTATCGAGCTCGCCGGCGAGGAAATCCACTTCGCCCGTGGGCAAGCCGATCCGCACTTTCGTACCCATCGCGCGCGCGGCCGGCGGCGCGTCCGGAAAATCGAGAGCCACGAGGTTCATGGGCGTCGTAACAATCCCGAAAGCGCGGCCGCCAAAGGCGCGAAAGCCGGTGGCGGCGACGCTGAGCACGGGATTGCAGATCGGCAGGTCGGCCATTGCAGCGTGAATGTGGCGGTAGCGAGCCTCGAGCCGCTTCCGGACTGCCAAGGCAAGGTCAGAATTGGCCAGGTTAGCGTTCATGGCGCAGCCTGATGAACTGCGTTTGGAGCGCATCGCAATTGGGGCAGCGCCAATCCTGCGGGAGCTCGGCAAAGGATGTACCGGGCTCGATCTGCCCGACGGGGTCGCCTTCAGCCGGATCGTAGACGTACCAGCAGATGCCGCATTCCATACGGTCGTCGTCCGACACGATCTCGCGTTTGCCGTAATTCTCGAAGGCACTCATTTGAAATAGGCCTCCTCGATTTCACGCAGCCGCGCCTCGGAGTCCCGGAAGTCCTCCTCGGCCGCGATCGCGACGGAGGGGATGTCGCAGATCTCGAGCGTGTCGAGAATGATCGTGTCCATGGCGTTGTAGAACTGAACCGACCAGGCATTGCGCACGCCGGTCGCCACTGCGCGGCAGGTGCCGTAGCCGCGCGAGGTGAGCTGCACAGGCCCTGCGCCCAGCGTCTCCTGCAAAAACGTCATGTCTTCCGGGCTCATCGGAAAGAGGGAGAAAGTGATGACATGTGCCGGCTCGCCATCCCGGTAGCGGCTGATCCTGTCTCCGATCTCGGTCAGCACGGGCACAACGTTCATCGCGCCAGCGGGCGCCGGTCCGGGGCTGATCGTTGCTGGCAGCGCCGAACAGACTTGCCTGACGACGGCGGGAATGCTTGCCACCTCGACATAGTCGGCGGCGAGCCGGCCCTGGGCGTCGGTGAAGCGGATGCGCCAGACGCCGGCCATGACCGCTTCCTGCATTCGGGCGGTGATGCCGTTCGAAAGCGCTGCGACGCCCGCGACTTCCCCCTCGCCGAGGGCGTGGGTGATCAGTTCCTTTTCATCATCCGGATAATCCGTGATGTCGAACAGACGGCCCTTTTGGTCGGCCCTCTGGAGAGCGAGCGCCTCGGCGAGCTCCGGCAGGAGCATCGCTGTCCGCCGACATCGGCGGATCATCTCCTCGGCGCTGCTGGTGGCAAGAAAATTGAGCTTGCGCGCACGGAGCGGCGGCTCGCCGCCGATCGGCATGACGGTCATCGCCGCGTCTTCGCCGTCTGGGGCGACCCAGAAACCGGCCTTAATCGGACGATCACAGTACCGTCTCGCGTGATCTCGATCTTTGGCCCGCTCGGGGGCATCATGACGGGCGCATCGGGCGCCAACCAGGCGCCGATCTTCTCGACATATTCCGACCAGTCACGGATTTGGCCGAGGACGCCCACGGGCTTATCCCGGCGCGTGACAACCAGGCTTGGCATCACAACAACGTTGAAGCGGGCCTTGAGCTTATCCTCGGCCGTATCGCGGACTACCGCACCGCGCAGACGACCGCAGAAGAACAGCAGGAGTTCAGGAAGAATCACGGCGAGGTCAATGGCCTCAGGCTGCTTTGCCGGGTCGCCTGTAAAGAACAGCAAGGCATTCTCGCTCGCCGTCGAAGCGAGGAAAGCGTCGATGTTCGTCTCATCGACGAGAGGCAGGCGCGACCGCTCGCTTAATGCGCGGACCAGAGCAGATGTCATTTTACCTCCACAAATCACCATGCGAAACGTTCCGAATGATGATCTGCAAACGGCGTGCCAGACTGAGGAAAGTTGGTTTCCGGTGATCTGTAAGGGAATATTCGCCTCAGACCCGGTCCCGATGAAGACTGGACGGCAGGTCAATTTCCACCGTGGTCCTATTCTTTTCAGTTGTCGCGCAGATGCGACGGCAGTTCCGGCTCGCGGGAGATCAGATCTGCGAACAGACATTCGAATTCTCGTCCTTCGACCGCCTCGGCCAGACCCGCAAGCGCATCGTCGATCGCGCGCGCTTCTTCAGCTTTGAGCACGCGGATGGCCGAGCCGAGATGAGTCAGCAGCCAGGTGCCTGCGGGCTGCGGGCCGACCAGCATCAGCGAGATCGTCGATGTCGCGCTGCGGCGCTCGCACTGGGCTGTCACGTCGCTTCCAGCAACGACCCGCATGGGAATGCCTATGCACATGATGCTTTCCTTAATTCTCGACAACAAATGAAATCGGGCGCCGCCGGGCGCAGGACCCCCTCAGCGGATCCCGACCCGCCGCAGGCTTGGGAAAGGGTTCAGCCGGAACGCAGAGCCGCACCGGCAAGGGCGACAGCCCAGCCGGCGATCCGCATCGCGCCCTGCCTGGCTTTACCGAACCTGAGCGAGGCCAGATCGATACCCACGGCGTGCAGGGCGATCGTTGCGGTGAGGAAGCCGGCCACATAATCCCAAGCAAGCGCCATTGCCGGAAGCTCGATGCCGTGGGCGTGGCCATGGAAGAGCGCACAGATACCGACCACCGTCGCCGCTACGGGTGTCGGAACTTTCACTTCTAAGGCGACCAGAAGCCCAAGCACCGCGACCGTCAGTGCGATTGCGGTCTCCACCATTGGAAGCGGAAGCCCGTAGACGCCCATCACGCCGCCGACAGCCATCAGCGCCACGAAGGCGGAAGGAACTATGCAGCGAGCCTTGCCGCCCAGCGTCGACGCCCAGAAGCCGACCGCGACCATCGCCAGGATGTGGTCGAGGCCGCTGAACGGGTGGCCAAGACCAGCGAGCGCTCCATCCGTATGCAGCCCGACATGGGCATGCGCGATGCCCGGTAACGCCAAGGCGGCAAGCGTTGCCGCGATCCTGTGGTATGTCATGGATGTCTCCTCAGAAATTCAGCGCGGCCGCTTCGGTACGGCGTTCGTAATTGTCGAAGTCGATATCGTTTTCGAGGAGCGGTGGCACTACCGCGTCCTCCGGCCGTACGGTCACCGGAACGCCCCAGTCACGCAGTATTCGGACCGCCGTCTTGACCGCCGCAGGTAAGACGGCCTTGACCGGCTCCGTAAGCGGTCCGCCCCAGTCCTCGAGATGGAGCGGCTGGCAGCCGATCAACGCCAGCCGCTCGGGATAGTGGCCCATGAGATCTGCAGCGCTCAGCACCTCCTGGAAGCCGGTCTGGTGCAGGCTCATCTTCTTGGCGCCCGTGAATTTCGGCACTTCGCCATCTTCCACCACCTTCATCGTGCCCGGCTCAAGTCCGTAGTCGATGGCGTCGAAGACGATCAGCCGATCGTGCTCGTTGACGAACTGGACGAGGTAGAGCCCCTGCGTGCCGCCGTCGAGAATGGTGACGTTATCCGGGACTTCATGGGTTTTGTGGAAATGCTCCACCGCCCGGACGCCAAAGCCCTCGTCGGCCCACAGGATGTTGCCAATGCCGAGCACGAGAATGCGAGGTTTCGGCGCGGATATCAGAGGGTAGGGAGCCGCCATCTAGTCCGCTCGATCCTTGAACAGCCGCTCGCCCGAGATCATCGAAGAGATGATGCTCTGCCGGCTCACAATGTCCTCGCGCACCGCCACATAGATGTGGACCATGATGAAGACGAGGATCACCCACATGCCGAGATGATGGAAGGTGTGGATGTCCTGGCTGTTCGGCCAGATCGAGAACACCCAGCCAAACAGTTGATATTCCCAGCTGTCGCGGCCCGCGCCCTCGCTATAAAGCGCAAAGCCGGTGATCACCAAGAAGAAGAGGGGCAAGATGAACATCGGGAGCATGGTGAGCTGCGCCAAGGGATTATGGCCGACATATTTCCTCGGCTGGCGCGCCAAGAATGTGTACCACCGCACCTCGTGCAGCCATTCCTTCCAGAAGCGGACGCTCCAGAACGGCACATAGAAGATCTGCCGCGCATGGACATTACCGACAAAGGCCCAGTAGAGGCGGAGGATGAGGAACACGGCGAGGACCTGCCCCGCCGCGAAGTGCATGAAGCGGAAATAGCCCATAAGGAAGTTGGCACTCGCCTCGCCGGGCACCGACGGCGGCGGCGAACCGATGAGATAACCGGTGAGCGCGAGCGTCAGGATCGAAAAGGCGTTGACCCAGTGCCAGATGCGCACTGGAGCTTCATAGACATAGACGTTCTGACCCTGAACGGCCTTTTCGCCATCGGTGGCGATAGATTCATCGATGGTCATGACCGAACCTCTCACCGGACCTGGACCCTGGCCATTTCCTGACCGTCCGGGCTCATGACATGCGTCGAACACGCCAGGCAGGGATCGAAGGAATGGATGGTTCGGAGAATCTCGAGGGGCTGGGCCGGATCGGACATCGGGGTGTCGATGAGCGATGCCTCGAAGGCGCCGATATTGCCTTTAAGGTCGCGCGGGCTGCCGTTCCATGTTGTGGGAACGACGCACTGATAGTTGTCGATCCTGCCGTCCTTGATCTTGATCCAGTGCGCGAGCGCGCCGCGCGGCGCCTCGGTAAAGCCGACGCCCTTGACCTCCCTGGGCCAAGTTTCCGGTTTCCACTTGTCGATGTGGGCCGTCGAAGAGTCGCCGGCCCTGATGTTGGCGATCAGCTTGTTCTGGAAATAGCGCATCTGGTGGCCCGCCCAGCTCGATTCCAGTGCACGCGCCGCGGTGCGGCCCAGCGTCGAAAAGAGCGCCGAGAACGGCAGGCCGAGATCCGTGAGCACCTTGTCGACGGGATCCTTGAACTCCGCCTTGTTCTGCGCATAACCGATCACCCAGCGGGCGAGGGGGCCGACCTCCATGGCATGGCCGCGCCAGCGCGGTGCCTTGATCCATGAATATTTCGCAGCCTCGTCAAGCTGCTCGATATTCGTCCTGGTGCCCTTGGCATTGGGGCCCAGTTCATAATGAGGCTCGGTGACGCCGTCCCAGGGATGGAGGCCCTTGGTCTCGTCGGGATATTTGTACCAGGAGTGGGTCACGAATTCCTGGATCTGTTCGGGGTCCGCATGGTCGACCGGATGGACTTCCGCGAGATTGCCGTTGATGATCGCGCCACGCGGCAGCTTCAGGCTGGCGTCGGAATAGTCGTTGGCATGTTCCGGGACGTCCCCGTATGCCAGAACGTTTTTGCCCGATAGCCCACCGCCATAGAGCCAATCCTTGTAGAATGAGCCGATGGCCATGATGTCGGGGACATAGACCTTGTTATTGAACTCGATGATCTGATCGATGATCGAGGTCACCAAGTTCAGCCGTTCCATGTTGATCGCGCCGACCGCGCCTGTGCCGTCGATATTAATCGCACAGGGCACGCCGCCGACGAGCCAGTTGGGATGCGGGTTCTTGCCGCCGAAGATCGTGTGGATCTTGACGATCTCCTTCTGGAAGTCGAGCGCCTCCAGATAATGCGCCACCGCCATCAGGTTGGCCTCGGCGGGCAGCTTATAGGAAGCATTGCCCCAATAGCCGTTTTTGAAGGGGCCGAGCTGGCCAGACTCGACGAACTTCTTGAGCCGGGTCTGGATGTCCTTGAAATAGCCTGGCGAGGAAAGCGGCCAGTCGGAGATGGATTGCGCCAGCGCCGAGGTCGCCTTGGGATCGGCCGAAAGCGCCGAGACCACATCCACCCAGTCGAGTGCGTGGAGATGATAGAAATGCACGATATGGTCATGCGCCTGGAGCGCCAGCTGCATCAGGTTGCGAATAGAGTTCGCATTGTCCGGAATGGTGATGCCGAGCGCATTTTCCACGGCACGCACCGACGTCAGCGCATGTGTGCCGGTGCACACACCGCAGATGCGTTCGGTAAAGGCCCAAGCGTCGCGCGGATCACGGTTCTTGAGGATAACTTCGATGCCTCGCCACATCGTGCCGGTCGACACGGCGTTGCGGATGATGTTGTTTTCGTCGACATTGACCTCGATCCGCATATGACCCTCGATGCGGGTGACCGGATCGACGACGATACGCTTGCCGGAATTGTCGAGCGTAAAGCCGTTCGGAGTTTGACTTGTCATGTTGGTGTTCCTCCCCTGAGGATTAGGCGTCGGCTTTTTCGCGCTTGCTGGTGACGCGCTTGACGGCAGTCACGGCGGCATGCGCGGCGATCGCGCCGCCCACAATACCGGCCGCGGTCAAACCGACCTTGTCGGCATTCGCCTCGATCCCGAACTGATGGAGGTTGGTCAGCCGGTCATAGAAGCCATTGTCCCAGAAGCCGTCTTCCGAACAGCCGATGCAGCCGTGGCCCGACTGGATCGGGAAGGAGACGCCACCATTCCAGCGGATGGTGGAACAAGCATTGTAGGTTGTCGGACCCTTGCAGCCCATCTTGTAGAGGCAGTACCCCTTGCGCGCACCCTCGTCGTCCCACTCCTCGACGAACTGGCCGGCGTCGTAATGCGGGCGCCGGTAGCACTTGTCGTGAATGCGCTGCGAATAGAACATCTTCGGTCGCCCCTGCCGATCGAGTTCTGGCAGCTTTCCGAACGTGGTGATGAAGGTGACGACGCCGGTCATCACCTCAGCGATTGGTGGACAGCCGGGAACCTTGATGATCGGCTTATCCAGGATGACCTTGTCAATTGGCGTTGCCTGGGTCGGATTTGGTTTGGCGGCCTGCACGCAGCCCCAGGAGGCGCAGGCACCCCAGGCGATGATGGCAAACGCGTCCTTGGCCATCCATTTCAGCTTCTCGACGAAGGGCCGGCCGCCGTCGATGCAGAACATGCCGTCCTCGTTGAGCGGCGGATTGCCCTCGACGGCGAGGATGTACTTGCCCTTGTACTTCTCCTTGGTCTCTTCGAGGATCGCCTCGGCCTGATCGCCGGCGGCCGCCATGATCGTATCATCATAGTCGAGCGAGATCATCGACAGGACAACGTCCTTGACCAGGGGATGGGCCGAGCGGATGAAGCTCTCCGAACAGCATGTGCATTCGAGGCCGTGCATCCAGATGACGGCCACGCGTTCCTTGGTCTCCAGCGCCATCGCCATTGCCCTCGCCGCTCCCGGCCCGAAGCCGAGGCTTGCAGCCGTCAGACTGCAGAACTTGGTGAAACTGCGCCGGGTAATCCCCTGGCGGCGAATGAAGTCATAAAAGGTCTCGGCAGCTGCCATGTTGCTCCTCTAGCAATCCAATCCCCATCACACTGCCCGGATGGACATCGGGGGTCCGTCAGGGCATGTTCGCAGCAAGAAGCGGGCCAGTTTTGAATCCCGAGGCCGACTTGCCTCCTGTACCTTCGAAAATTTCCGGGTTGGTTATACTTTCTTCAAAAGAGGTATGACGACGCAGTCATGCTGAAGCCGATCGATCTCATGTATCAGACGATGCTCGCGGAGTTGGGACAGCGTTCGCTCGACGCGGCATGGTCTGGCGACTTTCCACGGATGGTCGCTTCACTCCTGTCACGGTGAAGCAGCGACGGTATTGGTACTTCGACCAGCCTGACGGCGAAGGCGGTCGCATGACGTCGCTAAGTCGGTCCTGCGAACGATCCCGAAGTTGCAAAGCGTGTCGAGGAGTTCAAAGCGCAAAAGGATGTTCGGGCATGGCGTCGGATAGTCTCCACCCTCAACCGCGAAGGCGGGATGGTCGCGCCGGAACCCGGCGCGCCACTCAGCGTCAACTTCCAATGCCCGTCTTTTACGCTTTTTAACGGTTTCGAAGTCCCGAGTTAACCGCGGGGATGACACTAACGGGCTAGCTCTTCTCTCTCGCTATTGGCGTCTGAGATCAGCGGCTGTCTCCAAAACGGGTTATCGCTCATGGTTGTTACCGCTCCTCGGAGCCGCCTGCACTCTACCTATCTATCTCGCGTGGCGGCCGACGTCAGAACACGTATGCAACTAAAGAGAAGTTGTCGATTCATAGTACGGCTAGTCTATCCGGCGAGGGCCTTGCGGAATCTGACAATGATTAAGGCGGTCGTTGTGGAGATATCTGAAAGCGGTGCCCGAATAAGAACAAGCTATTCTGCAGTTCCAGATCACTTTTATGTCGTGCTCGGAAACTACGAATACTTTATGGGAGCAACTGTATTTCGCCGTTCAAAGGATGAAATCGAGGTGGAGTTCATCAAACCGCAGCCTTCTCGGTTTGTTAACGTTCTTTCGCGTGTCCAGTTTCCACTCGCCACTATTCATGATCTGAAGAGCGTTCTTGAGGCCGACTAGTACCGCTTGTCGTGACCTTCAGCCGATATTGCCGCGCCGAGGGCGCGGCCGATGCTTTCCTCGCGGGAGGGAGCATTTCGGAGAGTGTGGGGTTTGTGAGTTTCGGCTAGGTCGCGGGAGTCTGATGCGTTGGACATCCTATTGGTTGAAGACGATGATCTGGTCGCAAAAACGATCATCCACTCCTGGCCAGTGCCGGGAGACAATATCCATTTGCTTTCAAGCTACAAGCAGTGCCTGCGGACAATACACAGCGCGGAGATTAATTTCTTTGACGGTGCGATCGTTGACGTAAATTTGCCGGACGGGAACGGGCTGGAGATACTCCGCACGGTCAGGAGGCACTCGGATATCCCTCTGATCTTGATTTCAGGCATAGGAAGCCCAGAGAGTCGGGCAACCGCGTTGGATGCGGGCGCCGACGATTATGTAATGAAGCCGTTTTCGGTTCGTGAACTCCAGGCTCGCCTCACCCGCGTTGTGGCAAAATCGGGGAGCAAGCGCTTCGCGGTTCCTCCGGGCGAGTTGGCGATTGGAAGCGTTTGTTGCGACCTGACCAGGAGGGCCCTAATCTGCCGCGGCAAAACCCTGCCCCTTACCGATCTCGAAACCCGTTTGCTGTCAGAACTCAACAGAAACCTCGGACGGGCCTGCAGCAAATCGCAGCTTTCCAAGCATGCTTGCTTCCGGGAGTATGACCCGCGCGACAAGACGCTGGATGTGTACATCGCAAGATTGAGAAGAAAGATCGGTGAGTTGGATTCGAACAGTGTGGAGTATGTGCAGACGGTGCGCGGAGTCGGATATCGCTTACTTACGTCAATGGGGACGACTGCTACGTCAAACACGCCGAAATCCAAAGAATGAGGTTCAAGGTGAAGGCGGTAATTGTTGATGACCACCAGGAGATCTGCGAGCTTCTGCAATTCCAACTGCAGCACCTCGGAGTTGAGGCCCATGCGGTTACCAAAGCTAGCGACGTGCTCGATGCTGTGAAGCAGGAAAGCCCCGATATTGCGTTTGTCGACATGTCTCTCGGTGAAGCCGATGGAGTTGATGTTTTCCATATGCTCCGGGACATCCGCTTTATGGGGGCTCTCGTCATAGTCAGCGGTCATCCTGAAAGCGTGCTTCGTCACGCGAGGGATGTTGCCCTTCGCCTCGGGCTGGATGCAAAGGCGCCACTGAAAAAGCCATTCCGGCTGCAAGATTTGAGACGTGTTCTAGACGAGGCGAGCAGTGGCCCATCGGCGAATTTCCCGCGCGTTTTGAAACCATGTCCCGAGGGGCTCTTACGCGAGGGGATTCGGAAGAATTGGCTCGAATTCTGGTTTCAGCCGAAGATTGAGCTCAAGACTGGATGCCTGACGGGGGCAGAGTGCCTGGCTCGAATTAGGCACCCGAGCGCAGGTCTGCTCTTTCCCGGTCAGTTCTTGCCCTCGGCTGACGACGACGATCTTCATGAACTCACCGTCCGGGCCGCGGAGGCCGCGGCAAAAGCCGCATCACTCGATTTAGGGGACGGTGTGCCGCTCCGCTTCTCGATAAATGTTTCCACCCGAAGCATGCAGCCGGCACTGATCTTGCAACTCAAAAAGGTTCGTGATGGCGCGGTTAGGCCCGTTGACCTGATCTTGGAGATCACCGAAAGCGACCTTGGTGGTGATAGTTCGGTCTGCCAAGCATTTGCAACACGCGCTGTCTTGCATGGCTTCAAGATTTCAATCGATGATTTCGGTTGCGGTTACGCCACCTTTGAACGGCTGCGGCGTACACCCTTCTCTGAACTCAAGTTGGATCGATCTGTCGTAGCTGGATGTTCAGGCGACCGCGCTTTGAGAAATATCTGCGTTGCGACCATCCAGTTGGCCCACGGCTTTGACGCACTCGCAGTTGCTGAAGGCGTCGAGACGCAGGAGGATGCCGCCGCTCTTGCCGAGATTGGGTGTGACATCGCGCAAGGTTATCTCTTTGCACCCGCATTGCCTCTGGAGGAATTTGCGGCATACGTTCGATCCCCGCACTGAAGCCCGTTACTGGACAAAATCGGAGTGCAGTCTCCACGCAAATCCTAAGCTGTGCAACCTGCTCCCCGTGATATTGGTGAGCACAAGTCCGAACCGGGTTCACAAACAATCTTGCACTCTCTTGCCTTCAAGTATCAGGCGCACCTTTGCAGCCAATTCCCTTGGTCGATAAGGCTTGTTGAGAAAGTGGAGCCCAGGATCGAGCCCACCTTGATGAATTATGGCGTTGTCTGTGTAGCCGGAAGTAAACAATACAGGTATCTTTGGTCGAATCCTGCGAGCTTCCTCCGCCAGCTGACCTCCATTCAGGCCACCCGGCATGATTACGTCGGTGAACAGAAGGTCGATGTCAGCGATATCTCGCAGAATGTCCAGAGCCTCCTGACCGTTTCTAGCGGAAATGATGTGGTAACCAAGATCTTCGAGCTGCGCCGCTACATAGTTCAGGACCAGCTCATTGTCCTCCACTAGAAGAATCTTCTCCGTGCCTTGGGGCAGTGCGGCCTTCTCCGGACTCGATCTCGTCTCTTTCTCGCCCCGAACGGCTCTCGGAAGGTAAACCTTGACTGTCGTTCCTTGGCCGGGCTCCGAGTAGATCTTGACATGCCCGTTCGACTGTTTGGCGAAACCAAAAACCATGCTGAGGCCGAGGCCGCTCCCCTTGCCAGTCTCCTTGGTTGTAAAGAATGGCTCGAAGACGCGCGCGAGGATGTGGGGTTCCATCCCAGTCCCTGTGTCAGAGATGGCTACTACCACGTATTGACCGGGAGCAATGTCCGAGTTCCAATCCGCATAGTGTTGATCGAGACAAAGATTTCCGGTTTCAATCGTCAAACGTCCGCCGCGCGGCATCGCGTCGCGCGCATTAAGGCAAAGGTTCAGGATCGCAGCCTCAAGCTCGGACGCATCAACAAACGCATTCCAGAGGCCGGCTGACCGGATGAATTCGATTTCTATGTCTTCGGAAAGTGCCCGCCGCAGCAGACCGTCCATATCCTGCAGTAGCGAATTGAGATCGACCACTTGCGGCTCGAGGGCCTGCCGGCGCGCGAAGGCGAGCAGCCGATGCACGAGGTCAGCACCTCGTTGAGCGGCCGCTGAGGTCATTTCCGCAAGGCGGCGAAGGCTCTTGTCCTCGCTCAGCCGTTCGGCGAGAACCTCCGCGTTGCCCAAGATGACCGTTAGAAGATTATTGAAGTCATGCGCTACGCCGCCCGTCAGCTGCCCCACTGCCTCAAGCTTTTGAGCCTGCCTCAATTGCTCCTCAATCGCCAGGCGCCTCGTTATGTCCGAGTTGATCGAGAGGATGGATTGCGGACCAGCAGCACTGTCGCCCATCAAAGAGCAGCGAGCCTCTACGGTAATGCGGCTTCCGTCCCTGCGCCGTTGCACGATCTCGCCGCTCCATTCCCCAGTCGCCACGAGAATGGCGACGTAAGCGAGGGGATTGGATTCATCGCTGTAAAGCAGTTGTCCAAGCGATTTGCCGACTGCTTCTTCCGCCGTCCACCCGTAGATCCGCTCTGCACCCTTATTCCAGAACAGAATTCGATGGTCGATGTCATGCACGATAATCGCATCCCGAGCCATGTCGAGAAGCGCCGCCTGTTGCGCAAGCTTATCTTCCGCTTCCTTGCGTGCTGAAACATCAGTCATCCCACCTACGCATCGGACCGGTTTTCCCTGGCCGTCGTAGATGATGTATGCAGAATCCTCGACGTACGCAATCGAGCCATCGCCACGAAAGAACCTGTATTGATCCTCCCATGTTTGTTCCATGGAATCCATCGCCGCTTGAGTGGAACGCAATACACGCTCTAGATCGTCCGGATGAGTATGCGTCTTCCAAAATTCAAGATTGCGACGGCTTTCTTCAGGAGAGTGGCCGAATACTGCCTTGAGGCCTTCGCTCCACCAGATAGTATTGGTAACAACGTTCCAATCCCAAATCACGTCCGCAGTTACGTTTGAGACTGCGCGGAACAACTCCTCGCTTTCACGAATCTTCTGTTCAGCAGCCAGACGCTCGGTGACATCCAAGGCCATAATCAGCCTTGCACTTCGGCCTTCGAAGTCGAAGGCATGGGACGATATCTCTGCGAAGATGATCCGGCCGTCCTTGAGGCGATGCCGCCAGATGCTTGGCTGCTCGAGATCGTGGCGCCCGTTGGTTACACTTTCCAACAAGGCGGGCACATCTTCGGGTGGACGAATGTCCCTGATGGTCATCCTAAGGAAATCCTCCCGAGAGTACCCGTAGCTGGCAACGGCAGCGTTGTTTACCATCAGGAAACGAAAGGTTTCGGTATCGTATACCCACATTGGTTGTGGGTGAGAATCGAATAACTGTACGTAGTATGATTCACTTTGTTGCTGGGCGCTGCGGTTATCATGAGTTATTATCGTGGGTTGTACCATCGCGATCACACCAAGTTCATCTGCAGGTTAGGGCCTCCAGCCCTCAAGCTTTGGCGGCTTCATGTCGGCGATCCTTACATCGGCGTCGAGATCGATGTGCGAGCGCATACATCTCGATCGGATTGGGCCTCCGATAAGGTACCGGTACGCTTTCGATGACCGTGTCCAGGAATTCCCGGGTCGAGCGCAGTTCGCCTTCGGGCCGCTTCGACCACGGCGGCAGAGACCGTCTGTTGTTTACGTCGTGTCCGTCTGCAGTCGTTTTCCCCGACATGACGGCGGCTCCTCCCTTACGACTGTTACCCTATTCACACGCACTTGCACACCAAATGTTAGAAGTCGTGAAGATGGTGCAACATCCAGATGGAAGCATCGTTAAATTCGAAATGGAGATCTCGATTGAAACAAGGTGGAAAATGATTCTCTCGCGCCCAGACGCACACCCGAGCCTTGACTTATAGGCCTATCCGACGCGGTTGTTTTGGCGCTATCCGCGGTCGCGCCGGCCAAGTGCTGGTGCGTGAATGCTGTCGGGCGAATGACGGGACGTGTGTGCAATCCTGTTGGCGCACTGGCTGAGTAGGTCACTGTCTCCGCCGTGTGGAATGGCGGTCGGCCCATCTATTCCAGCTCTCACAGATGGCCACCCGTCCGATGATGCCGGGACCGTTCCAAGAGGATTTTCAGTGTCCTGATGACATCGGCCGCGCCCACCAGGGAATCCCTGACCTCTTCGGCCGAAAGGTCGCGAGCGCATTCCGAAGATATCCGGAGATCGGATCAGGGCGTCTCGTGCACGATGAGCCTCTACAGCGCCTGCTTATTCGCGCTAGTCGCGGATAGTGTCTATCGCGCGGTCAAAGAGCCGGCTTATCTACATAGTGTGTGAGTGCCAGCATTCGGGCAATCAGCCCGTGGCTGGCCGAGCACTCGCCCAACAACTGGGCAGTCGAATCTCAAGCCCAACCCAGGTGCTTGCGCTTCGCCAGCTTCAGGAAAAGTCCAAACCAGAAGCGGTACTCTGGCGTTTCCACGCCGCGGTACGCTTCGAGAGCGCGGTAGGCGACCGAGGTGGTGGCGTCTTTGCCGTGCTCAGCCACCGCTGCGTCGATAGCATCTTCTTCAGTCAGGTCTCGCCATTCGATCATTAGCTGTCCTTTCTTCGCCGACATGCTCTCTTTTGCAATCCGCCAAGCTCGGGCACCTTCATCAGCCGAACTTCAGGCCCACCTTCTTGCGAACTGCGGGCACCGATGCGGGTTTCCTTCCCAGCCCCGTCGCGCGTGCGAGTTCCGAGCGCTGTCGGGTATAGTTCGGAGCCGTCATCGGGTAGTCGGCTGGAAGCTTCCACTTTTCGCGATACTGCTCCGGCGTCAGACCGAACTTTGCCATCAGGTGTCGCCTGAGAGATTTGAATTTCTTGCCATCCTCCAGGCAGATGATGAAATCGTCTGTCACAGATTTCTTGATCGGGACTGCGGGGCGTTGCTCTTCGGCGGAGGGCTCGGTTTTGGATGGTCGATAACCCCCATCCAGCGAGTCGTAGGTTTGCTGAATAAGGTCGGGGAGCTCGGCGGCGGAAATGACATTGCGGCTCAAATAGGCGGACACGATGCGGCTGGTGAGCTCAAGTCTCCGTTCCGTTATGTCTGAGCGCGATTCCGTCAATGATCTTCTCCGCAGCATGTCACTAATTGTAATCGATCCATGTAAAGAGCAGGTATTTCGGTCGGAAGGAAGGCGGGATGAGAGAAAGATGCTGATTATCGACAGCTTTTGCGGTCCTCTGTTCTCATTTGCGATGGCGAAACGGTTCGGGCCTCGAGGAGCGGCTCCAGCTTTCCATCGTGGTCGCCTGGCATCCCCTGACTTCATCGGTATAAGGTATGCTGCAGGATCTCGTCTGCGCAGCCTTTTCCTCGCCGGCGAGATAGGCATTTACTTTAGAGGCTCAAGGGTGCGGTGGCGGCCTGTAACCGCACGCTCGCGTCTGGCGTGCCAAGAAAAGGAGGCGCCGGATCGCTTGCCGCTCATCCTTAAGCAGACCGGCGACGTCCAGGTTCGGAATCGCGCCCGGCTTCAGCATCGATGAGTCGTTCTCCTGTCAGCGCCATGAGAGAACGGGGGAGGGGAGGTCCTGCCGGTGTGCCGTGGCGGACCGCGCACATTGGAGAGATGATGCGCCAGACGAGAAGCAGACTGCGAGCGATGGGCTTCGGTTCGTGGCGGGCTTAATGCACAGCGCCGCGAAGTCGCCAGCCTTAGATGAGTTTTATCAAGAGGCTAGCAGGAAAGGGGTTCCGGACCAATTATAGCTGATCCCCCGCTTCTGGAACAGCTTGAGCAAATTGCCGCGTGCGGCCACCCGATCGTTCTTCTTATCGTCGACGTTGCTATAGCCCAGATGCGCGTGGGCGGGATAGTGCTCAAAGGCATCGTCGACGACACAAAACGCACCCACGCCCAACGAGGGAAGTCCGATGGACCGGATCTCGGAACAAAGGGCATAAACGTACCCACGGTCGACGCGGTCATTGCCGTTTGCCACCATCGCATCCGTTGTAAGGGCTTTTGCCTCGGAGCCTTTGATGTACTGCGCCCGGCAAACACTCATCTCCGACTTCTTGAGCCGCTCGTGCTTCAGAGCTTTAACGCTCCCATTCTCAAACGTCAGCGACTCAACCAGAACATAAACGATCGGCTCGTCAGGCCCAACCAGGCCCGGAGAGTGGATGCTTTGCGACTCCAGCTCTTTTAGGCACTCGCAGCGGGTCGTCATGCAACTTCCAGGTATTCCCTCAGATCCTGGGGAAGGAAGCTGACACGGGGATCTTCATAAGCCCCCGGCTCAAACGCTTCGCCTCGAAGGAGCGTGTAGCCATAACTACCACCGCCGTCGATGCTGACTATCGCATGCTTGTCGCCACGAATCCATTCGAAGCCAATTTCACCTTCATCAGCCCAAATGCTTGGTGCCCAAGCCAAATCCTTCACCAATGTGTAGAATTGAGCTGCGTCGTCGAGCAGCGACGCGTCTACGTCAGCTCCGACGATTCTCGTGATGTGGTCGATGCTTTCGCTAGGTCGAGATACTGATGCAGGTAGCGGCCAAAGATTGCCAAACGCCGGGGCAACCAACTTGATATCGTCGAGTATCCACAGTGCTTGACTGTCCCTTGCCTTGACCTCGTTGTGAGCAATAGACGAGCCGCTGAAGTTGAATATTAGCTGCTCCGCGTCACCATCGTCCCGATGCGAGCGCATGAATAGGGACTGCCATGCCCGCATATGGGACGAAGCATTCCAAACCGATCCTTCGGACGCCTGATGAATGAGGCCTTCGTTTGCAAGCCGGGTGTGGGGAGTGTATGCCGGATCAACTATTGAGCTGCTCCGGACAGAGGGGATCGGCGGACTGCTCTCAATGAGATTTGCTCCAACCTGCGTGGCAGCTGCGGTCGATACAGCCATTGTGGTAGCGACGATCAGTGCAGCTGTGAATGTGCCGATGCTCTTAATCATGAGGAAGGCCTTGCTGGATCCGGAAATCGTTGTTCATGACTTCCTTAAAAACCGTTATCGCTTTGCCATGCAAATCATTTAAGGTTGAAGATAGAAAACTTTCAACGCTCTCGCTAGTGACTTCGTATCCTTGATCCGCGAAACGCTCCTCTGCTGCTGTCATTAGCTGGAGCGAGCGCCTTCCGTGGAGATGGGGGTCAGGACCTGTTAGATCTTGAAAGTCCGCATTGACAAGAAGAAGCTTTCGCCGATCTTCAGCAACGTCGACAAATTTGCCCGTATGCGAGTGCCACAGATCGGGCGCTTCAAAAACATGCGGCGCGATCCAGCCAGAATCTGCCCGCAGAAGATTATTTACGACCGCTTCCGACGGCTCGCCTTCAAAGTAGAACCGATCCAAATATTCGAGGCGGATAGATCCCAAGGCAACGCTTTGAGTTGCAATCTTCAGGGCCGATAGAAGGATCTCCAGCACAGTTGCGAGCTCGGATGTCCACTTTGAGTATCGCCACGTCTGATAGGTAAAATGTGTCGCCTGCGCTTCGATCTGGGAAGCGAGGATACTCTGAACCTGCCCTTCGCGGTCGCGCTCGAGGCTCGTCTTCTGGAAAGCCATAGCGCCGCTTGCCACCGGCTTCACTTCGCCGGGATTGGCAAGATTGACCTGGAATCCCTGCAGCGGCCTCTTGTCGATTAGACCCGCGCGGCTTGTCGAGTGCTCCAGTTCGGAAATGATCTTCTTCATCAGAAGGGAACCGACAGGTTCTGAAAAACGGATGTTTATAGCCATTGCCTCAATGGCGTTGGCCTCATGGAACATCCTCCACATTCTTTTTCCCTCACCTTTTCAAGGCAGTGCCATCACATTTGTTTTGCTCTCGTAGCAGTCAGATTGCCAAATGGAAAGGGCACCGCAAGTGAAAATGCTGCTTGGTTTATGCCGCTCCTCTCCGCCTATCGCCTTCAGAAGGCGGCATGAACATGACGGTCACCGTTCTCGAACCGCACCGCGGACAGCGAAGGCTGCTGGCGACCATCGAAAGCGGAAAGTCCCGGCCGCGCGTCGCGACCAGTGTCAGCATGTCGAGATCATAGGTCCAAGTGCAGCGGCGAACCGATTTCATGCCTTCGCGATTGCCGAACACGCATCGCGCCTTAAGTTGCCAACCGAGGCTGAAAGCTTCGCCAATTGTCTCGACCATGACGTTGAGATAATATGGGAACAAAAGCAGAACAACTGACCGGCGCTCGAACTCCCCAGATTTGGGGATGCGACCTCAGGAGACAGTCTGTTGAGCGACGAACAAGGCGCGAAGTCACATTACGATGACGGCCCCTACGTCCACTACTGCGAGCACACGAAGTGAGGCGGCTTCGGCTTCGCCCGCGGCAGGTCGAGCACCGGCCGGAATGGAAGTCCCGCGATGAGGCACGCCCGCGGCATTGACCTTGTTCCTGAGAGCCGCTCTATCAACCCGGAGCGTGGCATAGGTCACCTGCGCCTTGCCGATCTTGGCGAGGAGCAGATCCTCGGCGCCCGCTGCGCGGCCTGCGATTATCGCAATTGGGTGAACCGATGGGAAATCGCCGGCCGGTTTGGAAGCGAGGGCACCCTTGACGAGCTGCGGCCGATGCTCCGATGTTCACGCTGCAACAACAAGGGCAACAATGGTTGGCGGCTCGGCAGGATCGACCGCGATTCGGAGTGGGTGGATGTGCAATCGGTACCGCATCGAAGTCGAGTTTGATGAACTGTGGCAGGCGGCGCGGCCGCACCGGGACATGACGAACCGCGCCGACCCGACCACGGAAGTGTTTCCGGACAAGCCGGGTCTGGTCGTCCGCAACAGCGCCGACGGCGAGCGGGAGCTGGTCAATCTCACCTGGGGAATGCCTTCGCCGCCGACGGTCACCAATGGCAGGCCCGATTATGGCGTCACCAACATCCGCAAGCTCGATTCTCCGCACTGGCGCGGCTGGACCGGCATCAAGAACCGCTGCATCGTCCCGTGGACGGCCTTCTGCGAGTATGAGGACACGACGCCGAAGAAGACGGCGCGCTGGTTCGCGATCGATGACAAGCAGCCTCTCGCCTTTTTCGCCGGCATCTGGACGCCATGGAAGGGCGCTCGCGGCTCGATGAAGAACCCGCGCGTCGGTGATCATGAGCTGTTCGCCTTTCTCACCTGCGAGGCCAACTCGGTCGTCAAGCCGATCCATCCGAAGGCCATGCCGGTCATCCTGACGGAGCCGGCCGAGATCGAGCTTTGGCTGACAGCCGACTGGAAAGATGCCAGAAGGCTGCAAAGGCCCTACCCGGTCGAGCGGATGACACTTCTACCAGTCGAGAGCACTTCCGAGCCGTTGCTGCTTTGACACCAAAACGCCCCCACGACAAAGGAGCCATCACATGGCCGAGATTTACCAATTCCCCAAAACAGCCCAAGAACAGGAGGCGGAGCGTCAACTGACCGAGGCAATGCGCGCCTTCAATGCAGCAGTTAAAAACGCGGCAAAATGCGGGTTCGAAATCGAGCTGATGCCAGGCACATGGTCATTCACCAACTACAGCCGTTCCCCTGTCCCATTCATCAACTTTACGGCTCGTCTTCCCGGACGACGCATGGAGCCTGAGTTTGGTGAGATCTGAGGCAAAGCGGCGGCCGTCTATTTCTTGCCGAGATACTCCATCACCTTCTCGCGGCTCGGTCCGGCTTCGCGGATCGCCTCTAGCGCCTTCTGGCGAGTGACCTTGGCTTTCCTCATGACTTAGGCAACCTCGTGCGATAGGAGCCACCAGCGCATTCTGAGTGAGCGTCAACGGCTGTCGATGCAGAGACCTGCGGTAGCGTGGCCTGTTCGGCGATCTTGTCGCCGTAAGCAATGGCGTCGAACTGCCGTGCAGCAACGGCCAGGCGGGCCAAATCAACCGTTTTTAGATCGGGGGGAATCGAGCGCCGTTTCACCCGGAAAACATCAATAACCGGTTCAACGACAAAAGTTTGTGGACAAGCCTTACTTGGTTGGGACAGCGACATGGTGGGCAGTGCAATTGAGCTTGCGTGGGCGATGTGACGATCCAGGGGCGAGGGCCCCACTCAACTGAAGGAGACCCGCCGCAGCGCCCCCTAGCATAGGGGCGAGGATATAGAGCCAGAGCTGATAGAGCGCGGCTTCTCCTGCGAAGAGCGCCGGACCGAGAGAGCGGGCCGGGTTCACGGAAGAACCGGAAACCGTGATGCCGGCAAGATGGATCGCGACCAAGGTAAGGCCAATCGCCAACCCGGCAAACGCGCCAGCGCCGCCCGCTGCCGTGCTGCTGAGCACTACGGTCACGAACAGGAACGTGGCAACGAACTCGAACAGGAACGCAGAGGACACCCCGTACGCTGCCCAGCCGTTCTGAGCGAAACCGTTTACTGCGATATCGAAGCCACCGACTTTATCCGTTGCTATAAGGTAAAGCACGCCTGCCGCCGCGATCGCTCCGACGCACTGGGCGGCGACGTAGGCGAGGAAGTCACCCGGTCCAAGTCGCCGTGACACGAGGAAACCGAGGCTGACGGCTGGGTTGAGATGCGCACCAGAGATTGGGCCGACCGTATAGGCCAACGCCACTACGGACAAGCCGAAGGAGAGAGCGACGCCCACCAGCCCCACCTCCGAACGCATGAAGAGCATCGTGCCGCAGCCGAAGAAAACGAGTGCGAAGGTTCCGACGAATTCGCAAATATACTTGTTCATGTTCGCTCCGTTACCTGAATTTGCGTGATGGTCTGTGTTGTAATCCCGGAGCATTCGATACTCCGCTGCTCGGCCGAGCTTTCGGCGTCACCGACACGGTGTCCAGCGTCGTATGACGCGCAGCACCGATGATTGTCGCATCGTGCATTTTCTCGAACTCCCCAGGTCGGCGTAACAACCAAAGTCGCTTTGCCGCTGAAATCCATCGCTATCACTTCGAGATCACCGGCACTGTGCTGCAATCGAGTTCTGCCGATTTCCACGCATATGGCGTGCCAAAGGAGAAAACTGTTTAATAACAACGCGATCAATTCGATAGCGCTCTGTCCAATATCCGACAGAATGGAGAACTCTACAGTGAACGCCTGTCGCCTCTTGGACAGCATGAAGGACCAAGTCGCAAACTTCAGCCGGACGACGCAGCGGTACGGATCGAACTACCTATGTTGAAACGTGACCGGACCCACAGTCGCTTCGGCATTCTTAACGATCAACGACTCTGTTTGCTTTGTCGCATCGACAAAAAGGTGGCATGACATTGCGCCAGATCAACGCGCGTTCAGAGAGTGTAGCTGAAATTCGAAGAGTTGGCGCAAAGGAGGAACGCCATGACACACCCCCAAAATTGGAGGTCCGCATTCGCAGCAGCTCTTGATCGGGCACTGAAACCTGCTGTTTCGCCCGGCGATCTGGCGAAGGCGGCACCGCAAGCCGCCGGGCTAAGAGATGATCCACGGCCGGCCGGGAGTGAGCCGGGAGAACCCCATCTTTTGCTCATGCGGATCGAGGCGCTCCAGCTCAATCCCACCCGAGTCAAAGCCTTGATGCCAGCCGACTTTCGCGTGCTGACCCACGTTTGTGACTATTGTCAAGACAAGGTGAGGTGCGAACGTGATCTTCTCTACGAGGCAGCCGGCAAAGCTGTTAGCTGGGAGAATTACTGTCCGAATGTCTATCGGTTGAGAGCGATGGGTTTGCTTCAACCAGTTCGCCCGCAGTTGACGGGGCGCAGCGTCGGCGCCCGCCAAGAGCCTGCGTGAGTCCGCCTGAGAACCTCTTGGGCCCGGTCCAGTACCGAAGGGTCATCCTGAACTATGCGGATCGCCTGTTTGAAGTGCCGTGCCCTGCAATCCTGCGCTTCATGGCGGCTAGCGTCGGCCCTGACCATAACCTGCACATGCAGTCGGGCACGCGTGGACGAACCGGCCGAGGCCTGAGAGTTTCGGCGCACGCTGCACCATCAACTTGACGGTGTCGGGCTGTGCCAGCGTTAGAGGGGCCGCTCCAAAGCGAGCATGTAGTGTGCCGCAGACGGAACTTTTCTGCTTGTGTTGCACCACCACAGTCCTGCCTATCCGCTATTTTAAGTGAGAGGCTTGCCCGGCGTATGAGGGAACTGTTCCATATGGATGCTTGTCTTGATGGTTTTCCGGCCTCGACAATCTGATTCAAAGTGTAAACCTCCACTCGTTCAATCGCCAGCCTCTACACCACTTCCAACTTTAGGTCTCTGCCAGCGACGTCGATCAAATGGGAACATAACGTAATCGCGCGCGGTGAGCGGCTCGGGCTGGTCTCGGAGGCCAACTTCCGGCCACTCATTCTTACTTGGCCAGTATGCCGTTCGAAAAACGGTGTCCCAGATGGTTGTAAAAAACCCATAGTTTCGGCGCCGGTGATGCGCTTCCAAGGAGTGGTGAATGCGGTGGAACTTATTGTCGCCAATGATGTATCGAAGCGGCCCAAGATTGATGCGGGTGCTAGAGTGCGAAAGATGGGCCTGAAAGGTAATCAGTGTCATGGCAACAACAGGCACTACGCCAGATTCGAAGTGGAATAGCCTGAGTGGTAGTGCTACCAACGCTGCGTAAACGAGTGGCTCGGAAACGTGATGATGGCAATTCCATGCCGTCAATTCGCGGATCGAGTGGTGAGTAGCGTGCATGCGCCAGAGGAGCGGAACAGCATGCTGTGCGCGGTGCATCCAGTAGTAAAAGAAGTCGCCGACAATCGCGACTAGAACGCCTGAAAGGACAGCCAATCCAGTGTTAATGATTGCGTTGTCAGCGTGAAGCAACGTACCGAAATTGATCGTTACGAGCGGTTCTATCCCTAGCCAGCCCAAGCTCACGGCAAAGAGGTGCCAGACAAACGCACCGAATCCGAGGCGAATAATCCAATTCCGCACACCGCGAACGTATGAGGCAAAACTGTATCGATAAGCCGGAAAGGTTAGCTCCAGCGCGGCGCAAAGGGTGGCGAAGATCACAACCAGCTCAAACGCGTTCACGAAGAGGTGGATCATCTGATTAACATCGAGAACGTGCATTTGTTTGCTCCGGCAAAACGTTCAAATGCTCCAACCTCAAGTCGGAGTGACTCTCATCAACGCGGTCGTCTTCGTCACGAGGGCGAGTCCAATTGTTATGAATCTCCAGCGCGGCGCGGTAAATTCGGGTCGGCATCGGATCGTTATCCCCGCAGAAATCATGAATTGCATATCGCCACGTGATGCCATTTTCCTTTCAGTGCCATTCGGCCGGTGATCATTCCGACGGTACAGCGGCGCACCGCGAGGATGTGCTATGCGGCATTTTCGCAGATCGGTAAAATCAGTTGTTTGGATGAGACCCATCCGTGTCCCAAATGGTTGGAGGAGCCGAGTAGATGACGTGGATAGGTACTCCTTATTGCCCTCCTCGTTGCAGCTCTCTCCGCGAGCTCGCGCCAGACTGTCGGGTTTGTCGAGTCCGCAACACCGCGATGTTCGGCGGAGCGTGCCGCCGCATTCTCATTGAAGCCGTTAAATACCACGCTGACCTGCCCCTGAACTTTCATCCAACGGCGATTAGAGCCTCGACGGTTGTCGTTATTGTTGTCGCCGATCAAGGAGGATGACGTTTCCTGTTCCAAGGCGCGCACTGACGGCAATCGGCTCCGAAGACGGTCGAGGACCATGGTCTCGCGTCGGCAACTGGTGAATTTCGTCAATAGTCCTGAGACCGCGCGTGCGACGAACATCGTCAACAAAATGTGGAGATGTTTAGCCTCTCTAGCGGTAGGAACATCATGCAAGCGCGACCTTCAGGCCTTTTTGTAAAGCTTCCGGATCCCTCGAAGAAGCGTCTTGAGTTCGGGTTCGTCGACTGCGCAGGCTGCTTCCTCTGGCGAGAACCACTGAAGCTCGCGTTGCCCCATCTCCGGATAGTCTTGTTCGAGCTCCGAGACATTTAGCAAGTGAACCTGGACGAGGGCGGGCGCTGCTCCTGGTCCCCTCAGTTTCTTGACATAGGTGTAGTGCCCAACAGGTTTCTTTTTCACCTGGCCCCGAACCCCGGCTTCTTCCCACGCTTCTTGTCGGGCAACCTCATGCGGCTTTTTCCTGGGTATACGGCAACCTTTGGGGATGACCCACCGGCGACTACCTCGGCTGGTGATAAGCAGAACTTGAATGTCGTTCTCTGCCTCCGGGTTCGGCCTCACGCACACCGCGGCGTATTGGGTGATGACCTTACCCTTCAAGCGCTGGTCAGATACCTTCATCAGCTCGGATAGAGCGGAACGGTTCGTATTATCAGCCGGCATACGCCTCCTGCTTTCGATCAGCAAACGGCTCTCGTCGAGTGTGTGCGACGGAGACGATATGGGTGTTGATGCGGTTGAGGTCGCGCAGCATGTCGAGGTGGCGCGAACTTGTCTGCAGGCTGTCGACGCGACCGTCGCGCCGGGGTTCCAGATGTCGCTCCGCCGATTGTTTCCTCATCCGGCGAACCCCGACCACACACACCTTCACCTCATCAACCACTTGGCGGGATTGAAGTCGCAGGTGACTAAGATCGTCAGGGCGATCCACTGGGACATGATCTCAGCAGTCCTCCTGAAGTTCTAGATGCGTCTTCGGGAGTCAGTTCGGTCAGCCCATAGGCTATCTTTTGGTTTTCATTTTTGGCTCCTGTTTAGCGCTGAAACGATCAGCCAGTGCGCTCGTCGGTAGCTGCTGCTGACGCCGCGCGAAGAGAGAGGTTCAAGAAGCATGCCAACTGCACAGCAGGAGCCGTCCTGGCATGATATTTAACGGCTTCAATGAGAATGCGGCGGTAGGCCCGGCCAACAACAGCGTGTCGCGGACACGACAAACCCGACAGTCTGGGCGATGCGGTGCGGAGCCGGCGATTCGACTCGGTCAGCGCCCGCTACGAGCTGTAACGAGGAGATACGCCCTCATGGAGATGTTCCATGCGAATGGGATGATCGAATTGTCGGGCTATTCAGCCAGGATCGCCACGGCGATATCGGCTACCAACGTTGAGAACCCTTGCCGTCATTGTCTGCGTTCACCAGGAGCCAGAATATCGATCGAACAGCCGAGCGTTTGCAGAACCTGCAACACTTTTCCTATCTGAGCTGTCGGCTTGCCCGCCTCGAGATCGACAATGAACCGGAGCCCGACGCCAGCAACGCCGGCAAGCTCGTCCTGCCGCAAGTTTTGCTCCTTGCGTGCACTTCGGACCAGGGCGCCGATATCAGATGGAGTTTTAACCCGTTTTGCCATTACTATTTCCCGCTCGGGAAAATAGCAGCACACTTGGCGCTCTGTCGAGATCAATTTTCCCGAACGGGAAAATTAACGCGGCTGGATGATATCTTGGGCAAATAAATTCCCGAACGGTAAACATTATAAAAGGTGGCTCATGGTAAGCAGTTCCTCGTCACGGTTAGAGATGGAGCGGATCAAGGTGCGATCTGCTGCATGGCTGAGTCTTCATGGCGATGTGAACCGAATAATGTGGGCTGTCGCTTTCGGCATTGCTTGAGGCCGCCGCTTGAGGACTTCGGCTTAATCCGAGATGACGGTGACGTCTCCGAAGCCGTTACCCCCGGCGCAGCGCGCGTCAGCCCGTGGAAGTTGCGGGATTGCAGGCTCACGCGCTGCGAACCGACGCACATGGCGATCCCCAAGGCTTGCGCTGCCTCGCTCAGGTGCCGGTTGATGGCCCCGCCCCGTGGCATGCCGCCGGTCATCGAGCTGATCAGCAGCGGCGCACGCACGGTCTTGCCCAGCAGCTAGGCGCACAGGTCGATCTGCGTCAGGTCGGGCATGCGCAGTGTTCGAAACGGATGTACTCCCAGCCGGCGGCGACCGTGGCGGGCGCCGTTCGCCGATCCAGCACGATGTCCAGATGGTCGTCCTTGCGCCGGCTCAGGGCGGTGTCGCTCATGCTCGCTCCATCCGTCGCATCGGGCGCCGTTGCGTCGGATCGGACCGACGGCAGCGTGCGCACGCCGCCGCCTCCCGCGCGTTCAGGCCGGCGCACGCTGGCCTTCCCCCGCAGCGTCGCTGCGGTAGCGGCTGATCGAGGTCTGGTAGTACTGCGCGCGTATGGCCGCCATGGCCTCGATCAAGGGTCCCCACGGCGCGGGAAATCGTTCTTCCGCCATCACCCGGTGCAGCATGCGCGTATGGCCGGCCAGCTCGTCGTTGAGGAACTCCACCACAGGCATAGCCGGATAGCGCTGCAGCAGCAGGATCGCCGCGTTGTCGGCCTCGCCGGCCGACCTGTCCTTGTCGCGTCCATGCAGATCGTTCTGCAGGCGCCCTATCGCGGAGATGAGCCGCAGGACCTGGCGAAACGCCGGACGCGCACGCAAGGTCGCCATGTCCAGCCCCCACAGCAACGACAGGCAACAGAACACGTTCGCGTAGGCGATCGAATCGATGCCGTTGTGCAGATACTCGGCGTAGGACCAGCGTTCTGCCCCTGCCGCCTGCGCGTGTCCGGCGCGCAGCGCCGCGCAGTAGCACCGGGTATCGTCGAGAAGCTGAGCATAGTCGCGACGATCGTATGCGAGCGCGGCGAGCGAAGCGCGCAGCACAGCGCAGCCCTCGAATCCGGGGAGCGCGCACGGCACGCCCCGCCCCAGCGCCTGCTCCACCGCGGCGAGCTGCTCCGGCGCGATCAGGCCAAGGTCGTTGCAATCGTCGAGCCAGAACAGCAGCGCCAGTTCGCGATAGAACGCCACGATCAGCGTTTCGTCCTGCGGATCGCGGCCGGTGCGGGCGCTGGTGTCGCGCAGGCTCGGGTGTATGCGCTGCAGGATGTACTGGCCGCCCCTGACCGCTTCCACGGCATGATCGTCGGCGAACCCGGTCAGGGAACGCCCCCACTCCAGCACCTGCTGCAGCGCGCGTTCGGTCTGGATCATGGCGCCGCTCCTGCTCCCTCGGCCAGAACGCGCCGCCCCCAATGAAGCGCCAGCCACAACCCGGCGAGTTCGGCCACGCGCACGACCCGGGTGGGGCAATACAGTTCCTTGCCAATCCACAGCGGCATCTGCGGCAATGCATGCGCCGCATGGCGGGCGAGCATCCACTCCAGCGCACGCGCCACCGCCTGCGCGATGCGCCGGCGCCCTGTCGGCTCTTCGCTCCCGTCCATCAGGTGCAACGCGAACAGCGCATAGGCGGTTTCCTCGAATGTGGACGTGCGACCGGCGCCCCAGCCGCCGTCGTCGCGCTGCGCCTGCAGCAGCGCCGCCAGCGCGCGCTCGTCGCGCCACTGGGGCTTGCCTTGTGCCAGCGCAGCGATCGCATGCGCGGTGGGATACAGCCACGAAACGTGCCATTTTTCGTTGTCCCATAGACCGTGCGGGTTGCGATTGGCCTCGACGTAGGCGGTGGTGCCGGCGGCGGGCTTTCCCAACAGTCGCAACGCATGCAGGGCATGGATGTTGGTCGACACCGATGCATTGCGCTCGCCGGGGAAGGTGACGAACAGCTCACCGATTTCGAAATGGCGCAACGCATCGACCGCCGGTTCGCGGCCTGCAAGGCGCAGGACGCATAACGCAACGGCGGTGTCGTCCCCATCGGCCGCGAAGTGCAAGGCCGGGCCCAGACCGCGCACGCCCAGGCGGGCATCGAGCTGCGCGACGATCACGCGCATCGCCTCGGCGAGCGCGGGATGCGCGAACAGCCCGGCCAGATGCAGGGTGTACAGCGACCAGCATGGCTCGAACACATTGATCGGCCAGACGTTGGGAACGACACCTTCGATGCCGCTGCGCGTCCCCCGCGATGCCGCCTGCAGATACGCGTCGGCGCGCCCGAGCTGCGGTGTGCTCCCCTGTTTCACGGCGTGCGCACGCCACGCGGCGGTGGCCGCCGGACTGATGCCGATGCCGCCGTCGTCATCCGGGCATGCGGTGGTCGGCGACGTCCCCCAGGCTTCCCAGGAGTGCAGCAACGGATGGCCGCTCGGCAACGTCGCCACCGCCCCCAGCTTGACCAGGCACGCTTGCCGCAACGGCAACAGCGCCGGGTGGCGCGGAAACGCCACGCCGCCCGGCAAGGATGCGGCCTCGCCGCACAACTGCGGCAGGATCAGCTCCGCGCCGATCGGCGCGTCTTCCGGCACCGCATGCGCGTAGGGATCGGGCTGGCGCTCGAGGAACCGGGTTGCAGCCTGGACTGCGTCGGCAGCGCCGGGAAGAGGGTCGGCACGCTGCAATGCCAGCAACGCCGCCCACGTGGGCACATGGCGGAACAGCGGGAAGTCCGCGCTTCCCCATCCGCCATCGGCCTGTTGCTGTGCGATCAGCCACGCGTATGCGTCCCGCCGACCGATGACGTTGCCGTGGAACTGCAGAGCTCGCGCCGTGTCGTAGACGGACGGACCGACGCTGCCGCCGTCGCTCATGCCGCTCAGCAGGTGGCGCAATTCGGAAAGGATCTGTTCGGACAGCGCGTTCACGCGGGATGTTCCTTCTGCAGACGGTTGACCAGAACCAGGATCGGGCAGACGCCGACGCACGTCGCCGCGGACTCGGACACAGTGCAGCATGCACCGCCGCCGGCCGATCGCAGCGGCACAGGACGGCTCCATGCGGACGGGCGCGCTCATGCGCATGGCGCGTGCTTGAACAGATACGCCTTGGCCCGCTGCAGCATCTGCGCCAACCGGTCCGCACGCGGCCCCAGCGGGGCGATGGCCTCCCCGGCGTCGCGCAACAGATCCAGCGCGAACTGGCGCGCTGCCTGCAGCCCCATGATCGACGCGCAGGTCGGCTTCTGCGCCGCCGCGTCCTTGCCGGAGGTCTTGCCCAGCGTCACGGTATCCGCTGTCGCGTCTAGAATGTCGTCGACCACCTGCAACGCCAGGCCGAGACAGGCGCCGTAGCGATCGAGCGCACAGTACAGCGCAGCGTGCGCGGCATCCTCCGCGACGGCGCATAGCGCGCCCATGCGAACGGACGCGCGCACTAGCGCTCCGCTCTTCATCCGGTGCATCGCCACGATCCTGTCCAGCTCGACGTGCTTTCCGACCAGCGACAGATCCATGGCCTGCCCGCCTGCAGCACCCTCGGCGGACACCGCCTGCGCCAGTTCGCGCACGAGCGCGATACGATTGTCGCCCGGCGCGTCCAGGCTCGCCAGGGTCAGGAAGGCGTGCGCCTGCAGCGCATCGCCGACCAGGATCGCAGTGGCTTCGCCGAACTTGACGTGCACGGTCGGAAGGCCGCGGCGAAGCACGTCGTTGTCCATCGCGGGCAGGTCGTCGTGGACCAGGGTACAAGCGTGCATCATCTCGATGGCGGCGCCGACGTCGTCGAGCATGTGCGCCGGCGTGTCGGCCAGTGCGCCGGCAGCCAGACAGAGCAAGGCGCGGGTGCGCTTCGCGCCATGCAAGGTGGCGTAGCGCATCGCCGCCATCAGCTCGGTCTCACCGTCGTCTTCGGCGCAGAGAAGACGCGCCAGCGCCTGTTCGACCCGCTTTGCGCCGTCCTGCATCCAGATCTCCGTCAGCAACCTGCCGGATGCGCCGCGCGCCCGCGCGCCCATTCCGCCGAGGGCGGAAACGCCAGTTCGGTCGTCGTGTAGAGTGGTACCGGTCTGCATGTTGTTCATGTCCTTGTACCTGACAGGAGACGGCCACGACGAGCGGCGAGCCGCCGCGGTGTTGCCGGCGTCGCACCGAGCGCGCGCACCGAGTGCAGCAATGCCGCGCGTCGCCGGCGCCGCTGCCTCGCCACACGGGGCATGCGATGCCAGCTCATGAGAATCCGATGCGGATTGTCATGGACGGATGTGCGGTCGGGTAATAGCGCCGGCCTTTTTCGACGCCGCTCAGCAACCGCGGCCGCACCCCGGCCTTGTGCATGGTCAGCGCCAAGGCGATGCAGAACTGCACCAGTTCCAGCCATACCAGGTGGTAGCCGATGCAGACGTGTGGGCCGGAACCGAACTGCAGCATGTCCACCGGCCGGATCGGCTCCGTTCGTTGCAGCCACCGCTCCAGGCGGAACTGATCAGGCGCCTCGTGCAGCAGCGCCGAGGTCGAGAAATGCAGCAGCGGGATGCACAGATCGGTGCCCACGGGAATGCGCTGTTGGCCGAGTTGCAATTCCTGCAGCGCGCGACGCGGCAGGAGCGTGACCGACGGATGCATGCGCAGCGTCTCGCGGAACAGCGCCTCCGCGACCGGACACTGCGCCAGGTCCGCGTGCTCAGTCGGCACCGCGCCCACGCGTTGCGCCTCCTCGACCAGGGCGTCCCACAGCACAGGCTGCTGCGCCAGCTCGATCACCATCCAGGCCATCGTCGAGGCGGTGGTGTCGTGACCGGCAAGCAGCAGCACGCGGATATTGGCGACCAGGACGTCATCGGAGAGCGCATCGTCGCTGCGATCGAAGGCGCTCACCATGTCGTTGATCAACCCGGTGCGCGCGGCATGCGCGCGCGCGTCGCGGACGAACTGGCGCAACTGCGCGTCGATCCAGTCGCGGGCGGCGCGACCGCGCCGCAAGGGCAGTCCGGGCAGGTCGACCCGGGGCGCAACGATCAACTGCAGCAGTTGCCGGTACTTGCGGTGCCATCCCGGCAGGTCCTGCGCGGGGATTCCCATGAGGCTGAAGATGAGCTTCAGCATCAGGTCACCGGTCTCGCGCAGGATGGTTACGTCGCCGCGGTCGCGCCACGCCTGCACCCGCGCCCGGATGACGGGCGCGAACAGGTCGCCGATGCCGGCCTGGGTCAGCCCCTTGGGCAAAAACGCCGCCTTGATCGCATCGCGCGCCTGCCGGTGCGCGCCGCCGTCCTGGGCGACCAACGTTCCGCCAAGCAATTCGGGCGCGATCTCTTCGATCAGCGCCGAGGACATATCCTTGTGCCGGAGCAGTGCGAACGCATCCGGATCCATGCAGGTCATCTGGTGTCCGGCAGGGCCGAAATCCAGCCAGAAATGGCTGCCCAGCATCCGTTCCGCGCGCCGCAGCAGGCGCGGCAGGTCGCAGACGATGGCGGGAAGATGCCCGACAAGGGGGTAAGCGCCGGGTACGACCGGGATGTCGTGCCGCAGTCGGTGCCGACGGTCCAGCGGGTTGAGCAGCATGTCCATCAGCAGCGCTCCGCTTCGGCGGTGTCGCCGGCAGGCCGCGCGGCGGGGCTGTTGCCACCGTCGGCGTACGTCGGCACATGCGCCAGCATGCCGCCGTCGATGCACACGACCTGGCCGGTGATGAACGCAGCATCGTCGGAGAGCAGGAACGCCACCAGCGCGGCCACGTCCTCGGGGCGGCCAACGCGCGGCAGGAGCTGGTGCCGGCGCAGATGCCGTTGCATGCACTCGTCCAGCTTGGCAACGAGACGCTCGGTCATGATGAGACCCGGCGCAACCGCGTTGCAGCGGATCTGCGCATGACCGTACTGGGTGGCGAGCGAGGCCGACAGCATGTTCATCGCCGCCTTCGACGCGGCGTAGGACGTCTGCGCGGTGTCACCGCTCAGTCCCTGGCACGACGACATGTTGACGATCGCGCCACCGCCGCGGGCGATCATCCGTGGGATGGCCTGCCGGCAGCAGAGCAGCGTGCCGCGCAGATTGGTCGCCATGGTCTGATCCCAGACCGCCAGGTCCAGGTCGAGGATCGTGCGGTCGCGCGGGGTTAGATGCATGGCGCTCGCGTTGTTCACCAGCAGATCGACCCCACCGAAGTGCCGCTCCGCCGTCTCGAACAGCGCTGCCACCGCCTGCGCATCGGCGATGTCCATGGCCAGGGCCAGCGCGTGGCCCGCCTCGGCCACGATCTGCTCCGTGCAGGCGATGGCCGCCGAGCCATCAATGTCGGCCACCACCACTCTGCCGCCCTCGCGCGCGATAGCGAGGGCGCATGCCTTTCCGATGCCGGCGCCGGCGCCGGTCACCACGGCCACCTTGCCTTCAAACCGTCCCATCGTGTCCTCCTGGATTTACGTTGGTCTTTCGCGGCATGCCGCTCGGTCTCCGCCGGACAACGCGCGAGGGTCGGCGCTGGCGCGCTCGTCATCGCCAGCGTCGCTTTCGATGACCCGAATGGCGGCGACCGGGCACTGGCTGGCCGCGAGCCGCACGGCGGCGTGCAGCGCCTGCGGGACCGTCGCCACGCACACTTCGGCCACGCCGTCCGGTTCGCGCTGGCGAAAGGTACCCGGCAGCGTCAGCACGCACTGCCCAGTGGTTCCGCACAGTTCTTGGTCGATCACGACGCGCATCTCAGCCCCTCACGCATGCAGCCGCACCGGCAGCGCGCGGAACGTCCTAAGGAACGCGGAGGGCTCCCGGGTCGGCTGCTCGGCCAATGTCAGCGTGGGGAAGCGCGCCTGGATCCGCGGCAGGCTCTCGGCCAACTGCACCCGGGCCAGTTGCGCACCGAGGCAGACGTGAATGCCGTGGCCGAAGCTCAGCATGATCTTCCCGTCGGTCGACATGCCAGGACTGGTGCCGTAGAACCGCGCGGGATCGAAGCGGTCGGGATCGGCGAAGGCGTCCGGATCGCGATTGCCGGCCGCGATCAGCACGCGCACGTCCGCGTTCTTCGGGATCACCACGCCGCCCAGTTCGATGTCGCGCTGGGCGATACGCGGAATGGAGCTGAACATGGCGGGCGCGTCGCAGCGCAGGACTTCTTCGACGAATGCCTTCACCCCCACGGCGTCTCCCTGCAGCCAGTGCCACTGTTCGGGATACGCCAGCATCGCCAGGACCGCATGGTCGATGGTCGCAGCAGTGGTGGCGAAGCCGCCCAGCAGCATGCCCCACAGCATGCTGATCAACTCCGCATCCGACAGCGTGTCGGCATCGTCGTCGTGTGCGCCGACCAGCATCGATACGATGTCCTGGCGGGGATCGGTGCGCTTGCGCTGTATGAGGTCGCCGAAGTAGGCCTGCACCCTGGCGCTGGCCGCGTCCGCTGCGGCGAGCTGGGGATCGCTGGCGTGCGGGCTCAGGCCTTCCATAATGGCGCCGATCCCGGCGGCGAGCCCGAACATGTCTTTCTGGGGCATGCCGAACAGTTCGGCGAAGACCAGCATGGGCAAGGCCAGCGCGAATTCCCGGTGCAGGTCCACCGCCTCCCCCCGCTCCAGCGCGGGCGCCATGCCGTCCAGGCGCGCTGCGACGATGCGCGCGATGCTCGGCCGCAGGTTGTCGATCTGGCACATGGTGAAATCGCGCGAGATCAGCCGGCGCAGACGCGTATGCGTCGGTGGTTCCTTCATCGCTAGCGTGGACGCCAGCAGATTGAGCGACAGGCTGGTCGCCGCACGCGGGAAATAGCGCGCCAGTTCGCCCGGCGCCGGTCCCCGAAACGCATCGCCCGTGGCCTGGAGGGCCCAGTAGATGTCGGCGTGGCGGCTCAACAGAAAGAGGCCCGACGCCGCGCGATGCACCGGATCGTGCTCGCGCAACCACCGCATGAACGGATACGGGTCGTGGATGCACGCTGGCGACGCCAGTTCGGCGAAGGCGTCCCGGCATGCTGCCGTGGTTTCTTGGACGTCCATCTTGGTTACCTGTTGGCTGGCTGATCTGACCGGCACGCGCCAGGCGCGCCGGCAAATTGCGGAGAAGATCGCGATTCCCGGCGGCGTCCGCGCATCACCAGAGCACCGGCAACTCCTCGAACCCGCCAGTGATGATCTCCTTGCGCAACTTCAGTTCTTCGGGCGCTACGGCCAGGCGAAGCGCGGGAAAGCGCGTGAAGATCGAACCGAACACCACCTTGAGTTCCAGCCTGGCGAGCGCCATGCCGATGCAGTAGTGCGGTCCGTAGGAGAACGCCAGGTGCGGCTTTTCTTCGCGTCCGATGTCGAAGATTTCCGGGTCGTCGAAATGGCGCGGATCGAACGACGTCGCCGGCAGGCCGACCAGCACCTTGCTCTCCGCGGGAATATGCACGCCCGCGATGGTCACGTCGGTCCTCGGATAGCGCATGATGCCGTCCCAGCCAGCGCCCGGCGGGTACATGCGCAGGATTTCCTCCACCGCCTTGTCTACCAGGGATGGATCGCCGACCAGGCGTTCGCGCTGTTGCGGATGGCGGAACATGGCCAGCAGGCCGAATTCGATCTGCGCGACGGTGCTCTCGTGCCCCGCCACCAGCATGCCCGCCGCCAGGCCGATCGCCTCTTCCTCGGTCGCCTTGCCCCGGTCGACCGCCGCGAGCAGATCCGTCAGCAGGTTGTCGCCCGGATCCTGGCGCTTGTCCCGCATCTTGCCGCGAATGTAGGCGCGCAGTTCTTCCCAGGCCAGACGCGACGCGCTGCGCGGGCCGCTCTCATGCTGGTGCGTCATCACCTCGTCGGAGAGCCGGGCGAAAAAGGCGTGATCCTCGTAGAGCACGCCCATCAGCGCGCTGATGACCATGGCCGGAAGCGGAAAGGAGAGGTGGCGCCGCAGGTCGGCGGGCTGGGGCTGGGCCGCCAGCGTCTCGAACAACTGCGCGGCGATCGCCTCGACTTGCTGCGCGAGCAGCTTCACCCTGCGGTCGCTGAAGGCCGGCGCCACGATCGTACGTAACCGGGCATGCTCGTCCCCCTCGTGCGAGACCAGCCACCCCGGCGAACCGAGAATCACACAATCAGGGGTGAATGCCGCCGGCGGCATTCCCGCGGGTCGGAACGCCGCGTCGGACAGCACCGCCTTGGCCTCGTCGTAGCCTGTCACCCACCAGCCTTCGTGCCCGGACGGGAAGCGCACGCGGTGGATCGGACCGTTGGCGCGTAGAGCCAACATCTCGGGCGAAGGCTCCATGTGATCGACGCGCCACATCGGCAGCGTCGGCAAGGGTTGTTCGGACATGGTGGCACTCCACTCTCTAAGCGATCGAAGGGCATCCCGGCGTGTGCCGCCGTACAACTCGGGCAGCAAGAATCGTACCAACTGCGCAGGGAGCGCCTCAGAAAAACTGCTCTGCACATCCTTCAATGTCTTAACCGAGCGCGGCACGCCCGGGCCGAACATCACCATGTCGCGGACGCGACAAACCCGACAGTAGGTGGGGGTCCGGTTCCGGCTGAGGGCGAAATGACACTCTAAGCGTGGTGGGACGAAATCAGGGCGGTGGTTTGCGGAAATAGACAACTCGATCGGTTTCATGGAAGCCCCAGTTTCCATGCGTCTGATGCGACCGGCTATTCCTGATTTCTGCGTCCGAGCAAAGCTCGGGAAAGCCTTCTAGGCCGGCGCCACGATCGTGCGTAACGGGGCATGCTCGCCCCCTCGTGCGAGACCAACACCCCGGCGAACCGAGAATCACACAATCAGGGGTGAATGCCGCACTCTCTAAGCGATGGAAGGTCGGAAGGTGACCGGCAGGCGCTGCGGGCAGCGAATGACGTAAGACGGCATGTAGACGACGTCCTCCGCGGCGATGGTCAGCGCCAGATCCTCCAGCCGCCCGAACAGCGCGGGGAAGGCGCAGCGCAATTCCAGGCGCGCCAGCGCAGCGCCCATGCACAAATGCGGCCCCTCGCCGAACGACAGGTGCGGGTTGTGCCGCCGGGTGACATCGAACCTGTCGGCGCCGGGACCGAAGGCCTTTTCGTCCCGGTTCGCCGCATGGAACGCCATCAGGACGGCGTCGCCGCGGCGGACCATGCATCCGTCGATCTCCACGTCCTCGGTGGCATAGCGGAACGGCAGATTGGCCACTGAGCTGCCCCAGCGCAGGATCTCCTCGATCGCCTGTGACCACGCAACTTGGCCGCTGCGCACCAGGTGCAGTTGCTGCGGATGCGTCAGCAATGCCAGCACGCCATTGCCGATGACGCCGGTGGTGGTCACGAAGCCCGCAGAGAGCACCATGAACAGCATGTCGATGAGCTCGGTGTCGGAAACGAGCTCGCCGTTGTCGCGCGCGACGATCAGGGCCGAAGCCAGATCGTCGCCGAGCTGGCCCCGCTTGAGCGCGATCAGGCGACGGAAGAACTCCGGGATGCGCTGCCGCGTCTGTCGCACCTCTGCGGCTGTGGCGGAGGTGTTGGCCAGGCTGTAGGTGAGCGCGACGATCTCCTCGCGCTGTTCGTCCGGCAAACCGAACAGTTCGGCGATCACGTTGGTGGGCAGCGGAACGGCGAACTCGCACATCAGATCGGCACTGCCGCCGCGCTGCGCCATCTCGGCCAGGAGTCGATCGACCCATTGTTCGATCCGTGGCGCCAGCAAGGCGATACGACTGGGCGGGAAGCTCCTGGACAGCAGGCCGCGCAAGCGCCGGTGATCGGCGCCATGCGCCGTGACCATGTTGTCCACTTTGCACATCCCGATCAGCGGATGATCCTCGGGAATCTCGCCGTCCTGCAGCGCCCGCCACTGTCGCCAGTCCCTGTTGAAACGTTGGTCGCAAAGTATCCGCCTGAGCGTCTGGTGACCGCCTGCCGCCCAGGTCACCACATCGCCTGGCAGCGACACTCGCGCCATCCCCCCCTGCTGCAGAATCGCAGAAGACAGATTATCAAGGTGCGTGGGAGCGACCGACACACCGATCACATCGCGATTATCGTTTTCTACGCGCATGCCAACAACTCCTTTAAAGGGGTCGGTTCCGGCTGAGGGCGAAATGACACTCTAAGCGTGGTGGGACGAAATCAGGCCAGTGGTTTGCGGAAATAGACAACTCGATGGGTTTCATGGAAACCCCCAGTTTCCATGCGCCTGATGCGACCGTCTATTCCTGATTTCTGCGTCCGAGCAAAGCTCGTGAAAGCCTTCTGCGATGAGGTCATTGCGATAAAGTACCAAGGACATGACAGTAGCTGTCCGGTGTTTTTCGAATGGCGTCCGTTTTTTCACCTCGGAATCCAGACTGGCGGCGAGTCGGCAGCCAATCCACCAGGTTTTATTGCGGCAATAGCTGGGGAGCCGGAAAATCCAGCACATCGTTCGTATAGCTTTCGACCAACGCAGCAAAAGGCGTGCCATCTTGCAACTTCAGCACTGCATGATGCTCGAGAAGGAATGGCGGTGGGGTCAAAGACCCTAAGCTCGGCAGTGGTAATTCGGCCGACATGTCCCAGCCTTCGGGGAGAGGGGACCAAAGCAGTTTGGCCGTTAAGTTGGTTCGGGTGAAGTTCAAGGACCGAACGGCTCGACCAAACGAGATATCAGTCGTATTCAGCGCCTCGTTCATCTCGGCTGTCAGTCTTGCAGGCACATACCAGTTGTCTGCTTCCGAAAGGATGCGATCACCGCATGCTAGGCGGACATGGCGATAGACGATCGGCTCGTCCGCCCCGACGTGCAGCAATTCACGAATATGAACGTTGGCTGGCTTGTCGTGTCCCTGTACACGTTTTGCTACGATCTTGGAGCCCGGTGGTGCAAGCTTATGCGCCGCACACCAGCGATCGAGCGTCAGCGTCGCACTGGCATTGCTGAGGAGATTCGCGTTTAGAGTCTGAAGAACCGCAAGGGCTTCTACTCGTAACAAGGGGGTTCTCGCCCACTGCTGCGGGGCGGGCAGATCATCCGCTGTCGAAGGCTGCACGCTCACGATGGCGGTTATGACTGTGAAGGTGATGATTCGAATTAATGTGGAGAATGAAAAGGCCATGGATATGAAATCCTTTACTGCAGACTTGTGGACCTCGTGGCGTGATCTTTTGTGAACTTTTGCAGGCAAGCCAGGCGTTCGTCGCGGAAAGCAGCGACAGGAAACCATGCGCGATCGCTCCGGCAGTGTCTCTGCCGCCGCGCGCCGCGGGTCGGTTTCGATGATTGGAATTCCCGCGCAATCACGTCCTTGGCCGCCAAAGCACAAATTCCCAGTGTTTCGCCGGGAGCGTCATAAGCCGATAGACCGAAGGTCGTTCCCGGCTTCAGACCACCTCTAACAGCGCTCGCAAACGACGTTCGCCCTATTGCCTTCCAGTTGAAGTCAACTCTCTCTCTATCGGCGTTCGGAAGATTGCCAAAACGGTTTGTTTGGATGGCAATGATCCACTGCGTAGATAAATGCTTTTCAAGTCGGGTAAAGTTGACTGACGTCAGGTTCCGGCGAAACGGTGTCTCTCAACGGATGATTAGCCGGAAGAGATAAGCCCGACGGTTATCGAGAGTCCGTGCAAGGGGTCGTGACGCGGTAATGACGATTCCAGTTGCGTAAATGTATCCGGCCTCTCGCGAGTGAACTGCGGTTGCAGCCAAGCCATGATGATCGGCGCACGCCGTTCCCAACAAAATGGTTCGGGCAAGATATTCTTGCCGATATCGATCCCATAGACCGCCGCCGGCCGCGGCAGATTGCGATGAGCCATTTGCTTCCGCCATTGAATTCACCGCCTCATGATGAGCGAGGCGGAGGGCGGACCATCCCATCAATGGTAGGGCCTGCCGCCAAGCGTGAAGCCGTCGTGCATCTGAAGGCCGTCATGGGTCTCTCGGAGCGGCGGGCCTGCCAGATTATATCCGCTGACCGGAAGATGGTGCGCTATCGGTCACGCCGACCGTCGGAGCCCGAACTGCGAGAGAAGCTGCGCGATCTCGCCAACGAGCGACGGGGCTTCGGCTACGGGCGACTATTCGTGCTGCTCAGGCGGGAGGGAGAGCCGTCCGCGTAAACCGCATCTATCAGCTGTATCGCGCCGATCCAGGGCGGCAATCCGGATGAGATCAGCGCGACAATCTGGATGGGATTCTGCGCCGCCGCTTCGCATTCAGGTTCCTGAGAGCAAAAATCGCTACCGGCAGATAAATCGGACGATCTGATAAGGTGCCAGGGACATGACAGCAGTTGCACACATTTGTCGGCGTTTTGACAATATGTCCGACATGAGACACCGCGCTATAAGAGTGATCCCGTTGTTTGGAAATGGTTTTCTGGTTGGCGCGGCAGTTGCTTCGGCAATGGGCAACAACCCTACCTCACGACTTAGCAGGAGTTCCTCCATGCAGCCATGCCAGCCACCGCCCGGAGATCAGTGTCAAGCAAAGCCCGCCTCCGCTTGGACTTGGGAATGGCTAAGTTTGTAGCGGTAAACACTGCCTGATGTGCGGCGTGCCAAAATCTTCCGGCGGCCGAGGGCTGGCAACAAGCCGCCCGGTCGCCCCGCCCTCTGACACCGACTGGCGGTGCGAAATCGTTGAGGTGCGGGCGGTAGGCCGACGTTTTCACCGCTCGCCTGGAAGTTTCCACCGGCTCAGCGGATCGTCGAGCGTCTCGACGCCGCGCTCCTGCCCGGTCCTGACATTTCGATCGCTTCCCAGCAAAGGACAACAACATGCTCCAAACATATGTGCAGTCGCCGAACGGTCTGGCGCGCGCTGCCGCCCGACAGCAGCGCGAAGCCGGTCCATCAACACCGGTGGCGCGGGCAGAGCGCAAGTCAGATGCCCCACAATCGGCTGAGGCGAGGAAGCTCAGGCCCAACACGGAGGCGCTGGACGAACTACGCGGTCAGCTTACAAAGTGCGTCATTGTCGGATCCGTAGTCACTTCCTGTTTTCTGATGGCCACCCCGTCATTCGCCGCCGCAGACGACGTTCTGTTTTCCTCAGACGATGGCAATCTCATCGTTTTCGGCGGAATTGGCCTTGCCAACATCAAGGCCCAGGAATTTGTCTATCGCGGTGCCGAGCAGTGCACAGACTTGGGTTGGGAGAGCAAGGGCCACAAGTGCAGCCAGCTGAACTGGGAAAGCAAGGGGGTGACCCTTTTCACCCTCGGTTTTGACGCGCAGATCGACGACGACTGGAGCTTGAAGGGCAGCGTCAACCTAGGCACCGGCGGCAACGGTCACCTGGTTGACTCCGACTGGCTGAGCCGTGGGCACGATGGCTGGAGCCAGCGCTCTATCCATCCCAATACCGAACTCGATCACTATGTCGACGGAGCGATCGAATTGGACCGGATCATTTACGGCAGTGAGACCAGCAGTTTCGCGGTCGGCGCCGGCTTCCGCTACACCGACGTCCAGTGGACGGCCTATGGTGGATCGGGCCTCTATTCGAGCAAGAATGGCTTCCGCGATCAACCCTGGGCATTGCCAGACTGGGTAAAAGGAATCAGCTTCCGACAAGAAATTCCGGTTGGCTTCCTCAGCCTGAGCGGCGAACATGTCCTGGGCGATCTTACGATCAGCGGCGGCATTCAGGGCGGCTTGGGCTTCGGCATAAAGGAGATCGACGATCACTGGTTGCGCGATCTGCGTTACCATAACGACATGGATCCGGCGCCGACTATCGGCGCCACCGTTGCGGTCAACTACGCGTTGACTCCAGGTGCTTCGCTCTATCTGTCCGGTTCGTTCGAGCGGGTGTTTCACAAACGCGGTGACATGCAAATAGACGACACCGCGGAGGGCATACGCTACGCCCGGACAAAGGATGAGGCCGGGGCAAACTTCGAGTCGATGTCGATCTCCTTCGGGCTCAAGGGCTCGTTTTGACTGACAAAGGCGTGAACACGAACGAGAACGCCATTGGCAAGATGGAGTTCGATAACACCGGGCGCTCGTCTAAGGTTGATTCCTTGGCCAGCAACACAGATGTGGCCGAGCCGAACGCTCCACCGAGTGAGCGACCGCAGAGCACGCGACCCGATTGTCACGGGAAGAGCTACACGTTGGAGAAGCAGAATGAGTGGAACTAGGCTGTTCTCTCCGTTCAAAATCGGATCCCTAGAACTCAGGAACCGGGTCGTAGCCGCACCGATGTGCCAGTTTTCCGCGGCAGACGGTGAGATGAACGATTGGCACCTAATCCACCTCGGGAACCTGGCATTATCAGGTGTCGCGGTAGTGACAATCGAGGCCACTGCCGTATCGCCCGAAGGTCGTATCTCTTATCGCGACCTCGGTCTCTATTCCGACGCATGCCAAGTTGCGATGGGGCGAGTGCTTGCCAGCCTGCGGCGGTGGTCGGACACGCCGATTGCGATACAGCTCGGGCATGCCGGGCGGAAAGCATCTACAGACGTGCCGTGGAAAGGCCGCCTTCAAATCGCTCCTCACCAGGCGAATGGATGGAAAACCGTAGCTCCGAGTGCCGTTCCTTTCCGAGAGTCCTACGATCCACCGCACGCCCTTGACCGTGCGGGACTCGTTAGGGTCCGAGCCGCTTTCGCCGATGCCACTCGACGCGCCGCGTCCATCGGTTTGGATGCAATACAGATCCATGCTGCTCATGGCTATCTTCTGCATCAGTTTCTTTCACCGCTATCCAATTTACGCACTGATGAGTACGGTGGAAGCCTTGAAAACAGGATGCGCTTCCCTTTGGAGGTTTTCGAAGCAGTCCGTGATGCATTTTCTCCAGAAAAGCCCGTCACTGTACGGGTTTCAGCAACCGATTGGGCTGAGGGCGGCTGGGACGTCGATCAGACGGTCGAGTTCTGCAAGGAAATTGAAGCACGGGGTTGCTCCGCCATCCACGTTTCGTCCGGAGGCTTATCCAATCACCAGCAGATAGCCCTCGGTCCCAGTTATCAAGTGCCTTTCGCGCGAGCGGTAAAGCAAGCAGTGCGGGTTCCCGTCATCGCGGTCGGACTAATCACGGATTTCGAGCAGGCAGAGGCTATACTGACCATGGGTGACGCGGATCTGATCGCGATTGCTCGTGCCATACTTTACGATCCGCGCTGGCCGTGGCATGCGGCTGCCCATTTCGGAGAACGGGTGCGGGCACCCGATCAATATTTGCGATGCCAGCCGCGGCAGTATCGCCACCTGTTCGAGATGAATGACTGACCCCGGGAAACGTCACGCACCCTCCGCGGCATGACTATGAGACCGGTAACTTCCCGGGGTCAGGCGGCGCGCACGAGGGGTGGCTTGGGCTCGGTTGCGAAGCTCGCCATCGATGCACCCGTTGTCGGCTTTCTGACTATGTCGGACATAAAGCACCGGTTATCAGAGCGATCCCATTGTTTTTAAACGGCTTTTCTGGGTCGGCACAGCACTTGCTTCGCTCAGGACAACTCCGCACGGCATTGATTGAGCAGGATACCTCCATGAACAGCCCGCCTCATGCAGGCGTCACCGTAAGATCTCTGCGTAACCTCTGCACGCGCACCCGCCCTCCGGTTGGAATCGGCGTGGGACAAGAAAACGAGATATGTGAATGAATATGCGTCCTGGAGCTATGTTTATATCATTTGACGCTGTTGCTGTATCAGGAATTATTGTTGAAGCATCAAAGGTAGCCAAATTTCTAGCAAGAAATGGCATTAAATCCTATCTGGACCTTGGTTATGACATCAAAATAGATAAAGGGAAATTTAACAAACCTTACAATCATGAGCAAGAGATTTATAAAGATGTATTTGAATTGGCTCGTGTAGATGATATTGACTCCGTTCCATACTATAATATCAATTTTATTGAGCGCGCGCACGATATTCTAATAAGTCGAAAAACGACGGTTTCTTCCAAAGAACAGGAAGAAATCATGCTTGCAGTTAGTGAGTCATCTCTAGATCTATCCCATAGAATTGTTCAGCTATGGGAGAAGCTGAATATCAGTTATGTGATCGTTGAGAATGGAACACTACCAGAAAATATAATTTACACCAAAGCGCTGTATCTGGCGATTGACGCCTACGGGAAACATCATAGCCTGGGCAATTTCGTTATCTGGCGCGATCACGATTTAATGTGGAATAGTGAAAAAACGGTGATGAAATACGGCCCGGCACCGTATCCCCACGCTGTCAAGCCTATCAAGTCCAGCTACATTACGTACGTCACGCTCAATAATCACTTAAAAAGCAAGCTTGAAGCGTGGTGCCGCCACGAAGTGGAAGTCAAGGTTAAGAAGAATACCTATGATTTCACCAGGCAGGGCAATTATACCAACATCAGAGAAAATCTGTCCGTCCGCGACGATGATATTCTGATTGCCCGTACAACACGAATTATTCCTCAAAAGCGTCTCGACAGAGATATTTATCTCGTTCGGCGGCTCAACCAGATGTTTCTTCAGAACGGTATCGACCGTAAAGTGTTCCTGGTCGTGGCAGGCGATCCTCATGAAGATTACGCTTTCTATCAGGAGCTGACAGCCTTGGCCAAAAATTTAAACATCGGATCGTTTGTAAAGTTTGTTGGTCCACTTCAGCACGAATATAACCAGACACATAAGAATACCAAGACCATTTCGGATTTATATTACTCTTGCGATCTGGTCTCGTTTCTTACCTCTTGGGACTACGACAGTTACGGGAATCCCATTGGCGAAGCGATTAGCTTCAAGCGCTGCTACATCACTACCAGCTACGAATACTACTGGGAAGTCTATGGTCAGTACGGATTTGAAGCGCCCGTTATGGCGATCTCAGAGGAGCGGGATGGCTTGCCTGATGAAGCATTTATCGGTGATGTGTACCAGTTTCTCAAGAATAAGCGACTGATGACGGAAGTCGCCCAGAGGAACTTCAACATTGGAAGACAGGTACTGTCGGATAATGTAATTGCCATTCTGGACTTCGATTATTCTAAAAGACAGATGAGAGACAATGTCTTCGTATCGATTGTGCTGCCGGTTTATAACGAAGGCGATCGTATCAATGAAGTACTTCTCTCCCTGTTTAATCAAAAAACACATTGCGGTATGATTACGCATGAAAGTTATGAGTTGATCATTGTGGATAATAATTCAACGGACGATTCCGTTGAGAAAATTAGCGCCTTCAGTGCCCAAAATCCACTCATGGATATTCATATTGTCAAAGAAACCACTCAGGGCGTCTCGTCCGCCAGAAAACGTGGCATGGATTTCGCGTCGTTGCGCTCAAAAGCCCGTGACAGCCGCCTGGGCGTTCAAAGAAAACATTACATTGTCTCTGCCGATGCGGACTGCACGGTAGATCCTTACTGGTTGCACGCGTTGATTGAAACAATGGTGGAGGAAGATGGTGATCTGGGCACGTGCAATTACTATTACAACGAAGAATCCTTCCGCCATCGCCCCAACCTTTTCAAGGAAATTCAAAAAACCCTGCGCTGTCGTGACATGTCGTTTTCGTTGTTTGGCGGCTTTCCGGACGGCAAAGGTTTTGCCGTTGAGCGCACGTTCTATGACAAAGTGGGCGGTATCGAAATTTTCTACCAGCTGAACAATGGCCGCTTTGTAGAACACCTCTCCGATGACTGGGACTTTGGGATCCGCGTAATCGCCTGGGGCGGCAAGCCGGTTTACGCCCGGGATTCCCGAGTGGAAATTAACAGCCGGCGCGTAGATGCGATCCTCGAGGAGGTGATCACCGGTATCGCCTACGGACAAGATGGCGTCATCACCATGAAAGACGTGCGCCCGGATGTGGAAGAGCAAAAGCCAACGCTATGCGACACCACTCCCGCGCAGTCTCAGCAGGCCTGGTTCTACTCGATCAAGGACTACGTTCCCAAAAACATCGTGCTGCCTGCGTTGCTCAACCCGCAGATTTTGCTGGAAAAGCCCGCTGTGCGTGAATTCTTTACCGAACCGGTGGCTGACCGTTTGTACCAGCGAATCCATGAAATTAAGCACGAATCCCGCATTATCGACTTCAAAGCGATCCATGCTTACAAGACCCCGGCATATCGGCTCTATTTTGAGTTCCGTAACGAAATCTTCAGTTCCCTGCGGCGCGCCGTTGGTGAGGATATCGGTTTTCCGCCGCCGTTACCGGCGTGCTTCGACGCGGTCAAACCGGAGGATTTCGAGCGCTTCGTCTACTACTTCTGCGAAGATCGTGAGTCCGGTGAAGCTCATAACTACTTCGCTAACGGCGGAGTATTCTGATGAACAGCGAAGCTCTGAGCTCACTCAACGATATCGACACGAACTATCCGGTGCCGCGCGTATACGATTTTCTCTCCTGCCCGGACAACAGCGCATTTCTGGAGTATGTATTCAAAGATCCGTTCGGTTGCCACGTTTTCCCCGGTGATATCTCCGGTTATCCACTCGATGCTTTTTTCGATGACATGGACCGCGATATCAAGCAGGCAAAACAGATCCATCTGTGGTCATATATCCCCTCCTGCCGCTACCGCTGTCATTTCTGCCAATACCCAACGGTTGTTCTGAACCCACAGGCCAGTTCGTCGCTGGCTGTGTTCCGGGATTTGGTAGATTACAACATCAAAGAGGCCACCATGTGGCTTCACGTGGTTCCCTGCCTTGCACAGGCCTTGGTCGGCGAATTTAACATCTTCGGTGGCACGCCTTCACTGCTTCCTGAACCTGAGCTGCGGCGCCTGATGGATTTTTACCAGACCCATTTTAACTTTTCTGCTGCCACCATGCGCTTTGAAGGCGAGCCGGGAACCCTGACCAAAGACTATCTGCGGCTGTTAAAAGAGTTGGGTTTTACCAAAATCAGCTTCGGTGCCCAGGCCTTCAACGACCGCATTATCACCGCCTGCGGACGTATGCATTCTGCCGAAGAGTGTGTGAGAACCGTGTACAACGCGCGCGAAATCGGATTCGAGTGGGTCAGCGTTGACCTCATCTACGGCATGTTGGGCCAAAGCGTGGATGACGTGAAATATGATATGGAGAAAACCCTTGAGCTGGAACTTTCTCACGTAGTCTGCACCAAGTTGCACATGGAAGAGTTTATGACAAAGCGTACCGGCGTTTCCGGGGAGCAAGAAAGCCCGTGGCAGAAAAAGGGGCTTACTAGTGTTAACAATATGAACTTCCCGGGGCTGGGCAAGCAGTACCAGATGCGCGAGTTGGTCGAACAGTATCTCTTGCCGGATTACCTGGAGCACCCGACGATGTATTTCCACCGGAATAATCAACGTCCGGAAAAATGGAAAGGGTTAATCACCGACCTTGATATGCAGTACCCGGAAGTGGCAATTGGCCTCGGCGGTAGCTCGAAATGCACCCGGGCCGAAGCTATCAACATCACTGGCTACAAAAGGTACAAGGAAGCTCTCGATCAAAACCGTCTGCCCATTGAGGAAAGCCGGGGAGTGTCCTCGCTTCAACGCGAAGTCAACGCGTTCAAAATGGCGCTTTCCACACTGATTCCGGTGAATGACAACGTGTTCAGACAACGTTTTGAAGGCAGAAGCTTTGTCGACAACCCGATTATCGGCCGCACGCTTATGACACTGGTCGATAAAGCGCTGGTCACTGCCGACGGGGATGTGGTCACCCTCACCCCCAACGGGAGAACGCTGGTCGAAGCCATAATTAACACCCAGTTCGTAACACCCGCAGCCTGAGGAGCACACTGGTCCAGGGTGAATAGACATTCATCCGCGAAAGCCTGGATTTTAGAACTCGCAAACGAGCTCGGTGATTGGCGGGACGGTAAGCTCAGACCGACACGCCCTCCCGAGTGGGCCTCCGGTAGTGGGGAGCACACAGTTTGCTCGATTATTGCCGTTACGAGCGGCTGCCATCTTGCCACATCGGTCGCCCAAGGGCAGGCGAGGGGCCATAGCGGCGAGTTGCTTAAAGCCATGCGAGCGGGCTTCGCCGAAGCTCGCGAGCAGGTTCCGGCGATCATCATGTTGGATGCGATCGGCGACCGGGACGCAACCTTCACCAGTTCCCGAGCCAATGATGGGTACTCGAGCATGCCTCTATCGCGACCTTACAAGGCGGAAGCTTGGCACGCCAGCAACTCAGTTCATCCAAGGCATCGGCGAAGAACGGTTTGACCGGCTTCATCGACGCGGTGAGCTTGAAAAACAGCCTTTGCGAGATCAAGACCAATGGTGACGACAGGCATGGGAACCCTGGGACCATTTCGACATCTTCCGCGCCCTTCGTCTCCCAGACGCCGTTCGCTGGAACTTGAGGTCATTCAACGGTAACCGACTTGAAACGCATGCATCTACGGCGTGGATTGATGCCATCCAAACAAAGAATTTTGGCATTCTTCCGAACGCCGTTAGAGAAAGTTGATTTCAATTGAACGACAAGAGCGAATGTATCTGATGCCGGGGTCAATCGTCTTATGATGCCGGAGCAATATGGGGAACTTGGCGCTTTGGTGGCCGAGGACGTGATGCATTACCACTTCGGTAACGGGGCGCTTCATGGCGCCGGTCAGAGCGGCGCGGGCGTGCGCCGCGGCTTTAAGCATTGGCTGTGCTGCTTCCGCGGTGCGGGCATGCTGATGATTACCTGTGACGCGACGGTGAAGAGTGAAGTAAGAGGAGGTCGGCCCTTACTGGTATTACAGCGCCGTGCGTCCTTTAGGACGCACAAAGGACGCTGTAACTCTTTGAATCTACGCATCGTGCTTTCCGAAAATCGGGTCCGATTTTCGGGCCGATGCGTTAGGCAGACCGTCACCCACTTCATCCGAAGGGCCGAACGCGGATGTCTGAGAACCGGCAGGCGAGATCCGAGCGCCTTTTCGGGACCAAGCGAAGTTCTGTGTCCTGTCGCCGCATAATAGAATAGTTCATGTCTAGCAGGGCGAAAATGTGAGTTGGCAGCCGACAACTTGCAGGTGCGAAAAGAAAAGAACAGGGATAAGTTCCTGGATAACATAAAAAATAGCACCATCTTCCTTAGTTTGTTACTTTTCTACATTAATAGATTATCAATATTTTTCTCTATAAACTATATTTAACTGAATTCTTTAGAATTTGCGCTGGAAGGAGCGCTTCATGTTTTCTTTGCGAAGCCTGCTTTATTTGATTGCTGCGGCTCCTTTATCGGCCTTTCTGTGGCTGAGTGGATCGGCTGTTTTGGACGGTTACATTCGCTACGGGACCCTGGAAGAACAGGTCGTGGTTCAACGCCTTGCACATGCGGGAGGAGAAATAGCGCAGGTGTTACCAGCAGAAGCCTTTGCCACGCCCAGCGATCTCGCGGAACGGCGCGACGCTGTCGATCGCGCCTTCGCGGTTCTGGACAAGGCCTATCGCGACTGGAAGGTGCAGGGTAATTCGGATCAGGCGATCGACGGAGCCTACCGCATAATCCAGGATAAGCTGAAGCTTTTGCCCAATTATCGCAGAAACGTGGACGCCGGAACCGCCGATAGCAATGAGGCGCTGCTGGTTCTGCAACCCGCATCCGCTGCGGGCCTGGAGTTGGTGCGCCGTTCCGCGTCAACGATTGCCGATCTCGACCTGGCGCGCTTTATCGATGGCTACCATGCTCTGATGCAGGTTAACGATGCGGGTCTAATCGAAATTCGCTTGGGCGAGAAATTTCTGGCCGGTCGTCGACTGGTGACACCTGAATATGCTTTTCTCCTATATGCCAAAGGACTGCGTGATCACTCCACGCCGGTGTTGCGCGAACACCTGCCCGCGGAGTTGATCGAAGAGTTCGATCGCTTTGCCGACAGCGCAGAGGGCAAATCCCTGGCAGACGTTCGAGCTGCCATGTACCAAAATGAGCCGAAGGGAGAGGACAGGGCTGCCCTTGAGCGCTGGTCATCCCAGACGGGCGACCAAAACCGCATCATGACCGACCTGCTCGAGAAGTCGGGCAACATGCTGAATGCTAAAGCTCAGGGCGCGCTCGCCGAACTGCGCGGCCTATTCATCAGGGGCGCGATCACAGCGGTTCTGGTGTCGCTGGTCGTTTTCGGCATCTGCATTTTCGTGTTGCGCCAGGTTTCACGAATGATCCGCGCGATTGAACGTCGCATGCAGCAACTGGCCGATGGTGATGCACAAAGCCCCATCCCCTTTGTGGATCGCAGGGATGCGATTGGGGATATGGCGCATTCGGTGGAAGTGTTTCGCCAGGCCGCTATTCGCAACGCCCAGCTTGAGACGGAGGCGGAAGAAAATCGCCAGAGAGCCGAACGTGAGCGTGTGGAGGTGCAGCGGCTTGCGGAAGCTGAGGCGGAAGACCGTCTCAGCAGAGCGACGGGCTCGCTTGCCTCGGCCCTGCGCGAGCTTGCTGCTGGCGACATGCTCTGCGAAATTGAAGAACAGTTTGCGCCTCAGTTCGAAGCATTGCGCCATGACTTTAACGCCTCGGTCGCCCAGTTGCGTCAAGTTCTCCTGGCCGTCGGAAAATCTGCTGGTGCAGTGAGAGGCGGATCAAGTGAAATTTCCAGTGCCTCCAGCAATCTTGCCAACCGTACCGAAAAGCAAGCCGCTTCGCTGGAAGAAACAGCGGCTGCACTCGAGGAAATCACGTCGAATGTCCAGGCAACCTCTAAGCGAACGGGCGAAGCACAAAACCTAGTGCGGAATGCCAAGGATCACGCTGAGGGGGCGAGGGTGGTCGTTGGCAATGCAGTCGCGGCAATGGGGCGCATCGAGACGGCATCCCAGCAGATCAGCCAAATCATCGGAGTGATCGACGAGATCGCCTTCCAGACCAATCTCCTGGCACTTAATGCCGGCGTCGAGGCAGCACGCGCCGGGGAAGCCGGCAAGGGCTTTGCCGTTGTTGCCCAAGAGGTACGCGAGCTGGCGCAGCGCTCCGCCAATGCTGCCAAGGAGATCAAGGTTTTGATCGGCAATTCGGAAGTCGCGGTAAGCGAAGGCGTCAAACTCGTCAGCGATACCGACCAAGGGCTGCATTCGATTGCTGTCTTGGTGCAGACGATCAATCAGCACATGGACGCAATTGCATCTGCCGCTCAGCAGCAGGCCGTCGGCCTTGGGGAGGTCAACTCCGCCGTCAATCAGATGGATCAGGCGACCCAGCAGAACGCTGCGATGGTCGAGGAGATGAATGCGGCGTCGGCGGGGCTTGCTCAAGAATCTTCTAATCTCTCCAAGATGCTCAATCGCTTCAGGACGCACAAGAGTGAGTTCAAGGGCAATCTGGCTCTTGCTGCACAGGAATGCGAGCAAGACTCGCTTCGACGACTGCCCAGTAGTGGAGCCTCAACAGGTTATCCTCGGTTAGGCCGAGTCGGCTGATGGGTGGCTTGGATTTTGGGCTGCCATGCGGGCGACGCTAATTGTAGCGGGGGGACCAGATCGATAGGTCGTGGCCCCCTCTGATCCCATGTTTCGTAGGCCTTGGCATAGGCCCATTCGCACGGGTGATCTGGACGAGGCGCTCGGCTTGCCATTGTTCTTGGGTGTATAGGACTTAGTGCGGATGTGCTTGATGCTGAGCCGCCGCAGCGCCCTGGTGTAAGGATGGGGAGCGGAAACTGGCGCCGTTGTCGGTACGCGATGGACCTTGACGCCCTGGGCCTTGAAGAAACGCAAGGCGTTGAAGAGAAACCGCAAACAGGAGCACCGCGCCTCGTCGGGAAATAATAGGTCAGGCGTGAGTGGTCGTCGCCAAATGCACGTATTCCCAACCGACGCCGTGGCCGTTGCGTTGCCTGGCGCGATGGCCGGTGATGCGGTGCTCGGTTCGATGAAACTTGTTGACTTAGCTGATGTCGATATGGATGAGCTCGCCGGGCTTGTCGCGTGCGTAGCGGCGCGCCGGCTCACCTGGCGCCAGCGGCCTGAGTTTGTTCAGGCAAGTCCGTTGAGGGCGCGGCTGACCGTGGCGGGCGAGACACTGGTCTCTTGGGCGAATTGCCGGGCCGTCACATGCAGGCGGCGCAACGCCTCCTGGCGGTATGCTGCGGCGTCGACGGGCGAGGGCGGTGGGGCCGACAACATCGGTCATCGAGGCCGCCTCGCCCAGCCTATCTGTACTTCGACGTGGCCAAATCGCAGCTTCGAGTCGAATGGCCTTCATGTGACAAATTGACTTCTCCGTCCGATATACCGGTTTTTCCTAATCACGGTTGATCTCGATCAACATGCCGCCGCCACGCGCGGCCTACCGGTCTCCCTTGCAACGGTTATTGCTGATTCAATGATTGCAGGTTCAAGGAGACGTCAAATGAACATGAATGACGCACGGCATCTGAGATGGATCGCGGCCCTGGGTGCGGCTTTTTTTGCGTGCGGGGCAGCCGCCGCGGAGCTGACATCACCGCCTGTTGCCCCGGTGGCAGAGGATGTGACGACGGGGCTAAGCCCCTGGCAGATCCGCGTGCGCGCTTTGGGCGTCATCACTGAGGACAGTGGCTCGATTAACGGCGTGACCGGCTCGGATCTTTCCTATTCGGACTCGCTGATCCCGGAACTCGACATCAGTTACTTCTTCACCGACAACATCGCCGCTGAACTCATCCTTGGCACGACCTACGCCAACATCAACGAAGATGGCGCGGTCGGCGTGCCGGTCGGGAAGGCCTGGTTGCTGCCGCCGACGCTTACGCTGCAGTACCATTTCACTGATTTCGGCGCCTTCAAGCCCTATGTAGGTGCGGGCATCAACTACTCGCTGTTCTACAACCAGAGCGAAAAGCCCGGTTTCCATAACCTCCACGTCGACAATCATGTGGGGGCCGCGCTGCAGGTCGGTTTCGACTACATGGTCGACGACCATTGGGGGGTGAACTTCGATGTGAAGAAGATCTTCCTCGAAACCGAATGGAAGGCTGATCATGACCTTCTCGGACCGCTGAGCGGCAAGGCAAAAATTGATCCACTGTTGATCGGCGCAGGCGTCACCTACCGTTTCTAAATGGACGATTTCGTAATGTAGGCAGGAGAGGGAGACGCCGAGCCCCTCCCGTCGATAGCGCATTATAACTGTAAGGATCTCTATGCAGACCCCGAAGGCGGCGGCCACGGCCGTCGGCCTCTGTGAGCCGGGCAGTGAACTATCCACACGTCTTCAATAGCGCTGTATAATTTCCGCTTTTCCGCGGTGCAGTGTTGCAAGAAAAGCGCTCATTGAATGCGCTTTTCTTGTTGGAGTGGACGGCCCCCACACGGCATCTGATGTGCCAGAATGAGGTCGTTGCAGATCTCAAACAAAGGAGGCCGTCCGTGGAGAAGGTTATTCGCATTGGCATGGATACGTCAAAACATGTGTTCCAGCTGCATGGGGTGAATGCGGCGGAGGAGCCGGTGCTGCGCAAGAAGCTGCGGCGGCGGGAGATGGTGGGGTTCTTCGAGAGGCTGCCGGCCACGACCATAGCGTTGGAGGCGTGTGGTGGGGCGCATCATTGGGCCCGCTTGTTGAGCACGTTCGGCCATGAGGTCAAGCTGATCCCGCCGCAGTATGCGAAGCCGTACGTCAAACGTGGCAAGAACGACGCGGCCGACGCCGAGGCGCTGTGCGAGGCGATGAGCCGGCCGACGATGCGCTTCGTGCCGATGAAGACGGCCGATGAGCAGGCGGCGCTGATGCTGGTTGGGATGCGCGAGCGGCTGGTCCGCAATCGGACGCAGCTGGCGAATTCGATCCGCGGCTACGCGGCCGAGTTCGGACTGGTGGCCGCCAAGGGCATGAGTAACATCGCGCCGTTGCTCGAGCGTGCCACGACGGACGAGACCCTGCCGGCGCTGGCGCGCGAGCTGTTTGCTCAGCAGGCCAAGGAATATGCGCAGTTGCAGGAGCGCGTGGCAGAGATCGAAGCTAAGCTGATGGGTTGGCATCGCAGCGACACGCGCAGCCGCCGCCTGGCCAAGGTACCCGGCATTGGGCCGATCGGCGCCGCCTTGCTGGTGATGAAGACGCCGGCCCCCGAGCTGTTCCGCTCCGGACGCGACTTCGCAGCATGGATCGGGCTGACGCCGAAGGACCACTCCACGGCGGGCAAGACCCGGCTCGGTGTGATCACGCGCGCCGGTGACGAAGCCCTGCGCAGCGTGCTGATTGTCGGAGCTACCGCCGTGATCCAGCACGTGCGATGCGGCCGCAGCGTCGCCTCGCCGTGGCTCGCCGGGCTGCTCAAGCGCAAATCGCCGAAGCAGGCCGCCGTGGCGCTCGCCAACAAGATCGCCCGCATTGCCTGGAAGCTGATGGTGAGCGGCGAACACTACAAGGCCATGCACGCAAGCCAACCCGCAGCGGCGCAAGCGGTATAAGATCGGCTGGAACGGAGGCTCTGCATGCGCTCCGAGCCAAGCTGATGCCGGGAACTTGCAGGACGAAAGGCAGATGGTGTGATCGATCGATCCGGGACACGAGACATTCCGCAAATTGCAACGGCCGCTCCAGGTCGCTTTCTTGTTTGGAACTCGCGTCGCGGAAACCATCTTGGCCAGCGGTCATGTGCGACCGCACTCGAAGGCCGTACATATGATCGCAAGCGATCCGACCACAAACTGCACGACGATCTTGCAAGGAGGGGGCCGTCCACATATGCAATTTGATTTTCGGACGAGGAACTGTGCGCCCGCTGGGTGGAAAACCCCTATTTCCAATATCTCTGCGGCGAAGAATTTTTCCGCCACGACCTGCCGTTCGACCGCTCGTCGATGACGCGCTGGCGGGGCCGCATGGGCGAGGCGCGGCTGACCGCGCTGCTGCAGGAAAGCCTGGCCATCGCGATCAAGACCGGGCGATGCATCCCGCCGATACGCGCCGGGTGATCCCCGGATCAAGTCCGAGGACCAACACCACCGTGCAGCCGAAGAATGTGATGTTCCCGACCGATGCGAAGCTGATCCATCGGGCGCGGGAGCGGCTGGTGAAGCTGGCAAGGAAGACCGGACTGAAACTGCGGCAATCCTATATGCGGGTCGGCAAGCAGGCGCTGATCAAACATCAGCGTTATGCCCACGCCAAGCAGTTCAAGCGGGCGCGCAACGCGCTGCGCAAGCTCAAGACCTATCTCGGCCGCACCGTCCGCGATATTCGCCGGCAGATCGGCGATGACGAGACGCTGCTGAGCATGTTCCTCTGGCCGCTCCACCAGGCCTCGACGGTTCTGGAGCAGCGGCAACGCCAGCGCGGCCGCAAGATCTACAGATCCTATGGGGTAGATGACGGCCAGCGTTTTTGCAGAATGAGTGGTCGTTCCAGCAACCGCTCATTCTGAGGCTCCTATGTTCAAGACCGAGAAATCCGCTGCCGCCATCCAGAGCAATCTTGCCGCAATTTTTGTCTCGATGGAACTGTCCCGTTCAACCTGGCTGATTACGACGTTGTTGCCGGGGACCGGCGAGAAGATGTCGAAATATTCCATTGCCGCCGGCAATACTACCGGACTGTTCGATCTGTTTGCGAAGCTGCAGGAAAGAAGCCGGGACAGAACCGGGCAGGTTTGGCCGATCATCACGATCCAGGAGGCAGGTCTCGATGGCTTCTGGATACATCGGGCTCTCGTGAAAGACGGCATCGAGAGCCATATCGTTGATGCGGCATCGATCGCGACATCGCGTAAACGCCGACGCGTGAAGACAGATCGTGTCGATGGTGAGGCACTGCTGCGAGTTCTGTTGGCGTTCAAAAGAGGCGAGCCTCGTGTATGCTCAATGGTGCGGGATATCTCTCGCGAGGACGAAGACCGGCGGCGGATCGGTCGGGAACGCAAGACGCTGATGGTTGAGCGTGTCGCACATGTCAACCGCATCAAAGGCCTGTTGTTCTCGCAGGGCATCACCGATTACGAACCCCTTCATAAAAATCGGCGCCAGCGGCTTGAAGATCTGCGAACGGGAGATGGACAGACACTGCCGCTGCACATGAAGGCACAGATATGCCGGGAATTGGACCGCCTGGAACTGGTCATCCGTCAGATCGGGATTATTGAGGATGAACGCGATGCACTCATCGCGGCACAGTCCACGGATGGCACGAAGCCATCGGCTGTCACGATGCTGCTCGGGATCAAAGGGATCGGCGCGGAATTTGCGAATATTCTCTGGTCGGAGGGACTGTTCCGGCATTTTGAAAATCGCCGTCAGGTGGCCGCTTATGCCGGGCTCGCACCGACGCCCTGGCAAAGCGGCTCGGTCAATCGGGAGCAAGGGGTCTCGAAGGCCGGCAATCCGGGACTGCGGACTGCATTGATCCAGCTCTCCTGGCTGTGGTTGCGACATCAACCGGATTCGACACTGGCAAAATGGTTCAGGGCGCGCATTGAACGCAATGGCGGGCGTATGAAGAAAACGATTGTCGTTGCGCTGGCACGCAAACTGCTGGTGGCGCTTTGGAAGTACGTGAACTCCGGGGTTGTCATCGAGGGCGCCGTGATGAAATCCGCATAACATCTCTACCACTTCAATCTTTCTGATATCCACCGAGGTCTCATGAACCCCGGCGGATCCGGGTGACGAACCGAATGCAGGTCTGGCAAAAAATGCCGTTCTACAGAATGGTCTCGTCCTCCCGGGCTCAGCCCGCCGCAGGCGGGATGTTGGTGCAGCCGAAATCATCGGCGACCGTATGTGAGTTTGATCAGGCTTCGCAAAATAAGCCGCGTCACGCAGTATTGAGCCCGAGCCTGGAACCGAAAACCTTCGAGGAATGTCGAGATGCAATAATAGACTTGACACTGACGATCCCCATGTGAGCCTGCATGCCCCGGAGGTCGAATGCATCGGCAAGGGCAAGGCGCACCGGCCCTACGAGTTCGGCGTCAAGGTCTCGGTCGCCACCACGCTCAAACGCTCGAAGGGCGGCCATTTCGCGCTGCATGCGAAAGCCCTGCCCGGCAATCCCTATGACGGCCACACGCTGGCGACCGTCATTCCCGACATGGAGGAGACCATCGGCAACGACATCGAGCGCATCCTCGCTGACGCCGGCGACCGCGGCCACAATGCCCCCGCGAGCCATCGCTTCCGGGTCTTCACCAGCGGCCAGAAGCGCCGCGTCACCCCGGCGATCAAGCGCGAGATGCGGTGGCGCTCGGCGATCGAGCCGGTCATCGGCCATCTCAAGGCCGAGTACCGCATGGGCCGCAACTATCTCGCCGGCAAAAACGGTGATGCCATCAACGCCGTCCTGACCGCCGCCGGCTACAACTTCTCGCTCCTCCTCAACTGGTTCAGGCAGCTTTTGTGGCTGCTGCTCGCCTGGCTGCTCGCCGGAGCGAACCCGCGCCGCTTAGCGCATGTCGCCCAAAAGTGTGCAGCGGTTTTGGGGCAACGACATGCATAAAACAAGGACCTAAAGTGCATCGCACGAATACGTTTAATCGCGACGCGCTTTAGGGCTAGCTATAGGCGCAGACATAGATGCTCACAGTCTGTGCAATCGTCCGTCCGCCATACCTTACCCAACCCCTATGCTGCTAGACGGGGTCTCCTTGTCGCTTACCTTCGAAAGCAGCACATGCATTTCCAAAGGCTGCAAATAGCTTTCGTGAGACAACGTCATCGGCAGCATGCCACTCCGGGTGCCATTGGACGCCCATCTGGAAGATTCCCGTACCAGAGACGCTCGCAGCTTCTATCAAACCATCGGCAGCAACTGCTTCGCACTGAAGTCCAGGCGCTAAGATCCGTATCCCCTGATTATGAAGGGAGTTCACGATTATCGGTACATTGCCGCCAAGAATCCGCGCCAGCTTCCCTCCGTCTTGAACGGTGACCTCATGGACGGGGTCGTATTGTCGATCGCGCGGTAGAGAGATATCCTCTTTATGAGTAAGCATGTTCGTCTCTAGGGAAATGTCTTCATAGAGCGAGCCTCCGAAGAAGACGTTCAGTTCCTGCAACCCCCTGCAAATGCCGAGGATTGGTAATCCTCTCTCTAGAGCGGCCGAAAGAACCAAACTCGCCATCATGTCCCTGTAGGGGTCAGTTTCCGCTCGATAGTAGGTGCTTTCAGTCGGCGAAGGACGCGGCGTGTTAGCGTGAAGAAAGTACTCTGGGCTGACGTTCGATTCGTCTCCGGTTAGGACAAGTCCGTCCAAGCGAGCAACAACTCGCCGGCTTCCCTCGATGTCGTCAGTGGAGCGAGTCGGTAATATGACGATCTCAACGTTTGCGTATGCTTCAAGTGCATCAATATATCGCCGACGAACCCATTCTCTGTGGACCCCATCGTCGATGAGACGATTTGCGGCAACTCCAACTAGAGGCATCATACTCCTCCTCTATACGATTCCAGCAGCGGCACCGTCTGTCAGCCGCCCGGTCTCATATAGCTGCCGATTACGCGCGATCAGCTGCGAAATGACGCTAGGCTGCCCCTCTGGCCCCTGGCAGAATAGACCGCCCCAAGTTGCTGCCACCCTCTGGTATTCGGGATCCGCCATCCGAATTTCTTGCGCCCTCTTGAGCAACCAGAAAGGAATACCCGGCGAGAGGTGATGTTCCAGGTGATACTCATCCAGATTTACCCCGAAGAGTATGCGCTCTATGAAATTGCCTTTCCTATTTCTTGTTAGGTAGAGGTTCGTATCTTCCACTTCGCACATGGGAGAATGCTCAGCGATCTCAGTAAACCATCCTATGATCTGAAACGTCGTCAAATAGGGAATGAGCCAGAACAATATTAGTTCGTCGAAAAACCCGAACGCGATTGACCCGCTGACTACTGCCAGCCAAAAAGCTGCAAAACCCCACCGGTCGACAAGGACGCCAGTTTTGTCGACTTCATCGCCATCAGTCGCTACCACCTTGAATCTGTAGGTAAAAATGTATTTCAGGTAGGCGAGCGTCGCCCCCCCAATCAGCGGGAAAATAACGATATCCCAGAGATACTTGTTGGGATGACGCACGTCGTAAATTCCATTCTCCACAAAAAATTTCAGATCTGGATCTTTCTCCGGGTCACCCAAATGCGGATGGTGTAGATGAACGTGCGAGACGCGGTAGGCCCAATGCCGCTGGAAGAGCGGATAGGCCGCGAATACGATGCCGAGGAAATAATTTAGTTTAGCGTTCCTTGCGAGGGTCTTGTGCGCCGCATCGTGCGCGATGGTGGTTAAACCACGTTGGTGCGCCCCTATAAACAATAGGGCCAGTGGATAGAACCACCAGGAAACCTGCGACGCTAGAATGGCGAAAGCGCTGATGACTGCATAGTCCTTCGCAATATAGAGTGCGCCGGTGAAGTTGTTCGTGCGCAATGCAGCCAGTGACTTTTTCACGTCAGAAGGAAAGCGTACGCTTTCGTATCGACCATCCTTCAGAGGCCAAACATCTCGATCAGTCATGATTCACTCCGGAGTTCGTTTGGGAATCAGTTCACAGCCGAAAGGGCCCGTTCCAGATCGCGGATGATGTCATCCGCATGCTCAAGGCCAACACAAAGACGTATCGTTCCGTCATTGATGCCAGCGGCCATTCTTTTTTCCCGGGGTACCGTCGTATGGGTTGTCGAAACGGGATGGGTAATGAGAGTGCGAGCGTCGCCGACATTCGAAACGTGATAGATCATCTCAACGTTCTCAATGAGCGCGCGCCCGCTCGCTGCATCTTTAACTTCGAACATGAGCATGGCGCCGTAGCCATAACGCTTGTCGAACAGATCGTCCGCGAGTTCCCTTTTCCTCCCCGTAAAGTGGGACGGATGGATCACGCGCACAACCTTTGGGTGATTGTTGAGCATGTCGGCCACAATTTCGGCATTCTCGCAATGCTGACGCATGCGCAGGTGCAATGTCTCAAGTCCTTGCAAGAGCTGAAAGCTGTTGAACGGGCTGGCGCATGGCCCAGTATCACGAAGCCAAGTCATTCGCGCCTTCAATAGCGCCGCGCTCTTTCCCAGATCGTTGACCTCCTGCACGGCCTGGTGCCAAAGGATTCCGCCGTGCGCCTCATCGGGAGCCGAAAACAAGGGAAACCTATCGGGATATTTCTGGAAAGGAAAACTTCCGTAGTCCGAAATCAAACCACCGAGAGTGGTGCCATGCCCGCAAATATACTTCGTTGCCGAGTAGGTCGCCATGGCTGCGCCAAGATTCGAAGGTCGGCAGACCAACGGCGTGGTGGTGTTATCCACGACGACCGGAATTCCTCTTTTCCGGCCGATCTCTGCCAAGCTACGCATTGGCAACGGATCAAGGATCGGATTGGAAACACATTCGCCGAAAAGACAAATAGTGCGGTCGTCAACGTGCTTTTCGAACTCGGCCGGTTCGGAGTTCGCGGCGGTTCGGGTCTCGATGCCGAACCTGCGAAAAGTGTTATGAAGCAGATTCCATGTGTTTCCGTAGAGGAAGGGAGCCGCGACGATATTATCGCCTGGCTGACCACTGCAAAGGTTGGCAAGGGCAATAAATGTAGCGGCCTGACCTGATGCGACAGCCAAGCAGTCGGCAGCGTTGTCTACGGCAGCAAACCGGGTCTCGAGTGCCCTCGTCGTCGGATTGATAATGCGGGTGTAAGTGTATCCGTCTTCTTTTACGTTGTAGATGTCAGCAATTTTCGAGAGATCGCCGTCAAGCTCGTATGCTGTGTTCTGATAGATTGGCACGCAGACAGCCTTGGTCGCAGGGTCACTTCTGAAACCTGCATGCAGTGATGCGGTTGCCGGGTGGACCGAGTGTCCTTGCGCGTCGTTCTTCTTGAGCATTGCGGTTCTCCTGCAGTTGACCTAAGCGGCCAATATCGAAGGCGAAATACGAAAATGTGCGGCCGTTACCGCCAGTAATTTCTCAATCCAAAGGTCTTGAATCTGGCCGATGCATCCTATGCGGAACGTGGTTGTCGGCTCATGAAACTTTGCGTAGATGTAGATGCCCTGCTGAGCGAGTGCTCCATAGTAGGCCCCGAATGCAGCCTCGTCGGGTACCAGTTCAATTGAGCAAAAAGCCAAGCAGATCGGTGATTGATGTTCCTGGGGGATGATGGTTTTAAACCCGAGCGCCGTCATGCCCCTGAGGAGTTTTTCCTGAACTCTCGAATATCGCGCATTCCTCGCTGGGATGCCTTCCTCGATCAGCCTTTCGAGAGCTTTATCAAAGGCTTGTACGATATGGGTCGGGGGAGTCGTGCGCCACTCGCGGTGCTGTTCAAAGTGCTGCCACTGATCCATCATGTCGAAGCAAAACGATCGCGCACTGGATTTCCCAGAGGCGAGTAGCCGGTTGGAGACGATTGCGAAAGCAACACCAGCGGGCGCTTCTATGCATTTGTTTCCCGAGGAAACCAGAATGTCGATGTCGTCATCAACTCGGAGCCCGCCGAAGGAACTCATTGCATCCACCACCGTGACGAGACCGTTGCGTCGACCGATCTCCAAGAGGCTCTTTACCGGGTTGATGAGTCCGGTTGTGGTTTCGCAATGGACGAAACAGAGGTGAGTAAACTGCTTATCGCGGCAAATGATGCGCTCCACGGCAGCCACATCTATCGGCAATGCAGCGGAACACAGAAGTGTCTCAAAATTCTTGCCGCTCTTTTCAAGAATTCTTGCGATGCGTTCGCCATAAAGCCCGTTGATACAGACAAGGGCTTTGTCTGTGGCTCCGAGAAAGGTGGCCAGCGCCGCCTCCAGCGCGAAAGTACCACTACCCTGCATCAGAACGGCAGAGTGAGACTTATCAGTGCCGGAAATGTGTAGCAGGCGGTCTCTTACCCGTTGCGTGACTTGCTTAAAGGTCTCATCTCTCGACCCCAAATCTACCCTCATGGCGTCCCTCACATCGGAGGAAAGGCTCAGTGGCCCGGGAGTGAAAAGACACGTTTCCTGCATAGAATTACTCCTGTTGAACTCGACAGTGGTTCCACCAACATGCGATCGGAGATCCCTTATCTCCTGTCTTTCGGAGCGAGGTTCAGCAGTTCAGTTTCGATCTCCTCGACTGTGGAATAGTTCGTTGCCGCAATGAGTAATGCATGAGACACTTCGCCCGCCACGATAAAAGTGTCATGTGACGCTATTTTTGGAGTTGATATGCTTCTCAAATCCCCATGGGAGCCGTATCTCGTTGTTATGAACGCCCCACCAAGTGAACGGCTCGTGAGAGCCTTGGCAGACGATATTCTCGAAGGAAGGCTCGCGGCAAACGATCGCCTGCCGCCCCACCGTGAGGTTGCCTATCGCTTGGGCATCGGAATCGGAACAGCGACAAAGGCTTATGCCATCCTCGAGCGCCGCGGATTGGTACGGAGCGAAAAAGGACGAGGCACGTTTGTGGCCGCACTTCCGGGATCAAGAGAAGCTGTCATTGACCTCAGTGTGAACGCGCCGCCGCGAATAGTAGGCCAGCAAATGCTCGCAAGGACGCTTATGAACATCTCACGGGACATCGATGCGGATCTGTTTGCTCGGTATCCGCCCGACGGAGGGTACTTCGAGCACCGCAGGCAGATGGCACAATGGCTCGCCTGGCTCGGTATGCAGATGAAGGTGGAACAACTCCTTCTATGCAATGGAGCACAACAGGCGTTGTCGGTCGCTCTCGCTGTCGCGAGTAAACCGGGCGGAACGATCATCACAGAGTCGCAAACTTATCCCGGAGTGATCTCGCTGACGCGTCATACCTCTCACCGCTTAGTCGGCGTGGAAACAGATAGGGAAGGTATGCAATCTGAAGCGCTCGACGAGGCTTTGGGACGGACGAGCGGCGGTGTTGTCTATGTGACGCCCACAATGCAGAATCCGACAACGGCAACCATGGGAGAACGCCGTCGGCATGAAATTGCGGATGTCTGCCGAAAGCATGATGCCCTGATCATTGAGGACGATGTGTATTCCCTCGGTTCGTCAGGTTTTCCGCCAATCGCAATGTTGGCACCCGAGCGGACCTTCTATGTCAACAGCCTATCCAAAACAGTCAGTCCAGGTTTGCGTATTGGTTCTCTGGTTGCACCACATCATTATGTCGATAAGGCCGAGGTCGCGCTGTCCGCAACGTCATCGATGGTATCGCCTTTTTCCTGTGCGGTCATGGCCGAATGGCTTTCAAGCGGAATAGCCCAAACCCTTCGCAAATCAATTAAGGTTGAATCTTCAAGAAGATTAGATCTGGCGAGATCCCAGCTTGGCGACGTGGCAGTTTTTCCTGACCATGAAGGCTTTCATATCTGGCTGCCGATGGCACGTCGTGAAGCCGACAATTTCGCCGCGGCAAGCCGCGCCATCGGCATACATGTGACCCCGCCCGCGGCTACGGCGGTCGATCCCGATGCCAACGACGGAGGCGTCAGGCTCTGTGTGGGAGGTCCCGAGCTTTCCGATCTCAAGACAGCTTTAGAAAAGCTGTCAGCCATTCTCAAGAATTCTGCGCTCGCTGGAAAGCCGCAGAGATCCCATGTTTAACAAGGAGTCGGTCGAAGGTCGACCGGATAGGCGCCGATGCAAGACAATATTTGGACCATTCTGACGACATTGGGTCTCTACGCCATCGTGATCATAAGCCCAGGTCCAAACTTTGCCTTGGTCTCGCGACTAGCGATGTCGGGCGCTCTGCCATCAGCTTTGGGGGCAACTCTTGGACTGTCTTTAGCCGCCACATTCTATGCCGTTCTTTCAATGACTGGCCTCGCCGTGCTGATTGTACGTGTGGACTGGTTTGCTACCGCTATCCATATCGTTGGGGGTCTTTACCTCGTCTATCTTGGCCTTTCCGGTTGGCTTGTCTCTTCGTCTGGAGATAACACCCCGCCTCCACCCACCGGCACGTCGTGGTCCGGTTTCCGCCTGGGAACTTTGGTTGAATTAACCAATCCAAAAGGCATCACGTTTTTCCTGGGATTGTATGCCGCTACAATTCCGGTCGATGCAGATATGTCCGTAAAGCTCATCGTGTTGTTGGGCGGCTTTATGTTGGAAATGGTGTGGTACGGATCTGTGGCCATGCTCATGTCGTCTCCGCCTGCGCAAGCAGCTTACAAGAAGTCCGGAGCTTGGATTGACCGAATTGCTGGAATGTTGCTAATCGGCTTCGGTATAAAAATGCTCACCTACCGCCTCTAAAGCGCGTCGCGATTTTTCGGATTCATGATTGAACTAACCCGCTGACGCGGGAGAGGTGAGTGTTTGGAGGCGCGGTCTCCTGACGGGATGTTGGGGTGTTGAGAACCAACCCCTGACCAGGAGACCGACCGATGACCGACGCTCCGGCAGCGGTGGGTCCGCTGCGCCGCCGCATGATCGACGACATGACGCTCCGCAACCTGTCGCCGGCCACGCAACGATCCTACCTGCATGCCGTGACAAAGTTCAGCCGTTATTTCGGCCGCTCGCCGGATCGGCTGGGGCTGGAGGATATGCGCGCCTTCCAGATGTACCTGGTGTCGCAGGGCATCTCCTGGCCGGCGCTCAACCAGACGGTTTGCGCGCTGCGGTTCTTTTACGGCGTGACGCTGGACCGGCAGCTGCTTGGCATCCTGCGCACCTGGAGATGATTTTCCTTGGCTGACGACGAGCTTGCTTCATGCGCACCGCAGGTCGTATCCCATTTGGGGCATGTCCGAAATTCGACACCACCTGTCGAATTGTGCGGTTATCGACGCAGCCTTGTTCGGCGGCATCGCTATCCCAATCATCATGGGAACCCTTTGCCATACCTAGCAAAAATGCACTCCCGAGACGCCCGAGCGCGGTTGGCACGACGTTTGCTCATTCTCAGCCATAAACAGATGGATATCGCCCGGACATTCAGGTGTCGAGCGCTGTCAGGAAATTAATGAAAGGCAAAGGGAATATGTTAGTTCGCCACAACCCACCTTCAGAGAAGAGCGGCACCGGCAGGGCAATCTCTCCCGATGCACGCACACCGCCGTGGTTGATGCGGGTACTCCGATCCGTTTCGGACCCGCGCCGCATATGCGCGTGACGCCGAGACGGCTGCGGACAAACCGCAGATGCTTGCCCTCCGAGCGCTTTAAAGGCGGGCGGAAAGGCAAGTTGATAAGTCACATTTCTTTCGACGTCTGGAACACTCTCGTACTGCCAAACCCAAGCCATGCGCAGACGAGGACGAAGTTTCTCGCGGCTTGTTTTCATACAGAAGAAGCAACTGTCAGGAATGCATACGCCGAGGTCAAGAGGTGGGTGAATCAACACGCGATCGAAACTGGGTACGCTCCATCTCTGTTCGAAAATATCCGTCTGCTTATGATGCATTGCAATGTTCACAAAGATCCGAGCCTCATCGCAAAGGCGTTCGAGAACATTTTTGAGAACTGCAAACCAATTGTATTGGACACTACCGTAAGACTAATCCAGGCGTTGGTCGAAGACGGATATGCGCTGTCACTTGGCAGCAACTCGAGCTTTATTAGCGGCCGATTGGTGCACGATTTTCTTGAGAGCTCGTTTGGATGCGTGTTTCGGTTCGGAATCTATTCTGATTTGCTTGGATATGCAAAACCGAAGAAAGCCTTCTTTAAGAAAATCATCAAGTCGTGTGACGTTGCGGCCAATAACATCCTGCACGTGAGTGACCACGCGATCTGCGATCTGCAAGGTGCGCAGAGCGCTGGAATGCATGGTGCTCTGCTGGGAAGGCCTGAAGACATTCGAGAGGTTGTGTATGAAGCAATTTCAGGAGTTTGCGCTCCATGAATTTCAGTCGATCGAGGATGCGCCCTTTCGACCGGAACAATATTCACGTCTGAAATTCGGTTGCGACGAAGCAGCCCGCGAGATGGGCTACGAGATTGCGGACGCGTTCTTCCAAAAAAAACGCACCCGCTCTACTGGACAGTCGCTGCCTGATGATTTCGTCGCCGTACAATTTTGTTCCGAATGCAGCGACTATAATGACGATGCATTTGCTCAATCGCCTCAACAGCCACATTGTTGATGCCAAAGGCAACCACGTGGAACATGCGACTGTTCCACGAAAGATCAGTTACGTGAACGACTACGGACTCCTGTCACGGGAACATCGTAAGTCATTGATCGCCGGCGATAGGTTCTACTTCAACGCGCAACATTTCGAAGGTCGTTGTCTTCTGTTTGTCGACGACGTGAAGATCACTGGCACTCACGAAAACAGGTTAGTCGAGCTCATGCACGAGCAACAGCTCAAGAATAAAACATTCTTCCTATATTTTGCTCGATACACGGGCGACCGGCCCGACATAGAATCCGAGATAAATTTTGCTGCGGTTAAGTCAATCAGTGACCTGAATCAGATCGTGGCGGAGTCAAGTCATCACATCACCGCTCGCCAAATCAAATATATTCTCACCGCGGATCCAAGCGAGCTACATCACGACTTTTTAAGGTTCAGAAGCGCCAGATACCTTAAGAATCTTTATTTTAATTGTCTGCACGAAGGATATTACAGAATTCAAAAGTATCAGACCAACATAGGTGTGATCCGAGACGCGATTGATCGCCAAGAATCCGCAAAGCAACTCGTGGTATAAAATCGTTTTCAAGGAGCTTGTATACCAAGAATGCCATTCTACAGAAGAGGAATGCCCTATGAGACGAATGTCAATATGCTTGCTCGCTACCGTTGCCCTGTCGGTTTTCAGCACGCCGCTTCAGGCTGCGACACTTCGGGTGATGAACGACGCCTCCTCTCCGCCGTCAGTGAGCACGGTCAAAATCGTTTACACGGGCGAAGTGAACCAAGAGAAGATCGCCGCCCTTGCATCTGCCCTCGACGAAATTAATCTGAAATACAAATTCGCGCACGACATTTATCTATATATCAGCAGTCCGGGCGGGGAGGTGGATAGCGGAAATGTAGGCTATCAAGCCATCAGGAGCTCCGTCGTGCCCGTGACGACCATAAATCTATCAGAGGTTATTTCTGCGGCCACTATGCTCTACTGCGCTGGCCAAAAACGGCTTGTCTTGGACGACACGTCATTCCTCCTGCATGCTCCAACTAGCTGGATCGAAGGGGAAGTAGCGGAGAACCGCATAGTTAATCACCAAGAGATATCCGTGAGGTATCGGACCGAGTTGAAAACAATATACCGTAGTTGCACGAACCTTTCCGATGAAAGGATAGACAAGATTACCTATAGTGAAGACACTCACCTTGTTGCCGACGTCGAGAAGGCGCTGAGTATAGGCCTCGCCACGGGCACGGCAAAGAATGTGGTACCCGCTGATGCCACTTGGTATATTTATGATGGCCCTCCTAATAAAGGGTGATCAGATTCATTCTCGGCGACGGCGGATTGAACCATTCTTCACTCATCAACACCTAGTCACGGCTTGAAGGCTGAGAAAGCGGGAATCGATTGCCCATGACTTACCTCCACGCCGAGAAGCGTTCTGCGCGGTTCTCGCGGGCCAGAGGCCAGATGCCTGCCGTTGTAGGGCGAAGTGGTTGTTGAGGATATCGGCATGAGCGATCTCTTGAACGGCGCTTCTCCGCGAAGTAGCCAATGCCTGCCGCATTCTTAATCCGGATAGGGAGTGAGGAGGTGGACGGCCTCCGATCTGTGGTTGTCAACGGTCACATTCGCGGAACCGCTGCATCACCCAAGTCCCCCCGTTCGACGATCGGAAAGAGTATCGCGCGCCGGTCCTCCCGGGGCGCGTCCCGGGGAAACGGCTATGGCGCAACCTGGGAACATTCAAACGGCACCACTGGGGGTATTTTCCGGTACTGACAACGACGACGCCGCTGCGGCCGTCACTCTCAAAAAAGGGCCATCAGGGGCCTTGGCGGATATGGCAAAGATCGCGCCGAACTTGACGGCCGCTTCCGCAGCTTTCCGGGCGGCCTCATTGGGTTCATCCCTTCTCGCTGCTTGCAACTGATGAAGTCGTCGACTTCCGACTTGTATGTCTCCGTGTCGCTTTTGCAGCCGTTAAATTCCCATTCGTCTTGGAAGCTTCCATAACCATCGGCACAGGATGGAGCGCTCGGCTCTGAGCAATAGGCCCACCCGCCCGAGCCAGCGAGGAAATTGCGAGCGTGATGCAGTGATTTTGCTTTTCATTGCCCCTCCAAATGCGCCCGAGGGTATATCCATGAACTGAAAACAAAACGCTAAGCCGCAGGTCGTATCGGTCTCGACCCGGCGTTTCCGATTTGATTAAAATTCAATCAGAGCGTACATTGGAAAAATACGGTCCCCCAACCACGTGCCGTTGACCACGGATGTACTGGCAGCGGCATGGGGGACAACGGAAGGTCGGGCTTGCCCCGGCCTTTTTTGTTGGATCGCGTTGAGCCTAGTTGTATGCCTTCCGCCATCCGGCTTCACGAGCTGCCTCCTCGGAGCAGAACCACCGCTCCCCGTTGAAGTAACTGACGCGCGTCTGGCTGTAATATTCCTGTCCTGGGACGTGGTAGATCCGCTCTCCGGTGTTGTGGCTGATGTTGCCCTTGATGTTGCAACCGGGGATCAGCGCCACATATTCAGAAACGCCAACGAGAGCAATTGCTGCGGGAATCGCGAGGCGGGGAATGCGACTGCTTTTCCTGCGCGGTCGTGATCTCTGCGGCGCGGCCGGTCGACTACGGCGAATGAGGCCTGACACGGCAAAGTAGGCCGGCACTCCAACCAGGATGCCCGCCAGCAGACTGAGAACCGTTTCCTGATAGAGAACCTCACTCAGCCAAGCCACGGCCTACCTCAAGCGTGAACGAGTCGGACCTTGGCCCGAGGATGGCTGAACGCGTGATGAAATCAAATTACCCCGTTCGGGCGGTACCTCTAATCCTTGACTGCAACCGGTGCTGTGCGACGCTTTAAGCTCTCGGTTGTAGTGCGTAGGGGCAATCATGAATGTTCACACTGCAGAGCAGAAGACAAAGTTTCGGGAGATCTTGAGCACGCAGCGCCTCGATTCAACGGGAAAGATCGGAGCGCTATTGTTCGTTTTCAGCCCGGTTCTTGAAGCCGCCTGCTATTGGTGGCTCATCAATGAGCTGGACGATGTTAGCTGGAATCGGATTCTTTTGGGGCCAGGGCTGGTTTGATCGCCTGCGGTGTCGCCTTCCTTGCCGGCCTGGTTATGGTCATCGTTGGACGCGAGCAACGGCATGCCGTCCGGGAAGTAGATTACGATCCCACATACAGGCTGTGGCAGTAGGATGCGCGGAATGATGACCTTCGACGATGACGTCGAGGTGGCGATCGCGGCCGCCTGCGAAGAGTTGGAAATGACCCAAGACGAGATCATTCGCCTTATCCTCTCGCGAATGGCTGGAGCAGTACGGCTTTCTACCCTTCCATGAGTTGGACGAAGGGGGCGAGACGGAGGGGAGTGCGTAGTGCCGAAGATGCCCACCAAATGGGATGATAGCCTTCCGGAAAAGGCAAGGAATGCCTCTTGAGCGGGCCACCGGCAGGACCCCGAGGTGGACCGTTCGCATGGGGCCATTCGCGACAGGTCGGAGTCTGCCCGCCCGTAACGCTCGCGCGAACGTCATTTCCGAAAACCGAATCGGCGCGAAACCGGAAATGCCCCTCGGAACATTTCCGTCAACAAATTGTTGATTAATACACACTAGTGTGTATGTATGCAGTGTATGAGGAGCGGCGACATAATTGCAGCATTGCAGGAGGATGGTTGGTACGAGGTTGCCAGGAAGGGCAGCCACGTTCAATTCAAGCATCCAGAGAAGCCAGGCCGGGTCACCGTTCCTCATCCGAAGAGGGATTTGCCAATAGGCACCCTTAGGAGCATTGAAAAGCAATCCGGCTTAAAACTGAGGTAACGACCATGCGCAACTATATCGGATTGATCCACAAGGATGCCGAGAGCGATTACGGTGTTTCCTTCCCCGATTTTCCTGGTGTCGTAACTGCTGGCACAGACCTCGATAACGCTCGGGCCATGGCTGAAGAGGCCTTGTCCTTGCATATCGAAGGTCTCGTCGAGGACCGTGAAGCGATTCCGGAGCCATCTACCCTTGAAGCAGTTATGGCCGACCCTGAGAATAGGGACGGTGTGGCAATTCTCGTGGCGGTGAAGACCGAAGCCAAAAAGGCTGTTCGCGTCAACGTTACGCTTCCCGAAGATGTCCTCGAGGAGATCGATGCGTTCGCGGAAGCTCATGGCTTAACGCGCTCGGGGTTCTTGGCTCGTGCTGCTAAGCACGAGATCGAGCAGGTGAACGATGACTACAACTACGCGGAAGAGCGTCTGTCGGCTTAGAAGTGGACCCCGGGAAGCGATTGCGGCACCGCGAGCCGATCGATCTCCGGGCCCGCATCAACAGCCTTGCGGTTTTGGTCCAAGCGCGGCGGCATGCTTTCGACTCAAGAATTTGATGAATCGACCCGGCGGACCGACTGTTGCAGAGTTGATGGCGCGCATTGCTGCGCCGGCGCGTGATACCGGTGCGGTCACAATGGCGGCAAGCATACTTGAACCGAACATTCGAAGGACCTTTGCCTTCACCTCGATATGAAGCTGCTCGCTAAGGCCTCACCTGCGATGCATCTGATGAAGGCAGCAGGGGCAGGTCTTCTGATCGTCGGGAAGGTCATATTCGACGCGTTAGCGCGGCAGGTTTCCGGCAACGGTCTGCGGCCGCGTTTCTTGCCCGTTTCGCCATTGGCGGGTGGCAAGCCGGTGTCCGGAAGATCGACGACATCGCGGCTGCATCGGTTTGCGCCGAAGAGCGAAAAGCACATTGATCGCCTCTTCAATGAAGCCGAGGAGGCTGCAGACGAGGATGACAGCGAAGAAGGCGTCAACCGCACAATTCGACGGCACACCGCTCTATCGTCTGGCACAGGCCTTCGAGCGTGCAGGCGTTCATGTCAGCCGTGGCGCTCTGGGCCATTGGGTGATCGCCACGAGCGAAAAACATCGCTCCCGCATCTATGATGCCCTGAAGTTGCGGCTAAGATCGCAGACCCTGATCCTATGGCGACGATTCCACGGTTCACGGGTTCAGGTGTTGAAGGAGAAGGACCGGAAAGCCACCGACGGGTCATACATGTGGGCCTACCGCAGCGGAGAGACAGTGACGAGCCGATCGTGCTGTTCGATTATCAGCCGGGTCGTGGACAGAAATACCCCCAGGCCTTCCTCGGTGATAATCGCCGCATATTGATGAGCGACGGCTATTCCGCCTGGCGCACGCTTGAGGGGCCACCCACATTGGATGCATGGCCCACTCAAGAGGGGCGTTTTGTCAATGCTCTGAAGACCAGAAACAAACCCGGTGGGCCGCCGGAGCAGGCCCTCAGGTTCTTCGAACAGCTCTATTGGGTTGAAAGGCAGGCGCGCAACGAAAAGCCGGACAAGGGCGAAACACAAGCCGATTGCATCCGCCGCCTCCACCTGCAACACAGCGTTCCTATCCTCAATGCTCTCAAGGCATGGCTTGACGACATCGCCCCGAAGGTCTTGCCCGATAGCAACATCGGCGACGCCGTGTCCTATCTATACCTATACCTTGAACCAGTGGGATTACCTGACGCGCTACACCGAAAACGGCAGGACGCCGATCAACAACAACCTTCTTGAACGCGACAGCGTTGGCTCTTCAGCGACACCGTCGATGGAGCAAAAGCCAGCGCCGTCGTCTACAGCTTGATGCTGACCTGCCGGGCTTGTGGCGCCGAACCATTAGCCTACTTGCGCCACGTCCTCACAGAATTGCCGAAGCGCGCAGCAGATGCCGACATCACCGATCTGTTGCCCTTCAACTTCGCCAAAACCCCTGCCGCCTGATCCGATCCGACCGGCCGACAGCCCACCCGTCAAACGGGTCGCTTCAACGCGCATGGAAATAGGCGCTTACTGATCTGGAGTATGGCCGGCGCATCATTCACCGATTTATGCATCATGCAAAATCTGCCGGTGCGGTCGCGGTGACTGATTTAGTTGAACGAAACAGTCCGGTCCCGAAAGGAATAATGAGCAACGCGTGTCCGGCAGCAGCGCCTCACGGACTGCGGGCGAGTGTTCCCGCACGCGGCGTTGGCAGAAGTTCGCGGCCCTGCATCATAACAGCTCGTCGCGGAATAGGTGCGAGTTGCAAAGTCGGGCGATGGCCGCACCCATGGCTGTCTGACTGAGATTGATGTTCGCATGCCGCAGCAGCGCGTCGCGCGCAACGAGGAGATGAGATCACGCCCTCAAAAGGCGTGTCCTCGTGTATCTACACTGCGAATGGGACTCATCCAAGAAATCAATTTTTTCAATGTCTCGGCATGCATTAGAAAAGCTGAGGCAATAGGAGAGAGGAGGTTTTTCGATGCGCCGTCACATTGGGGGCAAGGTTCTTGGTCCAGCTTAGCATCTCGTGGAGCCGGGCCGGCTTCGTGCCGGAAGATGCCGCAACGCGCAGCATCCCCGTCCGTCCAAAGTTGATTTCTTGAGAGCTAGACGTCTTGGAAGGCAACACGTTCAGCAACTCATGACGGGCCGAGCGCTACAGCCGAGCGACCGAAGACGCGATGAAATCGAGAAGGCGCTTACCGCCGTGATCAATCGCAGCTACGCACCTTTCTTCCACTTGCCGGCAAGCCCTCGATTGCTCATGGCGTGGCCGCATTCCCGTCGATCCGTGGCCAGCTCACGATTGAACAGCTGTTGGTTAACGTCAATCGTCCCACTTTCTAGAGCCTGCCCGAGCGGCCCGAGGGTCCCTCTTCAGGACGTACATGTCGCAAGAAATTCACTTTCCGATATTAAGGATCTGATCGGCAAGGAACTCGGCGTCTTCGAGGTGATCACCGTGACGCAGAAGACGATCGACAGTTTGCCGAGACGACGGGTGATTTCCAGTTCATCCACACCGACCCGGTGCGCGCTTATCTCACTGTATGACCCGGAGCTTCGCAAGGCGTTGGATGGTCTCGGTGCGGACGTTCCAAAGCCGGATGAGCGCGGCGGGGTAACGTCGGCGATCTGATCGCCGCAGAGAAGCCGCGCTCGGCGGACGTCATCAAGTCCGCGAGTGTCACGGTCTCTCAGTAACCCTGGTTTAGTGTCCGGCCAGTTGGCTCGGCAAGGCCACTGGCGGAAGACCTCTCGAATGGAGGCAAAAGTGAGTTTGTTCGCATATGTCGGATGCCGCACGACCGAAGAACGCAATGCAAGAGGCCGAGGCATCAGCGTCTACAGGATCGACGGGCAGAGCTCGCAATGGAGCATGCTGCAACTCCTCGAAACCGAACCTAATCCGTCTTTCCTCGCCCTGCACCCGATGCTGGACATTCTCTATTCCGTCCACGGCGATCTTGATCTCGTGACGTCCTACTCGATCGAACCTGAAACCGGCCTTCTGCGGAATATCGACCGCCAACGTACTCGCGGCCGGAACCCGGTTCACCTTGCGCTCGATCCAACGCACGGATGGCTTATCATTGCGAACTATCGCACCGACAGCATCGTCAGCCTGCCAGTCTCATCCACCGGTAATCTCGGGCCTGTGAGCCATCTTGCGGCAATGGCCGGCAAGCTGGGTCCTCACCGCGATGAACAGAACTACGGCAGACCACATCAAGTCCCCTTTAGCCCGTCGGGAAAGTGGATCCTTGTGCCGGAGAAAGGTTTCGACCAGATCGTGTCCTTCAAGCTCGATCCTGGAAACGGAATGTTGGAGGAAGCGGCGCGATGCCGCTGCCGGGAGGCAAGCGGTCCACGGCACCTCGCCTTTCACCCGGTGAGGGCGCTGGCCTATGTTCTGAACGAGCTGGATTCGACCGTCACCACTTACGACTTCGACGATGACAACGGCAGCTTACACCCGGTCGATACCGTATCGTCCCTCCCAAGGGACTATTCAGGCGACAACCGTGCATCGGAGATAGCATTATCAAAAGGTGGCGACTACCTGTATGCCTCGAACCGAGGCCACGACTCGATCGCAGTTTTCCGCCTAGGCAGTGATGGAAAGCCGGCAAGTCCATACTGGCTGCCGAGCCAAGGCACCACGCCCAGGTTTTTCGCTTTCGAGCCAGATGAAAAGCACCTCTATGTCGCTAACGAAGACAGCGACACCATCGTCGAATTCAGACAATGTGACCCCGGCAATCTTGTTCCGACAGGTCAAGTCATCCCGACCGGCAGCCCTACGACAATCGTTTTTCGAAAGGGGAACGCAAGGTCCCACGCGCGGTAGGGCCGTTTCAAAAAGGGGCGTCGCGCGCTGGTGGAGGACCGAGAAACGACCAGCGGTCGCCGCTCGCGCGTTCTCGCCGCGACCTTCGCCGACGTCATCAACATCGCGGCGAGAACTGGTGCAGGTCATTATCAGACATCCGCGGGCCGGTTGGTGCTCGTGGTCGTGTCACCCCAGCATATGGCGACACGGCTGTCACCGAAGCATCACAATCAGCTTGATTAGAGAGAACTCACAATTATCGCTTCCGTTTGATGCCGGTCTACGGGGTCCAGTCTCGCGCATGAATGAGGCGCCTGTGTCATGCGTTCTCAGCAATGCGGCCCTGTAATCTAAGGTATTATTCAATGATGGCGGATGCTTTATCTTCGCCACTGTCAGCGCAGTACCTCCTCCCACTGCGCAGGACGTCGATCGGTTCCACTCCTCCTCCCAAGGAGCCGATCAAGTTCAAGGACCCCGGCGCCTCCTCCCGGCTCGGGGTTTTTTGCATCGTACGGCTAGTACGGGTAGGGGCGGCGCCACACCCCTAGTGCCTTGTCGACAGGCGTGGATGTACGCGGAGGTGGCGTCGGGGCCTGGCGGCTCAGCCGGCGGCTTCTTCGAAGATGTCCTGGCCATGCGGGGATTAACGCACAAGTCCCAGAAAACGTCGCATTGACTGTTCGGTTGACCATGGTTGCAGGATTTGCAGGGACACATGAGAAACGTCGGAAGAAAGACATACGTGACGAATTATCACGTTGCGCCGTCCCTCAGCGGCGTCAGGTCCAACCTGTTTTATGAGTGCCCACGCCGCCCCAGGCGCGGGCACTCGCAATTGCAGCCGCCACGGTCATCCGCACTAGAGCTCGGTCCTCCCTTCAAGCGCAATCTTCAATGCTCTGATGATGTCAGCGGCATCGACCAGGGCATCTCTGATATCTGTGGCGGAAAGGTCGCGGGCGCACTCAGACGCTACTCAAAGGTCTATCAGCACGCCCTTGGCGCCGTGGCTGCCGGCGATTCCTGTCTGCTCGCGCATATCGCGTGCGTATCGATCGAGCGATCGAGAAGACCGCTGACTTCATAAGGCGACGGCTTCTCGGGCTCGTTTGCGGCGCGTCTTAACTCAGAAATGAAATCTGTCGCGAGACTCATGACGGGTTCTGTTCGGCGAGCGCTTTCACGAGGCCGAGGGTCCGGCTCCGCACCTTTTGGTCGGTGATCCGGGAGAAGGCGCGAATGAGCGCGAGACCTTCATGGCTTGACGCGAACTCCATGATTTCTGTTTGCAGCCTCTTTTGGCCGCTGCGGTCGCCGCCGTCGACTGCCGCTGCGTCGGGCATATCCTCGAAGAAATAAGAAACTGGCGCATCCAGCGCGTGAGCGATCTGCTGAAGTCGGCTTGCACCTACGCGGTTGGTGCCTTTCTCGTATTTTTGTACCTGCTGAAACGTCACTCCGATAGCCTCCGCAAGAGCCATCTGTGTGACGTGCATCCACACTCGGCGCATCCGAATTCGACGGCCGACATGAACGTCGACCGGTTCAGGCTTTCCCCTCGATTTGTCGGGGCTAGGATTCAGCATACACTTCTCCATGTACTTTCAGCGATAGAGCCCCCGCCTATCGCTAGTGTCTGTCTCAGTGCCTACCCTCGCGCGTTGCGATAAACCGCAATAACAGGCCGCACGTCAAGTCAGATAAGGAGGCACGGAACCGCTTACCGGGGCAGTCGGTCCCGGTTTTCCGCCCTTCGGGCGGCGCTTCTCTAATCGGCGTGTCGAGGTCAAGCGCCTTTCGCGCTTTTCCCTAGCCGGGACGAGATGACATCGTCGTCAGCAGTCGGCCCGAAAACGACTTTCCAGCCACGGTTCACGAACGACCGCTTTGCGCCCCTCATTTCACCCGTTCAGAGTTCCTTCGCCACTGCCCAGGAGCCGACGTTCACCCACGGCAAACTGTGCTCAAACGTTGCGCCAAAAGTAGCTTCCGGCGTGACAGGGCGCCGGACTACAGCGGACACCCCGCGATGCTAAGAATGAGAACGCTTCCGGTTGTCGCGAAGGCTTGTTGTCGGCATTATGACCTCGTTTCTGCATTACGATTGTCCAAGGAATCTGGCTAAGTACAGCTCCGTTATTCAGCTATATGCGGTTGAGGTCGGCGTGATGAATATCGAAGACTACGAGAAGAAGTACTATTCCACGTACGACGACTTCGCACAAACAGTTCGATTCATCCTGGAAAACGCACTGCGCGTCGACAAAGGCCAGCCACGTCCTCAATCGGTTCAGTGGCGCGCAAAAGAAGTGAGTAGCTTGCGTCGGCGTCTAGTCGAGGCGGACAAATTGGAAACTCAGACGCTTGAGCTTGACCGGCGCGATCTCGCTGGTGTGCGGCTCATCTTCTATACCAACAACGATGTTGATCGATTCTTGGCATCATCGCTAATCCGCGAGAACTTCGAAATCGAGGAGGACTCAACCAAAATTCATCATCCCGTTCCCGAAAATCAGGAAGCCCAATACCGCGCCGTCCACTACACGGTGAGGCTTCGCGAGGAACGGGTACGCCTGCCGGAATACGCGAGGTTCGCCGGGCTGCGTTGTGAGATTCAGGTCCAGACCATTCTAAACCACGCCTGGTCCGAAACGTCACACGACATTCTCTATAAGGACAACCTAGGCGACGGCTATGGCGGGAAAGCGATGAAAGCAATTGCCCGTCGATTTGAGCGGATCATGGACAAGTACCTGATCCCGGCTGGCTTTGAGATTCAAAAGGCGCAGCACGAGTATGAGCGGCTTCTTCAAGGCAAAAGCCTCTTCGATAAGGACATTGCAACGCTGCTCGACGGTGCACAGAATAATAACGAGCGCTACGAGATTCTTTCCGGCCTGAAGGATTACTCAATTCCGAATTATGACGACCTCTCGGCCGCCTACGAAGGGCTGAGGGGGCCTCTCCTCCGGGCGGTGAAAGCTGCGCGTGCAACCGAGCCTGTTCCGATAGAGACGACCTATGGCAAAATGGAGGGGTTCAAAGCCGACGCGGTGACAACGCTTGTCCTGGAGATAATAGAGCGTCTGCGTTACGCAGACGTGGTCGGAACGCTACAGCTTCTTATCGACATTTACCGGGATGAGTCAGAGGAAGACCTTCGGCAGACGATTGTAAACGCGGTGAAGCACCTTTCCGAGTACAACATCGACGCCTATCGGCAGGTGGGACCGATGCTCCAGATGGCGCTGGTGGATCATCTTGCCGGGATGAGTAGCGTCGAGTTGGACGGCATTCGGCCCATCGTCCTCACTGTATGGACCGAGGCAATCCAATCCGACATTACAGGTGCCAAGTGGAAGGCAGATTCCGTGGCGCTAAGCACCGGGGCCGTGCCAGTGTCGGATCAGTTGCGGCAAGTTCGCGAGAAGGCAATGACGGCTCTCTTCGCGGCCTACGACCGATCCACCGACGATACGCAAAAGCGAGCAGTTCTCGCAGCGCTGGACGCTGCCACACGAACTCCCAATCAGGTGCAGTACTCGAATGAGCTCCTGGATATCACTCTCCGGGACGCAACACGTATTGTCGAATTCGTGACAGCACGGGCCAAATCCGAAAGCTACGAGCTGCTCCAACACCTAGAACATCAATTCCTTTATGACTACCGGCGCACGAGAGCGTTGGCAGATGACCCGGATAATCGATTTAATTGTCAGGCCGAAGCTGCCGCCCTCATTGCCGCCATCTTCAAGTTCCGTGACGCGATTAATACAGACGAACGCTTTCGCCAATATAAAGTTCTGGTTGGATTTGAATCCGTCTATTCCGAACACTGGACCGATGCGGAATTCGAATATCAGAGGGCTGACGAGTATCGGAAGAAGGAAGCGGACAGCTATCTCGCCGCTATCAACAACGCAAACGAGAGCCAGTGGTACGACCTGATAGCGCGCTGTGCGGAAACTAAGTCAAGCGATCTAGCGACCTTCCCCGTTTTCGGGAATTTCCTCAGCAATCTTGCAGAGCGTAAGCCCGAGGTGGCGGAGAGGTTTTTGGCGAGGGCCTCCGATGATCTCCGCCGGTTTCTTCCCGGCTTCCTCAATGGGCTATCTCGGAGTGGCCGGAACGATATCTATGAAGCAATTTTGGAACGCGAACTTGTGTCCGCTAAGAATTTGTCAGGCATAGCGCGCCATCTTCGATATTCGGAAGTTAAGCAGCCAGATTTCGCGCACCGCCTGTTGAAGCGCGCCATTGACATTGCGGACTCAGCAGCAGTTAGCGAATGCCTACTACTTGCCTTGGAGCACTTTGACGCGGAGCAGATCACAGACCCCGACAGCTTCTTGCGCGACGCCCTGGCATTTCTGAACGACCGCAAAGATGTCCGGTGGGTCTCGGAAGCATGGTTCCTACAGAAGGGCGGAAAGCTCTATGAGGAACTCACTCCTGAAAGAACGGCACAAATCCTTGAGAACTTAGGCTATGTCCGCCAGGTGAACTACCAGGTAGAGGGCATTTTGGGCCGGCTGGCCGAACGTCAGCCCCGAGCGATCTGGGACTATTTCGGTGCTCGCCTAGCCAAGAATTCTGACGAAGACAGGGATGAAGGTCGGTTCGAGGCAGTGCCATTCCGTTTCCACGGTCTGGGAAAAGTGCTCGCAAAGGACCCTCACCTCGCGATTAGCAAGGGGCTGTCCTGGTTTTCAGGCGACAGGCGACTTTTTCAATTTCGAGGAGGTCGCCTCCTAAGCAACGTATTCCCTCATTGCACACCGGAGTTCGCTGCTGCGCTCGTAGAGCTGGTAAAGGCAGGCGGCGATACGGAGGCGGATTTCGCGCTTGCGATCCTGCGAAATTATCACGGCGAGATCTCCACCCATGCTGTCTTAAAGGAGATAGTGTCGCGTTTCCCGGGTGACGCTCGAAAACTAAGCGGGGTGCGAGCCGCGATCGATAGCACCGGTGTGGTGTCGGGCGAATTGGGCTTCGCCGAAGCGTGGCGAGCCAGAAGAGACTCCCTGACGGAGTGGTTGTCGGATGAACGCCCTTTAGTTACAGCGTTTGCGGAGAAACACATCGCAGAACTCAACCTTCGGATCGCATCGGAGCACCGCAGCGCCGAGACCGAAAGGGAGATGCGCAACAGGGACTATGAAGATGAAGACGAGGATGAAGACGACGATGGGGCCAGCGGCGAAGACGACGGTGTGAGCGGAACATCCAGAAATCAGACCACATCCGCCGTTTCATCTGAAGCGACCGCGCGATCGACAAAACCGGGAGAAACGTCAGACAAGTACAAGGGCTATTCGGCCCTTGCCGCCGGCGAGACGGAAGGCGTCGACTACAGAAAGTTCTTCACCGAGAAGCCGTCGCCCGTCCTGATTGCCGCCCCTCATGGTGGAACGATCGAACCTGGCACCTCCGAGCTCGCTGTAGCGATCGCAGGCAATGACCTTTCGCTCTACTGCTTCGAAGGGTTGAAACCAGACCGTCCTCACTCCGATCTCCACATTAAATCGCATCTATTCGATGAGCCGGAAGGTCTGCGCCTAGCAGCGGCAGCCGACGTCGTGGTCACCGTGCACGGTCGAAAGGACGAGGGAGATACAGAGACCGTCTGGCTCGGTGGTCTCGATCACCAGTTGCGCGACACTGTCGCCAAGAATCTGCAGGACGCGGGGTTTCGCGTCCGCACCACAGGACATCGCCTTCCCGGCGAAGAGCCCGACAACATTTGTAATCGAGGCAAGCGCGGAGCTGGGGGGCAACTTGAAATTCCAAGGACACTTCGGGATGCGTTGATTGCCGACACCCACAAGTTGGCGAACTTTGCCGGCGCAGTTAAGTCTGCCATAGTGCAACTCAGTTATGCAAGCACAACGCCTGAACAGCAGTGTCGGCCTGAGAAGCGGTCATAGAGACACCGCTGACGAGTGACGCCTGAAGTAAACTCAGGGATCTTGCCCTTCTTGGTTGAATGTCGGCTATCGCTTCTCGCACGCAAAAAGCAGCCCGACCGCATCCGGCCCAAACACGTCATCCGGCAATCGGCTTGGCGACGACCGCTTAGTCCGCATAATCGCCGACCGAGACGATAACGGCGGCCGGCTCGATTGAGCCCGGTCCAGCAGTTCCCGCCACGCTTCGCTGACGACTGCTGTGCGCCTCTCATATCAGCCAATGTGACAATATCGCCGCATCGCCAAAAGCTGCGACTCGAAATCGCAAGAGCTTCAGTGCCCCGCGGACGGCAGTGGATCTAAATCAGCTTGGCATACGGCATAGCGCTGCAGGACTGGTCCGACATTTTGCGATGATTTCATCTCGCGAGCGCCACGACAGGGGCGGAGGTTGCTGGCCTGCACTCCCTCTTGAGCGGATGGCTGGCAGGTAGAAAACGATCAGCACCGATCGGCAGGGGGTCGCATTGGCTGTTGACACACTTAGGCAGGAAGGACCGTGTCAGCCCGTTCTCCCCTTTGGTGGGCGGGCGCATGGATGCTTTTCCATGGTCGCGCCTCGAAGCTGCGAGCCGGAGTGGACGAGCCGCTCGTTTCCTGGAGCTTCGACGAGTGGTCTTTTCTTGCAGCGGAAGGCCGCTTTCGGCTGGCGGCACCTGTCGTCAATGTACCGCCGATCGAGGCGATCCTCTCCGCTTGCGGCCGCTCTTTGGCGAATGCCGTGCGCCTCTTGCTTGCAGCTGTGCCGGCTGCTTCGATCGGCATGCAGGCAGCCTGCTTCGATCGGCATGCAGGCAGCCGTGCGCGTAAATCTAGAATTGCTGGTAAATAGTGACCGGTGACTGCCCAAATAGCCAGCCGCGAGGATCGCTCTGGGAACGGCCTTTTCAGCGAGCTTCACCTCTCCTCGGTGGTTGAGAGCCCGGAGCGGCGAAGCTTGCCGAACAGGATCGGAATGGCGCTCCCTGAATAAATAGCGCATGATGGGCCTTGCATGCCCGTTCTGTCGCTCCTGGAGCCCGAACGGCCGCTCGGGGGAGGGGATCGTGGCGTCAATTCTTGTCGTTCTCGGCCTGATTGGCTTCGCCCTGTTCACTGATGGCGGGCAAGAGGCGCTGCTATCCAGTTCCGCGACCGCACAGGGCTCGTTTTTTATCCTTTGCGGATCCGTCATTCTTTCAGCGGTTGCCTTCCTCTTCATGGTCTCGCTGGCGACGAAGCGATGGCACCAGCAATTTGCCGTCGCCGCCGCGAGCATGTTCATGGTCGCTTTCGCAGTGGCTGTCGGCCTCACGGGGAGTGGTCGGCAGGTCTTGATCGGCGTGCTTGCCCTTGCCTTCGCGCTGGTTCCGTGGCTGTGGTTCCGCAGCGAGCGCGGCCAGGTCAAGACGACAACGGTCCTTCAAGCCCGGCGCTTCAGGATATTGGCGCTGGCGCTGTTGGTGTTTTTGACCTTTGCTGTTTTTGCCGCCGCGATAGGCCGCATCATTGGCCCGGTCGCCTCCTGTTTTGCGATCGGGGGCCTCATTGTCGCGATCCTTGGCTGTCTTGCGCGGATGCCGGCGCGAAAATATCTCTTCCGTGTCGTGATCGCGTCGACCGTGGCCGGCTTCGTCTTTTACCGGGCGGCGCCGATCCGCGAGATCCCCGAAGCAAAATTGTTTTCGATCCCCGCCGCCGTGGCGTGCCCGAACGCGGCAGCTCCTGCAGGGATGATGCAGGTCGAGACGTCCTTTGATTGTTGGCTCGCCAGCAATCAGGACAAGGACGGCCAGGCGACCATGTTTCTGGTCGAAAGCGCCGGCGGCGGCATACGGGCCGCGGAATGGACGGCGACCGTGCTGTCGGAACTGGACCGCCAGGTGCCGGACTTCTCCAACCGGCTTTTTGCCATCTCATCGGTCTCCGGCGGCTCGCTGGGATCCGCAATCTACGCTGGCGAGCTCGCCGAAAGGCCGCGCCGGCCGGATTGCCGGCCTTCGCAGGCTGGAGGCCTTTCGCCCTGCGTGCGCGCCATGCTTGACGGCGAGTTTCTCGGGCCTGTCGTTGCCTCGGCGCTCAGCGGCGATCTGCTGAGGGCGATCTTCTGGCCAGCTGCCCGGCTTTTCGAGGATCGCGGCATAAGCCTCGAGCGTGCACTTGAACGGGCCTGGGCCGATGCCTATGGGTCACCCTTGTTTGCTTCATCGCTGAGCGCGCTCTGGCCGCGGCGGCCCTGGCCGGCGCTGATCATGAACGCGACGCTGACAAGCCGCGGCCTGATCGCCGTCACATCCAATCTCGGCGATGCCGGCGCGCCGACGCTGACGCTACCCGACATTGAAATCTTCGGTTTGGGCCTGCCTACCACGCGCGTCAGCACGGCCGTCGTCAATTCCGCTCGTTTTCCGGGGATTTCGCCGGGCGGCAGGTTCACGATTCCCTGGGGCACTGACGCTTCGGGCGCGCCCTTTCCCATGAATCCGACCATGGTCGCTTCTTATCCCGGTAAGGTGGAGGAACGCTATTTCGACACCCTCATTGACGGAGGTTATGTCGACGATTACGGCGCATCGTCCCTGCTGCGCCTCATTGAGCAGCTCGATGACATCCAATGCGACAAGATCCGGGAACGGGCGAAGGACGAGAACCTCTATGCCCGCTCCTGCTCTGACCTCCTGACGACGAAACGCTTCGTCAGATATGTCCTCATCCAGATCACCTCCGATCCGACTCTGGCGGGAAGGTGCGACGCCCCGCCCGGTCTCGATCAGGGTCTCGACACGACCATTTCCGAAACGCCCGACATAATGTCACCCTTCTTGACCCTGATGAGCACAAGATCCCTCGCTGGGCTTGGTCTGTCGAAGCGCTTATCCGATCACCTTAATCGCCTCCACCTGGGCGACACCCAGTCTCGGACGTGGGGGACTTTCGCGGCCGGTGACAAGATTGTCCAGCACACCTATTTTCACTTCGGGCTCGGCCCGCTTGAAGAACTGCCGCCCTTTGAAGACCAGGCTGAGGAATTTGCGTTCCTCACCCGTATGGCGCAGCGCCGCCAGCACGGCGATCCGGAAGCCGATATCGAGCGCGAGAGCCAGGCCGAAACGAGGCGGCGCCTGAAACAGGAAGCAAGCCGTTGGGTGCAAGAGCCAACCTTCGAAGGCCATGTGCCGCCATTGACCTGGGGGCTGGCCCCGGCCTCGAAGGCAGCCGTTGCACGGCATTTCAAGCAATGCGGACCTTGGGCGGTGCCGCAGATACAGGAGATTGCCAGCAACGGGTTGTATTATCCGCGACCGGAACTTGCCTCACATGGCACCGGTTCCTCCAAGGATCAACGCGGCCAGGACAAGGCCGCCGAGGGTAAGCATGAGCCCCGCTAGAGCCGCAATCCGGCGCTGCTCTCCGTCCGCTTCCTGGCATTGCTGACCGGACTACGGACAGTCTGCTTGCGGCCCCGTCAATCCTTGAGTCACGCGTTCTCCTAACGGTCAATGGTGGGCGAAGGAGAACTCGAATGGGTATTGCACAATATGATCCTGCCGCACTGGGCCGTCCCGCGTGGAATGCTGGCCAAAAGGTTGGCGTCAATAAGCCGCTCGAGCAGCGCCAAATCTGGGCGATTCGCTTCTTCCTCGACCGGGAGGTTGAGAGATCGCGCTTCGTTTGACCTCGCAATCGACAGTAAGCTTCGCGGCCGTGATCTCGTTAAGTCAAAATCGGCACCTTGGTGACAGGAACAGAAAGCCGAACCCGTGCCATGGTCGTCCAGCAAAAGACCGGTCGTCCGGTGCAGTTCCAGATTACGCGCGAATGGATCGCACCTTCATCTTTCCGCGCGAATTGAGAGGCTGACGGAAGTAGAGCATGGACAGGCTACTTGCTTGGACGCGGTGTGCTGGATTGGAAATGCCGACAGCCATGATGGCGCAATAAACTTTGACGACTTTTGGTGCGTTTCGCGATGGTTAAGCATCTGATGGTGTAGTTGTTTGAAGCGCGAGATGCGAAACTATCGGCGGAAGCAAAAGCGAATCATCGCTGCCAAGGGCAAGGTATCATTATGATGGTAGGCAGACATGAATATTGATCTTTGGCACGACCTCTTCGACGAAAAGCATTTTCCACCGTTTCCATGCCCACAGTGCAATCGGGGGATTCTCCGATTAAAAGAGGGATCGCTTCAGAAGGCTTATCCTTCTTGCGTAACTGTGGGTCGAAACCATCAAGATTGGGAGCCCGGATGGGATCACGGTAGATTTACGGCATTCTTGCAATGCTCTGCGCCAGCATGCGGAGAGATTGTGTCGATGGCCGGTAAGCTGGAGGACACTGAGTATGAGGATGAGGAATTTGGTTGGGCGATGCGCGAGGCGCTTTTTCCCGACAGCATCATACCCGCCCCGCATATCATCAAATTCTCTGAGAAGCTGGCTCCCAAAAGCATGCGGCATCTGCTTAAGGCATTTCAGCTATTTTGGGTTGATACGGGTGCCAGTGCAAATCGGCTAAGGATTTGCATTGAAATGCTATTGGACCAGCTTAAGGTGCCACGTTTCAACAAACCCAAGAAGGGGAAAAAGCGGGTGCGTCTTGCGCTCGGCGTAAGGCTAACCAAACTCACGGGTAAGCGGGCGGCTCAGAAACATATTCTTGATGCGCTAAGAGTGATCGGAAATGTTGGAAGCCATGACGGTGGCACTGATCGTGATCTTCTGCTTACTGCATTCGGACTATTGGAGGATGTTCTCGGCGAACTGCTAGACAACAAGACCGCCAACAGGGATGCTTTGGCACGGAAAATCGTAGCTGCCAAAGGGCAGATGTCAGAATGAAGCGCCACTATGTTCCTCAGTTCTACCTGCGGCCATGGCTGGGGCCGGATAACAAACTTACGAGTTCTGCCGCCTTCATCTCCCACGTGACCCGCTCCCGCGGCTGGCCGTGACGCTTCAGGCTACGTTGCTCGATATTCATGCACCGCGATTGGCGCGGCTCTGCTCTCTCGCACGACCTCTGGATCGGAGAGAAGTACGGGCGGCGCCACGACCGCCTTCAGTGCGGTGGCGAGCGGCACAGCTCGGCCGATCTGCACCTCGATAGTGGAGCGGCGGTCGTCGTCGTCAGCGAGTGCCGGATCCCGGGAAAGTCGCGCGAATGCCTTCGCTTTACGCTGCGAAATCGGGATTGCCGCGTCGTTCGATGTTGCTATCTGGATGTAGTAGTTGCGGTTGGTTTCAAAGAACGCGCGAACCAGCCGCATAGGCACTTCGCAACCTGGGCCGAGTTCGAAATCGGCGCGCTGAACGAGCGGCCCAGTATGCGCCGCATAACGCCCGTAACCGCCGCTGTCGAAGGGTAGAATGCGGACTGCATCGCCAAGAAGCGTGGGGTCCACCACTAGGCACATCGGGAGGTGTTCAGCGATGGCGCTGGCCGGTAGACCAGGCAGCGGCTTGAAGGCGGGGCGTCCGTAAAACAGATAGAGCAGATCCTCACCCGTGTAGACGGTACAGGGTCGCGTCCGAAGCTCGCCTGACAAGATGATATCAGCTCCGATGATGACGGGGGCCGAATGCATCAGGTGCATCGTACCATCGGCGGGGGCGAACCCATTGATATAGTCAGCGAAACTCATATTACGAATCCAATAGCGCGGCATTGGGCACAAGGAAAGCCTGCACGACATACAATCTCCCGCATAGAAATCCTCTCGGCGGACGATGTTCGGAAGCTGCGCCGTCGTAATCTGAATCTCAAAGGCAGCAGGCCCGCCGCACCGGGATGCCGCGAAAACGTCGGGGAAGGTATAGCCCGTGCCGTCCATTCCCTTGGTATAACGTTCCTGCGCGATGCCGGCTTTCTCGGCTTCGGGATCGAGCGCCAGCTTCTCGCAGATCATCGCCTTGAGTCTTTTATGCCGCTGGCTCTCCTGATTGCCGTGGAATTTCTCGGCATCTATCGAGATCACGGGCGTTGTGCTTTCCCTGCACACATCACTATGGACGTATCCACCACCTGCAAATTAGAGGTAACCGCCGGATACGCATCTTTTTCCATAAGGACTGTCCGCTGGCGAAGGGCATTGCCTGTTGACTACCTAGACCTCATGATCGCGGAGTGAGCTGACTGGGCCTGTGGTCTCTCCTGCGGCATTCTCCGTTCGAGGGTTGCGCCAGATTGGCTGGCGCCGA